>NZ_SHKU01000003.1:0-1080808 GCF_004217355.1 Streptomyces sp. BK022
CTGCAGGGGGGACCCTGTGGGAGAGTAGGACGCCGCCGAACTAATTTTGAGGGAGACCCCCGCACCTTTTGGTGCGGGGGTTTTCTGCGTTCCGGACCCTTTTCCCTCCGTAGCGGGAGAGCGTGAATACGCCTCAGAGGCGGCCGGCCGCCTTGAGTGCCAAATACGCGTCAGCCAGCGCGGGAGCCAATTCCTCCGGCGTCGCGTCCACCACCGTCACCCCATGGCGACGAAGCTGCTCGGCAGTGCGTTGCCGTTCCTGCTGAGCCTGTGCGGCGGCTGCGGCCTGGTACACCGCGTCGATACTTCCCCTCTCCTGTGCCATGCGCGCGATATGAGGGTCGGCCACAGACGCCACGAGGACCGTGTGGCGCTGGGTGAGCTGAGGAAGCACCGGCAGCAGGCCCTCCTCCACGGGAGCGGCGTCGAGCGACGTCAGCAGGACGATCAGCGAACGGCGCGGTGCCGTACGCAGCACGGCCGCTGTGAGACCGCGGGCGTCCGTCTCGACCAGCTCCGGCTCCAGTGTGGCCATCGCTGTGACGAGGGACGGCAGGAGCTGGCCGGCTGACTTGCCCTGGACCAGAGCGCGCACCTGGCGGTCGTAGGCGAGCAGGTCCACGCGGTCGCCGGCGCGGGAGGCGAGGGCAGCCAGGAGGAGGGTCGCGTCCATGGCGGCGTCCAGACGCGGCACATCATCCACGCGGCCGGCCGAGGTGCGGCCGGTGTCGAGGACCAGGAGGATGCGCCGGTCGCGCTCCGGGCGCCAGGTGCGTACGGCGACGGTGGAGTGGCGGGCGGTGGCTCGCCAGTCGATGGAGCGGGTGTCATCGCCGGGAACGTACTCGCGCAGGCTGTCGAACTCGGTGCCCTCACCGCGTGTCAGAATGCTTGTCCTACCGTCTAGTTCACGCAATCGAGCGAGTTTCGACGGGAGATGCTTTCGGCTGGTGAAAAGGGGCAAAACCCGTAGTGACCAGGGCACTCGGTGGGTGCCCTGACGGGAGAACAGCCCGAGCGGGCCGTCGGAGCGGATCGTGACGCGGTCGGCTTGGCGGTCGCCTCGGCGGGTGGGCCTCAACCGGCTTGTCACACGGCGTTGTTCGCCGGCCGGGATGTCCAGGGGGTGCCGGGAGCCTTCGACCTCGGTGCCCGGTTCCCAACTGCTGGGTGGCCATGCGTCCCGCAGCCGTCCGTGCAGTGGGCGGCGGGTCGGGTTGGTGACGGTCAAGGTGATGTCGGCGGTTTCGCCGAGACGAGTGGAGGTGTCGCCGGAGCGAGTGAGGACGAGGCGTCGTACGGGCGCCGCCAGCGCGAAGTCACAGGCGCAGGCCAGGGCCAGGGAGCCGTTGACCGCGAGGATGCCCGTCCAGCCGGGCTCCAGCAGGCCGACGGGGAGGGAGCCGAGAGCCGCGACGAGGGCGGCGCGTCCGGTGAGCGGCATCAGCGGGGTACCGGGACCTGGGCCAGTACCGCGTTGATGACCGAGTCGGCGGTCACGCCCTCCATCTCCGCCTCCGGGCGGAGTTGGACCCGGTGCCGTAGTGCGGGCAGGGCCAGGGCCTTCACGTCATCGGGGGTGACGTAGTCACGGCCCGTCAGCCAGGCCCAGGCGCGGGCGGCCGCGAGCAGTGCGGTGGCACCTCGGGGGGAGACACCCAGGGTGAGCGACGGGGACTGACGGGTGGCGCGGCAGATGTCCACGACGTAGGCCGTGATCTCGGCGGAGACGGTCGTCTCGGCCACGGCCGCCCGGGCGGCTTCGAGGTCGGCGGGGCCGGCGACGGGGCGTACGCCCGCTGCGCGCAGGTCGCGGGGGTCGAAGCCCGACGCGTGGCGGGTGAGGACATCGATCTCGTCCTCGCGAGAGGGCAGCGGGATCGTCAGTTTGAGCAGGAAGCGGTCCAGTTGGGCTTCGGGGAGGGGGTAGGTGCCCTCGTACTCGACCGGGTTCTGGGTGGCCGCGACCAGGAACGGCTCGGGGAGGGGGCGCGGAACGCCGTCGACGGTGACCTGTCGCTCCTCCATGGCTTCGAGGAGGGAGGACTGGGTCTTGGGCGGGGTGCGGTTGATTTCGTCCGCGAGGAGGAGGTTGGTGAAGACGGGGCCGGGCTGGAAGGAGAACTCCGCGGTCCGGGTGTCGTAGACGAGAGAGCCGGTGACATCGCTCGGCATCAGGTCGGGCGTGAACTGGACGCGTTTGGTGTCGAGTTCGAGTGCCGAGGCCAGGGCGCGGACTAGGAGGGTCTTCGCGACACCGGGGACGCCTTCGAGGAGGACGTGGCCGCGGCACAGCAGGGCGACGACGAGTCCGGTGACGGCGGGGTCCTGGCCGACCACGGCTTTGGCGATCTCGGTGCGCAGGGTCTCCAGTGAGGCACGGGCGGCGGCCGCGTCCTCGGTGCTCCCGGCGCTGTCAGTGGTCGGGGCCATCATGAACGGCGTACCTCTCTTTCGAGGGCGTCGAGTCGGTCGGTGAGTGCGATGAGGGCCGCGTCGTCGCGGGGCGGCTCTCCGAAGAGGAGGGAGCGCAGGGCCTGTTCGCCGCTGTCGGGGAGACGCGTGGACAGAGCGGGGAGCAGGGCTTCCGGAGTGTGGGCCTGGGTGGCGGGGACACCGACGAGCGGGGCCAGGCGGGTGCGGGCCGTGGAGCGCAGGACGGCGGAGGCGCGGTCGCGGGCGTCTGCCTTGCGGTAGAGACGGGCGCGGCCCTCGGTCGTCTCGGAGGCGCGGATGACGACGGGCAGCCTCTCGGGGACGAGCGGGCCGAAGCGGCGGCCGCGCCAGAGGGCGGCGAGAAGCGCTGCGACGAACAGTTGCAGGGTGCCCCAGAGCCAGCCCGGGGGGAGCAGGTCGAAGAGGCTTCTGCGGCCGGCGTCGTCGGCGGAGGAATCGGCGGGTGAGGGGAGGTACCAGACCAGATGAGGGCGGGAACCGAGGAGTTGCAGGGCGAGCGAGGCGTTGCCCTGCTGGTCGAGACGGTCGTTGAGCAGGATGTCGGGCGCGCCCAGGAGGACGGTGTCGCCGGTCCCCGAGGCCGCCGGGAGGCGCAGGAGGGTCGCGCGTCGCTCGCTCGGGTAGCAGGCGTCGGCGTCGTCGGCCGTGGTGCGGTAGCGGATGCCACCGGTCTCGGCGCTCCCCGCCCGGCGGGCCTCGGGGAGGGCACAGCCGGGGTCGAGCGTGGTCTCGAGGGTGGTGACGGGGCTCGCGGTGACACCGGGGGCGAGGCGGCCGACGGACCAGTCGCCGGGGGCGACGAGCACGGTGCGGCCGCCGGAGGGTGCCGTGGCACGGGCCAGCTCGGTCTGTTGGCGGTGGGTCAGCAAGTCGGGTACGGCCACGAGGAGGGTGGTGTCCGGGCCGACGGCCTCGCGTGCCGCGTCGAGGGTGGTGACCAGGCGGGTGGTGACCCCTCGGTCGGCGAGGAGTTCGGCGACGGCCCGGCTGCCCCGGGGGTCGGCCGAGCGGGGGTCGAGGTTTCCGTGTTTGGTCTGGGAGCGGATGACGGCGATGACGGCGGCACCGACCAGCAGCAGGACGATCGCGAGGGCGATCCCCCGGTTGCGGGTCCAGATCTGACGGGCGGTGAGGGCGGACGAGGTGGTCATCCGGTCTTCCCGTCGGGGGCGGCGCCGGTCGCCAGGGTGGGGCGGGCGCGTGGGAGGTCGCTGTCGAGCCGGGCGACGCGCCGGTACGTCTCCTGGTCGGCGGCGCGGCCACCGTATGTGACGTCGTCGAAGTGGCGGGCGGCGGCCTGGAGTGCGTCGGCGTGGGCGGGGAGGGCGCGGCCGGCCTCGGCGGCGGCTTCGTCGGCGGTGCGGCCGGGGCGGACGTCGAGCAGGGCGCGTTCCTCCAAGGCGCGGACGATGGCCCGCATGCGTTCCTGTACCGCCTGGTTCCAGTGGCCCTGGGCGGCGTGGGCGTCGGCGGCGGCGCGGTGTTCGGCGGCGGTGCGCGGGCGTTCGTCGAACAGTGGGGCCGCCGTGACGGGGCCGCGGCGCGGGGTACCCAGCCGCCACCACAGGGCGGCCAGGACGGCGATGACGCACAGGACCACGACGAGGAGGCCGAGCGAGCCGCCCGGTGTCGCCGAGGCGGCCTTGGCGAGGAGCCTGCCGAGCCACTCCCAGAACGCGTTCAGGGCGCGCTGGAACAGGCTGGGATCGTTCTCGTGGTACATCCGCTTGGCCAGCTCGCGGCGGGCCGCCTCGCGGGCGGGGTCGCGCGGGATGGTCACGGGCGGTTCGTCGCCGGAGCCGCGCGACGCGAAGGTGGTGAAGCGGGCGGCGCCGGACATGGCCGACGCCGCCGTGAGAACTCCCCCCGTCATGCTCACCGCATCAGCTCCCCGGCACCGGGCCGGGCGTGGCGCCGGGGGTGTAGCCCTGGACGCCGGCGGCGCGGGCCAGTTCGAGGTCGAGGGCCTCGCGGCGGATGCGCTGGTCGATGTAGAGGAGCACGGTGACCCCCGCCTTGACCGGCATGGTGAGCGTGGCGCCGATGACCGAGCCGATGCCGGTGATGAGCAGGAACGACCAGTCGGCCGGCTGGGCGCCGGTGCCCATCAGGTTGGTCATCTTCTCGCCGCTGACGGCGAACGCGATGGCGGTGAAGGGGATCACCGCGATCCAGGAGACCATGTTGGCGATGAGCCCGGCGAGGAACTGCACGCCGAGGACGCGCCACCAGGAGCCCTGGACGAGCTTGGCCGAGCGGCTCAGCGACTTCCACACGCCCTGTCGTTCCAGCATCAGCGCGGGCGAGGCGAGGGAGAAGCGGACGGTCAGCCAGATCACGACGACCACGGCCGCCAGGATGCCCAGGACGAGCAGGATGACGGCAGGGGCGTCGAAGCCCGCGACGAGCCCCACGACGAGGCCTGGCAGCGCGCCGGCGACCAGGATGCCGCCGGTGATGAGGGCCAGCAGCACGAGGAGGCCGAGCAGCTTGAGGAGCTGACCGCGGGACTCGCGCCACGCCTCGTTGACACTGATCGGCTTGCCGAGGACCGCTCGGCTGGTCACCGTCGTCAGCAGCGCGGTGGCCACGATGGTGCCGACCACGGAGACCACCCCGACGAGCAGCGCACCGGCCGTGATCGAGCCGAGGGAGCGCAGCGCCTCGGCCGGGGTGACGTCCGGGTCGCTGAGCGTGCTGGTCGTGTCCTTCAGGAGGACGCCCTGGAGCAGGAGCGCGCAGAGCTCGGTGAGGACCGCCACCGTCAGCGAGATACCGAGGACGGTGCGCCAGTAGGCGCGCATGGTGGAGATGGCGCCGTCGAGTATCTCGCCGATGCCGAGCGGGCGCAGCGGAATCACACCGGGCTTCGCGGCGGGCGGCGGACCGCCCCAGCCATTGCCCCAGGCCGGGGCTCCGCCCCAACCGGCGGGCGGCTGTCCACCCCAGCCGGCGCCCGGTGGTGGCGGCGGGGGCGCCTGGCCGGGGGCGGGTGCGCCGGTGGGCGCCGACCACTGTCCGGGCGGCGGCTGACCCTCGGCCCACTTGGACTCCGAGGCCTTGGCCTTTGGAGCTTCCGGCCCCTTCGCGTCCGAGACCTCCGCGTCCGGGCTCTGCGAAGCCTCGCCCGGCTGTGCGGCCGACGCGGGCTTGTCGGTGGGCGTGGGCTCGGCGGCGCCGGGCGCGCCGGTCTGCCGTTCCTCGGACGACGGGTCGGGTCCGGGCGAAGCCCAGCCCGGCGTGTCACTCATCGAAGCTCCTTCACGGTGCCCGTCCGCGGTCGCGGCGGCAGGTTGGCAGCCATCGTGCCATGGCCTGGTCACGGTGTGACCTGGTGCGGTGGGCCCCCTAGTCCATCAATTCTCCGCCGGATACGGGGCAGACTCACCGCATGGCTGATCAGCAGGCGCGACCCGGTGAGCACAAGCGGCCGAGCGAGATACCGGTCATCCGTTGGGAGGAACCACCTGAAGGGCCCGTACTGATCCTTCTCGACCAGACGAGGCTTCCGTCCGAGGAGGTCGAGCTGGTGTGCACGGACGCGTCCACGCTGGTGGAGGCGATCCGTTCGCTCGCGGTGCGCGGTGCGCCGGTGCTGGGCATCGCGGGTGCGTACGGCGTCGCGCTGGCCGCCGCGCGCGGCTTCGACGTGGACGAGGCCGCCGAGGCGCTGGAGAGCGCCCGGCCCACGGCGGTGAACCTGTCCGTCGGGGTGCACCGGGCCCTGGCCGCCTACCGGGACGCGCTGACCACGACCGGCGATCCCACCGCCGCGGCGACGGCGGCGCTCGCCGCGGCCCAGGCGCTGCACCGGGAGGACGCGGAGGCGAGCGCGCGGATGGCCGCGCACGGTCTGGCACTGCTGGACGAGCTGATGCCGGGCGGCGGCCACCGGGTGCTGACCCACTGCAACACCGGTGCGCTGGTGTCGGGCGGGGAGGGCACGGCGTTCGCGGTGGCGCTGGCCGCACACCGGGTGGGGCGGCTGCGGCGGCTCTGGGTGGACGAGACGCGCCCCCTGCTGCAGGGGTCGCGCCTGACGGCGTGGGAGGCGGCGCGCAGCGGGATGGCGTACACGCTGCTCACGGACAGCGCGGCCGGTTCGCTCTTCGCGGCCGGTGAGGTGGACGCGGTGCTGATCGGCGCGGACCGGATCGCGGCCGACGGCTCGGTGGCGAACAAGGTCGGCAGCTATCCGCTGGCGGTGATGGCGCGCTACCACCACGTGCCGTTCATCGTGGTGGCGCCGGTGACCACCATCGACCCGGACAGCCCGGACGGGGCGTCCATAGAGGTCGAGCAGCGGCCTGGCTTCGAGGTGACCGAGATCCTCACGCCCCAGGCGTCCGCGGTGGGCGGAGGGGGTGGGGTGCCGTTGGCGCCGCTGGGTACGCAGGCGTACAACCCGGCGTTCGACGTGACACCGCCGGAACTGGTGACGGCCATCGTCACCGAGGAGGGCACCGTCTCTCCGGTGACCCCACAGGCGCTGGCGGCGCTGAGCGCGCGGGCCCGGGCCACGCCGGCCGCCTGAGAACCGCACCGGCTGCCGGAGCCGCCCGCCCGATCGGCCCCGGCAGCCGCCCCCTGGGCACCGGGGGCAGACAGTGACCGCTCGGTACGACTATCGTCACAGGCCAGTGACCTGCCTCACCTGCGGCTCTGTCGTCGTTATGAGAATGGGATGGTCTTGCCCTGGCTTGCCGAACTCGGGTATAAGCCGGTGCACGTCCGTGAGGAGGTCCGCTCCCGCATGCCGTCGAAGGACGAGATGTCCCGGCTGAGCATGTCCTCGGCCACGCCGGCCATGCTGATCTGCCGTACCGCGTTCGCGGACGAGGGGCGCCCTGTCGAGATCAACGAGATGACGCTCGACGCCGCTTCATACATCTTGGAGTACGACTTTGACGCGTGATCAACCGGACCAGGTGCGCCCCCGCCTTGCCACCGCGTAGATGTGGGCCACCTGATCAGTTGAAAGCATCGGCGTCAGCCCGGACAGCACCCGGTTCAGATGCTCGACCTCCAGGACGAGGACCGGCGGGTTGGCGCTCTTGACGGTCAGCTTCGCCGCGTCCACGACGGAGATCACGGGGCGTACGGACACCTGGAATCCACAGGGTGTGGACAGGGCGCGGGAGACCTTGCGCGCCTCGGACTGACTGGCAGCGATGTGCTTGGTGGAGGCGCCGTTCACGGTGACGGCTCGGTCTCCGTACCAGATGGTTATGCCCGGATGCCGTTTCGAGTTGATGGCGAAGACGCCGGCGGGACCGATGGCCAGGTGGTCGATGTCCGTACCGGTGACCCACTGAACCGCGTGCAGGGTGAGCCAGCCGTGACCACGTAGCCTTCGGAGCCGTCTGGCGGTGCGTTGCTCACCCTTGAGCCCTGAGGCCCAGGAGTAGATGTCCGTGCCGGGCCGCCCTCGGTCGATCAGTCTCAGCACTGGGTTCGGCTGTAGCTCCCGGATTTTGCGGCGCACCGCATCGCCCGGTCGGTTCCGTGCCAAGTCATCCGGCAACGACTGCACCCTGCCCCCTTACGTGCACCTGCCCTGACCATCAGGCGACCACGGAGGCGGCATCCCTGCCCAGACCGGGACCAGCCACGAGTTGTTACAGGTTTCTCTACCTCATCAAGCCCCGGCTGCGCTCCGCTCCGCCGGGCGCGCTTCCCGGCTCTGGCTGCGCCCGCGCTCCTGCCTTCGGCTCGCTCGGCGCTGCCGCCGCCGACGCGCGCCCACATGTGGATAGGGCCCGGTAGCCATGAGCCGATCAACGCATACAGCGGCCTGCGGTCAAGGCGATGCCTCCGGCGGGGGATCGGCCGGCACCGGGATGGAGGGGGCGCCGTTCCCGACTGCGGGCCCGTAGTGGCGTGCGCGGGGAGCTCCCATCCCGTCCACCATCGACCCAGGCAAAGCCGAGCAGACGCGGCCCATGGCGTCCAGGTCGTTCGTACAGTGGCGCGCTCCACCTGGACGCCATGAACCACGCCCGCTCCACGGTGTGTGGGTCGACGGCGGACGGGACGGGAGCTGGGGAGAGTGGTGGGCTGAGATAGACGTCTGCGTGATCTGCGAAGTACCCAGGTGAGTACACATGAACGTGCACTCCTCAGCCGCGTGGATAAGGCTGTGCGTCAGCGTCCGCATGACTCCTAAAGTGGCCTGATGTTCGATCACTTGGAGATCAAGGTGTTGCCGCGGGGACCGAGGTGGCGTCCTCAACTGCGGTTCTGGGTCAACGGCGAGGACGTGGTCGAAGAGGCAGTCAAAGAGGGCGGTCGCGGGCCGTACGCGGCTGAGCTACTACCCGTCGATCAGCCCAGCCCTCTGCGGGCTACCAGCGAGCCGCGCCGCCTGGAGCTTGGGGAACCCGACTGCACCGGCGGCTGCTGTGGCTTCCTGTCCGTGGTCGTACAGCGGTGCAGGGAGATCGTGCAGTGGTCCGACTGGAAGGTTCCCTTTGCCCCTGCTCCCCCGCTGCCGGAGTTTCACTTCGAGGCGAGCCAGTACGAAGCCGAAGTGGCCCGAGTTGAGGCAGACCGGTCGTGGCAGGCCCACACGTAGGCCAACATGGCACGTCCCGCCAGTGGGCAGCCGATCTGTCAAGGGGTGTCGGTGGGCTGACATCATCGGCTGACACCAACAGGCGCGGACAGTGCCGACCGGCGTCGTACGGCAACGGACGCTCAACCAAAGACACCGAGCGGTCCGCCAGCGTTGTCGACTCTCCGTGATCGACCTGATAAGGATGAGGTCAGCCCTCAAAGCCTTCATACGGGCGCCGTCCTCACCGTGGGGCGGCGCCCATCGCTTTGACTCACTCATTGACGCTCCAGCCCAAAGCCGTGAAGTCGACCGCGTGGCCCTCCATCCCGTCCCACAATGGCTCAATGGATCAAGGGCTAGCAGCTGTGCTTGGTAGCGCTGTCGGTGTGCTGGGTACTTCCATCGCGGCATCCCTCGCGTTCTGGCAGGGCCGCTGGGTAACTCGCCAGCAGCTCTCAGGCGCCAACGGTCAGTGGCGTAGACAGGTCCAACGAGAGGCATATGGGGCCTTCATGACCCAGTACATGAAGGCCAGTCGATTCCTGATCGAAACAACAACGGCGATTAGATCTGGGCAGTACACCGACACTGACCTAGACGGATTCGCGAGCGTTGTGAGAGAGCACCGCGGCGAGCTGATGGCCACCATGGTCGCCGTCAAGCTTGAGGGACCCCTTGAACTAGGCGATCGAGCCCAGGAGGCCCAAGCCGCGATAACCGAGTGGTGGGCCAGCATCCACCAGCTGGCACTGGCCTTGGCGGAGGGCGCAGACAGCACTGATCAAGAACGCGCGCTGCACAGCGCCGAGGAAGAGGCGGGCCGTCAGATGGGACGCTTCACCGCCAGCGCACGGGGTCACTTGGATCGTGTGCCCTAGCGCCAAGTAGGCGGCCCGTGTGGTCGGCACCCAGTTTGACGTCGAGCAGCAAGAGCGCGCCGAGGGGTGCGGACCGCCCTCGCCGCTCTAGGGCGGACGCGCGTACGGCGAGCTGACATCCATCCCTGACATCAACGTCCACGGACAGGGGCAGACAGTGACCGCTCGGTACGACTATCGTCACAGGCCAGTGACGTGCCTCACCTGCGGCTCTGTCGTCGTTATGAGAATGGGATGATGTCGTTTATGAAGGGACGAGTCCTTGTCGTCGACGACGACACCGCACTGGCCGAGATGCTCGGCATCGTGCTGCGTGGTGAAGGTTTTGAGCCGTCTTTCGTAGCCGACGGGGACAAGGCGCTGGCCGCTTTCCGGGAGTCCAAGCCCGATCTGGTGCTGCTGGACCTGATGCTGCCCGGCAGGGACGGCATCGAGGTGTGCCGCCTGATCCGGGCGGAGTCCGGGGTGCCGATCGTGATGCTCACCGCCAAGAGCGACACCGTCGATGTCGTCGTGGGCCTGGAGTCGGGCGCGGACGACTACATCGTGAAGCCGTTCAAGCCGAAGGAGCTGGTGGCCCGCATACGGGCGCGGCTGCGGAGGTCGGAGGAGCCGGCGCCGGAGCAGCTCACCATCGGTGACCTGGTGATCGACGTGGCCGGACACTCCGTGAAGCGGAACGGGCAGTCGATCGCGCTGACCCCGCTGGAGTTCGACCTGCTCGTCGCGCTCGCGCGCAAGCCGTGGCAGGTGTTCACCCGTGAGGTGCTGCTGGAGCAGGTCTGGGGTTACCGGCACGCCGCCGACACCCGCCTGGTCAACGTGCATGTGCAGCGGCTGCGTTCCAAGGTCGAGAAGGACCCGGAGCGGCCCGAGATCGTGGTGACCGTCCGAGGCGTCGGCTACAAGGCCGGACCCAGCTGACATGTCCCGGGACAGCGCCGCTTCGGCTCCCGGCCGGCCCGGCGCCGGTCCGGGACGCGCGTCCGGCCGCGGTGCGGGGAATCCGCGCCGGGGCCGCCTCTTCACCGCCGCCCTGCTGAGCGGCGGTGTCCAGGGCAGTCCGGTCGTCCGGCTGCTCATCCGCTGGGTGCGCCGCCCGCTGCTGCCCGGCATGCGGCTGTGGCGGCGCAACATCCAGCTCCGGGTCGTCGCCACCACCCTGCTGATGTCGCTCGGGGTCGTGCTGCTGCTCGGCTTCGTCGTCATCGGCCAGGTGCGCAACGGCCTGCTGGAGGCGAAGGTCAAGGCCTCGCAGAGCCAGGCCACCGGTGGTTTCGCCGTGGCCCGGCAGAGCGCGGACGAGACCGCGGCCGCCACCCACGGCAGCACGGGCGGCAACGGCGCCGACGGCCCGCAGTCCCAGAACGTCATCCAGTGGATGAGCGACCTCGTGGAGTCGCTGTCCAGCGGCGGTTCGGGCGCCTTCGACGTGGTCACGCTGCCCGTCGGCGACGACAGCGGGGGTGGCCGCAGCCCGCGTGGTTCCGGGTACGTCAGCCCGGCCGAGAGCGTGCCCGCGAGCCTGCGCGACCGGGTCAACAGCAGCTCCAGCACCGCCGCCGCCCAGAGCTACACCCGGATCGTCTACAGCAACCGCAAGGAGTCCCAGCCCGCGCTGGTCATCGGCAAGCAGGTCAACGACCCCAACGGGCACCCGTACGAGCTGTACTACCTCTTCCCGCTCACCCAGGAGGAGAACTCGCTCAGCCTGGTCAAGGTCACGCTGGCGACCGCCGGCCTGTTCGTGGTCGTCCTCCTCGGGGCGATCGCCTGGCTGGTGGTGCGGCAGGTCGTCACGCCGGTGCGGATGGCGGCCGGGATCGCCGAGCGGCTGTCCGCCGGGCGGCTGCAGGAGCGGATGAAGGTGACCGGCGAGGACGACATCGCGCGCCTCGGCGAAGCCTTCAACAGGATGGCGCAGAACCTCCAGCTCAAGATCCAGCAGCTCGAGGACCTCTCGCGGATGCAGCGGCGGTTCGTCTCCGACGTCTCGCACGAGCTGCGCACTCCGCTGACCACCGTCCGCATGGCGGCCGACGTCATCCACGAGGCCCGCGAGGACTTCGACCCGATGACCGCGCGGTCCGCCGAGCTTCTCGCGGACCAGCTCGACCGGTTCGAGTCGCTGCTCGCGGACCTGCTGGAGATCAGCCGGTTCGACGCGGGCGCGGCCGCGCTGGAGGCCGAGCCGATCGACCTCAGGGAGGTCGTCCGGCGGGTCGTCGGGGGTGCCGAGCCGCTCGCCGAGCGCAAGGGCAGCCGTATCCGGGTGGTGGGCGATCTGCAGCCCGTCGTCGCGGAGGTGGACGCCCGGCGGGTGGAGCGGGTGCTGCGCAACCTCGTGGTGAACGCCGTCGAGCACGGTGACGGCGAGGACGTGGTGGTCAAGCTGGCCAGCGCCGGCGGCGCCGTCGCCGTCGCGGTGCGGGACTACGGCGTGGGGCTCAAGCCCGGCGAGGCCACTCGCGTCTTCAGCCGTTTTTGGCGGGCCGACCCGGCCCGCGCGCGGACCACCGGCGGCACCGGGCTCGGGCTGTCGATCGCGCTGGAGGATGCCCGGCTGCACGGCGGCTGGCTCCAGGCATGGGGTGAGCCGGGCGGCGGTTCGCAGTTCCGGCTGACCCTGCCGCGTACCGCGGACGAGCCGCTGCGGGGCTCACCGATACCGCTGGAGCCCAAGGACTCGCGCCGCAACCGGGGCCTGGACGACGGCGGTACTCCGCGCGGGGGAGCGGAGAAGCTGGCGACGGTCCCGGTGCGGGAGAACGGCGGCAACGCCTCCGCCCTGCCCCCGCGCCAGGGCGCCGCCACACCGGTGGCCGACCCGGCGGCGCTGCCCGGCAGCGGCAACGGCAACCGTGTCGTGCCCCGGCCCGCGAACGGCGGACGGCGGCCCGACGACAGGACCGGAACGCAGGTGCCCGAACCGCGTGCGGGGGGCGGCCGGGAACCGGACGGGCAGGACTCGACCGAGGCAGGGGAGGCGTTCCGTGGTCGCTGACCGCGAGGGGGGCGCCCGGCGTACGCCGGGGCGCGCGGTGACATACGCGGTCTGCGGGGCCGTACTGCTGGGCGGCTGCGCCTCGATGCCCGACAGCGGGGATCTGCGCAACGTGGAGTCCACGCCGCGCCAGGACACGGGGGTACGGGTCTTCGCCGTGCCGCCCGCCGAGGGCGCTTCCCCCAGTGAGATCATGCAGGGCTTCCTGGAGGCGCTGACCAGCGACGATCCGCGCTACGACACGGCGCGCAAGTACCTCACCGCGCCGGCGGCGCGCGCCTGGCGGCCGGAGCGGTCGGCCACCGTGCTCGCGGACGGACCCGGCATCATGGCCGAGACCCCGCCGGCCGGCCGGGAGCCCAGCACCGGGCGCATCTACGCCCTGGCGGGTGACCGGGTGGCCACGGTGGACGACCAGCAGGCGTACGCCCCGGCGCACGGCGACTACCGCGCCCGGGTGCATCTGATCCAGGACCCCAAGAGCGGGCAGTGGCGCATCGACGCGCTGCCCGACGGCGTGGTGATGGGCAAGTCGGACTTCCAGCGCAACTACACGTCCGTCGACAAGTACTACTTCGCCAACCACACCAGGGCCGGGACGACCGGGGACCCCGTGGCGGTGGCCGACCCGGTGTTCATGCGCAGCAAGGTCGACCCGATGACCCAGTTGGTGCGCTCCCTGCTGCGCGGGCCCACCACCTGGCTGGGACCGGTGGTCCGGTCCAGTTTCCCGACCGGTGCGGCGCTGAAGGACGGCACCACCGGGCTGACCCCGGACGACGAGAACAACCTGACCGTGCCGCTGAACGCCAAGGCGGCCCGCGTCGGTCCGGCCCGCTGCACGGAGATGGCGACCCAACTGCTCTTCACGCTGCGGGACCTGGCGCCGAACCTGGAGTCGGTCGACCTGCGCGGGCCGGGCGGGGACCAGCTGTGCGACCTGACGGAGAGCCGCGCGGACTCCGTCGCCTGGCACGCCTCCGCGCAGAGCCCGGACTACCTCTACTACCTGGACGGCAAGCACCGGCTGACCCGGCTGCCCGCCTCCGGCGCGGGCACCGGTGGGACCCCGGTGCCGGGCGCGTTCGGCGAGGGCACCAAGCAGCTCGGGGCGGTCGCCGTCTCGCGGGACGAGCGCACGGCGGCCGGGGTCAGCGCGGACGGCAGGTCCCTGTACGTGACCCCGCTGGGCGCCGCCGCCCCGCTGGACCCGCCGGTATTGACCAGCCAGGGGCCCGGCGTGGACACCCGGCTGAGCAGGCCCGGCTGGGACGCGCGGGGCGACCTGTGGGTGGCCGACCTGAATCCGGCCCGGCCGCAGCTCTACATCGTCCCCCAGGGCACCGGCAAGCCGGTCGCGGTGACGCTGCCGGAGCTGCCCGGCCCGATCCGGGACGTACGGGTCGCCGCGGACGGGGCGCGGATCGCGCTGGTCGTGGCGGCCAAGGGTGACAAGCAGTCCCTCCTCATCGGCCGGATCGAGGGCGGCGACAGCGCTAGCGCCGGAAGCGACGCGCGCGGCGGGACCGGGGACACCCCGGCCGAGCCGCCGGCGGTCGTCGACCCGCGTCCGGCCGCGCCCGACATGGAGCAGGTCACCGCGCTGTCCTGGGCCGGTGACAGCAGTCTGGTCGTGGTGGGCCGCGAGCAGGGCGGGGTGCACCAGATGCGCTACGTGCAGGTGGACGGCTCCGCGCTGGAGGGTCCGGCGCCGGCCGCGCTGTCGCGGGTGAGGGCGATCGCCGCCGCCGAGGACGACCGGGTGCCGCTGGTGGCCTACTCGGAGGACGGGATCGTCCGGCTGCCGTCCGGGGCGCAGTGGCAGAAGGTGGACAAGGACGGGACGGCGCCGGTCTATCCGGGATAGCTGCGCGCTGACCGGGTTGCCGGCGCCCCTCACTCGTGCGGGTGAAGAGCGCCGGGCCTGGCCGGGGTTGTCCACAGGGGTGTTTTCCACAGGGGTGGCCGGGTCGGCCGGGCCTCGGCACAGTGGTGGGCATGCGGGGATGGCTGCGGGACCTCAGCGACCTTGCGCTGCCGACCGAGTGCGGCGGCTGCGGGTCACCACCGGCTGTGTTGTGCGCACGGTGCCGGGCGCTGCTGGAGCGCGCGGTGCCGCGCCGGGTGCGGCCGGTGCCCGAGCCGCCCGGGCTGCCGGTGGTGCACGCCGCCGCTCCCTACGCACGGGAGGTACGGGCACTCCTCCTCGCGCACAAGGAACGGGGCGGGCTCGCGCTCACGGGGACGCTGGGCGCGGCCCTGGCGGGAGCCGTGCGCGCCGGGCTGGGGGCGGAACCAGGCCGAGCCGCGGCGCCTTCCCGCGCGGGACCGGTGCTCCTCGTGCCCGTGCCGTCCGCCCGCTGGGCCGTGCGACGGCGGGGACACGATCCGGTGCGCCGGATGGCGCTGGTGGCGGCCGGACGGCTGCGGCGGGCCGGTGTCCCGGCGCGGGTCGCCGCCGTGCTGCGGCAGCGCCGGCCGGTGGTCGACCAGGCCGGGCTGGACGCCCGGCGACGGCGGGAGAACCTCGCGGGAGCGCTGGAGGTGCGCGCGGGCGGCGCCCACCTGCTCGCCGGCGGACAGGTCGTGCTCGTCGACGACCTGATCACCACCGGCGCGAGCCTGGCCGAGGCGGCACGCGCACTTCGCGCGACGGCCGGAACCCGGTGGGAGCGGGACATGCCTGTGTATCGCGGCGCAACTCGGGAAGGTAGGGAGGAACGACGGACCTGGCCGCGATCGCAGAGAGGAAAGTCGGTGCATGGGGCACCTGAAAAGAGGCCGGTGAACATCATCCAAAGCGCCCTCCGGGCAGCGGTGATCGCCGCGCCTCGTGATTCTTTCGAATAAGCGGGGAACCGACCAAGAACGTGCGTCGTTGCAGGTAGCGAGGGGAGTAATTCACCTGATCGGAGGTACGCCTCAGTAGAGGGTGACGACATCCGTCCGGGCGAGATATGTTCGGTTGTGAGGAAAGGCCCAGGCCACACCTCGCATATCCGATTGCCGCGCCGTGGGTTTTGCGCAAACTCGCGCGCGACGGGGATGGAGATCTCGCCCATGGGGGAGGAGGAGGTGGAAGTCACCGAGTCCGAGGTTCCGGGGCTCACCGGGACCTGGTGCGAAAGGGAGACGCTCCGCCTAGGGCGTGAGCGATCCGGGAACGGAGTTCTGCGTGGACATCGTCGTCAAGGGCCGCAAGACCGAAGTACCTGAGCGGTTCCGCAAGCACGTGGCCGAGAAGCTGAAGCTGGAGAAGATCCAGAGGCTCGACGGCAAGGTGATCAGCCTCGACGTCGAGGTGTCCAAGGAGCCCAACCCCCGTCAGGCCGACCGCTGTGACCGGGTGGAGATCACGCTCCACTCCCGCGGTCCGGTGATCCGGGCGGAGGCATCGGCCAGCGACCCGTACGCGGCCCTCGACATGGCCGCGGAGAAGCTGGACGCACGGCTGCGCAAGCAGCACGACAAGCGAGTCGTGCGCCGGGGCGCACGCCGCACCCCGGCCGCCGAAGTACCCGACGTCGTCCCCGGCGTGGCGACGCTCTACCCCGACGGTGAGCCCGTCCCGACCGCCGAGTCCGACGGGGTGCCCACCAAGAAGATCGGGTCGCTGGAGGTCAAGGGCGACGGCCCGCTGATCGTCCGCGAGAAGACCCACGTCGCTTCCCCGATGAGCCTTGACCAGGCCCTCTACGAGATGGAACTGGTCGGCCACGACTTCTACTTGTTCGTCGACTCCGAGACCAAGGAGCCGAGCGTCGTCTACCGGCGGCACGCCTACGACTACGGCGTCATCCACCTCAACACGGACCCGATGGTGGCGGAGGCGCAGCCGCCCGCGGCGGGTGACACGCTGGGCGGCTGACCTGCCCGGCGAAAGCGGAGACGGTGCCCCTGGGACGCGTGTGCGCCCCCAGGGGCACCGGTGTGCGACCAGTTCGCCCCCCTGTGCGTCACCGCTGGGGCGCCGGAGCATGAAATCATGACCGCACCGGCCCAACCGGTGGGCCGCTGCCTTGGGTTGGCGATGGCACGGAATCACGGGCCACAGCCTTCAGGGGGAGGAACGATGGCGGACACCTTCGGACCGATGCGCGACGCGGGCGCCGACGACGGCGTCATCGGCATGGAGCCGGACCCGGACCTCGATCGCGAGGAGCCGATCCGGGTGCTGGTGGTCGACGATCACGCGCTGTTCCGCCGCGGTCTGGAGATCGTGCTCGCGGCCGAGGAGGACATCCAGGTCGTCGGCGAGGCCGGGGACGGCGCCGAGGCCGTGGACAAGGCGGCCGACCTGCTGCCCGACATCGTGCTGATGGATGTGCGGATGCCCAGGCGGGGCGGGATCGAGGCGTGCACCTCCATCAAGGAGGTCGCCCCCAGCGCCAAGATCATCATGCTGACGATCAGCGACGAGGAGGCCGACCTCTACGACGCCATCAAGGCGGGCGCGACCGGTTACCTGCTCAAGGAGATCTCCACCGACGAGGTGGCCACCGCCATCCGCGCGGTCGCGGACGGGCAGTCGCAGATCAGCCCCTCCATGGCGTCCAAGCTGCTCACCGAGTTCAAGTCGATGATCCAGCGCACCGACGAGCGGCGGCTGGTACCCGCGCCCCGGCTGACCGACCGGGAGCTGGAGGTGCTCAAGCTCGTCGCCACCGGGATGAACAACCGGGACATCGCCAAGGAGTTGTTCATCTCGGAGAACACCGTGAAGAACCACGTCCGCAACATCCTGGAGAAGCTGCAGCTGCACTCCCGGATGGAGGCGGTCGTCTACGCGATGCGCGAGAAGATCCTGGAGATCCGCTAGGCGGGGTGCGCCTCTCAGGACAGCGCGCGGGCCAGCTCCAGCGTGAGCGGCGCGCGGAGCTCGGGGGCGTCGACCCGCTCCACCCGTACGTCCGTGCAGCCCACCCAGGACGCGGCCTCCACCAGGGCCTGCGCCACGCCCGGTACCGCCTTCGGGCCGTCCAGCGTGACCTGCCGCGCCACCAGCGTGCGGCCCTCGCGCGCCGGGTCCACCCGGCCGATCAGCCGCCCGCCGGAGAGCACCGGCATCGCGAAGTAGCCGTACACCCGCTTCGGCTTGGGGACGTACGCCTCCAGGCGGTGGGTGAAGCCGAAGATCCGTTCCGTGCGCGCCCGTTCCCAGACCAGGGAGTCGAACGGGGAGAGCAGGGTGGTGCGGTGACGGCCGCGCGGGGGCGTCGCCAGCGCGGCCGGGTCGGCCCAGGCGGGCTTGCCCCAGCCCTCGACCTCGACCGGCACCAGCCCGGACTCGGCGATCACCGCGTCGACCTGGTCGCCCCTGAGGCGGTGGTAGTCCGCGAGGTCGGCGCGGGTGCCCACGCCCAGCGCCTCGCCGGCCAGCCGGACCAGGCGGCGCAGGCACTCGGCGTCGTCCAGGTCGTCGTGGAGCAGTTCCTTCGGGATCGCGCGCTCGGCGAGGTCGTACACCCGCTTCCAGCCGCGGCGCTCCACGCAGACCACCTCGCCGTACATCAGCGCGCGCTCCACGGCGACCTTGGTGCCGGACCAGTCCCACCAGTCGCTGGTGCGCTTCGCACCACCCAGCTCGGTCGCGGTGAGCGGGCCTTCGGTGCGGAGCTGCTTGATGACCTGGTCGTAGACACCCTCGGGCAACTGGTGGTTCCAGTGCGGGCGGTCGCGGTAGGCGCGGCGGCGGAAGGCGAAGTGCGGCCACTCCTCGACGGGGAGGATGCACGCGGCGTGCGACCAGTACTCGAAGGCGTGGGGCGCGCCGGAGGCCGGGGTGTGCCAGTAGGCGGACTCCACGGACGGGCGGCCGATCGCACCCAGACGCGCGTACGGGATCAGCTCGTGGGAGCGGGCCAGCACCGAGATGGTGTCGAGCTGGACCGCGCCCAGCGCCCGGAGCACCCCGCGCGCGCCGGAGCGGCGGTCGGGGGCACCGAGGAAGCCCTGGGCCCGCAGGGCGAGCCGGCGGGCGTCGTCCGCGGTGAGGGTGACAGCGGGGCGCGGCGGGGTCGTCATGACGGGGACCTTAGAGGGTGCCACTGACAGTCCCGTCCGACCTGCGCTTTCGCCTCCGACGGCCGGGCGGGGGCGGGCAGATAGGGCACCGAGGAGCGCAGCCCGAGGTCCGAGGGGAGCAGCGAGCCCACCCACGAGTCCCGCCGGATGCCCCGGCTGCCCACGCCGGCCCGCAGGACGCCCTCGACGGTGAAACCGAGCCGTTCGGCCACCGCGCGGGAAGGGCTGTTGCCGACCTCGGCGCGCCACTCCAGCCGGTCCACCGAGAGCGCGGTGAAGGCCCAGCGGGCGACGGCGGACGCGGCCTCGGTGACGTACCCCCGGCCGCGGTGTTCGCGCGCCGCCCAGTAGCCCAGTTCGCCGTGGCCGGGGCCGCGCATCACGACGCTGAGCATGCCGGCCAGGTCCCCGGCGGGCAGGAAGGCGCCGAAGGTGTACATCGAGTCGTCCGCCCAGCTCTCCGGCGCGGTGCCGCCGACGAACGCCTCGGCGTGTTCTCGCAGGTAGGGCGAGGGGAAGGAGGAGATCCAGCGCTGGATCGCCGGGTCCTGGGCCGCAGCGAACACGGCCTCGGTGTCGTTCGGGCGGACGGCGCGCAGCAGCAGGCGTTCGGTGGTCAGTACGACGGGGTCCATCCGGCGAGTGTGCGCGGACCGGACATTCCGCGCCAAGGCGTTTCGCCCTGCGTGAGCGACGTATCACCATTCGCGCACATCGTCGGCGTGGCGCGGCACCATCCTGGGCCCCGGGACGTTGTTCCCAGTAGAAGGACCACTGCGCCGCCGGGCCTCCCGGCGCGGCGGGGTCCTCGCATACGATGGCCGTTGCTCAATCAGTCTTATGGAAACCGACCGTCCCAGGCCCGACCGGCAAGGAGACCACCCCCCGTGTCCGTCCTCTCGAAGATCATGCGTGCAGGCGAAGGCAAGATCCTGCGCAAGCTGCACCGCATCGCGGACCAGGTCAACTCCATCGAAGAGGACTTCGTCGACCTCTCCGACGCCGAGCTGCGGGCTCTCACCGAGGAGTACAAGCAGCGGTACGCGGACGGCGAGAGCCTGGACGACCTGCTCCCCGAGGCGTTCGCCACCGTCCGTGAGGCCGCCAAGCGCGCCCTCGGCCAGCGTCACTACGACGTGCAGATCATGGGCGGTGCCGCGCTCCACCTCGGCTACGTGGCCGAGATGAAGACCGGTGAGGGCAAGACCCTCGTCGGCACCCTGCCCGCGTACCTGAACGCCCTTTCCGGCAAGGGCGTCCACCTGATCACGGTCAACGACTACCTGGCCGAGCGCGACTCCGAGATGATGGGCCGCGTCCACAAGTTCCTCGGCCTCGAAGTCGGCTGCATCCTGGCCAACATGACGCCGGCCGAGCGCCGCGAGCAGTACGCGTGCGACATCACCTACGGCACGAACAACGAGTTCGGCTTCGACTACCTCCGCGACAACATGGCGTGGGCGTCGGACGAGCTGGTGCAGCGCGGCCACAACTTCGCCATCGTCGACGAGGTGGACTCCATCCTCGTCGACGAGGCCCGTACCCCGCTGATCATCTCCGGCCCCGCCGACCAGGCCACCAAGTGGTACGGCGACTTCGCCAAGCTGGTCACCCGCCTGAAGAAGGGCGAGGCCGGCAACCCCCTCAAGGGCATCGAGGAGACCGGCGACTACGAGGTCGACGAGAAGAAGCGCACCGTCGCCATCCATGAGTCCGGTGTCTCCAAGGTCGAGGACTGGCTGGGCATCGAGAACCTCTACGAGTCGGTCAACACGCCGCTCGTCGGTTACCTGAACAACGCCATCAAGGCCAAGGAGTTGTTCAAGAAGGACAAGGACTACGTCGTCATCGACGGCGAGGTCATGATCGTCGACGAGCACACCGGCCGTATCCTCGCGGGCCGCCGCTACAACGAGGGCATGCATCAGGCGATCGAGGCGAAGGAAGGGGTGGACATCAAGGACGAGAACCAGACGCTCGCCACGATCACCCTCCAGAACTTCTTCCGCCTCTACAAGCGCCACGACCAGCAGGGCAAGGAGATGCCGGGTCTCTCCGGCATGACCGGTACGGCGATGACCGAGGCCGCCGAGTTCCACCAGATCTACAAGCTCGGCGTGGTGCCGATCCCGACCAACCGGCCGATGGTCCGCAAGGACCAGTCGGACCTGATCTACCGCACCGAGGTCGCCAAGTTCGAGGCGGTCGTCGACGACATCGCCGAGAAGCACGAGAAGGGCCAGCCGATCCTGGTCGGCACCACCTCGGTGGAGAAGTCGGAGTACCTCTCCCAGCAGCTCAGCAAGCGCGGCATCCAGCACGAGGTGCTGAACGCCAAGCACCACGAGCGTGAGGCGTCGATCGTCGCGCAGGCCGGCCGCAAGGGCGCCGTGACCGTGGCCACCAACATGGCCGGCCGCGGTACCGACATCAAGCTCGGCGGCAACCCCGAGGACCTCGCCGAGGCGGAGCTGCGCCAGCACGGGCTCGACCCCGAGGAGCACATCGAGGAGTGGGCGGCCGCGCTGCCCGCCGCGCTGGCCCGGGCCCAGCAGGCGGTGAAGGCCGAGAAGGAAGAGGTCGAGCTGAGCGGCGGCCTCTACGTCCTCGGCACCGAGCGGCACGAGTCGCGCCGTATCGACAACCAGCTCCGCGGCCGTTCCGGCCGTCAGGGCGACCCCGGCGAGTCGCGGTTCTACCTCTCGCTCGGTGACGACCTGATGCGGCTGTTCAAGGCGCAGATGGTCGAGCGCGTGATGGCCATGGCCAACGTGCCGGACGACGTGCCGATCGAGAACAAGATGGTCACCCGCGCGATCGCGTCCGCGCAGTCGCAGGTCGAGCAGCAGAACTTCGAGACGCGCAAGAACGTCCTGAAGTACGACGAGGTGCTCAACCGGCAGCGCGAGGTCATCTACGGCGAGCGGCGCCGCGTCCTGGAGGGCGAGGACCTGCAGGAGCAGGTGCAGCACTTCATGAACGACACGATCGACGCGTACATCGCGGCCGAGACCGCCGACGGTTTCCCCGAGGACTGGGACCTCGACCGGCTGTGGGGTGCCTTCCGGCAGCTCTACCCGGTGAAGGTCACCATCGAGGAGCTGGAGGAGGCCGCGGGCGACCGCGCGGGTCTCACCGCGGAGTTCATCTCCGAGTCCATCAAGGACGACATCCACGCCCAGTACGAGGCGCGTGAGGAGCAGCTCGGCTCCGAGATCATGCGTGAGCTGGAGCGCCGGGTCGTGCTGTCGGTGCTGGACCGCAAGTGGCGCGAGCACCTTTACGAGATGGACTACCTCCAGGAGGGCATCGGCCTTCGCGCGATGGCGCAGAAGGACCCGCTGGTGGAGTACCAGCGCGAGGGCTTCGACATGTTCACCGCCATGATGGAGGGCATCAAGGAGGAGTCCGTCGGCTACCTGTTCAACCTGGAGGTCCAGGTCGAGCAGCAGGTCGAGGAGGTCCCGGTGGAGGCCCAGCCGGCCGGCGAGGGCGTCCAGGACACCGTGCCCGCGCAGGTTCCCGCCGGGGCGCGTCCGGAGATCCGCGCCAAGGGACTCGACGTGCCGCAGCGCCGTGAGCTGCACTTCTCCGCGCCCACCGTGGACGGCGAGGGCGGCGTCATCGAGCGCGACCTCGAGGACGACGAGCCCATCCGCTCCGAGTCCGACGGCCTGACCCGCGCGGAGCGCCGCCGCCAGGCCAAGGGCGGGCGGCGCCGCAAGAAGTAGCGGGCGCGGCTTCAGCAGCGGTCGGGGCCGGGCCCTCCCTAGCGGGGGCCCGGCCCCGGGTGCGTCCGGCGGTTGCCGTCAGGCCTGAGCGGGCGCGGTGTGTTCGGTGACGCCACCGCCCCGGCCGGCCGCATGCGGCCAATGCCCGGCGGAAACTACGCCCCGCCGCGACCGGCGTTCGCCGCCTCAGCCGCCCCGACGGGCCCTCGCCGCCTCCGTCGAGCCGCGAGCGGACAGGGCCGCCTGCTGCCAGGGCGGGGCCGCCGCTCAGGCCCCTCTGCCGCTTGCGGCGACCACCAGGACCGGTCGGGGCCGCGGGGCCCTCCACGCGCCCCTCAGGGCGCTGCTGGGCGGCGGCCCGACGGGGTGGCCAGTTCCACCGCTGTGCAGCGCCAGCGCAGGTCCTCGGACTGTTCGAGGCGGAAGGCGAGGGCGCGGAGGTGGGTGCCGGCGGCGATGCGGGCGAAGACCTCCAGGGCGCCGGAGCGGGGGACGAACCAGCCGAGGTCGTGGACGGTGGGGCGGGAGCCGTGGGTGCGCAGGGGGGTGCGTTCGGCCAGGCGGACCAGCTCGTCGTAGGCGGAGCCGGCGGTGTGGCGGAGCATCCAGTGGACGGGGCGCTGGCCGCTCAGGACGGCCAGCAGGCGGTCCGCGAAGAGGTCGGTGGGGCGGGCCGTGGTGGTGCGGCTGCGGGTGGGAGTGCCGGGGCGGCGGGTGTCGTGGCGGGTCGGCGGGCGGTGGTGCGGCCGGGTCTGCGGCTTGCGGCTCATGACCTTGTTCATGGAAGTCCCCGTTCGGCCGGCCCGGCGGATACCAGGCGGTAACTCAAGTAGGTGGGGACCTTGTACGGGGGCGGGGACCCGCCCGGCAAGGACGTCCGGCCGGTGTCGCGGGCGCTGCGGGCTTCACTTATCCGGGTGACAGGAGGCTCCGGGAACCCCGTGGCCGCGCGGTGCGGGAGGGTGATGCGCGGGGTGGTGGGCTGACGCCGCAGGGGGGTCGGGCGGGAACTCGAAAGGGGACGGCCGCACGTATTCTGGAGGCCCTCCTTTGACCAGGAAAGAGCGGCCCGCATGCGTGTCTACGTACCCCTGACCCTCCCCGGCCTCGCCGAGGCCCACGAGACGGGTGTGCTGGCGGCGGACCCGTTCGCCGCGTACGCCGTGACGCCCGCTCTGCGCGAGTGGTGCGGCACGGACGACCTGGAGGAGCTGGAGTACGCCGCGCTCGGCGAGGCCGCGGGCGCCTCGCTGCGGCTGCTGGCCGCCGACCCCGAGGCGGCGCCGCGCCGCGTCGTCGTCGCGGTCGACGTCGCGGACGGCGCCGTCACCGCGGACCCGGACGGCCTCGGCGGGGTGACGGTCGCCGCCTCGGCCCGGCTCGCCAAGGCCGCCGCCGTGCACGCGGACGCCGACGACGCGGAGGCCGATGTCACCGCCGCGGCGCGGGCCCTCGAGGCGGCCGACGCCGGAGACGATGCCGCCCGCAAGGCCGTGGACGCCGCCGACGACCACGAGCTGCTGTGGTTCGCCACGCAGGAGATCCCCACCCTGCTCGCAACCCCCTGACCTGCGAACATCACGCGCCCTTACCCGCTGTCAGCGGTGCCCGGTACCGTTTTCGCATGGGGATGCAGCGAAGCGCACACATCGTCTGGGACTGGAACGGCACCCTCTTCCACGACAACGACGCGATCATCGGGGCGACCAACGCGGCCTTCGCCGAGCTGGGTCTGGAGCCGATCACGCTGGAGCGGTACCGCGCGCTGTACTGCGTCCCCGTACCCAGGTTCTACGAGCGGCTGATGGGCCGGCTGCCCAGTGACCTCGAGTGGGAGGTCATGGACGGCGCCTTCCAGCGGCACTACGCCGAGCACCGGGTGCGCTGCGGGCTCACCGAGGGCGCGGCCGAGCTGCTGGCCGGCTGGGGGGCGGACGGCCACAGTCAGTCCCTGCTGAGCATGTACGGGCACGAGGAGCTGGTCCCGCTGGTGCGCGGCCTCGGCATCGAGCCGCACTTCCTGCGCGTCGACGGCCGCAGGGGCCCCTCCGGCGGCAGCAAGGCCGAGCACATGGTCCGCCACCTCGAGGCGATGAGTACCCTGGTCGACCCCGAGCGGACCGTGGTCATCGGTGACGCGGCCGACGACGCGCTGGCCGCCCGGCACGTCGGCGCGCGCGCCGTGCTCTACACAGGCGGCTCGCACGGCCCGGAGAGCCTGCGCGGCGTCGGCGCCCCGGTGGTGGACAGCCTGGCCGAGGCCGTAGCGGAGGCCCGCCGAATAGCGTCGTAACGGCGTCGTGGCCGTCCCCGCCCCGGCGCGGATACGCCACCGACCCCTTCGCCGCCGCTGTGCAGAACGTCAAACTTCACCCCCTGGTTTTGTACACATACGGCTCATGACGGGGCCCCCGTCCGGGGCGATAGCCTTGTGGCGTGATCAGCGCGATATCTCGCGGGGGCGCCACAGTCCCTGCCCTGCGCCCGGACCGCACGGACGAACTCCGTGACCGGGCGGCGGTCGCTGGTCCTCCCGGGCGGGACAGGGGCGCCGAGGCGTCCCGGACACCGGGGACGGCCTCCGGCACGACGGTGCGGAGAGCAGCGTCGCTTCCGACAAGTCTGTCGACAATGGCCGAAATCCCCCCGCCCATCTCGCCTCGCGGCATAGCGTCGGAACGGACCGGACACCTCGGGCCGTGGCGTCATACCGGAGGGGAAGAAACCGTACTTCCTTCTACGTCACGCAACGGCGCGCGACAGGAGCCAGAGGACAATGCAGACCAAGCTGGACGAAGCCAAGGCCGAGCTGCTCGATCGGGCCGCTCGGGTAGCTGAGAACAGCCCGGTCGGGGGGCACCTACCGACCGGGACCACGAGCGAGGGCACCTCCGGCACCCCGGACAGCGAAGCGGTGCTCGCGTTCCTCCAGCGCTACTACCTGCACACCGCCCCGGAAGACCTCGCCGACCGCGACCCGGTCGACGTCTTCGGTGCCGCGGTCTCCCACTACCGTCTCGCCGAGACCCGCCCGCAGGGCACGGCCAACGTGCGGGTGCACACCCCGACGGTGGAGGAGAACGGCTGGACGTGCAGCCACACCGTCGTGGAGGTCGTCACCGACGACATGCCCTTCCTGGTCGACTCGGTCACCAACGAGCTGACCCGTCAGGGCCGCGGCATCCACGTCGTGATCCACCCGCAGGTCGTCGTCCGCCGTGACGTCACCGGCAAGCTGATCGAGGTCCTGCCCACCGGCCCGCACGGCGAGCTGCCGCACGACGCGCACGTCGAGTCCTGGATCCACGTCGAGACCGACCGCGAGACCGACCGCGCCGACCTCAAGCAGATCTCCGCCGACCTGCTGCGCGTCCTGTCCGACGTGCGCGAGGCCGTCGAGGACTGGGAGAAGATGCGCGAGGCGGCCGTCCGCATCGCCGACGACCTGCGCGACGAGCCCCGCCCGGCCGACCTCCCCGCCGCCGAGGTGGACGAGGCCCGCGAGCTGCTGCGCTGGCTCTCCGCCGACCACTTCACCTTCCTCGGCTACCGCGAGTACGAGCTGCGCGGTGACGACTCGCTGAGCGCCAAGCCCGGCACCGGCCTCGGCATCCTGCGCTCCGACCCGCACCACTCCGAGGACGACGAGCACCCGGTCAGCCCCTCCTTCGAGCGGCTCCCGGCGGACGCCCGCGCCAAGGCCCGCGAGCACCGCCTGCTGGTGCTGACCAAGGCCAACAGCCGGGCCACCGTGCACCGCCCCTCGTACCTGGACTACATCGGCGTCAAGAAGTTCGACGCCGACGGCAACGTGGTCGGCGAGCGCCGCTTCCTCGGGCTGTTCTCCTCCGCCGCGTACACCGAGTCGGTGCGCCGGGTGCCGGTGATCCGGCGCAAGGTCGCCGAGGTGCTGGAGCGCGCCGGGTTCTCGCCCAACAGCCACGACGGCCGCGACCTGCTCCAGATCCTGGAGACCTACCCGCGCGACGAGCTGTTCCAGACCCCGCCCGCCGAGCTGCAGTCCATCGCCACGAGCGTGCTGTACCTCCAGGAGCGCCGCCGGCTGCGGCTCTACCTCCGCCAGGACGAATACGGCCGCTACTACTCGGCCCTGGTCTACCTGCCGCGCGACCGGTACACCACCGGGGTGCGCCTGCGGATCATCGACATCCTCAAGGAGGAACTGGGCGGCATCAGCGTCGACTTCACCGCCTGGAACACCGAGTCGATCCTGTCCCGGCTGCACTTCGTCGTCCGCGTCCCGCCCGGCACCGAGCTGCCCGAGCTCTCCGACGCCGACAAGGAGCGCATCGAGGCCCGCCTGGTCGAGGCCACCCGCTCCTGGTCCGACGGCTTCGCCGAGGCGCTCAACGCCGAGTGCGGCGAGGAGCGCGCCGCCGAGCTGCTGCGCCGCTACAGCAACGCCTTCACCGAGGGCTACAAGGCCGACCACTCCCCGCGCGCCGCGGTCGCCGACCTGGTCCACCTGGAGCGGCTGAGCAACGAGAAGGGCAACGACTTCTCACTGAGCCTGTACGAGCCGGTGGGCGCCGCCCCCGGGGAGCGCCGGTTCAAGATCTACCGCAAGGGCGACGCGGTCTCCCTCTCTGCCGTGCTGCCGGTCCTCAACCGGCTCGGCGTGGAGGTCGTCGACGAGCGCCCCTACGAGCTGCGCCGCACCGACCGCAGCACCGCGTGGATCTACGACTTCGGCCTGCGCCTGCCGCAGACCGCCGGCGGTGCCGACCACCTCGGCGAGGACGGCCGCGAGCGGTTCCAGGACGCCTTCGCCGCGACCTGGACCGGCCAGGCGGAGAACGACGGCTTCAACGCCCTGGTGCTGAGCGCCGGGCTGACCTGGCGGCAGGCGATGGTGCTGCGCGCCTACGCCAAGTACCTGCGCCAGGCGGGTTCCACCTTCAGCCAGGACTACATGGAGGACACCCTCCGCAACAACGTCCACACCACCCGGCTGCTGGTCTCCCTGTTCGAGGCCCGGATGTCCCCGGACCGGCAGAAGGCCGGCCTGGAGATCACCGACGCCCTGCTGGAGGAGCTGGACGCGGCGCTGGACCAGGTGGCGAGCCTGGACGAGGACCGCATCCTGCGCTCCTTCCTGACCGTCATCAAGGCCACCCTGCGCACCAACTTCTTCCAGGAAGCCCGCGACGGCGGCCCGCACGCCTACGTGTCGATGAAGTTCGACCCGCAGGCCATCCCCGACCTGCCCGCACCGCGCCCGGCGTACGAGATCTGGGTGTACTCGCCGCGGGTCGAGGGCGTGCACCTGCGCTTCGGCAAGGTCGCGCGCGGCGGCCTGCGCTGGTCGGACCGGCGCGAGGACTTCCGTACCGAGATCCTCGGCCTGGTCAAGGCGCAGATGGTGAAGAACACCGTCATCGTGCCGGTCGGCGCCAAGGGCGGGTTCGTCGCCAAGCAGCTCCCCGACCCGAGCGCGGACCGGGACGCCTGGCTGGCCGAGGGCATCGCCAGCTACAAGACGTTCATCTCCGCCCTGCTCGACATCACCGACAACATGGTGGCCGGCGAGGTCGTCCCGCCCCAGGACGTGGTGCGCCACGACGGCGAGGACACCTACCTGGTGGTCGCGGCCGACAAGGGCACGGCGACGTTCTCCGACATCGCCAACGAGGTCGCCCAGTCCTACGACTTCTGGCTCGGGGACGCCTTCGCCTCCGGCGGCAGCGCGGGCTACGACCACAAGGGCATGGGCATCACCGCGCGTGGCGCCTGGGAGTCGGTGAAACGGCACTTCCGCGAGCTGGACCTGGACACCCAGTCCGAGGACTTCACGGTCGTCGGCATCGGTGACATGTCCGGTGACGTGTTCGGCAACGGCATGCTGCTCTCCGAGCACATCCGCCTGGTGGCCGCCTTCGACCACCGGCACATCTTCATCGACCCGGTCCCGGACGCGGCCACCGGCTACGCCGAGCGGCGCCGCCTGTTCGAGCTGCCCCGCTCCAGCTGGGCCGACTACGACACCTCGCTGCTGTCGGCGGGCGGCGGGATCTTCCCCCGCAGCGCCAAGTCGATCCCGCTGAACCACCACATCCGGGAGGCGCTGGGCATCGAGGAGAAGATCTCCAAGATGACCCCGGCCGACCTGATGAAGACGATCCTCAAGGCGCCGGTCGACCTGCTGTGGAACGGCGGCATCGGCACCTACGTCAAGTCCTCGGCGGAGACCGACGCCGACGTCGGTGACAAGGCCAACGACGCCATCCGCGTCGACGGCGCCGACCTGCGCGTCAAGGTCGTCGGCGAGGGCGGCAACCTGGGTCTGACCCAGCTCGGCCGGATCGAGTTCGCGCTGCAGGGCGGCCGGATCAACACCGACGCCATCGACAACAGCGCCGGTGTGGACACCTCCGACCACGAGGTGAACATCAAGATCCTGCTCAACAGCCTGGTCACCGACGGGGACATGACCGTCAAGCAGCGCAACAAGCTGCTCGCGGAGATGACCGACGAGGTCGGCGCGCTGGTCCTGCGCAACAACTACGCGCAGAACACCGCGCTGGCCAACGCGCTCGCCCAGTCCAAGGACATGCTGCACGCGCAGGCCCGGTTCATCCGGCACCTGGTGCGCGAGGGCCACCTCAACCGGGCGCTGGAGTTCCTGCCCACCGACCGCCAGATCCGGGAGCGGCTGAACCAGGGACAGGGCCTCACCAGCCCCGAGACCGCGGTGCTGCTGGCGTACACGAAGATCACGGTCGCCGAGGAGCTGCTGCACACCTCGCTGCCGGACGACGCGTACCTGCGCGGGCTGCTGCACGCGTACTTCCCGACCGCGCTGCGCGAGCGGTTCGCCGAGGTCATCGACAGCCACCCGCTGCGCCGGGAGATCACCACCACCGTGCTGGTCAACGACACGGTGAACACCGGCGGCACCACGTACCTGCACCGGCTGCGCGAGGAGACCGGGGCCTCGCTGGAGGAGATCGTCCGCGCTCAGACCGCGGCCCGCGCGATCTTCTCCTCGTCCCCGGTGTGGGACGCGGTGGAAGCGCTGGACAACCGGGTCGACGCGGCCGTGCAGACCCGTATCCGGCTGCACTCGCGCCGGCTGGTCGAGCGGGGCACCCGCTGGCTGCTGAACAACCGGCCGCAGCCGCTCCAGCTCGCCGAGACCGTGGAGTTCTTCGCGGACCGGGTCGAGCAGGTCTGGC
Source organism: Streptomyces sp. BK022 (assembly GCF_004217355.1). NCBI lineage: Bacteria > Bacillati > Actinomycetota > Actinomycetes > Kitasatosporales > Streptomycetaceae > Streptomyces > Streptomyces sp. BK022. The sequence continues at coordinate 29,847 of NZ_SHKU01000003.1, forward strand.
AGCAGATGCCGAAGCTGCTGCGCGGCGCCGACCTCGAGTGGTACCAGCACGTGTACGACGAGCTGTCCGCCGCCGGTGTCCCGGCCGAACTGGCCACCCGCGTGGCCGGGTTCTCCTCCGCCTTCCCGGCGCTGGACATCGTCTCGGTGGCCGACCGCACGGGCAAGGAGCCGCTGGACGTGGCCGAGGTGTACTACGACCTCGCCGACCGGCTGCACATCACCCAGCTCATGGACCGCATCATCGAGCTGCCCCGCGCGGACCGCTGGCAGTCGATGGCCCGCGCCTCCATCCGCGAGGACCTGTACGCGGCGCACGCGGCGCTCACCGCGGACGTGCTCGCGGCGGGCAACGGCACCTCGACGCCGGAGCAGCGGTTCAAGGCGTGGGAGGAGAAGAACGCGCCCATCCTGAGCCGGGCCCGCGCCACGCTGGAGGAGATCCGGAGCTCGGACGCGTTCGACCTCGCCAACCTCTCGGTGGCGATGCGCACGATGCGGACGCTGCTGCGCACGCACGCGTGACCGGCGCCGCCTGAGCGCAGGGCGCCCCCGGACCGGAGAACCCGGTGCGGGGGCGCCCTTGTTGCTTTCCGGGTGGTCTGTCCGTTTCGGATATAAGGTCTGGCCCGTGACAGCGAACCTCACAGGGGCCCGCGTGCGGCGCGGCCGTCCGTCGACGGCGGCCCCGTCACTGGTGGCCGTCGCCCTGGCCGCGCTCGTCGCGCTGCTGATGCTGCTGGCCGTCCTGCGGCTGCCCTGGGCCGGTGACCTCGGCATACACGCGGCGACCGTGCAGCGGCTGCGGCACAGCCCGCTCGACCCCGGCAACCCGCTGGTCGACGCGGACACCCCGAGCCCGTACTACTCGCCCTGGATGCTGGTGCTGGGCCTGCTCGCCCGGCTGACCGGGCTGCCGGTGTTCGTGGTGCTGCGGATCGGCGCCCTGGTGGGGCTCGGGCTGCTGTTCACCGGGGTGTGGCGGTACGCGCGCACGCTCAGCGCGCACCGGGCCGCGCCCGCGCTCGCCCTGCTGTGCCTGGTCCTCCTGTGGGGCCCGGACCTGCTCAACTGGAGCGGCTTCCTCGGCCTGAACTCCCTCGCGCTGACGGTCGCGTACCCCAGCGTGTTCGCGCTCGGGCTGTCCTTCCACTTCTGGGCGTGGCTCACGGCCACCCTCCGCACGCCCGCGGTCCGGGCCCGCTGGGCGGGCCTCGGCGCGCTGTGGGCGCTGATCCTGCTCTGCCACCAGTTCACCGGCGTGGTCGCCACCCTCGGCGCGCTCGCCACGGTCCTCGCCGCCCGCCCGGACCGCCGGGTCCTCCCGAGGCTCGCCGCCGCGCTCGCGGTGGGTATCGTCCTGCTGTGGCTGTGGCCGTACTACGACTTCTTCGCGCTGTTCTCCGCCGGCACCGGGCTTGAGGCGATCCACCGTTCGCTCTACTCCGACCTGCTCGGCCGGTTCGGGCTGGCCCTGCTCGGGGTGGCCGCCCTCGTCCTGCGCGGGCGGCGCGACCACCGGGACCCGCTGGTCCTGTTCTTCGCGCTGGGCGCCCTGCTGTTCGCGGCCGGGGGACTCACCGGGCACTACTCGTGGGGCCGCGCCGCGCCCGCCGCGCTGATCCCGGCCCAGCTCGCGGCCGCCCTGGAGACCGTGTCGGCCGGGCGGCGGGCGTTCCGGCTGGGCTGGGCCTGCCTGCTCGGGGCCGCCCTGGCCGTGGGCGCCTGGGGCCAGGCGGGGATGCTCGGGTACGTCGTCCCGCGGGACGCGCTGCCCGCCCCGGTCGCCGCCAAGTACCGCCCGCCGTGGGTCGGTTACCACTGGATCACGCCCTGGGTCGGCTACGGGCAGGTCGTGATGGCCCGTACGGTGCCGTCCCGGCAGATCCCCGCGTACGGGCCGTACACCGTGGCGCCCGGCTATCCGGACGTGTTCCTGCCGGACCAGGGCGGCCGGGACGCCGCGGTGGAGCGGTACTTCGACGCCGGCACCTCCTCCGAGGCCCGGCGGGCCATAGCGCGCCGGTACGGGGTGCGCTGGGTGATCGGGCCGGCCGCCGACGCCGAGCCGTGGCTGCGCCCGGTGACGACCGGCCCGGCCGGACAGGTGCTCTACGAGGTGCGCGGCTGAGGCGGGCTCACTTCAGCGCGCTCGCCACCAGCCGGAACGCGTTGCGCACCCGCGGCCGGTCGATCCTGCGCACCACCGGCCGCAGCACGCGGGCCGTGACCCCCACGGGCTGCCAGCGGATCTGCAGCCGGCCGGGATTGCGGCCCTCCGGCTCGACGGTGACCCGGTGCGCCGCGCCGCCCGACTCCACCCGGGCGGTCAGGGCCGGGAAGGCGAGCGGTGCCAGCAGCAGCCCCGAGTGCGCGAGCCCCTGCTGCTGGAGCCTGATCTGCGGATGCCGGACCCCCTCGAAGCCCTGGAGGGGGAGCCGGGCCCGGGTCAGGTCCAGCTGGACCCGGCCCTCGAACACGCCCGGCCGCACCGGGTCCAGCCGGAACGGCACCGTGAGCCGCCGCCGGCCGGGGGAGAGCAGCAGCCCGGCCCGCTGCGGGCCCACCGGGAGCCGCAGCCCGGGGTCGTAGGTGCGCACCGTCAGGGTCAGCGCGGCACCGGGGCCGGGGCGCAGGTCGGTGATCTCGTGCCGGAAGAAGGCCGTGGAGAAGGGGCGGGTCTCCAGATCGAGGTCGCTCAGGTCCAGCTCCCGCCGCCCCCGCTCGGTCGTGGGCACCGCGTCGCCCCAGTAGGGCGTGCCGCCGGCGTCCGCGGTGACCCGGAGCGGCGCCACCGGGTGCCCCAGTCCCCGCGCGGCGAGCCGTACCCCGTCGAGGTCGCCCTCGCGGAGCAGCTCCAGCACCACCCGCTCCGGGCGGGGCAGCCGGGCGTAGGCGCCCTCGGCCAGGGTGTCCAGGTACGGGTTCATGATCTCGGCGAACTCCGCCAGCCAGGCGTCGTCCCGGTAGGGCAGGTCGCCCGCGTACATCCGGAAGTCGTGCTTGAGGAACTTGAAGTCCTTGTCCTCGCGCAGCCCCGCCTGTCCGCTCTCCACCAGGAAGGCGTCGATCAGGCGCTGCACGTGCACCCGGTCGGCGACGTTGGAGATCTTGTGCCGCTGGTTGGAGATGGAGGCGCTGGACTCGGCCGCGTACGGCTCGATGTACCAGGTGTAGACCGGGTCCGGGATGATCGTGAACGCCCGCGCGAGACCGTACGCCTGGGCCGAGAAGAGCTGGTCCTCGTAGTGGATGCCCTCGGGGAAGCGCAGGTGGTGGCGGTCGAGGAAGGCGCGGGCGTACATCTTGCTGGTCGAGAGGTGCTCGAAGAGCAGCCGGGGGTCGGCCGCGATGCCGTCCAGGGTGCGGCGCTCGCGGACCAGGTGCGGCATCCAGGTGGTGCGGCGGCCGTTGTCCACCCGGACCCGGCGCACCGCGCCCATGGTGAAGTCGACCTCGCGCTCCCGGTGCGCGGCGAGCAGTGACTCGACGGCGCGCGGCGGGAGTTCGTCGTCGCTGTCGAGGAACATCAGGTACGGGGCGCGGGCGATGTCGATGGCCCGGTTGCGCGGGGCGCTGCAGCCGCCGCTGTTCTCCGGCAGGCGCAGGTAGCGGACCCGGCCGTCCTCGGCGGCCAGCCGCCGGGCCACCTCGGGGGTCTCGTCGGTGGAGTGGTCGTCGCTGATGACGATCTCGATGTTCTCGTGGGTCTGCGCGCGCAGCGAGGCGACCGCGCGAGGCAGCCGGGCAGCGTCGTTGTAGACGATGACGGTGACCGTGACGTCGGGGGTCGTCATCCTCGGAGCTCCTCGGGCGTCGGGGCGGGGGAACGTTCCTCCAGCGGCAGCACGGACGGCAGCGCCTCCTCGGGCTCACCGAGGAACACCCGCCGCACGACCCGCTCGGCGGCCCGGCCGTCGTCGAACTCGCAGAACCGGCGGCGGAACGCCGTACGGGCCTTCGCCGCCGTCTCGTCGCGCCAGGCGCCCGAGGTGAGGATCTCGGTCAGCTCCTCCTGGGTGCGCGCGACCCGGCCGGGGGCCTCGGCCATCAGGTCGAAGTAGACCCCGCGCGTGGTGCGGTAGGTCTCCCAGTCGTCGGCGTGCACGACGATCGGGCGGTCCAGGTTGGCGTAGTCGAACATGATCGACGAGTAGTCCGTGACCAGTACGTCGGCGGCCAGGCAGAGTTCCTCGACCGGGTCGTAGGCGGAGACGTCGATGATGCGGCCGGTGCGGCGCAGCCCGGTCAGCGGGGAGGCCGCGCCGCCGCCGTAGAAGTAGTGGGCGCGCACCAGCAGCACGGTGTCCTCGCCGAGCCGGTCGGCGAGGGTGGCGAGGTCCAGGCGCGGGGTGAACCCGGCCTCGTAGTCGCGGTGGGTGGGCGCGTAGAGCACCGCGGTGCGGCCGGGCGGGATGCCGAGGCGCTCGCGGGCGGCGCGCACGTCGGCGGCGGTTGCGGTGTAGAAGACGTCGTTGCGCGGATAGCCGTGGTCCAGCGAGGTGTAGCGGGCCGGGTAGGCGCGCTCCCACATCCGGGTGGAGTGGCTGTTGGCGCTGACGCTGTAGTCCCACTTGTCGATCCGGGACAGCAGCGCCGCGAAGTCGAGCCCCTGGGCCGCCGCCGGATGCTCCCGCTGGTCCAGTCCCATGCGCTTGAGCGGGGTGCCGTGGTGGGTCTGGAGGTGGACCGCGCCGGGGCGCTTGACCACCGCGTTGGGGAAGTTGACGTTGTTGACCAGGTACTTCGCGGTCGCCAGCGTCTCCCAGTAGCGCCGGGTGCCGGGGATGACGTGGTCGGTGCCGTGGGGGAGAAGGGCCGCGTTCTCCCTGGTCACCACCCACACCGGGTGGATGTGCGGGGCGAGTTCGGCCAGCTTGGCGGCGATGGCGGCCGGGTTGCAGGCCACCCCCCGGTCCCAGTAGGCGGCGAACACGGCCAGGTTCGGATCGAGCGGGCGGGTGAGTGCCCGGCGGTACTGCTGTTCGCGCAGCCGCACCCCGAGCTGCCGCTTGCGGGCGCGGACCGCCTTGCGGGCCGAGCGCCGGGTGCGGTTGGCGGTCTGCAGCGCCCGGTACCTGGTGTACGCGCCCTCCTCCAGCAGCGCGTGCCGTACGCCCTCCAGGCCCGCGGGGCGCTGGTGCCCCGCGGGGCGCCAGCGGACGGCGGCGGCCGAGGCGCGGCGGAAGAACTCGCGGGCCACCGGCTCCGGCATGCCCTCGCGGGCGAAGACCCGCACCAGATCGCGGACCATCAGCCCGTAGAGCACCGCCCGCACCGGGCGCCGGCCCTCGGTGAGGGCGAGCAGGTGCTCGTACCGTTCGATCAGGGCGTACCGGTCCTCGGGGGTGCGCGGGGGCAGGCTCTCCCGGCGCAGCCTGCGATCGTCGTACGCCGTCTGGTCGAGGCAGGCCACGCGGTCGGCACGCAGCAGGGCGGCCTGGGCGACGAAGTTCTCGTCGGCGCCGGAGAACTCCTCCTCGTGCTCCCGCCAGAACGCGGCGCGGACCGCGCGGGTGCCGAGCAGGGGGGCGAGGCGGAGCAGGTCGGGGGAGTCGTCCAGGGTGACGGCTGCGCGGCCGGCCCCGGCGAGCAGGCGGCCGTCGCGGGAGGGGACGGCGGTGGTGCGCCAGGTGGTGGTGACGTGGTCCAGCAGGACCACGTCGGTGCGCTCGTCCAGTTCCGCCGTGCGCTCGGCCAGCAGCCGGGGGGCTCCGGCGGGCAGCCCGTCCTTGGCGTGCACGAAGTGCAGCCAGCGGCCGGAGGCCCGCGCGGCCCCCGCCGACCGGGCCGCGGCGTCCGGCGTCCCCTCGGGGAGCGGCACGGTGACCGTCTCCGGGGCGTGGCCCTCGGCGGTCTCCCGCGCCCAGTCGCCGACCGCCGCGACGATCACCTCGGTGTCCGGGAGCGGGTGGGCGTTGAGGGAGTCGAGCAGTCCGGTCAGATGTCCCTGCGTGTTGGGCCCGTAGACGATGACGCTGAGTTGGGGCATCTGGAGGGGCTCCTTCGGCTCTTCGTCCCGGCGATCACCTTTCATAACATACTGTCATTACATGACTGAAAGGGATATCCACGCGTGAAGCGGAGGCCCCTTGGCTACTTCTTCTTGCGGTCGCCCGTGAACGCCTCGTACTCCTTGAGCACGTCCTCGGTGGCGCCGTCCATGCGCAGCTCGCCGCGCTCCAGCCAGAGCACCCGCTCGCAGGTGTCGCGGATGGAGTTGTTGTTGTGGCTGACCAGGAAGACCGTGCCGGCGTGCTTGCGCAGCTCGCGGATGCGGGCCTCGGAGCGCTTCTGGAAGGAGCGGTCGCCGGTGGCGAGCGCCTCGTCGATCAGCAGCACGTCGTGGTCCTTGGCGGCGGCGATGGAGAAGCGGAGCCGGGCCGCCATGCCCGAGGAGTAGGTGCGCATCGGCAGGGTGATGAAGTCGCCCTTCTCGTTGATCCCGGAGAAGTCGACGATGTCCTGGTAGCGCTCCTTGACCTGCTCGCGGGACATCCCCATGGCGAGGCCGCCGAGGTGCACGTTGCGCTCGCCGGTCAGGTCGCTCATCAGGGCCGCGTTGACGCCCAGCAGGGAGGGCTGGCCGTCGGTGTAGATGTGGCCGTTCTCCACCGGGAGCAGGCCGGCCACCGCCTTGAGGAGGGTGGACTTGCCCGAGCCGTTGGAGCCGATCAGGCCGATCGCCTCGCCCCGGTGGGCGACGAAGGACACCTTCTTCACGGCGTGCACCCGGCGCACCCCGGCCGCCTTCTCGGCCTTGCCCCGGCGCAGGATGCGGTTGAGCGCGGCGGTGGCCGAGCCCCGGCCCGCGCCGGTGCCGTTGACCCGGTAGACGATGTCGACGCGGTCGGCGACGACGGTGGGGACCCGCTCGGCGCTCGCGTCCTCGGGGGCAGGGACGGGGGAGATGGTCTGCTCAGCCACGGCCGTAGGTCTCCTCAGCCTTCCAGAAGTAGATGAAGCCGCCGATCCCGGCGGCGACCGCCCAGCCGGCCGCCACGGGCCACACGTGCGGGGGCAGCTTGTCGGCGCCGAAGCTGTCGATCAGCGCGAAGCGCATGAGGTCGATGTAGAGCGCCGCCGGGTTGTACTCCAGCAGCAGCGACAGCGCCCGCGGCTGGCCCTCGGTGTGCTGGTCGATGCTCCACATCACACCGGACACGTACATCCAGGTGCGCAGCAGGAACGGCATGAGCTGGGCGATGTCCGGGGTCTTGGCGCCCATCCGGGCCAGCACCATCGACACGCCCGCGTTGAACACGAACTGGAGCACCAGCGCGGGCAGCGCCAGCAGCCAGGACGCGGAGACCGGCACGCCGACGCACAGGATGATCGCGATCAGCGCCAGCATCGAGAACAGCAGCTGCTGGAGCTGCTGGAGGCAGAACGAGATCGGCAGCGCGGCGCGCGGGAAGTGCAGTGCCCGCACCAGGCCGAGGTTGCCGGAGATGGCGCGGGTGCCCGCCATGATCGAGCTCTGCGTGAACGTCCACACGAACACGCCCGTCACCAGGAACGGGATGAAGTCGGCGACCCCGCGCTTGGTGCCCAGCAGCACGCCGAAGATGAAGTAGTAGACCGCCGCGTTCAGCAGCGGGGTCATCACCTGCCAGAGCTGGCCGAGCTTCGCCTGGCTGTACTGCGCGGTCAGCTTGGCGGTGGCGAAGGCGGTGATGAAGTGCCGCCGGTCCCAGAGCTGCCGGACATACGCCGGTACGGAGGGGCGGGCGCCGCTGACGGTCAGGCCGTGCCTGGCGGCCAGTGCCGCCAGGTCGCCGTCGGCCGGAACCTGCATCGGGGGCGGTGCGTCGAGGACCTGGCTCACATCCGCTGCTTTCGGATCGGGTGGCGGGGAAGGCGCGGTCGGCCGTTGCCCGCCGTTTCCGCACGCTTTCCCGTACGTTTACTCACGTCGGGACGGGACCGTATCGTCGTAACGGGAGAGTAGGCCCATCCGACGACGGAACGCAACCGTTGCGTCGTCCCGCCTATGCTGGGGGGCATGACGACCAACGCCGACGAACCCCCGGCGCGCCCGCGCCGGGCCCCGGCCGGGGCCGCCGTGCTCCGGGAGGACGTGACGGAGGCGATCCGCGCGGCCGTCTTCGAGGAACTGGCCGCCGTGGGGTACGCGCGGATGTCGATCGAGGGCATCGCGCGCCGGGCCGGCGTGGGCAAGACGGCGGTGTACCGGCGCTGGCGCTCCAAGCTCAACCTGGTGCTGGACGTGGTCTCCGCGATGGCGGTCCTGGGTCTTCCCGCCCCGGACACCGGCTCCCTGGAGGGCGACCTCCGGCTGCTGTACGAGGTGATGTCGCGCGCCCTGCGCCACCCGGTGGCCTCGCAGATCATCCCCGACCTCCAGGCGGAGGCCGCCCGCAACCCCGAGATGGCCGAGACCCTCCAGAAGGCGGTACGGGACGGGCAGGACGGGGTCGCGTCGAAGATCGTGGCGGCGGCGCGGGAACGGGGCGAGGTGAGCGCGGACCTCGACCTGGACCTCGCGCTCGACCTGATCTCCGGCCCCCTCTACTGGCGCGCGGTGATCATCCGCAGCCCGAAGCTGCCCAAGGGCTACCTGGCGAACCTGGCGAGGGCGACGGCGGGCGCCCTGAAGGCGCTCTAGGCGCCCCCGATCAGCCTCCGCAGCCGTCCGCGCGCCACCCGCGCCGCCCCCGCCGGGCCCGTGGCCACGCGCAGGGACAGGGCGCCGGAGTGGGTGGCGTAGGGGTGGGCCAGCAGCACCAGGTGGCGCGGGCTGGGCAGCACGCGTCTGCGCAGGTGGGGACTGTCCGTGCGGGCGTGGGCGGTGATGTCCCGGTGGGCGCCGTCCTTGAAGTGGACGGTGAGGCACAGGTCCCACACGCCCGCGCCCAGCGCGTGCAGGTCGACGGCCGCCTCGGCGGTCCAGGTGCCGTTCGGCGCGGGGACCAGCGGCAGCGTGATGTGCCGGACCGGGCGGCCGGTCCCGCGGTCGTGCCAGCGGGCCGTCACCGCCAGCGGGCCCGCCTCGGCGAGCCGGTCGTACAGCTCGTGCAGGCGCAGCCGGAGCCGGGCGCCGCGGGTGTGCGGGAGCAGTTCGGCGTCCATCGCACAGGGCAGCGCCCCGGTGGGGCAGGTCAGCAGCGGGGTCAGGTCGACGCCCGGGTGCGCGTCGGACCAGACGGGCGTGCCCTCGGGGGTGCGGGCGTACGGGGGGAGCAGACGGGCCGGGCGGGCGGCCAGTTCGCGCAGCCGGAGCAGGTCGCGCGGCTCGGCGGACTCCAGCACGAACCGGCCCAGCAGGGTGCCGGGGGCGGCGGGGTCGCGGGCCCAGTCCCCGTCGTCGTACCCGGCGAGGTAGGCGCGGGTGTGCGCCCACCAGGCGTGCCGGTACTCCGGTTCCCGCAGGGTCAGTTCGCGCAGGTACATGCGCAGTTCGTGGTCGAGGAACTTCGCCCGCGCCGCGTGCGCCAGTTCCGCCTCCCCGGCGCCCCGCAGGATCTCGTACGCCTCGGCGCAGGCGCGGGTGCGGGCGTGCCAGTTGCCGATGTGCTCCCGGTTCAGGGAGAGCGAGAGCTGTTCGGCGGCCCGGCGGACGTGCCAGACGTAGACGAGGTCCGGGACGAGGGCGATGCGGGGGGCGGCGGCGAGGACGCGGGCGGTGAAGACGAAGTCCTCGTAGAGGTAGCGGCCCTCGGGGAAGCGGATGCCGTTCACCCGGAGGAAGTCGGTGCGGTACAGCTTGTTGACGCACAGGGTGTCGTGGACGAGGTGCGGGCGGTCGGCGGGGTGCCCGATCAGCGCCGCCTGCGCGAACAGACCGGACTGCCAGGGGTGTTCGCGGCCCGAGGGCACTTCCCGGCGGACGCACAGCCCGGCCGCCACCTCGGCCCCTGTCTCCCTCGCCGCCCGCAGCAGCGCGTCCACCGCACCGGGCGGCAGCAGATCGTCGCTGTCCAGGAACATCACGTACGGCAGGGTCACCGCGTCGGTGCCGGTGTTGCGCGGGGTGCCGCAGCCGCCGCTGTTGACGGCGTGCCGGATCACCCGCAGCCGGGGCTCGCCGGCCGCGAGCCGGTCCAGGATCTCGGCGCTGCCGTCGGTGGAGCGGTCGTCCACCGCGACGACCTCGCCCACCGCCGGACCCTGGTCCAGCGCGGAGCGTACGGCGTCGGTGACGTGGGCGGCGTCGTCGTAGCCGATGACCACGACGGCGACCTGGGGCGCTTCGGGCATGGGGTCCATGGTCGCTGCCGGGCCGTCAGGAGCCCGTCAAGGCGCGGTCCGGGACCCGGCCGGGCTCCGGCCGGGCGCGGCTCGCGGGCACGTCGGCGGGGGGCCGGGTGGACTGCCGCAGCCGGACGAAGGACAGCACGGCGGCGGCCAGCAGCAGCACGTTGCGGGCCAGGATGAGCAGGCAGCCCGGCCAGGTGCCGTCGATGACCGCGCCGTAGTTCATCGGGAAGACCAGGGTGCTCACCCCGGTGGCGATGAGGATCAGCACGGCCACCGGGCGCTGGCGGGTGTGCCGGGAGGTCAGGCAGACGGCGGCCAGGCCCAGCAGCCAGATCAGGTACTGCGGGCTGATGACGCGGCTGGTGACGGTGAACAGCAGCACCGCGGTGAGCGCCGCGTCGTACGGGGTCGCCGGGGAGAAGTGCCGGGCTCGCAGCCGCCACACCACCAGCAGCCCGAAGGCGGCCGCCGTCAGCGCCAGCGAGGCGGTGGCGACCGTGTGCACGTGGGGGCCGACCAGCTCCATCGAGCCGTACTGGTAGCGCACCGTGCCGGACCAGCCCGCGTGCCGGGCGAGATTGAGCGCGGTGCCGCCGAGCGACTCCAACTGGACACCCCGGTCGCCCTGTTCGCGCAGGAAGGCGAAGGGGTGGGCGAACAGCAGCGCCAGCACCGCGAGGCAGGCGCAGCCGGTCGCCGTCGCCCAGGACCACGCCGAGCGGGTCGCCCGTCCGCGTGACACGCCGAGCAGCACCAGCGCGGGCCAGACCTTCACCACCGCGCCGAGCGCGCCGAACACCCCGGCCGCGCGCGGCGACCGGCCGAGCGTCAGGAGGGCGGCCACACCGAGCGCGGTGACCTGGACGTCGTAGCGTGCCAGCGGCATGTGCAGCAGCAGCGGGAGCCCGCCCACCCAGAGCGCGGCGCCGCGCAGACTGCGTCCGGTGCGCCGCCCGGCGACGGCCAGCGCCACGGTGACGGCCGCGTCCGCCGCCAGCGTCAGCAGCACGAACGCCTCGAAGTAGGAGAGCCCCGGCAGCAGCCCCGGCGCCAGCAGCACCAGCCCCGCGCCGGGCGGGTACTGCCACAGCGTGTCGTGCGTGGGGAACGTGCCGTGCGACAGGACGCCGTACCAGTGGAAGTACAGCCGCCACACCTCGCGCGAGACCGAGCCCCCGCCCAGCACGTGCGCCGAGCCGAGGACGAGGAGCCCCAGCATCAGCGCGCGGGTGGCGAGCCAGCCGGCGACGAGGGCGAGGACCGGACCGGAGGTGACACGGAGACGGTTCATCGCGTGGGAGCCTAATCCGCGCGGATGGTGTATCCCTGCCGATACGCCGTCAATGATCGGAAAAGACTGTCTCATCGCAAAAGATCGGGCCGTGGTGGACGTCGGGCCTCTGGTGGAAACGCAGCCGCCCAGCGCGGCTGGAAGAACGGCGGTCGTGCCGGGCGGCGCGGGCGCGGAGCGGACCGGCCGGGTGCCGTGGCGCGTCCGGTGGGGCGCGCCCGTGTGCCTGCCCGCGCTGGTCATGCTCGGGCTCGGGCTGTGGGGAGTGGACCGGGGCGGGATATGGCGCGACGAGGCCGTCACCTTCCAGGTCGCCCGCCGCTCGGTGCCGCAGATCTGGCAGCTCCTGCACGACGTCGACGCCGTGCACGGCCTGTACTACCTGCTGATGCACGCCGTCCTCGCGGTTCACCCGGACGAGGTAACGCTCCGGCTGCCCTCGGTGTGCGCGGCGGCCGTCACCGCCGCACTCGTCGGTGAACTGGGCGTCCGGCTGGCCGGACCGCGGGTCGGCCTGTGGGCCGGACTGCTGTACGCCGTCTCGCCGATGGCCGGCCACTACGCCCAGGAGGGCCGTTCGTACGCTCTCGTCGCCGCGGCCGCCACCGGCGCGACCCTGCTCTTCGTCCGCGGGGTGCGCACCGGCGCCTGGCGGGTCTACGGCACGGTCCTCGCGGTCACCTGCTGGCTGCACGAGTTCGCCGTGCTGCTGCTCCTCGCCCACGCCGCCTCCCTCGCGCTGGCCCGCGTCGGCGCGCGGGTGTGGCGGGGCTGGGGGAGCGCGGCCGGGCTCGTGGTGCTCGCCCTGCTGCCGATGATCCTGGTCTCGCACGCCCAGTCCGCCCAGCTGGCCTGGGTCCGCCCGCCGACCTGGGCGACCGCGGAGAACCTGCTGCACTGGTTCCTCGGGCCGGGCGAGGGCGTGTACGGGAGCTGCCTGGCGCTCGCCCTGCTGGGCGTGGCCGGGCTCGCCGGGCCAGCGGGGCGGCTGACCTGCGCGCGGGTCGGTCTGCCCCTCGCCGTGGTGCCGCCCGCCGCCCTGATGCTGGCCTCGCAGCTCTCCCCGCTCTACGTCGACCGGTACGTCCTCTACGCCCTCTCCGGCGCGCCTCTGCTGGTCGCCGCCGGTGCCGACCGGCTGGCCCGGCTCGCCGCCCGGCTGCGGCTGCGGGTGCCCCGGCCGCCGGTGCTGGCCCTGACCGGGGCCGCGCTGGCCGTCCTGGCGCTGTGCCTCCAGCTCCCGCTGATGAGCGACGACCGCGACCCGGCCCACCGCCCGGACGACCTGGCCGCCGTGGCGCGGGTCGCCGCGCGGAAGCTGGAACCCGGTCAGCCGGTGCTGTTCCTGCCCACCCAGGCCCGCAACGCCGCCCTCGCCTACCCGGGCGCCTTCGCCGGTGTCCGCGACGTCGCCCTCGACGAGCCGGGCCCGACGTCCGGGACGCTGTACGGCAGGGAGGCCGACGCGGCCGAACTGCGGCGGCGGCTGTCCGGAGTCGACCGGGTGTGGGTGGTGGCCGACCGGGACCTGCTGGCCGGCCGCTGGAGCCCGAGCGGCCCCGCGGAGCGGGTCAAGATGGCCGTACTCGCCCAGGAGTTCATGCCCGCCGAGGAGTCGGCCGACGGCGACGCGAGCGTACGGCTCTACGTCCGCCGGGTCGCCCTCAGCGCGCTGCCGGGCCTTGCTCCAGTTCCCGTACCGCCGCGTCCAACGCGCCGGTGAGCCGGTCGAGGCGCTCGCGCAGCTCGCCGATCTCGGCCGGGTCCGTGCCGGTGGCGGCGGCGATGCGGCGGGGCACCTCCAGCGCCCGCTCACGCAGGGCCGCGCCCTCGCCGGTGGGCGTCACCCGTACCGAGCGCTCGTCGCTCGCGCTGCGCTCCCGGCGCACCAGGCCGGCGCCCTCCAGTCGCTTGAGCAGCGGGGACAGGGTGCCGGAGTCGAGCCGCAGATGCTCGCCGAGCTGCTTGACGGGCAGCGCGCCGCGCTCCCACAGCACCAGCATCACCAGGTACTGCGGGTAGGTGAGCCCGAGGTCCTTGAGCAGCACCCGGTACACGCCGTTGAAGGCGCGGGAGGCGGCGTTCAGGGAGAAGCAGATCTGCCGGTCCAGGCGGAGCCAGTCCGGGTCGGCGGCATCGGTGGCGGGGCCGGCCGACGGGGTGGGCGAGACGCTCATGACACCCAGGATAGCCGGACGGCGAGAGTTTGGTTGTGCGCAATTTAATTGTGTGCTCTACTCGATGCCGAGGGCGGCGGTCCTCCCCGGCCCGCCGCCACCGACTTCACCGAGAGGACCGGTCACCCCATGGACGCGCTCTACACCGCCGTCGCCACCGCCACCCACGGACGCGAGGGCCGCGCCGTCTCCTCCGACGGCCGCATCGACCTGCCGCTCGCCATGCCGGTCGAGCTGGGCGGCGACGGCCAGGGCAGCAACCCCGAGCAGCTCTTCGCCGCCGGCTACGCCGCCTGCTTCGGCAGCGCCCTCGGCCTGGTGGGCCGCCAGGCCAAGGTGGACGTCTCCGACGCCGCCGTCACCGCCGAGGTCGGCATCGGCAAGGAGGGCGAGGGCTTCGGCCTCAAGGTGACGCTCCGCGTCGAGCTGCCCGACACCGTGGACGCGGAGACCGGCCGCAAGCTGGTCGAGACCGCCCACCAGGTCTGCCCGTACTCCAACGCCACCCGCGGCAACGTCGAGGTCACCCTCGTCGTCGAGTGACCTCGCCCGTCACGAGGACCGGGTGAGCTGATCGGCTCCCACGGCCGGGCCGGGGATGCGCGCCGCACCGGTGGCGGGCATCGCCTCGCCGAGCAGCAGGGTGCGTACCACCCGCTCGGCGGCCCGGCCGTCCTCGAACTCGCAGAACCGCGCCCGGAAGTCGGCCCGCAGCGCCGCCGACTCCCCGTCCCGCCACGCCCCGGACTCGAACAGCCGGACCAACTCCCTCTGGGAGTAGGTCACATGTCCTGGCGGGCGGGCGGTGATGTCCAGATAGGCGCCCCGGCTCGCCCGGAACGTGTCCCAGTCGTCGGCGTGGACCACGATGGGGCGGTCCAGCACGGCGTAGTCGAACATGATCGACGAGTAGTCCGTGACCAGCGCGTCCGAGGCCAGCATCACCTCCGCCGCGTCCGGCTCGTCCGTCGCGTCGACCACCACCCCGCGCCGGGCCAGCTCCGCCAGGCCCGCTCCGCGCGCCGGGCCGTTCGCCAGCGACGGATGCAGCCGCACCACCAGCGTGTGCCCCTCGCCCAGGCCGGCCGCGAACGCCGCCAGGTCCAGCCGGTCCGCGTGGCCGCCCCGGATGTAGTCGCGCCGGGTCGGGGCGTAGAGCACCACCGTGTGATCCTCGGGGATGCCGTGCCCGCGGCGGAACCTCCGGCCCCGCGCGGCGCCCGCCCCCACCAGGACGTCGTTGCGCGGGCTGCCGGTGCGGACCGAGGTGAAGTGGCAGGGGAAGGCCCGCTCCCACACCAGCTCGGCGTGCCGGCTCGCGACCAGGCCGTAGTCCCAGCGGTCCGCCCGGCGCAGCATCCGGGGCACGTCGAAACCGAGCCGGGCGCCGGGCCGGTCCAGCAGATCGGCGCCCACGTACTTCAGCGGGGTGCCCTGGTGGGTCTGGATGTGCGTGGCACCGGGCCGCTTGACCAGCGCGCCGGGCCAGTTGACGTCGTTGACGAAGAACGCCGCCCGCGCGGTGACCTCCAGATAGCGCCGCGAGCCCAGCAGCACGTACTCGGTGTCCGGGGGCAGGGTCGCCGCGGTCTCCTCGTCCCGCACCACCCACACCCCGCGCAGCCGGGGAGCGATCGCCCCGGCGGCCCGGTACACCGCCGCCGGGTCGCCCAGCATGCCCCGGTGCGAGGACGCCGAGTACACCACCAGATCCGGGTCGAGCGGGCGGCGCGACTGCACCGCCGACCAGCCGCGCCGGGCGCGTGTCCCGGCCGCCGTCCGCAGCCGCGCCGCGCGCCGTCCGGCCTCCCGGCCCGCCTGCGCGGCCCGGCGCCGCAGGAGGTACGCCCCGTAGCCGCCCTCCAGCACACGGGTCTCGCCCTCGGCGCGGGTGCCCTCGGGCCGGTGCGCGCGGAACATCTCCGCCGTGCGCCGGAAGAACTCGGCCTTGTCACCCGGCGGCAGCCGGTCCGGCTTGGCCAGGATGTCCAGGCAGTGCTCGCCCATCTTGCGGTGGAGGTACGGCCGCCACCGCCACAGCTCCGGGCGCCCCTCCACGAACGCGAAGACCCGCTCGTACTGGTCGTGCACGTCGAAGTGCTTGCGGCTGGTGGTGGAGAGGATGTTGCCCTGCCTGCGCTGGCGGTAGTGCAGACAGATCTGGTCGAGCGTGGCGATGCGGCCGGCGCTCAGCATGACCGGGAACGTCCACGGGGTGTCCTCGTAATAGCCGGGCGGGAACGCGAAGCCGCCCGCGGTGACGAAGTCGCGGCGGTAGACCTTGTTCCACACCACCATCAGCAGGTCGAGGATCTCCGGCCGCCCGGCCGCCGTGAAGGTGCCGTCCTCGGCCCCGAGCACGTGCGCGAGGACGTTGCGGCGGGTGCCGCCCCACCAGTAGGTGCGGGCGTAGTCGAAGACCAGCACGTCCGGGTCGCCGGTCTCCGCGAGGCGGCCGGCGACGGCCGCGAGAGCGCCCGGGGTCAGGGTGTCGTCGCTGTCGAGGAACAGTAGGTAGTCGCCGGTGGCGTGCGGCATCCCGGCGTTGCGCGCCCGGCCGAGGCCGACGTTCTCCGGCAGGTGCAGCACCTTCACGCGGGGATCGCGCCCGGCGTACTCGTCGAGGATCGCGCCGCAGCCGTCCGGTGAGCGGTCGTCCACGGCGATCACCTCCAGATCGCCGAAGGACTGCCCGAGCACCGAGTCCAGGCACTCGCGCAGGAATCCCTGCACTTTGAAGCAGGGGACGATGACACTGAAGCGGGGCACGGCGGATCAGCTCCTCACGAGGGACGCGGCGGCGGGGGCGGGCACACGCTCGGCGAGCGGCACCACCGGCGGCAGCGCCTCCGGCGGCTCGCCGAGCAGCACCCGGCGCACGACCCGCTCGGCCGCGCGCCCGTCGTCGAACTCGCAGAACCGCTCCCGGAACACGGCCCGGCGCGCGGCGGACTCCTCACCCCGGTACTCGCCCTCGCGGAAGATCCGCGCCAGCTCCCCGGGGGTGCGGGCCACCGGGCCCGGCGCCTCGGCCATCAGGTCGAAGTACACGCCCCGCGTCTCGCGGTAGACCTCCCAGTCGTCCGCGAACACCACGATCGGGCGGTCCAGGTTGGCGTAGTCGAACATGATCGACGAGTAGTCCGTGACCAGCGCGTCCGCCGCCAGGCACACGTCCTCGGCCGAGCGGTGCGCGGTGACGTCGATGACCCGGTCCGAACTCCGGGCCGTGCCCTGGTCGTAGAAGTAGTGGGCGCGCAGCAGCACCACCACGTCCTCCCCGGCCGCCTCGCAGAACGCGGCCAGGTCCAGACCGGATTCGAAGCCGGTCGCGTGGTCGCGGTGGGTGGGGGCGTACAGCACCGCCGTGGCGCCCTCGGGGACGCCCAGTTCGCGGCGGACGCGGGCCACGTCCTCGGCGGTCGCCGTCACGTACACGTCGTTGCGCGGGTAGCCGTACTCCAACTGCTCGTAGGAGCCGGGGAAGGCGCGCTCCCACATCTGCGTGGAGTGCCGGTTGGACGACAGGTTGAAGTCCCAGCGGTCCACCCGGCCCAGCAGCTTGGTGAAGCTGCCCGACCGCGCGGCCACCACCGGGTACGTCGACTGGTCCACGCCCATCTTCTTCAGCGGGGTGCCGTGCTGGGTCTGCAGATGCGTGGTGCCGGGGCGCTTGACGACGCCCTCGGCGAAGTTGGCGTTGTTGATCAGGTACGTGGCGCGGGCCAGTACCTCCCAGTACCGGCGCGAACCGATCACCGCGTACTCGACGCCCTCGGGGACCGTGTGCGCCTGGTCGGCCTCCACCAGGAACACCGAGCGGATGTGCGGGGCGAGTTCGCGGGCCCTGGCGTGGATCGCGGCCGGGTTGCAGGCGTACCCGCGGCCCCAATAGGCGCAGTACACGGCCAGATGGGGATCGAGTGGACGGCGCAGCGCGCGGGCGTAGCGCAGCCGGGTGCGCAGCGCGCGCGGCTTCGGCAGCCGGCGCAGCACCCCGGCGGCCACCCGGCCGGCCCCGCGCAGCGCGCGGAACGGGGTGTACGCGCCCGCCGCCAGCAGCCGGTGCTGCGCCCCGAGGCTCCCGCCGGGCACCCGGTACCCGGCCGGGCGGTGCCTGCGGTACAGCCGTCCGGCGCGGCGGAAGAACGCCCGGTGGCCCTCGGTGAGCCGCTCGGGGCGGGACGCGGTCTTCAGGACCTGGAGGAAGAGCTGCCCGAACAGGGCCCTGGCCCGCTCCGCCGGGAGCGCGGACTCGGCGGCCCGGCGCAGCACCCGGTCCACCTGGTCCAGGAGGTCGCGCTGGTGCGGTCCGGGCACGTTCAGCCTGCTGCCCTGGCGCCGGGCCCGGTGCCGGACGACCGGCCGCCGCAGCACCGCGATCCGCCCGGCGGCGACGGTGACCAGGCCGCCCCAGCCGAGGTCGGTGAAATGCCCTTCGGGAAAGGTGAGTTGGTGCTCGGCGAGGAAGGAGCGCCGGTAACAGGCGCTCCACGCGGGGAACTGGACGCCGGTGAGCCAGGGGGCCGCGCCGGGCGCGAAGGCGCCCTTGGGGGTCTTCGCCAGCAGCGGGGCGGCCGGGTTGGCGGGCTCGCCCTCCCACCAGGGCATCCGCTCGTACTCGGCGTGCAGCACGTCGACGCCCGCGGTCTCGGTCAGCCGCTGGTCCAGCGCGGCCAGCGCGCCGGGCAGCAGCAGGTCGTCGCCGTCCAGGAACAGCACGTACCCGCCGCGCGCGGCCCGCAGCCCGGCGTTGCGCGCCCCGCTCAGTCCGGCCGACGGCGGCGAGTTCACCGGGTGCACCCGCCGGTCGCGCTCGGCGTGTGCGGCGGCCACCGCGGCGGCCGGGGCGTCGGGGGAGTCGCAGACCGGGATCAGTTCCAGGTCGCCGAAGGACTGGGCGAGGACCGAGTCGAGGGCCTGCGACAGCCGGCCCGGGACCCCGTGGGAGGGGACGATGATGCTGAAGCGGGGCATGCTGTTCTTTCTGTCGTCTTGCGGACGCGGCCCGGCCGCCCGGCGGGACGCCAGGTGGACGGCCGGGTCGGCGTGGGCCGCGTCGTGCCGAGGGGCATGGAGACTCCCGGAAGGTCCAACGGTGTTCAGCGGCCCTCGGTGACGGGGAGCGGGCCGGAAGGTTGCGGCACGGACGCCAGCGGCGCCCTGACCTGGGTCTCGGCCGCCGACCGCGGCCTGCGCGCACCGGGCGGCACCGCCCTGGGTAGCCCCGCAGGCCGCCCCAGCACCACATGGCGCACGACGCGCTCGCCCGCGCCGCCGTCGTCGTACGGGCAGAAGCGCTCGCGGAACGCGGCCCGCAGCCGGGCGGAGCGCACCCCGCGCCAGTGCCCGGAGGCGAACACGTCCGCGACCTCCTCCCCGGTGCGGGCCAGCGGGCCGGGCGGGCAGGCGAGCAGGTCGAGGTAGGTGCCCCGGACCGTGCGGAAGGTGTCCCAGTCCCCGGTGTGCAGCACCACCGGGCGGTCGAGCCCGGCGTAGTCGAACATCAGGGGCGAGAAGTCGGTGAGCAGCGCGTCCGAGGCGAGGCAGAGGGACGGCAGGTCGGGATGGGCGAAGACGTCGACCAGCCGGCTCCCCGGCGCCGGGGGCTCACCGAGCGGGGCGCGGGCCAGCAGGGTGAACCGGGGTCCGAGCAGGCCGAGCAGCCGGCCGGGGTCCAGCGGCGGCGTCTGGGTGCGCCGGTGGTCGCGGCGCGCGGGCACGTACAGCACGGCGACCGTCCCCTCCGGTACGCCGAGGGAGGCGCGCAGCCGGGCCACGTCGGCCGCGGTGGCGTGCTGGAAGGCGTCGTTGCGCGGGCTGCCGTACTCCAGCGTGGTGTAGTCGCCGGGGTGGGCCCGCTCCCAGGTCAGGGTGGAGTGCCGGTTGCCGGAGACGACGTAGTCCCACTGGTCGACCTCGCGCAGCTGCCCGGCGAAGTCCGTGCCGTGGGCGGCAGCCGGGCGTTCCAGGAGGTCGAGGCCGGTGTGGCCGAGCGGGGTGCCCTGCCGGGTCTGCACGTAGACCTGGCCGGGGCGCTTGACCAGGCCGGGCCCGAAACCGGCGTTGTGCACCAGGTACTTGGAGCGGGCGAGGGCGGTGAAGTGGGCGGCGGTGCCGGGCCGGCCGAGCCAGGCGGTGCGGATGTGGGGGGCGTGCGCGTGGAACGCGGCCTCGAGGGCGCTCGGGTCGCAGCCCTGGTCGACCGCCGGAGCGGCGGCGAAGAGGGCGCGGTCGGCGCGCAGGGGGAGAAGCCGCTGCACCCGGTAGTGCAGGCGCAGCAGGACCGCTCGCAGTCGTTGTTCCCCGCGCCCGGCCGAGGCCCGTGCGCGGCGGCGGAGCGCGGCGGCCAGGCGCAGGGTGCGGAAGGTGCGGTGCAGGCCGTGCCGGACCAGGGCGCGGCGGAGTCCCGGGGGTACCGGGGTGCCGGGGGCGCGGTGGCGGCGGCAGTGGGCGCGGGCCCGGCGCAGGAACGCGGGGTGGCTGCCGGGCGGAAGCCGGTCCGGGCGGGTGGCGATCGTGGTGAGGTGGTCGAGCATGCGGGCGTACAGCTCGGGCCGCCAGCGCTCCAGTTCCGGCCGCTCGGCGAGGTGGGCGAAGACCCGGTCGTACTGGTCGAACACGTCGAAGTGGCGGGGGCTGGTGGTACGCAGGATGCTGCCCTGCCGGCGCTGGCGGTAGTGCACGCAGACCCGGTCGAGCGTGGCGATCGAACCGGCCGCCATCAGCACCGGGAAGGTCCAGGGGGTGTCCTCGTAGTAGCCCGGCGGGAACCGGAAGCCCTCGCGGGTGACGAACTCCCTGCGGCAGGCCTTGTTCCACGCCACCATCAGCACCCGCAGCAGCCCCGGCCGGCCGGCCAGGGTGAAGGGGGCCGGGCCGTCCTCGGTGAGCCGGTCCGCGAGCCGGTTGCGCAGGGTGGTGCCGTCCCAGTGGGTGCGGGCGTAGTCGAAGACCAGCACGTCCGGCTCACCGGTCGCCGCGAGGCGGTCCGCGAGGGCGCGCAGGGTGCCCGGGGTGAGGGTGTCGTCGCCGTCGAGGAAGAGCAGGTAGTCGCCGACCGCCTCGTCGATCCCGGCGTTGCGGGCGGGGCCCAGACCGGCGTTCTCCGCGAGGTGCAGGGCCTTCACACGGGGGTCCCGGGCCGCGTACTCGTCGATGATCGCCCCGCAGCCGTCCGGCGACCGGTCGTCCACCGCGATCAGCTCGAAGTCGGGGCAGGACTGCGAGAGCACCGAGTCCAGGCACTCGGCGAGGTACGCCTGGACCTGGTACGCGGGGACGATGACGCTGAACCTGGGCAAGGCACATCCATGGGTCGGTCGGCGCGGGCCTTCTGCCCGGCAACGGCCGCCCAGGCGACTTGGTTACGGCTCCTACGGCATACGGGGGACGCCCGGGGGAGCGTTACGGATTCCCCCGGGCAACACCTGTGCGGACGCGCCTACTTGACCGCCCCCGCCATCACCCCGGACACGAACTGCCGCTGGAAGGCGAAGAACACGGCCAGCGGGATCACCATCGACAGGAACGCGCCGGGCGCGAGCACGTCGATGTTGTTGCCGAACTGCCGTACCTGGGTCTGGAGCGCCACCGTGACCGGCTGGGAGCCGGACTTGGTGAACACCAGCGCCACCAGCATGTCGTTCCACACCCAGAGGAACTGGAAGATGCCGAGGCTGGCGATGGCCGGCGCACCGAGTGGCATCACCACCCGTGCGAACAGCCGGAGTTCACCCGCGCCGTCCAGCCGGGCCGCCTCCAGCAGCTCGCGCGGGATCTCCGCGAAGAAGTTCCGCAGCAGGAACACCGCGAACGGCAGCCCGAACCCGACGTGGAACAGCACCACGCCCAGGATGGAGCCGAACAGCCCCACCTTGCCGAAGAGTTCGGCGATCGGGATCAGCGCCACCTGCACCGGCACGACCAGCAGCGCGACCACGCCGAGGAACCACCAGTCGCGGCCCGGGAACTCCATCCAGGCGAACGCGTAGGCGGCCAGCGAGCCGATCACCACCACGCCGAGCGTCGCCGGGACCGTGATGAGCACGGTGTTGACCAGCGAGTGGGTGATGTCGCCGTTCTCCAGCAGCTTGCCGTAGCTCTCGAAGGTGAGCTTGGACGGCTCGGTGAACACCGTCCACCAGCCGCTCGCGTTCATGTCCTCCGGCGAGCGCAGCGAGGAGATCAGCAGCCCGATGGTCGGTACCAGCCAGAACAGCGCCACCAGGACCAGGAAGAACTGGACCAGCCCGCCGCCCAGCCCCTGCACCAGCCGCGCGCCCAGCGAACGCCGGCCCCGCGCGGTCTCCTTGGCGGGCAGCTCGCGCACCCGCCGCGCGCTCTCGGTGTGCGTGCTCATGGCCTGCCCTCCCGCCGCAGCCTGCGGATGTTGAACAGCATCACCGGGATCACCAGCAGCAGGAGGAACACCGCGATGGCGCTGGCCACCCCGGGCCGCCCCTCGGAGAAGCCCTTGCGGTACAGCTCCAGCGCCAGCACGTTCGCGTCGTCCTGGGACGAGCCCGGCGCGATGATGTAGACGAGGTCGAACACCTTCAGCACGTTGATCATCAGGGTGACGGTGACGACCGCGAGCACCGGCGCCAGCAGGGGCACGGTCACCTTGCGGAACACCTGCCACTCGCTCGCGCCGTCCACCCGCGCCTGCTCCAGCAGCTCCCGCGGCACACCCGCGAGCCCCGCCGCGATCAGCACCATGGCGAAGCCCGCCCACATCCAGACGTACGAGCCGATGATCGCCGGGGTGACCAGGGCCGGGCCGAGCCAGTCGACGCCGCTGTACGCCTCCCGGAAGTTGGCCGCCGGGAGCCTGAGCCGGGCCCCGTCCGCCGAGGCGGGCAGGGTGAAGGTGCCGTCCCCGGCCGCCTTGGCCGAGGCCACCACCTGGCCGTCCTTCACGGCCTCGATCCGCATCCCGGCGTACCCGCGCTCCGTCGCGTCCGGCGCCCCGAGCTTCCCGACGCCCTTGCCGCGGGTGAAGTCCTGCCAGACCGTGCCGGTGACCTTCCCCGGCTCCGGCCGGGCGGCGACGGCCCGCCCGGCGTCGTCCGGGAACTGGTCCGGGGCCACGCCGACCATGGGCAGCGCGACCGGGGTGCCCGCCTTCACCGGGTCCTTGGTGACGAAGGCGCCGCCCTGTCCCACCAGCGGCGACTCGCGGCCGGGGTGCGCCTTCGGGAACGCCGACGCCTGGGCGAAGGAGTCGTGCACCCCGACCCACACCGCGTTGGCGACCCCCTTGTCCGGGTCCTGGTCGTACACCAGCCGGAAGATGATCCCGGCGGCCAGCATCGAGATCGCCATCGGCATGAAGACGATCAGCTTGAACGCCGTCCCCCAGCGCACCCGTTCGGTCAGCACGGCGAAGACCAGGCCGAGCGCGGTGGAGACCGTGGGCGCGAACACCACCCAGATCACGTTGTTCTTCAGCGCGGTGCGGATGCCGTCGTCGGTGAACAGCGCCCGGTAGTTGTCGAACCCGGCGAACTGCTCGCCCGAGGAGTCGTAGAGACTGCGGACGACCGAGTACCCGATCGGGTAGAGCACGAGTGCGCCGAGCAGCACCAGGGCCGGCAGCAGGAAGAGCGCCGCCACCACCTTGCGCGTCCCGGTCACGCTCCTGCGGCTCTTCGGCGCGGCCGGGCCCGGAGGGGCGCCGGCCGCCGCTGCCGATGCCATGACCGGATCAGCCCCCGTTCCCGTACGCGGCCGCCGCGTCCTTCTCCAGCCTCGCCTGGGTGCCCGCGACGTCCTTCGGGTTCTTCAGGAAGTCCTGGAGGTCCTTCCACTCGCCCTTGCCGGGCGTGCCGCCGAACGCCTGGGGCGCCTGGTCGGACATGTCGAAGCGGAAGTCGTCGCCGGACTTGACGAGCGCCTTGGCGATGGTGCGCTGGGTCTCGTTCGGGTAGGCCGAGTCCGGCACGTTCTTGTTCGGCGAGAGGTAGCCGCCGAGCTTGGCCTGAATCGTCGCCGCGTCCGGGGACGCCAGGAAGGTCGCCAGCGCCTGGGCGCCCTTGGAGTCCTTCAGGATCACCGCCGCGTCACCGCCGGAGACCACCGGCGCGGTCGAGCCGACCGACGGGAAGGGGAAGACCTTGGCGTCCGCGCCCACCTTCGCCTTGGTCTCACCGATGTTGACCTGTGCGAAGTCGCCCTCGAAGACCATCGCGGCCTTGGGCTGGTCACCGCCGGTGAAGGTCTGGGTCACCGAGGCCGGGAACTCGGTCTGCAGCGCGCCGTCCGCGCCGCCCGCCACATAGTCCTTCTTGCCCCAGATCTGGGCGAGCGTGGTGAGCGCCTGCTTCACCGAGGGGTCGGTCCACTTGATCTCGTGCTTGGCGAGCTGGTCGTACTTCTCCGGGCCGGCCTGGGAGAGATAGACGTTCTCGAACCAGTCGGTCAGCGTCCAGCCGTCCGCGCCGCCCACCGAGAAGGGGGTCACCCCGGAGTCGTACACCGCCTGCGCGGTGGTCAGCAGCTCGGCCCAGGTCTTCGGCTCCTTGGCGCCCGCGTTCTCGAAGACGGGCGCGTTGTACCAGATCAGCGACTTGTTGGCGGCCTTGTAGTAGACGCCGTACGGCTTGCCGTCGACCTTGCCGATGTCCTGCCAGCCCTGCGAGTAGTTCTTCGACAGCTCCTTCACGGCGTCCGGGCCGAGCGGCTTGGCCCACTTCTTCTCGACCGCCTGCTTGATCGCGCCCGGCTGCGGCAGCAGCGCCACGTCCGGCGGCTGCCCGCCCGCGATCTTGGAACCGAGGAAGTTGATGATCGGGTCCTGCGCGGGCACGAACGTCACCTTCGCGCCCGTGCGCTTCTCGAACTCCGCCAGCACCTTCTTGAAGTTCGCCTGTTCGGTGCCGGTCCAGACGGCGGCGACCTCCAGCTCCGTACCGTCCAGCTTCGGCAGGGTCACCGTGGAGCCGGTGGCACCGCCGCCGCCCTCGTCGGCGTCCTTCTTGCCGTCACCGCCGGAGCAGGCGGTGAGCGTCAGGGCCCCCGCCAGCAGCGCGGCGAGGGCGGCTCCGGTCCGGTGCCCTCGGATGGTGTCGCTCGGCTTGCGCATCACTTCCCCGTTCGTCGTTCTTCGTTGAACGCCTGAACTCTGCTTGTGCGCTCCGGTGTACGCCGGGCCGCCCCGGTGCGGCAAGAGCACCCGCAGGGTCCGGCCACGCATCGTGACCGGCTCGTGATCATCGGGGTATGCGGGCCGGCGCCGGTTCGTTCGCCGCGCCCCGGCGGTCAGAGCAGCGAGGGCACCTGACCCGCCGACACCTGGCGGGCCGCCCGCTCCACCGCGCTCGCCAGCAGGGCCAGGTCGGTGGGGCCGTTGCCCAGCTCGCGCACCGGGCGCCGGGTGGGGGGATCACCCATCCGCTGCCAGTCCAGCGGCAGCACGGTCGGCCGCTGGGTCGCGGTGCGCGGGATACGGCCCGTCACCCGGCCGCCCTGCACCCCGGTGACCCGGCCGTCGGGGTACGCCAGCACCCCGCGCCCCGGCGCCGGTTCGCCTTCCGCGCTCCGCTCGGCGGGTCCCGTGCCGCGTCCGCCGGAGGGCGCGTCCAGCGTCACCCGCAGCGTGGCCCGCCGCGCCGGTTCCGTCTCCGCCGTACGGCCGCCCGTACCGGTCGCGGTCACCAGGTGCACGCCGAGCCGCTCGCCCTCGCGGGCCACCGCCTCCAGCGCCCGGACCACCGAACCGGCGGCGGGCCGGCCCGGTGAGCCCAGCGCCGGGGAGACCAGGGCGTCCAGGTCGTCGACGACCACCACCAGCCGGGGCAGCGGGGGCGCCGCCTCGGTGTGCTGCCGGGCGGCGCCGGGCCGCAGCCGCAGCGTGGAGCTGGGCGGCGCCTCCAGGTCGCCGTTGCCCGAGCCGCGTCCGCCGGGGCCGCGCTGGGCCACCATCCGGCCGGACACCTCGTGCGCGGTGTGCCAGTGGGCGAAGTCGGTCAGCCCGACCAGCTCCGCCCGGCGCTTGAGCTCCGCGCTCAGCGACTGAGCGAACTCGCGCATGCGCACCGGGTCGTTGGCGATCAGATGGGTCGTCACATGCGGTATGTCGGTGCAGGGGCGCAGTCCCTCGCCGGCCCCGGCCGCCGTGCCGACGCCGTCCCGGCCGTCGATCAGCACCATGCCGAGCCGGTCCGGGCGCTCGGCGGCGGCCAGCGACGCCACCACCGCCCGCAGCAATTCCGTACGCCCGCTGCCGGGCGGGCCCTCGACCAGCAGGTGCGGGCCGTCGGCCACCAGGTCGGCGGTGACCGGTCCGCGCGGACCGGAGCCCAGCACCACGCGGGCCCGGCCGCCCAGCGACTCGGTGTCGTCGGCCGCGTCCGCCCAGCGCGCCATCAGCGAGGCCGGGGTGGCCCGGGCCAGCCCGAGTTCGTCCAGCAGCCGGGCCGACAACGGCAGCGGCACTGCGACACGCGCGTGCCGGTCGTCGCCCGGGGCGTCCGGGCGCAGCGGGGCCAGCGCCCGCGCGAACCGCTCCGCCCAGGCGGGCGACACCGCGTCCACGGCGGCGAGGGTGCCCGGTCCCACCGGACCGGTCGGCGCCACCCGCATCAGCCGCACCGCCGTCGCCACGTCCCCGCTGAGCAGCGCCACCGCGCCGCACTCGCGGAAGGTGGGCGTCACCGCGCAGGCCGCCTGGTAGGTCTCCGTCAGCGGCGAGGCGGGGGAGGCGGGCGCGGTCTCGGCCAGGCACACCACGTGCACCCCGGCGCGCGGCCCGCTCACCGCCAGCCGCGCCACGTCCTCGCGCAGCGCCGAGCCGCCGGGGTCGCCGTCCACCACGACCACCGTGTACGGCCCCGGATGCCCGTCCGGGCCGGGACGGAAGGAAGCGGGGTCGGCGTGGGACTCGACGCGGCGCAGCAGCTCGCCGGTGCGGGCGGCCGCCTGTTCGCGGTCGTAGGCCAGCAGCAGCCGGCAGTCCTGGCCGTGGCCCGGCCGGACGTGCGGGAGCCAGCCCAGCCAGGACCACTCGGCGGTGCGTTCCGCCACCGAGCGGGCGCGGTCCGCGCTGATCAGCACGATCTCCAGCAGGTCCGGCGAGTGCAGCGCGGCCAGCTGCGCCAGCACCGCGCGGGCCAGCCCCGCGAGCCGGGGGCGCGGACCGGCCAGACCCAGGGCGCCCACCTCGCGCAGCGCGGCCGTCACCGGCACCGCGGGCAGCGCCGAGCCGTCCGGCGCGGTCCGGTCGGCGGTGCCGAGCCGCACGGCCAGGGCCTCGCGGTGCCCCGGACCCCGCTCCCAGAGCCGGGGGCCCGGCCCGAGCGCCGTGAGCAGCAGCGCGGCCGGGTCGGGCCAGG
This sequence comes from Streptomyces sp. BK022, assembly GCF_004217355.1. Lineage (NCBI taxonomy): Bacteria > Bacillati > Actinomycetota > Actinomycetes > Kitasatosporales > Streptomycetaceae > Streptomyces > Streptomyces sp. BK022. Next base: position 56,869 of record NZ_SHKU01000003.1, read on the forward strand.
TCTCCGGGCGCCGGAACGCCTCGGGCGGTGCGACGGGGGCCGCCCCGGCGTACGGCGCCTCCTCGGCCGGGAGGTGCTCGCCCCGGCCGCCGGTCAGCTTGCGGGCCCAGGCGCCGATGCCCCGGCGGCGGCCGGGCAGCTCGGTGCCCCGGACGGGGGTGCCCTTACGGGTGGGGGAGTCCAGCTCGTCGGGGTGGGCGTCGTCGGGCCGGTGGCCGGCGTGGGTGTCGTGCTCGCGGTACCCGCCGGTGAGGTGGTCCGGGGCCCGGCTCTCGATGCGGGGCGCCCGGCCCTGCTCGGGCACGGCGGCCCGCTCCACGCGCTCGGCGCCGATCCGGTCGGCGGTGCCGTAGGCGTGCCCCGTCGGGCCGTCCGGCGCGGCCGGTGCCGGGGCGGGTTCCGTGGTCTGTCGGGGGCAGGCGTCCGGGTCCTCCCCGAGGGGCACCCGGACGCAGCCCTCGCCGTCCGGCACGGTGCGCGTCCGCGCTCCGGGTCCCCCCGACGGGGTCACCCTGAGCGCGGATTCACCCAGGCGCAGCAGCCCGCCCGACGGAAAGCGCACCGGGCGGCCGGTGACGCGGGCGCCGTCCAGGGTGGTGCCGTTGGTGGAGTCGAGGTCGGCGACCGAGACCCGGCCCTCGGCGGTGACCGTGACCGCGCAGTGCAGCCGGGACACATCGGGGTCGTCAAGGGGCACGTCGGCGTCGGCGGAGCGGCCCACCGTTATCCGGCCGCCGTGCAGCAGATGGACCCCGCCCGCGTCCGGGCCCGCGACCACGTGGAGCTGGGTCGGGGCGTCGTCCAGCTCGGGATGCGACTCCGGGGCCACGGGGGCGCCCAGCGACAGCACCGCGCCGTCGACCAGCGGGGGCTCGCCGAGGGTGTGGCGGCGCGGGTCCAGGCGGTCGGTGCCCGCGTACAGCACCACGGGAGCCCCGCCGCCGTCCCGGCCGGCCCCGCTCTCGCCGGTGACCGCCGAGGCCAGCGCGGGCGCCACCGCCGCCAGCTCGGTGCCGGTGGGCGCGGTGACCAGCACGTCGCGCGTCGCGGCGCCACCCCGCCCCGGGGACGCGCCCTGCGGATCTACGACGGTCAGCCGGATCTGCATCGCCGTCAGCGGTCCCTTCCGCCCGGCCGCGGAGGTCCCCCACTCCGCACGGGCACGTAGGCCAGTACTGCACGCATCCTCGCACCTGTCGCGGCCGTCCCGCCCGCGTCCCGGTACGAAGTGATCTTGATTGGTCAGCTCTGCCCCCAAAAGTGCCTGACCAGTAACGGGGCGGCGATCACTTGAGATCGGTCACGCACCGGAACCGGCAACCGGCGGACCGAGGTGAGCGTCTTTCCACCGAACGCGGACGAACGCGGACCGGAAGCCGCACGTAGTACTCAGGGGGCGGCTTCCCGGGGGGCCACTACAGTGGTCGGAACGCCGGAAGACCCCGGCGGCAATCGGCGAACAAGCAGCAGGGAGCGCGTGACGTGCGGCCAGTCGGCAGCAAGTACCTGCTCGAGGAGCCGCTCGGACGCGGCGCCACGGGCACCGTCTGGCGCGCCCGCCAGCGGGAGACGGCGGGCGCCGAGGCGGCCGTGGCGGGCCAGCCCGGTGAGACGGTCGCCATCAAGGTCCTCAAGGAGGAGCTGGCGAGCGACCCGGACATCGTGATGCGCTTCCTGCGCGAGCGCTCCGTACTCCTCCGGCTCACCCACCCCAACATCGTCCGGGTCCGCGACCTGGTCGTCGAGGGTGACCTGCTGGCGCTCGTCATGGACCTCGTCGAGGGTCCCGACCTGCACCGCTACCTGCGCGAGAACGGCACCTTCTCGCCGGTCGCCGCCTCCCTGCTCACCGCCCAGGTCGCCGACGCGCTCGCCGCCAGCCACGCCGACGGCGTCGTCCACCGCGACCTGAAGCCCGCCAACGTGCTGCTGCGCCAGTACGACGGCCGGATGCATCCGATGCTGACCGACTTCGGCATCGCCCGGCTGGCCGACTCACCCGGCCTGACCCGCACCCACGAGTTCGTCGGCACCCCCGCCTACGTCGCCCCGGAGTCCGCCGAGGGCCGCCCGCAGACCTCCGCCGTCGACGTCTACGGCGCCGGCATCCTGCTGTACGAGCTGGTCACCGGGCGTCCGCCGTTCTCCGGCGCCACCGCCCTGGAGGTGCTGCACCAGCACCTCAGCGCCGAGCCGCGCCGTCCCTCCACCGTCCCCGACCCGCTGTGGACGGTGATCGAGCGCTGCCTGCGCAAGAACCCGGACGAACGGCCCAGCGCCGAGAACCTCGCCCGCGCCCTGCGCGTGGTCGCCGAGGGCGTCGGGGTGCACGCCAACCCCGGGCAGATCGCCGCGGCCGAGGGCGTCGCCGCCCTCCTCGCACCCGACCCCGCCCCGGCCCCCGTACCGGACGTGCCGGGCGCCTCCGACGCCACCCAGGTGCTGCCCCCGAACACCGCCCAGGCGGCCTACGACCCCAACGCGGCCACCAGCTTCCTGCCGCACACCGCCGGCCCGCACGGCGCCGCCGACCCGACCACCGTGCTCCCGAGCACCGGCGCGGCCGACCCCACCACGGTCATGCCGCCGGTGCCGCAGGGCCGTCCGGGCCAGTACGACCCGCAGGACCCCTACGGGCAGAACCAGCAGAACGCGCAGCACCCGGACCAGCCGCACCCCTGGCAGACCCAGCTCCGCGCCGCCCGCGACCGCAACGAGCAGACCCAGGTCCAGTACCTCGACCCGGACGAGGACCCGCTGCGCCGCCGCCCCCAGCGGCAGGCCGCCCGCCCGCAGCACCAGCCGCAGCAGCCGCGTCAGCAGCAGCCGCAGCAGCGCCCGGCGCCCCGGCGCTCGACCCCGCAGCCGCAGCAGTACTCCCCGCCGCCGCAGCCGCAGCGGTACGCCCCGGAGCCGCAGCGGCCCGCGCGCGAGCCCCGGCCGCCCCGGCAGCGCGGCGCCAACCCGATGAAGATCCCCGGCCTCGGCTGCCTGAAGGGCTGCCTCTTCACGATCGTCATCCTGGTCGTGGCGAGCTGGCTGATCTGGGAGCTGACCCCGCTGCACACGTGGGTCGGCCAGGGCAAGGACTACTGGGACCAGCTCGGCGAGTGGGCCGGCTCCGTCGCCGACTGGTTCAAGAGCCTGGACAGTTCCTCCGGCGGCAACTGAACCACCGCTCGCGCAGCCGGTTCTGGGGACTTGTCGACACCCAGCGGGTGATTTCCGTCTCCGCGGTGAAGGCGGCCCCCACGGGCGCGTAGTTTTGTCGACCGGGGCAACACGCGTCTGTGGGAGCAGTCTTGGCACGGAAGATCGGCAGCCGGTACACCGCCAACCAGATCCTGGGGCGGGGCAGCGCCGGGACAGTGTGGCTGGGCGAGGGACCCGACGGGCCCGTCGCCATCAAGATGCTGCGCGAGGACCTCGCCTCCGACCAGGAGCTGGTCGGCCGCTTCGTACAGGAGCGGACCGCGCTGCTGGGACTCGAGCACCCGCACATCGTGACCGTGCGGGACCTCGTGGTCGACGGCAACGACCTCGCCCTCGTCATGGACATCGTGCGCGGCACCGACCTGCGCACCCGCCTGGAGCGCGAGCGCCGGCTCGCGCCCGAGGCCGCGGTGGCGATCGTCGCCGACGTGGCGGACGGGCTCGCCGCCGCGCACGCGGCCGGGGTCGTCCACCGGGACGTCAAGCCCGAGAACATCCTCCTCGACATGCGCGGCCCGCTCGGCCCCGGCGGCGCCCACCCGGCGCTGCTCACCGACTTCGGCGTGGCCAAGCTCATCGACTCCCCCCGGCGCACACGTGCCACGAAGATCATCGGCACCCCGGACTACCTCGCCCCCGAGATCGTCGAGGGCCTGCCCCCGCGCGCGGCCGTCGACATCTACGCCCTCGCCACGGTCCTGTACGAGCTGCTCGCCGGCTTCACCCCCTTCGGCGGCGGCCACCCGGGCGCGGTGCTGCGCCGGCACGTCACCGAGACCGTCGTGCCGCTGCCGGGCATCCCCGAGGAGCTGTGGCAGCTCATCGTCCAGTGCCTCGCCAAGGGCCCCGCCTCCCGGCTGCGCGCCTCCGAACTGGCCGCCCGGCTCCGTGAACAGCTCCCCACCCTCGCGGGCATCCCCCCACTGGAGGTCGACGAGCCCGACCCCGAGGCGACCCCTGAGGAGCCCCCCGCCCCCGTCCCGTCCGGCGAGCCGGTCCGCCGACGGGGCGCCGTCTCCCTGGTCCCCGGCGCCAAGCCCGACTCCAACCGCGACACCCATACCTCCATGCGCGTCCCGGCCCCCGACGAGCTGGCCGGCGGTGCCCACGGAACGGCTCGCGCCCCGCGCACCCCCGGCGCCCCCCGCCCCGGCTCGGCCCGCCACCGGGCCGCGGCCCGGCGCCGGAGGATCACGCTGACCGTGGCCGGGGTCCTGCTGGCGGCAGCGGTCGGAGCGGGCGCCTGGGCGGCGACGAGCGGAGGGGACGAGACCCCGCCTCCGGCGCAGAGCAGCACGTCGGCACCGTGAGAGCGGGTGCCGTCCAGCCGGGGTCAGGCACATCAGGGGTGCCCCCCAGCCCAGGTCCAGCGACATCCAGCCCGTCCGGCGTTTGAGGACGAGGCCCCTTGGGGGCCGACAGCTGGGGTCCGGGGGCGGCAGCCCCTGGTACGCGCGCCGCAGCACCCCGCGCCCTCGTGGGCCAGACCGTCGGAGACCTCCGCACCCGGCGGAGCCGTTACGCTGGGGGCGTGGCAGTCGTCGATGTATCCGAAGAGCTGAAGTCCCTCTCCTCGACCATGGAGTCGATCGAGGCCGTCCTGGACCTCGACAAGCTGAGGGCAGACATCGCCGTGCTCGAGGAGCAGGCGGCCGCGCCGTCCCTCTGGGACAACCCGGACGAGGCGCAGAAGATCACCAGCAAGCTCTCCCATCTCCAGGCCGAGGTCAGGAAGGCGGAGGCGCTGCGCGGGCGGATCGACGATCTCGCCGTCCTCTTCGAGATGGCCGAGGAGGAGGACGACCCGGACACCCTCGCCGAGGCCGAGTCCGAAATGGTCCTGGTGAAGAAGGCGCTGGACGAGATGGAGGTCCGTACCCTCCTGTCCGGCGAGTACGACTCCCGCGAGGCGCTGGTCAACATCCGCGCCGAGGCGGGCGGCGTCGACGCCGCCGACTTCGCCGAGCAGCTCCAGCGCATGTACCTCCGCTGGGCCGAGCGGCACGGCTACAAGACGGAGATCTACGAGACGTCGTACGCGGAGGAGGCCGGCATCAAGTCGACCACCTTCGCCGTCCAGATCCCGTACGCCTACGGCACCCTCTCCGTCGAGCAGGGCACGCACCGCCTGGTGCGCATCTCGCCGTTCGACAACCAGGGCCGCCGCCAGACCTCCTTCGCGGGTGTCGAGGTGCTCCCGGTCGTGGAGCAGACCGACCATGTCGAGATCGACGAGTCGGACCTGCGCATCGACGTGTACCGCTCCTCGGGCCCCGGCGGTCAGGGCGTGAACACGACGGACTCCGCGGTCCGCCTGACCCACCTGCCCACCGGCATCGTGGTCTCCTGCCAGAACGAGCGCTCGCAGATCCAGAACAAGGCCACGGCGATGAACGTCCTCCAGGCCAAGCTGCTGGAGCGCCAGCGGCAGGAGGAGCGCGCCAAGATGGACGCCCTCAAGGGCGACGGCGGCAGCTCCTGGGGCAACCAGATGCGGTCGTACGTCCTGCACCCGTACCAGATGGTCAAGGACCTGCGCACCGAGTTCGAGGTCGGCAACCCGCAGTCCGTGCTCGACGGTGAGATCGACGGCTTCCTGGAGGCCGGAATTCGCTGGCGCAAGCAGCAGGAGAAGTAAGTTTGTCGACATGACAACCTCGCGCAACTGCCGTCCGATGGGCGGCAGTTGTTTTATGTGTGGGGTTTAGGTCACAGTCACATCAACCAACTCCCGTCAAACGCACCCCCCATGGGACATTGCGCCCGCAACGGCCTTGACGTTGCTTAAAAAAATGGGAAAGGTGAAGCGCGGCATGCGTATCCGTGGGGCGCATGTGAACCGGGGGAACGGGAGAGCGCCAGGTGCCGGCCGAGGGCCGGGACCGGTGTCGTCAGCTGCCCCCGTCGAGCACGGGCCGCCCCATGCGCCGCCACATCGACAACAGCTACTGGGGGTAGCAACCATATGACGAAGAAGACGCGCGTCCGCGTCGCACGCATAGCCGCCGGCGCCGTGATGGCCGCCGGCGCCTCGCTGATGGTGGCCGGCGTGGCCTCCGCCGACCCTGGCCAGCCCGGCCCCGACCCGACCTGCGACGTCCTGGCCACCTGCACCGAGCCGGACCCCGGCACGTCCGGCGGGAACTCCTCCGGTGGTTCCGAGGGCGCGTCCGGTGGTTCCGAAGGTGCGTCCGGTGGCTCCGAGGGCGCGTCCGGCGGGAACTCCTCCGGTGGCTCCGAGGGCGGTGACGCGAGCATCGGCGGGATCATCGGCGGTGTGATCGGCGGCGGCGACTCCGGGTCCTCCACGGGTGACCCTTCCTCCACGGGCGGTAACTCCACGGGTGGTTCCTCCTCCACGGGCGGTAACTCCACGGGTGGTTCCTCCTCCACGGGCGGTAACTCCTCGACGGGTGGTTCCTCCACCACGGGCGGTAACTCCTCGACGGGCGGTTCCTCCACCACCGGCGGCAGCTCCTCGACGGGTGGCTCCTCCACCACGGGCGGTTCCTCCACCACCGGCGGTACCTCCACCACGGGCGGCTCCACCACCACGGGTGGCGGCTCGACTGACGGCGGCGGCTCCACGGGCGGCGACGAGTCCACCGGCGGCACCTCCGGCGGTTCCGCGACCGGCGGCGGCTCCGCCACGGGCGGCGGTGACACCACCGGCGGCACCACGCCCGACGGCGGCAACGACAACGTCTCCCAGGAGGAGGGCACCTCCGCCCTCACCGACACCGGCTCGGACACCGCCCCGCAGCAGACCGGGAACGGCAAGCAGCTGGCCGAGACCGGTGCGGGGGAGACCACCTTCCTGCTGGTCGGTGCCGCGACGATGATCGCGGGCGGCGTCGCCTTCCGCGTCCTGCCGCGTCTGGCGGGCAGCCGCGGCGGCACGGCCGCCTGAGGGTAGCCGAAACGTCACTCCGCGCAACCTGGGCGGAGAAAGGGGAAGGGCCCGGAGCATCCCGCTCCGGGCCCTTCCTCGTGTCCTTGGGAGACCTAGACGGTCTGGTGCGCCAGCAGTGCCGTCAGCGCGATCAGCACCACCAGCAGCGCGACCAGCGCCGCCGGGCTCACCCCGCCCAGGAACCCCGTCTGCTGCTGGAGCCGCTCACGGCTCGCCCGGCACACCGGGCAGCGGCCCTCATTGACGGGCGCCGCGCAGTTCGCGCACACCAACCGGTCGTACGTCATGCGCTCGCCCTCCTCGTGCCAGGCCCTCAACCCCGTACAACGCCGACGGGAACGAGAACGTTCCCCCTCCACTGTGCCAGGTTCCCCCCGAAAGAGCGCGGGCGCTCCGGAAAGCGGGGAGTGCCGCCCGCGCAAACGCCCGTACAAAAACGCACAAGTCTCTCCCAACACGACCGGGCCCTGCGTAGGCACTCCCGGTTCGCGTATGGTCACGCTCATCATCCCCCGGCGACCCGTGGTGCATCCGTGATCCGATTCGACAGTGTCTCCAAGGTCTACCCCAAGCAGACCCGCCCCGCCCTCAGGGAGGTGTCCCTGGAAGTGGAGAAGGGCGAGTTCGTCTTCCTCGTGGGGTCGTCCGGCTCCGGCAAGTCGACCTTCCTCCGGCTGGTGCTCCGCGAGGAGCGGTGCAGCCACGGCCAGGTGCACGTCCTCGGCAAGGACCTCGCCCGGCTGTCCAACTGGAAGGTGCCGCAGATGCGCCGCCAGCTCGGGACGGTCTTCCAGGACTTCCGCCTGCTGCCCAACAAGACAGTCGCGGAGAACGTGGCCTTCGCGCAGGAGGTCATCGGCAAGTCCCGTGGCGAGATCCGCAAGTCCGTGCCCCAGGTGCTCGACCTGGTCGGGCTCGGCGGCAAGGAGGACCGCATGCCGGGCGAGCTGTCCGGTGGTGAGCAGCAACGCGTCGCCATCGCGCGGGCGTTCGTCAACCGGCCCAAGCTGCTGATCGCCGACGAGCCCACCGGCAACCTCGACCCGCAGACCTCCGTCGGCATCATGAAACTGCTCGACCGCATCAACCGGACGGGCACCACCGTCATCATGGCGACGCACGACCAGAACATCGTGGACCAGATGCGCAAGCGCGTCATCGAGCTGGAGAAGGGCCGCCTCGTCCGCGACCAGGCCCGCGGCGTCTACGGCTACCAGCACTAATCAAGTTCACGACGGAAAGGCTTGACCAGACGCCATGCGCGCCCAGTTCGTCATGTCGGAGATCGGTGTCGGTCTCCGCCGCAACCTGACGATGACCTTCGCCGTCATCGTCTCCGTCGCCCTGTCCCTGGCCCTCTTCGGCGGCTCCCTGATGATGAGCGACCAGGTGAGCACCATGAAGGGCTACTGGTACGACAAGGTCAACGTCTCGATCTTCCTCTGCAACAAGAGCGACGCCCAGTCGGACGTCAACTGCGCCAAGGGCGCCGCCACCGAGGACCAGAAGAAGCAGATCCAGGCCGACCTCGGCAAGATGTCCTCCATCGTGGAGAAGGTCACCTACGAGTCGCAGGACACCGCCTACAAGCACTACAAGGAGCAGTTCGGCAACTCCCCGCTGGCCAGCTCGCTGACGCCGGACCAGATGCAGGAGTCGTACCGGATCAAGCTCAAGGACCCGCAGAAGTACCAGGTGATCGCCACCGCGTTCAACGGGCGGGCCGGTGTGCAGTCGGTGCAGGACCAGCGGAGCATCCTCGACAACCTCTTCCAGCTGCTCAACCTGATGAACCGGGCCGCGCTGTTCCTGATGGCGCTGATGCTGTTCGTCGCGCTGCTCTTGATCGTCAACACCGTGCGGGTGTCCGCGTTCAGCCGCCGCCGGGAGACCGGCATCATGCGGCTGGTCGGCGCCTCCGGCTTCTACATCCAGGCGCCGTTCATCATGGAGGCTGCGGTCGCCGGACTCATCGGCGGCAGCCTCGCGTGCGTCTTCCTGGTGCTGGGCCGGTACTTCACCATCGACCACGGCATGGCCCTGTCCAGCAAGCTGACGCTGATCAACTTCATCGGCTGGGACTCGGTGTTGACCAAGCTGCCGCTGATCCTCGCGACCAGCGTGCTGATGCCTTCCCTGGCGGCGTTCTTCGCGTTGCGCAAGTACCTGAAGGTGTGACACATGCCAAGAGGGCCGTACAGGCATCCGTCTGTACGGCCCTTCTCGTTGTCCTAGACTCACCGCCATGTCAGGCCGCGCCCTGTTCCGCCAGCCCCGCCGCAAACGCCGCGGGGCCGCCCTGACATTGGTGTTCGCCGGTGCGCTCACCGCGGGGGCCGTCACCAACTGCCTGCCGGGTACCGCGCAGACCGGCCGCCCGGACGCCAACGCCCTTGCGGCCGGGGGTGGTCGGGCCATCGGGAAACCGCTTCCCGAGGATGTGCGCCGGGCCGCGGCCGAGGCGCTGGCGAAGGGGGAGTCGCCCACCGAGGCAGCCGAACAGGCCGTCAGCCGTAGCGGGGACCGCTGGGCCGCCGTCTACTCCGAGGACGAGTATGCCGAGTTCCGCGACTCCCTGGACGGTGAGTACACCGGCGTCGGACTGTGGGCCAGGCGCGCCCGGGACGGGCGGGTCACCGTGAGCCGTGTGCGGTCCCACTCGCCCGCCGCCGACGCGGGCATCCGCAGGGGGGACCGGCTGCGCAGCGTCGACGGGCGCGGGGTCGACGGCCGGCCGGTCACCGAGGTGGTCTCCCTGCTGCGCGGCGACGCCGACGACGCCTCCGCCGGAACCCCGGTCACCCTCGGCATCCAGCGCGGCGCCGACTCCTGGTCCCGGACCCTGCACCGCGCCCGGCTCTCCACCGACCCGGTGACCGTCACCGACCCGGTCGCCGGGGTCGTCGTGGTCCGGGTGTCGGCCTTCACCAAGGGCTCCGCCAAGGCCGTACGGGACGCCGTCAGGCGCGCCCCGGCCGGCAGCGGGGTCGTGCTCGACCTGCGCGGTAACTCCGGCGGCCTGGTCACCGAGGCCGTCGCCACCGCCTCCTGCTTCCTCGACGGCGGCCTGGTCGCCACCTACGACGTGGACGGCGCCCAGCGCGCCCTGCACGCGGCCTCCGGCGGCGACACCACCCGCCCGCTGGTCACCCTGGTCGACGGCGGCACGATGAGCGCGGCCGAGCTGCTGACCGGCGCCCTCCAGGACCGGGGCCGAGCCGTGGTGATCGGCTCGCGCACCTTCGGCAAGGGCTCGGTCCAGATGCCGACCGCGCTGCCGGACGGCTCGGTGGCCGAGCTGACCGTCGGCCACTACCGGACCCCCTCCGGCCACGCCGTCGACGGCCGGGGCATCACCCCGGACCTGGAGCCGGGCCCGAGCGCCCTGAAACGCGCGGAAACGGTTCTCACCGGTCTCGGCGATCCCCGATAGCCCCCTGACCCTCCCCTGACCTCACCCCTAATCCGCTTCCCTTCGCCCCCCTCCATGGTGCGAAAATGGGCGGCACTATGAGTAAGGGAATGTACGTACCGAAGGAGTCCCAGCCCAAGCAGGGCGGGGCGGCCTCCGCCAAGGGCAGGGTCAAGGACGGCAAGCGCAAGCTCGTCGCCCAGAACAAGAAGGCCAAGCACGACTACGCGATCATCGACACCTACGAGGCCGGGATCGTGCTGTCCGGCACCGAGGTGAAGTCGCTGCGCCAGGGCCGGGCCTCGCTGGCGGACGGTTTCGTCCAGATCGACGGGAACGAGGCGTGGCTGCACAACGCCCACATCCCCGAGTACAGCCAGGGCACCTGGACCAACCACGCCGTGCGCCGCAAGCGCAAGCTGCTGCTGCACCGCGAGGAGATCGACAAGCTGGAGGCGAAGTCGCAGGAGACGGGCCACACGATCGTGCCCCTCGCCCTGTACTTCAAGGACGGCCGCGCCAAGGCGGAGATCGCACTGGCGCGAGGCAAGAAGGAGTACGACAAGCGGCAGACCCTGCGCGAGAAGCAGGACCGGCGCGAGTCGGACCGGGCCATCGCGGCCGCCAAGCGCAAGCAGCGCGGCGGCTGACCGGGCCGGCGGGAATAGGCTGGCACACTCCCGCGTTGGTCACGTACGATGGCACAGCACCCCATCGAGGGTGCGCCGCCTCCTGCGGGGGGCATTGAAAAAACAACATGGGGATGATCGGTTTCGACAGCGGATGTCGAAGCAGGGGAAGCGTGTCGAGGAAGCGGCAATGATCTCGTAAACCATATGTCGCAAACAATAATCGCCAACACCAAGCGCGATTCCTTCGCCCTCGCTGCCTAAGTAGCGACTTGCGAAGTGTCAGCCCGGGGCTGTTCCCGACCCGGATCCTGGCATCAGCTAGGGAACTAAACCTTGATCCCGGTCACGGGGTGAAGAGGGAAATCTAACAGTGACTGAGCCCGTCGGAGACTTGTCCGCGTGATCTCCGGGGCCGAGAAAATCGAAGCGGACTGCACACGGAGAAGCCCTGTTTCTGCACCGGTGGACGCGGGTTCGATTCCCGCCATCTCCACGATCGGGAGGCCCTCGGGCCTTCGGAACCCATGTGGGCAAAGGCCCCGTCGCTCTGAGCGGCGGGGCCTTCGTCTTTCACCGGGTGACCCGCTCGTGCCCGGTGACCCGCAGTGCCCAGCCGAGCAGGCAGGCCGCGCAGGCCGCCAGCGCCGGTATCGCGTAGGCCGCGCCCGCGCCGAGGCGGTCCGCCGCCCAGCCGCCGGAGGCCGAGCCGCAGGCGATGCCGGTGAGCAGCGCGGTCACCACCAGGCTCATGCCCTCGTTGAGGCGGCTCTCCGGCGTGCGCTCCTGCACCAGCGTCATCGCGGTGACCATGGTCGGCGCGGTCGCCGTGCCCGCCACCAGCAGGGCGCCGGCCAGCACCAGGAGCGATCCGGTGGCGGCCGCGAGCCAGGGCAGCGTCATCAGCGCCGCCATGGCGGGCAGGCACCACCCGAGCCGCCGGGCGGCCGGCCCCGGAGGCAGCGCCCCGTACAGCAGGCCCGCCGCGCAGGACCCCGCCGCCTGGAGGGCGAGCACGACCCCGGCCAGCGCGCGCCGCCCCTGGGCGTCGGCGAAGGCCACCGTGACGACCTCCATCGAACCGAACACCGCCCCGGTCGCCGTGAAGCAGACCAGCAGGGGCCGGATGCCGGGGGCGCGCAGCGGGGACGGCGCCCGGCTGCCGGTGCTGGGCGGGGGCTCGGTGGCGCGCTGGGCGGTGAACACCAGCATCCCGGCCGCCAGCAGCGCGGCCCCGGCGAGCGTGCCCGCCTCGGGGAAGAAGGTGCCGGTCAGGAAGGACGCCAGAGCCGGACCCAGCATGAAGCACAGCTCGTCGGCGGCCTGCTCGAAGGAGTTCGCGGTGTGCCGGGCCTCGGGGTCGTCCCGCAGCAGGTGGGCCCAGCGGGCGCGGGACAGCCCGCCCACGTTGGGCGTGGCCGCCCAGGAGGCGTACGCGGCGAACAGTGTCCAGTCGGGGGCGTCGTACCGCACGCACAGCAGGAGGGCCAGGGCGCCGAGCACCGCCACCAGGGTCGCGGGCCGGGCCACCCTGGCCTGTCCGTGACGGTCGACCAGCCGGGCCAGCCAGGGGCCCGCGAGCCCGCTCGCCACCAGGCCGGTCGCGCTCACCGCCCCGGCCAGGGCGTACGAGCCGCGCGCCCCGGCGATCATCACCACCGCGCTCACCCCGGCCATGCCCACCGGGAGGCGGGCGAGCAGGTTGCCGGCGGTGAAGGCGAGGGCGCCGGGGCGGGCGAAGAGACGGCGGTAGGCGGGTGCGGTCTGCGTGGACATGCCGCTCACGCTCTCCCGTGCGGCGGCCGCCGGTCCAACACCTGTTCCGCCCCGATTCACGCGCTCCCGTTGTAAGTTCACCGCCATGCCTCCCGCGATCGACCCCCGGCTGCTGCGCGCCTTCGTGACCGTCGCCGAGGAACTGCACTTCACCCGTGCCGCCGTGCGGCTCCATGTCGCCCAGCAGGCGCTCAGCCGGGACGTACGGCGGCTCGAACGGGAGCTGGGTGCCGAGTTGTTCGTCCGCACCACCCGGCAGGTGACGCTCACCGCGGACGGCGAGCGGCTGCTGCCACACGCCCGGCGGGTGCTGGCCGCCCAGGACGACCTCCTCGCCGCCTTCGGCACCGCCCGGCCGCTGCTGGTCGACGTCAACTCCGAAGGCCCCCTCACCGCCCACCGGGTGCTGCTCCGGGCCCGTGAACTGGCCGCCGGGTGCGAGCTGCTGGCCCGCTACGAGCGCGGGCTCACCGGAGCGGCGGCCGCCCTGCTCACCGGGCGGCTGGACGTCTCCTTCGGCCGCTACGCCGGTCTGGACCCGGCGCTCCGCTCCGGCCTCGACCAACAGCCCGTGCGCTACGAGCAGATGGCGGTCCTGCTGCCCGAGGACCACCCGCTGGCCGCGCTGCCCGAGGTGCCGCTCGGGGCGCTCGCCGGAGAGGCGGTGTACGCCGGCGCGGGCAACCCGGGCACGCGGGAGTGGACCGAGCTGGCGCGTCAGCTCTTCGAGGGACGCGGCATCCGGCTCGCGCCACCCCATCCGGTGGTTCTCGGCGCCGAGGAGTTCGCCCGCGTGATGGCGGCGAGCCGGATGCCGGTGCTCGCTGTGGTGGATTTTCCGGCCATGTCCGGCGCGGCGCTGCGGCCGCTGGTCGATCCGGTTCCGCTTTCGCCCGTCTCGCTGGTGTGGCGGAAGGGGCTGGTCCATCCCGCGCTCGACGCGCTGAAGGCGGCGGCGGCCGAGCTGGCGCGCACCGAAAGGTGGCTTTCGCCGCCCGGTGACCGATGGATTCCGGCCACCGATTTCGAGGTGATGAGCCGCCCGTTCTGACACTCCGAGCACACGCGAACTCACCTTGCGCTACATTCGGGGACCCGAGCACTGGGGTAGAGGGGGGCGCTCGGACCGGGTGGGGGCCTGGTCCGGCCGGCGCGTGCTCGGGCTCGCCGGCGCACCCCGGAACAGTCCCGTGGGGGGATGCGCGCACATGGAACAGTGGCGGGAAGAACGCCGACCGGAATGGCCCGACGTGGCCTCGGCGGCACGAGACATGCAGGTCACAGGGGGTCGGACCCAGGCTTTTCCGGAAACCGGAACCGTCGCGGAAGCGGACCTCGCGCCACCGCGCGGGGACCGGCCCGGCGGTGGACGCGCCGCGTTCCCACGCGTCGTACGCCCGTCCGACGCAGGAGTGTTCGCCGCGACGGAGATACTCCGGGGCGGCCCGGCCGCCCTCGCCGGGGCCGAAGCGACAGCTCTGCTCCCGCGCTCCGGGGCCCATGTCACGGCGGCCGAGTTCCGACCCTCCGGTGCCCGGTCCGGCACCGAGCGGACGGCGCTGCTGCCCACCCGGTCCGCCGCGGGGGCCCACGATCCGCACGAGGTGACCGTCCAGCTCGACTCCGTCCAGGCCGAGGGTCCCGAGGGCGCCGACGCCTCGGACCGCCCGGTGTTCGTCGACGAGTCCGGCCGCCGCAACCGTACCTTCCGCCGCCTCGGCCTGCTGGTCGCCGGGCTCTGCGCGGGATACGCCGTCGTCATCGGCGTCACCCTGCTCTCCGGCAGCTCCGACGCGCCCTGGCTGCCGGTGCCGCAGAAGGAGGACAGGCCGGCGAGTCGCGTCGACTCCTCACCCGTGCCCAGCGCCTCGGCCCCGGCCGCGCCCGGCGGCGGTGACCGCCCCGGCCCCGGCACCGGCAGGGGACCGGCGGCGCCGGGCACCGCACCGGCCACCGTCGCCGCCGTGCCCGTACCGGGACGGCGGAGCCCGGCCGCCGCCGGCACCACGGCGGCCCGGCCGCCCGCCGCCACGAGTCCGACGCCCCGGCGGTCCGCGCCACCGGCGCCCGGCGGCGGCAGCCCGCAGCCGACGCCCACCGCGACCGCGTCCACCGAGGCGTCCCCGGTGCCCGGCACCACCGCGCCCAGTCCGGCCGCCACCGAGTCCCCGGCAGGCGGAGGCGGCCCGCAGCCCCAGGGCTCGGCCGGCCGTCCCGCCGCGTCCTGACACCGGAAGAACCTCCGATGACTCCGCGAACCGCCCGCCGGGCGCTGCCCCGGCGCCGCCGGCTCCCGCTGCGCCCGCTGCTGGCCTTCCTGCTCCTGCTCGCCACGCTGGCCATGCTCATGCTGCGCGGCTATGTCCACAACGAGATCCTCGCCGACCACCGCGTGCGCCCCGAGGCGCCCGACGGGCACGTACCCGCCCGGGTCACCGACGGCGGCCCCGTCATCGACACCCGAGGGCCGCGCACCGACAGCCTCCGGGTGCCGAAGCAGCGCATCGTGCTGACCTTCGACGACGGCCCCGACCCGACCTGGACGCCCCGGGTCCTGGACGCGCTCAAGCGGAACCACGCGCGGGCCACCTTCTTCGTGACCGGCACCATGACCTCCCGCCATCCCGAGCTGGTCCGGCGCATGGTCGCCGAGGGGCACGAGGTCGGCCTGCACACCTTCAACCACCCCGACCTCTCCTACCAGTCGCAGCGAAGGGTCGACTGGGAGCTGTCCCAGGGGCAGCTGGCCCTCGCGGGCGCGGCCGGCATCCGCAGCTCGCTGTTCCGGCCCCCGTACTCCTCCTTCGCCTCCGCGATGGACGACCGGTCCTGGCCGGTGGCCGGGTACGTCGGCGGGCGGGGCTATCTCGTCGTACTCAACGACCGGGACAGCGAGGACTGGCGCAGGCCGGGGGTCGAGGAGATCATCCGCCGGGCCACGCCCGCGAAGGGCAGGGGCGCGGTCGTCCTGATGCACGACTCCGGCGGCGACCGGAGCCAGACCGTCCAGGCGATCGACACCCTGCTGCCCCGGCTCCAGGCCGAGGGCTACCGCTTCCAGACCCTCACCCAGGCGCTCGACGCGCCGAGCGCCGACACGCCTGTGACCGGGGTCGGGCTGTGGACCGGCAAGGCGTGGATCGCGCTGGTCAAGGCGGCCGACGGCATCACCGCCGGGCTCGTCGTGGGCCTCGCCGTCGTCGGCGTCCTGGTCTTCGGCCGGTTCGGGCTGATGCTGCTGCTGTCCGCCGCGCACGCCCGCCGCACCCGCCGCCGCGGTTTCCGCTGGGGCCCGGAGCCGGTCACCGAACCGGCGACCGTGCTGGTCCCCGCGTACAACGAGGCCAAGTGCATCGAGAACACCGTGCGCTCCCTGGTCGGCGGGGAGCACCCGGTGGAGGTCATCGTGGTCGACGACGGCTCCTCCGACGGCACCGCCCGCATCGTGGAGGGGCTCGCGCTGCCCGGCGTCCGGGTGGTCCGCCAGCACAACGCGGGCAAGCCCGCCGCCCTCAACCGGGGCCTGGCGAACGCCGCTCACGACCTGATCGTGATGATGGACGGCGACACGGTCTTCGAGCCGTCCACCGTCCGCGAGCTGGTGCAGCCCTTCGCCGACCCACGCGTCGGCGCCGTCGCGGGCAACGCCAAGGTCGGCAACAAGGACACTCTCATCGGCGCCTGGCAGCACATCGAGTACGTGATGGGCTTCAACCTGGACCGCCGGATGTACGACGTGCTGCGCTGCATGCCCACCATCCCCGGCGCCGTCGGCGCGTTCCGCCGCACCGCGCTGGAGCGGGCCGGCGGGATGAGCGACGACACCCTCGCCGAGGACACCGACATCACCATGGCCCTGCACCGCGACGGCTGGCGGGTGGTCTACGCGGAGAAGGCCCGCGCCTGGACCGAGGCCCCGGAGTCCGTACGGCAGCTGTGGTCCCAGCGCTACCGCTGGTCCTACGGCACCATGCAGGCCATCTGGAAACACCGCCGGGCCGTGCTGGAACGCGGGCCGTCCGGACGGTTCGGCCGGGTCGGACTGCCGCTGGTCTCGCTGTTCATGGTGGTCGCCCCGCTGCTGGCCCCGCTGATCGACCTGTTCCTCGTCTACGGCCTGGTCTTCGGCCCGACCGGAAAGACGATCGCGTCCTGGTTCGCCGTCCTGGCCGTCCAGGCGGTCTGCGCGGCCTACGCCTTCGCGCTGGACCGGGAGCGGCTCGCCCCGCTGATCTCCCTGCCGCTCCAGCAACTCCTGTACCGCCAGCTCATGTACGTCGTGCTCCTCCAGTCCTGGATCACGGCACTCACCGGCGGCCGGCTGCGCTGGCAGAAGCTCCGCCGCAAGGGCGGGGTGTCGGCCCCGGTCCCGGCCGAAGGAGCACTGCGATGACGACGGCCCTCACTCCCGAGGTGGCTCCCGAGCCGGTACAGCGGCGTGCCCCGGTCCGGGACCGCTACTTCGACCTGCTCCGCGCGGTCGCCCTGTTCCGGGTGGTCTTCTACCACCTCATGGGCTGGGCCTGGCTGCCCGTGCTCTTCCCGTCCATGGGCGTGATGTTCGCCCTCGCCGGCAACCTGATGGCCCGCTCCCTGAAGCGCCCGGCCGTGGACGTCGTCCGCGGCCGGCTGCGCCGCCTGCTGCCTCCGCTCTGGCTGCTGGGGGCGATCGGGGTCCTGGGCATGGTGCTCCAGGGGTGGCGTCCGGACGCCGAGGGGCACCCCGGCTGGTGGTTCGTCCACCTCGGCTTCTGGGTGCTGCCGCTGAGCGACCCGCCGTACGCGGGCACGCTCCCCGGCGTTCACGGGGTGCTCGGCCCCGACTGGGCGGCCGAACTGGCGGGACCCCTCTGGTACCTCCGCGCCTACCTGTGGTTCGTGCTGCTCTCCCCGCTCCTGCTGAGGGCGCTGAAGGCGATCCCGTGGACCACCGTGCTGGCACCGGTCGCGCTGGCCGCCGCCTTCGAGTTCGGCCACCTCCAGCTCCCCGGCGAGCGCGTCCCGTCGGCGCTGACCGACTTCGGCACCTTCGGCGCCTGCTGGGTCCTCGGCATGGCCCACCAGCAGGGGGTCCTGAAGCGCGTCCCGCGCTACGCGGTGCCGTCCGTCGCCCCGGTCGTCGCCGGTCTCGGCCTCTGGTACGCGCTCACGCACGGCTTCCGGCAGGGGCACGACCTGGACGACATCCCGTTCGCCCAGTCCCTCTGGTCGCTGGCCACCGTGCTGCTCCTGCTCCACATCAGCCCGGTCTGGACCGAGTGGCCGCGCCTGCTGCGCCCCTTCGACCGCCTGGTCACCCTGCTCAACTCCCGCGCGGTGACCATCTATCTCTGGCACAACCTCTGCATCCTGATCGCCTCCACCCTCTGGGACCAGCTCTGGCGCTACGACGTCCTGGACGAGAAGTGCCCCTGGCTCCTGGAGAGCCCCTGGCCCGTCCTCGCCCTCACCTGGGCCCTGATCTGCGCCTGCGTCGTCACCTTCGGCTGGGCGGAGGACCTGGCGGCCAGACGCAGGCCCCGGCTGTGGCCGGACGGACGCCCGCGCCCGGCCAGCCGCCACCGCGCGGCCTGACCGGGCCGGGGCACGGGGGGTTCCGGCCGCCGGTCGGAAGGCGCACTGTGGAGGGGAGCGAGAAGACGCCCTCCTGCCCAGGCGGTGACGCAGCGCATGGCACTCGGTACGCCCCGATTCGACGCCGGGCGAAGTTGCCTGGACCTGCTGGCCACCGCGCATCCCGGGGAACGGATCGGTACGGCGGAGGAGTTGGCGGCCTGGGTGGTCGCGGCCGGGCTGGTGCCGGCGGGGACCGACCCGGTGCCGGCGGACGGGGGATGGGTCGCGCGGTTCCGGGAACTGCGGTGGCACACCGAGAGGTTGCTGCGGTCCCCCCGCGCCCCCGACGACTCCCTGGACCGGGTCAACCGCGCCGCCCGCGCCGCCGCACCCCCCGCCGTCCGGGCCGTCGCCAGGCAGAACGGGCCGCTCGTCGGGGAGTTGGCCGAGCCGCCCACGGCCGCCGCCCTCCTCTCCCTCCTCGCCCGCGACGCCATCGACCTCCTCACCGACCCCCTGGCGCGGGCGGCCGTGCGCGAATGCGCGTCGGACGGCTGCTCCCTGCTGTACCTCGACACCTCGCGCGGGCGCCGCAGGCGGTGGTGCTCCAGTGAGGTGTGCGGGAACCGTGAGCGGGTCGCCCGGCACCGCAGGCGGGTCGCGCTCGCCCGGTCCTGAACGTCCGGGTACGGCCCAAGTGCCGGAAAGGCACATTCACTTGAGCCGTGTGATTTGGGCAACACGAGGTTTGCCTGACCATCAGTCAGGGCAGCGCAAGCTCACTTGACGCCGTGTCGGAAATGTAAAGATCGCGCGGTGAGAATGTGCGCGCATGTCCCGCTCGTCACACCACCCTTGAGAAAAACACCACCTCACCTTGAACAACCGCGCCTCCCGCCCCGTACGAAGGGGCGAGCGACCGACGGGGGCAAGCCCCGGACACCGGAGGTGGGCGTGCGCAAGGATGCGGCCGTGGCCAATGAACGTGGATCGAGGGCCCGACATCGCATGTCCTCGCAGCCCTCACAGTCGTCGGAACCCGACGAGGAGTTGATGCGTGCCCTGTACCGGGAGCACGCCGGACCGCTCCTCGCCTATGTCCTCCGGCTGGTCGCCGGTGACCGCCAGCGCGCCGAGGACGTCGTACAGGAAACGCTCATCCGTGCCTGGAAGAACGCCGGCCAGCTCAATCGGGCGACCGGTTCGGTACGCCCCTGGCTGGTGACGGTCGCCCGGCGCATCGTCATCGATGGCCACCGCAGCCGGCAGGCCCGGCCGCAGGAGGTCGATCCGTCGCCGCTGGAGGTCATCCCCGCGGAGGACGAGATCGACAAGGCGCTGTGGCTGATGACGCTGACGGACGCGCTCGACGACCTGACCCCGGCCCACCGGGAGGTGCTCGTCGAGACCTACTTCAAGGGGCGTACCGTCAACGAGGCGGCCCAGACCCTCGGGATACCCAGCGGCACGGTCCGCTCACGGGTCTTCTACGCCCTGCGATCGATGAAGCTGGCGCTGGAGGAGCGGGGGGTGACGGCGTGATGGGTGTGTACGGGGGAATGCGAGGATTCGGCGCGGGGAGTACGGGTATGTCTGGCCCCATGCAGGGATCTCCGGTGCCGAACGAGCACGAGACCGTCGGCGCCTACGCCCTCGGGATTCTCGACGACACCGAGGCGACCGCCTTCGAGACGCACCTCGCGGGCTGCGAGTGGTGCGCCCAGCAACTGGACGAACTCGCGGGGATGGAGCCCATGCTGGCCGCCCTCGCCGACCTGCCGGGCACCGGCAGCACCCCGGTCATCGGGGAGTCGCTGTCCGCGCGGCCCACCCCGAGGCTGGTCGAGAAGCTGGTCGACGAGGTCGCCGAGCGGCGCGCGAGCAAGCGGCGCCGCGGCTTCTACCTGGTCGCGGCCGCGGCCGCGCTGATCATCGGCGGCCCGGTGGCCGTGATGTCGGTGAGCGGCGGTGGCACGAGTCAGACGGCGACCCCGCTGGCCGCCTCCGCCAAGGACCACTTCGACCAGTTGCCCACCAAGGTCACCGGCACGGACGCCGGCACCGGCGTCTCCGCGACCGTCGCCCTGCAGGGCAAGGCGTGGGGCACCGACGCGGTGCTGCGCCTCGGCGGGGTCAAGGGCGAGCTGAAGTGCTCCCTGATCGCGGTCGGCAAGAACGGCGAGCGGCAGACGCTCGGCTCCTGGAGCGTGCCCAAGGACGGCTACGGCCTCCCGGACGCCAAGACCGAGCAGGCCCGCAACCCCCTCTTCATCGGGGGCGGCACCGCTCTCCAGCCCGGCGACATCGCCCACTTCGACGTCATGACCCTGGACGGCAGGAAGCTGGTCCAAGTGGACGCCTAGTGGCTGTCTGAAATCACGCCCGCGTAGCTTTGCCGGGTCCTCTTCGCGTACGGTTGACGGCTGCCCAGCACGTCAGAAGGGGGCCCGGTGGCCGCTCAGGTTCAGCATTCCGCGGTCGGCTCGGTTAACGGCGCGAACGACTCCGTACGGGACCGAGAGATCAGCGTCGAACAGGAACACCTGGACCGGGTGTACCGGCGGCTCGAGGAGAAGATCCACGAGGCCGAGTTCCTGATGCACGACGCGGCCCAGCGCGCCCATGTGGGGACGCCGGGCGCGCTGGCCGAGCGGGACGCGCAGGTCTTCCGGGCCGGCATCCATCTCAACCGGCTCAACAACGAGTTCGAGGACTTCCTCTTCGGCCGGGTCGACCTGCTCCAGGGCAAGGACGGCAAGAAGGGACCGGACGGCGCGTACACCGCCGTCGAGCCCGCCGAGGGGGCCGTGCGCCCCGACAACACCGCCGACATCGCCGAGACCCTGCACATCGGGCGGATCGGCGTCCTGGACGAGGACTACTCGCCGCTGGTCATCGACTGGCGGGCGCCGGCCGCCGCGCCGTTCTACCGCGCCACCCCCGTCGATCCCGGCCGGGTCGTGCGGCGCCGGGTCATCCGCTCCAAGGGCCGCCGCGTCCTCGGGGTCGAGGACGACCTGATGCGCCCCGAGCTGAAGGCCACCCTGGACGGCGGGGAGCTGCCCGTCATCGGCGACGGCGCGCTGATGGCCGCCCTCGGCCAGGCGCGCGGGCACACCATGCGGGACATCGTCTCCTCGATCCAGGCCGAGCAGGACCGGGTCATCCGCGCCCCCGCCGCCTCCGTCACCTACGTGGAGGGCGGCCCCGGCACCGGCAAGACCGCCGTCGCCCTGCACCGCGCGGCCTATCTGCTCTACCAGGACCGCAGACGCTACGCGGGCGGCATCCTGATCGTCTCGCCGACCCCGCTGCTGGTGGCCTACACCGAGGGCGTGCTGCCCTCCCTCGGCGAGGAGGGCCAGGTCGCCATCCGCGCGATCGGCTCGCTGGTCGACGGTGTCGAGGCCACGCTCCACGACTCCCCGGCCGTCGCCCGCGCCAAGGGCTCGTACCGGATGCTGAAGGTGCTGCGCCGGGCCGCGCGCGGCGCCCTCGAACTCGGCACCGACGCCCCTCCCGACCGGCTCCGCGTCGTCGCCTTCGGCCGCCGCCTGGAGCTGGAGGCCCAGGAGCTGGAGGCCGTCCGCCGCACCGCGCTCGGCGGCACCGCCCCCGTCAACCTGCTCCGCCCGCGCGCCCGCAAACTGCTGCTGGACGCGCTGTGGGCGAAGTCCGGCGCCTCCGGCCGGCACACCGACCCCGAGCTGGCCGCCGAGCTGCGCGCCTCCTTCGACGAGGACGTGGCCGACGAGGACTCCTTCATCGCCTTCCTCGACGCCTGGTGGCCCGAGCTGACCCCCAGGGGCGTCCTCGCCGCCATGGCCGACGAGAGGCGGCTCGGCCGCTGGGCCCGCCGGGTGCTCAACCCCGGCGAGGTCCGCAAGGTCGCCCGCGCCCTGAAGCGGGACGGCTTCTCCGTGCACGACATCGCCATGCTGGACGAACTCCAGGCGATCCTCGGCGCCCCGGCCCGCCCCCGCAAGAAGCGGGAACTGGACCCGCTGGACCAGCTCACCGGCCTGGAGGAGCTGATGCCGGTGCGGGAGGAGACCCAGCGCGAGCGCGCCGAGCGGCTCGCCCAGGAGCGCACCGAGTACGCGCACGTCATCGTGGACGAGGCGCAGGACCTCACCCCGATGCAGTGGCGCATGGTCGGCCGCCGGGGCCGGCACGCCACCTGGACGGTCGTCGGGGACCCGGCCCAGTCCTCCTGGTCCGACCCGGACGAGGCGGCCGAGGCCCGCGACGAGGCCCTGGGCTCCAGACCCCGGCGCCGCTTCGAGCTGACCGTCAACTACCGCAACCCCGCCGAGATCGCCGAGCTGGCCGCCAAGGTGCTCGCCCTCGCCATGCCCGGCTCCGAGTCCCCCCGCGCCGTACGCTCCACCGGCGTCCAGCCGCGCTTCGAGGTCGCCGGGGACTCCCTGGCCGCCACCGTCCGCGCGGAGGCGGACCGGCTGCTCTCCCTGGTCGACGGCACCGTCGGCGTCGTCGTCGCCATGAACCGGCGCGAGGAGGCCCGCCGCTGGCTCGCCGGGCTCGGGGACCGCGTGGTCGCCCTCGGCAGCCTGGAGGCCAAGGGCCTGGAGTACGACGCGACCGTGGTCGTCTCCCCGGCCGAGATCGCCGACGAGTCCCCGGCCGGCCTGCGCGTGCTGTACGTCGCCCTCACCCGTGCGACCCAGCAGCTCACCGTCGTCTCCGGCGACCGCGACGAGCCGGACGCGGCCCGTGTCCCGGACCTGCTGCGGGACTGAACGGGCGCAGTTTCCGAGAACCCCGCGCACAGGGGAATGCCCCTGGGGGTGCGTTTGTTAGCCTTGTCGTGACACCGGCCCGATCCAAGCCCCCGGGCCCAACCTTCGTCGCTACGAGCGACCACTTGCCGCGAGGCGAGCATGGCGGGTCGGTGTCGTGAAAGTGAGCGAGAGGCCCACGTCCTTTGTGACGTGGGCCTCTCGTCTTGGGCGACGGCCCGAGAACACAACGTCCGCAATCGGAGCCGACTACCACGTACTCGGCGGTAGGTGCGACGATCGGACGGCACAACACGCGACACGGTGAAAGCAGAGGAAGTCGGCCATGGCAACGGCGCCCAGCGTCTCCTACTCGATGACGGTCCGGTTGGAGGTGCCCGCGAGCGGAACGGCCGTATCGCAGCTCACCACCGCCGTCGAGTCCTCCGGAGGCTCCGTCACCGGCCTCGACGTCACCGCCTCCGGGCACGAGAAGCTCCGGATCGACGTCACCATCGCGGCCAGCTCCACCGCGCACGCCGACGAGATCGTCGAGGAGCTCCGGAACATCGAGGGCGTCACCCTCGGCAAGGTCTCCGACCGTACGTTCCTGATGCACCTCGGCGGCAAGATCGAGATGCAGTCCAAGCACCCCATCCGCAACCGCGACGACCTCTCCATGGTCTACACGCCCGGTGTGGCCCGCGTCTGCATGGCCATCGCGGAGAACCCCGAGGACGCCCGGCGCCTGACCATCAAGCGCAACTCCGTTGCGGTCGTGACGGACGGTTCCGCGGTGCTCGGCCTCGGCAACATCGGCCCCAAGGCCGCGCTGCCGGTCATGGAGGGCAAGGCGGCCCTGTTCAAGCGGTTCGCCGGCATCGACGCCTGGCCGCTGTGCCTGGACACCCAGGACACCGACGCGATCGTGGAGATCGTCAAGGCCATCGCCCCCGGCTTCGCGGGCATCAACCTGGAGGACATCTCCGCGCCCCGCTGCTTCGAGATCGAGGCCCGGCTGCGCGAGGCCCTGGACATCCCGGTCTTCCACGACGACCAGCACGGCACCGCCATCGTCGTGCTCGCCGCGCTCACCAACGCGCTGCGCGTCACCGGCCGTTCGATGGAGTCCATCCGGGTCGTCATGTCCGGCGCCGGAGCGGCCGGTACGGCCATCCTGAAGCTGCTGCTGGCCGCGGGCGTCAAGAACGCCGTCGTCGCCGACATCCACGGCGTGGTGCACGCCGGCCGCGGCGACCTGGTCGACGCCCCGGCGGACTCCGCGCTGCGCTGGATCGCGGACAACACCAACCCCGAGGGGCTCACCGGCACTCTCAAGGAGGCCGTGCGCGGCGCCGACGTCTTCATCGGGGTCTCCGCCCCGAACGTCCTGGACGGCACCGACGTGGCCGCCATGGCGGACGGCGCGATCGTCTTCGCACTGGCGAACCCGGACCCCGAGGTCGACCCCGCCGTGGCCCGGCAGACGGCCGCCGTGGTGGCCACCGGCCGCTCGGACTTCCCCAACCAGATCAACAACGTGCTGGTCTTCCCCGGTGTCTTCCGCGGCCTGCTGGACGCCCAGTCCCGCACCGTCAACACCGAGATGATGCTCGCCGCCGCGCAGGCCCTCGCCAACGTGGTGACGGAGGACGAGCTGAACCCGAACTACATCGTCCCCAGCGTCTTCAACGACAAGGTCGCGGGCGCGGTGGCCGGGGCCGTCCGGGAGGCCGCAAAGGCGGCCGGAGCGGCGTCCTAGCAGCGCTTGCCGTAGGGTCGGGGAGGTTGTGGGACCGACGCCGCCTCCCCTACGGCGAGTCGTCGGTTCCCCGGTCGTGACGCCCTCTAGGGTGTCGGCGGGGCAGGCGCTTTTCCTGTGACTCCCCAGGGTGGTCTCATGACTCCTGCGGGTGCCGGATTGGCTTTCCCGCCGCAGGTAGGGGCAGGATGCGTCTCTGGGCGCGAGCGCATCGGCATCGATCTCACCTCACGCCTCATTGGCAAGAAGAACACGGGAGTAAGAACATGAACCGCAGTGAGCTGGTGGCCGCGCTGGCCGACCGCGCCGAGGTGACCCGCAAGGACGCCGACGCCGTGCTGGCCGCGTTCGCCGAGGTCGTCGGCGACATCGTCTCCAAGGGCGACGAGAAGGTCACCATCCCCGGCTTCCTGACCTTCGAGCGCACCCACCGTGCCGCTCGTACCGCGCGCAACCCGCAGACCGGTGAGCCCATCAACATCCCGGCCGGCTTCAGCGTGAAGGTCTCCGCGGGCTCGAAGCTCAAGGAAGCCGCCAAGGGCAAGTAAGCGCTCCGCTCGGGGCACCGGGCAACTGGGCGTCGTCGTGATCTGCGGGCCGCCCGTGGCTTGTCGCGCAGTTCCCCGCGCCCCTCACGGGGCGCGCCCCAGTGGGCGAAGTCGAAATGGGCGGCCCCCCTGTCACCAGGGGGGCCGCCCATTTGCGTGTGCGGGGCCCGTCAGCCGAGCGCCTTGCCCGGCAGTTCGACCTTCGCGCCGAGTTCCACGAGCTTCTCCATGAAGTTCTCGTAGCCGCGGTTGATCAGGTCGATGCCGTGGACGCGCGAGGTGCCCTCGGCGGCGAGGGCCGCGATGAGGTACGAGAAGCCGCCGCGCAGGTCGGGGATGACCAGGTCGGCGCCCTGGAGCTTGGTCGGGCCTGAGACGACCGCCGAGTGCAGGAAGTTCCGCGCGCCGAAGCGGCAGTCCGAGCCGCCCAGGCACTCGCGGTAGAGCTGGATGTGGGCGCCCATCTGGTTCAGCGCCGAGGTGAAGCCGAGCCGGGACTCGTACACCGTCTCGTGGACGATGGACAGGCCCGTGGCCTGGGTGAGGGCCACCACCAGCGGCTGCTGCCAGTCGGTCTGGAAGCCGGGGTGCACGTCCGTCTCCAGCGCGATGGACTTGAGCTGGCCGCCGGGGTGCCAGAAGCGGATGCCCTCGTCGTCGATCTCGAAGGCGCCGCCGACCTTGCGGTAGGTGTTCAGGAACGTCATCATCGAGCGCTGCTGGGCGCCCCGGACGTAGATGTTGCCGCCGGTCGCGAGCGCCGCGGAAGCCCAGGAGGCGGCCTCCAGGCGGTCCGGGAGGGCGCGGTGGTTGTAGCCGCCGAGCGAGTCCACACCGGTGATGCGGATCGTCCGGTCGGTGTCCATGGCGATGATCGCGCCCATCTTCTGCAGTACGCAGATGAGGTCCTCGATCTCGGGCTCCACGGCCGCGTTGGACAGCTCGGTGACGCCCTCGGCCAGCACGGCCGTCAGCAGCACCTGCTCGGTGGCGCCCACCGACGGGTACGGCAGGTCGATCTTCGTGCCGCGCAGCCGCTGCGGGGCCTCCAGGTACTGACCGTCCGCCCGCTTCTCGATGGTCGCGCCGAACTGGCGCAGCACGTCGAAGTGGAAGTCGATCGGCCGGCCGCCGATGTCGCAGCCGCCGAGGCCGGGGATGAAGGCGTGGCCCAGGCGGTGCAGCAGCGGGCCGCAGAACAGGATCGGGATACGGCTGGAACCCGCGTGGGCGTCGATGTCGGCGACGTTCGCGCTCTCGACGTACGTCGGGTCCAGGATCAGCTCGCCCGGCTCCTCGCCCGGCCGTACCGTCACGCCGTGCAACTGGAGCAGGCCGCGCACGACCCGCACGTCTCGGATGTCCGGGACGTTGCGCAGGCGGCTGGGCGCGCTGCCCAGAAGGGCGGCGACCATGGCCTTCGGCACGAGGTTCTTCGCACCGCGGACACGGATCTCGCCCTCCAGCGGGGTTCCGCCGTGGACAAGCAGGACATCGTCGTTGACGGTCATGAATCTCGCGTTCCGATGAGTCGGGCAGGGGTCGGCCGATCACTTTGCGCAGGGGCCGGAGAGACAGGGTAATCGCCGATCACCCTTCGCCCGTAAGCCCGAGTACCCGCCAGCCGTGTCACAACACGAACCGTTTCCCCGCAGGCACGTCGGGTCACCGGACCGCCGCCCCTCCGTACGGACGTGCTCCCTGTTCATGCGCCGTGCGGCCCCCACGCGGGCCCGGGATGCGGGATCATGTCTGGCATGACCGAGGTGTCCTCGCTCACAGGGCGGCTGCTCGTGGCAACCCCCGCTCTGGCGGACCCGAACTTCGACCGCGCGGTGGTGCTCCTCCTCGACCACGACGAGGAGGGCTCCCTGGGCGTGGTCCTCAACCGCCCCACCCCGGTGGACGTGCGGGACGTGCTGGCCGGCTGGGCGGCCCTGGCGGGCGAGCCCGGCGTGGTCTTCCAGGGCGGCCCCGTCTCGCTGGACTCCGCGCTCGGCGTCGCCGTGGTCCCCGGCGGCGGGGAGGGGGAGAGCGCGGCCCCGCTCGGCTGGCGCCGGGTGCACGGCGCGATCGGTCTGGTCGACCTCGAGACCCCGCCCGAGCTGGTCGCCTCCGCCCTCGGCGCGCTGCGCATCTTCGCCGGGTACGCGGGCTGGGGGCCGGGCCAGCTCCAGGACGAGCTGGACCAGGGCGCCTGGTACGTGGTCGAGTCCGAGCCCGGTGACATCTCCTCCCCGGAGCCCGAACGGCTGTGGCGCGAGGTGCTGCGACGCCAGCGCGGAGACCTGGCGATGGTGGCCACGTATCCGGACGACCCGTCGCTCAACTGATGGCCGTGAGCTTCAGTACCCTTGGGGCTATGAGCACTCTTGAGCCCGAGCGCGGGACTGGTACGGGGACCCTCGTCGAGCCGACGCCGCAGACGTCCCACGGCGACGGCGACCATGAGCGCTTCGCCCATTACGTCCAGAAGGACAAGATCATGGCGAGCGCCCTGGACGGCACCCCCGTCGTGGCGCTGTGCGGCAAGGTCTGGGTGCCGGGCCGCGACCCGAAGAAGTACCCCGTCTGCCCCATGTGCAAAGAGATCTACGAGTCCATGAGCAGCGGTGGCGACAAGGGCGGGGACAAGGACAAGAAGTAACCCGTCCCGCTCCACCCCGCTCCCTCGCGGATTCTCCCCGGCACCCTTCCCCGTGCTTTTCACGTGTGTTTCACCGGGCGCCGGGGCAACGTCCCCCTGACGCCGATTCCGGCTGTGCGCCGAGGTATTGCGGGGGCTGAATTGACCGGTGGGATTCACGAGGTGATTCCGGCGCCGGTCGAGGCGTACCGGGGGACGGGCGAGGGATTCACGCTCGGCCCCGGCACCGGTCTGATCGCCGCGGGGGAGGGCGCCGAGAGCACCGCGCGCTGGCTGCGCGCCACCCTGGGCGCGGCCACCGGCTTCCCCCTGACCCCGGCCGGCGGCGCCGGCGAGAGTGCCGTACGGCTCACCGCCGACCCGCGTCTCACCGGGGAGCTCGGCCCCGAGGGCTACCGGCTCGACGTCACGCGAACCGGCGCCGACCTGCGCGCCGGCGGTCCGGCCGGGCTGTTCTGGGGCGCCCAGACGCTACGGCAACTCCTCGGTCCCGACGCCTTCCGGCGCGCTCCGCTGCCCGGCCGCACCTGGCGGCTGCCGCCCGTGCGGATCAGCGACACGCCCCGCTTCGGCTGGCGCGGCCTGCTGCTCGACGTGGCCCGGCATTTCATGCCCAAGGAAGGCGTGCTGCGCTATCTCGATCTGCTGGCCGCGCACAAACTCAACGTGCTGCACCTGCACCTGACGGACGATCAGGGATGGCGCGTCGAGATCGGGCGCCACCCCCGGCTCACCGAGGTCGGCTCCTGGCGCGCGCGGACCAGATTCGGCCACCGCTCGTCCTCCCTCTGGACGGAGAAGCCGCACGGCGGCCACTACACCCGGGACGACATCCGGGAGATCGTCTCGTACGCCGCCGAACGGCATATCACCGTCGTCCCGGAAATCGATCTCCCCGGCCACTGTCAGGCCGCCATCGCCGCCTATCCGGAACTCGGCAACACCGACGCCGTCGACACCGCCGCCGTCACCGTCCGGGACGACTGGGGGATCTCCCCGCACGTCCTCGCCCCCACCGAGGCCGTCCTCGAGTTCTACGAGGGCGTGCTGGAGGAGGTGCTCGCGCTGTTCCCGTCGCCCTTCGTGCACCTCGGCGGCGACGAGTGCCCGCCGGACCAGTGGCGGAAGTCGGCCACCGCGCGGGCCCGCGCCGCCGAACTCGGACTCGCGGACGTGGACGGGCTGCGCTCCTGGTTCGCCGGCCACTTCGGCGCCTGGCTGGCCGCGCGCGGGCGCCGGATGATCGGCTGGGACGAGATCCTCGACGGCCCGCTGCCGCCAGGCGCCGCCGTCTCCTCCTGGCGCGGGCACCGGGGCGGCCGGATCGCCGCGCGGGCCGGGCACGACGTGGTGATGTGCCCCGAGCAGCACGTGTACCTCGACCACCGGCAGGCGCCCGGCGAGGACGAACCCGTGCCCATCGGCTACGTCCGCACCCTGGCCGACGTCTACCGGTTCGAGCCCGTACCCGACGGCCTCACCGCGGAGGAGGCCCGCCATGTGCTGGGCGCCCAGGCCAACATGTGGACCGAGGTGACCGAGGACGCCGGGCGCGTGGACTACCAGGTCTTCCCCCGGCTCGCCGCGTTCGCCGAGGTCGCCTGGAGCCCGCTGCCCGCCCCGGCGGAGCGCGACCTCGCGGACTTCGAGCGCCGGATGGGCGCCCACTACCGGCGACTGGACGCCCTCGGCGTCGCCTACCGCCCGCCCGGCGGCCCCCACCCCTGGCAGCGGCGCCCCGACGTGCCCGGCCGGCCCTTCGCCGGACCGCCCGCCGAGCCGGAGTTCCCGGCCCCCGCGCCCCCGGACGCCCGCCCGGGCGCGTAACGGGACAACCGCCCGTGACATCACCGAAGAGGGTCAATCGGACCCACCCGAAGATGCTGGTGTAAACGGGACCATCCGCCCGATGGAGTGGGTCAACACCCCTTGGCCGACCCGCGCGTCCGAGCCTTGCGAAGATGTGCCAGAGTTGCCACGTCCGCCCTGTCAGCACGTACCGTACGGCAGCACAGGCGCGACCAGGTGGGGCAGCGGGAAGGGGCAGCCGGTTTGACCACGCACGCACCGCAGGCGGCACAGGCCGTGACGCTGCCCACGACGCTGGACGAGGCGGTGGCGGCCCTGACCGCCATGCCCGCCGCGGTCCCCGTCGCCGGCGGCACCGACCTCATGGCGGCCGTCAACTCCGGGCAGCTCAGGCCCGCCGCGCTGGTCGGCCTCGGCCGGATCAGCGAGATCCGCGGCTGGCAGTACCAGGACGGCCACGCGCTGCTCGGCGCCGGCCTCACCCACGCCCGCATGGGCCGGCCCGACTTCGCCGCGCTGATCCCGGCGCTCGCCGCCGCCGCGCGCGCCGCCGGACCTCCGCACATCCGCAACGCGGGCACCCTCGGCGGCAACATCGCCTCCGCCGCGCCCACCGGCGACGCGCTGCCGGTGCTGGCCGCGCTGGAGGCGACGCTGATCGTCGCCGGACCGGACGGCGCCCGCCGCGAGGTCCCCGTCTCGCACCTGCTGGCCGGGGTCGAGATGCTCCGCGGCGGCGAACTCATCGGCTACGTCCGGGTTCCGCTGCTGCACGCCCCCCAGGTCTTCCTCAAGGCCACCGGACGCACCGGGCCCGGCCGCTCGGTCGCCTCCGTCGCCCTCGTCCTCGACCCCGCCCGGCGCGGAGTGCGGTGCGCGGTCGGTGCCATAGCGCCGATGCCGCTGCGCCCGCTGGACGCCGAGCAGTGGGTCGCGCAGCTCATCGACTGGGACAACGACCGCGTCCTCGTCCCCGAAGCCCTGCAGGCGTTCGGCGAGTACGTCGCCGCGGCCTGCATCCCCGACCCGGTGCCGGAGCCGGACGGCACGGTCGTCCCGCTGCCGCCCGCGGTACTGCACCTGCGGCGCACCGTCGCCGCGCTGGCACGACGAGCACTGGGGAGGGCGCTGTCGTGACCGACGACCAGCGCGGACACGAGGACGACACGCCCCAGGGCGGCGGACGCTGGAACCCGCTGCCCCAGGGCGAGTACGACGACGGCGCGACCGCGTTCGTGCAGCTCCCCGAGGGCGGCATCGACGCCCTGCTGGCCGGGGACAGCCCGCTGGCCGCGCCGGGCCACGGCTATGTGCCGCCCCGGATAACGACCCCGCCCGAGGGCCAGGACGCGTGGGGCGCCCAGGAGCAGTGGTCCGCGCAGGACACCGTCCCGGCGCGGCAGCCGCACGGTGACGACCGGTTCACCTACCAGCCCGGGGCGCAGGGGCACTGGGCTCCCGAGGAGACCGCGGCCACGTCCGGCCACGACGTCACCGGGCAGTGGTCCGTGCCGGTCGCCGGGGGTGACCTGCCCGACGAGTCGGGCGAGTTCACCACCTCCGCGCTGGCCGAGCAGTGGGGCGCCGCCCCGCCCGTCCTCCCCGGCGGCGCGGCCGCGCCCTGGGTCACGGACACCATCGGCGGGGCGTGGGGGCCGCAGGAGCCCGCCGCGCCCGAGGCCGCGGCGGAGCCCGAGCCTGTCGCGGAGGCCGAGGGGCCTGCCGGGACGGACGAGCCCGCCGGGGGCGACGAGAGCCCCGAGGAGGCCCCTGAGGGCGCCCCTGACGGCCCGTCGGACGAGGACGCGACCCCGGAGCCCGAGGCGGCTCCCGAGGCCGTGGAGGAGCCCCTGGCGGCCGAGGTGGGGGCGGACTTCGCCGAAGAGGCAGCCGAGACCGAGGAACCGCCGCCCCCGCCCCAGGACGAACATCCCCTCGCCTCCTACGTGCTGCGCGTCAACGGCGGCGACCGGCCCGTCACCGACGCCTGGATCGGCGAGTCCCTGCTCTACGTGCTGCGCGAGCGCCTCGGCCTCGCGGGCGCCAAGGACGGCTGCTCCCAGGGCGAGTGCGGGGCGTGCAACGTCCAGGTCGACGGACGGCTCGTGGCCTCCTGCCTGGTCCCGGCGGTCACCGCCGCGGGCAGCGAGGTCCGTACCGTCGAGGGCCTGGCGAGCGGCGGGCAGCCCTCCGACGTCCAGCGGGCGCTCGCCCGGTGCGGCGCCGTGCAGTGCGGCTTCTGCGTCCCCGGCATCGCCATGACCCTGCACGACCTGCTGGAGGGCAACCCCGCCCCCACCGAGCTGGAGACCCGCCAGGCGCTCTGCGGCAACCTCTGCCGCTGCTCCGGCTACCGGGGCGTGCTCGACGCCGTCCGTGACGTCGTCGCCGAGCGCGAGGCAGGCGTCGGCGCCGACGCCGAGCCGGACGACGGCACCGCGCGCATCCCGCACCAGGCGGGCCCCGGCTCCGGCGGGGTGCACCCCTCCGCGTTCGAAGCGCCCGGTGCCTTCGGCGCGTTCGGCGCCCCGCACGACCCGCAGGACCACCCGCACCACCCGCACCACGGCCAGGACGGAGGCCAGGCGTGAGCGACGAAGCCGCCACCGCGACCACGGCGGCGGAAGCCCCCGCGGCCGAGCCGCTGCCGCACGGCCTGGGCGCCTCCCTGCCCCACGCCGACGCCCGCGCCAAGACCGAGGGCACCTTCCCCTACGCGGCCGACCTGTGGGCCGAGGGCCTGCTGTGGGCCGCCGTGCTGCGCTCCCCGCACGCGCACGCGCGCATCGTGTCCATCGACACCACGCACGCGCGCGCCATGCCCGGCGTGCGGGCCGTCGTCACCCACGAGGACGTGCCCGGCACCTCCCGGCACGGCCGGGGCACCCCGGACCGGCCGGTGTTCGCCTCCGAGGTGGTCCGCCACCACGGCGAGCCCATCGCCGCCGTCGCCGCCGACCACCCCGACACCGCGCGGATGGCCGCCGCCGCCGTCATCGTCGAGTACGAGCCCCTCGACCCGGTCACCGACCCCGAGCGCGCCTTCGAGGCCGAGCCGCTGCACCCGGACGGCAACCTGATCCGGCACATCCCGCTGCGCCACGGCGACCCCGACGCGGCCGGCGAGATCGTCGTGGAGGGCCTGTACCGCATCGGCCGCCAGGACCCCGCGCCCATCGGCGCCGAGGCCGGGCTCGCCGTACCGCGCCCGGACGGCGGGGTGGAGCTGTACCTCGCCTCCACCGACCCGCACAGCGACCGCAACACCGCCGCCGCCTGCTTCGGGCTGCCCGCCGACCGCGTGAAGATCGTGGTCACCGGCGTGCCCGGCGCCACCGCCGACCGGGAGGACCAGGGCTTCCAGCTGCCGCTCGGTCTGCTCGCGCTGCGCACCGGCTGCCCGGTGAAGCTCACCGCCAGCCGCGAGGAGTCCTTCCTCGGGCACACCCACCGCCACCCCACCCTGCTGCGCTACCGCCACCACGCGGACGCCGAGGGAAGACTCGTCAAGGTCGAGGCGCAGATCCTGCTGGACGCGGGCGCCTACGCCGACACCTCCGCCGACGCCCTGGCCGCCGCGGTCTCCTTCGCGTGCGGCCCCTATGTCGTCCCGAACGCCTTCATCGAGGGCTGGGCCGTACGCACCAACAACCCGCCCTCCGGCCATGTGCGCGGCGAGGGCGCGATGCAGGTGTGCGCCGCCTACGAGGCGCAGATGGACAAACTGGCCAAGAAGCTGGGCCTGGACCCGGCCGAGGTGCGGCTGCGCAACGTCCTGGCCACCGGTGACGTGCTGCCCATCGGCCAGACCGTGACCTGCCCGGCTCCCGTGGCCGAACTCCTCACCGCGGTGAGGGACTTCCCGCTGCCGGCGCTGCCCAAGGACGGCCCGGAGGAGGACTGGCTGCTGCCCGGCGGCCCCGAGGGCGCGGGTGAGCCGGGCGCGGTGCGCCGGGGCGTCGGCTACGGCCTCGGCATGGTGCACATGCTCGGCGCGGAGGGCACCGACGAGGTGTCCACCGCGACCGTACGCGTCCACGACGGCGTCGCCACCGTGCTGTGCGCCGCCGTGGAGTCCGGGCAGGGGTTCACCACGCTGGCCCGGCAGATCGTGCAGGAGACGCTCGGCATCGACGACGTCCACGTGGCGCCGGTCGACACCGACCAGCCCCCGGCCGGCCCCGGCTGCCGGGGCCGGCACACCTGGGTCTCCGGCGGGGCGGTGGAGCGGGCGGCCAAGATGGTCCGCACCCAGCTCCTGCAGCCGCTGGCACACCAGTTCGGCATGTCCACCGAGCTGCTCCAGATCGCCGACGGCAAGATCACCTCGTACGACGGGGTGCTCTCCACCACCGTCACCGAGGCGCTGGAGGGCAAGGAGCTGTGGGCCACCGCGCAGTGCCGCCCCCACCCCACCGAGCCGCTGGATGGCGCCGGTCAGGGGGACGCCTTCGTCGGCCTCGCCTTCTGCGCGATCCGCGCGGTGGTCGACGTCGACGTGGAGCTGGGCTCGGTACGGGTGGTGGAGCTGGCGGTCGCGCAGGACGTGGGCCGGGTGCTCAACCCCGCGCAGCTGGCGGCGCGGATCGAGGGCGGGGTCACGCAGGGCGTGGGCATCGCGCTCACCGAGAACCTCCGTACGCCGCGCGGGCTGATCCGCCATCCCGACCTCACCGGGTACGCGCTGCCGACCGCGCTGGACGCGCCGGACATCCGGATCGTGAAGCTGGTCGAGGAGCGGGACGTGGTGGCGCCGTTCGGCGCGAAGCCGGTCAGCGCGGTGCCGGTGGTGACGTCGCCCGCGGCGATCGCGTCGGCGGTGCGGGCGGCCACGGGGCGGCCGGTGAACCGGCTGCCGATCCGGCCGCAGGCCGCCGTGGTCAACGCGCGGTGAGCTGGGGTTCGTCCGGCTGAGGTCGCCTTGTGCGCGGCTGGGCTCGCCCGTTCGGCTGAACCCGCTTCCGTGAGGCAACGCGGACGCGTCCCCGTGCGTCTTCCGTCTCGGGGCGTTGTCAGTGGTGCGGTCTAGGGTTCTTGGAGTCCGAGGGTTCTCGGAGCCGGGGGACGGCCGCCGCGCGCGGAGCCCGCCGTACCGAGTCCGATCGCGGGGGAGCGAGCCATGAGCATGACCGATGCCGAGGTCACGGCGATCACGCTGACCGAGGCCGAGCTGGACCGCTGGGTCACGCACGCGCCGACCCGCGGGCTGCTCGCCGGTACCGGACTGCCCCCGGCCACCGGCCCGCTGACCTTCGCCCCGCTGCGCGCGCACGGGCTGCGCAGGCTCGCCGACGCGACCGACGGCCCGTGCCGGCTGGCGGACGAGCTGCGGGACCGGCTGGTCATCGGGGAGCTGCTCAGCCCGGCGGGCATGGAGCGCGAGTCGATACTCCTCGACGGCGCGACGGGTGAGGTGACGACCGCCTACCTCGTCGACCCCTCGCGCACCCGGCCCTTCGCGCCCTCCCTCACCACCATGCTGCGCTTCGCCGCCGTCACCGAGGAACTGGCGGGCCTGCGCGGCCGGTTCGCCTCCCTCGCCGGGCAGTACGGGCCGGGTGTCGCCGGTGAGGCGTCCCGTCGGCTGCTGGCGCTGTTCGAGGCGGGGACGGACGGCGCGGTCCCGCCGTACTGGAAGGCGGCGGCGCTGATCCGCCCGCTGTCCCTGGCCGTGGCGCCGGGGTCGGCGGGGCTCGCCCTGGAGATGCCGGGGCGGCTGCTGGACCAGGAGTTCGGGCACGGACGCGTGGCCCGCTTCGAGGAGACCGACTTCCCGCCCACGCTCACCCACGAGCCGACGCGGCGCTTCCTGCGCGAGACGGGGCTGCCGGAGGAGGTGGTCGACACGGAGCTGCTGCTGCCGACGCTCGCGGAGTTCTACGGGGACGAGTCCGAGCCCGACCACCTGATCCGCCTGGGCTCCCTCACCCCGGACACGACCCTCGTCCTCGACGGCCGGACCGGCGCGGTCCTCACCCACGCGGACTCCACCCTCCACCCCCTCAACACCGACGTCTCCACCCTGGCCTACACCCTCTGGCTCCTCCACCACGAACGCACCATCGACACCCACCTCTCCGGCGAGCTGACGACCCTGGCGTACGACCAGCTGGCGGCGGCGATGCTGGACACGCTGACGGTGCTGGACCCTACGGGGGTTTCGGACGGGGGGTCTTGGCACTACTGGACGGAGCTGCTGCGGGGCGAAGCGGGCGGGGTCCTCTGAGCGGCGCGTCCCGTCTCCCCCGAGCGGTGCCGCCCGTACACGGCAGGCGCGGCCGGACCTGAGCGAGGCCGGGAGTCAGGCTCCGGTGACGGTCCGTCCCGGCATCGGCTCCGCGAGCGCGGCTCGCCAGGCGGGCGCGCCGAACGGACCGGCGAAGTACTGCGTCTCGTGCACCACCTGCCGGTCGGCGAACTCCATGATGCTCACCGAGTGCGACGGCACACCGTCGTAGGTGATGAGGCACTCGCTCACCCACAGATCCCCGTGGCCGGTGATCCGCTGGACGGTGAAGTGCCGGTCGGCCGGGTGCCCGCCACGTTGCGCCGAGATCGTCGCCCGGCCCCGGAACCGCTCACCCGACTGCGGGTAGTCCAGGACCGCGTCCGTCGCGTAGATGGCGTGCTCGGCCTCGGTGTCCCCGCGTTCCGAGGCCCGCCAATGCTCCTCGATCGCGGCCCTGGTCAGGGAGTCAGCATCCATGGCACCGCCCTTCCGCAGCGGTGCCAGCCTAGGCACGGCGAGCCGCAGCCGGCTTGTGGCCCGGCGGACCCGGCCTGCCAGGTCATCCCTTCGGCCGGACCGGAGGGCCCCGGTCGTCGGCAACGAAGAAGGGCGGCGCCTCTCCTGGAGGCGCCGCCCCTGTCGGGCCGGTCGGAGGCCGTGGCGGGAATCGAACCCGCGTAACTCGCTTTGCAGGCGAGTCCCTGAGCCACTCGGGCACACGGCCGTGTGCTGTGGAATGAACGTAGGGCGGGGTGGGGGAGGGGGGCAAGGGTGGGCGAGGGGGTGCAATGTGACTGCCATGTGGTGTTCACAGGGGGATGGGGGCCTACGGCGAAGGTCGTAGAACGGGTGGGGCTTCCGACAGGGGTCAATCGCGGGTACGGGTCTTACCCTGGCCTCTATGGCCGCCCTTGACTCTTCCGACAGCGTCGTCTCCGCCATAGGTCGTCACGAGGACGGGGGCGGGGTGTTGGGGCGGGCGCATCGCGCGCTCAGTGTGGGGATCGTGTCCGTCGTGCTGCTGATCGCCTTCGAGGCGACCGCCATCGGGACCGTGATGCCGGTCGCGGCGCGGGAGCTGGACGGGGTCTCGCTGTACGCGTTCGCGTTCTCCGGTTACTTCACCACCAGCCTCACCGGGATGGTGCTCGCCGGGCAGTGGGCGGACCGGCGGGGGCCGCTCGCGGCGCTGGCCTGCGGGATCGGGGCGTTCGCGGGCGGGCTCGTGGTGTCCGGGACCGCGCAGGTGATGTGGGTGTTCATCCTGGGGCGGGCGGTGCAGGGGTTCGGCGGCGGGCTGGTGATCGTCGCCGTGTACGTGGTCGTCGGCCGGGCCTACCCCGAGCGGCTGCGGCCCGCGATCATGGCGGGATTCGCCGCCGCGTGGGTCGTGCCGTCCATCGTCGGACCGCTCGCCTCCGGCGCCGTCGCGGAGCACCTCGGCTGGCGGTGGGTGTTCCTCGGCATCCCGCTGCTCGTACTGCTTCCGCTGGGCCTGGCCCTTCCGCAGATCCGGCGCCGGGCGGGCGGGCCCGTGGACCACGACGCCGGTGTCCCCGCCTTCGACCGGCGCCGCATCCGGCTGGCGCTCACCGTCTCGCTGGGCGCCGGGCTCGTGCAGTACGCGGCGCAGGACCTACGGCCGCTCTCCCTGGTGCCCGGCATCCTCGGCGCCGCCCTGCTGGTGCCCGCGGTGCTGCGGCTGCTGCCGAGGGGGACCTACCGGGCGGCGCGCGGGCTGCCCTCCGTGGTGCTGCTGCGCGGGCTGTCGGCGGGGTCGTTCATCGCGGCGGAGTCCTTCGTACCGCTGATGCTCGTCACCCAGCGGGGGCTGTCGCCGACGCTCGCCGGGTTCTCGCTGGCCGCCGGCGGGCTGACGTGGGCGGCGGCGTCGTGGGTGCAGTCGCGGGACCGGATGGAGCCGTACCGGGAGCGGCTGATGACCTTCGGGATGGTGCTGGTCGCCGCCGCCGTCGCCACCGCACCCGCCGTGCTCATACCCGCCGTGCCGGTGTGGACCGTCGCCGTCGCGTGGGGGTTCGGCTGCTTCGGGATGGGCCTGGTGATCTCCTCCACCAGCGTCCTCCTGCTCAAGCTCTCCGCCCCTGCCGAGGCAGGCGCCAACTCCGCCGCCCTCCAGATCTCCGACGCCCTCTCCAACGTCGTCCTCCTCGCCGCGGCGGGCGCGGCCTTCGCCGCCCTGGGCTCCACCGGCACCACCGCCTTCGCCGCGGTCTTCCTGCCGATGGCGGCGGTCGCGCTGGTGGGGGCGTGGGTGACCACCCGACTGCGGACGCCGGGCTGAGCGCAGGCCCCCTCGCCCCCACTGTGACCTCAGTCCCACCCGTCCCGCCCGCCGCCCCGTCCGAGCACGGCGGAGCCGGCGGCGCCGGTAGGGTGGCCCGGTTGTCATACGTAGCCGAGTTGCCCTACGCCCCCACCCCCGGAGACCGTGACTACCACCGCCGCTTCCGCCTCGAACCATCTGTCCCCCGCCTTTCCCGGCCGGGCCCCCTGGGGCACCGCCAGCAAGCTGCGTGCCTGGCAGCAGGGGGCGATGGACAAGTACATCCAGGAGCAGCCGCGTGACTTCCTCGCCGTCGCCACCCCCGGCGCCGGCAAGACGACCTTCGCGCTGACGCTGGCCTCCTGGCTGCTGCACCACCACGTCGTGCAGCAGGTGACCGTCGTCGCGCCGACCGAGCACCTGAAGAAGCAGTGGGCGGAGGCCGCCGCGCGGATAGGGATCAAGCTCGACCCGGAGTACAGCGCGGGCCCGGTCGGCAAGGACTACCACGGGGTGGCGGTCACCTACGCCGGTGTCGGCGTCCGCCCGATGCTGCACCGCAACCGCTCCGAGCAGCGCAAGACGCTGGTGATCCTGGACGAGATCCACCACGCCGGTGACTCCAAGTCCTGGGGCGAGGCCTGCCTGGAGGCCTTCGAGCCCGCGACCCGGCGCCTGGCGCTGACCGGTACGCCGTTCCGCTCGGACACCAACCCGATCCCCTTCGTCACGTACGAGGAGGGCAACGACGGCATCCGGCGCTCCGCGGCCGACTACACCTACGGCTACGGCAACGCGCTCGCCGACCACGTCGTCCGGCCCGTCATCTTCCTCAGCTACAGCGGCCAGATGCGCTGGCGCACCAAGGCGGGCGACGAGATCGCCGCCCGGCTCGGCGAGCCGATGACCAAGGACGCGGTCAGCCAGGCGTGGCGCACCGCGCTCGACCCGCGCGGCGAGTGGATGCCGAGCGTGCTGCGCGCCGCCGACCAGCGGCTCACCGAGGTCCGCAAGGCCATCCCGGACGCCGGCGCCCTCGTCATCGCCTCCGACCAGGACTCCGCCCGCGCCTACGCCAAGCTGATCCGCGAGCTGACCGGCACCAAGGCCACCCTCGTCCTCTCCGACGACACGGGCGCCTCCAAGCGCATCGACGACTTCAGCGCGAGCAACGACCGCTGGATGGTCGCGGTCCGCATGGTGTCCGAGGGCGTCGACGTGCCCCGGCTCGCCGTCGGCGTGTACGCCACCACCATCTCCACCCCGCTGTTCTTCGCCCAGGCCGTCGGCCGTTTCGTGCGGTCCCGGCGGCGCGGCGAGACCGCGTCCGTGTTCCTGCCGACCGTCCCCGACCTGCTGACCTTCGCCAATGAGATGGAGAAGGAGCGGGACCACGCCCTCGACAAGCCGAAGAAGCAGGGCGAGGAGGACCCGTACGCCGAGTCCGAGAAGGAGATGGACGAGGCGAACAAGCAGCAGGACGAGGACACCGGCGAGCAGGAGCAGTTCTCCTTCGAGGCGCTGGAGTCCGAGGCCGTCTTCGACCGCGTCCTCTACGACGGCGCCGAGTTCGGCATGCAGGCCCACCCCGGCAGCGAGGAGGAGCAGGACTACCTCGGCATCCCCGGACTGCTGGAGCCCGAGCAGGTGCAGTTGCTGCTGCAGAAGCGGCAGGCCCGGCAGATCGCGCACAGCAAGAAGCGGCCGGACACCGAGGCCGACCTGCTGGAGCTGCCCGCCGAGCGGCGCCCCGTGGTCAGCCACAAGGAGATGATGGAGCTGCGCAAGCAGCTCAACACCATGGTCAGCGCCTACGTCCACCAGAGCGGCAAGCCGCACGGCGTGATCCACACCGAGCTGCGCCGGGTCTGCGGCGGCCCGGCGAGCGCGGAGGCGACCGCCGGCCAGCTCAAGCAGCGCATCGCCAAGATGGGGGAGTGGGCGACCCGGATGCGCTGAAACGCGCGCCGGGCGTATGCGGACGAACACTGGCAGGCCGGAATCGGCCCTGACCGGATTCTGGACCGAGTCTTCCGCTGAGCGGACCGGCTCGCTACTGTCCCGCTACGCACACGCCCCGTGGCAGCGCCGCCGCGGAGCGCAGCCGTGAAGCGACGGGCCCGTCAGCCGCCGGGCCGTCCTGCCGATCGGCGGCCTCTGATACGCGTCGCCGACGGGGCTCGGTGACGCGCGCCGCTCGGAGGGCGCCGACCTCACCGCAGAAGGAGGGGGCGTCGTGACCGCGGAGACCTCCCAGACGCTCGACCGGGGACTGCGCGTCCTCAAGCTGCTCGCCGACACGGACCACGGCCTGACCGTCACCGAGCTGTCCGGCAAGCTCGGGGTGAACCGGACGGTGGTGTACCGGTTGCTGGCCACGCTGGAGCAGCACGCGCTCGTCCGCCGCGACCTCGGCGGCCGCGCCCGCGTCGGGCTGGGGGTCCTGCGGCTCGGCCGCCAGGTGCATCCGCTGGTACGGGAGGCGGCGCTGCCCGCGCTGCGCTCGCTGGCCGAGGACATCGGCGCCACGGCCCATCTGACCCTGGTCGACGGTACGGAGGCGCTCGCCGTCGCCGTGGTCGAGCCGACCTGGACGGACTACCACGTCGCCTACCGCGCGGGCTTCCGCCACCCCCTGGAACGGGGCGCCGCCGGCAAGGCCATCCTCGCCGCCCGCCACTCCCCGGCCCCCGACCCCGGCTACACCCTGACCCACGGCGAACTCGAGGCCGGCGCGAGCGGTGCCGCGGCCCCCCTCCTGGGCGTCACCGGCGTCGAGGGCAGCGTGGGAGTCGTCATGCTGACCGACGCGGTCCCGGAGCGGGTGGGCCGCCGCGTGATGGAAGCGGCGCGCGAGGTCGCGGACGCGCTCAGGTAGGAGGCACCGGCCAGGCTCGGAGCGGCGGCCGCGCGTTAGATTTACCCCGTGCTCTCACGTCTCTCGCGTTCCCGGATCATCGCCCTGTGCTCTCTGCCTGTCGTGGGGCTGGTGGCCGTCGCGGTGTTCGCGCCGTTGCCGTTCGCGGTGGCTCAGCCGGGGATGACGGCGAACGTGCTGGGGAAGAACGACGGGACGCCCGTGATCACGGTGACGGGGGCGCAGACCCGGAAGACGTCGGGCGAGCTGCGGATGACGACCATCGAGGCGACCTCACCGGGTACGCGGGTCTCGCTCGGGCAGGTGGTCGACAACTGGTTCCGCAGCGACCGTGCGGTGATGCCGTACGACGCGGTGTACCCGACCGGGGACACGATCAAGGAGATCGAGAAGCACAACACGGCCCAGATGCGGCAGTCGCAGGACGCGGCGACCACCGCGGCCCTGGACCACCTGGGCAAGGACCCCGACGACGTGAAGGTCACCCTGCGCCTCGCCGACGTGGGCGGCCCCAGCGCGGGCCTGCTGTTCAGCCTGGGCATCATCGACAAGCTGGACGGCGACGGCGGCGGCGGCGACCTCACCGGCGGCCGCACCATCGCCGGTACCGGCACGATCGACGCGGACGGCAAGGTCGGCGCGGTCGGCGGGGTGGCCCTGAAGACGCAGGCCGCCCGGCGCGACGGCGCCACCGTCTTCCTGGTGCCGAAGGCCGAGTGCGCCGACGCCCACACCGACCTCCCCAAGGGCCTGCGCCTGATCCCGGTCACCGACCTCGACGGTGCCGTGGACTCCCTGGTCGCCCTGGAGAAGGGCACCGGCAAGATCCCCAGCTGCTAGTCCCCCTCGGCGAACTCCCCGGCCGCCTGCTCCACCAGCGGGATGATCCGCAGCGGTACCGGGTTCTCCATCACGATCGCCGTGGAGGCCCGCACGATGCCGTCGAAGCCGACCACCCGGTCGATGACCCGCTGCAGATCGGCGTTGGAGCGGGCCACCAGCCGGCACAGCATGTCCCCGGTACCGGTCGTGGTGAGCAGCTCCAGCACCTCCGGCACCCCGTCCAGGTACGCCCGTACGTCCGCGCCCTGCCCCTGCCGGATCTGGAGCGTGGCGAACGCGGTCACCGGATAGCCGAGCGCGGAGGGGTCCACCTGCGGCCCGAACCCCCGGATCACCCCGCGCGAGCGCAGCCGGTCAAGCCGCGCCTGGGCGGTGCCGCGTGCCACCCCCAGCCGCCGGGACATCTCCAGCACCCCGATCCGCGGCTCCTCGGCCAGCAGCACGATGATCTGCCCGTCCAGATGATCGATCGCCACGACGTCCTCCCCGGATGGTCATCCTGTACAGAAAGCCCGCCGGTACCGCCGCAAGGCTGAACAGAGTGACCAGCGAATACGCGAACTATTGCGCACCTTGCAGAGCGGGGCCACCCTTCGAGCATGACGCAGACCACTCAGCACACTCCCGACACCGCCCGGCAGGCCGACCCCTTCCCGGTCAAGGGAATGGACGCGGTCGTCTTCGCCGTGGGCAACGCCAAGCAGGCCGCGCACTACTACTCCAGCGCCTTCGGCATGCGCCTGGTCGCCTACTCCGGCCCGGAGAACGGCAGCCGCGAGACCGCGAGTTACGTCCTGGAGAACGGCGCCGCCCGGTTCGTGTTCACCTCGGTGATCCGCCCCGCCACCCCCTGGGGCGAGTTCCTCGACCGGCACGTCGGCGAGCACGGCGACGGCGTGGTGGACCTCGCCATCGAGGTCCCGGACGCCCGCGCCGCGTTCGCCTACGCCGTCGAGCACGGCGCCCGCCCCCTCACCGAGCCGCACGAGGTGAAGGACGAGCACGGCACCGTCGTCCTGGCCGCCATCGCCACCTACGGCGAGACCCGGCACACCCTGGTCGAGCGCTCCGGCTACGACGGCCCCTACCTCCCCGGTTTCGTCGCCGCCGACCCGATCGTCGAGCCGCCCGCCCGCCGCACCTTCCAGGCCATCGACCACTGCGTGGGCAACGTCGAACTCGGCCGGATGGACGAGTGGGTGGCGTTCTACAACAACGTCCTCGGCTTCACGAACATGAAGGAGTTCGTGGGCGACGACATCGCCACCGAGTACAGCGCGCTGATGTCGAAGGTCGTCGCGGACGGCACCCTGAAGGTGAAGTTCCCGCTCAACGAGCCGGCCGTCGCCAAGAAGAAGTCCCAGATCGACGAGTACCTGGAGTTCTACGGCGGCCCCGGCGTCCAGCACATCGCGCTGGCCACCAACGACATCGTGCAGACGGTACGCACGATGCGCGCGGCCGGCGTCCAGTTCCTCGACACCCCGGACTCCTACTACGACACCCTCGGCGAGTGGGTCGGCGACACCCGTGTGCCGATCGAGACGCTGCGCGAGATGAAGATCCTCGCCGACCGCGACGAGGACGGCTATCTGCTGCAGATCTTCACCAAGCCGGTCCAGGACCGGCCGACGGTGTTCTTCGAACTCATCGAGCGCCACGGTTCGATGGGCTTCGGCAAGGGCAACTTCAAGGCCCTCTTCGAGGCCATCGAGCGGGAGCAGGAGAAGCGGGGCAACCTGTAGTCCCGCTCGGGACAGACCGAGTCGGGGGCGCGAGGAGCGGTCGCGCCCCCGACTCACAGCACGTCGGCGGGCAGCGGCCCCGCGGTCACCTCGCCCATGTCGCGCAGCGCGGCCCGCGCCTCGGGCGCCCACAGCGGCGAGAAGGCCGGGTTCACCAGCAGCGCGTCCTCCAGCTGCCGCCGGGCGGAGCCGTACCGCTCCAGCTCGTACTCGATCATGCCCCGGTGGAAGTCGTGCAGCGCGCTGCGCACCCCGCCGCCCTTGGTCTTGTCCGTGGCGATGGTGGCGAACTTCAGCGCCTCCGGGTCCTCGCCCGCCCGGTGCAGCGCCCAGCCCAGCGCGTCGGCCACCTCGATGCCGGGCTGCCGCTGGTACTCCGCGCGCAGCCGGGCCACCGCCTCCTGCGGGTCTCCGTGGTCCGCCTCCAGCCGGCCGAGCAGCAGCTCCTCGTCGACGCCGTCGGAGGCCGACTTCTCCGCCCGCTTCCGCGCCAGCTCGTACTGCGCCTCGGCGTCCTGGGTGCGGTTCAGCGACTCGTACAACTCGGCCAGCTCCAGCGTGACGTCCGCGTCCGGCCGCCTCGCCAGGGCCTCGCCGTACGCGGTGAGCGCGTCGGCGGTGCGGCCCTGGGCGGCGAGGACGCGGGCCTTGCCGACGCCCGCCGTCGCCTCGGCCGGGTCCAGGCGGAGGGCCTCGGTGAACTGGGCCAGAGCCTCGGGGAGTTCGCCGCGCTCCCAGGCCAACTGACCCACCCCGGCGCGGTAGGCCGCCTGCTCGGCGGGCGTACCGGCGGCCGCCGCCGCGTCCGTGAGCTGGGCCAGCGCGTCCTCGCGCCAGCCCCGGTCCCGGTACACGGCCGACGCCCGCGCCATCACGGCCGGGCGGTCCGCAGGGGCGG
Source organism: Streptomyces sp. BK022 (assembly GCF_004217355.1). NCBI lineage: Bacteria > Bacillati > Actinomycetota > Actinomycetes > Kitasatosporales > Streptomycetaceae > Streptomyces > Streptomyces sp. BK022. The sequence goes on from NZ_SHKU01000003.1 coordinate 101,753, forward strand.
TGCGCAGCGCCATCAGCTTGTCCAGGGTGGCCCGGGCGGCGGTGTAGTCACCGAGCCCGTTGTACGCGTCGATCAGCGGGGGATACGCCGACCAGCGCTTCGGGGTCAGCTTCAGCGCCTGCTCCCCGTACCGCTTGGCCGCCGCGAAGTCCCGGCGGGCGTTGGCCAGCGCGGTCATCCCGGCCAGCGCCTCCGTGTTCGTCGTGGCGCGCGCCCTCAGCGAGGTGCCGAGCGCCCGCTCGGCACGCGGGAGGTCGGCCGCGTCGGCGGTGCGGTTCGCCCGGGCCACGTAGGCCGCGCCGAGCACCGCCCATGCGCGGGCGTCGGCGGGGCGGGCCCGTACCCCGCTCTCCTGCCGGGTGATCAGCTCCGTCAGGTCGGGCAGCGCCGCCGGGACGCCGGTGGTGACCGCCGTCAGCGCGCGCGCCTGCGGTCCGGGCGCGGGTGCCGGGGGCCGGTGCGGGGCCCGCTGCGGCGCCTCGCGCGGCAGCAGCGTCAGGGCCACGCCCGCCGCGGCCCCGGCCGCCGCCACGGTGAGCAGCGTGCGGCGCAGCCACCGCCGGGGGCCGCGCGGCGGGGGCTCGGCCACCAGGGACGTACCGGGCCGCGCGTCGCCGTACTGTCTCTTCGCCATGCCGTTCACTGTGCGTCAATATGACGAGCACATCCGGGTGGCCCAAGGGCGGCGCGTACGGGGTTCACACCGATGGCCCCGAGTGCCACGCTGTGATCATGAGCCGTATCGAAGCACCCCGTGACGGCGACACCGCGCCCGCCGAGACCCTCATCGAAGCGCTGCTGGCGGGGCTGCCCGCCGGGGCCGTGCTCACCGATCCCGACGTCACCGCCTCCTACGCGCACGACATGGCGAGCTTCTGCCCGGCCGGGGCCCCCGCCGCCGTGGTCCTGCCACGCACCGTCGAACAGGTCCAGCACGTGCTGCGCACCGCGACCGCGCTGCGCGTGCCGGTCGTCCCGCAGGGCGCCCGCACCGGGCTGTCCGGCGCTGCCAACGCCTCCGAGGGCTGCATCGTGCTGTCCCTCACCAAGATGGACCGCATCCTGGAGATCAGCCCCGTCGACCGGATCGCCGTCGTCGAACCGGGCGTGGTCAACGCCGTGCTCTCCCGCGCGGTGGAGGAGCACGGCCTGTACTACCCGCCGGACCCGTCGAGCTGGGAGACCTGCACCATCGGCGGCAACATCGGCACCGCCTCCGGCGGCCTGTGCTGCGTCAAGTACGGGGTGACGGCCGAGTACGTCCTCGGACTGGACGTCGTCCTCGCCGACGGCCGGCTGATGTCCACCGGCCGCCGCACGGCGAAGGGCGTCGCCGGGTACGACCTGACCCGGCTCTTCGTCGGCTCCGAGGGCTCGCTCGGCATCGTGGTCCGCGCCGTGCTCGGGCTCCGGCCCAAGCCGCCCCGGCAACTGGTGCTGGCCGCCGAGTTCGCCACCGCCGCCGAGGCGTGCGACGCGGTGTGCTCGATCATGGCCGGCGGGCACGTGCCCTCGCTGCTGGAGATGATGGACCGCACCACCGTCAAGGCCGTCAACGACTTCGCCCGGATGGGTCTGCCGGAGTCCACCGAGGCGCTGCTGCTGGCCGCCTTCGACACCCCGGAGCCGGCCGCCGACCTGGCCGCCGTCGGCGCCCTGTGCGAGGCGGCCGGGGCCACCGGGGTGGTCGTCGCCGACGACGCCGCCGAGTCCGAACTCCTGCTCCAGGCGCGGCGGATGTCGCTCGTCGCGCTGGAGGCGGTCAAGGGCACCACGATGATCGACGACGTATGCGTGCCCCGCTCCAGGCTCGGCGCGATGCTGGAGGGCGTGGAGCGGATCGCCGCCAAGTACGACCTGACCATCGGCCTGTGCGCGCACGCCGGGGACGGCAACACCCACCCCACGGTCTGCTTCGACGCCCTTGACGAGGACGAGTCCCGCCGCGCCCGCGAGTCCTTCGACGAGATCATGGCCCTCGGCCTCGAACTCGGCGGCACCATCACCGGCGAGCACGGGGTGGGCGTGCTGAAGAAGGAGTGGCTGGCGCGCGAACTCGGGCCGGTGGGGCTGGAGATGCAGCGGGCCGTGAAGGGCGTCTTCGACCCGCTCGGCATCCTCAACCCCGGCAAGCTCTTCTGAGTCGGGTTCTCGCGAGCCCCGTAACCGTGAGCCCCGGTCACCTGGGCCGGGGCGCCTCACCGGGCCAGCAACTGGTCGAGCGCGTCGTCGATGCCGAGCTGCGCCGCCTCGGCGCCCGGCGGCACCGCCCGCAGCGTCCGCTCCAGCCAGGCGGACACCTGCGGGGTGGGCGCCTCCAGCAGGGCGTCACCGTCGGGCGAGCTGAGCGCCATCAGCACCACGCTGCGGCCGTTCACCTTCGTCGGCCACACCCGCACGTCCCCGTGCCCGCACGGCCGGAACACCCCCTCCACGAGCAGCTCGCGGGCGAACGTCCAGTGCACCGGGCAGTCGGAGTTGACGTGGAAGGTGACGTGGACGGCGTAGGGGTCGTCCGACCGGTACGCGAGCCGGGCCGGTACCGGGATGCTCCGCTCCGGCGAGAGGATGAGCCTCAGCTCCAGTTCGCGCTCCACCACCGTGTGCTCCATGATCTGTCTCCTTCACCTGACCGGGGGCCGCTCGGACGGGCCCGTGCCAGGAGAGAGGGGGCAGGGGCGCGGTCATTACGCGGGTTCCCGGAAATTTTTCTCCCACGGTGGCCGGGAGGCCCCCGGGATCGCCCGGAAGTGGTCGGCTCCGGGCGGAGAGGGGTAAGGGGCGCCCCGGGTCTGATAGATGTGGAGGCTCCCTTCCACCCCCGAGCAGATACGGGACGACGGACATGAGCGCCCCTACGCCGGCCCACGGTGACGACAGGCCCCGCGAGGGCTACTACCCGGACCCGTCCATCCCCGGCTACGTCCGCTACTGGAACGGCACCGCCTGGGTGCCCGGCACCAGCCGCCCCGCCCCCGCGGACGGCGAACCGCTCACCGCCCCGTCAACCTCCGGCCCCGACACGCCCCCTGTGGAGGAGACGGGCCCGCATTTCTTCGAGGAGGGCGGCTCCGCCGGTGGTTCGGCGGTCCAGGGGGAGGCGCCGCCGGACACGTTCCTGTTCCGGCGGCCGACGCCGGGTCCCGCGGCGGGAGGCCCGCGGGACGACGGGACGATGACGTTCCGCCGGGTGCGGGCGGAAGACGCCGCGGCGGGGCAGGGGCCCGAGGTCCGGGGAGCGGTGGGGGACTCCGGGGGCGACCAGTGGCCCGGGGCCGCGAGGGCGGGTGCGGGCGGCGCCCAGGCACCCGGTACGGCCGGGCGGTTCGGGGCCGCCTCCACCGGGGCCCCGGGTGCCGGGAGTCCGGGCCCGGCCGGAGGTGCGGGTCCCGTCTCGGGGGCCGGGGCCGCCACGCCTCAAGGGCCCGTGGGTCACGGCGCCTTCCCGGCCGGTGGGCCCGCCCGGGCGGCTGCGGGTCCCGCCCAGGCCGCCGTGGCTCCGCCGGTCCCGTCGCAGGGCCTGCCGGGCGCGGCCGACCCCCGCCGGTCAGGACCGCCGCCGCAGGCGGGCGCCCCGCAGGGTTCCGCCTCACTCGCCCCCGTACTCCCGCCCCAGGCACAGGCCGGCGGCCCTCTCGCCCCCGGCCCCGGCGGCGGACAGGCGTCCTGGGCGCAGCAGGTGCACCAGCTGGCCGGGGCGGGCGAGGAGCAGCCCGTGGCGCCGTGGAAGCCGCCGGTGGAGGACCCGTTCCTCGCGGCGGCCCGGCGCCAGGCGGAGGCCCGCCCGGCCGGACTCGGCAAGCGCTTCGCCGCCCGCCTGATCGACAACCTCTTCATCGGCGCCGTCACGGCCGCCGCGGCCGTACCCCTGGGCGTCCGCGCCGTCGACCACACGCAGAGCAAGATCGAGGCGGCCCGGCTGTCCGGCCGTACCGTCACGGTCTGGCTGCTCGACGGCACCACCGGCGTCTCGCTCGCCCTCGTCCTCGGCGTCCTGCTGGTCTTCGGGGTGGTGTACGAGGTGCTGCCGACCGCCCGCTGGGGCCGCACCCTGGGCAAGCGGCTGTGCGGCATCCAGGTACGGGACATCGAGGGGCACCAGCCCCCGTCCTTCGGGGCCGCGCTGCGCCGCTGGCTGGTCTACAGCCTGCCCGGCGTCCTCGTCATCGGTGTGATCGGTGTGCTGTGGGGGCTGTTCGACCGTCCGTGGCGCCAGTGCTGGCACGACAAGGCGGCGCACACCTTCGTGGCCGAATAGGGTCCCCCGTACGGCCGCCCGCCGGGTGCGGCGGCCCCGCGTTCGCGGTCGACTCGGTGCCATGAGCAGTGAACCGCCCCCCGGGTCCGGACCGCAGCCCCCCGACGACGACCCGCTGAGGAAGCGGCCCCCGTCCGGTCCGGGGCAGGGGTCGGGTTCGCCGTACGACCGCCCGTACGGCGCCCAGCAGCCCCCACCGCCCGGCGGTGAGCCACCGCCCCAGGGCGGCGGCCCCCACGGGCCGGGTGACCCCTACGGGTCGGGCGGCCCCTACGGGTCGGGCGGCCCCTACGGGGCGGGTGGCCCCTACGGGGGCGGTCCGCAGGGCCCCGGCGGTCCCTACGGGGGAGGCGGCCCCTACGGAGACGGCCCGTACGGGGGCGGCCCCGGAGGTCCCGGCCGCCCCGGCGACCCCCTCGCCGGCATGCCCCCGCTCGCGGACAGCGGCAAGCGCACGGTCGCCCGCATCATCGACATGATCATCGTCGGTATCGCCGTCTGGCTGCTGACCTGGGCCTTCGGGGTGCACCAGTACGACGTGAACGGCGACCGGATGGAGGTCGGCAAGTCGCTCGGCCAGTCCATCATCGCGGCCGTGCTGTACGTCGCCTACGACACCATCCTGATCGCCCGCACCGGACAGACGCTCGGCATGCGCTGGTTCAAGATGCGGGTGGCCAACCTGCACGACGGCGCCACCCCCTCCCGGCAGTCCTCGCTGATCCGGGCGCTGGTGCTGTGGCTGCCGTTCGCCTTCTGCTGCGCCTGCGTCTGGACCGCGATCTGCGGCGGCTGGAGCTACTTCGACCGCCCCTACAAGCAGGGTCTGCACGACAAGGCGGCGAAGACGGTGGTGGTCGCCACCACCTGACCGGGCGGGGACGCGGCGCGCCGGAGCGGCGGGCGGGGAGGACTTCCCCGCCCGCCGCTCCGGCGTGTGATCTGCGTGCGGTCCGCGTGTGCGGCCGCGGTCAGGACGCCGCGCGGCCGCGTACCGACTCCGCCGAGGCGCCGACCGGGCGGCGGCGCTCGGACAGCCGGGCGGGCTCGGCGGGCGCCGGCCCGGTGGCGGCGGCGGAGCGGGCCGGGCGTGGCCGGGGCAGCGGCACCGTCATGGCGACCAGCAGCCCGAGCGCGAGCGCGGCCAGCGCGATGACGGCGACACCGATGCCCGAACCGGTCTGGGACAGGGCCAGCATGGCGACGGTGGAGAGGATCACGGTGCAGGAACCGTAGACGAGCTGTGCGACGGTCGGACGAGGCATGGCAATCGTGTCCTCGGAAGACGGGGGCAGGGGGAGTGCGGGGCGCCGTTTCGGCTCTCTTCGCGTGCATGCCCGAGTCCTGTGCCAGGTAAGCCCCGCCTCACCCCAGGGGGCGGTGCACAGGGGGCGCACGGAGTCATGACCCACGCCAACTGGGTCGATGCACGCGCCCGTTCTGCCGTAGCACGTGTTCGTAAAGCGGACACCAACTCCGCATAGTGCACTTGTCCTGCTCAAGTCAAGGTCTGTCTTTTCTGGCGAACCTCTAGTCAAATTACGGCACTTGACTACACGCGTTGATCGTGCGCGCACGGAATCTTCCAAGGTCCGGAACCCTCCTGCCGTGCGCGCGGCGCGGGGGAGGATCTCAAGTGACCAGCAGACCCTGGACGTTCAGAGCCGCGGCGATAGGCGTGGCCCTCGCGGCGTCATCCGCCACCTTCGCCACGTTCGCCGTGGCCGAGGCCGGCACGATGGCCCGCCCGGCCGCCGAGAACCGGCACGACCCGGCCCCGGCCGGACAGCGGGAGCACGACCTCGACGGCCCGCTGAGCAAGACCCAGGAGGCTCAGCGCCAGGAGGCCCTGAACCAGCTCATCGCCGGCAAGGCCACGGCGCAGGAGCGCAACGGCTCCAAGGTCGTCCAGCTCAAGAGCAAGAAGGGCGACAGCAAGTACGTCGAGCTGAGCCGGGAGAAGACCGACAAGATCTTCACCATCCTGGTGGAGTTCGGGGACCAGACGGACCCCAAGTTCGGCGGCACCCCCGGCCCGCTGCACAACAAGATCGCCGCGCCGGACCGCACGAAGGACAACTCCACTGCCTGGCAGGCGGATTACAACCAGCAGCACTACCAGGACCTCTACTTCGGCACCGGTGCCAAGACCGAGTCGCTGAAGAAGTACTACGAGAAGCAGTCCTCGGGCCGCTACTCGGTCGAGGGCGAGGTCTCGGACTGGGTCAAGGTCCCCTACAACGAGGCCCGTTACGGCAACAACGCCTGCGGCCAGACCAACTGCACCAGCGTGTGGAACGTGGTCAGCGACGGTCTGAAGTCCTGGGTCGCCGGCCAGAAGGCGGCCGGCAAGTCGGACGCCGCCATCAAGGCCGACCTGGCCCAGTACGACCAGTGGGACCGCTACGACTACGACGGCGACGGCAACTTCAACGAGCCGGACGGCTACGTCGACCACTTCCAGATCGTGCACGCCGGTGAGGACGAGTCCGCCGGCGGCGGCGCCGAGGGCGAGAACGCCATCTGGGCGCACCGCTGGTACGCGTTCGGCACCGACGCGGGCGCGACCGGCCCGGCCGGCAACAAGCTCGGCGGCGCCCCGGTCGGCGACACCGGCGTCTGGGTCGGCGACTACACCATCCAGCCGGAGAACGGCGGACTCGGCGTCTTCGCCCACGAGTACGGCCACGACCTCGGTCTGCCGGACGAGTACGACACCGCCGGCGGCGACAACTCCACCGGTTTCTGGACCCTGATGTCCTCCGGTTCCTGGCTCGGCACCGGCAAGGACTCCATCGGTGACCTGCCCGGCGACATGAACGCGTGGGACAAGCTCCAGCTCGGCTGGCTGACCTACGACACCGCCAAGGCGGGCGTCTCCTCCTGGCACAAGCTCGGTCTCGCGGAGTACAACACCAAGTACCGCCAGGCCCTGCTGGTCACGCTGCCGGACAAGGCGGTCAAGACCGAGATCGTCACCCCGGCCCAGGGCGCGACCCAGTGGTGGAGCGGCAGCGGTGACAACCTCAAGAACACGCTGACCCGTTCGGTCGACCTGACCGGCAAGTCCAAGGCCACCCTGGGCCTGGACGGCTGGTACGACATCGAGGCCGGTTACGACTACCTCTACGCCGAGGTCTCCACGGACGGCGCCAACTGGACCGCCCTGGACGGCACGGTGGACGGCCAGCCGATCCCGCGCGACGGCTCCGACAAGCCCGCGCTGACCGGCACGGTCGACGGCTACAAGAAGCTGTCGTACTCGCTGGACGCCTACGCGGGCCAGAAGATCCAGCTCCGCTTCCGCTACCAGACCGACGGCGGCGTGGCGCTCAAGGGCTTCGCGGCCGACGAGATCACGGTCACCGCTGACGGCACCCCGCTGTTCTCCGACAACGCCGAGTCGGCCGACGCCGCTTGGGCCGCGACCGGGTTCTCCCGCATCGGCGCCTCCTTCACCAAGGAGTACGCGCAGTACTACCTCGCGGAGAACCGCCAGTACGTGTCGTACGACAAGACGCTGAAGGTCGGCCCGTACAACTTCGGCTTCGCCGGCACCGAGCGGCCCGACTGGGTGGAGCACTACCCGTACCAGGACGGCCTGTTGATCTGGAAGTGGGACACCTCCCAGGCGGACAACAACACCAACGCGGACGCGCACCCCGGTACCGGTCTGATCCTGCCGGTCGACGCCCACCCGAAGGCGCTGAAGTGGTCCGACGGCACGCTGCTGCGCAACCGGATGCAGGCGTACGACTCGCCGTTCTCGCTGGACCCGACGGACGGGATCACGCTGCACAAGGCGGGCCAGGTGACGAAGATCAAGGCGCAGAACGGGGTGTCGGTCTTCGACGACCGCACCCACACGTACTGGGACCCGTCGAACCCCACCGGTGGCGTGAAGGTCACTGACACCAACACCAAGATCAAGATCAAGAAGCAGGCGGACGACGGCTCCACGATCGAGCTGGAAGTCGGCCCCGCGGCGAAGTAAGCGACATCTTCGCAGGTCAGAGACGTATCGGCGGTGACCCCCTAGCGGGTCGCCGCCGATCGTGTTTAGGTGCGTCCTGTGGACCGCTTATTGACACCTGACTGAACGGGGATGTGACCGCATGGCCGCAGGAGGATTCTGCAAGCTGCCCGGTGGGACGGTCGTGGTGGCGGTGAACCTGCCGCACGGCGCCGCCGGCGTCCGGGTCCTGGTCCACGCGGGCAATCGCGCGAAGGCTCTGACCCGGCTGCGAAACCTCGGCCTGTGGTCCGTCTTCCTGCGCGGCAACACCGCCCCGCCCACCCCCGACGAGGTGACCGCGGTCCTCCACCACCCCGACGGCCTCATATGGCGCACGGCCCCGACCGAGGGCACGGGCCTGTGGCGCCCGATCAGGGCGCTGCGATCCTCTGCGGTTCAGCCGTAGCCCCTCGGGTGCGGGCCAGTCATGGCTGGTCGCGCAGTTCCCCGCGCCCCTTAGGTGGGTCAGCTGTGCCGGAGCCTTCCAGGTGGACGCCGGTTCACGCACGTGACTCCGTCCAGGCTCGCCGACCCAGGGGCGCGGGGAACTGCGCGGCCAGCTACAGCCGGGCCCGCGCGGTCGTACTACGCGTTGACCACCGGCTTGCCGGTCAGGTGGACGCCTGCCTCGCGGAGGGACTCCAGGGCGCGGGCCGTGGTCTCCTGGGCCACCCCGGCCGTCAGGTCCAGCAGCACGTGCGTGCGGAAACCCTCCGCGGCCGCGTCCAGGGCGGTGGCCCGTACGCAGTGGTCCGTGGCGATGCCGACCACGTCGACCTCTTCGACGCCCCGCCCGCGCAGCCAGTCCGCCAGAGTGGCCCCGTTCTCGTCCGTGCCCTCGAAGCCGCTGTACGCGGCGGAGTACGCGCCCTTGTCGAAGACCGCGTCGACCGCGCCGGAGGCGACCGCCGGGGCGAAGTTGGGGTGGAAGCCCACCCCCTCCGTGCCCGCGACGCAGTGCGCGGGCCAGGAGTGGACGTAGTCCGGGTTGTCCGCGAAGTGACCGCCCGGCGCGATGTGGTGATCACGGGTGGCCACCACGTGCCGGTACCCGGACCCGGCCGCCTGGCCGATCAGCTCGGTGATCGCGGCGGCCACGTCCGCGCCGCCCGCCACCGCGAGACTGCCCCCCTCGCAGAAGTCGTTCTGCACGTCAACGACGATCAAGGCGCGGCGCATGGTGGTGTCCTTCGAGTGGGGTCCAAGGAATCGAGCCTAGAGACTTCCGGCCTCCCGCACTAGCTACCCGAGGGCAGGTGCAGGTACTCCGTCGGAATGACGGGCTCCCCGCGGGAGAGCTGCGTCGCGGACAGCGGAAGGTTGCCCCGCGCCGCGATGTGCCGCTCGCGCGCCGCGTCCAGCGGCTCGCGGGCGACGACCTCGCCCGCCCTGATCAGCTCCACCAGCAACTGCCGGTCGGCCAGCTCCTCGGGCACCGGCCCGGTGCCCACGACCTCGGCCTCCGCGACCCCGTACTTGTCCAGCCGCCGTGCCGCCCACTTGCGGCCGCCGACGGAGGTTTTCCCGCCGCTGGACTTCTTCGCCACCGGCACCAGCTCGGCGGCCGGATCGGCGGACTCGGCGCGGGCGACCAGCTTGTAGACCATCGAGCAGGTGGGATGCCCGGAGCCGGTGACCAGCTGCGTGCCCACGCCGTACGCGTCCACCGGAGCCGCCGCCAGCGAGGCGATGGCGTACTCGTCCAGGTCCGAGGTGACCACGATCCGGGTCTTCGTCGCGCCGAGCTCGTCGAGCTGCTGCCGCACCCGGTGCGCGACCAGCAGCAGGTCGCCCGAGTCGATCCGCACCGCGCCCAACCCCGGACCGGCCACCTCCACCGCCGTACGGACGGCCTCCTCGACGTCGTAGGTGTCCACCAGCAGAGTGGTGTCCGCGCCGAGGGCGTCGACCTGGGCGCGGAAGGCGTCCCGCTCGTGGTCGTGCAGCAGGGTGAAGGCGTGCGCGGAGGTGCCCACGGTCGGGATGCCGTACCGGAAGCCCGCCGCGAGGTCGGAGGTGGTGGCGAAACCGCCCACGTAGGCGGCGCGCGCCGCGGCGACGGCGGCCAGCTCATGGGTGCGGCGGGCACCCATCTCGATCAGCGGCCGACCGCCCGCGGCGGAGGACATCCGGGAGGCGGCGGCCGCGATGGCCGAGTCGTGGTTGAGGATGGAGAGGATCACCGTCTCCAGCAGCACGCACTCCGCGAAGCTGCCCTCGACCCGCAGCAGCGGCGAGCCGGGGAAGTACACCTCGCCCTCGGGGTAGCCCCAGATGTCGCCCTGGAAGCGGTAGTCCGCCAGCCACTTCAGGGTCGGCTCGTCGACGATCCCCCGCTCGCCCAGGAAGGCGAGCATCGCCGCGTCGAACCGGAAGTTCGTCACCGCGTCCAGCACCCGGCCGGTGCCCGCGACCACGCCGTAGCGGCGGCCGTGCGGGAGGCGGCGGGTGAAGACCTCGAACACGCTGCGCCGCTCGGCCGTCCCGGCCTTCAGGGCGGCTTGCAGCATGGTCAGCTCGTACTGGTCCGTGAAGAGCGCCGTCGACGGGACTTCGACCGGCAGCCCAAGGTCCGCTGTGTTCATGACGACGAAGCGTACTCCCATTTCGTCAGTGTGACGATTTCTGGGGTGCGTGGCAGCATGGCTGTTGTGACGTCACCCGCGCCCGTAGAGATCGAACGCACCGAATCGGCGGAGGAGACCTTCGCCGTACCCGAGCCGGACGTCCCCTGGATCACGATCGTCCACAATGATCCGGTCAACCTCATGAGCTACGTGACCTACGTCTTCCAGACGTACTTCGGCTACTCGAAGGACAAGGCCACCGAGCTCATGCTCGACGTCCACCACAAGGGCCGGGCGGTCGTCTCCAGCGGGAGCCGCGAGGAGATGGAGCGCGACGTGCAGGCGATGCACGGCTACGGACTGTGGGCCACCCTCCAGCAGGACCGGAAGTAAACCGACACAGATGCCCGGACACTTCGAACCGCTCCCCGGCGGCGGCGCGACCGTCGCGCTCGACGACGTCGAGATCTCCATCATCCGCTCGCTGGCCGTCCAGCTCCTGGAGCTGATCGGGCCCGGCCCCGCCGAGGACGCCGGCGGCGATCCGCTCGCCGAGCTGTTCGCCGAGGGCCCCAGCGAGCCGCCCGCCGACCCGGTGCTGCGCCGGCTGTTCCCGGACGCCTACACCGACCCCGGACAGGAGCCGGCCGACCCGGTCGAGGCCGAGGAGCGGCGCGCGCACTCCGCCGAGTTCCGCCGCTACACCGAGAACGACCTCCGGGCCGGCAAACGGGAGAACGCGCTCGCGGTCATCCGCACCCTGGACCAGGTCGCGTCGTCGGCCGAGGGCGGCGAGGCGGTGCTCAAGCTCTCGCCCGAGCGGTCCCGGCAGTGGCTCTCCGCGCTGAACGACCTGCGCCTGGCCATCGGCTCCCGGCTGGAGATCTCGGACGAGGAGGACACGGACCCGCTGTACCGCCTCCCGGACCAGGACCCGCGCAAGCCCATGGTGCTGGCCTACCTCTGGCTCGGCGGCCTCCAGGAGACCCTCGTCTCGACACTGATGCCGTGAACGCCGCTTTCGCGTTCGCTCAGAGGACGCTCAACTCCGGATAACGATCGCGTCACCGTTGCGGCCGTTTTTGACGCATTTGGGCACACTTTGTCCGGTTCTTCCTGTGTGGTGCGCCACAGGGCCCCCCTTTGCTCAATATTGCGGCCGTGATAAATCTTCACGATCGCCCGGCGGACACCACCCATGTCCGGCCGGGTGCGCCACCGAGCCGGCGACCGCCGGCCAGGCACGAGCGGGTCACTGGCCTGCTCACTCCATCAGTTCCGGGGGGATCGAGACCCGATCCGAGGCCGAGTGAAGGCCGCGGGTCGGCATGGAGAAAGGCGCACCACCATGGCCTCTGAGAAGGTCACCGAAGCCCCTGAAGAGGGTTACGAGCGAGGGCTCGGCAGCCGGCAGGTCCAGATGATCGCCATCGGTGGCGCCGTCGGAGTCGGTCTGTTCCTGGGAGCCGGGGCGAACATCGCCAAGGCCGGTCCCAGCCTCATCCTCATGTACGCGCTCGCGGGCGTGGTCATCTTCTTCATCATGCGAGCCCTGGGCGAGCTGCTGCTCTACCGCCCGGTGTCGGGCTCGTTCGCCGAGTACTCGCGCGAGTTCCTCGGCGACTTCTTCGGTTACTTCACCGGCTGGACGTACTGGCTGATGTGGGTCGTGACCGGCATGGCCGAGCTGACGGCCGCCGCCATCTACGTCAACTACTGGTTCCCGGCCGTCCCGCGGTGGGTCACGGCGCTGGTCTTCCTGGTGGTCCTGTTCGGCGTCAACCTGATCTCCGTGAAGCTCTTCGGTGAGCTGGAGTTCTGGTTCTCGATGGTCAAGGTCACCGCCCTGATCGGCATGATCATCATCGGCCTCGGTGTGCTGACCTTCGGCTTCAGCGCCGCCGGCGACACCGCCTCGGTGGCGAACCTGTACCAGTTCGACGGCTTCTTCCCCAAGGGCATCGGCTCCTCGCTGATGACCCTGCAGGGCGTCATGTTCGCCTACCTCGCGGTCGAGCTGGTCGGCGTCACCGCCGGCGAGTCCGAGGACCCGGAGAAGACGCTGCCCAAGGCGATCAACACGCTGCCCTGGCGCATCGCCCTCTTCTACGTCGGTGCCCTCACCGTCATCCTCTGCGTGGTCAAGTGGACCGAGTTCGCGCCGGGCGTCAGCCCGTTCGTGAAGGCGTTCGCGGTGATCGGCATCCCGGCCGGCGCGGGCATCGTGAACTTCGTCGTCCTCACCGCCGCCCTGTCCTCCTGCAACTCCGGCATGTACTCCACGGGCCGCATGCTGCGCACCCTGGCGGACAACGGCGAGGCCCCGCGGGTCTTCGCCAAGCTGTCCTCCACCAAGACCCCGGCGCTCGGCATCACCGTCTCGGTGCTGTTCATGGGCATCGGCGTGGTGCTGAACTACGTGGTCCCGGAGAAGGCGTTCGGCTACGTCACCTCCGTCGCCACCGCCGCGGGCATCTGGACCTGGCTGATGATCCTGATCAGCCACGTGCTCTACCGCCGCAAGGTCGTCGCGGGCAAGCTGCCCGCCTCCTCCTTCCCGGCGCCGGGCGGCTCGGTCTGCTCGTACATCGCCATCGTCTTCCTGCTCTTCGTCACCGGTCTGATCGCGTACGATGCCGACTCCCGCGTCTGCCTGTACGTGATGGCCGTCTGGGCCGTCGCGCTCGGCATCGGCTGGAAGATCATGAAGTCCCGCACGCCGCAGAGCGGCGAGCGTGACGAGCCGGCGCTGGAGAAGGTGGGCTAGACCCGCCAAGGGACCATCCAGGACGCCTGGCCGTCGGGAGTACTCGTGGCACCCCCGGCGGCCGCCGCTCAAGGCGTCCGCCATGCGGGCCGTCCCGTACCGCACTGCGGTACGGGACGGCCCGTCCCCCTATCCTGGCCCGCATGCTGACCATCACCCAGGACCTGTACGACCGGATCGTCGCCCACGCCCGCGAGGACCACCCCGACGAGGCGTGCGGTGTGGTGGCCGGGCCGGAGGGCACCGGGCGCCCCGAGCGGTTCATCCCGATGCTGAACGCCGCGCGCTCGCCCACGTTCTACGAGTTCGACTCCCAGGACCTGCTGAAGCTCTACCGGGAGATGGACGACCGCGACGAGGAGCCGGTGGTGATCTACCACTCCCACACCGCCACCGAGGCGTACCCCTCCCGCACCGACATCGGCTACGCGAACGAGCCCGGCGCGCACTACGTCCTGGTCTCCACGGCGGACGCCGACGGCCTCGGCGACTTCCAGTTCCGCTCGTTCCGCATCCTGGACGGAGCGGTCACCGAGGAAGAGGTCAAGGTCGTCGAGGCGTACTGATCCCACTCCCCGGTCGCGAACCGTCCGCCATCCGGGACGGGATTCCGGTCGGTGGACCGGGAATCGATACGATGAGCCCATGGTTCTGACTGTGGTGCGCGCCTTCTGCTGACGTACCGAACCGCAGCCCCGACGAACACCTTCGAACAGGAGCCCGCAACCATGGCCATCGAGGTCCGCATCCCGACCATCCTCCGCCAGTACACCGACGGCCAGAAGGCGGTCGAAGGCACCGGGGAGACCCTCGCCGACCTGTTCGCCGACCTCGAGACCCGGCACGCGGGCATCCAGGGCCGTGTGGTGGACGGCGGCCAGCTGCGCCGCTTCGTCAACGTGTACCTGAACGACGAGGACGTCCGCTTCGTCGACGGCATCGACACCAAGCTGTCCGACGGCGACACCGTGACCATCCTGCCGGCCGTGGCCGGCGGCATGGTCTGACCGGCCGCCGCGCTCCGATGCGTTACGACTCCCCGCTGGCCGCGGTGGGCAACACCCCTCTGGTGCGCCTGCCGCGGCTCTCGCCGTCCCCCGACGTCCGGATCTGGGCCAAGCTGGAGGACCGCAACCCCACCGGCTCGGTCAAGGACCGGCCCGCGCTGCACATGATCGAGCAGGCGGAGAAGGACGGCCGGCTCACCCCCGGCTGCACCATCCTGGAGCCCACCTCGGGCAACACCGGTATCTCGCTCGCCATGGCCGCCAAGCTCAAGGGCTACCGCATGGTGTGCGTGATGCCGGAGAACACCTCCCGCGAGCGCCGTGACCTGCTCGGCATGTGGGGCGCGGAGATCATCCCGTCGCCGGCGGCCGGTGGCTCCAACACCGCGGTGCGGGTCGCCAAGGAACTGGCCGCCGAGCACCCGGACTGGGTGATGCTGTACCAGTACGGGAACCCCGACAACGCGGGCGCCCACTACTCCGGCACCGGCCCCGAGATCCTGGCCGACCTGCCCTCCGTCACCCACTTCGTCGCCGGACTCGGCACCACCGGCACCCTGATGGGCGTCGGCCGCTACCTGCGCGAGCAGAAGCCGGACGTGAAGATCGTCGCCGCCGAACCGCGCTACGACGACCTGGTGTACGGCCTGCGCAACCTCGACGAGGGCTTCGTGCCCGAGCTGTACGACGCCTCGGTGCTCACCACCCGGTTCTCCGTCGGCTCGGCGGACGCGGTGGCCCGTACCCGTGAGCTCCTCCAGCAGGAGGGCATCTTCGCGGGCGTCTCCACCGGCGCGGTGCTGCACGCGGCGCTCGGGGTGGGCGGCAAGGCGGTCAAGGCGGGGGAGAGCGCCGACATCGTCTTCGTCGTCGCCGACGGCGGCTGGAAGTACCTCTCGACCGGGGTCTACACCGCCGCGACCACCGAAGAGGCGGTCGAGACGCTGCACGGCCAGCTCTGGGCCTGACCCTCCCCGGCCGTTCCCCGCAAGGCGTCTTCCGGTCAAACCCGGGAAGCTCACAAGATCGCGTCAGCCCCCTCCTATGAGGGGGCCAACCGCTTTCTATGGCGGGGCAAAGATTTCCGTGCGGTACTGCCGGGCCTCGGCGCCCCGGGGCTACGTTCCTCCCGCGATCTGTCATGTCACGTTCACCGGCATGCCGGACGCCTGAGAATGTCATGCCCATGACCGCGCGCTCTGCCGCCGCTACGCGCGTCACGTGCCTGCCAGTCCAGTGCGAGAACCCCCACTTCCCATGGAGGCACTTCCCCATGCGTGAGACACGCACCGGCGGGCGGAGACGGAGTCTGCCCAGACTCCTCGCCGTCGCCCTCCCCGCCCTCGCCCTCTCCGTCGCCGGATTCACTTCGGCCCCCACGGCCTCGGCCGGACCCGCCGCCCCGGCCACATCCCCCGCCACCTCGCACGCCACCCAGAACCACAAGGCGCTGACCGACCCGGACCGGCAGACCTTCCACCCCACGGGCAAGGCCGGCCAGCAGGTCCCCACCACCCATCTGTGCGCCACCGCCCATCCCGGCCAGGCGTCCTGCTTCGCCCAGCGCCGCACCGACATCAAGCAGCGGCTGGCCTCCGCCCTCGCCGCCGCCACCCCCTCCGGACTCTCCCCGGCCAACCTGCACAGCGCCTACAACCTGCCCTCCACCGGCGGTTCCGGCATGACGGTCGCCGTGGTCGACGCCTACAACGACCCCAACGCCGAGGCCGACCTGGGCACGTACCGCTCCACCTACGGCCTGTCCTCCTGCACCAAGGCCAACGGCTGCTTCAAGCAGGTCAGCCAGACCGGCTCCACCACCTCGCTGCCCGCCAACGACACGGGCTGGGCGGGTGAGGAGGCGCTGGACATCGACATGGTCAGCGCGGTCTGCCCCAACTGCAAGATCATCCTGGTCGAGGCCAACTCCGCCAACGACACCGACCTCGGCATCGCCGAGAACGAGGCCGTCTCGCTGGGCGCCAAGTTCGTCTCCAACAGCTGGGGCGGCTCCGAGGCGTCCTCCCAGACCACCGAGGACACCCAGTACTTCAAGCACCCGGGCGTCGCCATCACCGTCTCCGCCGGTGACTCCGCCTACGGCGCCGAGTACCCGGCGACCTCGCAGTACGTGACCGCCGTCGGTGGTACCGCGCTCACCACCGCGGCCAACTCCCGCGGCTGGAGCGAGTCCGTCTGGCACACCAGCTCCACCGAGGGCACCGGCTCCGGCTGCTCCGCCTACGACCCGAAGCCGACCTGGCAGACCGACACCGGCTGCGCCAAGCGCATGGAGTCCGACGTCTCCGCCGTCGCCGACCCGGCCACCGGTGTCGCCGTCTACGACACCTTCGGCGGCTCCGGCTGGGCGGTCTACGGCGGCACCAGCGCCTCCGCCCCGATCATCGCCGGCGTCTACGCGCTGGCGGGCACCCCGGGCGCCACGGACTACCCGGCGCAGTACCCGTACAGCCACACGGCGAACCTCAACGACGTGACCAGCGGCAGCAACGGCTCCTGCACCACCTCCTACTTCTGCACCGCGCGCGCCGGCTACGACGGCCCGACCGGCTGGGGCACCCCCAACGGCACGGCCGCCTTCACCTCCGGCGGCGGCGGGGGCGGCGGCACCTGCACCCCGGCGCAGCTGCTCGGCAACCCCGGCTTCGAGTCCGGCAACACCACCTGGACCGCCAGCAGCGGGGTCATCAACACCGACAGTGGCGAGGCCGCGCACGCCGGTTCGTACAAGGCGTGGCTCGACGGCTACGGCTCGGCCCACACCGACACGCTCTCCCAGTCGGTGACGATCCCCGCCGGCTGCCGGGCCGGCCTCACCTTCTACCTGCACATCGACACCGCCGAGACGGGCAGCACCGCCTACGACAAGCTGACCGTGACCGCCGGTTCGACCACCCTGGCGACGTACTCCAACGTCAACGCCGCCTCCGGGTACGCGCAGAAGACCTTCGACCTGTCGTCCTTCGCGGGCCAGACGGTCACCCTGAAGTTCAGCGGCGCGGAGGACTCCTCCCAGCAGACCAGCTTCGTCGTGGACGACACCGCCGTCACCACGAGCTGAACCGCACCAGCACCCCCGTCCCGCGCGCGGAAGCCGTCCGCGCGCGGGACACGCGCGTCTCCCGGGAGCCGATCGCGCCGGTGATACGTCACATCACCAGCGGTGCCGAACGGCACCGGCCACGACGGAGAGGCGGACCCCATGCGCCGTACGACGTCCCGCGCCCTCGCGGCGACGGCCCTGCTCCTGCTGCTCGCGGGCTGCCGGGGCGAGTCCACGCCCTCGGCGTCGGCCAAGCCGTCCGCCGTTCCCTCGCGCTCCGGCGGCTGCGCGGACCAGGCGCTGCTGACCTCCTCCGCCACCGGGAAGACCGTGTGCCTCAAGCGCGGCGGCGAGCTCCGGCTCACCCTGGACGGCACCAAGTCCCGCCCCTGGCAGCCGGTCCGGGCGAGCGGCCACGCGCTGACCGCGATCAACGCCGGGCTCGTCCTCCAGCCGGGTGACGCCACCGCCGCCTACCGCGCGGTCGCCGCCGGCACCGTCCAGCTGACCTCCAGCCGCCCGCTGTGCGCCCGGCCCACCACACCGGACGGGGTCTCCTGCAAGGGTGTCCAGGAGTTCCGCGTCACCGTGCGGATCGGCTAGCCACCGGCAGGGGGCGCGGTCGCCGGGCGCTCCCCGTCCCGCCGGCTAGCGCGTGAGTCGGCGCACCTGGTCCCACAGCGCCGGGTCGACGGTGCCGACCCGGCGCCGGAAGTCCCGCACCCGCACCTCGCGCACCTCGTCGGTGCGCAGGAAGCTGGGGCGGTCCTGGGCGTCGCCCACCGAACCGGGCGGCAGCGGGATGACCCCCGCGCGCCGGTCGTGGTCCTTGCTGGTGATCTTCGCGACCGTGACCCGGTCGCCGCGCACGGACAGCACCAGACACGGCCGGTCCTTGGACTCCGGCCGGTCCTCGTAGGGCACGTCGGCCCACCAGATGTCGCCCGGCCGCGGACGGTCCGTCAGATTCCGTGCCCGGTCCCGCGGTCGGGGCCGGGGCGCGGGCCGGCCGGGGGGCCGCAGCCGCCGCCCGCGCGGCCGGTGACCGCGTCCCCAGCCGTCCACCAGCGTGGCGACCAGGGCCAGCAGGAGTACCGCCACCAGCGCGAGCCACCAGGTCGTGTCCATGCGGCAGACGTTACCGGCGTGCGCCGTCAGCCGCGCGCCCCCGGCTGATACCCATGCGCCCCCGGTCCAGCCGAACCGGTGACAGCACAGGTGAGTTCGCCCACAACGGCCCCTGGCGAAGGAGCGACCCGTGCTTTCGCGCCTTACGCTCGACGAACCGCACAACCATGCCCTGCTGCTTCCCGACCCGCTTCTGCCCACGGAGGTTTCCGCTCCATGAAGCTCACCGTCGTCGGCTGCTCGGGGTCGTTCCCGTCCGCGGAATCGGCCTGTTCGAGCTACCTCGTCGAGGCCGACGGCTTCCGGCTGCTCCTCGACATGGGCAACGGCGCCCTCGGCGAATTGCAGCGCCACATCGGTCTGTACGACCTCGACGCGATCTTCCTCAGCCACCTGCACGCCGATCACTGCATCGACATGTGCGCGTACTTCGTGGCGCGCTACTACCGGCACGATGGCGGCCGCTGCGAGCCGATCCCGGTCTACGGTCCCGAGGGCACCGAGCACCGGCTGACCACGGCGTACGCCGACACGCCGTCCGCGTCCTCCATGAGCGAGGTCTTCGACTTCCACACGGTGAAGCCGTCCACCTTCGAGATCGGCCCCTTCACCGTGCACACCGAGCGGGTGCGGCACCCGGTCGAGGCGTACGCGATCCGGATCGAGCACGGGGGCAAGTCCCTGACGTACTCCGGGGACACCGGGGTCAGCGAGGCGCTGGACGAGCTGGCGCGGGACGCCGACCTCCTCCTGTGCGAGGCGGCCTTCACGCACGGCAAGGAGAACATCCCCGACCTGCACCTCAACGGCCGTGAGGCCGGGGAGACCGCCACCCGCGCGGGCGCCCGCATGCTGGTCCTCACCCACATCCCGCCGTGGACCGACCCCGAGGTCAACCTGGCCGACGCCCGCGCGACCTTCGCCGGCCGGGTGGAACTGGCGATGCCCCGGATGACCTACGAGCTGTAGGCCCGAGCACGACGAAGGCCCCGGAACCTCAACAGGTTCCGGGGCCTTACGCGTACGTCGGCCGGGTTACTTGGCCTCGGCCTTCTGCAGCTCGGCCAGCTCCTCGTCGGACTCACGGCCCGGCGTGGGGAGGTTCCACTTGGTGATGGCGAAGCGGAAGACCACGTAGTAGACGACCGCGAAGCACAGACCCACCAGGACCAGGCCCCACGGGTTGGAGGCGATGCCCAGGTTCAGGAAGAAGTCCACCGCGCCGGCCGAGAAGCCGAAGCCGTCCCGCATGCCCAGCGACCAGGTCAGGGCCATGGAGACACCGGTGAGCACCGCGTGGATCGCGTACAGCACCGGGGCGATGAACATGAAGGTGAACTCGATCGGCTCGGTGACACCGGTGACGAAGGAGGTCAGCGCGAGGGAGAACATCATGCCGCCGACGACCTTGCGGCGCTCGGGGCGGGCGCAGTGCACGATGGCGAGGCAGGCGGCGGGCAGCGCGAACATCATGATCGGGAAGAAGCCGGTCATGAACTGGCCCGCGTGCGGGTCACCGGCGAGGAAGCGCGCGATGTCGCCGCTCTTGCCCTCGTAGTCACCGGCCTGGAACCACGGGAACGAGTTCAGCAGGTGGTGCATGCCGATCGGGATCAGCGCGCGGTTGGCGACACCGAAGATGCCGGCGCCGACGGCGCCCGAGCCGACCAGCCACTCACCGAAGTTGTGCAGACCCGTGCCGAGCACCGGCCAGACGTAGCCGAAGACGATGCCGATCAGCAGACCGGCGAGCGCGGAGAGGATCGGCACCAGGCGGCGGCCGCCGAAGAAGCCGGCCCAGTCGGGCAGCTTGGTGCGGTAGAAGCGCTGGTAGAGCAGGGCGACGACGATGCCCATCACCACGCCGCCGAGGACCTTGGCGTCCACCGGCGCGTTCACCATGACGACCTTGCCGTCGACGGCGGTGGCCACCTTCGGCAGGTTCTTGTCGGTGAACGTGGCCAGCACGTTCTTGAAGACCAGATAGCCGACGACCGCGGCGAGCGCCGTGGAGCCGTCCGACTTCTTGGCGAAGCCGATGGCGATGCCCACCGCGAACAGCAGCGCCATGTTGTCCAGGATCGCGTTGCCGCCCGCCGCCATGAAGGAGGCGATCTTGGTGAGGAACGCCGGGTAGGAGGGGTCACCCAGCATGTCGGCGTTGCCGAGCCGCACCAGGAGGGCGGCGGCGGGAAGCACCGCGACCGGCAGCATCAGGCTGCGGCCGATCCGCTGGAGGACACCCATCACCTTGGCGCCCCTCTTCTTCTCGGCCGGGGGCGCGGCGCTGGCCGTGGTCACAACTTCCTCCAGATGGGCAGGGCGCCGCCCTGGACCCGTGGAAGGGGACGGCAGCGTCTGTGGTCTACACCACTTGTGGTGTAGACCTGTTGTAGCACGATGGCACGGATATAAGGAACCCGTGAAATAGCGATCGCGGGGCTACGCGGAGTGCCGGACCCGCGGGGGCCGGGGGGCGGTTTGGTGGGGTTCCCCTTGGTGGTGTAGACCAGTCTTCGGACGGTTCTCGTTCGGACCGGTTCGGACCAGGGAGAAGGAACATGGCCACCAAGGCTGAGAAGATCGTCGCCGGGCTCGGCGGCATCGACAACATCGACGAGGTCGAGGGCTGCATCACCCGCCTGCGTACCGAGGTCCACGACGCGTCGCTCGTCGACGAGGCCGCCCTGAAGGCCGCCGGCGCGCACGGTGTCGTGAAGATGGGCACCGCCATCCAGGTCGTCATCGGCACCGACGCCGACCCGATCGCCGCGGAGATCGAAGACATGATGTGAGCCGTCCGCTTGGCGGCGGCTCACCGGCACGAGGGGCTTCTTCCCATGGGGGAGGAGCCCCTCGCGTCACTCCCGATAGGCTCACCCGCATGTCTCGCATCGACGGCCGCACCCCCGAACAGCTCCGCCCCGTCACCATCGAACGCGGCTGGAGCAAGCACGCCGAGGGCTCCGTCCTCGTCTCCTTCGGCGACACCAAGGTGTTCTGCACCGCCAGCGTCACCGAAGGCGTCCCCCGCTGGCGCAAGGGCAGCGGCGAGGGCTGGGTCACCGCCGAGTACTCCATGCTGCCCCGCTCCACCAACACCCGCGGCGACCGCGAGTCGGTCCGCGGCCGGATCGGCGGGCGCACGCACGAGATCTCCCGCCTCATCGGCCGCTCGCTGCGCGCCGTCATCGACTACAAGGCGCTCGGCGAGAACACCATCGTCCTGGACTGCGACGTCCTCCAGGCCGACGGCGGCACCCGCACCGCCGCCATCACCGGCGCCTACGTCGCCCTCGCCGACGCCGTCGCCTGGGCCCAGCGCAAGAAGCTGATCAAGGCGAACCGCCAGCCGCTCACCGGCACCGTCGGCGCCGTCTCGGTCGGCATCGTGGACGGCGTCCCGCTGCTCGACCTCTGCTACGAGGAGGACGTCCGCGCCGAGACCGACATGAACGTGGTCTGCACCGGCGACGGCCGCTTCGTCGAGATCCAGGGCACCGCCGAGGCCGAGCCCTTCGCCCGCGAGGAACTGAACGCCCTGCTCGACCTGGGTGTGGCCGGCTGCGCCGAACTCACCGAGTTCCAGCGGGCCGCCCTCGCGCTGACCCTTCCCGAGTAGCGCCGGCCGGGTAAAGGGCACCCCAAAAAGCCGGCTCTCCCCAGGCAACCCCGCCCCGGCGGACGGCGTCTTGGACGGTACGGGCGCGCGGCTCGATCCCGCGCGCCCGGCCAGCCGTACCTGGGGAGGGACACCGCATGGCCGCCGGCCGCCGACGCCGTACCACCGCCACCGCCATCGCCGCGCTCGCGGCAGCCGCGCTCACCATGGGCCTCACCACCGGCTGCGACGCGGTGAACAAGGCCCTGGACTGCGTGCAGACCGCCGACTCGATCGCGGACAGCGTCACCGAACTCCAGCAGGCCGTGGAGAACGCCGCGAACGACCCCGCGCGGACGGACGCCTCGCTGGACTCCATAGAGCGGAACCTCGACCGGATCGGCGACCGCACGGACGACGCCGACGTCAACCAGGCCGTGGACGACCTGAACGCGGCGGTCTCCCATGTCCGGACCGCCGTCAGGAACGGTGACAGCACCCCGGACGTCCGCCCGGTCACCGACGCGGCCGGTGAACTCACCAAGGTCTGCACGCCGTAGCGCTCAGCGCCCGTCGCGGCGGCCCCGGCGGAGTTCCTGCCGGGCCTCGCGGCGGTCCAGGCGGTCCTGGCGGCGCAGCTCCTTCAGCCGTTGCCGCTCGGCCCGCGTGAGCTTGCGCTCCACGCCGACCCCGCCCCAGAACGCGAACCCGCTGATGACCACGCGCGGCGCCCCCGGATCGCCGGGCTCGTCCGGGTCCAGGTGCTCGAAGCCGCCCATGATGCCGATGCCGCGCACGACGACCTCGACCCCCGGCGGCACGATCACTTCCAGACCGCCCATGACGGCCACGCAGTTGATCTCGACCTCGCGGTCCGCGAAGAACGCCTCGCGCAGGTCGATCTCCCCGCCGCCCATGAAGGCGAAGCAGGTGAACTTCTTCGGCATCGTCCAGCGCCCCTTGCGCTGGAACCCGGACAGCACCGCCACCGCCCCGGTCGAGCTGCCCTCGCCGCCGACGATCCGGGACGCCCAACTCCCGTCCGCGACCGGTCGCTTGGCGAAGGATACCGGGGGAGCGGCGGCCGGGGTGGCCGGGAGGTCACGGGTCAGCGGGGCCAGCTCGCCGTAGGTGCGGGCCCGGTACGCCGACTCCAGCCGCTCCTCGAACTCGGCCATGTCCAGGCGGCCTTCGGCCAGGCCGTCCCGGAGGATCTCGGCGACCCGCTCCCGGTCGGCGTCCGAGGCGCGGAGGTCCGGAACGGGACCGGGGGAACGGCGGTCCGGTGCGGCGTCGTCGGTCATGACAGCAGACTACGAGACGGCCCTCTCCGCGTACATCTTGGCGATGACGGCCTCGATGTCGGGTTCGCGGACGGAGAGGTCCACCAGGGGGTAGACGGCGGCGAGATGGGCCACCAGAGGCGCTGCCGACTGCCCCGCCGGGAACGTCAGCCACTGGCGTGGCCCCTCCACCCGCACCACCCGCGCCGAGGGCACCTCGACCGGCGGCAGCTCCCGCTCCAGGTCCACCACCAGCGTCCGCTCACCCTCCCCGGCCGCGTGCAGCCCGGTCAGCGAACCGTCGTACACCAGGCGGCCGTGGTCGATCACCATCACCCGCGAGCACAACTGCTCGATGTCCGTCAGGTCGTGGGTGGTGAGCAGGACGGTCGTGCCGCGCTCGGCGTTCAGCTCCTTCAGGAAGCCGCGCACCTTCGCCTTGGAGACGACGTCCAGACCGATCGTCGGCTCGTCCAGGTACAGCACCTCGGGGTCGTGCAGCAGGGCGGCCGCGATGTCGCCGCGCATCCGCTGGCCGAGCGAGAGCTGGCGTACAGGGACGTCCAACAGGTCGCCCAGCTCCAGGAGTTCGACGCAGCGGGCCAGGTTCTCCCGGTACCGGGCATCCGGAATCCGGTACATGCGGTGCGCCAGGCGGTAGGAGTCGGCCAGCGGCAGGTCCCACCACAGGGTCGTCCGCTGCCCGAACACCACCCCGATCCGGGACGCCAGCCGGGTCCGTTCCCGCGAGGGGTCGATCCCGGCCACCCGCAGCCGGCCCGAGCTCGGGGTGAGGATGCCGGTCAGCATCTTGATGGTGGTCGACTTGCCCGCGCCGTTCGGCCCGATGTAGCCGACCATCTCGCCGCGCGCCACGGTGAACGAGATCGAGTCCACCGCCCGCACCTCGCGCCGCTCCCGCTTCAGGAACCCCGTCTTCTTGCGCACCTCGAAGACCTTGCCGACCTTCTCCAGCGCGATGAACTCCTCGTCGTCCGCCATCAGTTCAGCTCCCCGTGCTCCGGTACGAACGCAGTCCCGCCCGCCAGGCCAGCCCGGCGAGCGCACAGCAGGCCAGCGCCACCAGCGGGGAGACGAACGCCGTCCACCCCGGCAGCCCCAGCGGATACGGGCGCTCCAGGACGTAGGCCGCGGGCACCCAGTTGACGAAGGCCAGCGGCAGTACGAAGGTCACCCCGCGCACCAGCTCCTCGGTGAAGACCGCGGGCGGGTACTGGAGCAGCGTCGTGCCCCCGTAGGTGAAGGCGTTCTGTACCTCCGAGGCGTCCTGAGCGAGGAACTGGAAGGCCGCCCCCGCCACGAACACCGCGCAGAAGATCCCGCAGCCGCCCACCACCATCACCGGCATCAGCAGCAGCTTCAGCGGCGTCCAGTCCACCTCCAGCCGGCTCAGCGACCAGCCCAGCACCAGCGCCCCCTGCGTCAGCCGCCCCAGCCTCCGGAGCGCGAACCGGTCGGCCGCGACCTGCGCCAGCACCGGCGCCGGACGCACCAGCAGGGTGTCCAGCGTGCCGTCCCGCACCCGGCGCCCCAGCCGGTCCATCGACCCGATCACCAGGTCCGCCATGCCGAAGGCCACCGCCGACAGCCCGTACAGGAACGCCACCTCCGGCAGCGACCAGCCGGCCAGCGAGTCCACGCGGGAGAACATCAGCATGATCGCGACGAAGTCGAGGAAGGTCGCCGCGAAGTTGCCGAGCGTGGTCATCACGAACGACGCCCGGTAGGCCATCGTGGAGCGCACCCACATCCCGGCGATCAGCCCGTACGCCCGCACACCCTCGCGGACCCGGCCGTACTCAGCCACCCTGGACCACCACCCGCCGGGTCGCCGCCGACTGGAGCAGGCGCCCCGCGCCCAGCAGCGCCACCGCCCACCCGGCCTGGAAGAGCCAGACGCCCAGCGGGTCCGCGCGGCCCAGCAGCACGTCCGCAGGGGCCTGGAGCAGCGCCGACCAGGGCAGCGCCCGGACCACCTCGCCGAGCGTGCCCGGGAAGACGTTCAGCGGCAGCAGCATGCCCGAGCAGAAGTGCCCGGCCAGCCAGGCGACACGGGAGATCCCCGAGCCGTCCAGCAGCCAGAACGTGCTCAGCGCCAGCAGGTACCGGATGCCGAAGCCGACCAGCATCGCCAGGGCCAGTGTCACCAGCAGCGCCAGCCAGGTGCCGGCGTCCGAGGGCACGTAGGCGGAAAAGCAGAGCATCCCGAAGAGGAAGGGCAGCACTCCCCGCCCGAGCAACTGGAAACAGGCCCGGCCCAGGTCGGCCGCGAGCCACCACAGCTGCAGGTCGGCCGGCCGGTACAGGTCCACCGCGACGTCACCCGTACGGATGCGCTCCATCAGCTCTTCCTCGACGCCCCCGCCGCCGATCGCCAGCGTGGACAGCAGGGCCTGCCCGAGCCATACGTAGGTCACGGCCTGCGCCTGGTCATATCCGCCCAAGTGCGGGCGGGCGTCCCACAGGGCACGGTAGGTGCAGACGATGATCAGACCGAAGACGGTGTTGGTGAACACCCCTGCCGCCGTGGCCGCGCGGTAGGTCGCGTACCGTCTGAATCCCCCTGCCGCGACGGCCACGTACAACCGTCCAGCGCCCACGCCGGTCCACCTCCTCGGACTGCTCGACACCGAAGCGCAGGAGCCTAGCCCCGGCCCCCGCGAACGGCCACGCGTTTTCCGTGACCGAAGCGTGCCGGAATCCGGGAACGGTTCACCAGGTGCGAGAGTCTTCAACCAGGGGGCGCAGAAGGCGTACGAGGCGTACGGGAACGTACGACGAAACAGGAGTCCGTGCACGACATGAGCGACGAGCCGCAGCCGCAGCAGCCGAACGAGGGCGGGGCGCCGGAAGAACCTCAGCCGGCTGAGGGGCCCGCAGCAGCGGAACCGCAGGCGAAACCGGCGACGAGTCCGGCCGACCGCGCGCCGGCGAAGACCGGTCCGAAGCCGGAGAGCGCCCGCGTGCGCGACTCCGCGACCCCGAACGCACCCCGGCCGACGGGCCCTTCGGCGACGGGAGCCCCGGCGACGGGATCTCCGGCGACGGGCCGGAAGGCCGGAGCGGGGAAGCCGGACGAGGGTGCCGAGGGTGCCCCGAGCGCTCCGGCGGCGAGGGAGGCCGGCGGAGCCGCCAAGGGCGCGCCCGCCGTGCCCGCGCAGTCCGGCGCCAAGGAGGCCCCGGCTCGGAAGACCCCGGCCGCCAAGACCCCGGGGGCGGACACCCCGCCCGCCGAGAGCACCCAGGTGCTCCGCCGGGTCAGCGCCGCCGGGTCCGCGAAGCCCCGTACCGGAGGCGCCAAGCCGGAGCAGGCGCCCGAGAGCACCCAGGTGCTCCGGCGCGTCAAGGCCGACCAGCCGCCGCCCGCCGAGAGCACCCAGGTGCTGCGCCGGGTCAACGCGCCCCGGTCCGGCGACACCCCCGGGCCCGGCGCCGGCGCGCCCGGAACCCCCGTCGCCCCGGCCGCCGCGGCCGGAGCCACCGGCGTCCTGCCCCGCACCCCGTCCGAGCCCACCGCGACCCCCCTGGCGAGCGGCGACGGCAGCGGCGGCGAGGGCGGCGGCACCGGTGACGGCGGCGGCAAGAAGCCCAAGCGGCCCAAGCGCACCGGCTGGCGGCGGATCTTCCCCACCTGGCGGATGGTGCTCGGCACCTTCGTGCTGGGGGTGCTCGTGATCATCGGGCTGCTGTTCCTCGGCTACTCGATGGTCCAGATCCCGGCCGCCAACGCCCTGGCCACCAAGCAGGCCACCGTCTACCTGTACGCCGACGGCTCCCAGCTCGCCCGCGACGGCGAGGTCAACCGGGAGAACGTGAGCCTCGCCCAGATCGCCAAGCCCGCCCAGCACGCCATCCTGGCCGCCGAGGACCGCGACTTCTACACCGAGTCCGCCGTCGACCCCAAGGCGATGCTCCGCGCGGGCTGGAACACGGCCCTCGGCAAGGGCAAGCAGTCCGGCTCCACCATCACCCAGCAGTACGTGAAGAACTACTACCTGGCCCAGGAGCAGACGGTCACCCGCAAGGCCAAGGAGTTCTTCATCTCGATCAAGCTGGACCGGGAGAAGTCGAAGAACGAGATCCTCGAGGGCTACCTCAACACCAGCTACTTCGGCCGCAACGCCTACGGCATCCAGGCCGCCGCCCAGGCGTACTACGGCCGCGACGCGATCGACCTCGACCCGGCCCGCGCCGCCTACCTCGCCGCGCTGGTCAACGCGCCCAGCGAGTACGACGTCGTCGCCCACCCCGAGAACAAGGGTGCCGCGCTCGGCCGCTGGAACTACGTGCTGGACGGCATGGTCGCCAAGGGCTGGCTGAGCCAGTCCGACCGCACCGGGATGAAGTTCCCGATGCCGAAGGAGCAGACCGTCTCCACCGGCATGTCCGGCCAGCGCGGCTACCTGGTCGAGGCCGTCAAGGCGTACCTGGTCGGCCACGACATCCTCACCAAGGACCAGCTGGCCACCGGTGGTTACCGGATCACGACCACCATCCAGAAGCCCAAGCAGGACGCCTTCGTCAAGGCCGTCGACGACCAGCTCATCTCCAAGCTGGACAAGAAGAACCGCAAGGCCGACACCTACGTCCGCGCGGGCGGCGCCTCGATCGACCCGAAGACCGGCAAGATCGTCGCGATGTACGGCGGCATCGACTACGTGAAGCAGTACACCAACGGCGCGACCCGCGGCGACTTCCAGGTCGGCTCCACCTTCAAGCCGTTCGTGTTCACCTCGGCCGTGCAGAACTCCTCCAGCACGCAGGACGGCCAGCGCATCACGCCCAACACCTACTACGACGGCACCAACAAGCGCCTGGTGCAGGGCTGGTCCGGCGGCCGGTACAACCCGGAGAACGAGGACCAGAAGTCGTACGGCCAGATCACCGTCCGCAAGGCCACCGACCTGTCCGTCAACGCGGTGTACGCCCAGATGGCCGCCGACGTCACCGGTGACAAGGTCAAGGAGACGGCGATCGACCTCGGCATCCCGGCCGACACCCCCGACCTCTACCCGTCGCCGTCCATCGCGCTCGGCACCGCCAACGCCAGCGTGCTGGAGATGACCGAGGCGTACGCCACCCTGGCCAACCACGGCCGGCACGGCACGTACACGATCATCGAGAAGATCAGCAAGGACAACGTCCCGGTCGACCTGCCCGGCCGTCAGACCAAGCAGGCCGTCACCCGTGAGGCCGCCGACACCACCACCTCGGTGCTGAAGAGCGTGGTCGAGGGCGGCACCGCCACGGCCGCGCAGGCCGCCGGCCGTCCGGCCGCGGGCAAGACCGGCACCGCCGAGGAGGACACCGCCGCCTGGTTCGCGGGCTACACCCCCGACCTGGCCACGGTGGTCTCCGTGATGGGCCAGGACCCGGTGAGCGCCAAGCACGTCCCGCTCTACGGCGCCCTCGGCGTGGCCCGGATGAACGGTGGCGGTCCGCCCACCGAGATCTGGGCGCAGTACACGCGGGACGCGCTGCGCGGCAAGCCCGCCGCGAGCTTCGACCTGGAGCTCCAGCCCGGCGCCGACGTGGTCGCGCCCAGCACCCGGCCCTCCACCTCCCCGGGTGCCGACGCGGGCCAGGACAACGGCGGCACCACCGGTACCCCGAGCCAGGGCACCACGCCCACCGACGGCGGCCAGGGCAACGGCGCCACCGGCACGCCGAGCCAGGGCACCACCCCGGCCGACCCGACCACCACGGGCGGCGGCGACACCACCGGCGGCGCCGGCGGCGGTCCGGCCACCACCGGTGGGCCCGCCGACGGGGGCGCCACCGGCGGCGGTCCCGGCGGCCAGCCCGGTACGGGTGGCACGGGCGGCGGCGCCGACCCGGGCACGACCGGTCTGCCGGGCGGCTTCATCGCCCCGCAGACGGCCCGTCGCCAGTAGCGGCGCACGGACGAACGAGAAGGGGCTGACGACCACGGTCGTCAGCCCCTTCCCACGTTCTCCCGACGGCTCGGGGAGGGCGTCGGCTCAGAGGTACAGCCCGGTGGAGTCCTCCGACCCCTCGAACCGGTCCGCGGCCACCGCGTGCAGGTCCCGCTCGCGCATCAGCACGTACGCCACGCCCCGGACCTCGACCTGGGCCAGGTCCTCCGGGTCGAACAGGACCCGGTCGCCGGGCTCCACGGTCCGGACGTTCTGCCCGACGGCGACGACCGCGGCCCAGGCCAGCCGGCGCCCGACCGCCGCGGTCGCGGGGATCAGGATGCCGCCGCCCGAACGGCGCTCGCCCTCACCGGTCTCCTGCCGCACGAGGACCCGGTCGTGCAGCATCCGGATGGGCAGCTTGTCGTGGTGGGGTGTGCTCTGCTCGTCTCTGTTGGCGCTCACGTCCCCGAACCTACCTGCCCGGGCGGCGCGGACACGCCTCCGGGTCGCCACGGCTCCCCGCCGTGGCGACCCGGTCGCGCGAGTCCGTACTAGCGGCGGCGGTGCCTGCGCCTGCGCGATCCGGCGACGATCAGCCCGATCGTCCCGGCGGTGATGAGCACGGCGGGCACGACGCGCTCCATGCGGGGCGCGCCGTCGTCGTCCACGAACTGGTCCCGTACCTCGGTCATCACTCGGTTGACCTGCACGTACGCTCGTCCGAAGACACGGTCGACGCCGGCGACGGCCTTCGCCTTGGCGTCCCCGACGATCGTCTTCGGGTGCACCCGCACCCCGATCTCGTCGAGCGTCTCGGCCAGCACAGCGCGACGGCGCTTGATGTCCGCCTCGATCTGCGCCGGTGTTCTGGTGTCCGACGTCTCCGCCACCGTACGGCCTCCGAAATCTCCTGATGCTGTTCCGAACAGTCTGTCAGCTCCACGCCACACCGCACGGCAGGGGCACCCGGTTAGGCTGGCCGGATGAGCGAGCGACTTGAGCCCGGGGACGTTGCCCCCGCCTTCACCCTGCCCGACGCCGACGGGAACGAGGTGTCCCTGTCGGACCACAAGGGCCGCAAGACCATCGTGTACTTCTACCCCGCGGCGCTTACCCCCGGCTGCACCAAGCAGGCGTGCGACTTCACCGACAACCTCGCCCTGCTGGCCGGTGCCGGGTACGACGTCATCGGCATCTCGCCGGACAAGCCGGAGAAGCTGGCCAAGTTCCGTGAGCAGGAGGACCTGAAGGTTACTCTGCTCGCCGACCCGGAGAAGCAGGTGCTGGAGGCGTACGGCGCCTTCGGCGAGAAGAAGCTGTACGGCAAGACCGTCACCGGTGTCATCCGCTCCACGGTCGTCGTGGACGAGGACGGCAAGGTCGAGCGCGCGCTGTACAACGTCAAGGCCACCGGTCACGTGGCGAAGATCATCAAGGATCTGGGCATCTGAGGCCGCTGCCCGGCCGCTAGCATGGCCGGGCAGCAGCAGGCGGCCGTGGTGGAATTGGCAGTCACGCTGGGTTTAGGTCCCAGTGGGGTAACTCCCGTGAGGGTTCGAGTCCCTCCGGCCGCACCAGAATTCAGCCCAGCAGCTCCCGCACCACCGGGACCAGGGCCCGGAACGCCTTCCCGCGATGGCTGATGGCGTTCTTCTCGTCCGCGCTCAGCTCCGCGCAGGTACGGCTCTCGCCCTCCGGCTGGAGGATCGGGTCGTAGCCGAAGCCGCCCGAACCCGCCGGGGCCTGCCGCAGGGTGCCGCGGAGCTGTCCCTCCACCACCCGCTCGGTGCCGTCGGGCAGCGCCAGCGCGGCCGCGCAGGCGAAGTGGGCGCCCCGGTGCTCGTCCGCGATGTCGGAGAGCTGGGCGAGCAGCAGGTGGAGGTTGGCGGTGTCGTCGCCGTGCCGGCCGGCCCAGCGGGCGGAGAAGATGCCGGGGGCGCCGTTCAGCACGTCGACGCAGAGGCCGGAGTCGTCGGCGACGGCCGGCAGCCCGGTGGCCCGGGCCAGCGCGTGCGCCTTCAGCAGGGCGTTCTCCGCGAAGGTCACGCCGGTTTCCTTGACGTCCGGGATCTCGGGGAAGGCGTCGGCACCGATCAGCTCGTGCGGCAGCCCGGCGTCGGCCAGGATGGCCCTCAGCTCGGTGATCTTTCCGGCGTTACGGGTGGCGAGGATCAAGCGGGTCATGGGGGCCAGTATCCCCGGCCCCCTCCCGCGTATCCGCCAGGGGTTACAGCTCGGCCTGTCCGGCGCCCTTGAGCAGGGCGAGGTCCAGGGTGTCGGCCATCTCGCGGAAGCCGAGGTCGCTGGGGTGCAGACCGTCGCCCGAGTCGTACCGGGGGAGCATCCGGCGCGGGTCGCGGGGGTCCTTCAGCGCGAGGTCGAAGTCGACCACCGCGTCGTACACCCGGCCGGCCCGGATCTCCGCGTTGATCTGCCGGCGCATCCGGTCCAGCGCCGGGGTCCAGGTCCGGTGCCCGGCGAAGGGCGTCAGGGTGGCGCCGACGACCTTCAGGCCGCGTGCGTGCGCCTGCCGGACCAGGGCGCGCAGCCCGTCGGTGATCTTCGTGCCGTCGGCGGCCGAGCGGGAGTGCGTGACGTCGTTGATGCCGAGGTCGATCACGACGACCCTGACGTTGGGCCGGGACAGGGCGTCGCGGCCGAAGCGGGACAGCCCGCTCGGGTTCTCGGCGGGCCGGCCCAGGCCGTCGGCCAGCACCTGGTTGCCGGTGATGCCCTCGTTGACGACGGAGTAGCGCGGCACGTCGGCCCCGCTCGCGGCGGCCGCGCGCAGCCGGGAGGCCAGCACGTCCGGCCAGCGGCGGTTCTCGCCCATGGTCGAGGTGAGACCGTCGGTTATGGAGTCGCCGAACGCCACGACCGTGCCGTTCGCCTCGTTGCTGAGCACGTCCAGCGCGGTCAGGTAACGCCAGTACGTGCTGCGTTCGGCGTACGGGATGCCCGTCGCCTCCTCGGTGCGGTCACCGGGCGCCACGAACGAGATCTGCCGCGCGTGCGGGTGGATGGTGACCGGCCCGGAGGGCGTGGGGGAGAACGTGGTGACCAGAACGTCCTGGTCGTGCGGCACGACGATCCGCACCGCGTCGCTGACGGCCTGGCCGCCGGCCGGGATGGTGACGGCGTAGGCGCCGTCGAACGTCAGGCGGCGCATCGTTTCCGCACGGGCGGCGGCGGTGCCCCGGCCCGCCGAGAGGGCCACCGAGGCGTGAGTGATGGTCAGCGGCGCCTGCCCGTACAGGTTCGACAGGGTGACGCGGGCGCTCGTACCGCCGGTGTGCGCGTGCACCACGTTGCGCACCGAGCGGCCCGCCAGGCCGGCCGTCTCGGTACGCGGCTCGGCGCCGACGGGGGAGGCGGCCCAGGAGCCGACCCAGGTACCCGCGGAGGCGGGTGCGGCGGACGAGCCGTGGGGGCGCCGGCCCGTGGCCGAGGACCCCGAGGTGCCGTCGCTCGCCGCCGACCTGATGAGGACGGTGACGGAAAGGGCGACGACGAGTGCGACGAACGCACTGAGCAGGGCATAACCGTGGCGCTTGGTCACGCTGGCGTTGTTCTCCTCGGGAGACGGGAAGCCGGACGAGCAATACACCATGATGCGGCATATGGGGGAACGGAGTTGACGGGCACCCCGGTCCGCGGGACCTGCCCCGACCCCGTTCAGTCTGACGCCGGGGACCTCCCGTCCGTTCCGCGTGACGGCGGGAAGGGACAATGTGTGTGCGGGATCACCGATCGGGCGGAGCGAGATGGAACGCGCGCAAACGGAAGAGGCGGAGCCGGGACGCGACCCCCGGCCGGCGGCTGCCGGACGGGCCGGTTCCTACCGGACCATGACGGCCTTCACGGCGGCCGACGAGGAGCGGCAGCGCGGCGTACGGCGCATGAAGCTCACGGCCGCCGGACTGCTGCTGTTCGTCGCCGTCGTCTACGCCCTGGCCACCTGGGCCGGGCACGCGGGGGCGGGCCCCTGGACCGGCTATGTGGCGGCGGCCGCCGAGGCGGGGATGGTCGGCGCGCTCGCGGACTGGTTCGCGGTCACCGCGCTGTTCCGGCACCCGCTGGGCCTGCCCATCCCGCACACCGCGATCATCCCCACCAAGAAGGACCAGCTCGGCGTCTCCCTGGGCGAGTTCGTCGGGGAGAACTTCCTCTCCGAGGACGTCGTACGGCAGCGGCTCGCCGCCGTCGGCATCGGCAGCCGGCTCGGTGACTGGCTGGCCGAGCCGGCGAACGCCGACCGGGTCACCGCCGAGCTGGCCACCGCGCTGCGCGGCGCGCTGACCGTGCTGCGGGACTCGGACGTGCAGGCGGTGGTGGGTGAGGCGATCACCCGGCGGGCCGACGCGCGGGAGATCGGTCCGGCCGTGGGCAAGCTGCTGGACCGGATCGTGGCCGACGGCGGCCACCGGCGCGTCGTCGACCTGGTGGTGGGCCGCGCCCACGAGTGGCTGGAACGGCACCGGGACGACGTGATGGTGGCCATCGAGGGCGGTGCGCCCGGCTGGACACCGCGCTTCGTGGACCGCAAGGTCGGCGACCGCGTCTACCGGGAACTGCTGCGCTTCGTCACCGAGATGCGGGAGATGCCCTCGCACCCGGCTCGGGCCGCCCTGGACCGCTTCCTCACCGACTTCGCCTCCGACCTCCAGTCCGACACCGAGACCCGGGCGCGGGTGGAGCGGCTGAAGAGCGAGGTGCTGGCGCGGGACGAGGTGCAGGACCTGATCGCGTCCGCCTGGACCGCCGTACGGTCGATGATCGTCGCGGCGGCGGAGGACGAGCACAGCGAGCTGCGTCTGCGGGTGCGGGCCGGACTGCTCTCGCTGGGGCGACGGCTGGCGACCGAGCCGAAGATGCAGGGCAAGCTCGACCGCTGGATCGAGGGCGCCGCCGTGCACGTGGTGACGACCTACCGCAAGGAGATCACCTCCCTGATCACCGAGACGGTGGCGGGCTGGGACGCGGAGCACACCACCCGCAAGATCGAGGCGCACATCGGGCGCGACCTCCAGTTCATCCGGATCAACGGCACGGTGGTGGGCTCACTGGCCGGGCTGGTGATCTACACCGTGTCGCGGGCGCTGGGGGGCTGAACGGCTCGTCCGCCGGGGTGAGCCTGCCGGACGGCCCGGTCTGATCCCGCGCGGCGCGGGCACCCGTAACTCGTCCTTCGACGAAGAAGGGGTGCCGATGAGCGAGGGGTGCCGATGAGCACGGGAGCAGGGACGCCGTCGAGAGCGGGCGGTTCGACCACCACCGACATCCCGGCCCGGCTGGACCGCCTGCCGTGGTCCCGCTGGCACTGGACGATCGTGGTCGGCCTGGGCACGGTGTGGATTCTCGACGGCCTGGAGGTCACGGTCGTCGGCAACATCGCGGGCCGGCTCTCCGAGTCCGGCAGCGGGCTGTCCATCAGCTCGGGGCAGGTCACCGGTACCGCGGCGGCGCTGTACGTCGCCGGTGCGTGCGTCGGCGCCCTGTTCTGGGGACGTCTGACGGACCATTTCGGGCGCCGCAAGCTGTTCATGATCACGCTGGCGGTGTATCTCGCGGCGACCGCGCTGACCTCGCTGTCGACCGAGGCGTGGTGGTTCTTCCTGTTCCGCTTCCTGACCGGATTCGGTATCGGCGGGGAGTACGCGGCCATCAACTCCGCGATCGACGAGCTGATCCCGGCGGCCTATCGGGGCCGGGTCGACCTGATGATCAACGGCAGCTTCTGGCTGGGCGCGGTGGGCGGCTCCCTGCTGTCCATCCTCGCGCTGGACACCGCCTTCCTGCCGGAGAACATCGGCTGGCGGCTGACCTTCGCCCTCGGCGCGGTGCTCGCCCTGGTCATCCTGCTGGTACGGCGGCACGTACCGGAGAGTCCGCGCTGGCTGCTGATCCACGGACGGGACCAGGAGGCGGAGGAGATCGTCTCCGGGATCGAGCGGAAGATCGAGGAGCAGAGGGGGGAGCCGCTCCCCGCGCCCGAGGGCCGGCTGGAGATCCACCGGCGGGGGAACGTCACCTTCCTGGAGATCGCCCGCACCGTCTTCGGCCGCTACCGCCGGCGCGCGGTGCTCGGCTTCTCCCTCTTCATCGGCCAGGCGTTCCTCTACAACGCCATCACCTTCGGCTTCGGCGCCATCCTCACCCGCTTCTTCGACGTCCCGGCCGACCGGACGGGCTACTACTTCGCGGTCATCGCGGTCGGCAACTTCTTCGGCCCGCTGTTGCTGGGCAAGCTGTTCGACACGGTGGGGCGGCGGGTGATGATCTCGTCGACCTACCTGCTGTCCGGGATCCTGCTGTTCGCCACGGCCTGGCTCTTCGACCGAGGCTCGCTCAACGCCACCACCCTCACCGCGTGCTGGTGCGTGGTCCTCTTCTTCGCCTCCGCGGGCGCGTCCAGCGCGTACCTGACGGTCTCGGAGATCTTCCCGATGGAGACCCGCGCGATGTCGATCGCCTTCTTCTACGCGCTGGGCACCGCGGCGGGCGGCATCAGCGGCCCCCTGATCTTCGCCGACCTCACGGGCACCGGCCGGGTGGGGGACACGGTCCTCGCCTTCCAGATCGGCGCGTCCCTGATGTGCGTGGCGGGCCTGGTCGCGGCGGCGCTGGCGGTACGGGCGGAGGGACGGTCGCTGGAGGACGTGGCGACCCCGCTGTCGTCTTCGGCGCCTTCGGGGGCGGGGGAGAAGGGGGTGGGGGTGGGGTAGGGGGCTGAGTTCTGTGAAGTCGGGGCCGTCCGGGGATACCGGGCGGCCCCTGCGGCTTGAGGCCGACCGGGGAGACGGTGTCCGACTCGGCGGTCGGCGAGGGCAGCGCGGGGTGGCAGCGCCGGTCCCGCGGTGTTCATCGCCGGAGGTCGGCCAGGTCGGGCCAGGGCGACAGCACCGGCCCTCGACGGGTTGGCGAGCGCCTGGCGCCCCGCGCCAAGGACCACGGCGCCGGTCGGGCGGGGTTCAGCCTCGCCGGTCGGCCCGGTCTCGGCGGCATGGCAGCGCCGGCGCCCTGGTGATCAGCTCCGGCGGTCCGCGAACGCCCAGGAGGCGAGGGCGACGGCGCCGGCCACGCCGAGGACGGAGGGCCAGGCGCCGACCTTCTTGGCGAGGGGGTGGGAGCCGGCGAAGCCGGCCACGTACGCACCGGTCAGCGCGGCGGCCGTGGGAGCCCCGGCCCGGGCGTTCCATTCACGAGCGGCAACGACCCCGGCGGCGGCCAGCACGACCCCGCCGAGCGGCCGCTTCTTGGTCCAACGAGCGACGCCGTACCCACCGACGAGCCCGGTGGCGGCGACCACCGCGCCAGGAACCTTGGCCATGACTTGTCTCCTGTCGTCCCGGTATGCCGTGTCCGGCACACCTGCGGCGAGGCTAACGCGCGGCACGGAGCACCCACCGGGCGGGTCGCCCGCGCGGGGAGTGGCCGAAAACCTCTCCCATGCCCCCGCGATCACGGGGCATCCGGGCTTCGCTGTCCCGACGTCCCGGAAGAGGAGCCCCCACGATGACCGTGACGACCATGCAGCCGAGATCCCCCATGGCGACCTCCGACTGGACCGACCTGGTGGAGGCGGTACGCGAAGAGGGCCGGTACGGCAGCGCAGCAGAGGCGGAGTCGGTCACCCACACCGTCCTACTCGCCCTGTCAGCCCACCTCCCAGCGACTGAACGCGCCGAGCTGACCCCCCTGCTCCCCACCGAAGCCCCCCTCTGCGCTCCACTCGTCCCCCGCCCCCTCACGGCACGCGAGTTCGTAGAGTCCGTGGCCCCCCACATAGAGAACGCAACCCCGGCAACGGCCCGCTGGCACGTAACCTCAGTCCTGACGGCCCTGGCCCAGGAGTTGGGCGCCTCCCAGACAGCCCGTCTCCTTGCGCAACTCCCGCCCGGCTACGCCCTGCTGTTCGGCCTGGCGGATCTGGCGGCGGTGGCATAGCCGCCAGATCTCCGGCATGGGATGGACGGGTCAGCTTGCCGTGACGGCCGCGGAGTACGTCCAGACATCCGCCGGCAGGTCGTGCTTGAGACGCCAGGTGATGGCCATCGGCTTGCTGCCGGTGTGCGTGTCATACGTGGCCGGTCCGAGCAGCATCCAGGGCTGGGACTTGCCTATGTCGGTGTTCTTGTACCGCCGCATGAAGAGAAGGACTTCACTACCCAACGCTTCATGTTGCTGGTAGCGCTTACCCGTTCGGGAGTCGGCAGCCGTGGCATTCTGCGACTCCCAGTGGAAGAGCGACGGGCTAAGCGCGTAGTCCCGGTACCGAACAGTGGGGGAGAAGTCCTTCTCGTTCTTCTCCAAGGTGATGAGCAGCGCATCCGTCTGCAGTTCATCGACCCACTGCACTCCCTGGGCGAACGAGCGCGGCATCTGGCCACCGAGGCGGGCCACGCCGAGCGCAGCGAGGATCTCGGAGCGGTTGTAGGCGCTGTGCACCTTCAGGGGTACCTGGCGCAGGCGCCCGGAGAGGGAGAGGGGGAAGTGATCCGTTCGTTCCATGACATACGTAAGTAGCTGACGCAGCTCATCACGGAACTCCGTCAGCGGGCGCAGCGACTCAAGGCCCTCTTGGTAGCTGGTGAAGCCGCCAGCGTTGTCCCATATGTTGAAGAACAGCATGCGAGCGTAAGCCTGATCGAGGGGGCTCAGCTCCTCGTAGGTGGGAGCGTCATCCTGAAGCAGCCGTTGATAGGCATCCGCCCGCTCCGGGTCGTCGACGTGCAGAAAGGCATGGACTCGCTTCAGCAACGCGGCCTCCGCAGGGGAGGCAGTCTCTTCGAGGAACCCTGCGCGGCGCAGTACCGCGGTCCAGGAGTTGTCGCTCTTGTAGAGCTCCTTGATTTCGCGCCTGCTCTCTCGCAGGTAGTCGGCCAAAAGGGGTGTGTGGTAGGACTTCACCTCCTTGACCAGCGTCTTCACTGTCGCCCCCAGCTGGTTCCGGATGTTGTCCAGAACGAAGTCCTTGGACTTCCCCTCCAGGATGATCTGGCAGCCTGACGGGAGCTGCGGGAAGTCATGCTCAATGTGATCGACCAGCCGGTTCCGGGTCAGGTTGGTCAAAGCTCGGAACTGTTCCTCAAAGCGGAACTCGGCCCGGTGCTGCCC
This sequence comes from Streptomyces sp. BK022, assembly GCF_004217355.1. Lineage (NCBI taxonomy): Bacteria > Bacillati > Actinomycetota > Actinomycetes > Kitasatosporales > Streptomycetaceae > Streptomyces > Streptomyces sp. BK022. The sequence continues at coordinate 140,460 of NZ_SHKU01000003.1, forward strand.
GATGAAGTCGAGGACGGTGAGTACCGGCTTGGACTCCGTGCGCCGCAACCCTCGGCCCAGTTGCTGAAGGAAGATCGTGGCGCTGTTGGTCGGGCGGAGCAGAAGCAGCGTGTCGACGTCGGGGATGTCGAGACCCTCGTTGAACAGGTCGACGGAGAAGATCACCTGAAGCTTGCCATCACGTAGATCGGCAAGTGCCTGGGCGCGTGCCTCTGAGGAAGAGTCACTGTCGAGCGCCACCGCCCGGAAGCCGGCCTCGCGGAAGAAGCCCGCCATGAAGTGCGCGTGGGCCTTGGTGACGCAGAAGCCGAGCGCCCGCATGGAGCCCGGGTTGGAGACCTTGTCCTGAATCTGCTTCACCACGATGCGGGCGCGAGCGTGGTTGCCCGTATAGAGCTTGTCGAGGTCCTGGTCGGTGTAAGAACCCTTCTGCCAGTTCAGGTTCGTAAGATCCGTGCCATCGGGGATGCCGAAGTAGTGGAAGGGGCAGAGGAGGTCATTCTCTAGAGCCTCCCAGAGGCGCATTTCCGCCGCGATCCTGCCGTCGAAGAACTCATCCTGGACGTTGCGTCCGTCCATCCGTTCAGGCGTAGCCGTCAGTCCGAGCAGTTCCTTAGGTGAAAAGTGCTCGATGACCCGTCGGTATGTAGACGCGGTGGCATGGTGGAACTCGTCGATCACGATGATGTCGAAGTGGTCAGGAGCCAACTGCTCAAGACGCTGCACATTGAGAGACTGGACGCTGGCGAAGACGTGGTTCCACTCGCGCGGGTCCTGGCCTCCGTGTAGAAGCTCGCCGAACGATCCGTCATCGAGCACTTCGCGGTAGGTGCGGAGGGACTGTCGCAGGATCTCCTTGCGGTGGGCCACGAAGAGGAGTCGAGGCTGGCCACCCTCGAAGTTCTTACGCAAGCCACGGTAATCAAGGGCGGCCATGACGGTTTTGCCCGTGCCGGTGGCAGCAACGAGAAGGTTTCGGTGGCGTCCGCGAAGCTCTCGTTCGACCGTGAGGCGTTCCAGCATGTCCCGCTGGTGCGGAAAGGGGCGTACTTCGAGACCAGAGAGGTTGATCTTCAGCTCCGTGCCGGAGCCAGTGCCACTCGCTTGCGCCAGTGCTTCGTCCAAGCGCGCGCCGTGCTGGTCAGGGTCGTAGGTCTCGAAGGCGGTGTCGTTCCAGTACGCGTCGAAGGTCGCCTCGAACTTGTCCAGTACCGCCGGCGTAGCCACCGAGGACAGGCGCACGTTCCACTCGAGCCCGTCGAGTAGGGCGGCCCGAGAGAGGTTCGAACTGCCGACGTACGCGGTGTCGAAGCCCGTGTTGCGGCGGAAGAGCCATGCCTTCGCATGGAGGCGGGTGGACCGAATTTCGTAGTTGACCTTCACCGTGGCGCCGAAATCGCGTACGAGGCGGTCCAGGGCGTGGCGGTCCGTGGCGCCCATGTACGTGGTGGTGATGACGCGAATCGGCACACCGCGTTCCTTGGCAGCGCGCAAAGCGTCCTCAAGGACTCGTATTCCGTACCACTTCACAAACGCGCATAGCAGGTCAATGCGGTCTGCGGTGGCAAGCTCGGCTCGAAGCTCGGTACCCAGGCTCAGGTCCTCGGGGGAGTTCGTCAGCAGAGATGCCTCAGACAGCGGGGTCAGCGGCCGGACGGAGTAGGCACCCGGAGCTTCCTGTTTGGCAAGCGCGAGCAGTTGCTGCGGCCCCTCCACGAGGGCGCTGACCGGTTCCGGCTCGCTATCCGGCGTGCCCTTCGCGGCAAGCGAGGCCAGGAGTTCGTTAGCGAACGGCACGCGCTGTTCCGGAGCCAGCTGGGTCAGTCTGTGGGCAACCATCGCGCCTATGTGCCGAGCAAGCACATGGGGCGTGGACTCCGCGCTGACTGCTGTGTTGATGGCCTTCCAGCCCAGAGCCTCAAGCTGCTTGAGCTCTCGCTCGTCGTCCTGAGTGATCAGCTTCTCGTAAACCCCAGCAACCGGCCCTGCCGGCCCCTTTGCCTCTGTCATTGCAACCCCCTCAGGTGCCCCTCAACGTGGCTTAGTTGTAACAGCCACGACTGACAACAGCTGAAGGGGTGGCAGTGCGCCCTACTCCGCCCCGTGACACTCCCCGTACTCCCGCCCACTCACGCACCAACACCCAGCCCCCCGCGACGGCGGCCACGCCACCGCCAACCCCCGCGCCGCCAGCGTCGTCGCGTACTGGGGGAGCAGCGCCGGGTCCGCCGGGGACGCGCCCTCCGAGGCGGCGAACGCCTCGTACGACGGGACCGTGCCCGTCACGATGCCCAGGTTCGGGGTGCCGGAGGTGGAGAGTTCCCGGAGGGACGTCTCTATGGTCGCCAGGTGGTCGGCGTGGGACGTGTACTCCGACTCCAGGGCCGGGTACGCCGTCACCAGTTCCGCCAGCTCCGGGGACGGCCAGTGGAGGACGGCCACCGGGTACGGGCGGGAGAGGGCCTCGCGGGCCGTGGACAGCTCCGCTCGGAGGCGGGAGAGCTCGGCTTCGAGTTCGGCGGGGTTCTCCGAGCCGAGGGACCAGACGCGCTTGGGGTCGTGGAGTTCGTCCAGGGAGACCGGGGAGGTGTGCAGGGTGTCGGCGAGGGCGTCCCAGGTGTCGTGCGGGAGGCCCAGCATGCGGCGGACCCGGTGGCGGCCGAAGAGGAGCGGGTGGGTGGCGTACGGCGGCTCCGGCGCGTCCGTCAGCAGCAGGACCGCGCCCTCGTGGAACGTCTCGTGCGCCGCTTCCAGTTCGTCGTGCGACTCCAGCGCCTCCGCGACGATCACCCACGGCGCCGCGTCCCGCGGAGCGCCCGTGCGGATGCCGTCGATGATCGCGCGCGCCTCGGCCTCGTGGCCGTACTCCCACAGGTTCGCCGCCTTCAGGGCGCGGACGAGCTGCGGATGCTCCAGCGGGCCGGCGGAGGACAGCAGGCGGTCGTAGAGCGCGGTCGCCGCGGGGCGGGCGCCGGACAGTTCGAGGTGGGCCGCGGCGCGCAGCAGCAGGGCCTCCGCGTCCTCGGGGTACAGGCCGGCGGTCCGCTCCAGGCGTGCCGCTTCGGCGGTGTGGTCGACGTTCTCGGCAGGCGTGTCGGGGCGCATGCATGACACCGTACTGCCGAGGGGTGACAGCGGAGGAGGGCGCCCGACGAGGAGATTTCTCCAACGCGCGGCGAAGACCGGGAACCGGGCCGGAACACCGGGCGTTGTACGGGGTGAACGGGCCTGTACAGCCCGTAGTCATGGGGGCACGGGGACCGAAGGGGGGTGCCGTCGGTGAGGCACAGTCGTTCCGCCGTCACGGGCGCCCTGCTGCCGCTGCTCGTCCTGGTCCACCTCCTGCTGCTCCAGGCCGCCCCGCTCGGCTCCGGCGGTCTCACCACCGCCGTCGCGCTCGCCGCGACCACCGCGGCCGGCACCGCTCTCGCCCTCTGCGCGGTCCTCACCGCCCGCCGCGTCCCCGCGGTCCCGCCGACGCGCGTCCGCACCGCGATACGCGACAGGGCCCGCCGTACGGCGTTCCTGGCGCAGCGCGACCCCGACGCGAGGGGGCGCCGCAGGCCACGGGCGCCCGGCCGGGTCCTGCCGACGACCTGCGCGTAGGGCCGCGTCACTCTTTCTCCGCCCCGCCCGCGCGGGTCGTCCTGCCATCGGCCGCTTCCGGCCGCATCCACACCTGGCACGACGCCACCCCGTACGGAGGGTCACCCATGTCCGTCTTCGCCCGGCTGGTCGAGCAACTCGCCGACCTGCTCCAGCCGTTCTTCCACGCCTCCGCGACCGCCGCCGCGATCGTCCTGTTCACCGCGCTGGTCCGGCTGGCCACCCATCCCCTCGCCCGCGCCGCCGCCCGGGGACAGCGGGCCCGCACCGCGCTCCAGCCCAGGATCACCGAGCTGCGCGCGAAGCACGCCGGCGATCCCGAGCGGCTCCGGCGGGCGATGCTGGAGCTGCACACCGGGGCGAAGGTCTCCCCGTTCTCCGGCCTGCTGCCCGGTCTGCTCCAACTCCCCGCGTTCTTCCTGCTGTACCACCTGTTCTCCAACGCCACGATCGGCGACGGCCCCAACACCCTGCTCGACCACGACCTCCTCGCCGCCCCGCTCGCCGGTCACTGGAGCGATGCCCTCGGCGGCGGGATCTTCGGCGGGGCCGACCTCGTCTACCTGGCCCTCTTCGCCGTCGTCGCGGCCGTCGCCACGGTCAACTTCCGGCGCACCAGGCGTGCGGCGGCGGAGAACCCCGTACAGACAGGCGTTCCGGGCCAGGCCGCGGTCGGCAAAGTGGCCCCGTTCCTGTCCTTCCTCACCCTGGTGACCGTCGCCGTCGTCCCCCTGGCCGCCGCGCTCTACGTCGTCACCAGCACCACCTGGAGCGCGGTGGAGCGGGCGGTGCTGTCGTGAGCGGCCAGGGGTACGGCCGGGCGCCACGGTCAGAGAAGGATGCCCGCCAGCTTCCGCCAGGCCGCCCGGGGCAGCTCGTCGGGGGAGCCGTCCCCTACGACCTGGAGGGCGACGTGGTCGGCGCCCGCGGTGAGGAAGGCGTTCACCTTCTCGCGGATGGTGTCGTCGTCGCCCCAGGCGTACAGCGCGTCGACCAGCCGGTCGCTGCCGCCGTCGCGCAGGTCGTCCTCGGTGAAGCCGAGCCGCTGGAAGTTGGTGGTGTAGTTGGGGAGCTGGAGGTACATGTCCAGGTGGCCCCGGGCCAGTTCGCGGGCGCGGGCCGGGTCGGATTCCAGTACGACCGCGAACTCCGGGGCCAGCAGCGGCTCCTGGCCGAGGAGCTCGCGGGCCCGCGCGGTGTGCTCGGGGGTGACGAGATAGGGGATCGCCCCCAGCGAACGCTCACCCGCCAGCCGCACGGTCTTCGGTCCGAGCGCGGCCAGGACGCGCCGTCCGGCGGGGACACCGGCCGCGTCCAGCTCGTCCAGGTACTCCACCAGCGCCGAGTACGGCCGCCGGTACTGCTCGGCCAGCCTGGCGTGGCTCACGCCGAGGCCCAGCAGGAAGCGGCCGGGGTGCGCGGTCTCCACCTCGGCGTAACCGGCCGCGCTCTCCCGGGCGTCGTACTGCCAGATGCTCTGGATGCTGGTGCCGACGATCAGCCGGTCGGTCTTCTCCAGCAGGGGCAGGGCGTTGACGGGCGCGCTGGAGCCGCCGAGCCAGGCGGTGCCGTAGCCGAGTTCCTGGAGTTCGGCCGCCGCCTCCCCGATCTCACCGCGCCGGCCCGGGTCCTCGTCGCGCAGGCCGAGACTCCATACGCCGTACCTGCCGATCTCCGCCTTGGAGATGCTCCCGCTCGTCGAGTCGCTCATCGGATCTTTCCCTCCGGCTGGATGTCGTGCACGAACGATCGTCGTGCACGACGGGCCCGGCCGGAGGGAGCCGCGCGGGTGTCACACCTTCAAGAACCGCTCCAGCGCCTCGACGACCAGCCGGTGGTCCTCGATCTGGGGCAGACCGGAGACGGTCACCGAGCCGATGACGCCCACGCCTTCCACGGTGATCGGGAAGGAGCCGCCGTGAGCCGCGTAGCGGTCGGGGTCGAGGCGGGAGGAGTCCTCGAAGGTGGTGCCCTTGGCGCGGAAACGCGAGCCGACCAGGTAGGAGGCGGAGCCGTACCGCTCCACCACCCGGCGCTTGCGGGCGATCCAGGCGTCGTTGTCCGGGGTCGAGCCGGGCAGTGCCGCGTGGAAGAGCTGCTGGCCCGCGCGGTGGATGTCGACGGCGATCGGCGCCTGCCGCTCCCGGCCCAGCTCGACCAGGAGGGAGCCCAGCGCCCAGGCGTCGTCGTGGGTGAAGGTGCGGAAGACCAGGCGCTGTTCCTGCGCCTCCAGGTCCGCCACGCTCGGGGTGTGCTGCGCTTGCGTCATCAGAGGGTCACCGTCACCTTGTCGCGGGCGGAGCGGCGGGCCGCCTCCAGTACGTCGAGGGTCTCCGCGGCCTCCAGCGCGGTCACCGGGTTCGGGCCGGTGCCCCGCACGGCGGCGGCGACGGCCGCGTAGTAGGCGGGGTAGTCGCCGGGCACGGTCTCCACGGCGGTGCCGCCGCCGGTGACCGGGGACTCGCCGGCGCCCAGGCGGCCCCAGAGCGACTCCTCCTCGACGCCCCACGCGGCGTCGGTGCCGGGGCGGGCGCCGTCGCGCAGCGCCGCCTCCTGCGGGTCGAGGCCGTACTTCACGAAACCGGCGCGCGAGCCGAGCACCCGGAAGCGGGGGCCGAGCTGGGCGGTGGTCGCGGAGACGTAGAGGTGCGAGCGGACGCCGTTCGCGTGGGTGAGGGCGAGGAAGGTGTCGTCGTCCGTCTCGGCGCCGTCACGGCGTACGACCGCCTCGGCGTACACCTCGGTGACCGGGCCGAACAGGGTGAGGGCCTGGTCGACGACGTGGCTGCCGAGGTCGTAGAGCAGGCCGCCGATCTCGGCCGGGTCGCCGGACTCGCGCCAGCCGCCCTTGGGCTGCGGGCGCCAGCGCTCGAAGCGGGACTCGAAGCGCCAGACGTCGCCCAGCGCCCCGTCGGCCAGCAGCCGCCGCAGGGTGAGGAAGTCGTTGTCCCAGCGGCGGTTCTGGAAGACGGAGAGCAGCACCCCGTGCTCGTCGGCAAGGGCGGCCAGCTCGCGGGCCTCGGCGGCGGTGCCGGAGATCGGCTTGTCCACGACGACCGGCAGGCCCGCCTTGAGGGCGGCGGTGGCGAGCGGTACGTGCGTCTTGTTCGGGGACGCGATGACGATCAGGTCCAGCTCGCCGGCCCGCTCGAACAGCTCGTCCGGGGTGGCGGCGACGCGGACGTCCGGGAACTCGGCGCGGGCCTGCTCCTGGCGCTCGGGGTTCGAGGTGACGACCGTGTCCAGGACGAGGCCGTCCGTGGCGGCGATCAGCGGGGCGTGGAAGACGGAGCCGGCGAGGCCGTAGCCGATCAGGCCGACGCGGAGGGAGGTACCAGTCATGCCTCCTACTTTCGCAACGCTGTTGCCAAAGTGCAAGCGGCGGGGAGAATGGAGCCGTGAACAGGACGAGGAGCAACCCGGCGGGGGCGAATCTGCTCGCGGTGCGGTCGCACAACACCGCACTCGTGCTCGATCTGCTGCGCGGCGCCGGGGCGGAGGGCATCAGCAGGCTCGAACTCGCCGAGCGCACGGGGCTCACCCCGCAGGCCGTCAGCAAGATCACCGCGCGGCTGCGGGAGGACGGCTTCGCCGCCGAGGCCGGACGCCGCGCCTCCACCGGCGGCAAGCCGCGCACCGTGCTGCGCCTGGTCCCCGAGGCCGGGCACGCGGTGGGCGTCCACCTGGACCGGGACGAGCTGCGGGTGGTGCTGCTCGACCTCGACGGCACCGTGGTCGGCGAGCGGCGCGGTGAGACCGGTCTCGGCGGCGGGGCGGAGACGGTGCTCGCGCTGGTCGTGGACGAGGTGACGGCGCTGGTCACGCAGGTGCTGGGCGGCGCGGGGCTCGCGGACGCCGGGACGCTGCTCGGGGTCGGAGTCGCGCTGCCCGGCCCGCTGGACCACGTCGGCGGGGTGCTGCACCGGGTGACCGGCTTTCCGGAGTGGGAGGGGTTCGCGCTGCGGGACGCCCTCGCCGGGCGGCTCGGGGTCCCGGTGGTGGTCGACAAGGACACCAACGCGGCGGCGCTCGGGCTGGCGGCGGGGGGCGAGGGCGGGTCGTTCGCCTACCTGCACCTCGGTACCGGCCTCGGCGCGGGGCTGGTGATCGGCGGGAGCGTGCACCGGGGGGCGCGGACCGGGGCCGGGGAGTTCGGGCACCAGGTGATCCAGCTCGACGGGCCCCGGTGCGAGTGCGGGGACCGGGGATGCCTGGAGGCGCTGTGCCTGGCGGCCGTCGGGCGCGGCGAGACCGGGGAGGCGGCGCGCGTGCTCGGGGTGGGGGCCGGGAATCTCGCGGGGCTGCTGGACATCGACCGGGTGCTGCTCGGCGGGCGGACGGTCGCCGCGGCGCCGGGGGAGTACGTCGAGGGGGTCGCCGGGATACTCGCGGCGCGGGCCCGGCGCGAGGGGATGCTCGGGGACGCGGTGCCGGTACGGCTGGCGCCGGGCGGGGAGCGGGTGGTGGCCGTGGGAGCGGGGCAGTTGCTGCTGGCGCCGGTGTTCGGGCGGGCGGGGGGATAGCGGCCGTCCTGCGGGTCGGCGTGCTCCGGCCCGCGGCGCGTTCCGGGCGGGGCGCGGGCCTGCCGGTTGGCTCAGCGCGGGTCCACTGATCGGGCGGAGCCGGGGGCGGGGCCGGAGTGGCGGGGGGCTCGGGGGCGGGGGTCCGGCATGTTCATGTGTTCATGCGATTGTCCTCGGCCCTGTCGTTGTCCCTGTCCCGGTCCCGCTGTTCCGCGCCCGCCTCCGTGCCCGCCTCGCTCTGCCTGATCGCGGTCACCGCGCTCGCCCCCGTGTCGTCCGCGGCCGCCGTTGCGCCCTGTGCGGCGGGGGACGCCGGGTCCTTCCCGCTCGGCACCCGTGTCCACGGCGGTCCCGACACCTACCGGGCCGGCGGGGCGCCCGGCACCTGGTACGTCGACCTCGTCAACACCGGGACGCAGACGTGCGCGGGCGTCCATCCGGTGGTGGTCCTCGTCGACGACGAGCGGCTTCTGCGGCCGTCGCAGGCCAAACTCGATTTCTACGACGGACGCAGGCGGCGCCCCGTCCGGCTGGAGAGCACCGACCACCAGGAGCTGGTCGGCGTGGTCGGGGCGGACGGTTTCGCCGGGTACACCGTGGCTCCCGGCAAGACGGTCACCGTCAGGTTCCGCCTGATGATCACCTCCGAGGCGTACGCCGACCACGTCACCGCCAAGGCCGCGCTGGTGCAGCGACGGGGGCAGGACGGGGAGTGGGTGGGGGAGTCCGAGGACTACGTCTTCGACATCGACGGCGAGGAACCGGACCCCGCCCGCACGCCGGGCTCCGCCCCGCCGACCGGCCCGAGCCGGCCCTCCGGGCCGACGGCCACGGACGCGGCGGGCCGCCCGGTGGGCCCCGAGGACCCCGCTCGGCCGGTGGGCACGGACGCGGCCGGCCGCACGGTGGGCGCCGAGGAGCCCGGCCGCACGGGGGACACCGAGGAGCCCGGCCGCACGGGGGCCACCGAGGAGCCGGGCGGGGACACCGACCACCCCGGCCGCCCGGTGGACACCGACGACCCCGGCCGTCCGGCCGACTCCGACGACCCCGGCGAGACCCCCGGTCCGACAGACCCCGACACCACCCCGGTCAGCCCCTCCCGCGCCCCCGACACCACCGAGGCAGGCGTCACCCCGGCCCCCGAAGACCCCTACGCCCCGGACACCCCGGCCCCCGCCGACCCCTCCCCGCCCGCCCCCTACGACGCCGAGAACCCCGACGACCCCGACGACCCGGGCCTCCCCGAACTCGCCCGCACCGGCAGCCCCCTTCCCCGCGCCCTCCTCGCGGCCGTGGCCGCCCTGCTCGTCCTCCTCGGTACCACCGCGCTGCTGCTGACCCGCGAACGCCGCTGACCCCGACCCGCCCCACCTCCCCCGACACCGGGACCCCACCCCACCCCACGCCCCCGCAACCCCTCCCCGCTCACTACCCTGGACCCCTCAGCCGTCGGCAGACACTCGCTGGAGGACGTACGCATGGCAGACCGCAGGCCCATCGAGTCATGGCTCACCGACATGGACGGCGTTCTGATCCATGAGGGGGTGCCCATTCCGGGCGCCGACGCGTTCCTGAAGAAGCTGCGGGAGGCCGAGCGGCCGTTCCTGGTGCTGACGAACAACTCCATCTACACCGCCAGGGATCTGCACGCCCGGCTGAAGCGGCTGGGCCTGGACGTGCCGGTGGAGAACATCTGGACGTCCGCGATGGCCACCGCCCAGTTCGTGAACGAGCAGCGGCCCGGCGGCGGCGCGTACGTCATCGGCGAGGCCGGGCTGACCACCGCGCTGCACGACGTCGGCTACATCCTGACCGACCACGACCCGGACTTCGTGATCCTGGGCGAGACCCGGACGTACAGCTTCGAGGCCATGACCAAGGCTGTCCGGCTGATCAACGACGGCGCCCGGTTCATCGCCACCAACCCGGACAACGTCGGTCCCTCCACCGAGGGCGCCCTGCCCGCCACCGGCTCGGTCGCCGCGCTGATCACCGCCGCGACCAAGAAGAAGCCCTACTTCGTCGGCAAGCCCAACCCGCTGATGATGCGGGCCGGTCTCAACGTGCTCGGCGCCCACTCCGAGACCTCCGCGATGATCGGCGACCGCATGGACACCGACGTACTCGCGGGGCTGGAGGCCGGCATGCGGACCTTCCTGGTGCTCACCGGCGTCACCCAGGCGGCCGAGATCGACCGCTACCCGTACCGCCCGTCCAAGGTCGTCGACTCCATCGCGGACCTCGTGGACCTCGTCTGAGCTGGGACGATACCGAGAGCCTCAAACCCGGTCCCACCCGTACGGAGCAACCGGACGCCCTGTCCGGATGCGGGTGGGCGCCGGACGGGGGAACCTCCCACTATCTGGAGGTTCACGATGGGCTCACTTCGCCTCACTCTCTGTTCCGGAATCATCGTCGCCACGGCGTTCACCCCGGCGGTCGCCCGCGCGGCGGACGGCGGCGGCACGCACGACAGCGGCTCGCACGGCACCGGCGGGCTCACCGTGGCCCCGGCGGTGCCCCTGCCCGGCACCGACGTGTCGCTGCGGGTGCGCGGCTGCACGGCCTCGCAGGGCACGGCGGTCTCCAGCGCGTTCGTCTCGGACGCCCGGCTGACCGGCGGCCAGGGCGACCTGTCCGGGGAGACCCGGGTACGCACCTCCCTCAAGGCGGGTGCGTACGACGTGCGGATCACCTGCGCCGACTACTCGTTCACCGGCCGGATCAGCGTCGACGAGTCCGGGCCGGGCGCCCGCCCCGACGCGGACTCCGACTCGGAGCCGGACACCGGCCCCTCCCCCGTCGCCCCGGTCCACGCGGGCGGCGGCGGTACGGCCGCCGGGACGGACACCAGCACCCTGTTCGCCACCGTGGCCCCCACCGGCTCGGGACCCGGCGCCGCCCAGGCCCTGACCGGGCTGGCCCTCGCCGGCTGCGCGGCGGTCACGGTCGGGGCGCTCCGGTCCCGCCGGAGCCGGAACGACGGCTGAGCGGGCGCCGGGATGGCCGAGGAGCAGGGGCGCGCCACCGGCCGGACGGTCACGGCCCTGGCCTGGGCCGTGCTGCTGCTCGGACTCTGGCTGTGGGGCCGTGACGTGACCGGGCTGCCGGACAGCCCGGCCGGCACCGCGCACGGCGACATCGCCGGAATCGGCGGCATGGCGCTGCCCGCCCCGGCGACCCCGCTGCCCGACTCCGCCCCGCAGCGCGTCGACATCCCCCAACTCGCCATCCAGGCACCGGTGGTGAAGCGCGGACTGGACAGCCGGGGCGCGATCGACCCGCCGCCCTTCGATCAGCCGGGGGTGGTCGGCTGGTACGGCGCCGGGACGGCACCCGGCGCCGACGGCACCGCGCTGCTCGTCGGCCACGTCGACACCGAGACCCGGCCCGCCGTCTTCTACCGGCTCAGCACCCTCGAACCCGGCGAGACCGTCCGGGTGGTCCGCGCGGACGGCAAGGTCGCCCGGTTCACCATCGACGACGTCGAGGTGCTCCCCGCCGACCACTTCGACGCCGCCCGCGCCTACGGCACCCGTCACCCCGGCCGCGCGGAACTCCGCCTGATCACCTGCGGCGGCACCTACGACCGCACCACCCGCGCCTACACGGCCAATGTCGTCGTCTCCGCGTACCTCACCGGTACGGAAGCCTGAACACCCCTGGCAGACATGGGCGTTGGCTTCCCCGTCTGGGCATGTCCGGCACGGCCGGTATGCCAGGATTGGCCCTCCGGAGCGAATGCGCCCAGGGGGGAAACGCATGGACGGGAAATGGGGGACCCGCGCGTCCGCGGTGCTGCTGGGGGCGGCACTGCTGACGGCCGGGTGCGCACCGGGGGACGGCGCCGGGGGAACGCCGGCCGGTACCGGGGGGCCGGGAAACCCCTACTGGGTCGACCCCGACGGCAGCGCCGCCCGCCAGGCCGCCGCCTACGAGAAGGCCGGCCGCAGGGCGGAGGCCGCGCGGATACGGCGGATCGCCGAGCAGCCGGTGGGGGAGTGGCTCGGCCCGGAGAACCCGGAGGAGGAGGCGCGCGGGTACACCGAGGCGGCCACCAGGTCCGGCCGTACCGCCCTGCTGGTCCTCTACAACATCCCGCACCGCGACTGCGGCCAGTACTCGCGAGGGGGCGCGGCCGACGGAGCCGCGTACCGGGCCTGGGTCGACGGGGTCGCGCGCGGCATCGGGGACCGCGCCGCCACCGTCGTCCTCGAACCGGACGCCCTGCTCCACCTGGTGGACGGCTGCACCCCGAAGACGTTCCACGAGGAGCGCTACGACCTCCTGCGGGGCGCGGTCACCCGGCTCGCGGCCCTGAAGCGCACCAGGGTCTACCTGGACGCCGGCAACGCGGGCTGGAGCCACCCCGACCGGATCCACGCCCCGCTGAAGTCGGCGGGAGTGGAGGACGCCGACGGCTTCGCCGTCAACGTCTCCAACTTCTACTCCACGGCGGACTCCGTCGCCTACGGCAGACGCCTCTCGGCCAAGGTGGGCGGCAAGCACTTCGTCATCGACACCAGCCGCAACGGCAACGGCCCCTACACCCAGGGCGCCCCCGGGGAACGCTGGTGCAACCCACCGGGCCGGGCCCTGGGCGACCCCCCGACCACCAGGACGGCGGACCCCCTGGTCGACGCCTACCTGTGGGTCAAACGCCCGGGAGAGTCGGACGGCGCGTGCCGAGGGGGCCCGAAGGCGGGGGCCTGGTGGCCGGAGTACGCCCTGGAGCTGACCGGTCCCTAGGGGACCCGCACCCACCGGGCTCTGGACGGTGTCCCCTGGTCGTCGTCCACGAACAGCATGTACCACCCCGCCTGCACCAGATTCCGGTCGGCGGGCACCCGTACCGTCACCCGGTCCTCGGCCACGCTGAACCCCAACGCGATGGACCGCTGATCCACGTCCGTCACATGGGTGGCAGCGCTCGGCCGGATCAGCCGCGCCTTCCGGATGCTCGCGGCGTGCGGCGAGACGAACGTCCCCGACCCGCCCCGCACGATCCGCTCGGGTCCCGCGCCCAGCGACGGCCGCGAGCCCCGGTACAGATAGGGCGGCGTGTAGATCTCGATCCGCTGCTCGAAGCTCCCCGGCCGGGTGTTCGCCCGGTCGCCGTACAGCGGGTCGGAGCCGAAGAACATCACCCGCCCGTCCGGCAGCAGGACGGACCCGGAGTGGTAGTTCCGCCCCACCAGCGGGTCGGCGACCCGGGTGAAACGGCCGCTGTCCGGGTGGTAGATCCGCGCCTGGAGGATGTCGGAGTCACCCCGCCCCCGGTAGTCCCGCGAACCCCCCGACACCAGCACGGTGTCGTCGGGCAGCACCGAGGCCTGCGGATACCGGGTCCCCAACTCCAGTGCGGGCCCGTCCACGAACCGGGGCTCGGGTGCCCTGAGGTCGATCAGCCGGGTCTTCCTGCTGGCCAGCGCGGACTCCCCGACCCCGCCCCCGCCGATCACCAGATACCGCTCGTCCTGGGCCGGAGGCAGCAGCACGGTGCCCGAGGTCTCCAGCCGGTCGGGATCGCTCAGCCCCGGCAGTTCGGTGAACTCGTTCGTGCCCACGTCCCAGACGCCAGGCTTCCGGCCCACGTCGTCGGGCCCGTACCCCGCGTTGGAGCCCGAGTAGAAGACCTTGCCGTTCCGCATCAGGAACAGCGCCGGGTAGGTCGGGAACTGCCGGACCTTCGGCGTGTACGCCCAGGTCCTCGTCGCCGGGTCGAACACCTCGTTCTTGCCCGGCACCAACTGCCCGATGTCGTCCAGCCCGGAGACGCTGAGGATCTTGCCGTCGGACAGCGTGGTGAGCGTCGGGTACCAGCGGGCCTCGTTCATCGGGTCGACCCTGATGTACCGCTCGGCCACGGGGTCGAACTCGAAGGCGTCGCGGATGCCCTGGAAGTCCTTCTTGTCGAGCGCGAGCTTCTGCGCGATGCCGTACGTGTCGCGCGCCTCGGCGCCGGTGAGCCCGCGCACCCGGTAGTTGTCCTGGGTACCGGTCTCGTACCGCGTGCCGCTGCGCTGCGCCTCGACGTAGATCCGGCCGAGGCCGGGGTCGTTGCGCACGAAGCGGCCGGCGCGGTCGAAGACCTTCCTCGCGCGCGGGACGAGGACCGGGTCCCTGGAGACGAAGGTGCGGCCGTTGCCCCGCCCGGTGAACCGGGTGCCGGCGGGCAGCGTGACGGGGCGGTCCGGGTTCTCGTTGTGGACGATCATCAGGCCGCCCGCCTTGGTGACATCGCCCTTGAGCTTCTCGTACCGCTTGGTGCCGCCCGCGATCAGCAGACGGCCGTCGGCCAGCTGGGTGTGGCCGGTGCAGAAGAGGTCCTTGGGCGTGGGGATCTTCTTGACCGTGCCCCTGACCGGGTCCCAGAGCCGGGTGTCGAACTTCTTGGCGTCGAAGTTCTCCTGCTTGTTGCCCGACCCCGCCACCAGCAGCACCTTGCCGGTACGCAGCAGCGCCGCGTGGATGGTGTCCTGGCGGTACTCCTCGGGGAACTCCACGATCTCCCAGTGGCCGTTGGCGGCCTTGTACTCCGGCCTGTCGATCTCGTACCGGTGGTACCGCTCGGTGCCGAATCGGTAGAGCCACGGGCCGTTCATCGCGGCCAGCGCGAGCACCACCACGGCGCCCGTCCCCAGTCGGCGGGCGCGGCGGCGGCCGGTGAGGTCCCTCATTCGTCACGTCCCCCCAGCCCGCCGACGGCGATCCGCAGGGTCTGCTCGCTGTCACGGGCCGTGCGCTGCGCCGGGACACGCGGCGCGGGCGGCGGTCGCCGTACCGGCGCGGGGGCCGCACCCGCCACCCGCTCGGCCCGCAGCGACCACCCCCACACGAGGATCGGCGAAGCCGTGATCAGCAGGGCGAGGATCGCCCAGGTGATCATCGCCGGGTGGGCGTGGTCCAGCGCGAAGCCCGCGGCCAGCGAGCCCCCGAAGACCGCGATGAAGAACCAGTGGACGCGGAACGTCCCGAACAGCGTGTCCGGGCTCGCCGAGTCGCCCTTGGGGGTCACCACGAAGCCGCTCCTGCGGCGCAGCACCGCGTCCAGCAGCGAGCGGGCGTACACCGGCGCGGACAGCGCCGACATCATCATGCCCGCGATCCCGCCGGACCCCTCCGGCTCGTGCGGGGAGACGTTGTGCCGCCGGTTCCAGAGGTACAGGCCGATCTGGAGCGCGGAGGCGTTGCCGTACAGCATCAGCCAGACGGTGGGGTCGATGTCCACGCCCGAGGCGCCCAGGCCCAGGAAGAGGGCACAGCTCAGGGCGGCCAGAATCCAGTTGAGGGCGGACATCGGGTAGAAGACGATCATCATCGTGTAGTTGAGGAGCCTGCCCGGCGGCAGGGTGGCGAGGCCCTTCCCGTACTGCTTGAGGATCGTCTCGTACGTCCCCCGCGACCAGCGCAGTTGCTGGGTGAAGAAGTCGGTCCAGGCGTTCGGGCCCTCGCCCACCGCCAGCACGTCCGGCGTGTAGACCGACCGCCACTTGCGGCCGGTGGCCGGGTTGGCCGTCCGGTGCATCTCGAAACCGGTCGCCATGTCCTCGGTGATCGAGTCGTACAGCCCGCCGATCTGCTGGAGCGCGCGGATCCGCACCGCGTTGGAGGTGCCGACGAACATCGGGGCGCCGTAGCGGTTGCCGGCGCGCTGGATCAGGGCGTGGAAGAGGAACTGCTGCGACTCGGCGGCCTTGGTGACGAACGTGTCGTAGTTGCCGTACACCTGTGGGCCGATGACGAAGCCGACGTCCGGGTCGCGGAAGTAACCGAGCATCCGCTCCAGGTAGTTGGGGAGCGGGACGTGGTCGGTGTCGACGGAGGCGAAGAAGTCGTAGGCGTCGCCGTGCGCGTCCAGCCAGGCGTTGTAGTTGCCGTGCTTGGTCTTCGCGCGGTGCGGGCCCGAGGGCTGGTTCCACTTCGCCACGCCCCTGCGGCTGAAGTGGCGGACGCCGAGCCGGGCGCAGACCTCCTTGACGGCCGGGTCGTCGCCCTCGTCCAGCAGCCAGACGTGCAGCAGGCCCCGGTGCCGCAGCCGGACGGCCGCCCGAAGGGTCCGGGTGACCATCTCCAGCGGCTCCTTGCCGGGCACGAAGGAGGTCAGGAAGGCCACACGGGTGCCTGCCTCCGGCACCACCGGTACCGGGTCGCGGGCGACGAGGGTGGCGTGCGCGGTGGACAGCACGTTCAGACACCGGAAGAACTCGATCAGGCCGATCGAGACCAGCATCAGGGTGTCCAGCGCCGGCAGGAGGCCGTAGGCCGGGTAGTCGCGCTCGGTCCAGTGCGCCGGCCGGAGCAGCCAGCCCAGCAGGACGAGCGAGAGCAGCGGGGCGGCGCCCAGCATGAGCACGGCACGCATCCGGTGCGGCTCCTGCGAGAGCAGCGAACGGTAGCGCACGGTGTACGGCCGGTCGGCGGGCGGCTCGGTGAGCGGGCCGGCGAGCCGGCTGTAGTGCTCGTAGTCGTATCGCGGCAGGTCCTTCGCGGCCCGGCCGGGCCGGTGCGCGACGGCTCTGGGTCTGGTGGTGCGTGACGGATCGTCCGTCATGAGTCATCCCCCCACACGCGCGGGTCGGCGCGTGTTTCGTCAGTCCTTCCGCCCGCGACGGACCTCCCCAGGCCGGCGCGGGCGACTTCATGGCATGCGACCGTGACCACGCCCTGACTCACCGTGAGCAGGGCAGGGAACGGCGATGCGCCGGTCGCGGCGCGAGATGCCCCCCTGGGCGCGGCGCGCGACCGGTACTTCCCCCCAACTGCCGTGTTTCCACGGCATCGTGGACAACAGGGTTCTACGCCGACGAGCATGATCGCAAGATGCGAAACCTGTTGTTTACCGGTCAAAACCGTTCATTGCGGTGAACGGAAACGCAAGCAGGCCCCCCGTTCACACGGGGGGCCTGCTCGTTGTCTGTGCGCCGCCAGGGACTCGAACCCCGGACCCGCTGATTAAGAGTCAGCTGCTCTAACCAACTGAGCTAGCGGCGCCTGCTGACGGGAAAACTCTACAGGACCCGCCAGGGTGCTCCCGACCGGCCGGGGGCGGCCCCGGCGGGGCCGGGGCGGGGGTGTGCACCATTCGGACCGTCAACATGCGCGGCACGCGGACAGTTGTGAGACTGATCAACGTGCACACACGCGGACATATCCACCCCGAATGTGAGGCAGATCGCATGACGGCTCCGGTGTTCGAGGAGTTCGATCCGGTGGGCGACTGCGACTGCCTGGGCTGCGCCCGGTGGCGGCGGCTCGCCCCGCGCCCGGCGTCCGCCCGTACCGGAGGCCGGCCGGCCGCCCGGAGCGCGGTGGTCGTGGCCGCCGCCGCGTCCGCCGTCCTCGGCGCCGCCCCCGCGGCCGGGGCGCTCGCCCGGACGCCACCCCCGCACGCGGTCCCGCACCGCCCCGGCGCCCCGGCGGCGGACGGGGACGCCGGCACCCCGCAGGGCGGCACCGCACCCCTGCACGGCCCGGCCGGCTCGCCCGCCCGGCCGCAGGCCAAGACCCCCGCCACCACCCGGACGGCGATCATCAACCGGGCCAAGCAGTGGGTCACGGCGCAGGTGCCGTACAGCATGACCAAGTTCTGGTCGGACGGGTACCGCCAGGACTGCTCGGGCTACGTCTCCATGGCCTGGGGGCTGCTCTCCAACGAGTGGACGGGCAGCCTGGGCCAGTTCGCGGTGAAGATCACCAAGGCGGAACTCCAGCCCGGCGACATCCTGCTCTTCCACAACACGGCCGACCCTCAGGGCGGCTCGCACGTCGTGATCTTCGGCGGCTGGACCGACTACACCCACACCGCCTACACGGCGTACGAGCAGACGCCCCCGCACACCCGCCGCCAGAGCACGCCCTACCCCTACTGGAACAACACCGCCAAGTACGTCCCCTACCGCTACAAGGGCGTGACCGCGGGCACGGCGGGCGCCGAGCCGACGGCCACCCCGGTGCCCTTCCCCGGCACCGAGTACTTCGGTCCCGGCGCGAACAACAAGTACGTCACCCAGCTCGG
Organism: Streptomyces sp. BK022; assembly: GCF_004217355.1. Lineage (NCBI taxonomy): Bacteria > Bacillati > Actinomycetota > Actinomycetes > Kitasatosporales > Streptomycetaceae > Streptomyces > Streptomyces sp. BK022. Next base: position 158,610 of record NZ_SHKU01000003.1, read on the forward strand.
CGAGATGCTGGTCGCCCGGGGCGGCGGCCCGTACTACTCGACGGGGCCCGGCCCGGTCTGGGGCGAGGCCGACCGGCGCGCCACCCAGGCGTTCCAGAAGGCCCAGGGCTGGACCGGCTCCGCCGCCGACGGGCTGCCCGGCCCGCGCACCTGGGAGCTGCTGGTCACCGGCGCGGGCAAGGACATCGCCGCCGGCTCGGCCGGCCCCGGCGGCGTCCCGGCCTTCCCGGGCAAGCGGTACTTCCGGGCGGGCGCGGACAACGCCCACGTCACCCGGCTGGGGCGACAACTGGTGAAGAAGGGATTCGGCCGGTTCTACGCCACCGGCCCCGGACCCCGCTGGAGCGAGTCGGACCGGCGTGCCGTCGAGGCGTTCCAGCGCGCCCTGGGCTGGCGCGGCGGAGCGGCCGACGGCTATCCGGGCCCCGAGACCTGGCGCCGCCTGTTCGGCTGAGGCGCCCGGTCACCTCCGGGCCCCGCGTGCGCGCGGCCCGGCATCCCCTGTCATGACGCACCCGGCGCGGAGGCTGGAGGCACCCATGAGCACGACCACACCCCACACGCACGAGCCCGAGGAACACCCGGACAGCCTGCCGGGCGGCGCGGGGACGGCCGTCCGGCCGCCCCGGCTGATCCGCAACGAGGCGACCACCGAGATCCCCGTCCATCTGCTCTTCCGCGACGAACCCGCCCCCGGGGGCGGGCGCCCCGCCGTGGTGGACCGCCGCCAGGGCGCCGGCGAACGCCCCCGGCCCGTCCGCCCCGCGCCGGTCCGCCGACGCCCCGAACCGTGCCCCGACCCCGAGCTCCAGGAGCGTCCGGCGCGGGTGCTGCCCGGCGCGGCCGGGGTGCTGGCCGGGCTCGGCGGGGTCACCGGCTGCCTGGCCACCACCTGGTGGGCGGGGGTGCTGCCCGGGGAGGTGTTCGGTGCGCACCCCGGCGCGGGACTCGGCGCCGCGCAGTGGGCGGCGTGCGCGGGCTCGGGGGCGCTGACGCTGCTCGGGTTCGGCGGTCTGACGCGCGGGCGCACCGGGCGGGCCTGGGTGCTGGGGCTGTTCGGCCGCTACCGGGGGACGGTGCGGCGCACCGGGCTGCTGTGGATCAACCCGCTGCTGCGGCGGCGCCGGGCCGATGTGCGGCTGCGGCACTGGCGCAGCGGCGCGGTGCCCGCGGCCGACGCGGGCGGGGTGGCGCTGCGGGTGGTGGTGCTGGTGGTGTGGCGCGTGCGGGACACCGCGCGGGCGCTGCTCGGCATCGAGGAGCACGAGACCTACCTGCGCGCATGCGTGGAGTCGGCCCTCGCGCGGGTCCCGGTGGAGCTGCCCGGCGGGGCGCGCAGCGGGGCGGACGCGGCCGGAGACGCGCTGACCCGGCTGGTCGCGGCCGACGTGGCGCCGGTCGGGGTGGAGGTCTTCTCCGTGCAGCCGGTCCGGGTGGAGTACGCGCCCGAGATCGCCGCCGCCATGCAACGGCGCCGGATCGCGGCGCTGGACGCCCAGCAGCGGGCCACCATGCTCAGCTCGGTGGTGGACTCGGTGGAGGACACGGTCACCCGGCTCACCACGCGTGGGCTGGTCGAGCTGGACGACTACGAGCGCAAGGCGCTGGTCCGGGACCTCACGGTGGCCTTCTGCTCGGCCCGCCGGGAACCGGCCTGACGCGTGCCGCCGAATGGTATGGACACGTTCAACTCCCGGCAATAATCTGGTACTTGGTCTGGACCTATCGCACCGTCATCGCACAGCCCGGCTCAGTGAACCCTCCCCCACGACGTTCCCCAGGAGCGGCAGCATGCGTACCAGGACCAGGTTGTCAGCGTTGTCCGCGGCCGTGCTCGGCATGGCCACCGCCGGCGCCTTCGTACTCTCCACCGGCGGCGCCAGCGGCCACGGCTACACCGACCTCCCCGTCAGCCGGCAGAAGCTCTGCCAGAACGGCTCCGTGGCGAACTGCGGCGACATCCAGTGGGAGCCGCAGAGCGTCGAGGGCCCCAAGGGCTTCCCCGGCGCGGGCCCCGGCGACGGCCAGCTCTGCGGCGGCGGCAACAGCCGCTTCGGCCAGCTCAACGCCCCGAACACCCCCGGCGGCGGCGCCTGGCCCACCACCCGGGTCACCGGCGGCCAGTCGTACACCTTCCGCTGGCAGTTCACCGCCATGCACGCCACCAGCGACTTCACCTACTACGTCACCAAGCAGGGCTGGAACCAGAACCACGCCCTGGCCCGGTCCGACCTCAACCTGACCCCGTTCCTGTCGGTGCCGTACAACGGTCAGCGCCCGCCGTCCACGCTCAGCCACAGCGGCACCCTGCCCCGGGGGCTGACCGGCCACCACGTGATCCTCGCGGTGTGGAACGTGGCCGACACCACGAACGCCTTCTACGCCTGCTCGGACGTCACGTTCTGAGCTTCGCCTGAGGCCGGCGGCCCCGCCGCATGGGTACGTTCACAGCACGCCGTTCCATCGGAGCGGCGTGCCGACCCAGGGGGGCCTGATGGACGCACTGCTCTACCTCGTGCCCGGAGTGATCACGGCCGGGTGTCTCTTCGGCGCGGTCCAGGTGATCCGCCGCGCCCTGCGCACCAGCCGGGTGTGGGCCCACGGCCTGACCGCCGAGGCGCGCTGTCTCAACACCTACACGAGGACCAGCGGCGGCAACGACACCGCCGTGCACAGCACGCTCCACCATGTGTACGAGTTCACCACCCGCGAGGGCGAGAGGTTCCGCCTCGACGAGGCCGGGGGCGACTCGACCGTGGTGGCGGGCGACCACCTGGTGGTGCGCTACCTGGCGGAGCGCCCGCAGTGCGCCACCGCGCTCCAGCCGGCCCGAGGGCGGCTGATCCTCGGCACCGCGGTGCTGCTCGCCATCCTGGCGGTGGTCGGCGTGGGCAGCGTGCTCTTCGCCGTCGGCGCCCGCTCGGCGGTCTGACGCAAGAAACCGAGGGCGGACCGGTTTCCCGGTCCGCCCTCGGCAGATGTGCGCCGCCAGGGACTCGAACCCCGGACCCGCTGATTAAGAGTCAGCTGCTCTAACCAACTGAGCTAGCGGCGCATGACTCCCGCCTTCCGCTTTCGCGGCCGGCGACAGAGAAAATACTACCCGGTCCCCGGGGGTGCTCCGGACCACCTACAGCGCCAGGGAGAGCAGCACCGGGGCCGCGTGCCGGTTGAGGGCGTCCGCCGCCCGGCGCAGCCGGTGCGCGCGCTCCACCGGCAGCGACACGGCCAGGCAGCCGACGGACGCCCCGGCCGTGATCGGGACGGCCGCGCAGACCGTGCCCACCGCGTACTCCTGGAGGTCCAGCACCGGGACCGTGGGCGGCTGGGACTCCAGCCGGGACAGCAGCAGCCTGTCGCTGGTGATCGTCCGCGAGGTCAGCCGGGCCATCCGGTGCCGGGACAGGTGGTCGCGCCGGGCGTCGTGGTCGAGCTGGGCCAGCAGGCTCTTGCCGACGGCGGTGGCGTGCGCGGAGGAGCGGAAGTCCACCCACTCGTTGACCGCGGGGGTCCCCGGGCCGGCCGCGTACTGGGTGACCCGCACCTCGCCGTCCTCGTACCGGCTGATGTAGACGGCCGCGCCGACCGAGTCGCGCAGCCGGTCGAGGGTGTGCTGGAGCTTCTCGCGCAGGGCGCGGTCACGGCCGTGGGCGGAGGTGAGGCGGCGCAGGGTGTCGCCGGTGATCCAGGCGCCGTCGGCGCTCTGCTCGACGTACCCCTCGCGGCGCAGCATGCGCAGCAGGGCGGTCAGCCGGCCGGGGTCCAGGCCGGCCTCGCGGGCCAGCCCGGCCGCGGGGGCCCCGGCGGGGTGCCGGGCCACGGACTCCAGCACACGCAGGGCGTCCTTGGCCGAGTGGTGCGGGGCGGTCGGCTCGTGCATCAGCGCCACGGTCTTCCCTCTGCGCTCGCTTCCTGGGCCGCGCGATCCGGTCGGCGGATCGCTTCCACGGTACCGGGCAACGGGCGGGAACGGAGCAGGAGTTGACAGCCGCTTTCACGCCCGCTCGGGTGCCGCACCGCGCCGGGGGACTCCCGCGTGCCGGCGGTCCGCTGCCACCGGCCGCCCGTGCCAGGGGAGTTCAGTGGCCCGGTACGTAACCGCGCTTCTTGTCCACCACGTTGAACAGTGCTCTTCCGGCCGCCCAGCGCTCGAACAGGTCCACGAACTGGGCGCCGAGTTCGTCCCGCCAGCCGACCGTGTCGCCGCTCATGTGCGGGGAGACGAGCAGTCCGGGCAGGTCCCACAACGGGCTGTCGGCGGGCAGGGGTTCGGTGGTGAAGGCGTCCAGGGCGGCGCCCGCGATCCAGCGTCTGCGCAGGGCCTCGGCGAGGGCGGACCCGTCCACCAGCTCACCCCGGCCGACGTTGACGAAGACGGCCGAGGGCTGCATCACGCCGAAGCGGTGCGCGTCGAACATGCCGCGCGTCCGGTCGGTGAGCGGGGCGGCCGCGATCACCCAGTCCGCGCGGGCGATCAGCCGGTCCAGGTCGGCCGGTCCGTGCACGCCGGTGCGCGGCACCCGGCCCACCAGCGCGGGCGTGACCCCGAGCGCCTTCAGGGTGTTTGCGATGGCCCGGCCGATCGGCCCGGAGCCGACCACGCAGGCGCGGGTGCCCGCCACCCGGCGCGTCTCGCGGTGCTGCCAGACCCGGTCCCGCTGGAGCTCCAGCGTGCGCGGGAGATCCTTGGCGGCCGCGAGCACGAGGGCGGCCACGTACTCGGCCATCGGCTCATCGAAGATGCCGCGCGCGTTGGTCACCACCGTGTCGGAGGAGGCCAGTTCGGGGCAGAGCAGATGGTCCACGCCCGCGCTCGCCGTGTGCACCCAGGCCGGGCGCGGCCCCTCGCCGGGCCAGGCGTCGCGCACCGCCCGCGACCGGAAGTCCCACACCAGCAGCACGTCCGCCGCCGGCAGCAGCGCGGCCAGCCCCGCGTCGTCGGTGTGCAGCACGCGGGCCCGCCCGGTGAGCCGGCCGAGCCTCGGCGGTGGATCGGCGCCCAGCACCAGCAGGGTGGGGAGGGTCATCGGCCTGCCGTCTCCCGTCTCCCGCGCGCTCGCCCCACGCTGGCACGGGGGCCCGGCGCCGTCAACGGGCCGCGCCCCGAGGGGGCGATCCGGCCCGCGCTGGGTACCCGAACCGGGAGCGGGGGTGCCCGTACCGCCGTGCGGGCCACACGGGGCGCCCTCGCGGGAAGCGGGGGAAGACGCAGGGGAGATCCCTGAACAGACCGTGGACGAAGACAGAAAGGCCGACATGACAGCGATCGGATTCCTCTGCCCGGGCCATCGCGGCGAGGACGACTACCCGCGCGTCGAGCAACTGCTCGCCGGCGCGGTCCGGCTGGACCTGGTGCACACCGGCACCGGCGAGGACGCCCACGCGGTGGACCCGCTGCACGGCGCGGACTTCGCGGGACGGCTCACGGCGGCCATGGAGGGCCTGCGGCTGACCGGCGCCGAGGCCGTGGTGTGGACGAGCCCCGCGGGCGGCTTCGCGCACGGCTGGAAGGGCGCGCACACCGAGGCGACGGAACTGGCCCGGCAGGCCGGGCTCCCCGCCTCCTCCACCTCGCTGGGCTTCGTGCACGCCGCCCAGGCGCTCGGCGTCCGCAAGGTCGCCGTCGCCCACGCCTACCCGCCGAAGACGGCCGCGCTGCTGAGGGCGTTCCTGGCCGACGGCGGCCTGGAGGTGACCGGTGCCGACGAGGCCGACGCCCTCACCGCCGAGCGCGCCGCCGAGGGCGACGAGGCGGAACTGCTGGCCCTGGCACGGGCCGCCGACACCCCGGACGCCGAGGCGGTGCTGCTGCCCGACACCTCGCTGCGCACCGCCGCCCACCTGTCCGCGCTGGAGGCCGCCCTCGGCAAGCCGGTGCTCACCGCGTCCCAGGTCTCGGTGTGGGAGGGGCTGCGGCTGGCCGACCGCCGGCTGCACACCGACACCCTCGGCACCCTCTTCACCCGCGAGCCCGTCGCCCAGCTCTGACGACCGGCTCCGACCAGGCACCCCCCGGCCCGGCCGGGGAATAAGCGGGGACTGCCTCCTGTTACGGCACGACAGGACAGAGCACGCCGTAAACAGGAGGCATCCACCGTGCCGGCAGACGAGATCCGGGGTGCCGTGCACGGCACCGCCCCCGTCCCCCTCTCCGTACTCGACCTGGTCACCGTGGGAGCCGGGAGCACCGCGAGCGACGCGCTGCGCACCAGCGTGGAGCTGGCCCGCCGCACCGAGGCGCGGGGCTTTCACCGGTACTGGGTCGCCGAGCACCACTCGATGCCGGGCGTCGCCTCCTCCTCGCCCGCCGTGATCCTGGCGAACCTCGCCGCCCACACCGACCGCATCCGGCTCGGCTCGGGCGGCGTCATGCTGCCCAACCACGCCCCGCTGGTCATCGCCGAGCAGTTCGGCACCCTGGAGGCCCTGGCGCCGGGCCGGATCGACCTGGGCCTCGGCCGGGCGCCGGGCACCGACGGGGCGACGGCGGCCGCGCTGCGCCGCTCCGACACCCTGAACGAGGGCGCCGACGACTTCCCTCAGCAGCTCGCCGAGCTGACCAGGTTCCTCGACGACGACTTCCCCGACGGCCACCCCTACGCCCGTATCCACGCCATCCCCGGCCCGGTGCAGGGCAGTTCCCCCGGTGGCGTGCAGTCGGCGCACCGGCCGGTGATCTGGCTGCTCGGCTCCTCCGGCTTCAGCGCCCAGCTCGCCGGAATGCTGGGCCTGCCCTTCGCCTTCGCGCACCACTTCTCCGCGCAGAACACCATCCCGGCGCTCGACCTGTACCGGGAGACGTTCCGCCCCTCCGAGGTGCTGGCCGAGCCCTACGCCCTCATCGGTGTCTCCGCGCTCGCCACCGACGACGAGGCCGAGGCGGCCCGCCAGGTCCGCGCGACCGCGCTGAACATGCTCCGGCTGCGCCTGGGCCGCCCCGGTCTCTTCCCCGACCCCGAGGACGCGGCCCGGCACGAATTCAGCCCGATGGAGGAGGAGTTCGCGGCCTCCTTCACCCGCAACATCGTGCACGGCACCGCCGACGAGGTCCGCGCGGGCCTGGACGACCTGCACAAGCGCACCGGCGCCGACGAGCTGATGCTCACCAGCCACGCCCACCGCGGCGAGCTGCGGCTGCGCTCCTACGAGCTGATCGCCGACGCCTACGGCCTGCCCGCCGCGTAGCTCCGCACCCCTCGGGGGTGTCTCGCCGATCAGGCCGGGCTCGCGGCACCCGGCACCGCGCCTCGCGGCGTCGTCGCCGGTTGCCGATGCTCCGCATCGACTCCCTCCTCCGCCGTGCGACGCACGGCGGAGGATGCCGCTCCCTGACCCGGCCTGATCGACAAGGCACCCCCGAGCAGCTCCGTGATGCGGTCCGGCGGCACCGGGCGGGAGTAGAGCCAGCCCTGCCCGGTGTCGCAGCCGATCCGGCGCAGCCGGGTGGCCTGCGCGGAGGTCTCCACGCACTCGGCGGTGACGGTCAGCCCGAGCCGGTGGGCGAGCTGGATCATCGCCTCCACGATCACCTCGTCCGCCGGGTTGGCGGTGGTCCCCGCCCCGGCCGGGCCGGCCTCGCCGCCCTCGTACTGGAAGCCGCGTACGAAGGACCCGTCCAGCTTCAGCACCGAGACCGGGAGCCTGCTGAGGTAGGCCAGGTTCGAGTAGCCGGTGCCGAAGTCGTCGATGGCGATGCGCACGCCCATGTCGCTGAGGGCCTGGAGCGCCTGGATCGGGCGGCCCCCGGAGCCCATCACGGCCGACTCGGTCAGCTCCAGCTGGAGCAGGTGCGGGGCGAGTCCGGTCTCGGTGAGCGTGCTGGCCACGTCCGCGACCAGGTCGGAGTCCCAGACCTGGCGCACGGCCACGTTCACGCTGACGAAGATGGGCGGCTCGTCCGGATGGGCGAGCTGCCACTGCCGGGCCTGGCGGCAGGCGGTGACCAGCGCCCAGCGGCCGAGCTGCACGATCGAGCCGTCCTCCTCGGCCAGCTGGATGAACCGATTCGGCGTCAGCGTCCCGAACTGCGGGTGGTGCCAGCGCACCAGCGCCTCCACCCCGCTCAGCCGCCCGTCCTCCATGCCGACCAACGGCTGGTACTCCAGCGCGAACTCCCCGCGCTCGATGGCCGGGCGGAGCGTGGAGGACAGGGCCTGCCGGGTGACGCGGTGCGCGTTGCGCTCGGGGTCGAAGAGGGTCCAGCGGGCCTTGCCGTCGGCCTTCGCCCAGTACAGCGTGGTGTCCGCGGCCTGCATCAGACCGGTCGCCGTCGTCCCGGCGGTGTGCCGCTCGACCACCCCGATGGACGCGGTCAGCGACAGCCGCCGCCCGGCGAGGTCGAACGGCTCCTCCAGCGCCCGCAGCGCCGAGGCGGCGAGGTCGGAGAGCTGCTCGGTGCCGGTGGAGTCCTCCACGAGCAGCGCGAACTCGTCCCCGCCGAGGCGGGCCACCAGCGGGGCACCGGCCCGCGCGCCCTCGGTCTCCTCGGCCACATGGGTCAGCCGCTGGGCCACGGCCTCCAGCAGCCGGTCGCCGACGCGGTGTCCCAGGGTGTCGTTGACCGCCTTGAACCCGTCCAGGTCCAGACAGCACAGGCCGATCCGCCCGGTTCCGGTGCCGTCCTCCGGCTCCGCCTCCAGCGCGGCCGACAGCCGCTCGAAGAACAGGGTGCGGTTGGGCAGCCTGGTCACCGGGTCGTGCATCCGCAAGTGCCGCAGCCGCGCCTGGAGTTCACGGCGGGCGCTGATGTCGGAGACGGACAGCAGGGCGCCCGGGGTGCCCTCGGTCAGCGGGGTGACGGTGATCCGCACCCATACGGGGTCCCCGTCGGGCTGTTTGAGGCGCCGGGTGCAGCGGAGCCGGTCCTGGCGGCCGGCGAGCACCTCGCGGTAGGCGTGCCGGGTACCCGGGTCGGGGGCGAGGTCCACGAGGTCGGCGGCCGGGCGGCCCGCCAGTGCCCCGGCGGTCGTGCCCAGCAGCGCTCCCAGAGCGGTGTTGGCGTGCGCGACCAGCCCGTCGGGGGTCACCACGGCCATGGGGAGCGGGGCCGTCGTGAAGACCCGGTGGTAGGTCATGTGGTCACCGTCGGTCACGGCTGACCGGTCGAGGTCTGCCGCGGGCGTCGGCCCTTCGGACGTTCCGCTCACCGCTCGCTCCCGCAGTGCACTCGATCCCAGTCCGTGCCGGAAAGTGTGCCGATCATAGAGGCTGGTCCCGGCCCCTTCCAGCCGGTCTCCAGTCTCCCCGACCGACCCGCCCTCCTGACAGATCGTTTCTGCCCGGACCTGGACGGGTTCTTGAGGCCCACGACCACTTGTGACGTTCCGTGAGTGGTTCGGGGTGTCGGCCGCCGGGTGGCCGCCGGGGTGGCCGCCGGAGGCGCGGACGGGCGCACTCACCCTTCCGGTTCAGGTAAACAGGGCATAGCGCAACATAAGCGAACAGTCTGGGTGGCGGTGTCCCGAACCGCGACCGGAGGTCCCAGACGTGCCCAAGCTGCGCAGCACCGCCGCCGTGGCCACCACGATGTCGGCGCTCGCCGCGACCTCGATCCTCACCGGCCCCTCGGTGGCCGAATCCTTCTCGCCCGAGCCCTGCGCGCTGCACCGCACCGACGCCCACCACTCCGAGGGCCTGGACACCTGGAACTCGGCCTATCCGCGCCCGCGGGGCACGCTCGACGCGGCCCTGGTCTTCCTGTCCTTCCCGGACGCCACCCCGCGCACCACCCCCGAGGAGCTGACCGCCGACCACTTCCCGGCCACCAGCCGCTACTTCGAGCAGTCCTCCTACGGCCGCTTCACCCTGCGCCCGCACCCGGTGGACCGCTGGCTCAGGATGCCGCGCCCGTCCACCGCGTACCGCATACAGCGGGACTGGGCACCCGCGGACCGCTCCGCCTATCTGCGGGACGCGTTCGCCGTGGCCGACAAGGCCCTGGACTTCTCCCGCTACGAGGTGGTCTACCTGGTGGCCGACCCGGACGCGCCCGGCGTCGACTCCGACGCCACCAAGGTCGTCAACCTCGACTCGCCCGTCCGGCTCGACGGCACCGACGTGCGCCGGGTCGTCACGGTCTTCGAGCAGCACCCGCCCGACCGGCTGGTGCTCGCCCACGAGACCGGGCACGTCTTCGACCTCCCCGACCTCTACCACCGCCCGACCGACTCCAAGGACGACTGGGACACCCACGTCGGCGACTGGGACCTGATGGGCAGCCAGTTCGGGGCGGCCCCCGACCTCTTCGGCTGGCACAAGTGGAAGCTGGGCTGGCTGGACCCGCGCCAGGTGGCCTGCGTCCGGGGTACGGGCCCGACCCGGCTCACGCTGGAGCCGCTCGCGGCCGGGCCCGGTGTGCCGGTGCGGGGTACGTCCGGCACCCCGGTCTTCGGGCTCGGCAACGGCACCAAGCTCGCCGTGGTGCGCACCGGCGCGGACACCGCCCTCGCCTTCGAGGCGCGCGGCCCGGTGGGCAACGACCGTACGGCGTGCAAGCAGGGCATCCTCGTCTACCGGGTGCACGCCGGCGTCGAGTCCGGGAACGGCCCGGTCGACGTGGTGGACGCCCACCCGCACACCGAGGCGTGCTGGGAGAACTCCGTCTATCCGCCCCTGGCCGACGCGCCGGTGTCGCCGGGGGAGAGCTTCACCGTGCCGGGGGACGGGGTGAAGGTGGAGGTGGAGGAGCGCACCCCGGCCGGGGCGTGGACGGTACGGATCACGCCGGGGGAGGGTGCTTGAGCCAGGATGCACGAAAGGCCCCCGCTCGCGCGAGGGCCTTCGTTGTCTGTGCGCCGCCAGGGACTCGAACCCCGGACCCGCTGATTAAGAGTCAGCTGCTCTAACCAACTGAGCTAGCGGCGCCTGCTGACGTCGTAGACCTTAGCATCCTGGTCGGCGGGAGGAAAAATCGATACCCGGGCCGCCGTGCGGGCCGCGCGCACCGCCGCCCAGAGCACCACCTCCGGGCCGGGGAGCCACGGGTGCCGGGTGTCCGGGGCGACCAGCCAGCGGGACCCCGCCGGGGCGGCCCCGGCGTCGCCCTCCAGCGCCGGGACGGTCACCGCGTCGCCGGTGCCGTGACAGAGCAGCGGCGGTACGGCGTGGGTGCGCGGGCCCCACTCCTCCCAGGCCAGCAGGGAGGGCAGCCGGTGGGCCGTGCCCGGCGCCGCGAACAGCAGGGTCCGGCCCCGGTGCACCGCGACCGGGCCGCAGCCCGGCCCCTCCGCCCCCCACAACCGGTCCAGCATCCGGCGCCCGAACACCGAGGGCGCGCTCACCACGTCGAAGACCGTGCCGCAGGGCAGCACGACGGGGGCGCCGGGCCGCTCCTCCCAGAAGGCGAGCGTGCTGCGCGGATACGTTCCGGCGGAGGCGAGCCAGGCGGCTCCCTCGGCAGTGGCTGCGGTGACGTCCGGTGCGCTGGTCATACACACAGGTGTACCGGCGGTGAGCGGGCGGTTTCCCTGGGTTGCGGAAAATGGGGACACCGGGGGGCGGGAGGGGGTATCTTGCCCGCCTGGCATATGCCAGGTGCGCGGGCGCCTCCTAGTGCGGGTCCGCCGCGCGGCGGCCCTCGGGGTCGGCGCCCCGCATCAGGTCCCGGCCGAACTCCACCATCTTCTTGGCGTAGTCCTCGGTCCACTCCGCCCGCTCGGCGATGTCCGCCGCCGTGAGCCGGTCGAACCGGCGCGGATCGGCGAGCTGGGCCGCCGCCACCGCCTGGAACTCCATGGCCCGGTCGGCCGCCGCGCGGAACGCCTGGGTCAGGTCGGTGGCCCGCGTCAGCAGGGCGCGCGGGTCGTCGATCGACTCCAGGTCGAAGAAATGCTCCGGATCGGCGGCCGCCTCCGCCGGCTCGAAGAGCAGGGGCGCGGGGCGTAGCCGCGGTTCGTTCCGACGCGGCGAGGGCTCCGCCATGTCCTCATCTCCTCCTCGTACGTTCGCTGCACTCGGTCCCACCCGAGGGCGGACCACCGTCCATTGTCCCGCGTCCACGCAAGACCGCCCCGGGGCCAGACCCGCACCCACGGTCAGGGCCCGCGTCAAGGCCGGTACGGCACCCGGTGTTCGGCCAGGTGTGCCAGCACGGTGTGGTTCGCCTCCCACCCGTCCGGGAACTTCACCAGGGTCCCGAGCTGGACCGGTTCCGTGGACGGGTACTCGTCCAGCAGATCGCCCACGCCCGCGCGGCAGACCACGACGCAGGCGTGGCGGTGGCGGGAGGCGAGGACGCACAGGCGGCCGGTCTCCAGGTGGAAGGCGGTGGCGTCCGGGCGGCCGGAGAGCGGGTGCAGGACCACCGTGACGTCGTACTCCCGGCCCTGGAGCCGGTTCGCGGTGTCCACGGTGACACCCGCCACGCCCAGGTCGGCCAGGGCGGCCCGGACCGCGGCCGCCTGGTCCCGGTGGGCGGTGCCCACGGCGACCCGGCCGGCGGTCAGCGGGCTCGGTGTCTCCGCGCGCTCGGAGAGGGCCGCGCCCCCTCGGTCCAGCAGCCGCCGCACCACCGCGGCCACCGCCCGCACCGCCTCCGGGTCGGTGCGCGGGGTGTGCCGGGCCGGCAGCTCCAGCAGCCCCCAGCCGGACTCCGCCGCCTCGTCGATCACCCGGTCCGGCCCCGAACCGTCCGACGGCACCGCGAAGGAGAGCCGCCGCTCCCCGTGCCCGGTCCCGCTGCGGAACGGGGTGTACGGATAGAACGCGGCCGACACCAGCGGCGCCGCCGACGCGGGCAGCCGCCAGGACACCGGGAGCCGGTGCTGCGGGAGACCGGGATTGTGCGCGAGCAAGGTGGTCACCGCCGAGGCGGACGGGTCGTAGGACAGACCCGCCCACTGGTCGCCGCCCACCGTGGAGAACGGGTCCAGCTGGCCGGGGTCGCCCACGAACAGCGCCCGCTCGAACAGCCCGGCCACGGCCAGCAGCGAGTCCGAGCGCATCTGGTACGCCTCGTCCACGATCGCGTGCCGCCACGGCTCGTCCACCGTGACGTGCGCCCACTTGGCGGCCGTCGAGAGCACCACGGGGAGCCCGCCCAGGTCGCCCGCCTTGGCGGAGGTACGGACGTTCGGCAACGCGTCCAGCGCCTTGTCGTAGGCGTCGGTGTCGCTGCTGTGCAGGCGGCCCACCGGCAGGTCGGGGTCCTTCTCGGCGAGGCGCAGCACCAGGTCGTCCACCTGGGCGTTGGTCTGCGCCACCACCATCAGCGGGCGGCCCGCCGCCGCAAGCTCCAGCGCGGCCCGGACCACCAGCGTCGACTTGCCGGCGCCGGGCGGGGAGTCGACCACCACCCCGCGCTCGGTGCCGTGCAGGGTGTCGGCGAGGATCGCGTCCGTGGCCCGCGTGGCGGCGGCTCCGGGGTCGAAGTCCACGGTCGTCACAGCACGTCCTCCTCGGTCACCGCGTCCGGGATCTCCGGCACCGGCTCACCGGGCGGCCCGCCGTGCGTCCACGGGGTCTGCTCCGGATCGGGCAGCCTGGCGCCACCGCGCTGCTCGTGCTCGAAGAGGGTGAAGCACACCGCGTCGCCCTTCTCCGGCACCGAACCGGCCTCCGGCTCCTTGCCCCGGCCCATCTTGTCCATGATCCGCAGCACCAGCACGCCGTCCTCCGGCGCCCCCTCGTACCCGGCGAACTCCGCCGTCTGCGCCTTGCCGTTCAGCGAGCGGTACACCTTGGCGCGCTCGCCCAGGTGCGGGCGGTCCTCGGTGCGCACGGTCACCAGGGGACGCGGGCTCGGCCGTCTGCCCTCGCTGTACGCCATGGCCACCTCTGTCACCTCGCCCGCGAACGCCTCGCCGGCCAGCCGCCGGGCCGCCATCACCAGCGGGTCGTCGAGCGCCTCCTGCGCCTCCAGCCGGGCCTGCTCGCGCTCGCGGCCGGCCAGCTTGTTGGCGGCGGTCACCGCGTCGTCCCGGCGCGGCTGCGGGGGTTCGCCCGCGGTGATCCGGTCCCGGTGCGCGGTGAACGACCAGCGGTCCCGGGTCCACCGCTCCTCGACATGGCCGCCCTCGGGGAGCGCCCGCAGCAGGTCGAGCCCCCGCCAGACCGCGTCCCAGGTCGGCCGGGTACGGCTCTCGACCAGGTCGCGGATCTCCCGCTCGGCGGCGGTGAGGGCGGTCAGCAGGTCCTCGGCCCCCGGGGCGTCCTCGGCGGCGGCCAGCGCGGTGCGCGCCCGGTCGTACCGCTCGATGGCCGGGGCCAGCAGCCTGTTGTCGAACGCCGGGTCGGTGGCCGGGCCCGCCGGGGGACACAGCAGCTGTCCCGCCGCGTCCCGCGCCCGCTCCGCCCGCGCTGCCGCCTCGGCGCCGGACTCGCCCTCGGGCGGGTCGATCCAGGCCAGCAGGGCGCCCAGATGCTGGTCCTCCACCACGGACTGACCTGTGGCCCAGTGCCGGGACAGCGCGTCGGTCAGCGCCAGCAGCAGCGAGGAGCCGGGCACGCGGGACCGCTCGCCGTAGTGCGTGAGCCAGCGGCCCAGCAGCGGCACGCGCGGCGGCGCCGGATACGGCGCCTCCGGCTCCTGCTCGGCCGTACGCCGGAACCGCATGGAGCGGCCCAGCAGCCGGACCAGGTCCAGACCCGCGCGGCTCGGCACCACGATCTGGGGCGCGTCCACACACAGGTCCACCTCGACCTTGACGCGCTTGCCGGTCTCCGGGTCGGTGTCGGTGCGCTCGGCCGTCTCCACCGCATCGGCGCAGGAGTCGAGATGCGGCAGCACGATGTCGGCCAGCTCGGCGAGGAACGCGAAGCGCTGGTCGCGGTCGCGGGGCTGCGGCACGACCAGCAGCCGGGGCGCGTCCCGGTCGGTGCCGACCAGCGCGCCCAGCGGGGCACCCGTCTCACCCGCGGTGGTCAGCGGCACGAAGACCAGCGGACGGTCGGACAGATGACGGTGCCGTACGGTCGCCGCGGGCTGGGCGCGGCCGGTGGCGACCGCCTCCAGACGGGCCAGGGTGGCGATCAGGGACACGGCACGGCCTCCCGCTCCGCCGCCTCGGCGAGCGCCTCGGCGCGCAGCGCGGCGGCCCGGCGCAGCGCGGCCACCACCGGGTCGGCGGGGTCGCCGCTCTCGCCGCGTGCCGCCGACAGCACCTCCCGGACCGTGCCCAGCGAGCCCAGCTCGGCGCGGAGCGGACGGCCCAGCCGGGTCACCGCGTCCGCCGCGCGGGACCGCTCCCGGCAGTGGAAGGCCAGCTCGCAGGAGGACAGGCACTCGGGCGCATACGTCGCCGGGACCGCGTCGACGGAGGCCGTCAGCTCACCGGCCGGGCGCTCCGGGTCGAAGCAGGTGCCCTCGGGCAGCTCCTCGGCGATGGTCTCCACGCGGGTGAGCCGGGCGAGCTGCCGTGCGGTGACCGCCCGCTGGGCGCGTACGTCCACCGCACGGGCGGTGGCCAGGTTGGAGAAGTCCTTGGGGCACACCAGCAGCACCTCGTGCCGTACGGCGGGCGGTGGGGTCAGCCGGGCCGCGACCGCCTCCAGCGCCAGCACGTACACCGCCGCCTGCCGGGCGGCCGCGCCCACCTTCGCCGGGTCGGCCGAGCCGTCCAGCATCGGGAAGGACTTGATCTCCACGACCGTCCAGCCGCCGTCGGGGTGCACCACCACCGCGTCCGGCTCCAGGAAGGCGGGCGAACCCGCCACGTCCAGGGCCAGCATCGGGTGGTCCAGCAGCGTCCAGCCGCCCGCGGCGACCGCCTCGCGCAGCGCCAGCGCCGTACGCGCGGTGCGGCCCTCGGGGCCCGGCGCGCTCAGGTCCGGCACCGCCGCCCCGGCGGGCGGCTCGGCGGCCGGGTCCAGCAGGGTGTGGGTGAGCCGGAGCAGTTCGGCGCCGCCGTCCGCCTTCACCCGGGCCTCGAAGGTGTTGCCCCGGATCAGCGCGAACTGGGACTGCCCGTAGTCCGACGGGGCGCCCAGCGCGCCGGCGAGCGCGGCCTTGTCCACCCCTGCGCCGTCCAGGATCGCGCGTCTGCGGCAGCCGGGGTTGGCCGCGAGCGCCGCGAGGGCGCGCGCGTCCAGCGCCTTGGCCGGTACGTCGGGACCGCGCAGCTCAGCGAGCCGGTGCCGCAGCGCCGTCCCCCGCGTCGCTGGGGGAGGCGTCGGTTCCGGCCGCGGGGTCGAGCCGCGACGCGCGCTGCCGTGGAATTCGCTCACCCGCGGAAGTCTGGCATCCGTCACTGACAATCGGAGCGGGACCGGCTTTCCGGGCCGCCGTGAGCGGGGCCGCCCAGGCGGCCAGCCGCAGCCGCGCGGCCGTCGCGGCCCGCGTCACGTACGGGGCCAGGAGCAGGCCCGCGCCCATCACGGCGGCGCCCGCCACCGCGTCCAGGAAGTAGTGGTTGGCGGTGCCCATGACCACGATCGCGGTCAGCAGGGGATAGCCGACCGCGGCGGCCCTGGTCCAGCGGGAGCGCCCGTACTTCCAGAGCACCACTCCGCAGAACAGCGCCCAGCCGACGTGCAGGCTCGGCATCGCCGCGTACTGGTTGGTCATCCCGCCCAAGCCGCGCGGGGCACTGGCCTCGCCGCCCCACCAGCCGTACGAGCTGTAGTGCGCCATGGTGTCCACGAAACCGTGGCCGGGGGCGAGCAGCCGGGGCGGGCAGGTGGGCAGCAGGGTGAAGCCGATGAGTCCTATGAACGTGGACGTCATCAGCCAGGTGCGGGCCGCCCGGTAGTGCTCGGCGCGGGCACGGAAGAGCCAGACCAGCACCGCGGGCGTGACGACGTAGTGCAGGGAGGCGTACCAGAAGTCGGCCGGCACCCCGAGCCAGGGCTCCGCCGTGAAGAGACGGTTCAGCGGGTGCTCGGCGTTCAGGTACAGCGCCTTCTCGATGCCGAGGATCGCCAGACCGTGGTCCACGGCCGAGGAGACGTCCCCGCGCGCGAGGAGCCGGCCGGCGGTGTAGCAGCCGTAGACCAGCAGGATCAGCGGCAGTTCGGTCCACCAGCGCGGCCGGGTGGCCGGCCCCGCCCCGGTGTCCGCTGCCTCGGTCTGCGGCATCCGATCGCCCTCCCCCTTCGCGCTGGCCTGGCACCCCCCGCGGGCGCCGTGACACTTTACGGTGTCGGTCCGCCCGTCCGCGCGGGTGTTCCGGCTCTCGAAGACGCACCGATCGCCCACCGGGTTGCCCGCGCGCGCGGTGCGCCATCATGGAAGGACCCCTTGAACGGGTTTCCCCGGCGTCCACTCGGCGTCCCTCTTCCGGAAAGGTTCCCCATGGCACCGCGCATCCTCCTGGCCCGGCACGGACAGACGGCCTGGTCGCTGTCCGGCAAGCACACGGGCAGGACCGACGTGCCGCTCCTCGAGGAGGGCCGGCGCGGGGCCAAGCTGCTCGGCGAGCGGCTGCGGCACACGCCGCCGGCCGAATTCGCGGACGTGGAGGTGCGCACCAGCCCGCTGGTGCGCGCGCGGGAGACCTGCGAGCTGGCCGGGTTCGGGGACCGCGCCGAGGTGTGGGACACCCTCATGGAGTGGGACTACGGCGCCTACGAGGGCATGACCCCGGCCGAGATCCACGACGTCCGGCCGGGCTGGCTGATCTGGCGCGACGGGGTCCCCGAGGGCGAGACGCTCGCGGAGGTCAGCGCCCGCGCCGACGAGGTCGTCCGGTGGGCCCGCTCGGCCGACCGCGACGTCCTGATCTTCGCCCACGGCCACATCCTGCGCTCCATCGGCGCCCGCTGGCTCGGCCTCCCCATCGACTTCGCCGCCCGCCTCCGCCTCAACCCCACCTCCCTCTCCACCCTCGGCTGGGCCTACGGCGAGCCGGCGATCGAGAGCTGGAACGACACGGGGCACCTGGTCGGCTAGGGGAGGACGGCCCCTGGGAGGCGCGCGCTCTCTAGCCCCGCCGGGGCCGCGGCAGCGACGCGTGACGGTCCAGGAAGTCCGCCACTCCGGAGGCGCGGCGGTGGGGCAGCAGCACCCGCGCGGTGCCCGCCAGCATGGTGTGGATGCGGGAGGACTGGACCTGGGCGAGCAGGTCCAGCACGCGCAGACCGGCGGTGGCCGCCTCGTCGGGGTGGCCGTCGCGGGCCAGGTCGTCGGCGAGTTCGGCCGTGTACAGGGCGATGTTGCGGGAGAAGTGCGGGTCCTGCAGGCGCGCCGCGCGGCGGGCGTGCCGGGTCGCCCGGTGCCAGTCGCCCAGCGTCGACCAGCACTGTGCCTCCAGACCGGCCAGCTCGGCCTCGCCGTAGAAGCTCATCCACTCCGGGTCGGCCTCACACGTACCGCGCCCGAACAGCGCCTGCGCCCGTACGAGCGCCTGTTCGCAGCCGGTGCGGTCGGCGAGCCCCGCCCAGCCGCCCGCCTCGCGCAGCGCCAGCAGCGACATCAGCCGGGGCGAGCCCAGCGGGCGGGCGGCCCGCTGCGCGGCCTGCGCGGCCCGGACCGCCTCGCGGGGGCGCCCGGCGTCCCGCGCGAGGAAGGCGGTGTTGCAGAAGGCGTGCGCCTCCAGGCCCGCGTCCCCGGTCATCCGGGCGGTCGCCAGCGCCTCCGCGTAGTGCGAGCGGGCGTCGTCGAAGCGGCCCGAGTCATGGGCCAGCCAGCCCACCGAGATGGCGAGTTCACCGGCGCCCGAGTGCAGCCGCTCGGCGGTGGTCTGCCGGGTCGCCCCCGCGTCCAGCAGGGCGTAGGCGGCGCGCAGCGGCTCCGCCGCGCGCCGGTACAGGCCGTCCGCGCCGTGCTTGTCGTCCAGCAGCCGGATGCGCCGGACCGCCTCCTCGACGGCGGCCGCCTCCGACGTGCCCGGCCGCCGCGCGGCGGCCGAGGCGTCCGTGGCGATGCCCAGCGGGCCCAGCGTGGCGGCGGCCGCCACGGTGGCACCCGTACCGGTCATGAATGCGCGACGCAGCACGTCGCTCTCCTCGTGGTCCAGGGGGTCGTAAGGGTGCTCGTACGCGGCGACCGGGGCGGCGCCCGGCGGTGCGGCCGGGCGCGCGCCGCGCCCCCGCACGGCCGAGCGGGGCGCGAAGCCGAGGTCGGTGAGGGTGCGGCCGGGGAACATGTGCAGGAAGACCCGCTCGTACGCGTAGTTGGGACAGCGGATCTCACCCGCCTCGACTCTCCCCACGTAGCGCGCGTCGCAGCTCACCCGCTCGCCGATCTCCCGCGCCGCGCGCCGCACCAGGGCGGCGAACTCGGCGGGGGAACGGCGGCCGCGCACCTGCCGGAAGGCGGTGTTGGGGCGGGGCGGCCGGTCGGGCTGCGCCGGGGTATCGGTTGACGACGCCATGGCCGGTCCTCTCGTGCGAACCGTCGAACCATGCCGGAACGGCAGCCTCCACGGGCGTGGTCACCCGTGTGACGCCGTGGGTCCGGCGGGGCAAGAACGTACAGGCTGTGTCCGGACCGACACGCAGTGTTTGGCTACAAAACGGATATCTCATCCACGATCTGCCATGAACTGCCATCCTTTGCGGCGCACTTGTGCCGTAGCACTTGACGCCGTCCCGCGTTGTAACTGACGGACCACAACAGGCAGCGTGCTGGAGGCCGGCATGGAGACCCGTCCGAACAACGATCCGTGTCCGGTGCCGTCGTGGTCGCGGCCGCCCGGCGACGCGGCGTGCGACCTCGTCACGGTGCCGACCCGCCAGGGCCTGGAGGCCGTCGACATCCTGCGCCGCGCGGCCGCCGAGGGCGTCGGCCCGGTACTGCACGACGACGGCCGCGACACCCTCGGCTTCCTCGTCCCGCCCGGCACGGCCGGCCACTGGGACGTCCCGGGCAGCACCTGTGTCCGCACCTCCGGGCGCGGTCTCCGGCTGAACCCGGAGCCGCCCGTGCAGGGCTCCGACTGGCTGCTGCCGCCCGGCGGGGACGACCTCGCCACCGACCCGGCCACCCTGCGCCGGGCGCTCGGCGAGGCGGCCCGGCTGATCGAGGCCGCCGACAGCTGCCGCTGACCGGCGCCGTGCGGCAGGCGCCGTGCGGCAGGCGCCCGGGCCACCTGCGAGAATGGGCCGATGGGCAGGTCCAGGGACAACCGGCGCAGGGCGGCCGCCGAAGCCGTGGTGGAGGCCGTCGAGGGCGGCCTCGCGGAACTCATACCCGACCCCGACCGGGCACGGGCCTGGTCGTTGCTGATCGACGGCGCCCCGCAGTCGCACGTCGACCTGGACGACCCGGCGCACCTGTCCTTCGAGTACCAGCGCCGCATCGGCCACGTCATCGACCTGGCCGCCCCGCCCGGCAAGCCGGTGCAGGCCGTGCATCTCGGCGGCGGCGCGCTCACCCTGGCCCGCTACACCGCCGCGACCCGGCCCCGCTCGACCCAGCAGGTGGTGGAGCGCGACGCGGCCCTGGTCCAACTGGTCCGCCGGGAGCTCCCGCTCGACCCCGGTGCCCGGATACGGGTGCGCTCGGCCGACGCCCGCGAGGGGCTCGCCAAGGTGCCGGACGGCTGGGCCGACCTGATCGTCGCCGACGTCTTCAGCGGCGCCCGCACCCCGGCCCACCTGACGTCCACCGAGTTCCTCGACGAGGTCCGCCGCGCCCTGCGCCCCGGCGGCGTCTACACCGCCAACCTCGCCGACGGACCGCCGCTCGCCCACCTGCGCGCCCAGATCGCCACGGCGGCGGCCCGCTTCGCCGAACTCGCCCTGATCGCCGACCCGGCGGTGCTGCGCGGCAAGCGCTTCGGCAACGCGATCCTGGTCGCCTCCGACAGCCCGCTCCCGCTCGCCGAACTCACCCGCAGGGCCGCCTCCGACCCCCACCCGGCCCGCCTCGAACACGGCGCGAAACTCACGGACTTCACCGGCGGCGCGACCCCGGTGACGGACATCTCGGCAGTGGCCTCACCGGCTCCGCCGCCCTCCGTGTTCCGCTGAACTCCCCTAATACGTCTGCACGTCCACATGCGGGGGCCCGTCGTGCCAGTCGCAGAAGACCGTCACGCGGTCGGTGCTGCGGCTGAACTCCACCCTGATCCAGGTCTCCGTCTTCCACACCTGCATCGACCAGCCGGTCCCCGGTGTCGCGGAGACCAGGGTCGCGCTCGCGGGACCGAGGTCGAACACCGCCCGGCCACCGCCGGTGTCGTACGCCTTGACGTCGCCCGCCGGGGTGGCCGGTGCCGGGGGAGCCGGGGTCGGGGTGACCGGAGCCGCGGTTCGGGTCGGGGTGGGGGACGGGGGCGGCGCCGAGGTGCGGCGGGGCGGGGGCGTGGGCGTCGGCGCGGGGGGCGTCGGCGTCGCGGTGGAGGCGTGGGCCGCGGCCTCGGCCGCGGTGATCGGTACGGCGCGCGGGGGGTCGTACGCCGTGCCCGCCATCACCGTGTGCACGCCCCACCAGGACAGCGTGGTCGCCGCCGCGGTGGCCAGCAGCCACGCCAGTACGTGTACGAGTCCTCTGCGCATCGTGGCCATACTGCCTCAAGCCCACGCGCCGCGCAGGCGGCCCCTGTTGTGCACAGGCTTTCCGGTGGCGCGGAGTTGTCCACAGGGAGTTGTCCACAGGCCAACACTTTGCTGGTCGCATGGCGTACGGTGCGGCGCATGGCAAGTGTGCTCGTGGTCGAGGACGATCAGTTCGTCCGCTCGGCGCTGATCCGGCATCTCACCGACGCCGCCCACGTGGTGCGCAGCGTCGGCACCGCGCTGGAGGCCCTGCGCGAGGTCGCCCATCTCCGGTTCGACGT
Organism: Streptomyces sp. BK022; assembly: GCF_004217355.1. NCBI lineage: Bacteria > Bacillati > Actinomycetota > Actinomycetes > Kitasatosporales > Streptomycetaceae > Streptomyces > Streptomyces sp. BK022. Next base: position 180,266 of record NZ_SHKU01000003.1, read on the forward strand.
GGTCATACTCGACCTCGGCCTGCCCGACCTGGACGGCTCCGAGGCGCTGAAGATGCTGCGCGGCATCACCGACGTGCCCGTCATCATCGCCACCGCGAGGGACGACGAGACGGAGATCGTCCGGCTGCTCAACGCCGGGGCGGACGACTACCTGACCAAGCCCTTCTCGGTCGAGCACCTCTCCGCCCGCATCGCCGCCGTACTGCGCCGCTCCCGCTCCGGCGCCGCCGAGCCACCGCCCTCGCCCGTGATCCGGGTCGGCGGCCTCACCGTCGACCCGCTGCGCCGCCAGGCCGAACTGGACGGCGTCCGGCTCGACCTGACCCGGCGCGAGTTCGACCTGCTCGCCTTCCTCGCCGGCCGCCCCGGCGTGGTGGTCCCGCGCAAGGAACTGCTCGCCGAGGTCTGGCAGCAGTCCTACGGGGACGACCAGACCATCGACGTCCATCTGTCCTGGCTCCGGCGCAAGCTGGGCGAGACGGCGGCCCGGCCCCGGTATCTGCACACCCTGCGCGGGGTCGGGGTCAAGCTGGAGCCGCCCGCCGCGGGGGAGCCCCGATGAGATGGGCCCTGGTCAAGGTCTGCCTGGCGGTGACCACCATGGTCGTCGTCGCCTTCGCCGTCCCGCTCGGCCTGGTCGTCAAGGAGATGGCCCGCGACCGCGCCTTCGCCGGCGCCGAGCGGGAGGCCGCCGCCGTGGCGCCCGCGCTCTCCATCACCACCGACCGGGACGAGCTGGAACGGGTGGTGGCCGCGGCCGGGGCCGACTCCGGGATGTCCGTGCACCTGCCCGCCGACGGCGACCGGGGCGCGCTCGACCTGGGCCGGGGGAGGGCCGCGGCGAGGGACATCGAGGCGGTGCGCCGGATGGGCCGCGCCTCCACCACCGAGGTCACCGGGGGCTCCGCCCTGCTGCAGCCGGTCGCGCTCGGCTCCGGTGCCATCGCGGTGGTCGAGGTGTGGGTGCCCGAGGCCGCGATGAGCAACGGGGTGGGCACGGCCTGGGCGGTGCTCGCCGCCGTGGGGCTCGCGCTGATCGCCGGTTCGGTCGCGGTCGCCGACCGGCTCGGGGTGCGTATGGTGCGCCCCGCCCGGCGGCTGGTGGAGGGCGCGCACGAACTGGGTGAGGGACAGCTCGGGGCGCGGGTGCCCGAGGAAGGGCCGACCGAACTGCGGCTCGCCGCCGTCGCGTTCAACTCCATGGCCGATCAGGTGGTCCAGCTCCTCGCCAACGAGCGGGAACTGGCCGCCGACCTCTCGCACCGGCTGCGCACCCCGCTCACCGTGCTCCGGCTGAACGCCGCCTCGCTGGGCGCCGGTGCCGCCGCCGACCAGACCCGCGCCGCCGTGGCCCAGCTGGAGGGCGAGGTCGACACCATCATCCGTACCGCCCGCGAGGCCAAGCCGCAGACGGCGGCCGTGGGGCCGGGCACGGGGTGTGACGTGGCCGAAGTGGTGCGCGGCCGCATGGAGTTCTGGTCCGCGCTGGCCGAGGACGAGGGCCGCAAGTGGCGGGTGGCCGGCGCCGAGCGGCCGGTACGGGTGCCGGTGGCACGGGCCGACCTGGCCGCCGCCCTGGACGCCCTGCTGGGCAATGTCTTCCGGCACACCGCCGAGGGCACCGCCTTCGCGGTCGACGTCCACCACGCCGAGGACGCGGTGATCGTGCTGGTCTCCGACGCGGGTCCCGGCATACCCGACCCACGGGCGGCGATGGCCCGCGGCCGGGGTTCCGGCACGGCGGGCTCGACCGGGCTCGGCCTGGACATCGTGCGCCGGCTGGCCGAGTCCACGGGCGGGGACGTCCGCATCGGCTCCTCCGTGCTCGGCGGCACCGAGGTGCGGATCTGGCTCCAGCTGGACGCCCGCAAGCCGGCCGGACGCGGCCACCGGGGCACCGTCCGCAGGCGGCGCAAGCTCATACCCAGCCGCTGAGTGGTCTCGACCTTTAACCGGTCCCGATCCCTTCCTTAAGCGCACCCTAAGCCTTTCAACCACCGTCCCTGATAAGCCGATTGCCGGATTCCGCATCGATAGCGTGCTGCCACCACCCCCCACCTCCGCACGAAGGACAGGCACGCCCATGAGCACGCACCGGCGCAGGATCAGTGGCAGGAACAAGGCGATAGGCGGCGTGGTCGCGGCCGCCGTGGCCGGGGGCGGCGCGGTCCTGGTGACCGGGGTCGCGCACGCGGCCGGTGTGGGCGCGGCGTACACCAAGACCAGCGAGTGGTCGACCGGGTACAGCGCCCAGTACGTCGTCACCAACGACACCGGAGCGGCCAAGAAGGACTGGAGCCTGGAGTTCGACCTCCCGGCCGGCTCCCGGCTCGGCTCGCTGTGGAACGCCGAGTCCAGCGTGAGCGGGCAGCACGTCACGGTGAAGGCCGCCAAGTGGGACACCGACGGGCTGGCCGCGGGCAAGTCGGTCACCGTCGGCTTCGTCGTCGACGGCGCCGGCGACCCCACCGGCTGCCGGATCGACGGCTCCGAGTGTGCCGCCGACCCCGCCGCCACCCCCGAGCCCAGCGGCCGCCCCACCGAGCCCGAGACCCCGGCGCCGACCCAGAGCACCCCCAGCGGGCCGGAGACGCCGGTGCCCACCCAGAGCGCGGGCAACGGCACCAAGGCGGCGGCCGGGTTCGCCCCGTACGTCGACACCTCGCTCTACCCGGCGTTCGACCTGCTGGGCACCGCCGACGCCACCGGCGTGAAGAACTTCAACCTGGCCTTCGTCACCGACGGCGGCGGCTGCACCCCCAAGTGGGGCGGCGTGAGCGACCTGACCGCCGACGGCGTGGCCGCCCAGATCGGTGCCCTGCGGGCCAAGGGCGGTGACGTCCGCGTCTCCTTCGGCGGCGCCTCCGGCTCTGAGCTGGCCACCACCTGCTCCTCCGCCGACGCCCTGGCCGCCGCGTACGCCAAGGCGGTCGACGCCTTCAAGCTGACCAAGGTCGACTTCGACGTCGAGGGCGGAGCGCTGCCCAACACCGCCGCCAACACCAGGCGTGCCCAGGCCATCGCCAAGCTCCAGGCCACCCACCCCGGCCTGAACGTCTCCTACACCCTCCCGGTGATGCCCGAGGGCCTCACCCAGGACGGGGTGAACCTGCTGGCCGACGCCAAGGCCAACGGCGTCCGCGTCGACGGCGTCAACATCATGGCGATGGACTACGGCCCGGCGTACAGCGGCGACATGGGCGACTACGCGATCCAGGCCGCGACCGCCACCCAGGCCCAGATCAAGGGTGTCCTCGCGCTCTCGGAGGACGACGCCTGGAAGACGGTCGGCGTCACCCCGATGATCGGTGTCAACGACGTGGCCACCGAGATCTTCAAGGTCGACGACGCCGGGCAGCTCGTGGACTTCGCCAGGTCCAAGGGCATCGGCTCGCTGTCCATGTGGTCCGGCACCCGTGACAAGGCGTGCGACGGCGGCACCAAGCCCACCGCCGACGCCACGTGCAGCTCGATCACCCAGGACAAGTTCGCCTTCTCCAAGGCGTTCGCCGCCTTCAACTAGGCGCGCGCGAGAACGGGGCCCGGCGGTGTCCGTACCGCCGGGCCCCACTCGTGCGTCCGGGCGGGCCCGGTCAGCCCGCCGACTCCACCGACGGCAGTGTTCCGGTGCGGGCCGCCTCGCCGTACCAGCGGGCGCTGGACTTCGGGGTCCGCTCCTGCGTCGCGTAGTCCACGTAGACCGCGCCGAACCGCTTCTCGTAGCCGTAGGACCACTCGAAGTTGTCCATCAGGGACCACAGGTAGTACCCGCGCACGTCGGCGCCGTCACGCAGGGCCTCGCGGACCGCCGAGAGGTGGGCGTGCAGGTAGGCGACGCGCTCCGGGTCGTGCACCCGGCCGTCCGCGTCCGGCTTGTCGTCGTAGGCGGCGCCGTTCTCCGTGATGTACAGCGGGAGTCCGGGGGCCTCGCGGGTGTAGCGCATCAGCAGGTCGTACAGGCCGGTCGGGTCCACGGTCCAGCCCATCTCGGTGCGCTCGCCGGGGCTCTGGTGGAAGAGCACGTCGTCGGCGCCGGGCCAGGGGGAGTGCACGCTCGCGCCGTGGCCGTCCGCGCGCGGGCCGCTGACCCTGTCGGTCACCGCCGAGACCAGCGCCGGGGTGTAGTAGTTCAGGCCCAGCGCGTCCAGCGGGGCGTTGCTGGTGGCGAGGTCGCCGTCCAGCACGAAGGACCAGTCGGTGAGCGGGGCCGTCGCGGTGAGCAGGGACTCGGGGTAGGCGCCGCGCAGCATCGGGCCGTGGAAGACGCCGTTGGCCAGGTCGTCGATGCGCCGGGCCGCCGCCAGGTCCGCCGGGTCCTGCGAGAGGGGGCGCACGACGGCCGAGTTGAGGCTCACCGCGACCTGGTTGCGGGCCGGCATCGCCGCGCGCAGCGCCGAAGCGCCGAGCCCGTGCGCCAGGTTGAGATGGTGGGCCGCCCTCAGCGACGCCACCGGGTCGGTCCGGCCGGGGGCGTGCACCCCGGAGCCGTAGCCCAGGAAGGCGCTGCACCAGGGCTCGTTGAGGGTGATCCAGTTCTCCACCCGGTCGCCCAGCGCCTCGCCGACGAGGTGCGCGTACTCGGCGAACCGGTGCGCGGTGTCCCGCTCCGGCCAGCCGCCCGCGTCCTCCAGCTCCTGCGGGAGGTCCCAGTGGTAGAGGGTGACGGCGGGCTTGATGCCGTTCTCCAGCAGCTCGTCCACCAGCCGCCGGTAGAAGTCCAGCCCGATCTGCACCGCCGGACCCCGCCCGGTCGGCTGCACCCGCGACCAGGAGACGGAGAAGCGGTACGCGCCGAGCCCCAGGTCCGCCATGAGGGCCACGTCGTCGCGGTAGCGGTGGTAGTGGTCGACGGCCACGTCACCGGTCTCACCGCCCGCCGTCCTGCCGGGCGTATGGCTGAAGGTGTCCCAGATCGAGGGCGTACGGCCGCCCTCGCGCACCGCCCCCTCGATCTGGTACGCGGAGGTCGCCGCGCCCCAGAGGAAGGCCGGCGGGAAGGTGACCTCGGAGGCCACGGGGGAGACCGTGGAGGAGGAGTCGGGCATGGAAGCGCTCCCATCGAGAGTCGGGAAGACGTCGGGAAGACTCGGGGAAAGTCCGGGAAGGAGGAGGGGCCGGGGCGACGGTGTCCCGGCCCCTTGACGGGACGGTGCCTGACGGGGCGGTTCAGCCCTTGATCGCGCCCTGCATGATGCCGCCCACGATCTGCTTGCCGAACAGCAGGAAGGCGATCAGCAGCGGCAGGGTGCCGAGCAGCGCGCCCGCCATGATGACCGCCTGGTCCGGTACATACCCGGTGCCGAGGGCGTTCAGGGCGACCTGCACGGTCGGGTTCTGCTGGTTCAGGGCGATGATCGGCCACAGGAAGTCGTTCCAGGCGAACACGAAGGTCAGCAGGCCGAGAACCGCCATCGCGGGCCGGGCCGCCGGGAACACCACGTGCCAGACGACCCGCAGGCTGCTCGCCCCGTCCACCCGGGCCGCCTCGATCAGCTCGGTCGGCAGCGCCTGCACCAGGTACTGCCGCATGAAGAACGTGCCGAACGCGGTCACCAGGCTCGGCAGGATCACCGTCTGGAGCTGGTTGGACCACCCGAGGTCGCTCATCCACAGGTACAGCGGGACGACGGCCAGCTGCGGCGGGATCATCATCGTGCCGATGGTCAGCAGCAACAGCAGCCCCGAGAACCTGAACCGCAGCTTGGCGAAGGCGAACCCGGCCAGGGTGGAGAAGACCACCGTGCTGACGGTGATCGTGCCCGCGACGATCAGCGAGTTGAGCATCGCGGTGCCGAGCCCGGCCTGGTCCCAGGCGGCCTGGAGGTTCTTGAACAGGTTGCCGCCGAACCACAGCGGCGGCGGGGCCTGGGCGAGCCGCCGGTCGGTGCGCGAGGCCGCGACCGCCGTCCACACCAGCGGCGCCAGCGAGACGAGCGCGAACACGATCAGCGCCACGTACGTCACCGGGCCGGCGTGCAGCTGCTTGCCCGCCTTCGTGGCCCGGCGCCGACCGGTGCGCGCCTTGGGAAGAACGAGGTCACCGGCGGTCATCGGACCTCCTCAGCCAGCGGGTCAGCAGCAGGTTGACCGCGGCGATGATCAGCAGGACCAGGAACATCGTCCACGCGATGGCGGACGCCTTGCCGAGGTTGCCGATGATCCAGCCCTGGTCGTACATGTAGAGACCGAGCGTCTGGTACTGGTGCTCCGAGCCGCCCTTGGTCCCGCTGACCCCGCCGAACAGCAGGGGTTCACCGAAGAGCTGGGTGGCGCCGATGGTCGAGACGACGATCGTGAACAGCACGGTCGGCCGCAGCTGCGGGATCGTCACGTGCCAGAACTGCTGGCGCCGGTTGGCGCCGTCGAGCGCGGCGGACTCGTACAGGTCCGCCGGGATGGCCTGCATGGCGGCCAGGTAGATCAGCGCGTTGTAGCCGGTCCAGCGCCAGATCACGATGGTCGACACCGCGAACTGCGATCCCCAGTCCGATTCACGCCAGTTGACCGGGTCGACACCGAAGAAGTGGAGAATCCAGTTCACCATGCCGCCGTCCCACGAGTACAGCAGCGTGAACACCAGCGTCGCCGCCGCCACCGAGGTCGCGTACGGGGTCAGCATCACCACGCGCCACACGGTGGAGCCGCGCAGCTTGTAGTTCAGCATGTGGGCCAGCCAGAGTGCCGCCATCAGCTGCGGGACGGTCGAGAGCAGACCGATGGTGAAGGTGTTCCGCAGCGCGTTCCAGAAGAAGTCCGAGGACAGCAGGTTCCGGTAGTTGGCCAGGCCCGCCCAGCTCTGGTGGTCGAGCGCGGACAGCTGCACGTCGTGCAGCGAGTACCAGACCGTGTACAGCAGCGGAACCAGTGTGAACACACCGAACAGCACGAAGAAGGGGGCCACGAACGCGTACGGCGACGCCTTGGTGTCCCAGCGGTACAGCCGGCTGCGCCAGGAGGGGGCGCCGCCCGGCGCACCGCGACCCCGAGCGCCCCGGACCGCGCCCGGCGGGATGCCGGGCGCGGTCTCGGCGCTCGACGCGGGATGCGCGAGAGCCTCTTTGGAGGTCACTGGCCGAGCACGTCCTTGATCTCCTTCGACGCGGCGTCCCAGCCCTGGGCCGGGGACTTGCCCTTCTGCTCGACCTGGAGGATGCCGATGTCACTGATCGCGGTGTCGATCGGCTTGTCCTTCGGGCCCAGCGGCTGGGCCGGGATGGTCTTCGCCGCGTCCGAGAAGATCTGGGTGAGCGGCGCGTCCGAGAAGTACGCGGTGGTGTCCGCCTGCGGCTTCAGGCCCGCGTACGCCGACGGGGTGGAGGGGAAGCTGGCCTGCTTGGCGAAGACCTTGGCCTGCTGCTCCGGCGCGGTCAGCCACTTGGCCAGCGCGACGGCCTCCTTCTGGTGCTTGCTCGCCGTCGGCACACCGAGGAACGAGCCGCCCCAGTTGGACGCGGTCGGCGCCGCCGCCACGTCCCACTTGCCCTTGCCGGAGTCGCCGGCCTTCTCACCGATGTAGCCGAGCATCCAGGCGGGGCAGGCCACCGTGGCGAACGAGCCGTTGGCGAAGCCCTTGTCCCAGGTGGGGTCGAACTGCTTGAGCTTGGCCGACATGTCGCTGGTCGCCACGCTCATCGCGTCGTCCCAGGCCTCCTTCACGCCCGGCGACCTGTCCCAGACGATCTTGCCGTTCTTGTCGTAGTACCGCTCGGACGCACCGCCCAGGGAGGCGTTGTACACCGAGGACGCCGAGTCGACGTACTTGGTGCCCTTCGGCGCCTTCTTCATGTACTGCTTGCCGAGGTCGACGTACTTGGACCAGTCGCCCTTCCACTGCTCGGCGAGCTTGGTGCGGTCGGTGGGCAGACCGGCCTTCGCGAACAGGTCCTTGCGGTAGCAGACCGCCATCGGGCCGATGTCGACGCCGAGGCCGATCGTCTTGCCGTCCGGGGTGGTGGCCTGCGCGGTCTTCCAGTCCAGCCACTGGGACTTGTCGGCGTCCTTGCCGATGTCGACGAACTTGGCGGCCTGCGTCTGCACGGCCTCCGTGACGTTGCCGACCTCGATGGCCTGGACGTCGTCGGTGCCCGAACCGGCCTGGAGGCGGGTGAGCACCTTCGGCCAGTACACGTCTGTACGAGTGGTGACGTTCTCCTTGATGTTGATGTCCGGGTGCAGCTTCGTGTACTCGTCGTACAGACCGGCCTGCTTGTAGCCGAAGACCCCGAAGGTGCCGACCGTCAGCGTGATGTTGCCCTTGCCGTCGCTGCCGCCCGCGTCCGACGAGCCGTCGTCCGAGTCGCTGGCGCAGCCCGCCAGCAGACCCGTGGCCAGCGCGGTCGCGGCCATCATGGCCACCGTGCCGCGCGACCTGCGGATGCTCGTACGCATTGCGTCCTCCTGTTGCCTGACGTGCCGACCCCCCGGCCAACTGCATGGAAATCGCGTGGATCTGGGCCCGTTCGTACTCGCTGCGGCTCGGGCGGGGAACGTGCGGGTTGTGTAGGTGTCAGGTACCGTGGGAGCGCTCCCACATGTGATGGGTTGAAGAGTCGTCCGTTCGGGACGGGGTGTCAAGGGAGTGCGCACGGCCAACACGGCGGAGTTATAGGGCTGTTAACCGGCCAGTGGGATTTTCCGGCGGACAGTGTTGAATGTGAGGCCTGAGTGGGACGGCCGAGAGAGGCGGAGGCCATGGCGAGCCACGGGGTGCGGGGCGGCCGGAGCGGTGGGCGGCCGACGCTCGAAGAGGTGGCCGCCCGGGCCGGGGTGGGCCGGGGCACGGTCTCCCGCGTGATCAACGGCTCCCCGCGGGTCAGCGACGCCACCAGAGCGGCCGTGGAGGCGGCGGTCGCGGAACTCGGGTACGTCCCCAACACCGCGGCCCGCGCGCTCGCGGCCAACCGCACCGACTCCATCGCGCTGGTCGTGCCCGAGCCGGAGACCCGCTTCTTCGCCGAGCCGTACTTCTCCGACATGCTGCGCGGGGTGGGGGCGGAACTCGCCGACACCGAGTGGCAGTTGCTGCTGATCTTCGCGGGCAGCGACCGCAAGAGGCAACGGCTGGCGGACTACCTCTCCGCCCACCGGGTCGACGGGGTCCTCCTGGTCTCCGTGCACGCCGACGACCCGCTGCCGGATCTGCTGGACCGGCTGGAGATCCCGGCCGTGATCAGCGGCCCCCGGTCGGTGCGGGAGACGCTCACCTCGGTCGACTCCGACAACTACGGCGGCGGCCGCTCCGCCGTCGAGCACCTCATCGCCCGCGGCCGCCGCCGCATCGCCCACATCACCGGCCGGCCCGACGTCTACGGCGCCCAGCGCCGTGTCGACGGCTACCGGGACGCGCTGCGCGGGGCGGGCCTGGAGGTGGACGAACTCCTCATCGAACCGGGGGACTTCACCGAGGACGGCGGCCGCCGCGCCATGTCCGCCCTCCTCTCCCGCCGCCCCGACCTCGACGCCGTCTTCGCCGCCTCCGACGTGACGGCGGCCGGCGCCCGCCACTCCCTCCGCGAAGCGGGCCTCCGCATCCCCCACGACGTGGCGCTCGTCGGCTACGACGACTCAGCCATCGCCCGCCACATGGACCCGCCCCTGACCAGCGTCCGGCAGCCGATAGAGGAAATGGGCCGAGCGATGATCGACCTCCTCCTGTCGGAGATAGCGGACCGCCGTCCGGCGGGGACGCGGGGGCTGGAGAGGCGGCACGCGGTGCTGGCCACGGAGCTGGTGGGGCGGGAGTCGTCGTAGGAGGCGTAATCCCCTGTCGCTTCGGCGCATGCCCGGTTTAAGATCATCGGCAAGGCGGGGTCGTAGCACAGAGGTAGTGCGCCGCGACATCATCTCGGAGGACGTCGGTTCGAATCCGACCGCCCCGCCCCCTTTGGGGTCTTCGGGCCGGGCGCGGTAACCGTGTTGACCGGCCGGGGCGGGCAGTGCTGGAGTCGGGGCGTGGACAGCATCCCCGCCAACCGGCGGCTCTGGAACCGGATCAGCGGCGCGTACCAGCGAAGGCACGATCCGCGGATCGGTGCCGAGCCCCGGTTGTGGGGCATGTACTCCCTTCCCGACGCGCGTCTGCGGGCCCTGGGGGACGTCACCGGCAAGCGTGTCCTCGAACTGGGCTGCGGCGCCGGGCAGTGGTCCAGGTCGCTGGCCGCCGAGGGGGCCCACGTGGTCGGGGTCGACCTGTCCGAGGCCCAACTCGACGCGGCCGTCCGTGCGAGGGGAGCGGACCGCTACTGGCTGGTGCAGGGCGCCGCCGAACGGCTTCCCTTCGCCGCCGACAGCTTCGACCTGGTGTTCTGCGACTTCGGCGGGCTCAGCTGGGCGCCCCCGCACCTGGCCGTCCCGCAGGCAGCACGCGTCCTGCGCCGAGGCGGGCGCCTGGTGTTCAACGTCGCGAGCCCATGGTTCGAAGCCTGCTACGACGAAGCCGCCGGCGGCGTGACCACGACGCTGCGGCAGGACTACTTCGGGCTCGGCGCCGTCGCCGAGGGGGACGGCGCGGCCAGCTATCAGCTCACCTACGGTGACTGGGTCAGGGTCCTGCGTGGCGCGGGACTCGTCATCGACGACCTCATCGAGCCGCGGCCCGACCCCGGCACGCCCAACGGCTACAACCGGACCGAGCCGACCGACTGGGCACACCGCTGGCCCGCGGAACTACTCTGGGTGACCCACAAACCCTAGGCTCCGCCCGCCGCGACCGGCCGCGGAAACGACTGTGGGGCCGCTCCGTCGAAACGGAACGGCCCCACAGTCGATCAGGGTGAGTGACGGGACTTGAACCCGCGACTTCCTGGACCACAACCAGGTGCTCTACCAGCTGAGCTACACCCACCACGACCGGCGGTGGAACTTGTCGTTTCCCCGACCGGCCGAGAAGAAGTCTACAGGGTCCCGGGGGGTGCTCGCGCACACGTTTTGGCGCACGCGTTCCCAGGGGGCTACGCGGGCGGCAGGACGTACTTCGCGGCGATCGACTTCGCGGTGTCGGAGTCCGGGCCGGGCTGCGGGACGAAGACGGCTTCGCGGTAGTAGCGCAGTTCGGCGATGGACTCGCGGATGTCGGCCAGCGCCCGGTGGTTGCCGTTCTTCTCCGGGCTGTTGAAGTAGGCGCGCGGGTACCAGCGCCGGGCCAGCTCCTTGACCGAGGAGACGTCGACGATCCGGTAGTGGAGGTGGCCCTCCAGGGCCGGCATGTCGCGCAGCAGGAAGCCGCGGTCGGTACCGACGGAGTTGCCGCACAGCGGCGCCTTGCCCGGTTCCTTGACGTGCTCACGGATGTACGCGAGCACCTGCGCCTCGGCGTCGGCCAGCGTCGTGCCCCCGGCCAGCTCGTCCAGCAGCCCGGACGCGGTGTGCATCTGGCGCACCACCTCCGGCATCGTCTCCAGCGCGGAGTCCGGCGGGCGGATGACGATGTCCACCCCTTCACCGAGCACGTTCAGCTCGGAGTCGGTGACGAGGGCGGCCACCTCGATGAGCGCGTCGTCGGACAGCGAGAGGCCGGTCATCTCGCAGTCGATCCACACCATGCGATCGTTCATGTGTCTCACCTTAAGGGGCCCCACAGCCCCCCGGACCCGCCCGTGCGCCGAGAGAAGGGCACGGAGAAGGGGGTGGGGAAGGCCGAGCCCTCCCCACCCCCTTCCGCCGGCGATCCTCAGCCGCCTCCGCGCGGCCCCGGCAGCAGACTCACCGCGCCCGCGGCGTGGCGGCGGCTCTGCAGCGGCACCCCGCCGTCCCGGTCCGGGTGCAGCACCGACGGCACCGCCACCGGACCGTGGCCCGGCAGGCCCGACGGCCCCTGCGCCATCCCGTGCTGCGCGAGCTGCTGCTCCTGCTCGGCCGGCCGCTCACTCTGGGGCCTGCGGGCCCGGTAGGCGGCCCGGTACGTCGCGGGCGACGAGCCGAGCTGGCGGCGGAAGTGGCCGCGCAGCGCGACCGGCGAGCGGAACCCGCACCGGCCCGCGACCTCGTCCACCGAGTAGTCGGAGGTCTCCAGCAGCCGCTGCGCCTGCAGCACCCGCTGGGTGATCAGCCACTGCAGCGGCGCACTGCCGGTGAGCGAGCGGAACCTGCGGTCGAACGTACGGCGGCTCATGTAGGCGCGTGCCGCCAGCGTCTCCACGTCGAACTGCTCGTGGAGGTGTTCCAGCGCCCAGGCGACGACCTCGGCCAGCGGGTCGGCGCCGATCTCCTCGGGTAAAGACCTGTCGAGGTAGCGCTCCTGACCGCCGCTGCGGCGGGGCGGTACCACCAGGCGGCGGGCCAGCGCGCCGGCGGCCTCGTTGCCGTGGTCCGTCCGCACGATGTGCAGACACAGGTCGATCCCGGCCGCCGTACCGGCCGACGTGAGCACGTCGCCGTCGTCGACGAACAGTTCACGCGGATCGACGTGCACCGACGGATAGCGCTTGGCCAGCGTCGGCGCGTACATCCAGTGGGTGGTGGCCGGGCGGCCGTCCAGCAGGCCGGCCGCGGCCAGGACGAACGCCCCGGTGCACAGGCCGACGATGCGGGCCCCCTCCTCGTGCGCCCGGCGCAGCGCGTCGAGCGCCTCCTCCGGTGGCGGCGAGGTGATCGAGCGCCAGGCCGGCACGACGACCGTGCCCGCGCGGGAGATCGCCTCAAGGCCATGCGGCGCGGTGAGTTCCAGGCCCCCCGTGGTCCGCAGCGGGCCGTCCTCGCCGGCACACACCAGCAGTCGGTAGCGCGGCACTCCGGCGTCCTGGCGGTCGATCCCGAACACCGAAAGCGGTATGGAACTCTCGAAGATGGGACCGCCGCTGAACAGCAGCACCGCGACGATCTCCTTGCGGCGTCGCCCGGCGAGTTTGCGGACGGTGGCGTCCGGCGCGGCGGTGGAGTCGTGGCTCATACTGCTAAGCCCCCCTCGGTGGTCGCGGCTCCCTTTACGCTTCGGGTCTGTCGCTCCTGCACGTTTCCCCTCGGTCCTGCACAAGTCCCCCGCCGTAAGACATCAAGATCGAAATCTACTGGCTCCCGCGGTCTGTCGGTGGCCAGTTCCACACGCGGTGCATTGTCGACATGACAACTTGGCGTGAAGCATTCGATCACGAAGGGTTGCACTCGTGGGGCGTGCAGGGAAGTACGCCTGGGCGGGGTGGCCAAACCGCGTAGGGTGCGGCGGGTCGGACGACCCCTGTTTGTGCAGGTGGAACGGGGGTTGAGGGGTGGTTGGGGCCCCTCCGGAGCGATATTAGGAACTTGGCTGAAAACCAGCGTTCGGGGGTGTGGAAACCGGTCAGTCGACCGGTGTACCGGCTTCCGTGTGATCTGCGACTCTCCGCGCGGCCTCCCGCAGCGAACGGCGCAGCAGCGTCCGGCAGGCGAGGGTGACGCCGGCCAGTCCCAGCCCCGCCCCCACGGCCGTGACCGGCGCCGTGCCGCACCACAGCAGGACCACCGGCACCAGCACGCAGGCGAACACCGCCCAGCCGATCACCTCGCGCGCGGTGTCGGGGCCGGGCGCGGAGCGGGGTGCGGGCATCTGCGGGCTCCCTGGGGGCGTCGGTTCCAGGGGGTTCAACGCGCGGACGGCAGGACGGTCACCCCCCATGAGGGGCGGGTCCCGGCAAACCGCCTGTACGGGGCAGCGACCATTGCGTAAGGGGCGCCGCTCGTGCATGCTCCCTGGAACCCCTCGGGACGTCCCGGAGGGCCGCTCACGGAGCGTGTGCACGAACTGCGACGGGGAGGCGTGCCGCCGTACCCTTGGGGGTATGGGCAGGGGAAGACGTTTCCCGGACACAGCTCCGCCGCACGATGTCCCCCTTCATACAAGGATCACGACGCCGAGACAGCCATGGCCGGTCACGAATTCTTCGAACCCGCGGACCGCAAGCGGCCGGTAGCCGAACCCACGGCGACCGACCCCCTGACGGCTCAAGAGGGACGCCCTTCCTGCGATCCCGCCTTCCGGCACGGAGTGGTCGTCGGCTTCGACGGCTCCACCTCCAGCGAGCGCGCCCTCGCCTACGCGGTCGGCATGGCCCACCGCTCCGGCTCGGGTCTGATCATCGTCCATGTGGCCAACCGGCTGCCCACCACGGTGTGGGCGGGCTGCGAGCCGCCCGTCTTCGTCGACGTCCCCGACCACCGCACCGAGGTGCTCGGCCTGGAGCTGGCCTGCGCCGACCATCTGAGCGAGGTGCCGTGGATCCTGGTGGAGCGCGGCGGCGACATCTGCCATGAACTGGAGGAGGTCGGGCGGGAGTACGAGGCGGACGCGATCGTCGTCGGCTCCACGCACGGCATCGCGGGGCGGATCTTCGGCTCCGTGGCCGGTCGCCTCACCAAACGGGCCCGGCGGCCCGTCATCGTGATCCCCTGAGACCGATCCCCCAAGACCTCGACTTCCCCTGGTGGCACAGCGGTTCGCGCGCGGTGAAGCTACTCGCGCGTAGGAGTGTTCCCGCCCCCGTGCCGGGCATACAACAGCCGACGCCGCAGGCGAAGTCGTGCTGCCGGCCCGGTGGGTGACGGCCACCGGCCGGGGCACAGCGGCACAGAAACGGACCCCCACGACGGCTCGCGCGAGGGTCCGTTTTCTTTGAGCCGCGGGTGCGGACCTACTCCACCGTCACCGACTTGGCCAGGTTGCGCGGCTTGTCGATGTCACGGCCCAGGACCTTCGCCGCGTGGTAGGCGAGGAGCTGGAGCGGGATGCCCATGAGGATCGGGTCCAGCTCGTCCTCGTTCTTCGGGACCACGATGGTCCGGTCCGCCTTCTCCTGCTCCTGGTGCGCGACCGCGAGGATCTTGCCGCTGCGGGCCTTGATCTCCTCCAGCGCGGCGCGGTTCTTCTCCAGCAGGTCGTCGTCCGGGACGATGGCGACCGTCGGCAGGGCGGGCTCGATCAGGGCCAGCGGGCCGTGCTTCAGCTCGGAGGCGGGGTACGCCTCGGCGTGGATGTAGGTGATCTCCTTGAGCTTCAGGGACGCCTCGCGGGCGACCGGGTAGCCCCGGACGCGGCCGATGAAGAGCATCGAGCGGCTCTCCGCGTACTCCTCGGCCAGCTCGCGGACCAGCTCCTCCTGCTTGAGGATCTCGGCGATCTGCGAGGGCAGCCTGCGCAGGCCCTCGATGATCCGCTTGCCGTCGCGCACCGAGAGGTCGCGGGTGCGGCCCAGGTGCAGCGCCAGCAGCGCGAAGGCGACCGTGGTGTTGGTGAAGCACTTGGTGGAGACCACGCACACCTCGGGCCCGGCGTGCACGTAGATGCCGCCGTCGGCCTCGCGGGCGATGGCCGAGCCGACCACGTTGACCACACCGAGGACGCGGGCGCCCTTGCGCTTCAGCTCCTGCACCGCGGCCAGCACGTCGTACGTCTCACCGGACTGGGAGACCGCGATGTACAGGGTGTCGGGGTCGACCACCGGGTTGCGGTAGCGGAACTCGGACGCCGGCTCGGCGTCGGCGGGGATGCGGGCCAGCTCCTCGATCATCTGGGCGCCGATCATGCCCGCGTGGTACGAGGTGCCGCAGCCGAGGATCTTGACCCGGCGGATGCGGCGGGCCTCCCGGGCGTCCAGGTTGAGGCCGCCCAGGTGCACGGTGGAGAAGCGGTCGTCGATGCGGCCGCGCAGCACGCGGTCCACGGCGTCGGCCTGCTCGTGGATCTCCTTGTGCATGTACGTGTCGTGGCCGCCCATGTCGTAGGAGGCGGCCTCCCACTCCACGGTGGTGGGCTCGGCGCTGGTGCGGGTGCCCTCGGTGGTGTAGGTGCGGAAGTCGTCGGCCTTCAGGGTGGCCATCTCGCCGTCGTCCAGGGTGACGATCTGGCGGGTGTGGGTGACCAGCGCGGCGATGTCCGAGGCGACGAACATCTCCTTCTCGCCGATGCCGAGGACGACCGGGGAGCCGTTGCGGGCCACCACGATGCGGTCGGGGAAGTCGGCGTGCATCACGGCGATGCCGTAGGTGCCCTCGACCACGCGGAGCGCCTCGCGGACCTTGTCCTCCAGCTTCTCGGCGCCCGCGCGGGCCACCAGGTGGGTGAGGACCTCGGTGTCCGTGTCGGAGAGGAACTCGACCCCGTCCGCCTCCAGCTTGCGGCGCAGGTCGGAGGCGTTGTCGATGATGCCGTTGTGGACGACGGCGACCTTGTCGTCGGCCGACATGTGCGGGTGGGCGTTCACGTCGGAGGGGGCGCCGTGGGTGGCCCAGCGGGTGTGGGCGATGCCGGTGGTGCCCTTGAAGCGCGCGGGGACCTTGGCCTCCAGGTCACGCACCCGGCCCTTGGCCTTGACCATCTTCAGCGCAGGCGCCTTGGGGGAGCTGACGACGACACCCGCCGAGTCGTAACCCCGGTACTCCAGGCGCTGGAGACCCTCCAGCAGCAGGGGAGCGACGTCCCGCTTACCGATGTATCCGACAATTCCGCACATGTAGTAGCTCCCTCACCCTGGCTTCTCAGCCGTAGACCATGCGGCGCAACTGCCGGAGCGTGAGCTCGGGCGGCGCCACCGCGCGGTATTTCAGGTCCGCATCGATCCGTTCGAAGATCGCCGCGTTCTGCAGGCCCTGGGCCTGCAGTTCTCGGTGTCGACGACGGACGTAGTCCTGGGTCGTCTCGTCGAAGAAGGCGAGCACGTCCTGTATCACTCGCAGCGCCTCGCCCCGGCTGAGCGGGGTGGAGCGCGTCAAATGATCGACAAGTTCCTCGTGCACCCGGTAGATCTTCGGGTACGGGCGCCGGTTTCGCAAGAATCGTGCCCGATTCCGGGCAGGCACGTGTTGGTGCGCTCATGGCGCGCTGTTCGCCCGGTGTCCACTTCCCGTCCTGGACGGTGTTGCCGTCGGCCACGAGTTTTGCTGGTCATGGACATTCCTCGTATGGGCGTACCCGAGAAGCTGGCCGAGCGGATGAGCATGGCCGAGCGGCACGAGTACCTGCGGAACAGATTCTCCCGGCGCACCCTGATCAGGGGCGGCGCCGTCACTCTCGGCACCGTCGCGGGCGGCGCCTTCGTGCCCGGCGCCGCGGCCCCGGCCGCCGCCGCGGCTCCCGCGGCCCCGGCACCGCGCGGTACCGAGCACGTGGACGGCGCGCTGGCCGCTCCCTTCGGCCGCCACCTGGCCTGGGGCAACGACCCGCGTACCGAGGTCACCGTCTCCTGGCAGGTGCCGGTCGCCGTCAAGCGCCCCTTCATCCGCGTCGGCGCCCACCCCTGGGACCTCTCGCGCAAGATCGAGGCGGAGGTCCGCACCCTGCACACCCCGGCCGGTGTCGGCGCGAGCGGCGACCACACCCAGTACTACGTACACGCGAGGCTGAGCCGGCTGCGTCCCGGCCAGACCTACTACTACGGCGTCGGCCACCAGGGCTTCGACCCCGCCGAACCCCACCTGCTGGGCACCCTCGGCACCTTCACCACCGCCCCCGCCCACAAGGCGCCCTTCACCTTCACCGCCTTCGGCGACGAGGGCGTCGGCTACCACGGCCTGGCCAACAACGCCCTGATCCTGGGCCAGAACCCCGCCTTCCACCTGCACGCGGGCGACATCGCCTACGGCGACCCCGCCGGCGCCGGCAAGACCACCGACACCGGCTTCGACTCTCGCACCTGGGACCAGTTCCTGCACCAGACCGAGTCCGTCGCCAAGCAGATCCCCTGGATGCCCGCCTACGGCAACCACGACATGGAGGCCTGGTACTCGCCCAACGGTTACGGCGGCGAGGAGGCCCGCTGGTCCCTCCCGGACAACGGCCCCGACGCGGCCGAGCTGCCCGGCGTCTACTCCTTCGTCTACGGCAACACCGCCGTCATCTCGCTGGACGCCAACGACATCTCCTACGAGATCCCGGCCAACCTCGGCATCTCCGGCGGCACCCAGACCACATGGCTGGAGGCCCAGCTCAAGAAGTTCCGGGCCGCGCGGGACATCGACTTCGTGGTGGTCTTCTTCCACCACTGCGCCTACTGCACCTCCACCGCCCACGCCTCCGAGGGCGGGGTGCGCCAGGAGTGGGTGCCGCTGTTCGAGAAGTACACCGTGGACCTGGTCATCAACGGCCACAACCACCAGTACGAGCGCACCGACGTGATCAAGGGCGACACGGTCGTCAAGAAGCTCCCCATCGGCGGCACCGCCTACCCCGAGACCGAGGGCGTCGTCTACGTCACCGCGGGCGCGGCCGGCCGCAGTCTGTACGCCTTCACCGCCCCCGACACCTACGAGGGGCACGAGCACGAGGTCGAGTCCGTCTCCTCCTTCGTCAACCTCAAGGACGGCAAGAAGCCGGAGACCGTCGCCTGGTCCCGCGTGCGCTACCTCGACTACTCGTTCCTCCGCGTGGACGTGACGCCCGCGCCGAGGGGGCGGCAGACCACGCTGACCGTGTCCGGCATCGCCGAGACCGGTGAGCGTATCGACCACTTCACCGTGTCCCGGCGGGCCAAGTAGCCGGCCAAGGGTACGGGCACCCCGAAGGACCGTCTCCGGGGTGCCCGTGGTCTCGGTGCGGCCCCTCAGCGTCCGGCGAGCGGGTTCTCCAGGGTGCCGACGAGCTGGAGCGCGCCGGAGGGGTCGGCGAGGTCCACCATCTGCCGGTTGTCGCGGAGCTGGAGCCGGTTGAGGCAGGACAGGGCGAACTCCGGCGCGAACATGTCGTACCGCTCGAACTTCTCCGCGAGCTGCGGATTGGCCTCCTGGTACTCGCGGGTGATCTCCGCGACCGTGTCCCAGAACGCGTCCTCGGTGAGCACGCCCTCGGCGGCCAGGTTCGCGGCGAGGAAGCGGAAGAAGCAGTCGAAGACGTCAGTGAAGATCGACAGCAGCTTCTTGTCCTCCGGCACCTCCACCCGGATGCGCCGGACCTCGGGCGGCAGGGCCGCGTCGGGGTCCATGACGGCGATCTCCTCGGCGATGTCCTTGTACACCGCGCGCCGGACCGCGCCGTCGGCCAGCACCAGGATCACGTTCTCGCCGTGCGGCATGAACACCAGGTCGTAGGCGTAGAAGCTGTGCAGCAGCGGCACGTAGTAGGCCCGCAGGTAGTCGCGCAGCCAGTCGGTGGGCGGCTGCCCCGAGCGCTCGATCAGCGCGCCCGCGAAGGAGGCGCCCTCGTGGTCGGTGTGCAGCAGCGAGGCCATGGTCGCCGGTGACTCGCCCTCGGCGAGGCGGGGCACCGGGGACTCCCGCCACAGCGCGGCCAGCATCTTGCGGTAGGGGGAGTAGCGGTCGGTGGCCCGCTCGTACTCCAGGTGCCGGTAACCGACGGCGGCCTGCTCGCGGATGATCGTGAGGCCGGTCGCGGTGAGCACCGGGTCGTTCTCGATCAGCCGGGCCAGCCAGTCGTTGATCGCCGGGGTCGCCTCCATGTACGCGGCCGACAGACCGCGCATGAAGCCCATGTTGAGCACGGACAGCGCCGTCTTCACGTAGTTCTTCTCGGGATGCGTCCGGTTGAAGAACGTCCGGATGGACTGCTGGGCCAGGTACTCGTCGTCGCCCTCGCCCAGGCACACCAGGTTGCGGCGGGCCACCTCGGCGGCGAAGGTCACGCTGAGCTTGTTCCACCACTGCCAGGGGTGGACCGGGATCAGCAGATAGTCGTCCCAGTCCAGGCCCTGGCTGGTGAGCACGCCCCGGAACCGCTCCAGGGTGGCCTCGCCCAGCTCGCGCCGGAAGAACTCCTCGTACTCGACCCCGGCGCCGGCCGTGAAGGCGGCGCGCGAGCGGTGCGCGGCCAGCCAGACCAGTCTCACCGGGCTCGCCGTCTCCGGCGCGTACGCCAGGTACTCCTGGACGCCGAAGCCGAGCCGCCCGTTGTTGGCCACGAAGCAGGGGTGGCCCTCGGTCATCCCGGTCTCGATGTCCTGGAACGAGGCGCCCGCCAGTTCCTTCGCGCTCACCCGGGGCTTGGTCAGCTTGTAGCAGGTGCCGGCCAGGGTGGAGGAGATCTCCTCCAGGTACACCGGCAGGATCTCCTCGCTCAGCCCCAGGGTCTCGCGCAGGTCGATGACGAAGTCCAGTGCCGCGAGCGGCAGTTCGACGCCCTCGTGGGTGCGGCTGATCGAGTCGGCGTCCACCTGCCAGTGGTCCAGGCCCCGCCGTACGGCCAGGAAACGGTACGAGGTGAGCCCGTCGTCGCTGCGGACGACGTACGCCTCGCCCTCCGGCTCGGGTGCCAGCAGGCGCTCGTGCGCGAACTCGGCGAGGGCCTTGCGGATCAGCAGCCGGTTGGCCTTCTCCCAGCGCTCGGGGGAGAGGTGGGCCACGGAATCGGCGAGGGTCACACCGCCACCCCCGTCGCGGCCGCGAACCGGTCCCGCGTGCAGAAACTCAGCAAGGCGCGCTTCTCCGGCTTCTCCACCTCGCCCGCCGGCACGAACCCGACGGCCTCGTTCAGCGCGTGCACGGCGGTGTTGCGCACATCGGGCTCCACGACGACCCGCAGGGTGCGCGGGTCGTCGAACAGGTGCGCCATCACGGCGGTGATGACCCGCCGGGTGAACCCGTGCACGGGGGCGTCGGTGGGCGCCACCAGGAAGTGCATGCCCACGTCGCCCGGCCGGGCCTCGTACAGCCCGGCCAGCTCGCGGTGCGCGGGGTCGTAGCTCTCCATCAGGAAGACCGGCACCCCGTCGTCCAGACCGAGGAAGGCGTGGTGGTGCTCGTCGGCCGCGATCTCCATGTAGGCGCGCTCGACGTCCACCGGCCTGGCGTCCTGCATCATCCAGAACGCGGCCTTCGGATCGGTCACCCAGCCGTGCACCAGGCTCGCGTCGGTCAGGGGGTCGAGGGGGCGGATCGTGAAGGTCATGCGGCGAACTCCTGGAAGGCGATGGTCTTCTCGACCGGGTAGTACTCCGAGCCGAGCAGCTCGCGGATGATGTAGGCGTTGCGGTAGGCGCCCATGCCCAGGTCGGGGCTGGTGATGCTGTGGGTGTGGACGCCGGCGTTCTGGAGGAAGACACCCCGGCCGGTGACGTCGACGGCGTAGTTGCGGGCCAGGTCGAAGTTGCCGTGGCCGTCGTAGCGCAGGCGGTCGCGGACCGGCTTCAGGAACTCCGGCTCGCGGTACCGGTAGCCGGTGGCCAGCACCAGGCCCTCGCTGTCCAGCTCGTAGTCCTTGCCCTGCTCCTCCTGACGGAGGGAGAGGGTGTAGGTGCCGTCCCGGTAAGCGGCTCCGGTCAGCGCGGAGTTGGTGAGGAGCCGGGTCTGGACGGGGCCGCCGAGGCTCTTCTGGTACAGCAGGTCGAAGATCTCGTTGATCAGGTCGCCGTCGATGCCCTTGAACAGGCCCTTCTGCTGGGCGGTGACCCGGTAGCGGGTGTCCTCGGGGAGCGCGTGGAAGTAGTCGACGTACTCCGGGGAGGTCATCTCCAGCGTGAGCTTGGTGTACTCCAGCGGGAAGAACCGCGGCGAGCGGGTGACCCAGTTGAGGCGGTAGCCGTGGACGTCGATCTCGCTGAGGAGGTCGTGGTAGATCTCGGCCGCCGACTGTCCGCTGCCGACCAGGGTGATGGAGCGCTTCTTCTGCAGCTCGGCCTTGTGGGCCAGATAGCGGGAGTTGTGGATGAAGTCGCCGCCCAGGCCCTCGCACGCCTCGGGGAGGTGGGGCGGGGTGCCGGTGCCGAGGACCAGGTGCCTGGCGCGGTAGGTGTCACCGGCGTCGGTGTGCACCGCGTACAGCCCGTCCTCATAGGTGACCTCGGTGACCGTGGTGCCGAAGCGGACGCTGGTCAGCTTGCCGGCGGCCCAGCGGCAGTAGTCGTCGTACTCGACCCGCAGCGGGTAGAAGTTCTCCCGGATGTAGAACGAGTACAGCCGGCCTTTCTCCTTCAGGTAGTTGAGGAAGGAGTACGGCGAGGTCGGGTCGGCCAGGGTGACCAGGTCCGACATGAACGGCGTCTGGAGGTGGGCGCCGTCCAGGAACATGCCGGCGTGCCACTCGAAGTCGGGCTTGGAGTCGAGGAAGACGCCGGTCAGCTCCTCGATGGGCTCGGTGAGGCAGGCCAGACCGAGGTTGAAGGGGCCGAGGCCGATCCCCACGAGGTCGAGGACGGGGCTGGCTTCAGGAAGCGCGGTCAAGGGACTCTCCCAGGTACTGCTCGGCGTGGCCGGCGATCAGATCGAGGACGGCCGCGATGTCGGCCGCGGTGGTCTCGGGGTTGAGCAGGGTGAACTTCAGGTACTGGTGGCCCGCCACCTTGGTGCCCGCGACCACGGCGTCGCCGGAGGCGAACAGGGCCTTGCGGGCGTACAGGTTGGCGCGGTCGATCTCGGCGGGGTCGGTGACGGTCGCCGGGAGGTAGCGGAAGACCAGGGTGGACAGCGAGGGCGCCACGACCACGTCGTAGCGGGGGTCCGCGGCGAGCATCCGCCAGCCCTCCCGGGCCAGTTCGCAGACCTCGTCGAAGAGTTCGCCGATGCCGTCGGCGCCCATCACGCGCAGTGTCATCCACAGCTTGAGCGCGTCGAAGCGGCGGGTGGTCTGGAGGGACTTGTCCACCTGGTTGGGGATGCGCTCCAGGACCATGCGGCGCGGGTTGAGGTACTCCGCGTGGTAGGTGGCGTGCCGCAGGGTGGCCGCGTCCCGGACCAGCACGGCGGAGGAACTCACCGGCTGGAAGAAGGACTTGTGGTAGTCGACGGTGACCGAGTCGGCCCGCTCGATGCCGTCGATGCGGTCGCGGTGCTTGAGCGAGGTGAGCAGCCCGCAGCCGTAGGCGGCGTCCACGTGCATCCACACCCCGAACTGCGCGCAGAGTTCCGCGATCTCGGGGAGCGGGTCGATGGAGCCGAAGTCGGTGGTGCCCGCGGTGGCGACGACGGCCATCGGGGTGAGCCCGTCCCGGACGCAGCGCTCCAGCTCGTGGGCGAGCGCGAGGGTGTGCATCCGCTTGTCGTGGTCGACCGGGACGACGACGACCGCGTCCGGGCCGAGGCCGAGGAGTTTGGCGGACTTCTGCACGCTGAAGTGGCTGACCTCGGAGGTGAAGACGCGCAGGCGGCTGTAGGACTCGGCCTTCGCCTCCTCGCGGGCCACCAGCAGCGCCTGGAGGTTGGACTGGGTGCCGCCGGAGGTGAACACGCCGTCGGCGGCGGGTCCCAGCCCGATGCGGGCGTTGGTCCAGTCGATCAGCTTCCGCTCGATGAGCGTGCCGCCGGCCGACTGGTCCCAGGTGTCCAGGGAGGAGTTGACCGCGGAGAGCACGGCCTCGCCGACCACCGCCGGGATGACGACCGGGCAGTTGAGGTGGGCGAGGTAGCGGGGGTGGTGGAAGTAGACGGCGTCCCGGAGGTAGACCTCCTCCAGCTCGTCCAGCGCGGCGGCGGTGTCGCCGAGCGGCCGGTCGAGGTCCACGGAGTCGACGCGGGGGGCGAGGCCGTCGGCGGTGATGCCGGTGAACGGGCTTGTGGTGGTGGCGAGTTTGGCCGCCACCCGCTCTACTCCTTCGGTCACGGAGCGGCGGTAGGTCTCCGCGGTGAGGCCATTGAGCAGGTGCGAGCGCATGAGGGGGTCCTCCGGGGGAAACACGACGGGGAGTGAAGTTCCGCGGCTTCAACTTAGGTTAGCCTAACCTAAATAGACGTCCGGTGAACACACCGCACCCGTGGCGACGGCCCCTTGGGGGGTTCGGTCTCTACGCGGCGCTCGCGCGGAGCTGTTCCTCCGTCATTCCGCGCCGCCAGTAGCCGGCGAAGGTCACCCGCCGCCGGTCGGTGCCGCGCTCCCGGACGAAGTGCCGCCGCAGCTCCCGCACCTGCCCGGCCTCGCCCGCGAGCCAGACGTACGGGCGGGTGTGCGCGGGCAGCCGGGCCGCGCGCAGGGCCTGGACGGCCGAGGGGGCGCCCTCGCGCCGTACCAGCCAGGTGATGCGGGCGTCCGCCTCGGTGCGCACGTCCTGGATGTCCGCGGCGTGCGGCACCTCCAGGAAGGCGTGTACGCGGGTGGATGCCCGAAGCGACTCCAGGACGGCCGTCGCGGCCGGTACGGCGGTCTCGTCGCCCCACATGACGACCAGGTCGGTGTCCGCGGGTGCCCGGAACCGGATGGCCCGGTTGTCGGCGATCGCCGGACCGAGCAGCAGTACCTTGTCGCCCCGGGCGGCGCCGGCGGCCCAGCGGGAGGCGGGGCCCGCCGGGACCCGGGCGCCGGGCCCGGTGCCGTGCAGGGCGAAGTCGATGTCGATCTCGTCCGGGTCCCGGCGCTGCGCCCGCAAGGTGTACGAGCGCATCACCGCCCGTACGTCGTCCGGGAGTTCGCGCCAGCCGTGCCACCAGTCGTCGCCCAGCTCCAGCGGGACCGCCGGCTCGCTCTGACCGGGATGCGGCAGGAACAGCGAGAGGGACTGGTCGCGGCCCAGCGAGTGGAATCCGGCCAGCTCGGGCCCGGTGAAGGTGACCCGGAGCAGAGACGGACCGAGCCGCCTCGTCCGGGCCACCGAGAGGGCGAAGAAACGGAACGGGGCGGCCACGGCCGTCGTCATGCGGGGCTCCTGAACGTCAGGAAGGGGGTCGTGCGGGCAGGGTTCAGCTGACCTTCTTGGCCGTCTCGATGGCCTTGGCCAGGTTCTCCAGCAGCGGGGCGCACTTGTCGTAGGACAGGATCGGCTCGGCGGAGCGGGGGATGACCTGGCCGGCCTTGACGGCGGGCAGCTTCTTCCAGGTGGCCTTGGTGATGTCGGCGGGCTGGAGGGCCGAGGAGCGGTCGTCCATGATGATGACGTCGGCCGGGTGCTTGTCGACGTTCTCCCAGCTCAGCGTCTCGAACCAGCCGCCGGTGGGCTTCTTGGCCGCTTCCGAGGGCTCGACGAAGTTCACGCCGAGGGACTTGAAGTACTCGAGGTCCGCCGAGAGGTTGGTCCCGGAGACGTAGAACGCGTCCTGCGCGGCGGAGCCGGCCATCACCTTGATCTCCGGGCGGGACCTGGCCGCCTTGCGCAGCCGGGCCGCGGCCGCCTCGAAGCGCTTCTTGGCGTCGGTGATCTTCGCGGACCCGGTGTCGGCGCCGAGGGACTCGGCCAGCTCCCACATGCGCTGCAGCGGGCCGGTGAGCGGGCGGTCGTAGACCGAGATCGCGACGCTGGGCGCCAGCCTGGCTATCTTCGCGGCGGACTCCAGGGGGACGTACCAGAGGACGCCCTTGGGGTCGAAGGTGGTGGTGATGAGGACCTGCGGCCCGAAGGCCGCGTACTCCTCGACGTTGAACTGGTTGAAGACATTGCCGAAGACGGTCAGCTTGCTGACGTCCATGTCGCCGGCCTGCACATCGGCCTTGCCGTCCTTGGTCTTCGTCGGGCCGAAGACGCCCTTCACCTCGATGCCGTAGTCGTACAGCGCGGCGGCGACCCCGGTGAAGGCGACGATCTTCGTGGGGACCGCGTCCAGCTTCACGCTCTGGCCGCGGTCGTCCTTGAAGCTCCACGCGCCGGGCCTGCCGGGCTTGGCCTGCCCTTCGGAACCACCGCTCTTCCCCTGGTCGTCACCACAGGCGGCGAGCACGGCGCCGAGACCGAGGGCACCGCCCGCGGCGAGGATGCCGCGACGAGTGAGGTGAGTGGCACGGGTGTGGGGCATGGGTGTGCTGCTTTCGACCAGGGCTGATCGCCCGCCGGACTGGTTCAAGCAAGGTTAGCCTAACCTTGCTCGTTGTCCAGGGTGGCGGGCGGTCGCGCCCGGTCTCAGAACTTGTAGTTCGTCAGCATGGCGTTGCCGTAGACGTCGTAGACGGACGCGTAGCCCTGGTCGGAGTCCTTCCAGGACGCGAATGCCTTGGCGATCGCGGTGGCAGCGCCCTGCGGGTCGGCCGCGGGCTTCTTCCCGCCGTTGATGTCGGTCGCGATGTAGGCGTTGCCCGTCTTGTCGTTCCACTCGCCGAGGATGCGGTCCACGCGGCCGGCCGCCGACTTCTGCTGGGCCGTACCGTGCTCCTCGACCCAGGACCTGAACTCCTGAGCGTTCTTCTTCGACTGGGCCTTGTCCGTGTCGTCGGGGAGCTTCTCCACGACACCGATCGCGTCCGGCTCGGCCGTCTTCTCGGTCGAGCAGGCGGTGGTCCCGGCAGCGATGACGGCACCGAGAGCGAGGACGGCTGTGATGCGGGGGGTGCGGGTCACGGGGGTCTCCATCGGATGCGTGTGTCTGACGGCGGACATCACGGTACCGGCGCCCTGTTGCGGGGGTGCCGGTACCGCAGGGATCGGGTCAGAACTTGATGGCGTCGGCCCGGTCGTTCCAGCTGCCGCCGTAGGTGTACTCGATGTTCTTGAAGTTCGGGTACAGGCTGTACCCCGCGCCGAGGAAGAGGTGCGGGTCAGGCAGGCCCGTGCGGAAGTCGTACACCTCGACGCCGCGCTGTGGGCGGTTCACGTAGGCCGAGCTGGCCTTGTCCTGGAAGGACGGCGAGTACTGGTCGAGGTGGCGCGTCTTGGACTCCGAGTACGTCGGCCACTGCAGGCGTCGGCCCGCGTAGTTGGAGTCCTGCCACAGGCACACGTAGGAGTTGGGGCAGGAGGAGTAACCCTTGACGGCTGCGGTCTTCGTGGTCGCGGGCTGGCCGGACACCGCTTGCGCGGTCGTCGTCGGCCTCACCTGCTGGGCGCCCGCCAGTGCCTGCCTGGCCCCGGCACGGGCCTGGGCGGTGGGCGCGTGGGTTGCGAGGAACTTGTTGGACTCGGTGTCGTTGTCGAAGCACTGCATCGTGCCGTCCTCCGCCACCTCGACGCAGACGTTCGCACCCTGCCAGTCCGAGGCGGGGTCGATCTTCCGCCCCTCGTAGTACATGTCCACCTTCTCGGTGGAACCCGGCGCGGTCTGGACCGCCGACTCCTCCTGCGGAGTCAGCACCCCGGTCACGATCTCGGCAGGATTGCCGGGTTCACCGTCGGCCGACGACGGCGAGGCGGCCAGGCCGGTCAGTGTCAGTGAGCCGATGGCGGCCGCGGTCAGCATGGTGCGGATACGCATACATCCCCCTTGGTGTCAGTTGGCACACAGCGGGAGGGGGGCGCGCCGAAAAGCGTCGCGTACGTCTGCCGTCGCGACGAATCCTCCCCCGTGTTCCCGCTCCGCGCCTGCGGCCTCCCGTGGTCAGCGGGACGGCCTTGAACGGACGTTTGGAACTGGCGGGAAACCTAACGGGAGGATCAAGTACCGTGCAGCGGAATTGAGTTGATGTGACATCAGGCATGGCGCGGGGCGCCGCGTTGCGCCCCGCGTCATCCGGTGACTCAGCCGGTGAGGCCCAGCTCCCGGGCGATCAGCATGCGCTGGACCTCGCTGGTGCCCTCGCCGATTTCGAGGATCTTGGAGTCCCGCCACATGCGGGCGACCGGGTACTCGTTCATGAAGCCGTAGCCGCCGTGGATCTGGGTGGCGTCACGGGCGTTGTCCACGGCGATGGTGGAGGAGTACAGCTTGGCGATGGCCGCCTCCTTCTTGAACGGCTCGCCGGCCACCAGGCGGGCCGCCGCGTCGCGCCAGGCGAGGCGGGCGGTGTGGGCCTTCATCTCCATGTCGGCCAGCTTGAACTGGATGGCCTGGTTGCTGCCGATGGGCCGGCCGAAGGCGTGCCGCTCCTTGGCGTAGCGCAGCGACTCGTCCACGCAGCCCTGCGCGAGCCCGGTGCCCAGCGCGGCGATCGCGATGCGGCCCTCGTCCAGGATGCGCAGGAACTGGGCGTAGCCGCGGCCCTCTTCGCCGAGCAGGTTGGCGGCCGGGACCCGGACGTCCTGGAAGGACAGCTCACGGGTGTCCGAGGCGTTCCAGCCGACCTTGGAGTAGGGAGCGGCGACCGTGAAGCCCGGCGTGCCCGAGGGCACGATGATGGCGGAGATCAGCGGCTTGCCGTCCGGCTTGCGGCCGGTGACCGCGGTGACCGTCACCAGGCCGGTGATGTCCGTGCCGGAGTTGGTGATGAAGCACTTGCTGCCGTTGATGACCCATTCACCGGTGTCCGGGTCCAGCCGTGCCGTCGTACGGGTCGCGCCCGCGTCCGAGCCGCCGTCCGGCTCGGTCAGCCCGAACGCGCCCAGGATCTCGCCCGAGCAGAGCCGGGGCAGCCACTCGGCCTTCTGCTCCTCGGTGCCGAAGAGGTGGATCGGCATGGCGCCCAGCGAGACGCCCGCCTCCAGGGTGATGGCCACCGAGGAGTCCACCCGGGCCAGCTCCTCCAGCGCGATGCCCAGCGCCAGATAGTCGCCGCCCATCCCGCCGTACTCCTCGGGGAAGGGCAGCCCGAACAGGCCCATCCGGCCCATCTCGCGGACGATCTCGTACGGGAACTCGTGCCGCTCGTAGAAGTCGCCGATCTTCGGCGCCACGACGTCGTGCGCGAACTCCTCCACCGTGCGGCGGAGTTCCTCCAGCTCGGGGCTGAGGCGGTGGTCCATGCTGATCACTGGTCCTTGTCGGGCTGGGTCGTGGTGCCGAGGGCGCGGACGGTGCGGGAGGGGCTCGGGCGGCCCAGGTGGCCCGCCATCCAGACGCTGGTGGCGGTCAGCGCCTCCAGGTCGACGCCGGTCTCGATGCCGAGGCCGCGCAGCATCCAGACCAGGTCCTCGGTGGCGAGGTTGCCGGTGGCGGACTTGGCGTACGGGCAGCCGCCGAGGCCGCCCGCGGAGGCGTCGACGGTGGTGACGCCGTGCTGGAGCGCCGCGTAGGTGTTGGCGAGGGCCTGGCCGTAGGTGTCGTGGAAGTGGACGCCGAGTTCCGCCGTGGGCAGCCCCGCTTCGTTCAGCAGGGTGAGCAGGGCGCGGACCTGGCCCGGTGTGGCGACGCCGATGGTGTCGCCGAGGCTCAGCTCGTCGCAGCCCATGTCCTTCAGGGCCGCGCACACCCGGACCACCTGGGGGAGCGGTACCTCGCCCTCCCACGGGTCGCCGAAGCACATCGACACATAGCCGCGGACATGGGCGCCCGCGTCCCTGGCCTGCCGTACCACCGGCTCGAACACGGCCAGCGACTCGTCCACCGTGCGGTTGAGGTTGGCCTTGGCGAAGGACTCCGTCGCGCTGGCGAACACCGCGATCCGGCGCGCCCCGAGCGCGAGAGCCCGGTCCAGGCCGCGCTGGTTGGGTACCAGTACCGGGAGTTCGGCGTCCACGTCGGACACCTGCGGGAACAGCTCCTCGGCGTCCGCCAGTTGGGGCACCCACTTGGGGTGCACGAAGCTGGTCGCCTCGATCGTGGTCAGGCCCGCCGCGCGCAGCCGGCGGATGAACTCCGCCTTCACCGCGGTCGGTACGGCCGTCTTCTCGTTCTGGAGGCCGTCGCGCGCGCCCACCTCGTGGATACGGACCCGCGCGGGCAGGCCGGGATCGGGGACGACCATGGGCAGGGCGTTCATCTAGGCCTCCTCCCTCGGCGCGATGACGGCCAGCACCTGGTCCATGGCGACCGTGCTGCCGGGCGTCACGTCGAGTTCGGCGACCGTGCCCGCGTGCGGGGCGGAGACGACGTGCTCCATCTTCATCGCCTCCACCACCAGCAGGCTCTGCCCGGCCTCGACCTCGTCGCCCACGGCCACCTTCACCACCGTCACCGTGCCCGGCATGGGCGCGGTCAGCGAGTCGGCGCCCGCGTGCGCGGAGCGGCCCAGCGAGGCGGCGACCGGGTCGTGATCCCGCACCTGCCAGGCGTCACCGTCCCGCCCGAGCCAGGTGCCGTCCGGCGGTACGGCGAAGGTGTGCGCCACGCCGTCCAGGACGAAGGCGAAGCGGCGTCCGTCCGCCGAGAGGGCACCCGAAGTGGCCCGGAGCGGGGTTTCGGCGCCGTCCGGCAGCACCTCCGTGCCGCCGTCGGCGGTGCCGCGGACCCGTACCGTCACCGGCTCGTGCCCCGGCAGGCGCAGATGGTGGGGCGTCCACGCCCGCTCGCCGCCGAGCCGCCAGCCGTCGGCGGCGGCGAAGGGGTTCACCCAGCCGGAACCGCTCGCCGCCGGGGCCAGGGCCGCCTGGCGCAGCAGTGCGGCCGCCGCGTAGACCTCCGGCGGAACCTCCGCCGGGATCAGGTCGTCCACCGCGCGTTCCACCAGCCCGGTGTCCAGTTCGCCCGCCACCACCGCGGGGTGCGCGAGCAGCCGGCGCAGGAAGCCCGCGTTGGTCGGGACGCCCAGCGTGACCGTCTCCGCGAGGGCGGCGCGGAGCTTGCGCAGGGCGGTCGCGCGGTCGGGGCCGTAGGCGATCACCTTGGACAGCATCGGGTCGTACAGGCTGCCGACCTCGGTGCCCTCGCTGAGCCCGGAGTCGGTGCGGACTCCACCGCCCTGCGGCTCGGCCAGCAGCAGGACCGTTCCGCCCGAGGGGAGGAAGCCGCGGGCCGGGTCCTCGGCGCAGATGCGGGCCTCCACGGCGTGCCCGGTCAGCGTCACGTCCTCCTGGACGAAGCCCAGCGGCTCGCCGGACGCCACCCTCAGCTGCCACTCGACCAGGTCGAGACCGGTGATCAGCTCGGTGACGGGGTGCTCGACCTGGAGGCGGGTGTTCATCTCCATGAAGTAGTACGAGGACGGGTCGTTCCCCGGCACGATGAACTCCACCGTGCCCGCGCCCCGGTACCCGCACGAGCGGGCCGCCTGCACGGCCGCCTCGCCCATCGCGGCGCGGGTCGCCTCGTCGAGCAGGACGCTGGGCGCCTCCTCGATGATCTTCTGGTGGCGCCGCTGGAGGGAGCACTCGCGCTCGCCGAGGTGGACCACGTTGCCGTGGCCGTCGGCGAGCACCTGGATCTCGATGTGCCGGGGGCGGTCGATCCACCGCTCCACCAGCAGGGTGTCGTCGCCGAAGGAGGCGCGGGCCTCGCGGCGGGCGGCCGCGATCTCCTCGGCGAGCGCGGGCTCGTCCCGCACCAGGCGCATGCCCTTGCCGCCGCCGCCCGCCGAGGGCTTCAGCAGCACCGGCATGCCGATCTCCCGGGCGGCACCGGCCAGTTCGGCGTCGGTCAGCCCGCTGCCGCTGGAGCCCGGCACGACCGGCACCCCGGCCGCGCGCACCGTCTCCTTGGCCCGGATCTTGTCGCCCATCAGGGCGATCGCGTCGGCGGACGGCCCGATGAAGACGAGCCCCGCCTCCTCGCAGGCGCGCGCGAAGCCGGCGTTCTCCGCGAGGAAGCCGTAGCCGGGGTGGACGGCCTGGGCGCCGGTGCGGGCGGCGGCCTCGAGCAGCCGCTCCACCGACAGATAGCTCTCCGAAGCCGGGGCCGGGCCGATCCGGACGGCCGTGTCGGCCTCGCGTACGTGCCGCGCGTCGGCGTCGGCGTCGGAGAAGACCGCCACCGAGCGCACGCCGAGCGCACGGAGCGTACGGATGACCCGTACGGCGATCTCGCCCCGGTTGGCCACCAGCACTGTGTCGAACACGGAAGTTCCCCTCCCTCTCACATCCGGAAGACGCCGAACCGGGGCTCTCCCAGCGGCGCGTTGGCACAGGCGGTCAGGGCGAGTCCGAGCACCTGACGGGTCTGGAGCGGGTCGATGACGCCGTCGTCCCAGAGGCGGGCGGTGGCGTAGTAGGCGCTGCCCTGGCTCTCGTACTGCGCGCGGATCGGGGCCTTGAAGGCGTCCTCGTCCTCGGCGGGCCACTCCTCGCCGCGCGCCTCCATCTGGTCCCGCTTGACGGTGGCGAGCACCGAGGCGGCCTGTTCGCCGCCCATGACGGAGATCTTGGCGCCGGGCCACATCCACAGGAAGCGGGGGGAGTAGGCGCGGCCGCACATCGAGTAGTTGCCCGCGCCGTAGGAGCCGCCGACGACGACCGTCAGCTTCGGCACCCGCGTGCAGGCGACGGCGGTCACCATCTTGGCGCCGTGCTTGGCGATGCCCCCCGCCTCGTAGTCCTTGCCGACCATGAAGCCGGAGATGTTCTGGAGGAAGACCAGCGGGATGCCGCGCTGGTCGCACAGCTCGATGAAGTGCGCGCCCTTCTGGGCGGACTCGGAGAACAGGATGCCGTTGTTGGCGACGATGCCGACCGGGTGGCCGTGGATGCGGGCGAAGCCGGTGACCAGGGTCTGGCCGAACTCGGACTTGAACTCGCTGAAGCGCGAGCCGTCCACCACGCGGGCGATGATCTCCCGGACGTCGTAGGGGGTGCGCGAGTCGACCGGGACCGCGCCGTACAGCCCGAAGGGGTCGACCTTGGGCTCGACGGCCTGGGTCACCTCCCAGGGGGCGTCCTTGCGGGCGGGGAGGGTGGCGACGATGTTCCGCACGATCCTCAGTGCGTGCGCGTCGTCCTCCGCGAGGTGGTCGGTGACACCGGAGACGCGGGAGTGGACCTCGCCGCCGCCCAGCTCCTCCGCCGTGACGACCTCGCCGGTGGCGGCCTTCACCAGCGGGGGGCCGCCCAGGAAGATCGTGCCCTGGTCGCGGACGATCACCGCCTCGTCGCTCATCGCCGGGACGTACGCGCCGCCGGCCGTGCAGGAGCCGAGGACGGCGGCGATCTGCGGGATGCCGGCCGCGGACATGCGGGCCTGGTTGTAGAAGATGCGGCCGAAGTGGTCGCGGTCGGGGAAGACCTCGTCCTGCATGGGCAGGAAGGCGCCGCCGGAGTCCACCAGGTAGACGCAGGGCAGGCGGTTGTCGAGGGCCACCTCCTGGGCGCGCAGGTGCTTCTTCACCGTCATCGGGTAGTACGTGCCGCCCTTGACCGTCGCGTCGTTGGCGACGATCACGCACTCGCGGCCGCTGACCCGGCCGATCCCGGCGATCACCCCCGCCGCCGGGGCCTGTCCGTCGTACATCCCGTCGGCCGCGAGGGGGGCCAGCTCCAGGAAGGGGGAGCCGGGATCGAGCAGGGCGTCCACCCGGTCCCTCGGCAGCAGCTTGCCGCGCGCGGTGTGCCGGGCGCGCGCCTTCTCGCCGCCGCCGAGGGCCGCGGCCGCCAGCTTGGCGCGCAGCTCCTCGCCCAGGGCGAGATGGGCCTGTTCATTGGCCCGCCAGGCCTCCGACGCGGGGTCTGCCGCGCTCGTCAGCTCCGGTGCCTCGTGCATCCTGCGAACCCCTCACCTTGTTAATGAGCGTTAACGCATTTCCCTCAGGTTAACGACCGCTAACCTCGCTGTCTACAATGACCCGCATGGCCAGCAGAACCGACGCCCCGACCCGGCGCCAGCAGATCCTCAAGGAGGCCGCGCGCCTCTTCGCCGAGCGCGGGTTCCACGGCGTGGGCGTGGACGAGATAGGGGCGGCGGTCGGCATCAGCGGCCCCGGCCTCTACCGGCACTTCCCCGGCAAGGACGCGATGCTCGCGGAGCTGCTGGTGGGCATCAGCGGCCAGCTCCTCACCGGCGCGCGCCGCCGCCTGGCGGAGACGGACGGGCACGCGGACGCCTCCGCGGTGCTGGACTCCCTCATCGAGGGCCACATCGACTTCGCCCTGGACGACCGCCCCCTGATCACCCTCCACGACCGCGAGCTGGACCGGCTGCGCGACAGCGACCGCAAGCTCGTCCGCCAGCTCCAGCGCCAGTACGTCGAACTCTGGGTCGGCGTCGTCCGTGAGGTCCACCCGAACCTCACCGAGCCCGCCGCCCGCTCGGCGGTCCACTCCGTCTTCGGCCTCCTCAACTCCACCCCCCACCTCGGCCGGGCCGGCACCCTCCCGGGCCGGGCGGTGACGGCGACGCTGCTGCACCGGATGGCGCGGGGCGCGTTCGCGGCGGCGGGGTCTTGAACGGGTCCTCAGCAGGAGGCGTCTCAGTACGCTGACCTCATGGACTACGCGAAGATGCGCGCGATCGCCGAGGAGCTCGGCGCCTACGCCGAGGGGCTCGAAGGAGCCTGGCGCGTCGAGATCGGTCCGTCCGGCCCGACACTGGCGATGATGTGCCCGTCGAAGCGCCACGAGGGCACGGTCCGCCGCATCTGCAAGCAGTTGGACGACCAGCTTCTCCGCACGCATCCCGGCTACATCTGCGCGAGCGGCCCCGAGATCGAACACCCCGCGATCGGCCGCATGCGCCTCCCCGACGCGGTCGTCATTCCCGAGGCCACCCTCGACGAGGAAGGTATCGCCGTCGATGCGACCCAGGTGCTGGCCGTCGTCGAGATCGTCTCTCCGTCGAACCCGACCAACGACTACGTCGAGAAGCTGGCCGACTACCCCGCCATGGGTATTGCCCACTACCTGATCGTCGACCCCCGCACCGGCACGATCGAGGTCCACTCCGACCCCTGCAAGGGCCGCTACGCCCGCAAGGACGCGTACATCTTCGGCGACACGGTCCCCTTCGGCCCCTGGCTGATCGACACCGCCGACTTCCGCCGCTACGGCAAGGCCGGTAGCTGACCCTCGCCGTCGTCCGGGGTGGGCAAGCTCACCCTGGACGGGTCCTCGTACTCGCCGGTATCTTCGGTTGAGCAAGCGCTTAGACATGCCCTGTGTCATGCCGAGGTACGTGGAGGTGGCGGCGTGCGCCGTACGGTGTTCAACGAGGATCACGAGGCGTTCCGGGAGACTCTCCGGGACTTCATCGAGTCCGAGGTCGTGCCGGTCTACGACGAGTGGTTCGCCGCCGGTCAGGCTCCGCGCGACTTCTACTACAAGCTCGGCGAGCTGGGCATCTTCGGCATCAACGTGCCGGAGGAGTTCGGTGGCGCGGGGATGGACAGCCACAAGTTCGAGGCGGTCCTCTACGAGGAGACCTCCCGCGCGGGCGTCCAGTTCGGCGGCTCCGGCGTGCACGTGCTGCTCGCCCTGCCCTACATCAAGATGCTGGCCACGGACGAGCAGAAGAAGCGTTTCCTGCCGAAGTTCGTCACCGGCGAGGAGATGTGGGCCATCGCGATGACCGAGCCGGGCACCGGCTCGGACCTCGCGGGCATGAAGACCACCGCCAAGCTCTCCGAGGACGGCACGCACTACGTCCTCAACGGCGCCAAGACCTTCATCACCGGCGGTGTGCACGCCGACAAGGTCATCGTCTGCGCCCGTACCTCCGCCCCGAAGGAGGACGACCGCCGGTTCGGCATCTCCCTCTTCGCCGTGGACACCAAGTCCGAGGGCTACTCCGTCGGCCGCAAGCTGGACAAGCTCGGCCTGAAGACCTCCGACACCGCCGAACTCGCCTTCGTGGACGTCAAGGTCCCCGTCGAGGACCTGCTCGGTGAGGAGAACAAGGGCTTCTCCTACCTCGGCCACAACCTGGCCTCCGAGCGCTGGGGCATCGCCTTCGGCGCCTACGCCCAGGCCAAGGCCGCCGTCCGCTTCGCCAAGCAGTACGTGCAGGACCGCACGGTCTTCGGCAAGCCGGTGTCGCACTTCCAGAACACCAAGTTCGAGCTGGCCGCCTGCCAGGCCGAGGTGGACGCCGCCGAGGCCGTCGCCGACCGCGCCACCGAGGCGCTGGACGCCGGCGAGCTGACCCCCGCCGAGGCCGCCTCCGCCAAGCTGTTCTGCACCGAGGTCGCCCACCGCGTGATCGACCGCTGCCTCCAGCTCCACGGCGGCTACGGCTACATGAACGAGTACCCGATCGCCCGCCTGTACGCGGACAACCGCGTCAACCGCATCTACGGCGGCACCAGCGAGATCATGAAGTCGATCATCGCCAAGGACATGGGCCTGTAAGGCCCCCGCAATGACTGGCCGGTACAACTACACGCCATGAGCCAGGCACTTCAGGACCTCCTCGATCTGCTCGACCTCGAGCGGATCGAGGAGGACATCTACCGCGGGCGGTCCCGCTCCGCCGTCGTCCCCCGCGTCTTCGGCGGCCAGGTGGCCGCACAGGCGCTGGTGGCGGCGGGGCGGACGGTCCCCGCCGACCGCGCCGCCCACTCGCTGCACGCGTACTTCCTGCGCACCGGCGACCCCGGCGCGCCGATCGTGTACAGCGTCGACCGCATCCGCGACGGCCGCTCCTTCACCACCCGCCGCGTGGTCGCCGTCCAGCACGGCAAGCCGATCTTCCACCTCTCCGCCTCCTTCCAGGCGTACGAGGACGGCCTCGACCACCAGGCCGCCATGCCCGAGGCGCCCGACCCGGCCACCCTGCCGACGTCCCAGGAGCGCCTGCGCGGCTACGCGCACCTCGACCCCGAGGTCGTCGAGCGTTTCCTGGAGGCGCGCGAGGCGATCGACCTGCGGTACGCGGACGAGCCGCCCTACGGGGAGTTCGGCGCCCCGCGCGAGCCGCACAGCCAGGTCTGGTTCCGCGCCAACGGCAAGCTGGACGACGACCCCCTGCTGCACGTCGTCCTCGCCACCTACGTCTCCGACATGACCCTGCTCGACTCGGTGCTGCTCGCCCACGGGCGCGGCGGCTGGGCCGTCGGGGACGTGGTCGGGGCCTCCCTGGACCACGCGATGTGGTTCCACCGCCCCTTCCGCGCCGACGAGTGGCTCCTCTACGACCAGGAGTCCCCCTCCGCGCACGGCGGCCGGGGTCTGGGCCAGGCCCGGATCTACACGCGGGACGGAGACCTCGCCATCTCCGTCGTCCAGGAGGGCGTGGTCCGCGTACCGCGCTGAGGCGTCACCTCCACGGTCCGGCGCCGGGGTTGGCCCCGCCGGCCTGCCCCGGCGCCCTCGGTCGCGGGAGTGCGCGCGCCGTGCGACCGGCTTCCGGGACGACCCGTCACTCAGTAGACCGCTCAACAGGACGCGCGACGCATCCGGGACTAGGCTTCATGAGTGAAAGCCGCAGCACACGGCTTGCCCGCTGGCGAGGTTTCCGGCTTCGGGACCTCAGCCGCAGCACCTGAGGGCGTCAAGGCGTACGGGTGGTCTGCAAGGCGTCGGCGGAGTGGGACCGTGCCGCTCAGCACACTGCGGTGACACCTGAAGACCGTGCCGCAATCTTCCTCTTCGCGGTGACGGCCATCCACCTCGCACCCAGATCGGGATCGCGAGAGACGATGGAGATGGAAGGTAATTTCTCATGCGATCAACGCGCGCGAGGCGTCTTGTCGCCCTGTCCGCCACCGGCCTTCTGCTGGCCGGCGGAGCAGCGGTGGGCGCCGCGGGCACCGCTTCGGCGACCCAGAACGGCAACCACAGCTCGTACGACAGGGACTATCGGGGCGGTCACCACAACGGCTACAACAACGACCGCGGCTGGTGGAACGATGACGACTGGGGTTGGGGTCGTCACCACAACAACTGGAACAACTGGGGTGACAACGACAACTACTGGGGTGGCCACGGCCACGGCGGTTACGGTCACGGCGGCTACGGCCACGGTGGCTACGGCCATGGCGGCGGCTACGGCGGCGGTCACGGTGGCGGCTACGGCGGCGGTCACGGTGGCGGCGGCCACGGCGGTGGCGGTCACGGTGGTGGCGGTCACGGTCGCTGACAACACCGCGATCTGAGCGAGACGTGCGGCCCCCGAGGGGGTCGCACTCCCGCGTCCGGGGCCGGGATCAGACGAGTCCGGCCTGGTCGAGCAGATACGCCGTCATCGGGTCGTAGTGGCGGGGGCTGACCACGTGGTCGTCCAGCGGGACCGCCACCTGGAGGGTGCCCTCGGCCTCGGCGAGGAACAGCGCCGGGTCGTTGCAGTCGGCGTATCCGGCCGCGTCGACGCCGTGCTGCGCCGCGTACCCGGCCCAGCCGTGGTCGGCCACGACGAGGTCCGGCAGCTCGCGGCCCTCGCGCTCAAGTCCGGTGAGAATGGCGCGCATCGGATCCCCGGAGTGGGTGTGCCACAGGGTCGCGCCATGCTCCAGGACGGCCACGTCGGCGAACTGCATGACGTACCCCTCGTCGGTCTGCAGCCGCTCCGGGATGACGACGATCTCGCAGCCGGCGGCGCGCAGCGCCGCGGCGGTGGCCCGGTGCACGTCCAGCAGCCCGCCCGGATGCCCGGTGGCGAACAGCACCCGCTGGCTGTCCTCGGCCGCCTTGCGCAGCCGCAGCGCGAGCCGCTCCAGCGCGGCGACGGTCAGCTCCGGGTCGATGGTGTCCTGCCCGTACCGGTGCTCGGCGTCGTCGTTCACGCCGACCCGCTCGGCCATCACCGCGAGCACGTCCTGCTCGTCGGTCCAGCGGTCGCCCAGCTCCAGGCCGAGCCAGAAATGCCGGTCGCCGTTGGCCAGCCTGCGGTAGTGGGAGAGGTTGTTCTCGCGGGGCGTCGCCACGTCCCCCGCGATCCGCGTTCTCACCAGATGGTCGACGAGCTGAGCACGGCTGGGCGTCCCGGATATCGGCATGCCCCCCATTGTGGGGCAGCGAACGATCCGCCGTCTCCGGGACGCCCCTCTTCCGGGGGACCCCGGCGGATCAGTGGTGGCGCAGGGCGAACCACAGCTCCATGCGGACGTCCGGATCGTCCAGGTCCGTGTCGAGGAGGGCGGCGCAGCGGGTGATGCGCTGGCGGACGGTGTTGCGGTGCACGTCCAGCGCGACCGCCGTACGGTCCCAACTCCCGTGCAGGGAGAGCCAGGTGCGCAGGGTCTCGGTGAGCGCCGGGCCCGCCGAGAGCGGGGCGAGGAGGGCCCGCGCGTGCTCCTCGGCGTCCGCGCGCGGCACCAGCTCGCTCAGCCCGGGCCGGGCGCCGTGCCGGACCAGCGGGGCGCGGGTGGCGCGGGCGCGGGCCAGCGCGCGGGCGGCCTGCGCGTCGGCCGACGGCCAGCCGCCGGGCTCGGCGGGCGCGCCGACGCCCAGCGTCCAGCCGGGCTGGGCGGCCGGCTCCCGCCCGCCGGGCACGAGGACGCGTACGACGTCCCTGCCCAGGTCGATCAGGGGTGAACCGAGCGCCGCGCCGAGGGCGGCCGCGCCGACGGGGTCGGGGGTGCCGTTCTCCGGGCGGGCGTGCACCACCAGCCACCGCTCGCCACTTCCCAGCAGGCCGGCCACCTCCGCCGGGGCCGCGCCCAGCAGCAGCCGCACCAGCGCCGAGGAACGGGCCGCGCCCGCCCCGCTCTGGTGCTCGCCGGTCAGCAGCGAGAGCAGTACGGCGGCGACGGAGGCGATGGTGTGGTCGGCCGGCTCGCGCCGCCGGGTGGCCACGCCGAGCACGAACCCGCCGCTGCCGCCCAGGGCGTACGCGGCGAGCTGGGTGTCGCCGAGTGAGTCGGCGGCG
Source organism: Streptomyces sp. BK022 (assembly GCF_004217355.1). Classification (NCBI taxonomy): domain Bacteria; kingdom Bacillati; phylum Actinomycetota; class Actinomycetes; order Kitasatosporales; family Streptomycetaceae; genus Streptomyces; species Streptomyces sp. BK022. Next base: position 219,278 of record NZ_SHKU01000003.1, read on the forward strand.
GAGGCGGGGGCCTCCCTGGGGGTGTCCTTCGAGCCGGTGTCCGGGCGTACCACCGCCGCCAGTTTCCGCAGCGCCTCCCGCGTCCCCGGTGCCGGCGCGCGGCCCGCGCTCGCGATCGCCGTGCCGTCGGGGGCGTACAGGAGGGCGTGGGCGGAGAGGCGCTGGGCGAGCTGGCGCAGGACCGAGGGGACCGGGTCGGGGCGGGAGGCGGCGGCCGCGAGGCTCTGCTGTGCCTCCGTGACCCGGCGCAGCTCGGCGAGGCGGGCCTGCGCCATGAGCTGCCACACCGCGCGGGCCACCCCGGAGAACGTGGTCCGGGGCGGCACCTCCAGCAGCGGCAGCCCGTACGCCTCGCACGCGGCGACCAGCGCGCGCGGCACCGTGTCGTGCACCGGGGCCAGTCCGAAGCCGAGTGCGGCACCCCCCGCCGCGACGATCCGGGACACGTAGTCCTCGAAATACTCCCCCGAGCTCTCGGCTTCGCTCGAGCAGGGGGCACCCCCATCGGCCCCCGCCGCCTCCGGCACGTGCACCCCGGCCGTCAGCAGCAGCTCGCCGCCCAGCAGATACGGGTACGGGTCGGCCATCTCCGAGGTGTGCGCCCAGTGGATCACGGTGTCCGGGGCCGGGGGACCGGCGATCTGGCGCAGGCCCAGGTCCTCGCGGGCCAGCAGCGCGGAGAGCGGCACGGGCGGGGTCGGCGGGACGGACGGGGCGGTCGGCTCCGACATGGTGTGCACATCCTCCTGTCCACCCCGTTCATATGGATGAAACGTACACTTCGCAGTCGCTTTCCGGCCACCTATCGTCTAGCGGAACGGCAGCCGCGGGTACGGGCGGATGTCCCCGCGGACCGCTGCCGTCGACACCCCCACGCCACCGCACGACACGCCACCGGACAAGCGCGCGAAGGAGGGCCCCAGCCCATGGCCGTCGACTACACAGTGATCGTCGTCTATCTCGCCGGGATGCTGGCCATGGGCTGGTGGGGCATGCGCCGCGCCAAGTCCAAGAGCGAGTTCCTGGTGGCCGGCCGCAGACTGGGCCCGGTCATGTACTCCGGCACCATGGCCGCCATCGTGCTCGGCGGCGCGTCCACCATCGGCGGGGTCGGCCTCGGCTACAAGTACGGCCTCTCCGGTGCCTGGATGGTCTTCACCATCGGCCTCGGCCTGCTCGCCCTGTCGGTGTTCTTCTCGGCCCGCATCGCCCGGCTGAAGGTCTACACCGTCTCCGAGATGCTGGACCTGCGCTACGGCGGCCGGGCCGGGGTCATCTCCGGCGTGGTCATGTGGGCGTACACCCTGATGCTGGCGGTCACCTCGACCATCGCCTACGCCACCATCTTCGACGTGCTGTTCGACATGAACCGCACCCTGGCGATCGTCCTCGGCGGCTCGATCGTCGTGGCGTACTCCACCCTCGGCGGCATGTGGTCGATCACGCTCACCGACATGGTGCAGTTCGTGGTGAAGACCATCGGCGTGCTGCTCCTGCTGCTGCCCATCGCCGTGGTCAAGGCGGGCGGCTTCTCGGGGATGAGGGCCAAGCTGCCGACCTCGTACTTCGACCCGCTGGGCATCGGCGGCGAGACGATCTTCACCTATGTGCTGATCTACACCTTCGGCATGCTGATCGGCCAGGACATCTGGCAGCGCGTGTTCACCGCCCGCGACGACCGCACCGCCAAGTGGGGCGGCACCGCGTCCGGCACGTACTGCCTGGTCTACGCCGTCGCCGGTTCGGTGATCGGCACCGCGGCCAAGGTGCTCTACCCCAAGCTCGCGAGCCCGGACGACGCCTTCGCCACCATCGTCAAGGACGAACTCCCCATCGGCGTCCGCGGCCTGGTGCTGGCCGCCGCCCTCGCCGCCGTGATGTCCACCTCATCCGGCGCCCTGATCGCCTGCGCCACCGTCGCCAACAACGACATCTGGTCCCGGCTCCGGGGCATCGTCCGCCCCGGCGGCGAGGAGCACGACGAGGTGAGGGGCAACCGCGTCTTCATCCTGATCATGGGCCTCGCGGTGATCGGCACCGCCATCGCGCTGAACAACGTGGTCGAGGCGCTGACCGTCGCGTACAACCTGCTCGTCGGCGGGCTGCTGGTGCCGATCCTCGGCGGGCTGCTGTGGAAGCGCGGCACCGTGCAGGGCGCGCTCGCCGCCGTGATCGTCGGCGGCGCCGCGGTGATCGGCCTGATGGCGGGCTACGGCATCCTGGCCAACGAGCCCGTCTACTACGGCCTGCTCGCCTCCCTCGCCGCCTACCTGGTGGTCTCCCTGGCCACCCGGCCCACCGACGAACGCGTCCTCGCCGTCTGGCGCGACCGCCTCGCCGGCAAGTCCCCCGAACTCCCGTCCGAACCGGTACCGGCTCACCAGTAGAGTCGTACGGAAAGCAGTACATGCGCGACGAAGCGCAAGGAAGAAGGCATTTCACGATGAGCAGCTCCGAGACGCCCCGCGGGCCCGTCGACTCCTCCCGCGTCCCGCGCTACGCGGGCCCCGCGACCTTCGCCCGGCTGCCCCGGCTGGACGAGGTCGGCCGCGCGGACGTCGCCGTGGTCGGCGTGCCGTTCGACTCCGGTGTCTCGTACCGGCCGGGCGCCCGCTTCGGCGGCAACGCCATCCGCGAGGCGTCCCGGCTGCTGCGCCCGTACAACCCCGCGCAGGACGCCTCCCCCTTCGCCCTCGCGCAGGTCGCCGACGGCGGCGACATCGCGGTGAACCCGTTCAACATCAACGAGGCCGTCGACACCATCGAGGCCGCCGCCGACGACCTGCTCGGCACCGGCGCCCGCCTGATGACCCTGGGCGGCGACCACACCATCGCGCTGCCGCTGCTGCGAAGCGTCGCCAAGAAGCACGGCCCGGTCGCGCTGCTGCACTTCGACGCGCACCTCGACACCTGGGACACGTACTTCGGCGCCGAGTACACCCACGGCACGCCGTTCCGCCGGGCGGTGGAGGAGGGCATCCTCGACACCGAGGCGCTGTCCCACGTCGGCACGCGCGGCCCGCTGTACGGCAAGCAGGACCTCACCGACGACGAGAAGATGGGCTTCGGCATCGTCACCTCCGCCGACGTCTACCGCCGGGGCGCGGACGAGGTCGCCGACCAGCTCCGCCAGCGCATCGGGGACCGCCCGCTGTACATCTCCATCGACATCGACTGCCTGGACCCGGCCCACGCCCCCGGCACCGGCACCCCCGAGGCGGGCGGCATGACCTCCCGCGAGCTGCTGGAGATCCTGCGCGGGCTCGCCTCGTGCAACCTGGTCTCGGCGGACGTGGTCGAGGTCGCCCCGGCGTACGACCACGCCGAGATCACCTCGGTCGCGGCCTCGCACACGGCCTACGAACTCACCACCATCATGAGCCGTCAGATCGCGGCGGCCCGGAAGGACGCGTAAGCGACGTGACGCACGACCACGACCTGGAACTCCGCCCGACCGAGGCGCAGACGGAGGCGGCCCTGAATCCCCCGCCGGGGCGCAACGGCGGCGACCTGGTCGTGGAGACGCTGGCCGGGCTCGGCGCGACGACCGTCTTCGGGCTGCCCGGCCAGCACGCGCTCGGCATGTTCGACGCGCTGCGCCGCTCCTCGCTGCGCTACGTCGGTCTGCGGGTGGAGAACAACGCGGGCTTCGCGGCGGACGCGTACGGCCGGATCACCGGGGAGGCGGCGCCGCTGCTGCTCTCCACCGGGCCGGGCGCGCTGACCTCGCTGGCCGCGCTCCAGGAGGCGGCGTCGGCGTCGGCGCCGGTCCTGGCGATCAGCAGCCAGATCCCCACGGCCGGGCTCGGCGGTGGCCGACACGGTTATCTGCATGAACTCCCGGATCAGGCGGCGTCGTTCCGAGGGATTGTGAAGTCGGTTCACACGGTCCGCTCGCTCTCGCAGATCCCGTCGGCCGTCGCGGAGGCCTGGCGGTCCGCGCTGACCGCCCCGCACGGGCCGGTGTGGGTGGAGATCCCGCAGGACGTGCTGCTGGCGGAGACCTCGCTGCCCGTGGTGACGGCCCCGGACGCGACCCCGGAGGAACTCGTCCCGCGCGTCGAGCTCACGGCGGTGGCGGCCGACCTGCTGTCCCGCGCCCAGCGCCCGGCGATCATCGCGGGCGGGGGAGTCGTACGGTCCGACGCCTCGGGCAAGCTGCGGCAGCTGGCGGAGAAGCTGGACGCCCCCGTGGTGACCACCTTCGGCGGCAAGGGCGCCTTCCCCTGGGAGCACCCGCTCTCCCTCCAGTCCTGGCTGGAGGACCGGCACATGACCGACCTGCTGGAGGACGCGGACGTCCTGCTGGTGGTCGGGTCGGGGCTCGGTGAACTCTCCTCGAACTACCACACGTTCAAGCCGCGGGGCCGGGTCGTCCAGATCGAGGCCGACCTCGGCAAGCTGGAGTCCAACCACCCGGCGCTGGGCATCCACGCGGACGCCCGCCTCGCGCTCCAGGCGCTGCTGGAGACGGTGACCGAGCGGACGGACGCCGCGGCGCCGGAGCGGGTCCGGGACGTGCTCGGCCGCATCGCCGACCGCATCGCGGGGCAGGAACTCACGCTGGAGCAGGACGTGTTGGCGTCCGTGCGCCGGGCGCTCCCGGCCGGCTCGCCGTCCTTCTGGGACATGACGATCCTCGCCTACTGGGCCTGGTCCGCCTTCGACCCGCGCGGCGCCAACACCATGCACTCCGCCCAGGGCGCGGGCGGCCTCGGCTACGGCTTCCCGGCGGCGCTCGGCGCGGCGGCGGCGGACCCGAGCCGCCCGGTCCTCGCGGTCACCGGCGACGGCGGCGCCCTGTACTCGATCGCCGAGCTGGCCACGGCCCGTCAGTACGACCTGCCGGTCACCTGGCTGATCGTGGACGACGGCGGCTACGGCATCCTCCGCGAGTACATGACCGACGCCTTCGGCCAGGCCACGGCGACGGAACTGACCCGCCCGGACTACGTGGCGCTGGCCGAGTCCTTCGGGGTGCCGGGCGTGCGCACGAGCCCCGAGACCCTGGAGGCGGACCTGGCGAAGGCGCTGGCGACGCCCGGTCCCTCGGTGGTCGTGCTCCCCGCGGTCCTGCGGATGTTCGCGCCGACCCACCTGGACTGACCGGCCGCGCCGGACGCCGGGCAGCGGTGAACCTCCCCCGCGCGGGGGCGGGTTCACCGCTGTCGTGCGTCTACCAGATCGCGTCCACCCACTCCGGGTGGTCGATGAACGGGTTGCGGTTGTGCTGGTAGGTGTCGTAGATGACCTGGTTGCGCTTCTCCTCGAAGGCGCTCGGCGGGTCCTGGTCGTTCCACTGCTTGAGGACGGACAGTTTGCCCATGTACGGGGCGCTGCCGTTGTTGACCTTCTCGTCGGGCTCCAGGTCGGCGAAGCCGTCGCCGCCGTCGTAACGGACCGCCATGTAGAGGATCATGCGGGCCACGTCGCCCTTGTCCGCGTCGCGCGGCTCGAAGGAGTCGGAGTCGGTGAGGCTGCCGCCCCCGCCGCTGACCGCGCTGCCGCCGTTGTCGAAGTCCTTGTTGCCGCGGACGCTGTTGACCGACACGTCCGCCGGACGCAGGTGGTGCAGGTCGGTGCCGGGACCGGTCACCTCGCCGAAGTCGCCGTGCGACTTGGCCCAGGTGTGCTCGCGGTTCCAGTCGCCGACGTCGCCGCCGTTGAGGGACTTGCTGCGCGAGACACCGCTGTACAGCAGGATCACGTTGTTGCTGTTGTTCGGGTCCTGGTCGGTGACCTTCAGCGCGTCCCAGACCGCCGCGTACGAGATCTTGCTCTGGCTGCTGATGATGGTGTGCAGCGAGGACTTGAGACTCGCGCCCGTCTTGCCGACGGCGTTCTTGTAGTACGTCGTGTCGTACGAGGTCGTCGTCGCGCTCGCCGGGGAGGCGGTCGCCGTGGGCAGGGTGAGGCCGACGAGCAGGGCCGAGACGGCCAGTGCCGGGGCCTTCCAACGGGGTATGTGCGTCACGGACATGTGGGGGCCGATCTACGCGGGTTGATTGAGCCGACAACCAGAGCGTGACATGAACATGTATGAATGACGGTGAAGGGGAAGTGACCGTTGTGTGTCGAGAACCGGCATGTCGCCTGTCGTGAGCGTCCGTTGGCATGGCGGCGGCCGACCCCGTCCCCCCGGAGTCACTCCCCGGCCGTGTCGAGCAGCACCCGGGCCAGTTCGCGCGGCCGGGAGAACATCGGCCAGTGGCCGGTGTCCATGCGGACCAGCCGCCAGTGGCCGTCGGCCACCAACCGGGCCACCTCGTCGTCGGGTTCTTCCCCGCCGGGGGCGCACAGGACGTAGGTCGCCTTCAGGGTGCTGAGCGGTCCGGTCAGTGCGGCGGGCTCGGTCAGGGTGCGGCCCGGGTGGGGCGTGCAGCCGGCCACGATCCGGGCGATCTGCTGCTCGGTGAGGTCGTGGCCCGCGAAGTGGGAGGCGGGGGCGGGCGGCCAGAAGCCGTCGTTGCTGGCGAGGGAGGCTTCGAGCTCAGGCCAATGGCCGGCGAAGGACTCGCCGTCGGCCGGGACGCTGGAGTCGAGGAAAACGGTGTGCGCCAGGCGGTCCCCGATCCGCTCCGCGGCCTGGCCGACCGGGACCCCGGCGTAGCTGTGTCCCACGAGGACGACCTCGCGCAGATCCCGCCCCACGACTTCGTCGACGATGTCCTGGACGTGCGTCTGCTGCCCGGCCGGCAGCCCCTGCTTCTCGGCGAGACCGGAGAGCGTCAGCGGGTGGACGCCGTGACCGGCTTCCCGCAGGTGCGGCACGACGTCGTTCCAGGCCCACGCGCCCAGGCGGGCGCCCGGTACGAGTACGAAGTTGACCATGGGGCCACGGTAGCGGTGCTCCCGGGCGCCGGGGTCCCCTCCGGGGTCAACCGGTCCGGGCTCAGGGCCCACCCGACCGCGGGCCCACTGGACCTGACCTTCGAGACCCTGACCCTCCCGTCCCCTGCGGGTCAGCGCGTGATCACGTACACGGCGGAGCCGGGCTCGGCCTCGGAACGGGCGCTCCGCCTCCTGGTGCGGACCGGTCCTGGCGCACACCCGCTCACTCCCTGGTCTGCGCAGCGGTGACGAGGACGCCCCGTTCGAGCCCGCGGACCGCCGCTCCCGACAGGTGCACCTTCGCGCTGTGCCGCGGGTCCACGAAGCCGGCTTCCTTCTCCCCGCATCCTCCGGGCCGTCAGGGGACATCGGGACTCGGGGCCGGCCATCCCCGAAGCTCCGGGCGGATCGGGTCGTCCGGGTGGAATGCGTCCACGATCCCCCCGCCGAGCGTGATCACCAGCTTCGCCCAGCCAAGCCGCGCGCCGAGGGCCAGGCTGTCGTCGTACAGCCGGCCGAGGGCCAGCTCACCCAACGCTTCCCCTGTCCGCCGGGAGTCGGCAGGCCGCGCTTCCTCGGCGAAGGCCAAGTAGGTCCGGGTGCGGGCCACTTCGACGGCGGTGGCGCGGAACCGGACTCCCGAGCGCTGCGGGCCCAGCGAAACGGCGTAACCCCCCTCTCGGTCGGGCGCGATGAGGATCTCCTGGGCGTCCGGCGGTGTCCAGCCGCTGACGTGGAGGTCCACCACCCCGGTGAAGAGGAGGTAGAATTCGAAACGCTCCGTCCCGGAGGTCGGTCCGGCGTCGAACCCGAGGGTGACCGAGTCACCTCGCTCGTCGATGTGGACGTAGTGGAGTCGGCAGTCAGAGCTGCTCAAAGTAACTCCTCTCCCAGGGCTCGGGCAGCGTGCTGTGACGGCGCGTGTCGACCCGGTTCACAAAGGAACGCGGACCTGGGTCCGACCCGTCGCCGACCCTGGTGAAGGCGCTCACGTGCCCGACGAGCACCGAGTCGCTGCAGCCGAACGTCATGTCAACCCCCGCACCGCGGAGCCGGACGCGCAGCCGCCGGAACGCGTCCGGTGCGCTCACCGCGAGATCCCCGACGGCAGGCGGCGTCCACAGGCGGACGGCCAGCTGCTCCACCGCCAGGTACTGGAGATGACACTGGACGGTGTCGAACCCGGCATCCCGCCACTCCTGGGGCGGTTCGGCGGGGAACTCGGGCAGGTCGACCCGCAGAGTCAGCGTCGGCCCGCGCCAGTCCATGGTGAAGGAGCGGACCCGCAGGCGTTCGGAGAGCTCCGGCAGCCGCCCGTAAAGACCCGTGAGCTGCTGCGGGTTCACGATGTGCCGCAGGCGTCCGTGGCGCATGCCGGGTGCCCTCCTGTCCGCCGCGGGCCGGCCGATCTGAAGACCCTACGGGGACCTTCACGAACACCAGTGCAACCCTCCCCCCTCCCCAGGAGTCAATCCGTGCATGACGCATCGGATATCACCCCGCGCCCGCAAGGGCGCGCTCGCTGCTGTGCTGGGCGCAGCGCTGCTCGTGCCCGTTGTCGGCGCGGCCCCCGCATCCGCCGCCACCGCGGTCACCTGCACCTCCGCCAAGGACGGGCTCGCCGCGAAGCTCACCAAGGACATCGGGGCCGCGCTCGCCACGCGGAAGGGAAGTGTGGCGCTCGGGGTGTACGAGGCGGGCACGAAGACGACGTGCACCTCGCGGGCGACCAGCTCCTACGACTCGGCGAGCACCGTCAAGGTCACCGTGCTGGCCACCCTGTTGTGGGACGCGAAGAAGCACAACCGGTACCTGACCGGCACCGAGACCTCGCTGGCCACGGCGATGATCACGAAGTCGGACAACACCGCGACCAGCAAGCTGTGGAAGCAGCTCGGCGTGGCGAAGATCAAGAGCTTCCTCACGGCCGCCGGGATGACGAAGACGACGCCGGGTGCGAACGGCTACTGGGGCCTGACCCAGATCAACGTCACGGACGAGCAGAAGCTGCTGAAGCTCGTCACCGCCAAGAACACCGTGCTGAGCGACAATTCCCGTGCCTACATCCTGAAGTTGATGGGCAATGTCGTCTCCTCCCAGCGCTGGGGCACCCCCGCCGGCGCCCCCTCCACCGTCGCCGTGCACGTCAAGAACGGCTGGCTGCAGCGCTCCACCCACGGCTGGCGCGTCCACAGCCTCGGTACCTTCAACGGCGGCGGCCACGACTACACGATCACCGTGCTGACCCAGGACAACAGCACGATGGACTACGGCGTCACCACCATCCAGAACATCGCCAAGGCCGTGCACAGGGACCTCGTTCCGACGGCGTCCAAGTCCGCCGTCTACGTCCCCACCAGCACCCCCCGCGAGGCGTTCGTCGCGACCCCGCCGCAGGGCTGATCCTTCACCGGGCGCTCTCCCGCCGGTCACCGTGCACGCCCTACGGTGACCGGCATGCGCACCCGGAACCTGCTCGCGGCCCTCGCCGCCGCCACCCTCGCCGCCACCGGCACCGCGAACGCCGGCGCCAACACCTCGCGACCACACGCCTGTTCGGCCTCCGTCGCCATCGACGGCTTCTCCGACGCCCTCGACAAGACCACCTACGACGGCCGCTACGTGGGCAACCTCTCCGCCCTCGCCGTCGACCGCGACGGTTCACTCGCCGCGCTCTCGGACCGCTCCACCCTGTTCCGTCTGGACGCCCGGGGACCGGCGGGAGCCGTGACGCTCCCCGGCGACCTCGACTCCGAGGGACTCGCCGTCGACCGGGACGGCACCCGACTGGTCACCTCGGAGACCGAGCCCTCCGTACGCCGCTACTCCCGCGAGGGCGAGCTCCTGGAACGGCTCCCCGTCCCGCCGGACCTCGCCGTCGCCCCCGTCGGCCGCGCCACCGCCAACCAGACCTTCGAGGGCCTCACCCTCCTCCCCGGCGGCCGTACCCTCCTCGCCTCCATGGAGTACGCCCTCGCCGGCGACGCCCCCGGCACCGTCCGCTTCCAGACCTGGACGCGGGACCACGGCCGCTTCCGCCTCGGCGCGCAGTACGCGTACCGCACCGACGACCCCCGTCTGGGCGTGCCCGAGGTGCAGGCCACCCCCGACGGACGCCTCCTCGTGCTGGAGCGCGGGTTCGAGGCGGGCGTCGGCAACACCGTCCGGCTCAGCCTCGCCGACCCCCGCCACGCGACCGACACGTCCCGTGTCCAGCACCTGACCGGCCAGCCCGGCGTACGCCCGATGGGCAAGACCCGGCTGGCCGACCTCGCCGACTGTCCCGCCCTCGGGGCGACCGCCCGCCAGCCCCAGCCCAACCCGCTGCTGGACAACATCGAGGGGATGACCGTCACGGGCGGCGGCCACAAGGCCCTCGAGGTGCTCCTCGTCAGCGACGACAACCAGAACCCGGCCCAGACGACCCGGCTCTACCGCCTCCGCGTCCGCCTCAGCTGAGACTCCCGTCCGCGTTCCAGTCCGCGGGGATCTGTGCGGACAGCCCCAGCGCCCGCGCCCTCTCCTCCACATGCCGCCGGATCGCGTCGTGCGGATCGCGCCGCCCCCGCCCCACCGCGTGGATGGCCCGCCGCAGATCCTCCGCGCCGTGCAGGTCGGCCGGCCGTACCGGGTAGCCGCCGTCCGGGAGCGACCACCCCTGGGACGCGCAGTACCGCCGGGCCGCCGCGTCCAGGTCGGCCGCGTCCGGCACGTCGATGTTGCCCTTGTCCATGACCGCCTCCAGCGCAGAGTCCGTACGACGCGTCGCATTCCAGCACAGACCGGGACGGCTCGCCCGCCGGGCGGCGCACCTCCGCCCGGAATACCCCCCTGCGCCCCCGCGTTTGTGCCTCACGGAAGATCAGGCAGAGCGACGGAGGACACCCGCGTGGGACCGCAACAAGGATGGGCGCGACGGCTGGCGGGATACGCCTGGCGCCATCCGAAGGACGTCGTCCTGGCGCTGGGCGCCTCGCTGGGCGGGATGGCCGTCATGGCCGTGGTCCCGCTGGTCACCAAGGTGATCATCGACGACGTGATCGGCGACCACACCCGCGACATGGCCCCCTGGGCGGGCGCCCTGATCGCCGCCGCCCTGCTGATCTACGCCCTCACCTACGTCCGCCGCTACTACGGCGGACGGCTCGCCCTGGACGTCCAGCACGACCTCCGTACCGGGATGTACGACACGATCACCCGGCTCGACGGCCGCCGTCAGGACGAGCTGTCCACCGGGCAGGTCGTCGGCCGGGCCACCAGCGACCTCCAGCTCATCCAGGGGCTGCTGTTCATGCTCCCGATGACCATCGGGAACGTCCTGCTCTTCCTGATCTCGCTCGGCATCATGGCCTGGCTGTCGCTCCCGCTGACCCTGGTCGCGCTCGCGGTCGCCCCCGCCCTCGGCTGGATCGCCCGCCGCAGCCGGACCCGGCTGCACCCCGCCACCTGGTACGCCCAGGCCCAGGCCGCCGCCGTCGCGGGCGTGGTCGACGGCGCGGTGAGCGGCGTACGCGTGGTGAAGGGGTTCGGGCAGGAGGACCAGGAGACCGGGAAGCTGCGCGAGGTCGGCCGCAGGCTGTTCGCGGGACGGCTGCGCACCATCCGGCTGAACAGCAAGTACACCCCGGCCCTCCAGGCCGTCCCGGCGCTCGGCCAGGTCGCGATGCTGGCCCTCGGCGGCTGGCTGGCGGTACGCGGGCACATCACGCTCGGCACCTTCGTCGCCTTCTCCACCTACCTCGCCCAGCTCGTGGGCCCGGTCCGGATGCTCGCCGTGGTGCTCACCATCGGCCAGCAGGCCCGGGCGGGCACCGAGCGCGTCCTGGAACTGATCGACACCGAGCCGTCCCTGAAGGACGGCACCAAGACCCTCCCCGCCGACGCCCCCGCCTCCGTCGAGTTCGACGACGTCTCCTTCGGCTACGACGCCGAGCGGCCGGTCCTCGACGGGCTCACCCTGGAGATCCGCCCCGGCGAGACGCTGGCCGTCGTCGGCTCCTCCGGCTCCGGAAAGTCCACCCTCTCCCTGCTGCTGCCGCGTTTCTACGACGTCACCCACGGCGCCGTCCTGGTCGGCGGCCACGACGTGCGCGAGCTGACGCTGGACTCGCTGCGCGCCGCGATCGGCCTGGTCCCGGAGGACTCCTTCCTGTTCTCCGCCACCGTCCGCGAGAACATCGCCTACGGCCGCCCCGACGCCACCCAGGACGAGATCGAGGCCGCCGCCCGCGCCGCCCAGGCCGACCGGTTCGTCCGAGAGCTGCCCCAGGGGTACGACACCAAGGTCGGCGAACACGGCCTGACCCTCTCCGGCGGCCAGCGCCAGCGCCTCGCGCTCGCCCGCGCCCTGCTCACCGACCCCCGCCTGCTGGTGCTGGACGACGCCACCTCGGCGGTGGACGTGAGGGTCGAGCACGAGATCCACGAGGCGCTGGCCCACGTCATGGCGGGCCGCACCACCCTGCTCATCGCCCACCGCCGCTCCACCCTCAGCCTCGCCGACCGCATCGCCGTACTGGACGGCGGCCGCCTGGTCGGCCTCGGCACCGACGAGGAGCTCCAGGAGAGCTGTCCGCTCTACCGCAGGCTGCTCACCGACCCCGACGAGCTGGGCGCCCCCTCGCCGGGCCACGCCCGCCCGGCCGAGCAGGCCGAGGACACCTCCGTACGCGACGAACTGGACGCGGAGTTCGACGCCGAGCGCGGGGTCACCCCCCGGCTGTGGACCGGCGACCGCACACCGCGGGAGCAGACCCTCTCCGGCGCCCCGGCCACCCCCGAGCTGCTCGCCCAGGTGGAGGCGCTGCCCCCGGCCACCGACACCCCGGACGTGGACGAGGCCCGCGCGGTCCGCGCCGAGGACTCCTACGGGCTGCGCCGGCTGCTGCACGGCTTCGGGCGTCCCCTGCTGGTCAGCCTGGCGCTGGTCGCCGTCGACGCGGGCTCGGGCCTGCTGCTGCCGGTGCTGATCCGGCACGGCATCGACGAGGGCGTGACCCGTACCGCCCTCGGCGCGGTCTGGGCGGCCTCCCTGCTCGGCCTGCTCACCGTGCTGGTGCAGTGGACCGCGCAGTACGGCGAGACCCGGATGACCGGCCGCACCGGCGAGCGCGTGCTGTACGCGCTGCGTCTGAAGATCTTCACCCAGCTCCAGCGGCTCGGCCTCGACTACTACGAGCGCGAGCTGACCGGCCGGATCATGACCCGGATGACCACGGACGTGGACGCGCTGTCCACGTTCCTGCAGACCGGCCTGGTCACCGCCTTCGTCTCGGTCGTCACCTTCTTCGGCATCATGGGCGCCCTGCTCGTGCTGGACGTCCAGCTCGCGCTGGTCGTGTTCGCCACGCTGCCCCCGCTGGTCCTCGCCACCTTCTTCTTCCGCCGGGCCAGCGTGAAGGCGTACGAGCTGGCGCGGGAGCGGGTGTCGGTGGTGAACGCCGATCTCCAGGAGTCGGTGGCGGGCCTGAGGATCGTGCAGGCGTTCCGCCGCGAGCGGGACGGCGGGCGCCGGTTCGCCGAGCGCAGCGAGTCCTACCGGCAGGCCCGTATCCGGGGGCAGTGGCTGATCTCCCTCTACTTCCCCTTCGTGCAGCTCCTGTCCTCGGTCGCGGCCGCCGCCGTGCTGGTCTCGGGCGCCGGGCGGGTGGAGGCGGCCACGCTGACCACGGGCGCGCTGGTCGCCTACCTGCTCTACATCGACCTGTTCTTCGCCCCGGTGCAGCAGCTGTCCCAGGTCTTCGACGGCTACCAGCAGGCCACGGTGTCGCTGGGCCGCATCCAGGAGCTGCTGCGCGAACCGGCCTCCACCGGGGCCGCCGACGCCCCGCTGGAGGTGCTCTCGCTGCGCGGCGACATCGCCTTCGAGGACGTGTCCTTCGCCTACGGCGACGAGGAGGAGGCGCTCACCGGGATCGACCTCGCCATCCCGGCCGGGCAGACCGTGGCGTTCGTCGGGGAGACCGGCGCGGGCAAGTCGACCCTGGTCAAGCTGGTCGCGCGGTTCTACGACCCGACCTCGGGCCGGGTCACCGCCGACGGCACCGATCTGCGCGCGCTCGACCTCACCTCCTACCGGCACCGGCTCGGGGTGGTGCCGCAGGAGGCGTACCTGTTCCCCGGCACGGTCCGGGACGCCATCGCGTACGGGCGGCCGGACGCCACCGACGCGGAGGTGGAGGCGGCGGCGCGGGCGGTCGGCGCGCACGAGATGATCGCCACCCTCGACGGCGGCTACCTGCACGAGGTCGCCGAGCGCGGACGCAACCTCTCGGCCGGGCAGCGCCAGCTCATCGCCCTGGCCCGCGCCGAGCTGGTCGACCCCGACGTCCTGCTGCTGGACGAGGCGACCGCCGCGCTGGACCTGGCCACCGAGGCGCAGGTCAACCAGGCCACCGACCGGCTCGCGGGCCGCCGTACCACCCTGGTGGTGGCGCACCGGCTGACCACGGCCGCGCGCGCCGACCGGGTCGTCGTGATGGAGCACGGCCGGATCGTGGAGGACGGCCACCACACCGAACTCCTCGCCCGCGACGGCCGCTACGCCGACATGTGGCGGACCTTCATCGGCCAGTCGGAGCCGGAGGAGCCGGTCGGCGTCACCTCCTGAGGGGCACGATCGCCGGGGGCCGCGCAACCATCCGGCACATCCGAAGCGTCCGTACATCAGTACGTAGATCGCAAAAGTGTGCCCACGGGGCGGGGAAGGACGAGCGGTGGACGGTGGGGCGATACGGCGGTGGGCGGCACTCGGCGCGGCCGCGCTGTCCCTGTCCGGGGGGCTCGCCCTCGCGGCTCCCGGTACCGCCGAGGCGGCGACGAGCGGGCGGTGCGCGGGCCGCGAGGTGCGCGCGCTGCCGTTCCGCACCGGCACCGTCCACCTCTACCGGAGCAACGGCTACGTGTGCGCCACCACGGTCGCCAAGAAGTCCGGCTCCGGCCTCCTGCTGGTCAGCGTGCAGGCGCGCGGCAACCGGCCGGTGACCGACCAGGGCCGCTACCGGCACCACGCCGGGCCGGTGACCGTCCACGCCGGGCACCGGTGCGTCAAGGTGCGCGGCGCGGCGGGCCGGGGCGCCGTCGCCTCCGGCTGGATTCTGTGCTGATCGCACGAACCGGCCAATCCCCTCTGGTGTGAAGGCAGTTGCTCGGATAGCTTCCGGCGGACATCTGTCTCACAGGGGAGAGTGCGCATGCGCAAGGCGCTGAGATGGCTGCTGGCGCTCACGGTGCTCATCGGCACACTGGGCACGGCGGGCACAGCGGGGGCGGCCACCACCGCACCGCAGGCACCCACGGACATCAAGGACCGGCTGCTGGCGATACCCGGCATCAGCCTGGTGGAGGAGAAGCCGTACACCGGCTACCGCTATTTCGTCCTGAACTTCACCCAGCCGGTCGACCACCGGCACCCGGACCGGGGCACCTTCCAGCAGCGGATCACCGTGCTGCACAAGGACGTGAGCCGCCCGACCGTCTTCTACACCGGCGGCTACAACGTCTCCACCACGCCGTCCCGCCGCGAGCCCACCCAGATCGTGGACGGCAACCAGGTCTCGCTGGAGTACCGCTTCTTCACCCCGTCCCGCCCGGCGCCGGCCGACTGGTCGAAGCTGGACATCTGGCAGGCGGCGAGCGACCAGCACCGCGTCTTCGAGGCGCTGAAGCCGCTGTACTCCGCCAACTGGCTGGCCACCGGCGGCTCCAAGGGCGGCATGACGGCCACCTACTACGAGCGCTTCTACCCCCGCGACATGGACGGCGTGGTCGCCTACGTCGCCCCCAACGACGTGGTCAACGACGAGGACTCGGCCTACGACCGCTTCTTCGAGCGCGTCGGCACCGAGGAGTGCCGCGACAAGCTCAACGCCGTCCAGCGCGAGGCGCTCGTCCGCCGCAAGCCGCTGGAGCAGCGCTACGCCCAGTACGCCGCCGACAACGGCTACACCTTCACCACCATCGGCTCCCTGGACAAGGCGTACGAGGCCGTCGTCCTGGACTACGTGTGGGGCTTCTGGCAGTACAGCGGCCTCGCCGACTGCGACTCCATCCCGTCCGGCGCCGCCACCGCCACCGACGACGCGATCTGGGACTCGGTCGACACCATCTCCGGCTTCTCCGCCTACACCGACCAGGGCCTCGAGCAGTACACGCCGTACTACTACCAGGCGGGCACCCAGCTCGGCGCGCCCACCATCCACTTCCCGCACATCGAGCGGAAGCTGATCCGCTACGGCTACCAGCCGCCGCGCAACTTCGTGCCCCGCTCCATCCCGATGCGCTTCCAGCACGGCGCCATGCGGGACGTGGACAACTGGGTCCGGCACGACGCCCGGCACATGCTCTTCGTGTACGGGCAGAACGACCCGTGGGGCTCGGAGCGCTTCCGCCCCGGCGCGGGCGCCCGTGACTCCTACGTGTTCACCGCGCCCGGCATGAACCACGGCGCGAACGTCGCCGGACTCGTCGCCGACGAGCGGGCCTTCGCCACCGCCCGCATCCTCAAGTGGGCCGGGGTGGCGTCCCCGGCGGTCCAGGCCGACCCGTCGGCGGCGAAGCCGCTGGCTCGGTTCGACGGCCGGCTGGACGTACGGGACGTGGAGCGCGAGCCCGCGCTGCGCCCGTAGGACAGCAGGGGGAGGGGGCGCCGGATCTCGTCCGGCGCCCCCTTCGCCGTCTGCGGGCGCGGTGGGTGATGCCCCGTGAGTTCCCTTGACGGAAAGAAACTTCCCGGATATTGGTGACTTCCGAAAGTTTCCTTCAGCGGTTCTCTCCTCCGGAAGGGGCGCACGTGCACCACACCAGCACGGGAAGCACGGGAAACACCGCGGGACCCTCCAGACGGTCCCTGTTCGCGAGCGCGGCCGGCCTCGGCGCCGCGCTCGCCGTCCCCGCCGCCTCCGGGAAGGCCCACGCCGCCGCCCCGGACGACACGGCGCTGCGCGCGGTCATCGCCCGGATGACGCTGGAGGAGAAGGTCGGCCAGCTCTTCGTCTCCCGGATCTACGGCCACTCCGCCACCGCCCCCGACCAGGCGGACATCGACGCCAACCTCAAGGAGCTCGGCGTCCGCACGGCCGACGAGCTGATCGAGCGGTACCGGGTCGGCGGCATCATCTACTTCACCTGGGCGCACAACACCCGCGACCCGCACCAGATCGCCGAACTCTCGGACGGCATCCAGCGCTCCTCGCTGACCCGGCCGCGCGGGCTGCCCATGCTCATCGCCACCGACCAGGAGCACGGCGCCGTCTGCCGGATCGGCAAGCCCGCCACCCTGCTCCCCGGCGCCATGGCGCTCGCCGCCGGCCGCTCCCGCACCGATGTCCGCAACGCCGGCCGCATCTCCGGCACCGAGCTGCGCGCGATGGGCGTCAACCAGGACTACGCGCCCGACGCCGACGTCAACGTCAACCCGGCCAACCCGGTCATCGGCGTAAGGTCCTTCGGCGCCGACCCCGCCCTCGTCGGCGCCCTGGTGGCGGCCGAGGTGCAGGGCTACCAGGCGGCCGGGGTCGCGGCCACCGCCAAGCACTTCCCGGGCCACGGCGACACGGCCGTCGACAGCCACACCGGCTTCCCCGTCATCACGCACAGCCGGGAGCAGTGGGACACGCTGGACGCGGTGCCGTTCAGGGCCGCCGTCGCCGCGGGCATCGACTCCGTGATGACCGCTCACATCCAGTTCCCCGCCCTCGACCCCTCCGGCGACCCCGCCACCCTCTCCCACCCCATCGTCACCGGCATCCTGCGCGGCGAACTCGGCTACGACGGCGTGGTCATCACCGACTCCCTCGGCATGGAGGGCGTCCGCACCAAGTACGGCGACGACCGGGTGCCGGTGCTCGCGCTCAAGGCCGGGGTGGACCAGCTGCTCAACCCGCCGTCCATGGACGTGGCCTGGAACGCGGTGCTGGCGGCCGTCCGCAGCGGCGAGCTGACCGAGGCCCGCGTGGAGGAATCGGTTCTCCGCATCCTGCGCATGAAGGCGAGGCTCGGCCTCTTCCAGAACACCGGCGTCACCCGGGCGGGCGTCGACCGGACCGTGGGCAACAAGATGCACCTCGTCGCCGCCGCCCGCATCGCCGACCGCACCACCACCCTGCTGGTCAACGAGGGCCGGCTGCTCCCGCTGGACCGGCGCAGGCAGCCGAGGGTCCTGGTCGTCGGCGCCGACCCGGCCTCCCCCTCCGGCACCACCGGCCCGCCCACCGGCGTACTGGCCGCCGCGCTGACCGGACTGGGCTTCACCGCCACGGCCCTGTCCACCGGCACCGCGCCCACGGCGGACGCCGTCACCAGGGCGGTCACCGCCGCCCAGGACGCCGACGCGGTGATCGTGGCCACGTACAACGTGACCGCGTCCAGCTCCCAGCGCACCCTGGTCCGGCGCCTGCTGGCCACCGGGCGGCCGGTGATCGCGCTGGCGATCCGCAACCCGTACGACGTCGCCCAGCTCCCCGAGGTCAAGGCGCACCTGGCCGCCTACTGCTGGACCGATGTCGAACTCCGGGCCGCGGCACGGGTGATCGCGGGCCGGGTGAGGCCGCGCGGCAAGCTCCCGGTGCCCGTCGCCCGGGCCGACGACCCGGCGAAGGAGCTGTATCCCCTCGGGCACGGACTGAGCTACTAGGAGCCCGCGAAAAAAACTCCCCCCGGCGTGCAACCCTTCGCCGCCATCCGGTGTCGTACTACGCGTCAGGGCTTCGGGGGGGATTCCGTGGGGGGATTGCGAAGCTCCGGCACTTAGGGGGAAAGCCGAGGGGGCGTCCCCGGTCCACAGGACCGGGGACGCCCCCTCGAAACTTTCTCAGGCGTCCAGCGCCGCCACCTCCGCCGCCGTCGGGTACGACTCCTGCGCCCCGCGCCGGGTCACGGCCGCCGCGCCGACGCGGGCCGCGTAGGCGGCCGCCACCGGCAACTCCTCGCCCGCGCCCAGCCGCCAGGCCAGCGCGGCCGTGAAGGCGTCCCCGGCCCCGGTGGTGTCCACGGCGGCGACCGCCACCGACGGCACCGCCCGTACGCCGGAGGCGTCGCACACCAGCGCGCCCTTCGCGCCCAGCGTCACCACCACCGAGCGCGGGCCGAGGGCCAGCAGGCGCCGGGCCCGGTCGGCCGGGTCGTCGCCGGTCGCGCCGTCGCCGAGCAGCACCCGCGCCTCGTGCTCGTTGACCACCAGCGGATCGCAGGCGGCCAGCACCTCGTCCGGCAGCGGGCGCGGCGGGGACGGGTTCAGCACGAACCGGGTGCCCTCGGGCAGCGCCCGCACCACGGCCGTCACCGTCTCCAGCGGGATCTCCAGCTGCGCCGACACCACCCGCGCCGCGGCCAGCACGTCCGCCCGCACATCGCTCTCGGTGAGGCGGGCGTTGGCGCCGGGGGAGACCACGATGCTGTTGTCCCCGGAGGGGTCGACGGTGATCAGCGCGACCCCGGTCGGCGCCCCGCCGGTCAGCACGGCCGCGGTGTCCACCCCGGCCGAGCGGAGCGAGTCCCGCAGCAGCCGGCCGTGGCCGTCGTCGCCGACCCGCGCCAGCAGCGCCGTACGGGCGCCGAGGCGGGCGGCGGCGACCGCCTGGTTGGCGCCCTTGCCGCCCGGATGGACGGCCAGGTCACCGCCGAGCACCGTCTCCCCGGCACCCGGCCGCCGCTCCACCCCGACCACCAGATCGGCGTTGGCGGACCCCACGACCAGCAGGTCGTAGTCGTACATCAAGAAGCTCCCTTACGGATCGAGGCGCGGTCAGCCGGTGAAGCCGGCCACGTTCTCGCGGGTGACGACCTTCACCGGCACCTTCACCATCGGTGCGACCTTGCCGCCGTCCAGCGCCTTGAGGGCGTTGGTGACGGCGATCCGGCCGAGCTGGGTCGGCTGCTGCGCCACCGACGCGTACAGACTGCCGTCCTTGACCGCCTTCAGCCCGTCCGGGGTGCCGTCGAAGCCGACGACCTGCACGGACCTGCCCGCCTTCGCGCCGAGCGCCTTGATCGCGCCGAGGGCCATCTCGTCGTTGGCCGCGATGACGCCCTGCACGTCGGGGTGGGCCTGGAGCAGGTTGGACATCACGTCCAGGCCCTTGGCCCGGTCGAAGTCGGCGGGCTGCTGGGCCAGCACCTTGATGCCGGGGTACTTCTTCAGCCCCCTGGCGAAGCCCTCGGCCCGCTCGCGCGCGGCGGAGGTGCCCGCCTGGCCCTGGAGGACGACGATCTTGCCCTTGCCGCCGAGCTTCTCCGCGACCGTCTTCGCGGCCAGCTCGCCGCCCGCCACGTTGTCGGAGGCGACCAGCGCGGCCACCTTCGCCTTGTTGACCCCCCGGTCCACCGCGATCACCGGGAGGCCGGCCTTGCCCGCCGCCTTCACCGAGTTGCCGGCCGCGTCGGAGTCCACCGGGTTGACGATGACCGCGCCGTAGCCGGAGCTGGTGAAGTTCTGCAGCTGGTCGGCTTGCTGGGAGGCGTCGTCACGGGCGTCGGTGACGGTGAGGTCCACGCCCCGCTTCTTCGCCTCCGCCTGGGCTCCGTCCCGGATCTGCACGAAGAAGGGGTTGTTCAGCGTCGACAGCGACAGGCCCAGCTTGGGACCGGCGGAGGCCGAGCCGCTGTGCAGGAAGGAGGTCGCGCCGACGATCGCCACCGTCACCACGGCCGCGAGCCCGTAGGTCGCCGCCTGCTTCCCCCGGTTCCCGCCGCCGGTACCGGCCGCCACCGGGGTCGCGCCCGCCTTGCGGCGCACGGTGTCCAGCAGCACGGCCAGCGCGATGACGACACCGATGACGACCTGCTGCCAGAACGCCGAGACGGAGAGCAGGTTGAGGCCGTTGCGCAGCACCGCGAGGATCAGCGCGCCGATCAGCGTGCCCGACGCCTTGCCGGTGCCGCCCGCGAGGGAGGCACCGCCGATGACGACGGCCGCGATGGCGTCCAGCTCGTAGCCGTCGGCGGCCTGCGGCTGCGCCGAGGACAGCCGGGAGGCGAGCACCACACCGGCGACGGCCGCGAACACGCCGGACAGCGCGTACACGGCGAGCTTCTGCCGCTTGACCCGGAGGCCGGAGAGGCGCGCGGCCTCCTCGTTGCCGCCGATCGCGTACATCGACCGGCCGATGTAGGTCCGCCCCAGCACGAACGCCGCGAGCAGCCCCATCACCACCATGACCAGCACCGGTACCGGCAGCCAGTTGCCGAGGGTGTCCCCGAGGTGGGAGACGGAGTCCGGGAACGGGATCGGCACGCCCCCGGAGATCACCAGCGACAGACCCCGCGCCACCGACAGCATGGCCAGTGTGGCGATGAACGGCGGCAGCTTCCCGTACGCCGTCAGGAAGCCGTTGACCAGGCCCGCCGCGATGCCCGTGGCGAGCGCGAGGACCACCGCGAGGGCGACCGGTACGCCGTGCGAGGTGGCGCTCCAGGCCAGCACGGTCGCCGACAGCGCGGCCACCGAGCCCACCGACAGGTCGATGCCCGCCGAGACGATCACGAAGGTCACACCGAAGGCGAGGATCGCCGTCACGGCCGCCTGCACACCGATGTTGAGCAGGTTGTCGGTGGTCAGGAAGTCGCCCGACAGCACCGACAGGGCTATGACGAGGACGATCAGCGCGGTCAGCGCGCCGTTGTCGAGCAGCAGCCGGCCGAAACCGCCCGCCGCGGAACTGCCGGAGTCCGCCCGGCTCTTGAGGGTGTCAGTGGCCACCGGGGGCCTCCGTTTCGGTACTGGGGTCGGTCGTGGGGGTGCCCACGGCGAGGGACATCACGGCATCCTGGGTGGCCTCGGCGGCGTCGAGTTCGCCCGCGATCCGGCCCTGGGCCATCACCAGCACCCGGTCGCTCATGCCGAGCACCTCGGGCAGGTCGCTGGAGATCATCAGGACGGCCGCACCGGCCGCGGTGAGTTCGTTGACGAGCTGGTAGATCTCGACCTTGGCGCCGACGTCGATACCGCGCGTCGGCTCGTCGAGGATCAGCACCTCGGCGTCGGCCAGCAGCCACTTGCCGATGACGACCTTCTGCTGGTTGCCGCCGGACAGGGTGCGCGCGTGCTGGCCGAGCCCCGCCATCCGCACGTTCAGCCGCTCGGCGATCCGCCCGGCCGCCGCGTACTGGCCCTTGCGGTCCACCAGCCCGCCCCGGCTCGCCGAACGCAGGGTCACCAGGCCCAGGTTCTCCGCCACGGAGGCGTCCAGCACCAGCCCCTGGCCCTTGCGGTCCTCGGGCACCAGACCGATCCCGGCGGTCAGCGCCGCGTCCACGTCGTGCCGGCGCAGCGCGGTGCCGCGCACCTTCACCGAGCCCGCGTCGTACGGGTCGGCGCCGAACACCGCCCGTGCCACCTCGGTGCGGCCCGCGCCGACCAGCCCGGCGATGCCGACGACCTCACCGGCGTGCACCTCGAAGCTCACGTCGTGGAAGACGCCGTCCCGGGTCAGCCCCTCCACCGCGAGCAACGGCTCGCCCCGCTCGGGGCGCTCCCGCGGGTACTGCTGCTCGATCGAGCGGCCCACCATCAGCCGGACGAGCTCGTCCTCGGGCGTGGACGCCGGGACCTGACCGACGCTGCGGCCGTCCCGGATCACCGTGACCCGGTCGCCGAGCGCGGCGATCTCTTCCAGGTGGTGGGTGATGAACACGATGCCGACGCCGTCCGCGCGCAGCGAGCGCACCAGCGCGAACAGCCGGCCGACCTCCTCGGAGGTGAGCACCGCGGTCGGCTCGTCCATGATCAGCACACGGGCGTCCAGGCTGAGCGCCTTGGCGATCTCCACCATCTGGAGCCGGGCGATGCCCAGTTCACGTACCCGCGTGCGCGGGTGGACGTCCAGGCCGACCCGCTTCAGCAGGGCCTCGGCGTCCGCCTCCATCCGGCCCCGGTCCACCATGCCGAACCGGCGCGGCTGGCGGCCCAGGAAGATGTTCTCGGCCACCGTCAGATCGGGGACCAGGTTGAACTCCTGGTAGATCGTGGCGATCCCGAGGGCCTCCGCGTCCCGCGCACCGCGCACCCGGACCTCGGTGCCGTCGACCAGGATGCGCCCGGAGTCCGGCGGGCACGCGCCGGAGAGGGTCTTGATCAGCGTGGACTTGCCCGCGCCGTTCTCGCCGAGCAGGACATGGACCTCGCCCCGGCGCAGCCCGAAGTCGACGCCGTCCAGCGCGACCACACCGGGGAACGCCTTGCGGATGCCCTCGACGCGCAGCAGTTCGTCGGGATCGCTCACGGTGTGCTCCTCTGCACCGGGGTGCTCCTTCGCATGGGGGACGTGGGAGGAATCAGTTCGGGGGCCGGGGCACCGCACGAACGGCGCACCACCAGCCGGGCGTCGAGGGTCACGGACTCGGCGGCCCGCCCCTCGATCCGGTCGACCAGGGCGCGCACCGCGGCCCGGCCCAGCTCGCCGGTGGGCTGGGCGATGGCGGTGATCGGCGGGTCGGTGTGCACGAACCACGCGATGTCGTCGAACACCGCCAGCGCGATGTCGTCCGGCACCCGCAGCCCGCGGGCCCGGGTCGCGTCCAGCGCGCCCAGCGCCATCAGGTTGTCCGCGGCGAACACCGCGTCGGGAGGCTCGGGCAGGTCGAGGAAGCCTTCGGTGACCCGCCGTCCGCTGGCCGCCTGGAAGTCGCCGTGGCCGATCAGCTCGTCGGTGAGCGGCAGCCCGTACGCGGCCAGCGCGTCCCGGAAGGCGGCCACCCGCTCGCTGCCGGTCGTGGTCCCGGCCGGGCCCGCGATGATGGCGAGCCGCCGGTGCCCGAGCAGATGCAGATGCGCCACCAGGTCCCGCACCGCCCGCCGGCCGTCGGCCCGGACCACCGGGACCTCGGCGCCCGGGATCCAGCGGTCCACGAAGACCACCGGGGTGCCCGCGCGGGCCGCGTCCAGCAGCAGCGGGGAGTCGCCGGGGGCCGGGGAGACCAGCAGGCCGTCGATCCGCCGGTCCAGCAGGGTGCGGACGTGGTGGTCCTGGAGGTCGGGACGCTCGTCGGCGTTGCCGATGATCACGCTGTACCCGAGGGCGCGGGCCGCCTCCTCCACCGAGCGGGCCAGCTCGGTGAAGTACGGGTTGAGCACGTCGCCGATCACCAGGCCGAGGGCGTGGGTCTGGTCGGTGCGCAGGGAACGGGCCACGGCGTTGGGCCGGTAGCCCAGCGCGGCCACGGCGGCCAGCACGCGGGAGCGCGCCTCGGCGCTCACCGAGGGATGGGCGTTCAGCACGCGCGAGACCGTGGCGACGGAGACACCCGCCGCGGCGGCGACGTCCTTGATGCTCGCCATCGACGGCTCCACCTCCTTGTGGAATCGTTTACAACGACGTGTTCGGGAGGATTGGAATCGATTACACGGGCTCCCGGCAAGCCCCTTCCCGGTGGCTGAAATCAGATCGTGATGAACCCCGCTCAGATGAGCGCTCCGGGTCCGGAGTTCACTGTCCGCCCCCGCCGGTACCGTCGGTCCATGGCTCAAGGGGCGGCTCGACAGGCGGGGAACACCACGGGCGAACGGCAGTTGGCCGAGCTGGAGGGTGTGCTGGAGCGCATCACCTACGCCGACGAGGAGACCGGCTACACCGTGGCCCGCGTCGACACCGGCCGGGGCGGCGGCGACCTGCTCACCGTGGTCGGCGCGCTGCTCGGCGCCCAGGTGGGGGAGTCGCTGCGGATGCGGGGGCGCTGGGGCTCACACCCCCAGTACGGCAGGCAGTTCACCTGCGAGAACTACACGACCGTCCTCCCCGCCACCGTCCAGGGCATCCGCCGCTACCTCGGCTCCGGCCTGGTCAAGGGCATCGGCCCGGTCTTCGCCGACCGCATCACCCGGCACTTCGGCCTGGACACCCTGCGGATCATCGAGGAGGAGCCGAAGCGCCTGATCGAGGTCCCCGGCCTCGGTCCCAAGCGCACCGGGCGGATCGCCGACGCCTGGGAGGAGCAGAAGGCGATCAAGGAGGTGATGCTCTTCCTCCAGAGCGTCGAGGTCTCCACCTCCATCGCCGTGCGCATCTACAAGAAGTACGGCGACGCCTCCATCTCCGTGGTGAAGAACCAGCCGTACCGGCTCGCCGCCGATGTCTGGGGCATCGGCTTCCTCACCGCCGACCGGATCGCCCGGTCCGTCGGCATCCCGCACGACAGCCCCGAACGCGTTAAGGCCGGCCTGCAGTACGCCCTCTCCCAGTCCACCGACCAGGGCCACTGCTATCTGCCCGAGGAACGCCTCATCGCGGACGCGGTCAAGCTCCTCCAGGTCGACACCGGCCTGGTCATCGAGTGCCTGGCCGCGCTGGCCGCCCCCGGCGAGGAGGGCGAGGAGCCGGGAGTCGTCCGGGAGAGGGTGCCCGGACCGGACGGCGGGGAGCCCGTCACCGCCGTGTACCTCGTCCCCTTCCACCGGGCCGAACTCTCCCTCGCCGCCCAGGTGTCGAGGCTGCTGCGCACCGGCGAGGACCGCATGCCGGCCTTCCGGGACGTGAACTGGGACAAGGCGCTCGGCTGGCTCAAGGGCCGTACCGGCACCGACCTCGCGCCGGAGCAGGAGGCGGCCGTCCGGCTCGCGCTCACCGAGAAGGTCGCCGTCCTCACCGGCGGCCCCGGCTGCGGCAAGTCCTTCACCGTCCGCTCGGTGGTCGAACTCGCCCGCGCCCGGCGGGCCAAGGTGGTGCTCGCCGCGCCCACCGGACGCGCCGCCAAGCGGCTGGCCGAGCTGACCGGCGCCGAGGCGTCCACCGTGCACCGGCTGCTGGAGCTGAAGCCCGGCGGAGACGCCGCCTACGACCGCGACCGCCCGCTGGACGCCGACCTCGTGGTCGTGGACGAGGCGTCCATGCTGGACCTGCTGCTCGCCAACAAGCTGGTCAAGGCGGTACCGCCCGGCGCCCATCTGCTGTTCGTGGGTGACGTGGACCAGTTGCCCAGCGTCGGCGCCGGGGAGGTGCTGCGGGACCTGCTGGCCGAGGGGAGCCCGGTGCCCGCCGTCCGGCTCACCCGCGTCTTCCGCCAGGCCCAGCGGTCCGGCGTGGTCACCAACGCGCACCGGATCAACGCCGGCCGGCACCCGCTCACCGAGGGGATGGACGACTTCTTCCTCTTCGTCGAGGACGACACCGAGGAGGCCGGCCGGCTCACCGTGGACGTGGCCGCCCGCCGCATCCCGGCCCGCTTCGGCCTCGACCCGCGCCGGGACGTGCAGGTCCTCGCCCCGATGCACCGGGGCCCGGCGGGCGCCGGCGCCCTCAACGCCCTGCTCCAGCAGGCCGTCACCCCCGGCCGCCCCGACGTGCCGGAGAAGCGGTTCGGCGGCCGGGTCTTCCGGGTCGGCGACAAGGTCACCCAGGTCCGCAACAACTACGACAAGGGCGTCAGCGGCGTCTTCAACGGCACCGTGGGCGTGGTGACCTCGCTCGACCCGGTCGAGCAGCGCCTGACGGTGCTGACCGACGAGGACGAGGAGGTGGGGTACGAATTCGACGAACTGGACGAACTGGCCCATGCCTACGCCGTGACCATTCACCGCTCCCAGGGCAGTGAATACCCGGCCGTGGTGATCCCGGTCACCACCGGCGCCTGGATGATGCTCCAGCGCAACCTGCTCTACACGGCGGTCACCCGCGCCAAGAAGCTGGTGGTGCTGGTGGGTTCGCGCAAGGCGATCGCGCAGGCCGTACGGACCGTGTCGGCAGGCCGGCGGTGCACCGCGCTCGGCTTCAGACTCGCCGGTTCCGGACGTGTCGGCGAAAATGATCGATCAAATGAGTCATGAAGGTCACAGAGCCTTTCCGGATGCCCCGCCCAGGGGGCAGGATGAGCAGGTTGACGGCACTGAGTGCCGCCAGTGGGCCAAGTGGCGACCCCGAGTGCACTCTCCTGAGCCAAATGGGGGATGGTAGAGACAGTCAGGGCACCTCGAAGATGAGGCACTAAGTCGGTGAGGGAAGACGTGAGCGAGCACACCAAGAACGACGCGGTAGTACTGCGGGTCGGCGACGGCGAGTACACCTATCCGGTGGTCGACAGCACCGTCGGCGACAAGGGCTTCGACATCGGGAAGCTCCGCGCCCAGACCGGTCTGGTGACCCTGGACAGCGGCTACGGCAACACGGCCGCGTACAAATCCGCCGTCACCTACCTCGACGGCGAGGCGGGCATCCTCCGCTACCGCGGCTACCCGATCGAGCAGCTCGCCGAGCGCTCCACCTTCCTCGAGGTGGCGTACCTCCTGATCAACGGTGAGCTTCCGACCGTCGACGAGCTGGCCAAGTTCAAGAACGACATCACGCGGCACACCCTGCTGCACGAGGACGTCAAGAACTTCTACCGGGGCTTCCCGCGCGACGCCCACCCGATGGCCATGCTGTCCTCGGTGGTCTCGGCGCTGTCCACCTTCTACCAGGACAGCCACAACCCGTTCGACGAGGAGCAGCGCGACCTCTCCACGATCCGGCTGCTCGCCAAGCTCCCGACGATCGCGGCGTACGCCTACAAGAAGTCGATCGGCCACCCGTTCGTCTACCCGCGCAACGACCTCGGCTACGTCGAGAACTTCCTGCGCATGACGTTCTCGGTGCCGGCCCAGGAGTACGACCTCGACCCGGTCGTCGTCTCCGCGCTGGACAAGCTGCTGATCCTGCACGCGGACCACGAGCAGAACTGCTCGACCTCCACGGTCCGCCTGGTCGGCTCCTCGCAGGCCAACATGTTCGCCTCGATCTCCGCCGGCATCAACGCGCTGTGGGGCCCGCTGCACGGCGGCGCCAACCAGTCGGTGCTGGAGATGCTGGAGAACATCCAGGCCAACGGCGGCGACGTCGACAGCTTCATCCGCAAGGTGAAGAACAAGGAGGACGGCGTCCGCCTGATGGGCTTCGGCCACCGGGTGTACAAGTCCTTCGACCCGCGCGCCAAGATCATCAAGGCCGCCGCGCACGACGTCCTCTCCGCGCTCGGCAAGTCCGACGAGCTGCTGGACATCGCGCTCAAGCTGGAGGAGCACGCGCTCTCCGACGACTACTTCGTCTCGCGCAACCTCTACCCCAACGTGGACTTCTACACCGGTCTGATCTACCGGGCCATGGGCTTCCCGACCGAGATGTTCACGGTCCTGTTCGCCCTCGGCCGGCTGCCGGGCTGGATCGCCCAGTGGACCGAGATGATCAAGGAGCCGGGTTCCCGCATCGGCCGCCCGCGCCAGATCTACACGGGTGTCGTCGAGCGCGACTTCGTGCCGGTCGAGCAGCGCTAAGTACCACAAAAAGCGGAAGGCGCCCTGGCGTCGGTCCCCCCACGGGCCGACGTCCAGGGCGCCTTCCCATGCCCCGGTGCGGATTCCCCCCACGGGATCCGGGCCGGGCGCTCGGAGAGACAGCGCCTGAATTCGCTGTCCGAGCAGGGCGGGTGTACCCGCCGTGCTCCAGTGATGTGAAACGTGTTTGCGGTCTGCCGGGACAGCGCACGCTGGGAGGGCCGCTCAAAGCTTCCCGGTGTACGTGCCCCGGCAACGCATCTCTGGAGAAGTCCCCCAAGACATCTCCAGATGCCAGCCGGCGCCCCCCAAGACGCTGGACTGACACCGCCAACTTAGACCTTCGAACCCCTTCGATGGTTACGTTCGCGTCACTGTGATCTGCGTCTCTTGCATACGTCCCATAGGTGCGCAAGAGCCCCGATCCGGCGATCGGGACCCAAGCGTAAGGAAGATGCGCGAGCCTTGTGAAGAGCTTATGTGAGGTCCGCGCCGGACTCCAGAGGGACTCTTACTTCTCCTCGGGGGACTTCTTCCGGCCACTCACGGCACTTCCTGGCCCATCTCAGCGGAACCGGCGCAGCCGCAGGCTGTTGGTCACCACGAACACCGAGGAGAAGGCCATCGCCGCCCCCGCGATCATCGGGTTCAGCAGCCCCGCCGCGGCCAGCGGCAGCGCGGCGACGTTGTAGCCGAAGGCCCACGCCAGGTTGCCCTTGATGGTGGCGAGGGTGCGCCGGGAGAGCCGGATGGCGTCGGCGGCCACCCGCAGGTCGCCCCGGACCAGGGTGAGGTCCCCGGCCTCGATCGCCGCGTCGGTGCCGGTGCCCATGGCGAGACCCAGGTCGGCGGTGGCGAGCGCCGCCGCGTCGTTCACCCCGTCCCCGACCATGGCGACGGTCCGGCCCTCGCGCCGCAGCCGGTGGATCACGTCGACCTTGTCCTCGGGCAGCACCTCGGCGACCACCTCGTCGATGCCGACCTCCCGCGCGACCGCCTCGGCCACCGTGCGGTTGTCCCCGGTGAGCAGCACCGGCGTCAGGCCGAGGGCGCGCAGTTCGCGTACCGCCTCGGCGCTGGTCTCCTTCACCGCGTCCGCGACGGCGAGCACCGCGCGCGGCTTGCCGTCCCAGCCCGCCACGACGGCCGTACGGCCCTCCTGCTCGGCCCGGGAGCGGGCGGCGGCCAGCTCCCCGGGCAGGTCGTCCCAGAGCCGCCCGGCGGCCACCTCGTGGCCCTCCACGCTGCCGCGCACACCGCGGCCGGGGACGTTCTCGAAGTGCTCGGCCGGGGGCAGTGTGCCGACGCGCTCCTCCGCGCCCTCCGCGACGGCGCGGGCGACGGGGTGCTCGGAGGCGTGCTCCAGGGCGCCGACGAGCCGCAACACCTGCTTCTCGTCCTCGCCGGGGGTGGTGTACACCTCCTGGAGCGTCATCCGCCCGGTCGTGACGGTGCCGGTCTTGTCCAGGACGACGGTGTCCACGCGCCGGGTGGACTCCAGCACCTCGGGACCCTTGATGAGGATGCCGAGCTGCGCGCCCCGCCCGGTGCCGACCATCAGCGCGGTCGGGGTGGCGAGGCCCAGTGCGCAGGGGCAGGCGATGATCAGTACGGCGACGGCGGCGGTGAACGCGGCGACCGTGTCCCCGGTGACGCCGAGCCAGACGCCGAAGGTGCCGAGCGCGATGAGGATGACGACCGGCACGAACACGGCGGAGATCCGGTCGGCGAGGCGCTGCACCTCGGCCTTGCCGTTCTGCGCGTCCTCCACCATCCGGGCCATCCGGGCCAACTGGGTGTCCCCGCCGACCCGGTCCGCCTCGACCACCAGCCGCCCGCCCGCGTTGACGGTGGCGCCGGTGACCCGGTCGCCGGGGGAGACGTCGACGGGCACGGACTCGCCGGTCAGCATGGAGACGTCGACGGCGGAGGTGCCTTCGAGCACCGTGCCGTCGGTGGCGATCTTCTCCCCGGGCCGCACCACGAACCGGTCGCCCACGGCGAGCGAGCCCACCGGTATCCGGGTCTCGCGCCGGTCCCGCAGTACGGTCACGTCCTTGGCGCCCAGCTCCATCAGCGCCCGCAGCGCGGCCCCGGCCCGGCGCTTGGAGCGGGCCTCCAGGTAGCGGCCGAGCAGGATCAGCGCGACGACCCCGGCGGCGACCTCCAGGTAGATGACGGAGGTGCCCTCGGAGCGGGAGACGGTGAACGAGAAGGCGTGCCGCATGCCGGGCATGCCGGCGTGGCCGAAGAAGAGGGCCCACAGCGACCAGCCGAACGCGGCCAGCGTGCCGACCGAGACGAGGGTGTCCATGGTGGCCGCGCCGTGCCGCAGGTTGGTCCAGGCGGCCCGGTGGAAGGGCCACCCGCCCCAGACGACCACGGGCGCGGCGAGGGTCAGCGAGAGCCACTGCCAGTTGTCGAACTGGAGGGGCGGGACCATGGCCATCAGGATCACGGGCACGGCGAGCAGGGCGGAGATCAGCAGCCGCTGCCGCAGCGCGGACAGCTCGGGGTCGCGCTCGGCCGGCCCCGCGGACCCGCCCGCGTCGGGGGCCGGTTCCGGCTCCGGGGGCGGGGGCTCCTCGGCGGTGTACCCGGTCTTCTCGACGACCGCGATCAGGTCCGCGACATGGACGCCGTCGCCGAAGCTGACCTTCGCCTTCTCCGTCGCGTAGTTCACGGTGGCGCTCACGCCGTCCATGCGGTTGAGCTTCTTCTCCACCCGCGCGGCACAGGACGCGCAGGTCATGCCGCCGATGAGCAGCTCGACCCGGTTCTCGTCCGCCTCGGGCGCCCTGCGCCCTGTCTCTGCGGTGGTGCTGGTCATGACCGGACTCCAGACATCGGACCGGACCTCACGGAATCCAGTATGAGCTGGTCGGTGCGGCCCGGTCGGGGAAAGGTCGCGCGGTCCGCGCGCGGCGCGCGCGGACCTGCGGGGGTGGTGCTCAGGCCCGGCCGGTCAGCTCGAAGCCGGCCTCGTCGACGGCGGCCCGCACGGCCTCCTCGTCGAGCGGGGCCGACGAGACGACGGTGACCTCGCCGGTGGAGGCGACGGCCTTCACCGAGCTCACGCCGGGAATCCGGGAGACCTCGCCGGAGACGGAGCCCTCGCAGTGGCCGCAGCTCATGCCGCTCACCTGGTAGACGGCGGTGACGGAGCCAGGGGTGTCGGTCTGGGCGCTCATGTCGTTCTCCTCGTCGTACTGGGGTGTCCTCGGGGGACCCTCACGCTGGCCACACTATACCCCTAGGGGGTATTCCCCAAGGGGGTGCCGAGTGCGGGGGGAATTCACCGGCACC
Source organism: Streptomyces sp. BK022 (assembly GCF_004217355.1). NCBI lineage: Bacteria > Bacillati > Actinomycetota > Actinomycetes > Kitasatosporales > Streptomycetaceae > Streptomyces > Streptomyces sp. BK022. The sequence goes on from NZ_SHKU01000003.1 coordinate 250,647, forward strand.
CTATGTATACGCCCGCTTTGTCGCAGTGCGACGAACGCCCGCACGGCCTCCCCGCCGGGAGGTGTGCGGGCGTTCGCCGTGCCGGGTGGCGCGAGGGTCAGCCGTCTCTGCGGCCCCGGTTGCCGGGCCGGGAGGCGACCCAGGCGCGGACGGTGTCGGCGTACCAGTAGGGCTTGCCGCTCTCCACGAGGTCGGGCGGTGGCAGCAGGCCGTGTTTGCGGTAGGACCGAACGGTGTCCGGCTGCACCCGGATGTGTGCCGCGATCTCCTTGTAGGACCAGAGCCTGCGGTCGGTCATGCGTCGCACCTCCTGCGCGCGCCGCGGCGGCGGCCGGGGAACGGCCGTCGGGGGAGCCCGGCGCTGTGCTGGTGATCACCAAGCCTGTGCCCGGTCAACGACGCAGAGTGACCGCGAGCAAGCGGCTGTGGGCCGGGTGTGACCGAGAACCCGCGTACGCGCGACATATGTGACAGGAGGGGCGCGTTCGTGACACAACCACAGCAGAAGAAGCGGGCGTGCGCCGGGCGTGGCGGGTTGACCCCCACGGCCGGGACCGTCGCGCACGCCCGCGCGCGGGGCGTTCTGCGGTGTGTTTGTCAGCGGGCGGTCAACAGCGGGGCGTCGCCGGCGGTGCGTTCATACGCCGCACGACCGCAGGAACGCACGGGTGCGGCGGGCGATCGGCAGCGGCCGGTCCGGCTCGCAGGGGTACATGTCCTGCTCGACGATGGCGAACAGGTCGGTGTCCAGCCGGGCCGCCGCCGCGAGGACGGGGCCGAGCGCGGGTACCCCGGCGGGGGGTTCGCACATCACGCCCCGCGCGACCGCCGGGCCGAAGGGCGTGCCCTCCGCCCGCACCCGGGCCAGGATCTCCGGGTCGACCTGCTTGAGGTGGAGGTAGCCGATCCGCTCGCCGTAGGTCTCGATCAGCTCGACGCTGTCCCCGCCGCAGTAGGCGTAGTGGCCGGTGTCCAGGCAGAGGGAGACCAGGTCCGGGTCGGTGGCGTCGAGGAAGCGGGTGACGTGGGCCTCGCTGTCGATGTGCGTGTCGGCGTGGGGGTGGACGACGATCGTCAGTCCGTACCGCTCGCGCACCTCGCGGCCCAGCCGCTCGGTCTGCCCGGTCAGGTCGCGCCACTGGGCCGGGGTCAGTTCGGCCGGCTCCAGCACCGCGCCGGTGCGGTCGTCCCGCCAGAAGGAGGGGATCACGACGAGGTGGCGGGCGCCGGTGGCGCGGGTCAGTTCGGCCACGGCGGAGACGTGCTCCCAGGTCTTTTCCCACACCGCCGGGCCGTGGTGCAGCCCGGTGAACACGGTCCCGGCCGACACCTTCAGGCCACGCCGGGCGGTCTCCTCGGCGAGCACCCCGGGGTCGGTGGGCAGATACCCGTAGGGGCCGAGTTCGATCCACTCGTAGCCGGACGCGGCCACCTCGTCCAGAAAGCGCCGCCAGGGGACCTGGGCGGGGTCGTCCGGGAACCAGACGCCCCAGGAGTCGGGCGCCGATCCGACGCGGACACGGGACAGCGGAGAGGACGGCATCGACGTCATGGCCGCCAGCGTGCGGGCCGTCCGGAAAAGGTGTCAATAGCTGGTCCGAATGTCTGGACAAAACATTGACAGGGCTCACCGGACCGGACTAGAAAGCCGGGGGAGAGTCCTGCCGGGGGTAGTCCTGACGAATCCTTGAGAAGGGGAGCCGATGGCGTACGACCTGATCACCATGGGACGGATCGGGGTGGACCTCTACCCCCTCCAGACCGGCGTCCCGCTCGACCGGGTGACCTCCTTCGGCAAGTTCCTCGGCGGCTCCGCCACCAATGTCGCCGTCGCCGCCGCCCGCCTCGGGCTCACAACCGCCGTCATCACCCGCACCGGTGACGACCCGTTCGGCACGTACCTCCACGAGGCGCTGCGCGGCTTCGGCGTGGACGACCGCTGGGTCACCCCGGTACCCGGACTGCCCACCCCGGTGACCTTCTGCGAGGTCTTCCCGCCGGACGACTTCCCGCTCTACTTCTACCGGCTGCCCAAGGCCCCCGACCTGGAGATCCACCCCGGCGAACTCGATCTCGACGCGATCCGCGCCGCCCGCGTCCTCTGGGTCACCGGGACCGGCCTGAGCGAGGAGCCGAGCCGCGGCGCCACCCTCGGCGCCCTCGCCCACCGGGCCCGGTCGGGCATCACCGTCTTCGACCTGGACTGGCGGCCCGCTCTCTGGGACGACGCGGCCCGGGAGGACCCCGGCATCGCCCGCCCGTACTACGCCGAGGCCCTGCGGCACGCCACCGTCGCCGTCGGCAACGTGGACGAGGTGGAGATCGCCACCGGCACCCGCGAACCGCACGCCGCCGCCCGCGCGCTGCTGGAGGCGGGGGTGGAGCTGGCGGTGGTGAAGCAGGGTCCCAAGGGCGTCCTCGCCGTCCACCGCGACGGCCGGAGCGCGGAGGTGCCTCCGCTGCCCGTCACCGTCCGCAACGGCCTCGGCGCGGGCGACGCGTTCGGGGGCGCGCTGTGCCACGGGCTGCTGGCGGGGTGGGACCTGGAGAAGGTGATGCGGCACGCCAACGCCGCCGGGGCGATCGTGGCCTCGCGGCTGGAGTGCTCCTCGGCGATGCCGACCCCGGACGAGGTGGCTGCCGCGCTGGCGGCGGGAGCGGTGCGATGAGCCCTGGCCGGGCGCGGGCGGGGACCGGCGTGGAGGCTCCCGCCGGGGCCGCCGCCGGAACCCCGGATCAGACCGGAGCCGGGCGATGAGTACCGCCCGCGTCGACGTCGCCGCCCTGGTCCACCTCCGTACCCGGCACCCCGAGGCCGTCGCGGAGGCTGCCGCGCGGCGGGTGCGGCGGCCGTTGGTCGGCGCGAGGGAGCGGCTGCTGATCGTGGCCGCCGACCATCCGGCACGGGGTGCGCTCGGCGCGGGCGGGCGGCCCTTCGCCATGGCCGACCGGGCCGACCTGCTGCGCCGGCTGTGCGTGGCGCTGTCCCGGCCCGGCGTGGACGGGGTGCTGGCCACGGCCGACGTACTGGACGACCTGCTGCTGCTCGGCGCCCTGGAGGGCAAGGTCGTCCTCGGCTCCATGAACCGGGGCGGCCTGCAGGGCGCCCGCTTCGAACTGGACGACCGCTTCACCGGACCCCGCCCCGAGGACATCGCGCGCCGCCGCTTCGACGCGGGCAAGCTGCTGCTGCGCATCGACCCCTCCGACCCCGGCTCGCTGACCACCCTGGAGTCCGCCGCCCGCGCCGTCGACGCCATGGCGGAGCGCCGGCTCCCGCTGTTCATCGAGCCGTTCCTCAGCCGACGCGGCCCGGACGGGCGCCTGCGCAACGATCTGTCCGCCGAGGCCGTGACCACCTCCCTCGCCATCGCCTCCGGACTCGGCGGCTCCTCCGCCTACACCTGGTTGAAGGTGCCCGTCACCGAGAACCCGGACGACATGGCCGACGTCATGGCGACCACCACGCTGCCCGCCGTCCTGCTGGGCGGCGAGACCGGCGGCTCCCCGCAGGAGCAGGCGGCCGCGTACGAGAAGTGGCGCGGCGCGCTGCGACTGCCCACCGTGCGCGGCCTGGTGGTCGGCCGCACACTGCTGTACCCGGCGGACGGCGACGTGGCCGCCGCCGTGGACACCGCCGCAGGACTGCTGTGAGGGCCCGCATGACCAGCACCCGACTCCATCTGCCGCACGGCGAGGCCGCGAGCGGCCCGTACGCGCTCGACATCGGGCCGGATCAGGAGGGCAGGCCCCGGAGTTGGGCCCACACGCGCCTGCGCGTCGCGGAGCTGGAAGCGGGCGGCACCCATACCTTCGACACCGGCGACGCCGAATGGATCGTGCTCCCCCTCCAGGGTGCATGTACCGTACAAATTGACGAGAACGAGTTTCAGATCCGGGGCCGGGAGAACGTGTTCGCGGCAGTCTCCGACTTCGCGTACGCCCCCCGCGACAGCCGGGTCCAGATCGCCTCCGGCGCGGGAGGCCGCTTCGCCCTGGCAGGAGCGAAGTGCGAGCGACGACTCCCCGCCCGCTACGGCCCCGCGCCGGAGGTCCCCGTCGAACAGCGCGGCACCGGCACCTGCGCCCGCCAGGTGCGCAACTTCGCCGCCGCCGACACCTTCGACTGCGACCGGCTCATCGCCGTGGAGGTCATCACCCCCGGCGGCAACTGGTCGTCCTACCCGCCGCACAAGCACGACGAGCACCGGCCGGGGGAGGAGTCCGAGCTGGAGGAGATCTACTACTTCGAGATCGAGGACGGCGGCCTCGGCTACCAGCGCGTCCTCCCCTCCCGTACCGGTGGTGCCGACCTGCTCGCCGAGGTCCGCACGGGTGACGCGGTGCTCGTACCCGACGGCTGGCACGGCCCGTCGATCGCCCAGCCCGGCCATGCCATGTACTACCTGAACGTGATGGCCGGCCCCGGCGCGGACCGGGAGTGGCGGATCAGCTTCCACCCCGACCACACAGGGGGTTACCGGTGACCACCAGGCTCACGGTCGCGCAGGCGCTCGTCCGCTTCCTCGCCGCCCAGTACACCGAGCGCGACGGCGTACGGCAGCGGCTCGTCGGCGCCACCTGGGGGATCTTCGGCCACGGCAACGTCGCCGGACTCGGCCAGGCCCTGCTGGAGCACCGCGAGTCGATGCCGTACCACCAGGGCCGCAACGAGCAGGCGATGGTGCACGCGGCCGTCGGGTACGCCCGGCAGTCGAACCGGCTCTCCACCCACGCGGTGACCACCTCCATCGGCCCCGGCGCCACCAACCTCGTCACCGGCGCCGCCCTCGCCACCGTCAACCACCTGCCCGTCCTGCTGCTCCCCGGCGACGTCTTCGCCACCCGCCCCGCCGACCCCGTCCTGCAGCAGCTCGAACTCCCCTACGCGGGCGATGTGTCGGTGAACGACACCCTGCGCCCGGTGTCCCGGTACTTCGACCGGATCACCCGCCCCGAGGCCCTGATCCCGAGCGCGCTCGCGGCCGTACGGGTGCTCACCGACCCGGTCGGCACCGGCGCCGTCACCCTCGCCCTCCCGCAGGACGTGCAGGCGGAGGCGTACGACTGGCCCGAGGAGTTCTTCGCCGACCGGGTGTGGACCGTGCGCAGGCCCGGCGCCGACCCGGCCGAACTCGCCGAAGCGGTACGGGTGATCAGGGAGGCCCGGCGTCCCCTCGTCGTCGCGGGCGGCGGGGTCCACCACAGCCGTGCCGAGGACGCGCTCGTGGAGTTCGCCGCCGCCACGGGCATCCCGGTCGCCTCCACCCAGGCCGGCAAGGGCTCCCTGCCGTACGACCATCCCCAGGACGTCGGCGGCATCGGCCACACCGGCACCCGCACGGCCGGCGAACTCGCCCGCGCCGCCGACCTGGTGATCGGGGTCGGCACCCGGTACACCGACTTCACCACCGCCTCCGGCACCCTCTTCGAGGACCCGGGTGTGCGCTTCCTCAACCTCAACATCGCGCCCTTCGACGGCCACAAGCTGGCCGGGCTGCCGCTGGTCGCCGACGCCCGCAGCGGGCTGGGCGAGCTGACCGAGGCGCTGGGGATGCACGGGTACCGGGTGCCGGAGGCGTGGGTGGCCGGTTACACCGAGGGCAAGGCCCGCTGGGAGGCGGGTGTCGACGCCTGCTTCGCCGCCGAGGACCCCGACGCGGTGCCGACCCAGGTCCAGGTGATCGGCGCGCTGGACGCCCTGGTGGACGCGAGCGACATCATCGTGGGCGCGGCCGGCTCCCTCCCCGGCGACCTGCACAAACTCTGGCGGACCCGCGCCCGCGACCAGTACCACCTGGAGTACGGATACTCCTGCATGGGCTACGAGATCCCGGCCGCCCTCGGCGTGAAGCTCGCGGCGCCCGACCGGAACGTGTGGGCGCTGGTCGGCGACGGCACGTATCTGATGATGCCGACCGAGATCGTCACCGCCGTGCAGGAGGGCGTCGCGGTCAAGATGGTGCTGATCCAGAACCACGGGTACGCGTCCATCGGCGGTCTGTCCGAGTCGGTCGGCGCCGAGCGCTTCGGCACCGCGTACCGGTGTCCCGCCGGGGACGGCACCCTCACCGGCCCGCCGCTCCCCGTCGACCTCGCCGCCAACGCGGCCAGCCTCGGCATGCGGGTGCTGCGCGCCCGGACGGTCGCCGAGCTGCGGGCGGCCCTCGCCGAGGCGCGCGCCGCCGACACTCCCACTTGTGTCTACGTGGAGACCGAAACGTCCGACAGTGTGTCGGGCGCGCCTCCCGCCGCGGCCTGGTGGGATGTTCCTGTGGCCGAGACCGCGACCAGACCGTCCGCGGTCAAGGCACGCGAGCTGTACGAACGGCATCTGCCGGCCCGCCGCCGCCATCTGTGACAAGGAGCCCGAGGACATGACGAAGATCGTCAACCACTGGATCGGCGGCAAGACCGCCGAGGGCGCGTCGGGCACGTACGGGCCGGTCACCGACCCGGCGACCGGCGAGGTCACCACCAAGGTCGCCTTCGCGTCCGTCGAGGAGGTGGACGCGGCGGTCGCCGCCGCGAAGGACGCCTTCGCGACCTGGGGGCAGTCCTCGCTGGCCCAGCGCACGTCCATCCTGTTCAAATTCCGCGCCCTGCTGGACGGCCACCGCGACGAGATCGCCGCGCTGATCACCGCCGAGCACGGCAAGGTGCACTCCGACGCGCTCGGCGAGGTCGCGCGCGGCCTGGAGATCGTGGACCTGGCCTGCGGGATCACCGTCCAGCTCAAGGGCGAGCTGTCCACCCAGGTCGCCACCGGCGTCGACGTGGCCGCGATCCGGCAGCCGCTCGGCGTGGTCGCGGGCATCACCCCGTTCAACTTCCCGGCGATGGTGCCGATGTGGATGTTCCCCCTCGCCATCGCGTGCGGCAACACCTTCGTGCTCAAGCCCTCGGAGAAGGACCCGTCGGCCGCTCTGAAGCTGGCGGAACTGCTGGCCGAGGCCGGACTGCCGGACGGCGTCCTCAACGTCGTGCACGGTGACAAGGTGGCCGTGGACCGCCTGCTGGAGCACCCGGACGTGAAGGCGGTGTCCTTCGTCGGCTCCACCCCGATCGCCCGCTACATCCACACCACCGCCTCCGCCCACGGCAAGCGCGTCCAGGCCCTCGGCGGCGCCAAGAACCACATGCTGGTGCTCCCCGACGCCGACCTCGACGCGGCGGCGGATGCGGCGGTGAGTGCCGCCTACGGCTCGGCGGGCGAGCGCTGCATGGCCGTCTCCGCGGTCGTGGCCGTCGGCTCCATCGGCGACGAGCTGGTGCAGAAGATCCGCGAGCGCGCCGAGAAGATCAAGATCGGCCCCGGCACCGACCCCACCTCGGAGATGGGCCCGCTGATCACCAAGGTCCACCGGGACAAGGTGGCCTCCTACGTCACCGGCGCCGCCGAGGAGGGCGCCGAGGTCGTGCTCGACGGCACCGGATACACCGTCGAGGGCCACGAGGGGGGCCACTGGATCGGCATCTCCCTGCTCGACAAGGTGCCGACCAGCGCGAAGGCGTACCAGGACGAGATCTTCGGCCCGGTGCTGTCCGTGCTGCGCGTGGACACCTACGAGGACGGCGTCGCCCTCATCAACGCCTCCCCCTACGGCAACGGCACCGCCATCTTCACCCGCGACGGCGGCGCCGCCCGCCGCTTCCAGCTGGAGATCGAGGCCGGCATGGTCGGCGTCAACGTCCCCATCCCGGTCCCCGTCGGCTACCACTCCTTCGGCGGCTGGAAGGACTCCCTCTTCGGCGACCACCACATCTACGGCAACGACGGCACGCACTTCTACACCCGGGGCAAGGTCGTCACCACCCGCTGGCCCGACCCCTCCGACGCCCCGGCGGGCGTCGACCTGGGCTTCCCGCGCAACCACTGAGCCGGCGCCGCTTCGGCGGCCGGGCCCGCCCGCGCCGGGCCCGGCCGCCGAAAACCCTGGGGCGGCGATGTCGGTGGTGCCGCTTATGCTGCCCGGACGATCACCGGGGCCAGGGGAGGGCGCGGCATGTTCGGCAGGCTGACCAGGGGTGGGAAGAGGCCGGAGGCGGACCCGTACGTCCTGCCGGCGCCCCGCAGATTCGGCGTCTACCAGCTGGAGGCGCTCGGGGACACCCGGGTGCGGACCCTGCTGCGGGCGGCCGCAGCGGGGGACTGGGGCGCGGTCAAGGAGGCGCTGACCCCCTTCGACCTCGGCCGGGACCACCAGCTCCTGGACGAACTGGCCGAGGTGGCCGGGGTGCAGGACTGGATCGGCCGGGCCGTCGAGGAGGGCGGGGAACACCGCGCGACGGCCCTGCTGATATCCGGGGCGCGCCACGTCGTCTGGGGCTGGGAGGCGCGCACCAGGTATACGGCCCAACACGTCTCACCGGCACAGTGGCGGGTCTTCCACGAGCGGCTGCGCATCGCCGAGGAACACCTCCTGGAGGCCGCCGAGCTGCGCCCCGAGTGGATCACCCCGTGGCGCCCTCTGCTGAAGTCCGGCCGTGGCATGTCCCTGGGCGACGACATCAACCGGGCCCGGCGCGACGCCGCCCTGCGCCGCGACCCGCTGGACCTGGAGACGCACTACGAGTGGGTGACGTTCCGGCAGCCGCGATGGAGCGGGAAGCCGGGCCAGGCCCTGGCGTTCGCGCGCGAGGCGTTCCACAACGCGCCGGAGGGGCATCGTCTCGGCTGCGTGCTCGCCATGGCGCACATCGAGGACTGGGTGGAGCTGGGCGTCAGCGGCTCCCTCCGCGACTGGCACATCCAGACCGAACTGCGGGACGCGGCCAAGCACAGCATCCTCCACCCGGCCTACGAGCGGCGCCGGGGCTGGCAGGAGGACTTCAACGTCTTCGCCATGGCTCTCGCGCTGTCCGGCGAGAGCATCGTGGCCCCGCGCGTCTACTACGAGCTGCGCCGTGCGTACACCCGGTGGCCGTGGCGGTACGTGAACCACCCCGAGAAGCTGTACGCCAGCCTCCGGAGCCGGACCTGAGAGGGCCGGCCCCTCCTCGTCGCCGCCGTTCCGCGCGCACCCACCCCCGCCGTCGTCCCCCGACGACCACACCCCGGACTCCGTGATGACCCTGCCCGACACCTCCATGCCCCCGGCCGGCACCGACCGCACCTTCCAGGTGGACCTGCGCGGCCTCGTCGACCTCCTCTCGCACCACCTCTACTCCAGCCCCCGCGTCTACCTGCGGGAACTCCTGCAGAACGCCGTGGACGCCCTGACCGCCCGGTACACCCATGAACCCCGCGCCGCCCAAGGCGACTTCGGCATCCGGCTGTACGCCGACGGCTCCTGCGTACGCGTCGAGGACGACGGCGTCGGTCTCACCGAGGCCGATGTGCACAGCTTCCTCGCCACGATCGGCCGCAGCAGCAAGCGCGCGGACCGCATCGCCGAGCAACGCGGCGACTTCATCGGCCAGTTCGGTATCGGGCTGCTCTCCTGCTTCCTGGTCGCGGACGAGATCCACGTACTGAGCCGGTCCGCCCGCACCCCCGGCGAGCCGGCCGTGGAGTGGCGGGGGCGGGGCGACGGCAGCTACACCGTCCGCACCCTGCCCGCCTCCGCCCGCGCCCACCCCGGCACCACCGTCACGCTGACCCCGCGCACCGACGCGGCCGAGTGGACCACCCCGGCTCAGGTGCGCGAGCTGGCACGGCACTTCGGCTCCCTGCTGCGCCACCCGGTGACCTTCGACGACGGCCGGTCCGGTCCGGCGCCCGTCAACCCCGAGCCCGCGCCCTGGGCCCGTACCCACCCCACGCCGGGGGCCCGGTCCCGCGCGCTGGCCGCGTACGGCGAGGACGTCCTCGGGTTCACCCCCCTGGACACCATCGAGCTGGACCTGCCCGCGGTCGGGCTGAAGGGCATCGCGTGCGTCCTGCCGGACACTGTGCCCGCCGGGCGCCGTCACGGCCACCGCGTGCACGTCAAGGGCATGCTGCTGTCCGAGCGGGCCGAGGAGATCCTGCCCGAGTGGGCGTTCTTCGTCCGCTGCGTGGTCGACGCCGAGAGCCTGCGCCCGACGGCGTCCCGCGAGGCCCTGTACGAGGACGACACGCTCGCCGCCATCCGTGACGCCCTCGCCGAGCGGCTGCGCGCGTGGCTCGCCAAGACCGCCGCCAGCGATCCCGACCTGCTCGGCCGCTTCCTCCGGGTGCACCACCTGGCCGTGAAGTCGCTCGCGGTGCACGACGACGAGATCCTGCGGATGCTGCTGCCCTGGCTGCCGTTCGAAACCACCGACGGGCACGCCACCCTCGACGAGTTCGCCCGCGCCCACCGCACCGTGCTCGTCACCTCCAGCGTGGAGGAGTTCCGGCAGGTCGCCGCGATCGCCTCGGCCGCCGGACTCGGCGTCGTCAACGGCGGCTACACCTACGACCGCGAACTGGTGCACCGGCTGCCCGAGATCAGGCCCGAGGTCACGGTGGCCGACCTCGACCCGGCCACCCTCACCGCCCACCTGGACACCGTGGACCGGGAGACGGAGCTGGCCGCCGCGGCCTACCTCGCCCAGGCCCGCGACGCCCTCGCCGTCTTCGACTGCGACGTGGCGCTGCGCACCTTCCAGCCCGCCTCCGCCCCCGCCCTGCTGGTCGACAGCCGCGAGGCACGGCACGAGCGCACCCGCTCCCAGCTGGCCCGCGAGCAGGAAGGCGGCCTGTGGGGCGACATCCTCGGCCACCTGCGCCAGGAGGCCCCGCGCGCCCAGCTCATCCTCAACCAGCTCAACCCGCTGGTCCGCACCGCCGTCACCATCGGCGAACCCGAACTCGCCCGCACCAGCGCCGAAGCCCTCTACGGCCAGGCCGCGATGCTGTCCCGGCGTCCGCTCAGGCCGGCCGAGTCGAGCCTGATCAACCGCTCCTTCCTCGACCTTCTCGCCCACGCCCTGCGCAAGGACCGCTGACGATGCCGACCGCACCCCGGACCACCGACGAGCTGTACCAGGCGCTCCGCGAGAACGACGGGCGCCCCTACGGACGTACCCGCACCGTAGCCGCCGAGGAACTCGCCGAGTCCGCCGAGCAGTTCGGCGACCCCAGGCTGCTCGCCGTGACCCTGATGGGCCTCCAGGAGGCGTACGCCTACGGGGCCGAGCCCCGGAAGTCGCCCGTCGTCTTCGCCCGCCTCCTCGCCCTCTACGACGAACAGCCCGACGTCTTCGACGCCTCACTGCGCCACTCGCTGTTCTGGCGCTTCAAGTGGGTGGGCAACGCCCTGCGCGCGATCCCCGAGATCCCGCTGACCGCCCTGCGCCAGTGGCTCGCGGAGATGCGCGAGCGGTACGAGAAGGCCGAGCTCGGCCTCCAGCCGTACTACGGGCAGTCGTTCCAGCTCGCCGCCCACACCGGGGAGGGCACCGACCTCGCCTACGAACTCTGGGCGAGCCGCACCCGTACCCCGCTCAGCGACTGCGAGGCGTGCGAGATCTGCGAGCGGGCCCGCCACCACCTCGCGGCGGGCGACGACGAGCGGGCGCTGGCCGTCTGGGAGCCCGTTCTGGCCGGCAAGGAGTCCTGCCAGGAGGAACCCGCCCGCTCCGTCTCGTACGCGCTGCTGCCCCTGCTGCGCACCGGCCGCGCCGACCGGGCCCGTGAACTCCACCTCACCGGGTACCGCGCCTGCCGCCGCAACCCCTCGATGTCCGGCGAGACCGGCCGGCACCTGGAGTTCTGCGCGCTCACCGGCAACGAGGCGCGCGGCCTGGAGCTCCTCGCCGAGAACCGGAACCTGTTCGAGGAGGTGGACTCGCCGCTGGACCAGTACGACTTCCTCACCGGCGTCGAAGTCCTCCTCCAGCGCGTCGAGGCCCTCGGCCACGGCGGGCTGCCCGCCGCCGGACCCTCCGGCCGCACCTGGACGGCGACCGCCCTGCGCGCAGAGGTGCGCGCCCGCGCCGACGACCTCGCCGCCCGCTTCGACGCCCGCAACGGCACCACCGCCCACACCGACCGCCGCCGCGCCCGCCTGGACCGCGCCCCGCTCCTGGAGACACTCGAACTCACCCTGCGCACCCGCGCCCTCGACGACGTGGCCCCGGCCGCGCCCGTCGCGGTACCCACGGCGAACCTCCCGGAGTCGCTGCCCGCGCTCATCCGGCGGGCGCGGGAGCTGGAACGGCAGGGGCACCCGGACGACGCGGCCCACTGGACCCGGCTGCGCGCCCTCGTGGCCGCCCCCGGCTACACGCACCCCGACGACCCCGACGTGGGCCCGCTCGCCCGGCTCCGCGCCGACCTGCTGTCCGACGAGGCGAACCAGGCGGCCGAGGACCGGTACGAGGCCGCCGCGGCCCTCATGGACGAGGCCGCCGCGCTCTACGACGCGGCGGGGGAAGCGGGCGCCGCGGCCGTTTCCCGGGCCGGTGCCCTGGTCGCCCGTGCCGAGACCGCTCCGGAGGAGGCCACCGACGCGACCGGGACGAAGGTCACCGCGCTGACCGCCGCCCACGCGGCGATCGTCCGCCTGCAGGAGGAGACGCCCGGCCTCGCGCCCTACCAGGAGGCCCGGCTGCTGCGGTTGCGGGCGACCGCGCTCGCCCTGCGGTTCCAGGCGTCGCGGGAGGAGGAGCACAGCGCTCCGGTCCTCGCCGAGGCGGACCTGCTGCACGCGTTCGCCACCCGGCACGACCTCGCCGGCCAGATCTCCGGCGCCCTGATGATGCGGGCCAGCACCCACGCCCTCGCCGGGGACCTGCCCGGCGCGATCAGCGAACTCGACGCCCTCCTGGAGCGGCTCAGGGCGCACGGACCCTCCTGGCACCTGCCCCGCGCCCTCGGCCTGCGCGGCCGGGTCCAGCTCGGGCTCCGGGACGCCCGCGCCGCCCGCGAGAGCCTGACCGAGGCTCTGCGGCTGGCCGCCGAACAGCCCGCCGCCCGCTCGGGCACCGCCCGGCTCCACGCCGACCTGGCCCAGGCGTGCCTCCGCCTCGGCGAGCCCGACGAGGCACTGCGTCTCCTGACCCGCTCGGCCGAGCTGGACCTCCGCGACGGCAAGCGCGTGGAGGCGTTCTGCACCTACACCGACGTGGCCCACCTCAGCCTGGACCTCGGTCGCGAGGAGGACTGCATAGCCCTGCTCGACTCCCTCCTCGCCGAACCCGACGTCGCCGGCGGGAAGGTGGACGACCGGCTGGTGGCCCAGCTCCGCCTGGCCCGCGCCCGCGCGTTCCGCGCGGCGGACGACCTCGGGGCCGCCACGGCGGAGTTCGCCGCGCTCGCCGCCGAATCGGCGGGGTGGGACGACGACCCGGGCAGCCACGCCATGATCGCCGCCGAGACGGCCGTACTCCTCGCCGGGTCGGGCGAGTTCCCCCGGGCCCGCGAGGCCGTGGACCAGGCGCTCGCCGCCCACGCCCGCGCCCCGCGCCACGACCGGATCAGCGGTGCCCTGCGCGAACTCGCCCGCCTCCAGGCCGAGCGGCAGGGTCCCGACGGCCTGGCCGACGCCCTCGACCTGCTCGCCGACGCGGGCCGGATCGCCGACGAGGCCCGTGCCGCCGGCCACCAGGCCCAGGCCCACTCCCTGGACGCCGCCCTGGCCTACGAGTACGGCCGGGTCAACACCTACGCCGGCGAGTACGAGGCCGCGGTGACCGCCCTGGAGAAGGCGCTCGACCTGCTCGGCGAGCCGGGGCCGGATGCGGAGACCGCCGCCCAGTGGGCCGAGTGCGTCCGGTTCGCGGCCGCCGTGGAGGGGCTCCACCAGGAGCGCCGCCACGACGCCCGCGCCCGCCTCACCGCGGCGATCACCCTCCTGACCGCCGCCGGGCACACCGAGGAGACCGGGGACCTGGTGCGGCTGGAGGACCGGCTGAGCAGGCACACGTAAGCGGGAACGCCCTCTCGACCGGGCCCGAAGGCGGCTTCCGTCGCCTTCGGGCCCGTCTTTTTTCGGCCACGGCCTGCGGTTCCCGTACGGGCGAGGAGGGCGCGGGCGCTTGCGAGATGGTGCTGTTTCGGTCGCCAACGGCCCGTCAGAGCTGCGGATTTCGTAGGCCGGCACCCATTGACGTGGTGGTTTTCGTCGGTGTTCCATGCAGCGCCGGGAGCGAGACGTACGACACACCGCGAGCCGCCGGAGGCGATACCGCTCCCGCCCGAGTCCTCACCGCACGAGTCGATCGGACGCCGCATGACCGACACGCTCCGCCACGCCGAGCCAGCCCACGCCGCAGAGACCGGTGACGGGCGGCGGAAACTCAAGCGTTCCATCGGCGTCGTCGGCGGCACCCTGCTGACGCTCTCCTGCGTGACGCCCGCCTCCACCCTGTTCGTGGTCGTCCCGGACCTCTTCGGCACCCTCGGCACCGCGACCGCGCTCACCATCGCCATCGGCTCCGTGCTCTGTATCGCGGTGGCGTTCTGCTACGCCGAGCTGGGCACTCTCATCCCGAGCGCGGGCGGCGAGTACGCCATGGTCTCCACCCTCGCCGGGCGCCTCGCGGGCTGGCTGGTGTTCGTGCTGTCGCTGCTGGTCGTGGTGATCGTGCCGCCCGTCATCGCCATGGGCACCGCCGACTACATAGCCCCGCTCGTGCACGTGGACCCCGCCCTCACCGGCGCCGGGGTCATGCTGCTCGCCACCCTCGCCGGGCTGCTCGACCTGCGCGCCAACGCCTGGATCACCGGTGTCTTCCTGGTCCTGGAGGTGATCGCGGCGGCCGTCGTCGCGGTGCTCGGCTTCTCCCACGCCCACCGGGGTGCCGGGAGCCTGATCTCCATGGAGGTGGCCGGAGCCCACGGCGGCACCGACCCCGTCACCGCCGCACTCGTCGTCTCCGGACTCGCCATCGCCCTCTTCGTCACCCAGGGCTTCTCGACCGCCGTCTACCTCTCCGAGGAACTGGAGCACCCGCGCCGGGATGTGGCCCGCACCGTGCTCGCCACCCTCGCCATCTCCACCGTGATCATCCTGGTGCCGGTCGCCGCCATCACCATGGGCGCCACCGACCTGAAGGACCTGACCGGCGGCGACCTCAGCGCGATGGTGACGGCCTGGTCCAGCACGGCCGTCGGTACGTTCGTCAGCCTGTGCGTCGCCCTCGCCATCGTCAACGCGGGCATCGTGATGGTCATCCAGAACTCCCGCGTCCTGTTCGCCTCCGCCCGCGACAAGGCGTGGCCCGGCCCGGTCAACAACCTGCTCTCCCGGCTCGGCCGGTTCGGCTCGCCCTGGGTCGCCACCCTCACCGTCGGCATCCCCGGCGCGCTGCTCTGCTTCGTCGACCTGGACACCCTGTACGGCGTCACCGGGGTCTCCGTCACCGCCATGTACCTGCTCGTCGCCGTCGCCGCCCTGCTGGGCCGCCGCGACAGCCACCGGCACACCCCGGCCTGGCGGATGCCGCTGTGGCCGGCCGTACCCGTGCTGCTCATCGCCGTCCTCGGCTACGTCCTCGTCCAGCAGGACCCCGTCTACCTGCTCCTGACCGGCGGGATCACCGCCGCGGCCACCCTGTACTGGGCGCTGTACCTGCGGCCCCGCCGCGACACCCACTGGCTGGTCTCGCTCCCCGAGGACACCCGGAGCTGACCCGGCACCCCTCCCTACCGCGCCCGCAGTACGCCCGCCCGGACCCGTACTCCCGAAGGAGGGGCGGGGGTTCAGCCCGGCGGGGCCGTCCGGCGGGGAGGGCGGCCCGTACCGTTGGGTCATGGATCTCCGAGTGCCCCGGCTGCTGAAGAAGCCCCGGCGGGCCGCCGCCGCGCTGGGGGCCGCCGTACTGCTGGCCGCCACCGGCACGTGGACCGCGACCGCGTCCGACACGCCCCGCCCGCACCGCACCGACCAGGTCCTGACCATGGCGGACGGCACCCGCGTGGACACCTCCTACTTCACCTCGGGGGGCGGCGGCCGGCGCCCCGCCGCCCTCCTGGCCCACGGCTTCGGCGGCAGCAAGGACGACCTGCGCGCCCAGGCCGAGGACCTCGCCGGTCACGGGTACGCCGTACTCACCTGGTCCGCCCGGGGGTTCGGCCGCTCGACGGGCAGGATCGGGCTCAACGACCCGGCGCACGAGGTCGCCGACGTCTCCCGCCTCCTCGACTGGCTGGCCAAGAGGCCCGAGGTCCGCCTCGACAAGCCCGGCGACCCGCGCGTCGGCATCGCGGGCGGTTCGTACGGCGGGGCGATCTCCCTGCTGGCGGCCGGAAACGACCCGCGCGTCGACGCCATCGCGCCCGCCGTCACCTACTGGGACCTCGCCGACGCCCTGTTCCCGAACGGCGTGTTCAAGCGGCTGTGGACCGGCGTCTTCTTCAACTCCGCCGGCGGCTGCGGGCGGTTCGAGCCCGAGCTGTGCGCGATGTACCAGCGCGTCGCCCAGTCCGGGGTCCCCGACGCCGACGCCCGGGCCCTGCTCCAGCGCCGCTCACCCGCCGCCGTGGCCGACCGGATCAAGGTCCCCACCCTGCTCTTCCAGGGCCAGACGGACTCCCTGTTCACCCTCGCCCAGTCCGATGCCGCCGAGCGCGCGATCCGGGCCAACGGCGCCCCCGTCAAGGTCGACTGGGTCGCGGGCGGCCACGACGGAGGAGACCTGGAGACCGGCCGGGTCCAGGGGCGGGTACGGGACTGGTTCGACCACTACCTCAAGGGCGAGCCGGTCGGCACGGGGCCCGCCTTCCGGGTCACCCGCACCGGCGGAGTCGACTCCACCGACGGCAGCACCCGCAGCCGGGGCGCCACCGCCGACGCCTACCCGGGCCTGCGCGGCGACCCCCGCACCGTCCCCCTCACCGGCCGCGCGCAGCGCGTCGCCAACCCGGCCGGCGCCAGTCCGCCCGCCGTATCCGCCCTGCCGGGCCTCGGCG
Organism: Streptomyces sp. BK022; assembly: GCF_004217355.1. Classification (NCBI taxonomy): domain Bacteria; kingdom Bacillati; phylum Actinomycetota; class Actinomycetes; order Kitasatosporales; family Streptomycetaceae; genus Streptomyces; species Streptomyces sp. BK022. The sequence continues at coordinate 267,469 of NZ_SHKU01000003.1, forward strand.
GAGGCGGCCTCGCCCAGCTCTCCGCCCTCGGCACCGGGGTCTCCCTGGACTTCCCCGGCCAGTACGCCAAGTTCGACGCGCCGCCGCAGCGCACCGCCCTCCGTATCACCGGCACCCCGACGGCCCGCGTCCACGTGCGGTCCACCAGCGCCGACGTGGTCCTCTTCGCCAAGCTCTACGACGTCGGCCCGGGCGGCGGCCAGGTACTCCCCGGCCAGCTCGTCACCCCGATCCGGATCACCGGCGCCAAGGCGGGCAAGGACGTCACCGTCACCCTCCCGCCCGTCGACCACGAGGTGCAGCAGGGCCACCGCCTCCGCCTGGTCCTCGCCACCACCGACCTCGGCTACGCCTCACCCACCGCCCCCGCGACCTACACGGTCTCCCTCACGGGGCCGCTGAGCGTGCCCACGGCCCCCGCCGTCACCACGGCGGCCACCGCGCTGCCCTCCTGGGTCTGGTGGCTCCCCCTCGCGGGCGCCGCGGCGGCCCTCGCCCTCCTCCTCACCGCCCGCCGCCGCACCACGGCCCCCGCACCCGACCCGGAACTGGCCGAAGTCCCGCTCGTCATCACCGGCTTGAGCAAGCGCTACGCCAAGTCGTCGGACAGATACGCCGTACGCGACCTCGCCTTCCGCGTGGAGAAGGGCCAGGTACTCGGACTGCTCGGCCCCAACGGCGCGGGCAAGACCACCACCCTGCGCATGCTGATGGGCCTCATCCGGCCCGACGGCGGCGAGATCCGCGTCTTCGGCCACGCCGTCCGCCCCGGCGCCCCCGTCCTCTCCCGCGTCGGCGCCTTCGTCGAGGGCGCCGGATTCCTGCCCCACCTCACCGGCCGGGAGAACCTGGAGCTGTACTGGCGGGCCACCGGCCGTCCGGCTGAGGACGCCCGTCTCGCGGAGGCCCTGGAGATCGCCGGCCTCGGCGACGCCCTGGCCCGCGCGGTACGCACCTACTCCCAGGGCATGCGCCAGCGCCTGGCCATCGCCCAGGCCATGCTGGGCCTGCCCGACCTGCTGATCCTGGACGAGCCCACCAACGGCCTGGACCCGCCGCAGATCCGCGAGATGCGCGAGGTGCTGATCCGGTACGCGGCCGCCGGACGCACCGTCATCGTCTCCAGCCACCTCCTGGCCGAGGTCGAGCAGTCCTGCACCCACCTGGTCGTCATGGACCGGGGCCGGCTGGTCCAGGCGGGCCCGGTCCGGGAGATCGTCGGCTCCGGCGACACCCTGCTGGTCGGCACCGGCATCCCCCTCGCCGACCCGGTCGTGGACAAGGTGGCCGCCCTGGACGGCGTCGCCTCCGCCGTACGGACCGAGGACGCACTGCTGATCCGCCTCGAACCCGGCAACACCGCCGCCGCACTCGTCGTGGACCTGGTCCGGCTGGAGGTGCCCGTGCTCTCCGTCGGCCCGCACCGGCGTCTGGAGGACGCCTTCCTCACCCTGATCGGAGGCTCCGCGTGAGCACGCTCACCGAGACCGCGGAGACGGCACCCGGCTACCGCGCCTCGCGCACCCTGCCCGTACGCGTGGAGCTCGTCCGCCAGCTCGGGCGGCGCCGCACGCTGGTCATGGGCGCCGTCCTGGCCGCGTTGCCGCTGATCCTGCTGGCCGCGTTCGCGATCGGCGGTGACCCGGCCGGGCGGGGGCGCAGGATCTCCCTGATGGACACGGCCACCGCGTCCGGCGCCAACTTCGCCGCCGTCAGCCTCTTCGTCTCGGCCGGCTTCCTGCTGGTCGTCCCGGTCGCCCTGTTCTGCGGGGACACGGTCGCCTCGGAGGCCGGCTGGTCCTCGCTGCGCTATCTGCTGGCGGCGCCGGTGCCGAGGGCCCGGCTGCTCCTGTCCAAGCTCGCGGTGGCGCTCGGCATGAGCCTGGCCGCGATGATCCTGCTGCCCACGGTGGCCCTCGCGGTGGGCACGGCCGCGTACGGCTGGGGCCCGCTGCTCGTGCCGACCGGCGGGGCGGTGGAGGCGGGAACGGCGGTCGGGCGGCTGGCCGTGGTGGTGCTGTACCTCTTCGTCTCGCAACTGGTCACCGCCGGGCTGGCGTTCTGGCTCTCCACCCGGACCGACGCCCCGCTCGGCGCGGTGGGCGGCGCGGTCGGGCTGACCATCGTCGGGAACGTGCTGGACGCGGTGACGGCGCTCGGCGACTGGCGGGATTTCCTGCCCGCGCACTGGCAGTTCGCCTGGGCCGACCTCCTCCAGCCGCACGCGGAGTGGGCCGGCATGGCCCAGGGCGCCTCGGTCTCGGTCACCTACGCCCTGGTCCTCTTCGCCCTGGCCTTCCGGGGCTTCGCCCGCAAGGACATCGTGTCCTGACGGGAGCCCGTACACACGGCGGCGGCCCACCGGTCGGAACCGGTGGGCCGCCGCTGCGGGGGGCTCGATCAGCCGTTGCCGGCACCGTTGCCGGACAGCGCGGAGATGTCGTCCAGGATGTGCGACAGCGGCTCGTCGCCCTTGGCCTGGGTCGAGTTCTCGACGCACTGCTGGTTCTGCGGCGAGGACAGGACGGGGATGTCCTGGATGCCGACGTTGATCAGGGCCACCAGGGACTGGGCGTTGAGCTTCGCCGGCAGGCCGATGCAGGGCTTGTTCAGCGAACCCTGGACCAGAGCCAGCTGCGGGCTCATGTTGCCGTAGGTGGCCGAGTTGCCGAACGACTGCGAGGCGCCGTTGCCGCTGAACGACGTGGTGCCGTGGTCGTCACCGATGGCCAGGGCCTGCGGGGCGGCAGCGCCCGCGAGGCCGGCGACGGAGGCGGCGACGGCCGCGGTTGCCCACAGCTTCTTCATGTTGGTTCCCTTCGAAAGGCGGACTCCGGGGAGGAGCTGCGTGATCGTCAACGGGGAAGCGGGCGCCGGGGTTGCGGTCTTTGACCCTATCGGGGCAGCGCAGTCCGATGAGTGCACAAACGCCCCCCGGCTCGGCCGCCCCCTGAAACACCGACGGGCCGCCGAAGATGTCGGCGGCCCGCGGGGTCGGGCCCCGCGCGGGGCCCGTGAGCGTACGGCGGCTCAGTTGTTGCCGGCGCCGTTGCCGGAGAGCGCGGAGATGTCGTCCAGGATGTGCGACAGCGGCTCGTCGCCCTTGGCCTGGGTCGAGTTCTCGACGCACTGCTGGTTCTGCGGCGAGGACAGGATCGGGATGTCCTGCACGCCGACGTTGAGCAGGGCCACCAGGGACTGGGCGTTGACCTTCGCGGGCAGGCCGATGCAGGGCTTGTTGAGCGAGCCCTGGATGAGCGCCATCTGCGGGCTCATGTTGCCGTACGTCGCGGAGTTGCCGAACGCCTGGGAGGCGCCGTTGCCGCTGAACGACGTCGTACCGGTGTCGTTGCCGATGGCCAGGGCCGGCGACGCGGCGGCGGCGGAGACGCCGGCAACGGACGCGGCGACCGCGGCGGCGGCCAGAACCTTCTTGATCACTTGCGATTCCCTTCTGGAGAAACCCCGTCCATCGGAGTGCCCGGCACAACTGCCGGGCCGGGGACGGAGTTGCTCCCGTTCACTCCAACGGCCGACAGGGCGCGCGGGAAAACGGCCGCGCGCCTCGGCGAGGACGTCGTCTCCTCCGCGCACCGGAAGCGATCCGATCGGGTGACTTACCGCAACCAATCGGCGTCCCCCGGGTTGATGTCTCCGCAGGAACGACCGTCTGGCGAGCAGCCAGGAAAGCATCTGGCGAGCAGCCAGGAAAGGAAAGCGAAATGCTGAAGAAGGCAATGGCCGCGGCGGCGGTCGCCGCGTCCTTCGTGGGCGTGTCGGCGGCGGCGGCCCCTCAGGCGCTTGCCATCGGCAACGACACGGGCACCACGTCGTTCAGCGGCAACGGCGCCACCGAGGCGTTCGGCAACAACGTGACCAACGGCGACCTCAGCCCGCAGGCCACACTGGTGCAGAGCTCCGTGAACAAGCTCTGCGTCGGCCTGCCGGTCAAGGCGAACGTCCAGTCGGTGCTGGCCCTGATCAACGTCGGTGTCCAGGACATCCCCGTCCTGTCCTCGCCCCAGAACCAGCAGTGCGCCGAGAACTCCACCCAGGCGAAGAACGACGAGCCGCTGTCGCACCTCGTCGACGACGTCTCCGTCCTCGCGGGCAACGGCGTCGCCAACAACTGACGCAGGCGCGAGCGCTTCAGGAAAACCGCCCGGCAGCACGTATTTCCCGTGCCGCCGGGCGGTTTTCTCTGTCCGTTTCCAGGCCCTCCGGGTTGCTCCATGCTGTCAATTCCCTGGGGGCGTTCGAGTGAATTGGCAGGCGACGCGCGTTCCATAGTTTCTTCCGCCGTCTATTCCTCGTTCTACAGCCTGCCGGTCATGGTGCGAGCCGTTCAAGTTGTGCTCGCTCGGTTTCGGCCGTCACAAGGCATGACCGCAGAGAAGGGAAAGACCATGAAGAAGAGCGCTGCTGTCGTCGCCGGCGCCATCCTGGCTCTGGGTGGGGCGGCTCCCGCCTTCGCCGACGCCGGTGCCGAGGGTGCCGCGGTCGGTTCGCCGGGCGTGCTGTCCGGCAACGTGATCCAGGTCCCGATCCACATCCCCGTCAACGTCTGTGGCAACTCCATCGACGTGATCGGCCTGCTGAACCCGGCGTTCGGCAACGCCTGCGTCAACGACTGACGCGCATAACGCAAGGCACCAGCCCCACGGCTGCGTTCAGGCCGGCCCCGGACCGTTGATCCAATGTGAATCTGCGTTCCGGGGCCGGCCTTCCCACTTCTTCGAGCAGGAAGACCACGAGATTGCGACAGACCCTGAGCAAGGGCATGGTCGTGGCCGCCGCCGCGACGGGTGTGCTGTCCTTGTACGTCAGTCAGGCGCTCGCCGATTCGGGAGCGCACGGAGCCGCACAGGGCTCTCACGGCGCGCTGTCCGGCAACACCCTCAAGGTGCCGGTGCACGTCCCGGTCGACATCTGCGGGCACTCCGTCGATGTGGCGGCCGCGCTGAACCCGGCCGTCGGCCGCGCCTGCGTCAAGGACGCCCTCCCCAAGGCGCCCCGCACCACCGCGCCGTCGTCCTACGGTGACGACGACGAACCGAGCACCCCGGTCAAGACCCCGCCCGCGTACGGCGCCGAGGAGACCAAGCCGGCCTCGTACGGGGACGACGAGACCACCCCGCCCCCGTCCTACGGCCACGACGAGCCGAGCGCCCCGGTCACCACCGCGCCCGCCTCGTACGGCGACGACGACGAGACGACACCGCCCCCCGCGTACGGCCACGACGAGGAGACGACGTCTCCGCCGTCGTACGGCCACGACGAGGAGACGACCCGTCCGCCCTCGTACGGCGATGACGAGACGACGCCCCCGCCCTACGGCGGCGAGCAGACCACTCCGCCTCCCTACGGTGGTGAAGAAACGTCTCCTCCCCCCTACGGCGGCGAGCAGACCACCCCTCCGCCCTATGGGGGCAACGAGACCACTCCGCCTCCCTACGGTGGTGAAGAAACGTCTCCTCCGCCCTATGGCGGCCACGAGACCACTCCGCCTCCGTACGGCGGTGAGGAGAGCACGCCTCCTCCCGGCGGACACACCACGCCCCCGCCCGGAGGTCACACGACACCGCCTCCCGGCGGGCACACCACGCCCCCTCCGGGAGGGCACACCACTCCGCCTCCCGGTGGGCACACGACACCGCCTCCCGGTGGGCACACCACTCCGCCCACCCTTCCGCACACCGGTAACAACTCGCGCATGTTGTGGGCGACTTCGGGCGCCGGTGCCGTGCTGATCGCCGCCGGAGTCCTGCTGTTCCGGCGCGGCCGGACGATGTCCCGGCACCGCTGACCACCGGGTGCCGGACCCGAGCGCCCGGCACCCAGAGGTGACGGCGCCGTACCGCCACGGCGCCGTACGCATCCTTTCCGGCCGTGCCCCCTCCGGCTGCTCGCCACGCCGACGGGCCGGGAGCGGCCAGCCGGGCGGCCCCGCGCGGATAACTCCGGCGGGGCCTTCGCCGTTCACCCACGTGGGGGCCGAGGCCACCCGCAAGCCGTAACCGCGCTGGCGAGCTCCCGGTGCGTGTGACTGGGTGTCAGTACAGGCGCTGTTCACGGCGCGAGGGCAGGGCCGGGCGGAGGGAGGGGCCGGGATGGCTCCACAGTGGCGCAGGACCCGGCGGGGGCGGCTGTCCCTCCTCGCCGCGGCGATCGGCGTGTCGGTGGCCCTGGCCGCCCCCGGCGTCGCCGCCGGACCGCACCGGACGGCGCCCGGACCGGCCCCGGCCCCCACCGCGACCCCGGCGCCCCCGCCCGTCAACCGGGGACCCGACTTCGGGGCGTTCCTCGACTCCGGCCCCCTGGGGATCGCCCGGATTCCCGCCCTCGCCAACTGGCTCGGCGGCGCCGAGCTGAAGGTCGCGCACACCTATCTGCCGGGCGGACAGTGGCGGGACATCGAGGGCTCGCCGGGCTTCCTGGACCCGTGGGCGCACTGGCGGCGCGACAAGGCCGACCGCACCCTCGTCCTCAACGTGCCGATGCAGGAGCGCAACGAGGAACACCTCTCCGACGCCCAGGTACGGCTGCTGCTGAGGCAGGCCGCCGCCGGACAGTTCGACGGGCACTTCCGCGCGCTCGCCGAGAAGCTGGTCAAGCTCGGCGTGCCGGACACGGTGCTGGTGCTCGGCTGGGAGATGAACGGCATCACCTACACCCACCGCTGCGGGCCCGACCCCGAGGCGTGGAAGGCGTACTGGAACCGGATCGTCGCCACCATGCGCGCCGTGCCGGGACAGAGGTTCCGCTTCGACTTCACCCCCAGCAGGGGCCGGGACGCCGTGCCCTGGACCGAGTGCTACCCCGGTGACGGCACCGTCGACATCATCGGCATGGACTCCTACGACCAGCCGGCCGGGATGCCCTTCGACGAGCAGATCACCGAGCCCTACGGCCTCCAGGCCCACGTCGACTTCGCCAAGGCGCACGGCAAGCCGGTCTCGTACCCGGAGTGGGGGCTGTTCCGCAACGGCGACAACCCCGAGTACATGCGGCGGATGCTCGCCTGGATGGACGAGCACCGCCCGCTGTACAACACCCTCACCGACTACTGCCCGCACGGCGTCTGGCAGTGCCCGGCCAACCCGAGCGCGGCGAAGGTGTACCGGCAGACGCTGTACGGGCGCACGGGACTGACCACGCCTACCCCGACGCCGACGCCGACGCCGACGCCGACCCCGACCCCGACGCCGACCCCTACGGTCACGTCTACGCCGACCCCTACACCGACCCCGGTGACCCTGACCCCCGAGCCCACCCCCACCCCCACCTCCGGGACGAAGACCCCCGCCGACTGCTCGGAACTGGCGATGGGGAACTGGGTGGAGTTCTGGCTCGGTGGCCGGGTCTGCCTCCGCTTCGACCGGCTGCCGGGCGCCCGCTAACCGGGCCGGCGCTCGCCGAGGCGGGCCAGGGCCGCCTTGCCCCGGCGGCGGGCCGCCGCGTCGGACAGCGCGGCCGACAGCAGCGGCGCGGTGCGGCGCCGGGCCAGCAGCAGCCGCCCGCTGGGCGCCGGGTCGGGGCGCCAGTGGTGCTTGTACGGCTCGTCGCCGCGCATCAGGCTCAGCGCGCCGTGGGAGCCCTCGGCGGTGTGCGCGGCACAGGCGTCCAGCAGCATGACGGCGACGTCCGCCTTGCGTTCGCGCAGCGAGGGATGGGCGCCGTAGAGGTAGCCGCCCGCGAGGCTCGGGGAGAGCAGCGTGAGGTCGACGGCGACGACCTCCTCGCCGATGCGGAACTCGGTGACGACCGCGTCCCCGGAGCGGACCATCGGCTCCACCGCGCGCACCAGGTGCTCCCTGAAGCGGGGCCGCAGATGCTCGGGCGTCACCTTCCGGCCCTGCCACTGGAGCCGGTGCAGCTCCAGCAGCCGGGCCACCGCGGCCTCCGCCTCACCGGGACCGGCCGTGCGCCGGGCCACCCCGAGCGCGGACAGCTTGCGCAGCTTGGCCCGTACCCGCTGGGCCTTGTGGGACGGCAGCCGGGTGAGCAGCTCGTCCATCGGCACCGGGGGCAGCTCCAGGCACAGGGAGTCCGGCACGCGTCGGCGCGGTCCCGGCCAGCGGTCGTAGACCCGCTCCGCGGCGCCGCCGGGGCGTACCTCGCGCAGGTCGATCAGGGCGGTGCGGGCGGCCGTCCACAGGGCGTCGGTCAGGGCGGCGAGGGCGCGGCCGTCGTCGGCGTCGTCGAGCAGGACGTCACCGTAGTCGGAGACCGTGCCGCCCAGCGGGACCAGCGCGGGGAAGGCACGCCGGGTGAAGGTGAGGGGAGCGGCGGCGACCAGGTCCCGGCCCGAGCGCACCAGCAGGACGCGGAGCCTGCCGGGCCTGCCGTACGACTGCCACCAGGAGTGCAGCCAGGCATGGCTCTGGAACGGGGTCGCGGTGGCGCAGCGCCGGTGCAGGCGGCCCCAGGCGGGGGCGAGGGCCGCGAACGCCGTCTCGTCGGTGAGGAGCTGGGTGGTGAGCGCGGGACGCGCGCAGGTTGCCGGGCGCGCCGCGTACGTCGCCGTCACAGCCGGCCGCGGGCGTCGGCGGCGAAGGCCGGGCCGGGCAGCGGGGCCGCGAGCGCGGCCTCGGTCTCCTCCCGGCGTCCCGGCCGGACCAGCAGGGCGAGCCCGCCGAGCAGCCCGCCCGCACCCGCGCCGACCAGGGTGGTCACCCCGGCCGACGCCGAGGACGGCTCGGTCGGCCGGACCGCGCGGGAGAACTGGAGCAGCTCGACGTGCGTGGCCTTCCTGCTCGCGTCGGCCTGCCGGGTGAGCGCGGCGGCGACCGCGTTGGCCATGGCGGCGGCCCGCGCGGGCTGCCCGGAGGTGGCGGAGACGGCGACCATCGGGGCGTCCGGCGAGGTGGCCGTACGCACACTCTCGGCCAGGGTGCTCACCGGCACCCCGGCCCGCGCCTGCGCCTCGGCGAGCACGGCGGGCTGGGTGGCGACCCTGCCGTACGCCTGCGCGAAGCCGAGCGCGGAGGAGGTGTCCGAGCGCTCGGCGGGGACGGCGATGACATAGCTGGTCGCCGTGTAGGCGGGAGCCTTGAGCAGGCCGTACCCGCCGCCGATCAGCCCGCCCGCGACGACCCCGGCGGCCACCAGCGACCAGGGCGGCAGGGAGCGGGAGCCCGGCAGGCGGCCGGCGCGACGGCGCCGGGTGGGATTCTCGGTCATGAGGGGCTGCCTCCGTTAAGGGTGTCGGGGCGAGGGGACCGTACGGGTGAGCGCCGAGGTGTAGACGTCCATCAGCCGGGCGGCGCTGCGGGTGATGCAGTAGTGACGGGCCGCCTCCGGGACCGTGCGCGGACCCGGCCCGGCGGCGCGGACCCCGGCGAGCGCGGCGGCGTACGCGTCGGCTCCGCCGCGTACCCGCACGGCGCCTGGCGCGGCCTCGGGCGGGAGGTCCTCCACGGCCGGGCAGGAGGCGTAGCGCACGGGGAGGCCGGCCGCGAGCGCCTCGACGACGGCCAGCCCGAACGCCTCCTCCGGGGAGGGGGCGGCGAGCACGTCCATCGCCGAGGTCAGCGTGGGCAGGTCGGGTCCGGCCGTACCGTCGGGGAGGCCGGGGACCTCGCCGGTGAAGAGCACCCGGTCCGAGACCCCGGCCGCGGCGGCGGCGCGGCGGAGGGCGCCTTCTTCGGGACCGCCTCCGGCCAGCAGGAGCCGGCAGTCGGGTGTCAGCCGGGCGAGAGCCCCGATCAGGACGTCGAACCGCTTGGCCGGAGCCAGCCGTCCGACGCCACCGATCACGAACGCCTCGTCGGGGATGCCCAGTCGGGCGCGGACGCGCGCCCGCCGCTCCGGGTCGAAGCGGAAGGGCTCCAGGTCGATGCCGTTGGGGACGACCGCGATACGCGGCTCCGGTACACCCCAGCGGGCCAGCCGGGCGGCGACCGTGGGCGAGACGGCGACCGTGGAGCGGCCCAGGCGTTCCCCGGCCAGATACAGCGCGCGTACACCCGAGTTGAGCGGGCGCCCCTCCATCTGGGAGTCACCCAGGGAGTGCTCGGTGGCGACCACCGCGCGCACGCCCGCGAGCCGGGCCGCCAGCCGGCCGTAGAGACAGGCCCGGTAGAGGTGGGTGTGGACCAGGTCGTAGCGGCCGCGCCGGATCAGCCGGGCCAGCCGGGGCAGTGCGGCCAGGTCGCGGTTGCCGCCCATGGCGAGGTCGGCCACCCGCACCCCGTCGGCCCGCAGACCGGCCGCCACCGGGCCCGGGTTGGTCAGCGTGACCACGTCGCACTCGACGGGCAGATGGCGCAGCAGGAGCCGCAGTTGCTGCTCGGCGCCCCCCACTCCGAGGCCGGTGATGACGTGCAGCGCCCGCATCACAGCCCCGCCACGGGTCGGCGGCGCAGCCGGTGCAGCCGGTACTTCAGGAACAGCCGCACGGCGTTGTCGTTCTGCCCCACATGCACGCGGGGCAGCGCGTGCGGGCCGCTCAGTTCGCCGGGGTCGATGGCGCAGGCGTAGCCGTAACCGGCCTGCCGTACGGCCTCGGCCACCCGCCCGTCGACCGTGCCGTACGGGTAGCAGAAGCCCTGGACCGGGGCGCCGGTCAGCTCGGTCAACAGGGCCCGGCTGTCACTGACCTCGGCGTGCAGGACGGTGTCGTCGGCGCGGGTGAGGTCGACGTGGGTCAGGCCGTGGGAGCCGATCTCCACCCCGGCCCGGTGGGCCTCGCGCACGGTGTCGGCGGTCAGCAGGGGCTTGCGCGGGCCGAGCGGGTCCCAGGTGTTCTCGCCGCCGAGCCGGCCGGGCAGCACGAACAGGGTGGCCGTGCACTCCCAGCGGGCCAGCAGCGCCAGCGCGTCGGTGACGAAGTCGGCGTACCCGTCGTCGAAGGTGAGCCCGACCAGGCCGCGCCCGGCGCCCCGCGCGCGGGCGGCCAGCAACTCGCCCACCGACACGCCCCGCAGCCCCCGCCCGCGCAGCCAGCGCAGCTGGCGCTCCAGCCGGGCCGGGGTGACGGTGACGCGGTACGGGTCGTCGGAGCAGTCGCCGACCGAGTGGTACATGGCGATCCACGGGACGGGACCGCCTCCGCCCGGCCGGGGGGAGCCGGTGCGGAGGACGGGCGCGGACTCAACGGAAGACGGCATGAGCGAGCCTTCGGGTGTGGGTGCGTACGGAACGGAGGGCGGGTGCGAAGCCCTGGGCGCCCAGGGCCCAGCCGAGCAGGACGAAGACGGTGACGACGGTGAGGCCCCCGGCGGCGAGCCCCGCGAGCGCCCCCACGGGCAGGCTCGCGGCCCAGGACCCGGCGAGGGCGGCGCCGAGCGCGGCCCCGGCCGGGCGGCTCAGCTCCCGCAGGACGTGCCGGGTGCGGATCGGCACCCCGCGCCGCCTGCCGTGCCGGGGGCCGCGCATGCCGGAGAGCAGCAGCGCGGCGGTGAGGGTGATGCCGGCGGCGTTGGCGGCGGCGATGCCCGTCACGCCCCGGGTGCCGACGGTGGCCGCGCCGATGACGCAGGTGGCGAGCACTCCGGCGGACATGGCGCCGAGCGGGTACCAGGTGGGGCGGCCCGCCGAGAAGTAGGAGCGGACCAGGACGCCGGTGAGCGTCTGGCCGAGCAGGCCGACGGCGTACACCCGCATCACGCCCGCCGTGGCCGCCGTGTCCTGGGCGGTGAACGCGCCGCGCTGGAAGAGGAGGTGGACGATCTGCGGGGCGCAGGCCACGACCGCCGCCGTGCCGAGCAGCACCAGCCCGGAGGCGACCGCGAGGTCCCGTTCCACCCGGACCCGGGCGCGCTCGGTGTCGCCCTCGGCGAGCGCCCGCGCGACCACCGGGAAGGTGATCGTGCAGAGCATCATCGACATGGTCATGGGGATCTGGGCGATCTTCTGGGCGTAGTTCAGGTGCGAGATGGCGCCGGAGGGCAGGCTGGAGGCGAGGAAGCGTTCGATCAGCACCTGGGACTGCCGGCACAGCGCGAACAGCAGCACGGTCGCCATCAGCGGCAGGTTCACCGAGTGCGGCTTGGCGGAGGGCAGCACCGGCGTCGGTCCCGCCGGCCGGCGATTGCGTAACCTGCCGACCAGGAAGGGAAGCTGGGTGAGGACCATCAGCACCCCGCCGGCCGCGACCCCGAAGGCCGCCGACCGCACCCCCCACACCCCGCCGAGCGCGAACATCGCGGTGACGATGCCCGTGTTGTACGCGACGTAGATCGCGGCCGGGGCCAGGAAGCGGCGGTGGGCGCGCAGGGCCGCGCTGAAGTACCCGGCGAGCCCGAAGGTGAGCACGCAGGTCGCGGTGAGCCGGGTGCAGTCCACGGCGAGGGCCGGGTCGGGCAGGCCGGGCGCGAGCACCTGGACGAGCTGCGGAGCGCCGAGCGCGAGCACCGCCCCCACCACGGTGAAGGCCAGCGTCAGCCGGGGCAGCGTCCCCCTGACCAGGGCCCGTACGGGATCTCCCGGAGCGCCCTGGGCACGGCGGGCCAGCGCCATGCTGAACGCCGGGATCAGTGCGAAGGCCAGCCCGTCCTCGATCAGCAGGGTGGCCGCGAACTCGGGCACCGTCCAGGCGACCAGGAAGGCGTCCGTGTCCCGCCCGGCCCCGAACAGCCGGGCCAGCGACTGGTCCCGGACCAGTCCCAGCAGGGCACCGGCGGCGGACAGGGAGGCGGTCAGCAGGGCGGCGCGGGCGAGGAACCGCCGGGTCACCGGGGCGTGTTCTGGCTCGGTCGGCGGAGGCTTCCAGTCCGTCGTCTCCGGTCCCGGAGCGGGCGTCAGCGTCATCGCGCACCCTCCGGGTCCGCGCCCACCAGCGCCCACCACGCCACCAGCCCCAGACACACCGCCGTCAGCACGGTGGAGGGGCCGCCGATGTCGGCGTACACGAAGTCCACGAGCTGCCAGAGCAGCAGGCCGCAGCCGATCAGCGCGCAGTCCAGGCCCCGGCCCGTACGGTGGGCGGCCCGCAGGCCGCGCAGGCCGAGCACCAGCATCGCCAGCCAGCCGCCCGCCAGGCACAGCAGCCCGATCAGGCCCTGTTCGGCGAGGACCAGCAGATACATGTTGTGCGGGGAGAGCAGCGGCTGCCTGCGGAAGCCGACGCCCGCGCCCTCGGTGTCGCTGCCCGAGGACAGCGCCAGCGAGGCGTGCCCGTCCCGGTACTCCGGGAAGCCCTTCAACCCCACGCCGGTCAGCGGGTGTTCGCGCCACATCCCGGTGGCCGCCGCCCACATGGTGTACCGGTCGGTGACCGACTGGTCGGGGGCGTCGGCGACCTTGGTGATGCTGTCGATCCGCTCCTGGAGCATCGCCGTGCCCACCCCGAGCCCGCCCACCAGCACCACCCCGGCCGCAACCACCGCGGCGCCCACCTTGAGCGCCCGGCGGACCCCGGCCAGCAGCAGTTGCGCGGTGAGGGTGACGGCGGTGGCGATCCACGCGCCCCGGCTGAAGGAGAGCGCCAGCGGCACCAGCAGCACCAGCGCGCACCCGGCCGCGATCGCCCGCTCCCGCCCCGGCGCCTTCCCCAGGGCGAGGCCCGTCGCGCACAGCAGCCCGAACGCCACCACGGTGGCCATCCCCATCACGTCGTACGGCCCGAAGGTGCCGACCGCGCGGATCATCCGGCCCTGGTACGAGGCACCGGTGCCGGTGACGTACTGCTGCACGCCGACCGCGCCCTGCCAGAGCGCGAGGCCCACCAGCGCCCAGGCCAGCAGCCGGAAGTCCCGGCGGTCGCGGATCAGGAGGAGCACGGCGGCCGGGACCAGGACGAAGACCTGGAGGTAGCGGCCGAGTCCGGCGACGCCGGCGCCCGGGGAGGCGGCGCCCATCGCGGCGAGCGCCGCACCGGCCACCGGCAGCCCCAGCACCAGCGCGGCCCTGGCGGACAGCGGGCGGGCCCGCTCCCGCAGCAGCCGCACCAGGCAGGCGCCGACGACGAGCGCGGACGCCGCGTCGGCCGGGCCCGCGCCGCCCCCCTCGCTGGAGGAGAGGGGCAGCGCGAGCAGGAAGAGCACGGCGAGCACCGGCAGCACCGGGGACCAGTGCCGGGGGCGGCCGAGCGGCAGCGCGAGGCTCATCCGTCAGCTCCCGGTGGACCGCACGACGGCGGCCGCGGTGCGCAGCAGGATGCAGACGTCCTGCCACAGCGACCAGTTGTCGATGTACGCGTTGTCGTAGCGCGCCCGGTCCTCGATCGAGGTGTCCCCGCGCAACCCGCTGACCTGCGCGAGCCCGGTGATGCCCACCCGCATCCGGTGCCGGGACGCGTAGCCGGGGTAGCACTGGCTGAACTGCGTGACGAAGTAAGGGCGTTCGGGGCGCGGGCCGACCAGGCTCATGTCGCCGCGGAAGACGTTCCAGAGCTGGAGCAGCTCGTCCAGCGAGGTCCGGCGCAGGAACCGGCAGAACGGGTTCATCCGCCGCTCGTCCGCCACGCTCCACCGGGTCGCCGACTCCCGCTCGTCCACCGGACGGTGGGTGCGGAACTTCAGCAGGGTGAAGGGGCGCCCGTCCTTGCCGATGCGCTCCTGCCGGAACACCACGCCCGGACCCTCGCTGAGCCGCAGCACCAGCGCGCAGGCCAGCAGCAGCGGCGCGGCCAGCACCAGCAGGGCCCCCGACACGACCAGGTCCAGCAGCCGCTTGCCGACGCTGCCGCGCCGCCGGGCGCCGAGATCGAGCCGCCGTACGGAGAACCCGGCGAGCTGCTCCCGCATCTCGTACGCCGGGCAGTCCGCGTCCACCTCCCACACCGCGCAGCCCGACTCGGCGAGCGCCCGCAGCAGCGGGCCCTTCTCGGTGCGTACGGCGGGGTCGACGGTGAGGACGGTGCCGACGCCGTTCTGGATGAGCGCCCGCTCGACCTGCTCGCCGCAGGTCAGCACCGGGAGCCCGGCGCTGCCGTCCGGGTGGTCGGTGACCACGCCGACGGGACGTACCCCGCACTCCGGCTGCCGCAGCAGCGCGGCGGCGACCCGCTGGGCGGTCGCGGCGGGGCCGATCACCAGCGCGGTGCTCGGCAGCCGCAGCCGCAGCGCCCGGCGCCGCCGGTGCACGGCCGTCCGGCCGGCGCAGGCGACCACCACGTGCGCCACCCAGCCCACGGCCAGCGCGGACAGGGGCAGGGCGCGCCCGGGTTCCGTGGCGGCGGTCAGCGTGCCGAGCGCCAGCCAGACCACGGCGATCCGCCCGCAGACGGAGGGGAGTTCGTCGAGCACACCGGCCACCGCGCGCGCCGGGCGCGGCCGCAGCAGCAGGGCGCCGGTGACCAGCGCGGCCACGACGAGCGGCCCGCGCACGGCCGCGTCCAGTACGAGCGCGCCCGCCACGGCGGCGGCGAGGTCGGCGGTGAGCAGCGGCAGCGGGGAGACGGTGGGGGAGTGCGGGCGCCGGGCCGGGAACCGGAAGCCCTGCGCGGGCCGTACGGCGTACCCGGAGTCCATGCCGGAGGCGCTGGGCGAGGGGACGATGCTTTCCGCGGTCACGGGTGGGTCGACTCCCTGCGCTCGGTGGACACGGACGGCAGGGTGCCGAGGAGGTCGCGGTAGAGGTCCGCGATCCGCTCGGCGGTCACCCGTACGTCGTGCGTGGTCAGGACGTGCCGGCGGCCCTGGGCGCCGAGGTCCGCGCGCAGCGGCGCGTCGCACAGCAGCCCGGTCACGGCGGCGGCCAGCGCGTCCGGGTCCTCCGGCGGCACCAGGCAGCGTCCGGCGAGCGCGGGCGGCAGGCTCTCGCGGGCGCCGTCCACGTCACTGAGCACCACGGGCCGGGCACAGGCCAGCGCCTCCAGCGGGGCCAGCGCCATGCCCTCCCAGCGCGAGGGCAGCACCACCAGGTCGGCGGCCCGGTACCAGGGCAGTACGTCGGCGACCTCACCCGCGAACCGCACGCGCGCTCCCGCCAGTGCGCCCAGCGCCTCCCGGCCGGGTCCGTCGCCGACCAGCACCAGCCGGGCCTCCGGCAGCACGGTCAGCACCCGCTCCCACGCGGCCAGCAGCACGTCCTGGCCCTTCTGCGGGCACAGCCGCCCGACACACACCACCAGCGGTCCGGCCCCGAGCCCGGGCAGCCCGGCGCGGGCCGCCTGGGCGGGCGCGGGGGAGAACCGTTCGAGGTCGATGCCGTTGCGCACCACGGCGTACGCGGCGCGCACCCCGGCGCGTACACCGGTCTCACGCTCCGCCTCACTGACGCACACCACCCGCTCGGCCCAGCGCGCGGCGAACCGCTCCCAGCGCAGGGCGAGCGCGGCGGTGACCCCGCCGACGGCCTCGAAGGACCAGGCGTGCGGCTGGAAGACGGTCGGGACGCGCCCGCGCAGGGCGAGGCGCGCGGCCAGACCGGCCTTGGCGCTGTGCGCGTGCACCAGTGCGGGCCGTACCTCCCCGACGAGGCGGGCGAACCGCCGTACCTCGCCGGGCAGCGCGGGACCCGGTGACCGGGTGGCCCGCCAGAGCCGCACCTCGGCGCCTATCTCCTGTGCCTCCGTGGCCAGTCGGCCGCCTGGGCAGGCGATCACGACGCGCACGCCCGCCGCGAGCTGGGCCCGCGCCAGGTCGAGCACGACCCGCGCGACTCCGCCGTCGACGGGCTGCGAAACATGCAGCACCCGTTCTCGGGCGTCGGAAACTGGCTGGTGCATGGGCGGGGTACCTCGCTCACAGGGCGCTCGGATCTGGTCGGGACCGCGCCTCGCTGCCGGGCGTCCTCCGCGGTGAAGAGCACACCGGCCCTCGCCGCGTCCCGGTGGGGAACGAGCAGGTGGCCCGGCGGGTCACCGCCGCGCCCGCGCGACGCGCCCGAGATCGGCCACCCTCGGTCCCGCGTCCGGACGGCCTGGCGTAGCCGGCCTGGCGCCGGACCCGTACGCGCCCTGCCGCGCCGGTCGTGCGCTCCGGTACGTCGTCCGGTGGACCCGCGCCCGGCCACTTCCGTGCGCCCGGCGTACGACGGCGCGGCACGCTGCCTCCCTGAAGCGTGAGCCGGTTGCCCGCCACGCACGGGGTCCGGACCTGGTACGGAGGAGAGGGCCGCGACTCTAGTGAGCGCGAAGGCCCGAGCGGCGCAACGACGCGAGCGGGCCGCCCACGCGGCCGCGGTTCTCGCGGAGATCACCCCTTTGGCGGCACAACCCCTCGCGGCGGCTCGCGTTGACACTGCGTCGGGCAGCCCGCCCGGTTGTGTGTCTCGAATTCCAAGGAGTACCTCTCCATGTCGCGTATCGCGAAGGGTCTGGTCCTGACCTCCGCCGCCGTGGCGGCCGTCGCCGGCGGTGCCGGTATCGCCGCTGCCGACTCCGGCGCGCAGGCCGTCGCCGCGAACTCGCCGGGCGTCCTCTCGGGCAACGTCGTCCAGATCCCGGTCCACGTGCCGGTCAACGTCTGCGGCAACACCATCGACGTCATCGGCCTGCTGAACCCGGCCTTCGGCAACACCTGCGTCAACGACTGAGGTCGTCCGACGCACACACCGGCCCGGCCGTCCGCCCGCGCGTACAGCGTGAGCGGACGGCCGGGCCGCTGTCGTGTGTCCTCGCCCCCGCTAGCGAGGCTGGGGAATCTCATATGTCTTGTGCACACAGGGTTTCCGCCCCGGCCGTGACTCGTTGGGCATGGCGTCGGACATCCCTGGGGCGACGCGAGTTGCCGAGGAGAGGAACATGATGAAGTCCCTGAAGGCCGCGGCCGTCCTGGCCGGTTCCATCGCCCTCACCGGCGTCGCCGCGCCCGCGTTCGCCTACTCCGGCGACCTGACGCCCAGCAGCCTGAACGGCGCGGTGGACCAGGTCGCCAAGGGCGGACTGAAGGTGCGTGACGTGATGCCGCTGCAGCACCAGTCGGACGCGCTGAACACCGAGAACAAGGACTCCGTCCTCAGCACCGTCAAGGGCGCCACCACCGCCCTGAACACGCACAACCCGCTGCTCGGCGGACTGCCGCTGCAGAGCTGAGCCACCGTGGAGGGAGGGCCGGACCGCGCCGCGCGGACCGGCCCTCCCTCTCGTGTCCGCGGCGGCGCCCCGCTTGTGTCCGAGGAAGCGTCCCCTGCGTGTTCGAGGTGGCGTCCCCCGGTTTCGAGGCCCCTTCCCCCGATCGTGTGGAGCACCCCCCTGCCGTCCCCCGGACGAGTGAGCGGCTCCCCGGCAGGCCCCGCGCCCGTGGATAGGGTCGCGCGGTGACCTCAACCACAAGCGAAGCCTTCCGCGCCGCCGACCTCGGCACCCTCGTCGTCCTGGCCTGGAGCGGCGAGGCCCCCGACGGTGGCGACATGCCGTATCTGCTGGCGTACTCCCTCGGGGACGCCGAGGGCGGACCGCGCGCCACCTCGGCCGCCGTCACCCAGCTCCTGGAGATGAACGGCCTGACCATCGGCACCGTCATCGACGGCGCCACCCGGCCCAGCCTGCCGGTCTCGCTGCTCGTCGAGGCCGGCCAGGCCGTCGTCCGGATGCCCCAGCTCGTCGCCCAGGCCGGCGCGCCGCCGGAGTGGCTGGACGCCGTCGCCCGGCGCGGACACGCCTACCTGGTCTTCACCACCCGCGCCTGGCCGGAGGGCCGCCCCGGGGTGACCGTCGACCCCGCCGCGCTGGCCGCCTTCGCCGGTGCCGACGAGACGCTGATGACCGCCGCCCACGTCATGCTCCCGGCGCGCAGCCTGCGCTGACGCCCGGTCGCCTACCCGGATGGCCGCTGTGCGGTGACTCCGGGCGCCCCAACGCGGTTACCGCTGTGGACAAGCCGAACTGCGGACGAGGGAGTGAGCGATGGTCGTCGGTGCCGGTGGTGTGGCCGTGGGGGCGGAACCGCAGGTCAGAGAGGGCAAACCGTCGCGGCGGGAGGTGACCCGCGGCCTGCTGGCCACGGTGGCCGCCCTGGGGCTGGCCCCGGTGGTCGCTGCGTCCCGTCCGCTGCCCCCGGCCGGGGGCGCGGAGGACAGGGCGTTCGACGAGACCTACCGGGGCCACCGCATCCAGGGCTTCCTGGTCCCGGCCGCCGCGCGCCGGGCGGACGAGGGCGAGTGGCAGATCACCGTCGACGGCCGCCCGCTGCACCTGATGCGCCGCGCCGACGGCACCTGGATGAGCATGGTCGACCACTACACCTCGTACGCCACCCCCCTGGAGGCCGCCCGTGCGGCCGTGGACGAGATCGGCCCCGGCCAGCGGCTGCGCGACACGGCTCCAGGTCCGGTCGGCGGCGAGCACGCGGGACACGGGATGGGGGGCATGCATGGCGTACGTGCGTAAGAACGCCGCCACGCTCACCGCGAGCGAGAAGCGGCGCTTCGTCAACGCTCTGCTGGAGGTCAAACGGCGGGGCGAGTACGACGCGTTCGTGCGGACGCACATCGACTACTACACGGCGGACGGCGAGAAGGGCCTGCGCGCGGCCCACATGGCCCCCTCCTTCCTGCCCTGGCACCGCCGCTTCCTGCTGGAGCTGGAGCGGGCGCTGCGCCGGGTGGACTCCTCCGTGACCGTGCCGTACTGGGACTGGACCCGAGACCGCGGCACGACCTCGGCTCCCTGGACCAAGGACCTCCTCGGCGGCAACGGCCGCAAGAGCGACCGGCAGGTGACCACCGGGCCGTTCGCGTACGCGGCCGGGCACTGGACCATCAAGGAGGGCATCACCGACGGCAAGTACCTCACCCGCGACCTCGGCCGCGCCGCCGCCCCGATCCAGCTCCCGACCAGGAGCGAGCTGCAGTGGGCGCTGGACGACCCGGCGTACGACGTCTCGCCGTGGGACTCGACCGTCACGCGGGGCTTCCGCAACAAGCTGGAGGGGTGGGGGACAGGGGGCGGCAGCGCCTCCTGGCACAACCACAACCGGGTGCACCGGTGGGTCGGGGGCGTGATGCTCGGCGGGGCGTCGGTCAACGACCCCGTGTTCTGGCTGCACCACGCCTTCCTGGACTACCAGTGGTACCGCTGGCAGCAGGCGCACAAGAACCACCGCTACCTGCCGGCGGCCCAGCCGGGCCCCGGTGACAAGCAGCGCGGCCGGGTCGTCGCGCGGCTCGACAAGATGCCGCCGTGGAACGTGACACCGGACTCGCTGGAGGATGTGAGCGGGATCTACCGGTACGCGTGAGGACGTGTCGCTCGGACACGTCTTCGGGGCAGGGCACGCGAAGAGCCCCGGCGCTCAGGGTGCCGGGGCTCTTCGCGGAGGGTGCGGGGCTCAGTTGCCGTAGCCGTAGTCGCCCTCGGGGACCTCCTGCACGGGCTCCGGCTCGCCGACGTTGGCGCAGGTGTTGCCGAAGGCGGGGTTCAGCAGGCCGACCACGTTGATGGTGTTGCCGCACAGGTTGACCGGGATGTTGACCGGCACCTGGACCACGTTGCCGGAGCCCACGCCGGGCGAGCCGACGGCCGCGGCCCCGGCGTCCGCGTCGGCCAGCGCCAGACCGGCGCCACCGACCATCACGGCACCGGTGCCGAGAGCCACGACGGCTGCCTTCGCAATGCGAGACATCACGTTCTCCTTATGTCGCTTCATGTCGCTCGGGGGAGTGGAGCGGCCGAATTCGCCGCCGCACTTCCCGTACAACGGCGCGCGGAGGAGGGGGTCACGGGGGAATGGTGGGGGATCACCCTTTTACTGGGGGTGAATCTCGGGTGGGGGGATTCGGGGGGATGTGTCCGGTGTGGGAGGCGTCCGGTCAGCCGGTGAAAGACTCCGGCCCGAACCGCCCCCAGGCGATGAAGGCCGCGAGCGCGAGGTAGGCCAGATTCAGCGCCACGAACCCGAACTCGCGGCGCCGGCCGTGGGTGGCCATCGCCCCGATCATCAACAGCACCCAGCAGGCGGCGGTCACGGGAACGAGGACGGGCACACGATCGAGGAGTGCGGGCAGTACGAGTCCGACGGCGGCGAGCAGTTCGAGCACCCCGAGCGCCTTGACACTCCGCGCGCCGACCCCCTCGGTCCACCCTCCCCCGTGCACGGCGGCCAGCTTCTCCTTCGGCACGAAGGTCTTGCTGACACCCCCGACGAGAGCCACGACGGCCAGCGCCCAGGCGCTGATCCAGAGAGCGAGGTCCATGTGTGCCACTTCCTTACCGGTCGGTGTTCCTTCCGGAAGGGAGACGGGGCGGCGCGCCGCTTTGTGACATGCACCGGCTCAGCGTGGCCGACCTGGCGCCGCCCGCCGGCCGAGCCCACCGCCTCGGCGCCTTCGGCAGGCGATCTCGCCGGGTCGGTGGTCAGACCGTGGCGCACCCTTCACGGTCGGTGCGGGTGAGTATCGAACCCAGCGGAACCATGTCGTTGGCCTGCCTGACGGTACAGGGGAGTGGAACTTCCTTGAGCCTGCCCTCGTGCAGCAGTAACGCCAGTAGTTCGGCCTGGTCCTCGGTGATCTTCTCCGACTGAGCACTGAAGTTGGCCCCGTGAGCGTGGTAGCTGGCCGTCTGAGCGGTCCGGGTGGCCCACAAGGTGGCGAGCGAGACGTGTTCCGTGAGAGCGGCAGGGGCTCGTGATCCACCGCACATTGTTCGGAGCGATGACTTTGCCGGTTCCCGCCGGTCGAATGAGCGACAACATCACGCGAGGAAGGCTTACTCGTGACTCATACGTTCAGCGCGTCCAAGCACGTCGCCCCCGCATCGTCCGTGGACGGCGCGGCGGTACGCCGGAGGCTGGCGGGTGGCATGGCGGCAGGTCCCGTGTTCCTCGCGGTCGGTGCCGTGCAGGGGCTCGCCCGTGACGGCTTCGACTTCAGCCGAAACGCGCTCAGCCAGCTCGCGCTCGGGCAGGCGGGCTGGCTCCAGACGGTGAACTTTCTGCTCACCGGCGCCATGTTGGTCATGGGTGCGGTCGGCCTGCGCCAGGTGCTGGGCGGGGGTACAGGCGGCACCTGGGCGCCGCTTCTGGTCAGTGTCTTCGGCGTCTCCTTCTGGGCCGCGGCGGCCTTCCCGGCCGACGCCGGCGCGGGGTTCCCTGTCGGAGCCACCGACGGGACCGTTGTCAGCGAGCACGGTGTCGTCCACATGGTCGCCGGAATGGTCGGCTACCTCGCTCTGTGCGCCGCCTTCGTCGTCCTGGCCGGCTCGCTCGCCGCCCGAGGCCACCGCAGGTGGGCCGTGACCTCGCGCCTCGTTCCGGTCGCGGTCCTGGCCGGATTCGTGGCCTCCGCCGCCTCCGTCCTGGCCTTCACCGCCGGCGCGGGCCTGGGCCTGCTGTGGCTGACCGCGGTGACGGCCCGTCTGGCCACCGCTCCGGTCGACGCCTGACCGCAAGACGTTTACCGACACCATCAAGCTCCTCCCCACAGAAACGAGGACACTCCATGGCCACGAAGGGCCCTGCCAGCTACTTCCCCTCCATCGAGAAGAAGTACGGCCTCCCGATCACCGAGTGGAAGGCGCTCATCCGCACCTCTCCGCTCACCAAGCACATGGAGCTCGTCAACTGGCTCAAGTCCGAGCACGGCTTGGGCCACGGCCACGCCAACGCCCTCGTCGCCCACACCCTCACCGAGGACGCCGGCAAGTAGTCAGCCACGAGGCCGCATCGGGCTTCCTCGCCCAGGAGGCCCGGCAGGCCGAAGAGTGGAAAGAGGCGCTCGGTGTCCCGGAAGGCCGTAACGGCACTGATCCGGTCGCCGGAGAACTCCACGACCTGGAGGGCCCACGGCACGTAGCCGGTGCCATCCGGGTGGGGGCGGTACTGGCCGAAGGCGGGGGAGCCGTTCGCTGCGGTAGGCACCAGACGCGAGCCGCGGCAGCCGATCGCGGGGCCGGTGAGCCACGCCTGGATGCTCTGGAGTTCCTCAACCGACGCCCACGGACGATGCTTGCGGTTGTCCGACACGCCCCTTCCGGGTGACAGTCGGACCGCTCGGACGGGCCGGAGAGGGAAACATGATCAGGTGGGTCTGGTTCGGCCGGGTGTTCGCGGTGACGGGCGCCGTGCTGGGCGGGGTGCTGGTCTCGGGCGTGCCCGTGACGTCCGGCCCGCCTTCGGCGGACGTGCGGGCGCTGTCCGCGGGCAGCGGCCACGTGCTCCGGGAGGAGGGCAGAGGACACGACGAGTGGCTGACGATCGACCGTTTGGAACGGGACGGCGGGGACCTCCCGCGCGAAGGGACGACGTTCGAGGTGCGTGCCGGGTTCGAGCACAAGGGCGAACGGGTGATGCGGAAGAGGGCGTTCTCCATCTCGGTGTCCGAGCGGCTCTCGTTCGCGACGGAGTACAGCAACTGCGAGTACGGCGAGGACGTGCCGACTTCCCCGGTGAACCGGTCGTTCCGTAAGGCGGTGTGCTGGATCGACGCGCGGATCGAGCCGGGCGAGTCCGTCGACCTCGCGCCCATCCCCCTGAAGGTGGACCGTTGGGCGAACGACGAAACGGTGTCCGTGGCGGATGCGGGAGTGAGAGAGCAGTGGGCGGCGTCGGGTGTCGTGTGGCGGAACCGGCACTGGGGCCGGGGCGGGAAGCTGACCCTCGCGAAGCGGGCCGGAGACGTGCCTCCTGCCGCCCGGGTGAAAGCCGCTGTCGATATGTCGTCCGGGGGGTTGGACGTGAACGTCGACAGCTCGTGGGACATCGAGGTGACGGGCGCCGCGCTCAACGGGAGGAGGGGCGAGGCGGACACGGCGGACCTGGCCATGGACTTCCACGGTGCCGACGTCCAGGCCCAGCGCGACCCAGAGAACAGCGTTCCGTTCGCCCGGGTCCGCGTGCAGTTCCCCCGGGGCGTGACCGTGCTGAGGAGTCCGAAGCAGTGCGGGAACAGGGTGACGAAGAGGCCGTACTACCAATGTGAGTACAACCTGTACACCAACAGCTATGACGCGCCGATGCTCCGGGACGGGTACCACGAGGCCTTCCCCTTCAGGCTGCGGATCGACGACCCGTCCGAGCTCACCGGTGGCTCGATCAGTCTCGACGCCCCGCCGGAGGTGCTGCAGGACGACGCCGACCACGCGAACAGCACCGCACGCATCACCGTAGAGGCCGTCGGCGGACCGGACCGAACGGCCTGGATCGTCGCCGCGGGCGCCGGAACACTGGCGCTGACCGGAATCCTCGCCGCCGTCCTCCTCCGCGCCCGTCGACGCGCGGACTGACGGGAGCCCGGACGGACCCCTGAGCGGAGGCGGCCTGGTACGGCCCCTTACGGCAGGGCTCGAACCTCCGGCCAAGCGCTTGGAAGGCGTCGGCGGCTCGGCCGCTGTACCCCATCTGAGCTGCACCTATCTGCGCACTCCGCCCCGTGAAGCGTGGCCTTCGACACACATTCGACAGCGCTCGGGCACGGGCGTGCTGCTCAGTCGCCGGCGAACCAGAGATAGCTGCCCGGCGTGTCCGCACACTCCCGCAGCATTGCTGCGAGACCGTCCAGCGCCGAGCGCTGCCGCTCGTCCGCGCACCGATCCTTAAGGCCGGGCACCTCGGTGAGGGCGACCACGGCCTCCTGCTGCTTCATTACCGTGTCCCCGTAGATGTCGACGGCGGTAAGCCGTCCGGGCACGCCGAGATAGTGAAGCGAGCCCAGCGCATCGGCCAATGTTTCCGAGGGGTCGTAGCACCCCCGCAGGAACGTCGTGCGGGCCTTCTTCCAGTTGCGAGCCGGCCGGGCGGAGTGCACTTCCACATCGATTCCCACACCAGTCATCATGCAGGCCGCAACGCGGGTCGCACCTGGGGATATCCGCTCAGCGATTGATCGGGATCTCGTAGACGATCTCGCAGTGCGCGGGCGGCACGACGATGTCCGCCGTTTCCACGGGCTGCCCTTGGTCGCTGTAGTACGTCCGCCGGATGTGCGTGACGAGCGCGGCCTTCTGGATGCCCAGGAGTGATGCTTCCTCGGCGGTCGCCTGCCTCGGCTCCGGCTTTGATCTGCCCGAGCGCCCGGATGTCGGCTGACGGAGCCCCCGAAAACTTCGACACGTATTCGACACGGCCACCCGCCACAACCCGGTGACAGCCGGACGGCCCCGGAGTCTTCCCATGATCGTGAGGGAGGAGGACGGGGCTTCGTCATGCCCGCTGAAACCGCGCCTGACCAGCAAAAAGCCCTTCCCGGAGGAAGGGCTGGAAGACGCGCCCCCGGCAGGACTCGAACCTGCGGCCAAGCGCTTAGAAGGCGCCTGCTCTATCCACTGAGCTACGGGGGCCTGGTGCGGGTCAAGGATAAAGCTCCCCGTTCCTTGACCCCGTCGCCGCGCCTCCGTGGCTCGATGTGGAGGTTCGGTGAAGCGGTCAAGATAATCGCAGGCGGGTACGAATCATGCATCGCTTTCGCGCCCAGACGCGCCGGGTGTTGTGCACTCGTTATGCCGGGAGGGGGCCCGCGTCCCAGTCGTCCCTTCCGTCCGGTCTGTCCCTTCGGCGCGCAGGCATGTCCATATGCTTCAGAATTCCCCTAAAATTGGGCATTCTTCGCATGTGGTGACCTTGGACGTACGCCCTCAGCTACTCGACGCACTCGCTGCTCTGCGCGACCGTGTCGCCGCCGCACGCTATCCGCTCCCCCTGGCGGGAGCCCCGCGCGTGCGCGCCAACCGGGACGAACTGCTCGCCCAACTGGACGACTACCTCGTACCCCGGCTGCGCTCGCCCGAGGCGCCCCTGCTGGCCGTCGTCGGCGGATCGACCGGTACCGGGAAGTCGACCCTGGTGAACTCGCTGGTGGGACGGCGGGTCACGGAGGCGGGCGTGCTCCGGCCGACCACCCGTACCCCCGTGCTCGTCTGCCATCCGGAGGACCAGCACTGGTTCAGCGGCATGCGCGTACTCCCCGACCTCACCCGCCGCTGGGTGCCCCACCAGGAGAAGCCGGCCAAGGACAGCGACACGCCCGTCGACGACCACGCGCGCGTGCTCCGCGTCGAGACCGCCGAAACCCTCCCGCGCGGACTCGCCCTGCTCGACGCGCCGGACGTCGACTCGCTGATCGCGGACAACCGCGTGCTGGCCGCACAGCTCATCTGCGCCGCCGACATCTGGATCATGGTCACGACGGCCGCGCGGTACGCCGACGCCGTCCCCTGGCACCTGCTGCGCACCGCCAAGGAGTACCGCGCCACCCTGATCACCGTCCTGGACCGCGTCCCGCACCAGGTCGTCGCCGAGGTCTCCCGCCAGTACGGCGCCCTGCTCACCAAGGCCGGGCTCGGCGAGGTGCCCCGGTTCACCGTGCCCGAGCTGCCCGAGTCGGCCTGGGGCGGCGGCCTGCTGCCCGCCTCCGCCGTCGCCTCGCTGCGCACCTGGCTGCACCACCACGCCCAGGACCCCGGCGCCCGCCGCAGCGCCCTCACCCGTACCGCGTACGGTCTGCTCGACTCGCTGGCCTCCCGCATGCCGGAGCTGGCGAGCGCCGCAGCCGCCCAGTACGCGGCCGCCCTCCGCCTCACCTCCGCCGTGGACGGCGCCTACGACAGCGAGCACGCGCGCGTGCGGGCCAGGCTCCAGTCCGGCACCGTCCTCGCCGGTGACGCCCTCAAACGCTGGCGCGCCTTCCCGCTGGACTGCACCGCCGGAGAACTCCTGGACGCCCTCACCGAGAGCCTCGGCGCGCTGCTGCTGTGCGCCGTCACCGCCGCCGACGAGCGCGTGGACGAGTCCTGGCGCCGCGAACCCGCCGCCGGCGCTCCCGAACTCGCCGAGCGCGACTCCGCCCCGGAGGGCGCCGAGCACCGCATCGGCCTCGCCGTCCGGCGCTGGCGGCGCGAGCTGGAGGAGTACGCCGAGGACGAGGTCCGCGAGCTGGAGCGCGGCAACGCCCCCGACGCCGAGACGGTCGCCGCGCTCGCCGCCGCCGTCGTCCTCGGCGGGCGCCGGGCGCGTACGGCGGGCGAGGGGCTGGCCGAGCGCCTCGGGGCGCACGGCGCGCTGCGGCTGCGCGACCGCGCCGGGCGCCTGCTCACCGAGCACGTCGACCGGGTCCTGCACGGGGAGCGCGAGCGCCGCCTCGCCCCCATCGACGCCCTGGACGTCCACGCCGAGTCGCAGGCCGAACTCATCGCCGCGCTGTCCGTACTGCAGAAGGAGAGGTGACCGGTGACCGCCGCCGCCCAGAAGGACCAGATGGATCACGTCGACGCCACGGCCCCCGCCGACGAGGAGCCGCACGCGCGCGTGGAGGGCGATCAGCCTCCCGATGACGAGGTCTCCTGGGACGACGGCCTCATCGCCCGCCGCGTCACCGAGGGCACCGCACCCCAGGAGCCCCCGGCGCGCGGGGCGACGAGCGGCCCCCCGGCGCCGCTGGCCTACGACGGCCCCCTGCGCTCCCGCCTCGACGCGCTGCGCGAACTCGTCGGCCTGTCCCGCGCCCGACTCGACAACCAGACCCTCGCCGAGGCCGCGCGCGTGCTGGACGAGGCCACCACGCGGCGCAAGCTGTCCGGGCAGCACACCGTCGTCGCCATCGCGGGCGCGACCGGCAGCGGCAAGTCGCAGCTGTTCAACACGCTCGCCGGGGTGCCCATCTCCGAGACCGGCGTGCGCCGTCCGACGACCGCCGCGCCCATCGCGTGCAGCTGGAGCGACGGGGCCGCGACCCTCATCGACCGCCTCGGCATCCCCGGCCGGCTGCGCCGCCGCCCCCTGCAGAGCGCCGAGGCCGAGGCGCAGTTGCGCGGGCTGGTCCTGATCGACCTGCCCGATCACGACTCCGCCGCCGTACAGCACCGCGAGCACGTCGACCGGGTCCTCAAACTGGTGGACGCGGTCATCTGGGTGGTCGACCCGGAGAAGTACGCCGACGCCGCACTGCACGAGCGCTATCTGCGGCCGATGGCGGGCCACGCCGAGGTGATGATCGTCGTCCTCAACCAGACCGACCGGCTGCCCGCCGAGGCGACCGAGCAGATCCTCGACGACCTGCGCAGGCTGCTGGACGAGGACGGCATCGCGCTCGGCGAGTACGACGAGCCCGGCGCCTCGGTCCTCGCCCTCTCCGCCCTCACGGGGGACGGCGTGGCCGACCTGCGCGAGACGCTCGGCAAGATCGTGGCCCAGCGGGACGCGGCGGCCCGCCGGGTCTCGGCCGACGTGGACGCGGCAGCCGCCGGTCTGCGGCCGGTGTACGCCGCCGGGCAGGGCGTCGGGCTCAGCGAGGAGGCGCGGGCGGAGTTCTCCGGGCGGCTCGCGGACGCGGTCGGTGCCACCGCCGCCGGCGAGGCCGCCGAACGCGCCTGGCTGCGCAGCGCCAACCGCGCGTGCGGCACGCCCTGGCTGCGCCTGTGGCGCTGGTACCAGGACCGCGGCGGCCCCCAGACCGGCAGCCTCCCGGTGCGCCAGCACGCGGACGCCGAGGCGACCGCGCGCCAGCGGGTGGAGCAGGCGGTCCGCACGGTGTCCGACCAGGCCGCGGCCGAGCTGCCCACACCCTGGGCGCAGGCGGTGCGCGAGGCGGCGGTACGCGGGTCGCAGGGGCTGTCGGAGTCGCTGGACGAGCTGGCGGGCCAGGCCGGGCTGCCGCCGGGACGGCCGCCCCGGCCCGGCTGGTGGCCGGTGGCGGTGCTGGTGCAGGCCGCGATGACACTGCTGCAGATCGTGGGCGGGGCTTGGCTGGTCGGGCAGATCGCGGGGGTGCTCCCGCCGAATCTGGGCGTGCCGGTGCTGCTGATGCTGTGCGGGATCGTGGGCGGGCCGCTGGTGGAGTGGGGGTGCCGGCTGGCGGCGCGCGGGCCCGCGCGGCGGTACGGGCAGGAGGCGGAGCGCCGGCTGCGGGAGGCGGCGGCGAGCTGTGGACGGGCTCGGGTGCTGGACCCGGTGGCGGCGGAGTTGCTGCGGTACCGGGAGGTACGGGAGCAGTACGGGCGGATCGCGGGGGTGGGGGTCGGGCGGTAGGGGGTGCTCCGGCGGACCGAGGTGGCCGTCTGGGCCGTCTGGGCCGCCTGGGCGGCGTTGGCCGTGGCGGTCCCTGTGGAGAGCGTGGCCACCTGACCGGGTGACGGAGTTGTCCACAAGCGGGGGGGCTGTCCACAGCGCTCGGCGGGGTGGGGCCGGGTGGGCGCAGTCTGGTGCCACGGCGATCGCACCGCCTGCCCGACCCCGGATCGCGGGGTGGGGGGACGGGCGGGCTTCGCGATCGGCGGTCGTGCGGCGCGCCACGAGTGAGACCGGTGCGCGCCGCACGGCATCAGCAGCCGTACGGGACAGGCCCGTCGCGGCACCGGCTGTCCGGCGGTGAGCGCCGGGCGAGGGAGGGGACCAGGATGAACGAGACCGTGGTGTGCGTGGTGGGCAACGTGGCGACGCGGCCGGTGTACCGGGAGCTGCCGAACGGCCCGTCGGCCCGGTTCCGGCTCGCCGCGACCGCGCGGTACTGGGACCGGGAGAAGAACGTCTGGACCGACGGCCACACCAACTTCTTCACGGTGTGGGCCAACCGCCAGCTCGCGGTCAACGTGGCCGCGTCGGTGGAGGTGGGGCAGCCGCTCGTGGTGCAGGGCCGGCTGAAGGTGCGCACCGAGACGCGGGAGGGGCAGCAGCAGGCGTGGGCGTCGGCCGACATCGACGCGGTGACGATCGGCCACGATCTGACGCGGGGGACGGCGGCGTTCCGGCGCTCGGCCAAACCGGAGACGCCGGGCCGGCCGGAGACACGTCCGGAGCCGCAGTGGGAGACACCGCCTCCCGCAGAACCGGAAGCCCAACCGGACGCGAGTCGGGTGTTGGTGACATGACGTCATCCACTGCCTGACCGAGAGGACATGGCTTATCGGCGAATCTGCCGCGAACACCCCGTCCAACGCGGTGGATTTGTCGATAAGCCCAGCTCGTGACGCCCCCTCCGATAACGATTACAGCTCGGATCAGTCGTACGACCATCCGACCGCCGGGTGCGGGCTTCGTTGATCCATAGGATGCCCAGGCGAACACCCTTCAGGGGTTGGTGATTTCTGCTGGCGGGACCGCCCCCCAAGTTCAACGGGTCCTGCTCGAAGGGGAATTCTGTGCTTTCTGCGTTCTCTGGGTTCACCCGGTCCACCGCGCCCGTGAAGGCCGGTGCCCTGACTCTGGCCTGCGGGCTGGCGGCGGCGGGTGTGCTGTCCGGCGCCGGTACGGCCCTGGCCGACGGCAGACCGCAGACGCAGAACGGGGCGACGGCCACGATCAACGGCCTCAAGACGTACGGCGAGGCCGTGATCCACGAGGACGGCGGCACCGACCTGCGGGTACCGGCCGGCCTGTTCGACATGTCCGTGGACGGCGGCGGCACCCTCCAGACGTACTGCGTCGACCTGCACAACCCCACGCAGCGCGACGCCAAGTACCAGGAGACCCCCTGGATCGGCACCTCGCTGGGCGCCAACGCGAACGCCGGGCGCATCCGCTGGATACTCCAGAACTCCTACCCCCAGGTGAACGACCTGGACGCGCTCGCCCGGAAGGCCGGCGCCACCGGGCTGACCGAGCAGGACGCGGCGGCCGGGACCCAGGTGGCCATCTGGCGCTACTCGGACGCGGCGAAGGTCGACGCGGTGGACCCGCAGGCGGAGAAGCTCGCGGACTACCTGGAGGAGAGCGCCCGCCCCGCGGCCGAGCCCCGGGCCTCGCTCACGCTGGACCCGCCCTCGGTCTCCGGCCGCCCCGGTGATCTGCTCGGGCCGGTGACCGTGCACACCGACGCCGCTGGCGTGATCGTCTCGCCTCCGGCGGACGCGGCGGCCCAGGGGATGCGGATCATCGACCGCACCGGCAAGGTGATCACCTCGGCGCACGACGGCAGCCAGCTGTACTTCGACATACCCGAGGGCGCGCCGGACGCCGCGGTGCAGGTGGCCGTACAGGCCTCCACCACCGTCCCGGTGGGCCGCGCCTTCGCCTCCGAGTCGCGCAGCCAGACGCAGATCCTCGCCGGCTCCAGCGAGTCCACCGTCTCGGCCACGGTGGACGCCTCCTGGGCGGCCGAGGGCGCCGTACCGGCGGTCTCGGCCCGCAAGAACTGCGCCAAGGGCGGGGTGGACGTCACGGTCGCCGACAAGGGCGACGAGCCGTTCACCTTCGACCTCATGGGCACCTCCCACACGGTCGCCCCCGGCAAGGTCGAAACGATCACGGTCCCCCTGAAGGAGGACCAGTCCTACGACTTCACCGTCACCGGCCCGGGCGGCTTCGCCCAGCGCTTCACCGGCATCCTCGACTGCGCCACCCAGGGCCCGGCCACGGCCGCCTCGGCCCAGACCCTGAGCGAACCGACCCCGGTCACCCTGCCCGGCGAGGCCCCCGGGGGCACGGACCTGGCGGCGACGGGCGGCTCCGCCCTGACCCCGGTGATCACGGGCGCGGCGATCGGGCTGGTCGTCATCGGCGGGGCTGTGCTGGTGATCCTCCGGGGGCGGGAGAACAAGGCGGGGGAGTAGGTCCCCCTTCGCTGGTCCGCTTCTTCTGCGCGGAGCAAGTGGTACCGGGTCCGGACAGTTGAGGGAGTTGACGGGTGTCCGCTCTGGACTTCTACGCTCACGTCGCCGTGTGCGGTGAGGTGCTCGGAGTGGGCCTCGGGGCCGGTCCGGATGCCTGGGAAGCCGCCCTGGGGGCGACCTGCCTCGATGTTCCCGGTGGTGGCCTGCTGCGGCGGGACTACGGGCTGGTGGAAATCAACTTCTCGCCGGACCAGCCGGGGCGGCAAGGGCAGATGTCGTGCTTCGGCTTCGGCGTGAAGATCGAACGACTGCTGTACGACCGGTCCCCCGGCACGGTGCCGCCCCCGCTCTCGCGGGAGTACGGGGAATTCTCGCCCGGAGTCCCCTTCGAGGAACTGCGGACCGCCGTCCTGGCCCTGGGCCACACGATCGAACCCGACAGCCACAGCACGTCGAGTGACCTGGCCTGCTACCGCGTGTCCGCGTCGGCCGCCCGCATCCACGTCGTCGGCGACCCCCACCCGTACGGGTCGGGCGACCCGGACCCGGACGGCCACCGGAGGGGCGACGTCTGGTCCCTCGACGTCTGGTGACCGACCGGCGGTGAACCCCCGGCTCACGGTCCCAAGCGGGAACGCGTCTCCGCCCAGGGGTAGCCGTACGGTCAAGATGGGGTGTTACTTGCTGCGAGAGGGCATGAAAAAGCCCCTCACCAGCAGGTTTCCCGCCGATGAGGGGCCGTCTCAGGCGGGGCGAGTTCGGCAGAGCCTGGTCGAGGCAGCGACCCGGCAGGTCACGCCCGAGACCGCCCAACCTCTCCCAAAACGGTTGTTGCCGTCCGGATCCTGTGCCGACGGTCACAGCGAACGGGATACCCGTAGGCGCATACTGGGCTATGACCAAGCCTGCTACACCGAAGCGCCATCTGCCTACCAGCCCCTTCAAGGCCCCGGTCGCGTCGGCTCCCGAGCACTTCGCCGTGGGCGACCAGGTCACACACGACGTGTACGGCCTCGGCCGGGTGATCGGCATCGAGGACGGAATCGCGGCGCTCGTGGATTTCGGCTCGGCGCAAATGCGGATCCTGAGCCCGTACGCCAAGATGACCAAGCTGTAGGACCGCTGTGCCCGGTCACGGCACACCAGGACCCTTCAGGGACCTGTCACGAAAGAGAGACCTCTCATCGATCTGACATCGCTGTTCTCCGCCCCAGAGGGGCAACCCCGCCGTTCCACCGCGGCATCGCCGCCTCCGACGGCAAACCCCTTCCAGGCCCCGGACTTCGGGGAAGACGAGACCTTCCTGCTCGAGGATGCCCAGGAGCCCGCCTCCGGCATCCGTGCGGCGTGACTCAAGGCGGCCTAGCTCCACGAGTGACGGTGGCTTCGCAGCCGGCCGCGGGCCGGTCTCCGGTGCTGCGGTGAAGAGTGTGGTGAAGGCAACCGGGCGCAATCAGGCCGCACTTCGGCCGATTGCCCAGGTCAGCGCCTGAACCAACCTGAAATGACCGCAGCTTCCTGAGCTGAGGGCCGATCGTTGCCCGATAGCCCGCTCCCCGTGCCGTTCGCTCAGGCGCCAACGGGCGCCCTTCAGCTGAAGTGGGAACTCCAGGGCCATGGTTGGGCGAGGTGCCACCTGGCCAATGACTCCCATCAGGCAGCCGCAGGAGGGCTGTACGGGCAGCAGCGCACGACCCGATTCTTCTTCGCCGCCGAGCCGCGGGAACTCCGCTGGGTGCTCCGTGCCACGGATGTACTGATCGACGTGACCATCTACGAGTTCCCCGATGTCTCGGTCAGCCCCGACCTACCGGACACCGCCGGCACGGTGATCTGGCAGTCGGCAGCCCTCCCCGAAGCGTCGCCCTCGATGGCGGACGCACCATAGCGCCATCCACTGACAACGAGGGCGACTCATTCCTCCTGGCCCCGCTGGGCCGTCTCCGGGCCGTGCGAGGGCGCCCGAGGACGACCGAGGACGACCGGCAGTGGCAGCCGAGCCGGAGCCGCTATCCGCGGAACCCCAGGTCAGAGCGTCCTGGGGTCACGCGTTTCCCCCCAGGGGTGGCGGTCAGGCAAGATGGGGTGTATCTGCCCACTGCCAGATTTCAAGCTGCCGGACGGTTTCTCTTGGCTGAGTTCATTTACACCATGCGCAAGGCGCGCAAAGCGCACGGCGACAAGGTGATCCTCGACGACGTCACCCTGAACTTCCTGCCGGGGGCGAAGATCGGCGTCGTCGGTCCGAACGGTGCCGGTAAGTCGACCGTGCTGCAGATCATGGCGGGGCTGCAGCAGCCCTCCAACGGTGACGCCTTCATCTCCCCGGGCTACAGCGTCGGCATCCTGATGCAGGAGCCCAAGCTGAACGACGAGAAGACGGTCCTGGAGAACGTCCAGGAGGGCGTCGCCGAGATCAAGGGCAAGCTCGACCGGTTCAACGAGATCGCCGAGCTGATGGCGACCGACTACTCCGACGCGCTGCTCGACGAGATGGGCAAGCTCCAGGAGGAACTGGACCACGCCAACGCCTGGGACCTCGACGCCCAGCTCGAGCAGGCCATGGACGCGCTCGGCTGCCCGCCCGGCGACTGGCCCGTCACCACCCTCTCCGGTGGCGAGAAGCGCCGCGTCGCGCTCTGCAAGCTGCTCCTGGAGCAGCCCGACCTGCTGCTCCTCGACGAGCCCACCAACCACCTCGACGCCGAGTCGGTGAACTGGCTGGAGCAGCACCTGGCCAAGTACCCGGGCACCGTCGTGGCCATCACCCACGACCGGTACTTCCTGGACAACGTCGCCGAGTGGATCCTCGAGCTCGACCGCGGCCGCGCGTACCCCTACGAGGGCAACTACTCCACCTACCTGGAGACCAAGCAGACGCGTCTGAAGGTCGAGGGCCAGAAGGACGCCAAGCGCGCCAAGCGGCTCAAGGAAGAGCTGGAGTGGGTGCGGTCCAACGCCAAGGGCCGCCAGGCCAAGTCCAAGGCCCGCCTCGCGCGTTACGAGGAGATGGCGGCCGAGGCCGACAAGATGCGGAAGCTGGACTTCGAGGAGATCCAGATCCCGCCGGGCCCGCGTCTGGGCAGCATCGTGGTCGAGGTCAACAACCTCTCCAAGGCCTTCGGTGACAAGGTCCTCATCGACGACCTGTCCTTCACGCTGCCGCGCAACGGCATCGTGGGTGTCATCGGCCCCAACGGCGCCGGCAAGACCACCCTGTTCAAGATGATCCAGGGCCTGGAGACGCCGGACTCCGGCTCCATCAAGGTCGGCGAGACCGTCAAGATCTCGTACGTCGACCAGAGCCGTGCGAACATCGACCCCAAGAAGACGCTGTGGGCCGTCGTCTCCGACGAGCTGGACTACATCAACGTGGGCCAGGTCGAGATGCCGTCCCGCGCCTACGTCTCCGCGTTCGGCTTCAAGGGCCCGGACCAGCAGAAGCCGGCCGGTGTCCTCTCCGGTGGTGAGCGCAACCGCCTCAACCTGGCGCTGACCCTCAAGCAGGGCGGCAACCTGCTGCTCCTCGACGAGCCCACCAACGACCTCGACGTCGAGACGCTGTCCTCCCTGGAGAACGCGCTGCTCGAGTTCCCGGGTGCGGCCGTGGTCGTCTCCCACGACCGCTGGTTCCTGGACCGGGTCGCCACCCACATCCTCGCCTACGAGGGTGACTCCAAGTGGTTCTGGTTCGAGGGCAACTTCGAGTCCTACGAGAAGAACAAGATCGAGCGGCTCGGCGCCGACGCCGCGCGTCCGCACCGCGCCACCTACAAGAAGCTGACCAGGGGCTGATCGCACCTTGCGCCACATCTACCGCTGCCCCCTGCGCTGGGCGGACATGGACGCGTACGGCCACGTCAACAACGTGGTGTTCCTCCGGTACCTGGAGGAAGCCCGTATCGACTTCCTGTTCCGCCCGGACAAGGACTTCGAGCAGGGGTCGGTCGTGGCGCGCCACGAGATCGACTACAAGCGGCAGCTCGTCCACCGGCACCACCCGGTGGACGTCGAGCTGTGGATCACCGAGATCCGGGCCGCGTCCTTCACCATCACCTACGAGGTGAAGGACGCGGACACCGTGTACGTACGGGCGTCCACCGTCGTCGTGCCCTTCGACTTCGAGGCGCAGCGACCGCGCCGGATCACCGCGGAGGAACGCGAGTTCCTCCAGGAGTACCGGGACGAGTCCGCCGAGGAGAAGGCCGTCGCCGCATGACGGTGCTGCACCTCGCCGACGAGACGGAGGCGGCCGACCTCGCCGCCTTCCTCACCCGGCTGCTCCGCTACGACCGCGCGGCCGCGGTACGCCTCCAGGCGGCCGGGACCGCGCTCGCCGTGTTCGGACGCCCGCCCTCCTTCGAGGTGCTGGCCGTCCGCGCGGTACGCCTCGGCAAGCCGTACGAGGACGGGCTCGACGCCGTCCTCGACATGACCGTCTCCGCGGGCGAGCTGCTGGAGTCGGTGGACGAGCGCGCGGCCACCGCCGCCGTGCCCGCCGCCGTCACCGGGCCCCCGTGGGCCGGGGTGCTGCCGCCGCGTGGCGGCTGGCGGCCCGAGCCGGGGCTGCCGGGACCTGCGGCGCTGCAGCGGACCGTGGCCCAGTCGGTGGCCGAATTCCGGTCCCGTACCGAGGAGTTGCCGCCCGGGCAGCGCACCCGTGCCGAGCTGGACCGGATCGGGCGGGAGATCTGGTCCCGCGAGGTCGGCTCCACCCGGCTCCCGGTGCGGGCCGTGCACGCCGCGCACTCGCTCGGCTTCCTCCGGCCCCCCGAGCCGGACAGCGCCGAGGAGACGGGCCTGTTCTCCTCCGGTGCGTGGCTCCGGCTGCGCACCCCCTACGGGTCGATCGCCGTACGGCACGCGGGGCTGGGCGCACTCGGCGTCACGGTGCGCTGAAAACCCCGTTCACAGGCCCCGTTGGCTAGGCCCCCTTCACAAAGCCCCGCTCACACGGCCCCGTTCACAAGAACTGGTTCACGTGCACCGGTTCACGTGTACCGCTTCACTCGGCCGTGTTCACCATCGACGCCGCCGCGTACGTCAGGTAGTTCCACAGCGTCCGCTCGTGCTCCTCGGACAGCTCCAGCTCGTCCACCGCGTCCCGCATGTGCTTCAGCCAGGCGTCGTGCGCGGCCCGGTCCACGGCGAACGGGGCGTGCCGCATCCGCAGCCGGGGGTGGCCGCGCTCCTGGCTGTAGGTGGTGGGTCCGCCCCAGTACTGGATCAGGAACAGGGTGAGCCGCTCCTCGGCCGGGCCGAGGTCCTCCTCCGGGTACATGGGCTTCAGCAGCGGGTCCTCGGCGACGCCCTCGTAGAAACGGTGGACCAGCCGGCGGAAGGTCTCCTCCCCGCCGACCTGCTCGTAGAAGGTCTGCTCCTGAAGCGTGCCTCGTCGGATCTCGTTCACCTGTCCATGGTCTCAGACCGGGGGGCCCAGGACTCAAGGCCTAGGACCGGCCACCGTCCGCCGCTCCGACCCCTGCCGCCCCCGGATCGTGCCTACTGTGGACGTATGGGCGCCTACGATTCCGAGCTGACCCGGGTGGCCGCCGAGGCGCGGGCCGAGCTGGTCCGGCAGATCGACCGCGACGGCGCCTGGCGGGCGGACCCGGTGTGGCGGGAGACCTTCGCCGAGGTGCCCCGGCACCTGTTCGTGCCGTACTACTACGTCGGCGTCCTCGGCGGGTACGAGCGGTTCGCGGCCGACGACCCCGATCCGGCCGGGCGGGAGCGCTGGGCGCGCGGCGCCTACGCGGACGCCCCGCTGGCCACCCGGCTGTGCGACGGCGAGCTGGTCTCCTCCAGCAGCCAGCCCTCGCTGATGGCGCGGATGCTGGTCGCGCTGGGCGTCCGGGACGGCGAGAGGGTACTGGAGGTCGGCACCGGGACCGGCTACAACGCCGCGCTGCTCGCCCACCGGCTCGGCGACGACTCCCTGGTCACCACGGTCGACATGGAAGCGGAGATCACCGAGCCCGCCCGGCAGCACCTCGCCCGGGCCGGGTACCACCCGGTGGTGGTCACCGGGGACGGGGCACGCGGGGTGCCCGTGCACGCCCCCTACGACCGGATCATGGCCACCTGCATGCTGCCCACGGTGCCGCGCGCCTGGATCGCCCAGTGCGCGCCCGGCGCCCGGATCGTCGCCCCGCTGAACAACGGGCTGCTCGCGCTGGACGTCGACGGCTCCGGCCGCGCCGAGGGGCGCTTCCTGGGCACCGGCGCCTACTTCGTACCGCTGCGCGGGGAGTGCCGGGCGCCCGCCGAGCCGATGCCCCTCCACGGGCTGCCGGGGCGGGCGCGGGACCAGGAGTCGTTCCGCTTCCTGCTGGGGCTGGTCCGGGGCGCGCTGGAGCCTACGCGGGCGTACGCGCTGTGGGAGAACGCGGGCATGCCGGACCGCGAACGGTACGGCGTCACGGTCAGCGGCCCCCGTGCCTGGGCCTGGCTGGACGACCCGGGGGGCCGCCACGCCTGGCCGCTGCCGTGAACGCCCCCGGGATCAGCCGCGGTGGACGGTGATCGTCGTCCAGGCGCCCACGTGCACCCGGTCGCCGTCCTGGAGCGGTACCGGCACGAACGGCTGGATCGGCTCGTCGGAGCCGTTGACCGTGGTGCCGTTCGTCGAGTTCTGGTCGACGACCGCCCAGCCGCCGTCCGGCTGCTGCACCAGCACCGCGTGCTGGTGCGAGACGCCGGGGTCCTCCGGCGGCACCGACAGGTCGATGTCCGGGGTGTCGCCGGTGGAGTGCCGGCGGCGGCCGATGGTGACCTGGTTGCCGGTGAGCGTGCGCTGCTGCTCGGGCGAGTAGGCGGGCAGGTTGAGCCCTGCGGCCTCGGGGCCGGAGCGCTGCATCATCGCCA
Source organism: Streptomyces sp. BK022 (assembly GCF_004217355.1). NCBI lineage: Bacteria > Bacillati > Actinomycetota > Actinomycetes > Kitasatosporales > Streptomycetaceae > Streptomyces > Streptomyces sp. BK022. Next base: position 305,642 of record NZ_SHKU01000003.1, read on the forward strand.
TGAAGTAGTCGCGGTCCGGCCCGATGGTCGCGGTCCAGGTCGCCGGAGCCTGCGGGGTCCGCGGAGCCTGGGGGTAGCCCTGCGACTGGCCGGGGCCGGACTGCTGCGGGTAGCCGTAGCCGCCACCGGGGCCACCCGCGGGGCCGTTGTTCGACGGCGGCGGGGGGATCACCCAGTCGTCGTCCGCGAAGGACGGGCCGCCGGCCGGGGTGCGGCCGGTCTCCTGCGGGAAACCCGAGGGCGCGGACGGCGGAGGAGCCTGCCGGGACGGAGCGGCGCCGAAGGCGGAGGGCTCACGCCCGAACGGCGGGGGACCGGAGGGACCGCCCTGACCCGAAGGATCACCGGGACCACCGGGGCCGCCCTGCGTACCGGGCCCACCGGGACGGCCGGGGCCACCGAGGCGGCCGGAACCCCCCGGACCGCCGTAACCCTGCCCGCCGCCGGGGCCGCCGGGCCCGCCCGGACCCTGCTGACCGGGACGACCCTGCGGACCGGGCCCCTGGCCGGGACCGCCCTGCTGCCCGGGACCACCCTGCGGACCAGGACCCTGGCCCGGCCCACCACCGAAGCCCGGCGGCGGCCCCGGCCGGCGCTCCCCGAACGGAGACTGCCCGCCCGAGGTGGGCGGCGGCGGGGACGCCGGACGGCGCTCGTTGCCGAAGGGCGTCGGCCCCGAGGGCTCGGAGTCGAAGGAGGGTATCGGCTCGGCCGGCCGGTTCACCTGCGAGGGCCGGGAGCCCTGGTACTCGAACCCGTCACCGCCGCCGAAGGGCTGGCTCGGCGGCTGGTAGCGGGGCTGCTGCTGCCGGGGCGGGGCCGCCGGGGTGTACGAGGTGGCGGTGTTGGTCAGGAAGTTCCACCGGCACTCCTCGCAGAAGGGCGCGCCGCCCTCGCGGGGCGTACGGCACTGCGGGCACAGCTCGGCCTGCCCGCCGGGGGAGGGGTGTCCCTCGTTGCGCGGCGGCGGGAACCCGTAGCCGCCGCCGGACGGGGGCGGGGGCGGAGGCACGGCACCGGCCATGCGGTGACCGCAGACCTCGCACCAGTCGTCGGAACCCGACTGGTGTCCGTTCGGGCAGGTCGGCATGTCGGTGGTACCCCTTCTGCTGAGGTATCGGTGTCTACAGGGTCCCTGTCGCCAGGGTCACTTCTTGACGCGAACAGTCTTCGTGGACCGGGTCTCGAGTGTCATCTCGTCGGCCTCCGCGACCTTCGCCTTCAACCGCACAGTACCGGTCGGGGCGTCGACCACGTCCACCACCTTCGCAAGCAGTTTCGCAGTATCCGCGTTCCCCGACACCCCCGCCAGCTGAACGGCACGTCCCAGTTTGGCCGTTGCTCCGTCCATATCGCCCGCTTTGCGGAGATCCAGCCCTTCCCTGATGGCCTGCGCCAGTTCGGCCTGGCCGGTGTAGTGGGCGACTTGGGCGTTCAGCGAGGTGGAGGCCGCCATGTCGTCGGTCCACACGGCCCGTACGAGTCCCTGGGCGCCGAGGTTCTGTACCGATCCGTCCGGTCCGGCCGCCACCAGGGAGACGCGCGCGGCGAGCATCTCCTGGCCCAGCCCGGCCGCCGGGACCTCCACGCAGAGGTGGTAGTCGCGGGACTCCCCGCCCCAGGAACCGGTGGGGTAGTCCCCGGCGCGCGGGCCCGCCTCGGTGCGTCTGTCGGTCAAATCCTCGACCGTAGGCGCCACTTGCTTGACGAACCTGATGCGGGTGCCGACCGGTGTCCACACCCGCAGGGCGACGTCGGCGACCTGCTTGCCCATCGTCGACTCCATGATCCGGGTGAAGTCCTCGGTGAGCCGGGCCGGATCGGCGACGATGTCGGCGGTGCCGAGCAACGCCGAGGCGATGCCTGTGACTTCTTTCACTTCCCAGTCGGTTCCCACGCCCCGCGCGTCACAGGTGAACCGCCCGGCGCACGCTTCCAGGGTGTCCTTCAGCTCCGCCGCCGACTCGTGCTCGTTGCGGCCGTCGGTCAGCAGGATGCCGTGCCGGATCGACACGTCCGCCCCGGCCAGCAGCCGGTCGGCCAGCCGCAGCCAGGTGCCGATCGCGGTGCCGCCGCCCGCGCCGAGCCGGCGCAGCGCCTGCTTGGCCTGGGCGCGGGTGGTCGGGTCGGCCACCGCGAGCCGGCCGCCGCCCGGATAGACCTCGCGGGCCACATGCGTACCGTCGACGATCCCGAAGAGCACCCCGTCGCGCAGGGTGTCCACGGCGGCGGCGGTGGCGTCGCGGGCGTTGCGCATCTTGGTGGGCGGGTAGTCCATCGAGCCCGAGCAGTCCACCATCAGCACCACGGCGGCCGACGCGCCCGGCCCGGCGGACGCGGTGCCGCCCCGGGCCGTCACGGTCACGATGGCGTTGACCTCGCGACCGCCCTCCGGCAGATACTCGTTCTGGTAGACGTCCACCGAGAACTGCGGCCCGCCGCCCGGCTTGGCGAAATTGGCCATGCTGGTTCACATCCCCCTCGGACACGCCCCGCTCCCCGCGAGGCGGTGCGTTCGGGCGGACCGGTCCCCTCCGCGTCCGCCCGTCCTTCCCCGTGCCTGCCTGTGCTTCCCCGTACCCGAGGCCCCCGCACCGCGCGCGGTCACCCGCGCCGCGACGGCCTCAGGCCGATCCTGCCCCCTGCGGCGGCGCGGGGAACGGCACGACGGCCACTGTTACGTTGTCGTGGCCCCCGGCGTCCAGCGCGTGCCCCACCAGCACCCGCGCCGCGTGCAGCGGGCGGGCGGCCGCGTCCGGGGGCAGCACCTCGGCCATCTCCTCCGGCGCCTCGGCGTAGTTCCACAGGCCGTCGGTGCAGACCAGCACCACACCGGACCGGTCGGGCTTGAACGACGCGGTGTGCGGCTCCAGTTCGTAGGCGTCGGCGCCGAGCCAGCCGGTGATGGCGTGGGCCCGCTCGTCGGCGTACGCCTCCGCCTCGTTCATCAGGCCGGCCGCCACCATCTGGGCCGCCCAGGAGTCGTCCTCGGTCAGCCGGGCCGGGGGCGCGGAGCGGTCGTCCGGCACCCAGTAGGCGCGGCTGTCGCCGATCCAGCCGACCACCAGCAGACCGGAGGCGACCACCGAGGCCACGATCGTGCAGGCCGGGGCGTTCTGGTGCGGGGCGTGCTCGCGGGCCCCGTCGGGCGCCTCGGCGAGCGCGTCCACGGCCTTCGCCGCGGCCACGATCGCCTCGTGCATCGCCGCCTGCGGATGCGTCCCGCGCGGCAGGGCCGCCAGCAGCACGTCCCCGGCGGCCCGCGAGGCGGCGGTGGACGCCTCGTCGGGGCGGGTCGCGGAGGAGACGCCGTCGCAGACCACGGCGAGCGCGGCGGGGGAGCCGTCGGGCAGCGCGGTGTGCGCCACGGTGAAGTCGTCCTCGTTGCGGTGGTGGCGCAGGCCCCGGTCGCTGATCGCGGCCACCGGGCCCGACTCCCGCTCCATGTGGTCGCGTTCGCGGGGCTGGGCGTGCCCGCAGTTCTCGCAGTAGCCGTCGCCGTCCACCCGGCCCGTGCGGCAGGCCACACACACCTGCGCGGCGGGCTCGGCACGCGGGTCGGGGGCCTGGAGCGGGTACTCCTCGGGCTCGGTCGGTTCCGCGGCCTCGGCGGGCCGGTCGAAGCGCACCCCGGACGCGGCCGGTTCGGGTGCGTGCAGCGGGGTGCCGCCGGAGTCGGTGCCGGGCACGTCGGCGGCCCGGTGGGCGCGCGGCTCGGTGCCGCCGGTGGTGGCCGGCTCCGGCTCGGGCCAGTCGACGTCGCCGTCCGGCGCGCCGGTCATGGTCAGCGTCGGCTGGTCCGCGGGCGGCGCGGGCACGGCGGACAGGTCGTATCCGCACGCGCCGCAGAAGAGGTCGCCCGGTTCGAGCGGCTCCGCGCAGCTCGGGCACCTGGGCAGTGCGGCCTGCTGGGGCATCTGTGACATGACTACACCCACGTCCGGGGGCGGTAACGGTTGGCCCGTTCCACCAGGTTGATCCTCTCCTCGCCGCCGGGCGCCAGCCGGGCCAGCGTGCGGTAGGCGCGCTCCAGGCCGAAGCGGAGGCCCCGCTCGTCCAGACCGCTGCCGAGCAGCACCCGCCCGCCGGTGACCGGCCGAGCGGTGTCCTGACCACTGGAGAGTATCCAGTCCAGGGCGCAGCCGAGGACTTCGGCCGACAACCGCTCGCGTCGCGCCGGGTCCAGCCCGTACGCGTCCAGCGCCTCGACCTGGTCCGCCGCGGCGGTCAGGTCGTCCAGGAACGGTACGTCACCGGCGGCCGCCGTGCGCCGCCGCAGCCGCGCCCGCACCGCCGCGACCCGCGCGGCCGTGTAGTGGATGGACGACTCCGGCACCGATTCCAGCGTCCGTACGGCGCCCGCCCGGTCCCCGCCCGCCAGCCGCACCCGCGCCAGGCCGAACGCGGCGCTGACGAAGCTCGGGTCGGTCGCCCACACCAGCCGGTAGTACTCGGCGGCGTTGTCCAGCTGGCCCAGCACCTCCGCGCACAGGCCGAGCGCCAGCTTGGGCGCGGCCTCGCCGGGAAAGGCGTCGTAGATCGCGTCGAAGGCGAGCGCGGCACTCTCGAAGTCGCCGGTGACCAGGGCGGCCACGCCCCGGTACCAGACCACCCGCCAGTCGTCGGGCCGCTCCTCGTCCAGCCGGGCCAGCGTCGCCAGCGCGGCCTCCCGGTCGCCGTGCTCCAGCCACGCCCGCACCCTTCTGAGCCGGGTCTCCACGCTCTGGCCGGGGGCCGCCTCCAGCGCGCCGATCAGCTCGCCGGGCGCGGAGGCCACGAGGCCGGCCAGGAAACCGGCGTCCGGGTCGTTCGGGTCGACCAGCGGCACCGGCAGCGCCAGCGCGGCGGCCGGGGTGTCGACCGGCCGGACCAGCGCGGGCGGCAAGGCGGCCGGGCGGCCGGGGCCGGGCAGCGCGCGGGCGCCGAGGCGGGACACCTCGCCGTCCAGCGCCGGGAACAACTCGGTGTCCGTCACCCGCACTTCGGGCCCGAACAGGGTCGACAGCGCGGGCCGGGCCTGCCCGGTGCTCAGCGAGACGACCTCGCGCAGCACACCGGTGAGCTGGTCGGCCATCTCCTGCGCGGAGGCGAACCGGCGGGCCGGGTCGGGGTCGGTGGCGCGGACCAGGAAGCGGTAGAAGGACTCGTAGCGGTGGAACACCTCGATGGTGTCCGGGTCGGGCAGCGAGTCGGCGTAGACGGTGGTGTAGCCCTGGAAGTCGAAGGTGAGGACGGCCAGGGTGCGGCCCACCGTGTACAGGTCACTGGCCGCCGAGGGGCCGACGTCGGCGACCTCGGGGGCCTGGTAGCCGACCGTGCCGTAGATCGCGGACTCCTCGTCGTCCATGCGGCGCACGGCGCCCATGTCGATGAGCTTGAGCTGGTCCTCGGTCTGGATGGCGTTGTCGACCTTGAAGTCGCAGTACAGCAGGTTGCGGCTGTGCAGATGGCCGAGCGCCTCGAGCGCCTCGATGCCGTAGGCGCACGCCTGCTCCACCGGCAGCGGGTCCCGCCTGCCGTCCGGGGTGCGGCGGGCGTTGGCGATCTCCTTGAGCGACTTGCCGCCGACGTACTCCATGACGATGTACCCGTCCAGCGAGCCGGTGCGCTGGTCGAGGTGCTCGACGAAGTTGTAGATCCGGACGATGCCCGCGTGCTCGATCTCCGCCAGGAACCGGCGCTCCGAGATCGCCGCCGCCATCGCGTCCTGGTCCCCGGTGTCCAGCAGGCCCTTCAGCACCACCCACCGGTCGGACACCGCCCGGTCCACCGCGAGGTAGATCCAGCCGAGCCCGCCGTGCGCCAGGCACCCCGCCACCTCGTACTGCCCGTGCACGATGTCCCCGGCGCGCAGCTTGGGCACGAAGGAGTACGGGTGCCCGCACTTGGTGCAGAACCCCTCGGTGCGCCCCGGCCGTTCCCCCCGCGCCCGGCCCACCGGCGCCCCGCAGTCCGCGCGGGAGCAGTACCGCTTGCGCTCGGGCACCTCCGGGTTGTCCAGCACCATCGCGCGCGGGTCGGGCCTCGGCACCTGCGGCACCACCACCAGCCCGGCGCCCAGCCGGCCGCGCCCCGACGGCCCCGAGGACGAGCCCGAGCCGCGCACCGACACCGAGCGGCCGCCCGGCGAGCCCGGCAGCGAGCGGGAGAGCCGCCCCGACACCGAGCGCCGGGAGCGGGCGGACTGCGAGGAGCTGCGCGGGGCGACGCCGTTGATCCCGGTCGGCGCCGAACCGACCGAACCCACCGGCTCGGCGGCCGGTCTCGCGCCGGGGGAGACCACGGGGGCCAGCCCGCAGGTGTCGCAGTACAGCTCGCCGCCGCCCATGTCCTCGTAGGTGCCCGCGCAGTCCGGGCGCTGGCAGCCGCGCCGTTCCCCGCTCACCGCTGGTCCCCCTTGCCGTCCTCCGGCGCGTTCTGCTCCAAGGCCCTCGGCGGGGCCAGCAGCTCGGCCGCCGCCTGCTGGTAGCGCAGCACCGCCTGTTCGGCGACGCGCAGGTCGCAGGGCGCGCTCCACAGCATCCGGCGGGCCGCGTCGTACCGCTCGATCAGCAGCCGGTCCTCGGCCAGGCCGTGCCGGGTGACCTTCGCCCGGTAGGCGTCCAGCCGGCCGCGCAGCTCGGCGCGGACCGCGAGGGGCGCGGTGACGGCCGTCAACGACTCGCGGGCGCGCAGCAGTTCGTCCTCCGCCCGCTGCTCCAAGGACTCCAGCAGCGGGGAGAGGCGGTGCCAGCGGGCCTGGCGGCGGTACTCGGCCGCCGTCGCCAACTGCTCCTGGAGCACGGTCGGCGGGCCGCTCACCACCGGCACCTCGGTCGCGGCGATCTTCGCCAGCACCTCACCGCGCGCGGTACGCGCCTCGGCCAGGGTGCGGTCGGCGCGGGAGAGCACGTCCCGCAGCCGGATCAGCCGCTCCTCGGCGTCCTGCCGGACGGTGAGCACCGCCTCGATCTCCCGGCGCACGTCCTCCAGCGCCCGCGCCTCCCGGTCGTACACCGTGGTGTCCGGGCGCCCGCCGCCGGGCGCCGAACCGCCCCCGGCCGGCACCCAGTGCGCCAGCGGGTCGCGGACGACGTCCTCGCGCAGCTCGGTCAGGGTGCGGGTGATGCCCTCCAGGTCGTCCCCGGAGGGGTGTTCGCCGGGGCGGACGCCGACGGAGTGCGCCAGCCTGCGGGTGCGCTGGAGCTCGGCGGCGAGCAGGTCGATGCGGGCGGGCAGCGCCGACCACACGGCGTCGGCGGCCACCACCATGTCCAGCGAGGTCGCGTACAGCTCGTTCATCCGGTCCACGAGCGCGGCCAGCGTGAAGCTCTCGCTGAGGACGGCCGGCCCCGAGGCGCCGCCCGCCACCGTGACGGACTCCCCGCGCAGCAGGCCGGTCAGCTCCACCAGGTCCTCCCGGCTGGACCAGCGGCGCCGGGAGCGGATCTCGCGGGCCTGGCGCAGCGCGTCGGTGTACGCGTCGAAACAGGTCCACAGCAGGGTTATCCGCGCCTCCGTGGCGGCCCACCGCTCCTTGGTCACACCGGTCAGCTCGGCGCCCTCCAGCAGGCGGCGGCCGGCGTGGTCCTGGAGCGCGAACAGCGAGGTCTCGATCGCCTCGTGCTCCTGGCCGAGCCGCGCCAGCGCACGGTCCACCTCGTCCCGGTCCATCACCGGCCCGGCGGGGTCCGTGACGCCCATCGATCACCTCTCGCTGCTGTGTGGTCCATCCGGCCCGTGCGTGCTTCAGCTCTCGCGCAGGTACTTCGGGGCGGGCGGTCTGGAGGACCGCGCGTCCTCGCCCAGTGTGGCCGACAGCCACTTGTCGTACGACGCCTGCCAGCCGTCGGCCCGGTAGTCCACCAGCACGCGGTTGACGCGGCGCACGAGGTCATTGGCGTCCTTCTTCATCGCCACGCCGTAGTACTCGGTGGTGAACGGCTTGCCCAGCACCTTCACCGTGGGGTCCTGCGCGGCCTGGCTGGCGGCCAGCGCGCCGTCCGTGACCACCGCGTCCGCCTCGCCGAGCTGCAGCCTGACCAGGCAGTCCAGCTGGTTGGGCACGGTCGCGGAGAAGTCCGTGGTGGCGGGCAGCGCCCTGCGCTCCCGGTCCGCCTTCAGCCTGCCGTGGGCGGTCGAACCGGCCGCCGTGCAGACCCTCTTGCCGGCGAGCGTCCCGTCGTAGCCCTTGATGTCCGAGGTGTCGGGGACCAGGAGCTGCTGGCCGGTCTTGAAGTAGGGCGCGGAGAACGCCACGTCGCGCAGCCGGTCGCAGGTGATGGTCATCGTGCGGACCACCATGTCGACCGTGCCGTCCTGGATGGCGGGGATGCGCTGGCTGGTCGGGATCGCCTTGAACTGGACGTCGTCCGGGCTGCCGAGGATGTCCTTGGCGATGCGGCGCACCAGGTCGATGTCGAAGCCCTCCAGCTCCGCGCCCTCGGTGCCGGGATTGCGGTAGCCCCAGCGGTAGCTGTTCTGGTCGATGCCCACGATCAGCTTGCGCCTGTCGCCCTTGCGGGCCTTGATGGCGTCGATGGTCGGGCCGTCCGCGCCGGACGGGGGAGGGGTGCGGTTCTGCGCCGACGGCTCCTCGCAGCCGTCCGCCCGGACCTGGCTGCCGGTCACCAGGCTCCGGCCCGCCGGAGCCGCGCCGGGCGCCGGCCGTGCCTGGGTGCGGGGGAGCAGCATCACGAACGCCAGTGCCAGCGCGCACAGCACCGCCATCGCGCCGACCCCGCCCCAGCCGCGCAGCCGGGTGCGCATCCGCGCCGCCTCCATCGCCTGGCCCCCTGTCACCGGTACTCCGAAAGCCTGCGGCCGATGCCGAACACCGCGCCCGCCGCGCCCAGGACGCCGAGCACGGCCGCGCCCCCGGGCAGCCCGCCCATGGCGTCCCGGCCGTCGGCGGCGGCCCGGTCGAACTCCGTCTGCTCGTGGCCCAGGGCGCGGGTCAGGCTCCCGTCCACGCCGTCGAAGGCCGCGCCGGTGGTGTCGTCGGCGCCGATCACCTGGTCCAGCGCGCGCTGGTAGTTGCCCCGCTCGTCCTCGGTCCGGGCGGCCCCGTGCCGCTTCTTCCACTCGGCCGTGTCCGCCAGGGCCGAGTCGACCGGGGCGCCGCCCCCGGCGTCGTCGGCCAGCCGCCGGGCGTCGGTGAGGCGGGCCTCCAGCGCGGCGAGGTCGCGGTCGAAGGCGTAGTAGTACGCGTCCCGCTTGGTGCCGTTCACCTCGACGGTCTCCGCTCCGCGCGCCACCAGGCTCAGGTTCTCGTTGCCGCGCGCCTTCAGGGCGGCGATCTGGGCGTTGTGCAGCACGTTCAGCGAGCGGATGCCGTGGTCGTAGGAGCCGAACAGCCCGGAGCGGGCCACGGTGTGGCCGGCGACCAGCCACAGCAGCACCACCACCGTCGCGGCCGAGGCGGCGACCAGACCGTGGTTCAGGACACGGTTGGTGCGGCGGAAGTCCCGGTACTGGGCGAGCCCCAGCGCGGCCAGCGCGAACAGGCCCAGCGCGATCGCCGCCCACGGGTAGGGGGTGGCGTCCGCGTAATCGGCGTCGAGCCGCTGGTTCTCCTTGGTGTACAGGTCCTGCGCGGCCGGGAGCATCTCCGTCTGCATCTTCTCGTTGGCGTACCGCAGATAGGCACCGCCCACCGGGTAGCCCTGGCGGTTGTAGACGCGGGCCCGCTCGACGAGGCCCTTGTACTCGGGCAGCAGCCGGTTCAGCTTGCGGACGGTGGCCTCGGAGGCGGAGCCCGGCTCGGTGTCGGCGGCCGCGCGGACCAGGCCGGAGGCGGCGGTACGGATGTCCGCCTCGTACCGCTCCCGGTTCGCCGCGCTCTCCCTGGGACCCACCAGAAAACCGGTGGAGGCCGCGGTGTTGGCGTCCGCCAGCGAGCGGTAGATCGCGGCGGCGCCCGAACTGAGCGGCTGGCTGCGGGTCAGCACGTCGTCGGCGGCACTCGCCCGCTCCCCACTCTGCCACGCGGTGACGGCACCGAACGCGACGACCAGCAGGGCGAGTACGGCCCCGATGACCCGCAGCCGCCCCGGCTCGGTGGTCGCGGCGTCCCGCAGCCGCTCGGCCCCCTCGGCGAAGGCCGTGCGCCGCACGGGAGGCAGGCCGGACGGACCGCGCTGGGCGGGGATGGCCGGGGTGACCGGTGGTGCGAACGCGGTTCTGCCCTGCGGCGGTTGTGTCACCTGACCTCCCCCATGGTCATCCGTTGGACGCCAGTATCGCCGCCTGCGCCCCCTTGTGCACCAGCCTTCACCGCATCTTGATCGGATCGGGGCGCGAAGCGGGGCTCTACCCCCTCTGTCCGGAAACACGCCGTAGCATTCCCCAACGGTTCCCCATCGGTCATGACTTGGAGAAACCACCCCGCCATGTGGCCCGAACTGATCGCGACACTCCCCGACGCCGCGCCGCCCGCCTCGGAGTCGGCGCTCGCCGCCTGCGCCGCCGCGCTCGGGCACCCGCTGCCCGCCGACCTCACCGGACTGCTCGCGGCGGCCGACGGCATCACCGGCGAGTACGGCACCGGGCTCGTCTGGTCCGCCGAGCGGATCGCGGCGGAGAACCTGGCCCTGCGCGGCGGCGCCGGTTTCGCCGAGCTGTACATGCCGTTCGACCCGCTGGTCTTCTTCGGCGAGACCGGCGGCGGTGACCTCTTCGCCCTCCTCGCCCGCGTCGACCGGCCCGATGTGTTCGTCTGGGACCACGAGACCGACAGCCGCACGTGGGTCGCGCGGAGTCTCGCCGACTACCTGGAGCGGTCGGTGAGCGGGGCGCTCGACCTGTAGCCGGCCTCCCAGTGCTCACGGGCCCGCTCCAGGGCCCCGGGGGTCGCGCCCAGGTGGTCGAGGCCGAGCAGGGCCGCGCCGAGGACCGGGGGAGCGGTGACCAACCGGGGCTCGGCGAGCGGCGCCCGGGCGGCCAGGCGGCTGCGGATGCCGTCGTCCAGGCGGGGATGGCCCGCCGCGAGGACGCTGCCGCCGAGCAGGACCGGGGCGGGCTCGGTGAGGAGGTCCAGGCGGGTCAGCGCGATCGTGGCCAGCAGGGTCACCTCCTCGGCCAGGCGGTCGACGAGGGAACGGGCCACCGTGTCGCCGTCGGCCGCCGTGGCGAAGAGGACCGGGGTCAGCTCGTGGCGGCGGGCGGGGGCGAGCCGGCCCAGGTGGAAGGACTCGATCAGCGCCTCCATGCTGGGCAGGCCGAAGTGGGCCGGGAGGGTGCGGGACAGGTCGGTCGGACCGCCCCGGCCGTCCTCCGCGCGGGCCGCGTGCCAGAGGGCCTCCTCCGCCAGCCCCCAGCCGCCGCCCCAGTCACCGGAGAGCCGGCCGAGGGCCGGGAAGCGCGCCGTACGGCCGTCGGGGCGCATGCCGGCGCAGTTGATGCCGGCCCCGCACACCACGGCCACGCCCCGCGGCTCGGCCACTCCGGCGCGCAGGACGGCGAAGGTGTCGTTGCGCACCGCCACCGACGCGCCCCAGGCCCGCGCGGTCACCGCGGCCGCCAACCGCTCCTCCTCCACCGGGAGATCGGCGTTGGCCAGGCAGGCCGAGACGTGCGAGACGTACGGCACCCCCGCCTCGGCCAGCGCCCGCTCCACCGGCTCGGCCAGCGCCTCCAGCGCCCGCTCCACGCCCACCACCGGGGGCCGGAAGCCGCCGCCGCGCGCGGTGGCCAGCACCTCGCCCGTCGCGCCGACCACGGCCACGTCGGTCTTGCTGTTGCCCGCGTCGACGGCGAGGACGGTCCCGGTCAGGCCCACGCCAGATGCTCCCGGTTGTGCGCGAGCAGGAGGTCGGTGAGCGTCTCGGCGTAGGCGTACTGGCCGACCAGCGGATGCGCCAGCAGCGCCCGGAACACCCGGTCCCGGCCGCCGCGCAGGGCCGCGTCCAGCGCGAGTTCCTCGTACGCCGTCACGTTCGCCATCAGCCCCGCGAACAGCGGGTCGACGCCCGGCACCGGGAGCGGCTTCGCCCCGGCCGGGCCGACCGCGGCGGGCACCTCGATCACCGCGTCGTCGGGGAGGAACGGCAGCGTGCCCCCGTTGACCGTGTTCACCACCTGGTACGGGCTGCCCCCGCCGCCCAGCAGAGCGGCCGCCACGTCCACGGCCGCCTCCGAGTAGAAGGCCCCGCCGCGCCGGGCCAGCAGCGCGGGCTTCTCGTCCAGCGCCGGGTCGGCGTACATCGCCAGCAGCTCCCGCTCCAGCGCCGCGACCTCGGCGGCCCGCGAGGGCTTCACCCGCTGCTCGCCCACCACCTCGTCGTGCAGGTAGTAGTACCGCAGGTAGTACGACGGGATCGCGCCCAGCCGCTCCAGCAGCGGGCGCGGCAGCCGCAGGTCGGCGGCGACGGCGTCCCCGTGCTCGGTCAGCAGCCGGGGGAGCACGTCCTCGCCGTCGGGGCCGCCGAGGCGCACGGCGGTCTCCCAGGTGAGGTGGTTGAGGCCGACGTGGTCGAGGTGGACCTCGCCCGGCCCGGTGCCGAGCAGGGCGGCGAACTTCCGCTGGAGCCCGATCGCCACGTTGCACAGGCCGACCGCGCGGTGGCCCTCCCGCAGCAGGGCGCGGGTGACGATGCCGACCGGGTTGGTGAAGTCGATGATCCACGCGTCCGGGTTGGCCCGCCGCACCCGCTCCGCGATGTCCAGGACCACCGGGACCGTGCGCAGTGCCTTGGCGAGGCCGCCCGCGCCGGTCGTCTCCTGGCCCAGGCACCCGCACTGAAGCGGCCAGGTCTCGTCCCGCTCGCGCGCCGCCTGCCCGCCCACCCGGAGCTGGAGCAGCACGGCGTCCGCGTCCCTCACCCCGGCGTCCAGGTCGGAGGTGGTGACCACCCGGCCGGGGTGCCCCTGCCGGGCCAGGATGCGGCGGGCGAGGCCCCCCACCAGCTCCAGCCGGTCCGCCGCCGGGTCCACCAGCACCAGCTCGGTCACCGGCAGCGTGTCCCGCAATCGCGCGAAGCCGTCGACGAGTTCCGGGGTGTAGGTCGAACCTCCGCCGACCACGGTCAGTCTCACGGGCGACTCCCTCGCATGCGACGGGCTCCTCGGCCAGCAGGAACCTAGGCGCAGGCGGGAGAGTCCGTCAACGAAGCGAGCCCCCGCGGTTCGTACCGCGGGGGCTCGCTCGGGGGGTCGCTACTTCACCGGGGGCTTCGGCGTGGTGAGCGGGTTGGTGGCCAGCGACTGCGGGGAGGTGGCGTTGTTGAACGCCGAGGGCGCCGCGACGCTCGCCGAGGGGTCGGGGGTCTCGTCCTCCAGGGGAGCGGCCGTGGCACCGCCGATGATCGGGATGCTCGCCCGGTCGAAGGCCCGCTTGATCCGCCAGCGCAGCTCGCGCTCGACCGACACCGACTTGCCCGGCATGGTCTTGGCGGAGACCCGGATGACCATGGAGTCGATCAGCACGCTGTCCAGGCCCAGCACCTCGATGGGGCTCCAGAGCAGCTCGTTCCACGGCTCCTCCTTGCCCATCTTCTCCGCGACCTCGTCCAGCACGGACTTGACCTTGTCCAGGTCCTCGCCGGCGCGGACGGTGACGTCCACGCCCGCCGTGGCCCAGCCCTGGGAGAGGTTGCCGATGCGCTTGACCTCGCCGTTGCGGACGTACCAGATCTCGCCGTTGTCGCCGCGCAGCTTGGTCACGCGGAGGCCGACCTCGACCACTTCGCCGGTCGCCACTCCGGCGTCGATGGTGTCGCCGACGCCGTACTGGTCCTCGATGATCATGAAGACGCCGGACAGGAAGTCGGTGACCAGGTTCCGGGCGCCGAAACCGATCGCGACACCGGCGACACCGGCGGAGGCGAGCAGGGGGGCCAGGTTGATCCGGAAGGTGGAGAGCACCATCAGGGCGGCCGTGCCGAGGATGACGAAGGACGCCACCGAGCGCAGGACCGAACCGATGGCGGCCGAGCGCTGGCGGCGCCGTTCGTTGTTGACCAGCAGGCCGCCCAGCGCGGAGTGGTCCACCGCCTGCACGGTGCGGTTCATCCGCTCGATCAGCTTGGTGATGGCCCGGCGCACGACCGCGCGCAGCGCGACGGCGATGACCACGATCAGCAGGATCTGCAGGCCCATCGCCAGCCAGGTCGACCAGTTCTGCTCGACCCAGCTCGCCGCGTTCGCCGCGTTCTCCTGGGCGTCCTGGAGCGAGGGCACGGCCGGGTCCGAGCCCGATGGCGAGGGAGACGGTGAGACTCCGGCGGCCAGCAGGGCGACGGGCAGGGACACGGCGGGTACCTCCATGGTGCTGCGGTCCGCGCCGGCGGGGGCGGGCAAGGTCACGGGAAGGTCACCGGGCGGACGGAACCACCACACTAACGGGGCATCGCGGGCCCACTCGCCGCTTCTCCGGAGGCTCCCTGCCCCGCCCGCGCCTGAACAGGCCATGCGGACCGGACGGCGCCGCTCATGTGGTCGAAAACACTTCGAGCCCGTTACCGGCACATGGTGGCGCTCGGAGCAGGCATGAGGGGAGACTGAACCAGATCGTCCCGGCGCGAGCCACGCGCCGCCGACGCCCAAGGAGGCCCCTGTGCCGCATGTCCTGGTCCTCAACGCGTCGTACGAGCCCCTCGGCGTCGTACCGCTCCGCCGCGCGCTCGTCCTCGTCCTGGAGAACAAGGCCGTCTCCCTCGAGGAATCCGGCGCCTATCTGCACAGCGCGTCCGTCACAGTCCCCGCACCCAGCGTGGTCCGGCTCAAGCGTTTCGTGCGGGTTCCCTACCGGGGGCCCGTTCCACTCACCCGGCGCGCGCTGTTCGCGCGGGACGGGGGCCGGTGCGCGTACTGCGGTGGTGTCGCGACCAGCGTCGACCACGTCATCCCGCGCTCCCGCGGGGGCAAGCACGTCTGGGACAACGTGGTGGCCTCCTGCCGCCGCTGCAACCACGTCAAGGCCGACCGCCACCTGGTCGAACTCGGCTGGCGCCTGCGCCACCAGCCGGCCCCGCCCACCGGTCTGGCCTGGCGCATCATCGGCACCGGCCACCGCGACCCCCGCTGGCTCCCCTACCTCCAGCCCTACGGCGCGGAGGCGGCCCTGGCCCGGATCGACGGCATCTCGGCCTAGGGCCCGGGCTCCCCGGCCACGGGAGTCAGCCGCCGGGGCGCGCCCCCCGGGCGGCGTACAGCGCGGTGCCCAGCGTGAAGGCGGCCAGCGCGGCGGCCCAGGCACCCGGCTGGGCGCCCGGTTGCACCGGCCAGGCCCAGAGGGTGGCCGCCCGGCCGTGCGCGCCGGAGGAGGCCAGGTAGGCGGCGGACACGTAACCGAAGGCGGGCAGCCAGCTCAGGCGGGCCCCGAGGACCACGGCGGCGAGCGCCACGATCCCCACGCAGCCCAGGACGTTCCGGACCATCACCGGGGGCCCGAACGTCTCCGCGTGCCCGGCGACGACCGGTGTCAGCAGGGCCGAGGCGAGCGCGGTCAGGGCGAGGAGGTGCGCCAGCCGCCGGAGCCACCAGGGGCGCACGGCCGTACGGTCCAGCTCGTCGGAGTCGGAGCGCAGGCTCGCGCCGATCGCGGTGGCGGCCAGCAGCGGGGCCAGCGCCACCACGGGCACCCGGCGGTAGGGGTCCAGGTACGCGTCCAGGGCCCCGGCCGCCCAGACGGCGAAGCCGGTGGTCACGGCGAGGGCGGCCAGGGTCGGGGGGAGAGCGCGGGAGCGGGCGTAGAGCGGGAGGCCGGGGTTCACAGGGACGGCACCGCCCCGTCGTCGCAGGAGTTCCGGGCCGAGAAGTAGGCGGAGAGCCAGGCACGGCGCCGCTCCTCGTCCATGCCGGCCAGCTTCGCCCGCGCGGCTCGGTAGGCACGCCGACGGCCTGTCGGCGCGAGGGCGTCGAAGTGGCGTTGCCGAGGGTTCGGCGCCAGATACGCCTCCACGGCGTCGTCCGCGAGTATCCGTTCGGGCCCGTCGCCGCACTCGCCGCGCAGGGACATCACCGCCTCCCACGCGTACTGTTCCGGATCGGTCAGCCGTCCCCGGACGACCGACCAGCCGAAGGGCGCCAGCGTCGGCAGCGGTGCCGCGTCGGCACTCTCGGCGTCCTGGTCCGACCAGCGCGCGGGCAGGCCGTGCACACCGCGCAGCTTTCCGGTGACCCCGGACAGGGCAGCGCGGACCTCGGGGAGCAGCCCGGAGTAGCGGGCGTTGACGCAGATGACCGGAACGGTGGAGGTGTCGCACACCTGGCGGTGGGTGAGCGGGTCCGGCCGCCACGGGCCGTTCCCGGCGGACAGCGGCAGCGCGGCGGCCAGGGCGACGGCCAGCGGCAGCAGGGCGGTCGCCCGGCGCCGAGCCGCCTGGGCCAGGGTGAGGGCCAGGGCGAGGCCGAGCGTCCAGAGGGCCATCGCCAGGGGCTGCCACCACAGCGGCAGCACGTTCGCGGCCAGGTACGACGCCGGATCGAGCGCCCACTCCTGGCCGGCGGCCAGACCCAGGCCCACGTACCCGGCCACGCCCAGCAGGGGGGCCGCGAGCGGGGTGGACACGGCCCGGCCGGCCAGATGTCCGGCCAGCGCGGCGGCGGCCAGGGCCGCGGCGTCCCCCGGCACCAGAGTGAGACGGGGGCTGTCGCCCACGGAGTACGGCCAAGTGGCGAGGGAGGCGGCGGTCACCGCCACGAGGTAGCCGACGGCCACCCAGAGCGCGACCGGCAGGGCGGAGGCCAGCAGCCGGGTGAGCGGCGGGCGGACGGCCGTACCCCACAGCTCCTCGGTACGGCGGCGCCGCTCCCGTCCGCCCTGCCGGCATCCGGCCGCGGCGGCCAGGGGCAGGCCGATCAGCAGGGAGTGGTGGAGCTGCGCGGCGGTCTCCGCCCAGCCGCCCTGCCATGTGTCGGCGGACGCGGTGAGCAGGACCGAGAGGACCAGCAGGACGGCGGCCCCGGCCCACGGTGCGAAGCCCCGGAGGACCTCGGGGCGCAAAGGATGAGCGGTCATCGCCCGGTCTCCCGTCCGGGGGCGGCCCGGTGGGCCCGCAGTGCCGCCGTGTAGCCGCGCTCGATCGGGTGGTCGCCGGGGCCGTCGGAGGATTCCCCGAGCCCGGTCAGGGAGGCGGGGGTGCCCCGGTAGGCGATCCGGCCCTCGTCCAGCAGGGTGACCTCCGTGCAGGCGGCGGCGACGTCCTCCACCAGGTGGGTGGAGACCACCACCGTGGCCGAGGCGCCCAGTTCACGGAGCAGCTCGCGGAACTCCACCCGCTGCTCGGGGTCGAGCCCGGCGGTGGGTTCGTCCAGCAGCAGCAGGCTCGGGTCGTTGACGACGGCCTGGGCGATGCCGACCCGGCGGACCATGCCGCCGGACAGTGTCCGCATCTTCGCGTCGGCCCGGTCCGCGAGGCCGACCCGCCGTACCGCCCGCTCCACGGCGGCCGGCACCCGGTCGGCCGGGACCTCCTTCAGCCAGGCCACGTAGGCCACGAACTCCCGCACCGTGAAGGCGGGGTAGAAACCGAACTCCTGCGGGAGATAACCGAGCCGGCCCCGTATCCCGGAGCGCTCGCGCGGGCTGCCGCTGTCCCGGCCGAGCAGCTCCACGCGGCCGGCCGAGGGGCGGCCCACGGTGGCGAGCACCCGGATCAGCGAGGTCTTCCCGGCGCCGTTCGGCCCGAGCAGGCCGTGGACGCCGGTGCCCAGCTCCAGATCGACGGAGTCGAGGGCGACGGTTCTGCGGTGCCGGACACACAGCCCGGTGACGCGGACGGACAAGGGGGCTCCTTGAGAAGGGGGTTCAGTGGGTGCGGTCGTACGCGGTGCGGCGGGCCGCCAGCAGCAGGGCGCTCAGGGCGACCGCGGCGGCCCAGGCCGACTGGGCCGGGGCGCCGTCGAGGCACCGGGCCAGCCGGGCGCCGATCTCGTCCGGCGACGGCGCGAGCACCGCGCACAGCCAGCCGCCCGCCGTCACGGCGGACGCGGTGAGGAATCCGGTGAGCGGGGCCAGCGCCAGGGTGGCCAGCGTCAGCGCCAGTCCCGGCAGCAGCCACGCGGCGGCGGCCGGGGCGCCGGACGCGGGCAGCAGCAGCCCGGTGAGGGTCAGCACCGGCAGGCTCACCGCGAGCACGGCCGCCGTCCGGGTCAGGGCCAGCCGGAGCCCGCCGCCGGGTGTGGAGGCGGCCAGCTCGTACAGCGGGTCGGCGTGCGGGCCGTAGGACAGGGCGACCCCGGCCACCGGCACCACCGGGGCGAAGGCCAGCAGCAGGTTGCGCGCCTCCGGGGCGCCGCCGAGATGGCCCAGCAGCAGCGCGGCCCCGGCCACCACCAGCAGCGCCGCCGACCAGGCGCCGCGCACGGCGGGACCCGCCGCCCACCACAGCCTGCTGAACCGGGTGGCGCCGGTTGCCGACCCCTGTACGGCGACCGGCGCACCCTCCGGCACAGCGGCGGCCAGCACCGCGCCCCGCACGTCCGTCAGCACCGGCCCCGCCGCCGTGGCCCGTACCGCCGCCGAGACGCGGGACGCGCACCCCGCGCAGGTCTCCAGGTGCTTCTCCAGGGACCAGGCGTCCGGCTCCGGCAGGGTGCCGCCGGCGTACCGGGCGGCCTGGGCCTCGCTCGTGTGCCACTGCCTGCTCATGCCGGGCCTCCCAGCGGGGACGGGTTCAACTGGGCGAGTGCTTCCCGCAGTTCGGTACGGGCGCGGCGGGCGCGGGACTTGACGGTGCCCTCGGGTATGCCGAGCAGCCGGGCCGTCTCGCGGGTGGTCAGGCCGTCGACCACGGTCGCGCGCAGCACCTCGCGCAGCTCGGGGGAGATCCGGTCCAGGGCGGTGCCGACATCGCCGTACTCCAGCCCGGCCAGCACCCGGTCCTCGGCGGACGGCACGGCGGCCGTCTCCGGCTCCGGCGCGGCCCGCGCGGTGCGCTCCTGGGCGCGGCGGGCGTCGACCAGGCGCCGGGCCGCGATCGTCCACAGCCAGCCGCCCGCCTCCGCGCCCCGGTGGCCGGCAGCCGAACGCCACACCGTGACGAAGGTGTCCTGGAGCACCTCCCGGACCACCTCCGGGTCGGCGCAGCGCCGGGCCAGCCGGGCGTGCAGCCATCCCGCGTGCCGGTCGTACAGGTCGGCGAGCGCCGCCTGGTCGCCGGCCGCGACGGCCCGCAGCAGGGCACCGTCGTCCTTCTCCCGGTGGCCCCCCATGGGGCGGAACAGTCTCACACCCCCTCTATCGCCCCGCCCGCGAGCGATGGATCACTCTCACGCGCGGGCGTGGCATCCGCGTCGTTGGGTAGGGCTGGGTAATCCGGCAAAACGCACCCGCCCCCCGTGACCAAGGAGGCTCCCGTGGCCGCAGCGGCTCACCTGTTCCTGCCCGCCCAGTGGAAACCCGAGGCGGAGACGCCCGCCGACCGCGCCTTCAGCGCGGAGAGCGCCTGCGTGGAGGCGCCGCTCACCAGCGAGCCCCCGCTGCCCGGCGCCGAGCCGCTGACCAGCGAGCCCCCGCTCGCCGACACCGTCCCCCTCACCGGTGACGCCGACCCGGCCCCCCTCACCGGTGACGCCGACCCCGTCCCGGTCCGCTTCGGCCCGGCCGAGTAGATGGCCGCGGCGCTGGACGACGACGAGCTGCGCGCGCTCGCGGAGCTGCACGGCGTAGCCACCTCCTACAGCCCCTCCCCGGAGATCATCGTCGCGGTGCCCGCCCCGGCCGTGATCGCCGCCCTGGCCGCCCTGGACGTCGACGCGAGCACCCCGGACGCCGTCCGTACCGCGCTCGCCGAGCGGGAGCGCGAGCTGCGGGAGCGGCTGCTGCCGCCCACCGTGGTCCGCTGGACCGGCCAGCCCGCCGCAGGGACCGGTACCCCCGCCCTGCCGGACCCCTTCGACGTCCTGCCGCCCGGCACCCGGGTGGAGATCGACACCGAGCAGGGCGAGCGGCACACCTCCGTCGGCGACCTCCCCACCGGCGTCCACCACGTCACCGTCACCGCCCCCGACGGACGCACCGGCCACGCCCACCTCATCGTCGCGCCCGAGCGCCTCCCCGCCCCGGTGGGCCGCTCCTACGGCCTGCTCGCCCAGCTCTACTCCGTGCTCTCCCACCGCTCCTGGGGCATGGGCGACCTCGGGGACCTCGCCGAGCTGGCGGCCTGGGCCGGCCGGACCCACGGCGCCGGATTCGTGCAGGTCAACCCGTTGCACGCGGCCGTACCCGGCGCCCCCACCGACCCCTCTCCCTACCGGCCGTCCTCCCGCCGCTTCCCCGACCCGGTGCACCTGCGCGTCGAGGACGTCCCGGAGTACTCCTACGCCGAGCTGAACCCCCGGCTGCGCGAGCGGGCCGAGCGGCTGCGTGCCGACGTGCTCGACAAGGGCGCCCTCATCGACCGCGACGCGGTGTGGGAGCTGAAGCGGCAGGCGCTGGAACAGGTCGTACGGGTCCCGCTCGGCCCCGGCCGGCAGGCCGCGTACGACGCCTTCCGCGCGGAGGAGGGCCAGGCGCTCGAGGACCACGCCACCTGGTACGCGCTCGCCGAGGAGCACGGCCCGGACTGGCGGACCTGGCCCGAGCCGCTGCGCGACCCCCGCTCGGCGGAGACCGCGCGCGCCCGCGCCCGCCTCGCCGATCGCGTCGAGTTCCACACCCGGCTCGCCTGGCTCACCGACGGGCAGCTCCGCGCCGCCCAGCGGGCCGCCGAGGAGGCCGGGATGCCGATCGGGATCGTGCACGACCTCGCGGTCGGCGTGCATCCGGTCGGCGCCGACGCCTGGTCCCAGCAGGACCACTTCGCCGCCGGGATGTCGGTCGGCGCCCCGCCCGACGCGTTCAACGCGCGCGGCCAGGACTGGGGCCTGCCGCCCTGGCGCCCGGACCGGCTCGCGGAGTCCGGCCATCTGCCGTACCGGCTGCTGCTGCGCGCCCTGTTCCGGTACGCGGGCGCGCTGCGCATCGACCACGTGATGGGCCTGTTCCGGCTCTGGTGGGTCCCCGAGGGCAGCCCGCCCACCGACGGCACCTACGTCCGCTACGACGCCGAGGCGATGCTCGCCCTGCTCGCGCTGGAGGCGTCCCGCGCGGGCGCGCTGGTGATCGGGGAGGACCTGGGCACCGTCGAGCCCGGCGTACGGGAGACGCTCCAGCGGCGCGGGGTGCTGGGCACCTCCGTGCTGTGGTTCGAGCGGGACTGGACCGGCGACGGCCGGCCGCTGCCGCCGGAGAGCTGGCGCGAGGACTGCCTGGCCACCGCGACCACGCACGATCTGCCGCCCACGGCCGCCCGGCTCACCGGTGAGCACGTCGACCTGCGGGAGAAGCTCGGCCTGCTGGTCAAGTCCGGCGCCGACGAACGGGCGGACGCGGTCGCGGACACCGCCGAGTGGCTGGCGCTGCTCGGCAGCCTCGGGCTGCTGGACGCCCCGGCCGCCGGACCGCCCGGGAGCGACGAGGAGGCCGAGATCCAGGGCTTCCACCGGTTCCTGCTGCGCACCCCGGCCCGGCTGGTCGGCATCTGGCTCCCGGACGGCATCGGGGACCGGCGCCCGCAGAACGTGCCCGGCACCTGGGACCAGTACCCGAACTGGCGCCTGCCGGTGTCCGACCCCCAGGGGCGTCCGGTGCCGCTGGAGGAGCTGACGGCGTCGCCGAGGCTGGGGGCGCTGCTGGCCACGGTGCGGGCGGGGCTGGGGCACAGCGGGCCCTGAGGGGCCGTCGGGGCCGCGCGTACGGCACCCCGGACGCGCGGCCGGTGCGGCGGTTCGCTAACTTGGGGAGCGTGGACAAGAAGAACGCCTTGCGCGCCGGAGCCCTGGCGGCCGGCACGACGCTGATGATGCTGCTCATGTCGTCCCCCGCGCTCGCGCTCACCCGCGACGACGGTGACGACCCCGGCCACGGTCTCTCCGCCTGGGAGACCATCGGCCTGTACGTGCTGATCCCGGTGGGCCTGTTCGTCGTCATCGCCGGTCTGGTGATGGTGCTGGACAAGTCGCGCTCGGGCTCGTCCGCCCCGAAGAGCTGACGGACCTCCGGGTCCCGGCCGGGGGCGCCTGTCCGCCCGCGCACGCACGCGCGGCCGGACGGCGCCCCCGGCGCGTTTCCTCCCCCGTGCCCCCGAGGAGCCGCGGATGGCAGGCACCACCGGCGTCGCCGTAGTGGGCTGCGGCCCGACCGGACTGCTCCTCGCCGGTGACCTGGCGGAGGCCGGCGTCCCGGTCACCGTGCTGGAGAAGCGTCCGCCCGGCATCAGCAACCTCACCCGCGCCTTCGCGCTGCACGCCCGCACGCTGGAGCAGCTCGACATGCGGGGCCTCGCCGGCGAACTCGAGGCCCTCGGCCATCCGATGACCCGGCTCGGCCTCTTCGACGGCCTCACTCTCGACCTCTCCGACCTCCCCACCCGCTTCCCGCACGTCCTGGTGATCCCGCAGTACGAGGTGGAACGGGTGTTGGAGCGCCGGGCGCGGGAGGCGGGCGCCGAGTTCCGGTACGAGACCGAGGTGACGGCGCTGACGCAGGACGCGTCCGGGGTGACGGTCCTCGGGCGGGGCATGGAGCCGCTGCGGGCCTCGTACGTGGTGGGGGCGGACGGGATGCGCAGCGCGGTACGGGAGGCGGTGGGGCTGCCGTTCCCGGGCCGCTCGGTGATCCGCTCGGTGGTCCTCGCGGACGTACGGCTCTCCGAGGACCCGCCGGAGCTGCTCACCGCGGGCACGACGGGGGACGCCTTCGCCCTCCTGATCCCCTTCGGCGACGGCTACCACCGGGTCGTCGGCTGGCATCGCTCCCACGACGTCCCCGACGACGCGCCGCTCGACCTCGCCGAGATCCGGGACATCGTCCGCGCCGCCCTCGGCCGGGACCACGGCATGCACGACCCCCGCTGGCTGTCCCGCTTCCACAGCGACGAACGCCAGGCCCCGACCTACCGCGCGGGCCGCGTCTTCCTCGCCGGTGACGCCGCCCACGTCCACTCCCCGGCGGGCGGCCAGGGCATGAACACGGGCCTCCAGGACGCGGCGAACCTGAGCTGGAAACTGGCCGCGGTCCTGAACGGCCGCGCGGACACGTCCCTCCTGGACACGTACGACACCGAACGCCACCCGGTGGGCCGCACCGTCCTGCGCAGCAGCGGCACCCTGATCCGCCTGGCCATGGCGAACCGCCCCTGGACGCGGGGGCTGAGGTCGGCCCTGACGACCCTGGTGACCCACTTCCCCGCCCTGCGCCGGAAGGCGATGCACCAGGTGACGGGCCTCGGCTACTCCTACGGCCCAGGCCCCCTGACCGGCAAACGAGCGCCCGACATCCCCCTACCGGGCAACACCCGCCTCTACGAGGCCCTGCGCCCGGGCGACTTCGTCCTCCTGACCCAGGGCCCGTACGAGAACTCCACCCGGACCCACCTCACCACCTCCCCGTGGTCCGGCCCCAGAACCCTCCTGATCCGCCCGGACGGCCACATCGCCTGGACGGCGAAGTCCCCGTCCCCGACGGAGCTGGAGCAGGCCCTCCTTGCCCATGTGGGCCCCGGCTCACTCCGCTGAGAACTCGTACTGAAGCTCGTACAGATGGCCGGCCTTGACCATGACGGTCGCTTCGATGGGCCGCTCCTCGTCGCTGAAGACCACCCGCAGGGTGCGGAGCACGGGCAGGTCGCTGGGCAGCCTCAGCGCGCGGTACTGCTCCTGCGTGGGCACCCTCGCGGACACCCGGTCGACACTGGTGCGCGGCGGGAAGCCGAGTTCGGCCAGGAGTGCCGGGGTACCGCCCCTGATCTTCCGCTTCTCCGTGATGGCGGTACCTCGCGCGACGGCCATCGGGTAGTACGACTTGACCAGTTCCACGGGCTCGTCGTCGAGGGTGAGGACCTGCTCCCGCAGGATTACCGTCTCGTCGCCGGCGATGCGCAGTGCGGCCGCCACGTCGGCGGGTGCCGAGGTCTCGCGCACGTCCAGCAGCGAACTGTCGGGCCGGGCCCCCAGCTTCGCTGCCTCGGTCAGCCAGCGGTAGGGGTGTCCGGAGGGTGCCGGGGTCATGTACGAGGCGGGACGCATGGTGCGCTGACGGTGTTCGCGGACAGTGACGGCGGCTCCGGGCCGTCCGACCACGAGGCGTTCGTCCTTCAGCAGCTGCAACGCCTTCTGGATGGTGGCGTTCGAAGCGTCGAAGCGCTCCTTGAGCTGGGCGGTCGAGGGCAGGCTGGCTCCCGCGGCCAGGTCACCGCTCATGATCTCGTCGCGTAGGTCGGCGGCGATCCGCTCATGGAGTGACCGCCGGTCAGGGGTGCCTGTGTCGTTGGTGAGCACGGTCATCCGATCCGAATCTCGTAGCGAAGCTGCTGACGATGGGCGGGCATCACCATCTGGTCCGCCTGGATGGGCCGGTCGGCGTCGTCAAAGGTGACCCTGCTCAACCGCAGAACGGGCTCACCGGTGTCCAGACGCAGAGCCTCGCGCTCCTCCGGGTCGGGCATCCGGGCCGTCACGTCCTCGCGCACCCGGACGCCGCGATACCCGAGCTCGGCCAGCAGCGTGACCGCCCCGCCGGGGATCTTGCCCCGCTCGGCGAGACGGGTGCCGCGTGCGATGGCGATCGGGTAGTAGGTGTCGGTCAACTCGACTGGCATTCCGTCCAGTTCGATGACCCGACGACGCACTACGACCGTTTCTCCGGCAGCCGTCCCCAGCAGGGTGGCCACCTCGTCGGATGAGGGAACCTCGCCGGCGTGAACGATGCGCTGGCCGCCCCGCCCGCCACGAGCCGCCGCCTCCGTGCCCCAGGCATCGGACTGCCCCCGGTCCCGCGGCGTCAGGTACGGCATCGAGGCGCTGACCCACTTGCTGTCACTCACGGCGTCCTCCTCAATCGAGCTCCCCGGCCTACACGTTAGGCGACCCGTCCGAGCTACAGGCAGCCAGAGTAGCTGACTGCTTTTCGCGAATAGTGGTACGGTCCCGTCGATCTCGCATCCCAGCGGCAAGTAGGTGATGGGTCATGCCTCTGTTACGTCAACGACGATTCCCCCGCGCACGCAGATCCGTTGGAGCTGCCCGTGAGTTCGCCCTACAGACCCTGCTGGAGTGGGGATGCCGTGACCGGCACGAGGACATCCGGCTCTGCGTGTCGGAGTTGGCCACGAACGCCGTCCTCCACGGCGTGCCACCGGGGCGCGAGTTCCTGCTCGCCCTCACCGGGGACGGCGCTTCGATCCGCGTGGAGGTGCGGGACAGCGGCGGGGGAGTGCCGGTGGTCAGAGCGGGCGGACTCGACGAGTGCGGCGGCCGAGGGCTCCTCCTCGTACAAGCTCTGGCCGACGACTTCGATGTGACGCCCCACAACCCTGGTAAATCGGTCTGGGCGGTGTTCAGGACCGCCGCGTCAGGTGCCCGCCCGGCTGGGGTGGAGTTGCGGCAGACGTAATGGCGAAGGGGGCGCCCGGCACAATGCCGGGCGCCCCCGTCAACTGCCAACCGGCTACGCCGAAGCCGCGTCCGCCCGCTGGGCCTTCAGGGCCCGCTCCACGCCCGCGCGGGACTCGGAGATCAGGCGGCGGAGGGCCGGGGTGGGGTCGGTGGACGTCAGCCAGGCGTCCGTCTTGTGGAGGGTCTCCTCCAGGACCTGGACCGACGGGTACAGGCCGACCGCGATCTGCTGGGCCATCTCGTGGGAGCGGGAGTCCCAGGCGGACTTGACGGAGTCGAAGTAGCGGTCGGTGTAGGGGGCGAGGAGTTCGCGCTGGTCGGTCTGGACGAAACCGCTGATCACGGCTTCCTGGACGGCGTTGGGGAGCTTGTCCGACTCCACGACCGAGGCCCACGCCTCCGCCTTCGCCTCGGCGGTCGGGCGGGCCGCGCGGGCGGTGGCCGCGTGGCGCTCGCCGGCGGCGGTGCGGTCGCGCTCGTACTCGGCGGCGATCTCCGCCTCGTCGAAGCGGCCGACCGCGGCGAGCCGCTCCACGAACGCCCAGCGCAGCTCGGTGTCGACGGCGAGGCCCTCGACGGTCTGGGAGCCGTCCAGCAGCGCCTCCAGCAGGTCGAGCTGCTCCGGCGTACGGGCGGTCGCCGCGAAGGCACGGGCCCAGGCGAGCTGGTGGTCGCTGCCCGGCTCGGCGGTGCGCAGATGCGCCAGCGTGGCCTCGGTCCAGCGGGTCAGCAGGGTCTCGCGGGCGGCCGGGTCGGCGTACAGGTCGATCGCCAGCTTGGCCTGCCGGTGCAGGGACTGCACGACACCGATGTCGGACTCCTTGCCGATGCCGGACAGCACCAGCGAGAGGTAGTCACGGGTGGCCAGCTCGCCGTCCCGCGTCATGTCCCAGGCGGAGGCCCAGCTCAGCGCGCGCGGCAGCGACTCCGCGAAGTCACCGAGGTGCTCGGTGACGGCCGCGAGGGACTCCTCGTCCAGGCGGACCTTGGCGTACGACAGATCGTCGTCGTTGAGCAGGACCACGACCGGACGGCGGACACCGGTCAGCTCGGGTACGGCCGTCAGCTCGCCGTCCACGTCCAGCTCGACCCGCTTCACCCGGACCAGCTTGCCCGCGTCGTCGAGGTCGTACAGGCCGATCGCGATGCGGTGCGGACGCAGCGTCGGCTCGCCCTTGGCGCCGACGGGCAGCGCCGGGGCCTCCTGGCGGACCGCGAAGGAGGTGATCACGCCGTCCGCGTCGGTCTGCAGCTCCGGGCGCAGGATGTTGATCCCCGCCGTCTCCAGCCACGCCTTCGACCAGGTCTTCAGATCGCGCCCGGAGGTCTCCTCCAGCGCGCCCAGCAGGTCCGAGAGGCGGGTGTTGCCGAACGCGTGCCGCTTGAAGTACGCCTGCACGCCCCGGAAGAACTCGTCCTCACCGACGTACGCCACGAGCTGCTTCAGCACCGAGGCGCCCTTGGCGTACGTGATGCCGTCGAAGTTGACCAGGACGTCGTCGAGGTCCCGGATCTCGGCCATGATCGGGTGCGTGGAGGGGAGCTGGTCCTGGCGGTACGCCCACGTCTTCATCGAGTTGGCGAACGTCGTCCACGCGTGCGGCCAGCGGGAGCCCGGCGCCGACGCCTGGCAGGCGATCGAGGTGAAGGTGGCGAACGACTCGTTCAGCCACAGGTCGTTCCACCATTCCATGGTGACCAGGTCGCCGAACCACATGTGCGCCAGCTCGTGCAGGATCGTCTCCGCCCGCACCTCGTACGCCGCGTCGGTCACCTTGGACCGGAAGACGTACTGGTCGCGGATGGTCACCGCGCCCGCGTTCTCCATCGCGCCCGCGTTGAACTCCGGCACGAAGAGCTGGTCGTACTTGGCGAAGGGGTACGCGTAGTCGAACTTCTCCTGGAACCAGTCGAAGCCCTGCCGGGTGACGTCGAAGATCGCGTCGGAGTCGAGGAACTCCGCGAGCGAGGGCCGGCAGTAGATGCCGAGCGGCACGGACTGGCCGTCCTTCTCGTACACACTGTGCACCGAGTGGTACGGGCCCACGATCAGCGCGGTGATGTACGTCGAGATGCGCGGGGTCGGCGCGAACGCCCAGACGTTGTCCTTGGGCTCGGGCGTCGGGGAGTTGGAGATCACCGTCCAGCCCTCGGGCGCGGTCACCGTGAAGCGGAACGTCGCCTTGAGGTCCGGCTGCTCGAAGGCGGCGAACACGCGCCGTGCGTCCGGCACCTCGAACTGCGTGTACAGGTAAGCCTGTTCGTCGACCGGGTCCACGAACCGGTGCAGACCCTCACCGGTGTTGGTGTACGCGCAGTCGGCCACCACCCGCAGGACGTTGCGGCCCTGAAGCAGACCGGGCAGCGCGATCCGGGACTCCTTGAAGACCTCCGCCGGGTCCAGCGCGTCCCCGTTCAGCGTGACCTCGCGCACGGCCGGTGCCACCAGGTCGATGAAGGACTCGGCGCCGGACTCGGCCACGTCGAAGCGCACCGTGGTGACGGACCGGAAGGTGCCGCCCTCCTGCGCGCCGGAGAGGTCGAGATCGATCTCGTACGAGTCGACGCTCAGCAGGTCGGCCCGCTGCTGCGCCTCTTCCCGAGTCAGGTTTGTGCCAGGCACGCGGTCATCTCCTCGTTATGTGTGGGTTGCGCCATCCTTCCACGGGAGATCCGCGAACGCGATGTCCTTCTTCCGCCGGTCACCGGGCCTTCCCGGGACCAGCCTTGGACACATGACGACACACGCCACGCCCCGTCATGCCGCGCGGGCCGTCACGGAACCGGTCCTCGTCGCACTGCGCGCCTCGGACGACGCCGGACGCCCGGCGACCGCCGTCACCGACGCGGAGGGCGGCGCCCCGCTGCGCTGCTGTCTGCGCCGGAGCGAGCCGGGCGAGCGCATCGCCCTGGTCTCGTACGCGCCCCTGCGCCGCTGGGCGGCGGACGCCGGCGCCGAACCCGCGGCGTACGACGAGCAGGGCCCGGTCTTCGTCCACGCCGAGCCCTGCGGCGGACCCGCGCCCGGGGACGGGCTCCCCTTCACCGGCGCCCACCGCGTCCTGCGCCGCTACAACCGCGACGGCCACATCCTCGGCGGCCGTCTGGTCACCCCGTCCGAGGACGTCGAGGCGGCCCTGAGCGAGGCGTTCACCGGTCCGGAAGTGGCGCTGGTGCACGTCAGGGCGGTGGAGTACGGCTGCTTCCTGTACGAGGTGCGCAGGCCCGGGGAGCCGAACGGCAGCTGATTCGCACTGGAGCGCCAAGAGTGAAAGGACCGTCCTCGGCCACCTCCCGGCTCCGGGCGCTGTCACGCTGTTGCTGTTGCCCAGGGGCGGCGCGCCGGTCCGGGCGGGCCGCCTCGCGGAGACGAGCAGTGAAGGGGCGTCATGGCCACTCAGCGGGCGATCGGCGATTCTCCCTCTCCCGGCTCAGCCCGCCGTCGTCCGGAGGACTCCGGCCGACGCGAGGTGCCGCGTCATGTCGCCTGCGTGATGGACGGGAACGGCCGGTGGGCCACTCAGCGCTCGCTTCCGCGCACCTCGGGACACCGGGCCGCGGAGGCGACGGTCATCGACGTCATCGAGGCGGCGCGGACGGCCGGGGTCGAGTGGCTGACGCTGTACGCGTTTTCCACCGAGAACTGGCGGCGCCCGGACGATGAGGTCGACTTCCTGCTGCGGCTGGTCCGGCAGGTGGTGCGCAAGCACGCCGCCCTGCTGCACGCGCGCGGTATCCGCTGCCGGTTCCTGGGGATGACGGATTCGCGGATCCCGGCGGCGCTGGCCCGGGACTTCGCCGACCTGATGACGCTGACCGGCGCGAACCGGGGCATGACGCTGACGATCGCCTTCGATCACGGCGGGCGCGGGGACATCGTCGAAGCCGCCCGGTCACTGATCCGCAGCGGGTTGCCGGCCGAAGGCGTGGACGAGGAAGTCTTCGCCGCTCACCTGCCCTTCCCGGACACGCCCGACGTGGACCTGGTCATCCGTACCTCCGGTGAGCAGCGCATCTCCAACTTCATGCTCTGGCAGGTCGCCTACGCCGAGTGGATCTTCCCGCCGGTGCTCTGGCCCGACTTCCGCGCGCCGCACTTCGTGCAGTGCGTACACGCCTACAGGCAACGGGACCGCCGCTTCGGCGGTGTGCGGTCGAACGTGAACGGATGACTCATGGATTCCTCGAGCAGGGATGGTGACCCGCCCATGGACCGGTTGGACGAGCACGGCGAGATCTTCAACGATCCGCGCTGGGCGCTGGCGCTCATCCGGGCGACCGTGCTGGAGGCCGCTCACCCGCAGATCGGGGCGGCTCTCCTGGACCACTCGTCGTTCGTGACCCACCCCTGGCGGCGGCTGCGCAACACCTTCACGAGCACGCAGCGCATGTTCGGCCCGGACGACGAGGTGCGACGCCGCGAGTCGGCGCGGCTCAACCGCCTGCACGGGCGGATGAACGGCACCGACGCGCGGAACCGGTCGTACAGCGCGATGGACCCCGACGCGCGTGCCTGGGTGGTGGCGACCATGTTCGAGAGTGCCGTCACCATGCACCGGCTGAGCGGACAGGTCCTCGAACAGGCCGCCATGGAACGGCTCTACGCCGGGTTCCAGGCGTTCCACACGGCCCTGGGCGACGACGCGCGCTTCCTGCCGCCGACCCTCCACGAGTTCTGGCCGTACTACGACCGCGTGGTCGAGGAGGAGCTGGAGAACACGGAGGCCATGCGCATCGTCCTCTACAAGCTCTTCGACCATCTGCCCGCGCCGCCACTGCTGGCCGGCCTGCCCACCCTGTGGGGGACCGGCCGGGCCGTCGCCGGGCCCGTCATCGGGGCGATCACCGTCGCCTCGCTGCCGGAGTCCTTCCGCCGCCGGGCCGGACTGCCCGAGACACCCGGTGCGCAGACCCTGATGCACGGCACGTACCTCGCCGCCGGGCTGGCCCGTTTCCTCCCCGGCGGCTGGGTCCACGCCCAGGGGGTGGCCGATCTGCTGGCCCTGTCCCCTGACAGCGACGATCCCCGTGTGCGGACGGTCACCGCTCTGCGGGACCAGGTGAAACGCGCCGGCGCCCTGCTGCGGCTGATCACGCCCGTCCCCGCGGAGCCCGGGCCCGCACGGACCGTCCCGGCACAGCGCGCCACGAGCGGGGGGACCGGGCCGCGGCGCAGCGCCGAGGAGTTCTTCAGGGAGGTCCTGGACCAGACCGGGGACGGCTTTCTGGACTGGCCGGACCTCGCCGCCATGGCCCGGGAGATGTCCACCCGCCTCGATCTGGACGAGCCGGAGGAGACCAGGCTCTACAACGCCTACGCCGACTGGTGGCGGGAACTCCAGACGGCGCTCGACGCCGACGGCGACGGCCGGGTCAGCGCGCAGGAGTACGCGGCCGCGGCTCCCGCCCTGGCCGGGCCCGCGCTGATCAGGGTCGCCGAGGTCCTGTTCGACGTCACCGACAAGGACGGGAACCAGCACATCGACGCGGTCGAGTACCGGGCCCTGTTCCGCACCGCGTTCCGCCGCGACACCGCCGACGCCGCAGGCGCGTACACGCGCTGCGCGTTCGTGAAGGACTTCCTCACCTTCATGTGCGGACGGCGGCGCTCCACCCCCTACGACCCGCTGCTCACCGAGGCATGACGGCGGCGCCCCAGGCACCCGGGGGTGCCTGGGGCGCGCGGCCGTGCCCGGTCAGCTCTTCAGCTCGGCCGCCACCAGTTCCGCGATCTGCACCGCGTTCAGCGCGGCGCCCTTGCGGAGGTTGTCGTTGGAGATGAACAGGGCGAGGCCGTTGTCCACCGTCTCGTCGCTGCGGATGCGGCCCACGTACGACGGGTCCTGGCCGGCCGCCTGGAGCGGGGTCGGGATCTCGGAGAGGGCGACACCCGGCGCCTGCGCCAGCAGCTCGGTCGCGCGCTCGACGGAGATCGGGCGGGCGAAGCGGGCGTTGACCTGGAGGGAGTGCCCGGAGAAGACCGGGACGCGCACACAGGTGCCGGAGACCTTCAGCTCCGGGATCTCCAGGATCTTGCGGGACTCGTTGCGGAGCTTCTGCTCCTCGTCGGTCTCGCCCAGGCCGTCGTCCACGATGGACCCGGCCAGCGGGAGCACGTTGAAGGCGATCGGACGCTTGTAGACACCCGGCTCGGGGAAGTCCACCGCGTCGCCGTCGTGGGTCAGCTTGTCGGCGTCGGCGATGACCTTCTGCGCCTGCCCGTGCAGCTCGGCCACGCCCGCGAGGCCCGAGCCGGAGACGGCCTGGTAGGTGGCGACGACCAGCGCCTCGAGC
Source organism: Streptomyces sp. BK022 (assembly GCF_004217355.1). Classification (NCBI taxonomy): domain Bacteria; kingdom Bacillati; phylum Actinomycetota; class Actinomycetes; order Kitasatosporales; family Streptomycetaceae; genus Streptomyces; species Streptomyces sp. BK022. Next base: position 337,292 of record NZ_SHKU01000003.1, read on the forward strand.
CCGGCCTCGTCGTGCAGCGGGCGCAGCACCGGCATCGCGGCCATCGTGGTGCAGTTCGGGTTGGCGATGATGCCCTTGGGGCGGTCCGCGATGGCATGCGGGTTCACCTCGGAGACCACCAGGGGCACCTCGGGGTCCCGGCGCCAGGCCGAGGAGTTGTCGATCACGACCGGGCCCTGCGCGGCGACCTTCTCCGCGAGCGCCTTGGACGTGGCGCCGCCCGCCGAGAAGAGCACGATGTCCAGGCCGGAGTAGTCGGCGGCCGAGGCGTCCTCCACCGTCACGCCGTCCAGCACGGTTCCGGCCGAGCGGGCGGAGGCGAACAGGCGCAGCTCGGTGACCGGGAAGTCCCGCTCCTTGAGGATCTTGCGCATGACCGTGCCGACCTGACCGGTGGCTCCGACGATTCCGACCCTCACGACGACTCCCTCTGTCTGTCCCAGTACCGGGTCACTTGCTTGACCGGCACTTTTCCATCATGCGGCCGACACAGGGCCGCGTGTCCAATCCTTTGTACGGGTGTGCCCGATGTGAGGGACACCCGTACCCTCCCAGACGGTTGCGGACCTGCGGTCCCGCGCCGGGAGCGGCCGCAGAAGTTCCCTCCCCCGGACCCGTCGGCCGCAAGCCGTGCTGTCCGGTCCCTGCCCGTCCGGCCCACCGCCATACGGAGGTGTGACGTACACCGCACACGCCGAGGGGGCGGGCGCCCGCCAGGACGCCCGCCCCCCAGGTCAAGGGGATCAGCCGGTTACGGCGTGACCTTCCCGATCTGCACACTCGCGGTGCCCGCGACCGTGCCGCGCGCGTTCACGAGCTGGACGCGGCCGAAGAACTCCCGGCCCGCCGGGGCCTCGGCGGCGGCCGTGACCTGGCCGGTCACCGTGGCGGAGGCGCCTGTGGCGAGCTTCACCGGGGCCGAGCCGTCGACCGTGACCGCGCCGAGGGCGTCGGAGAAGAACACGTCCCGGTAGTCGTAGTCGGTGGAGCCGGCCGGGACGGAGTAGCCCACGACCTTGACCGTGTAGGTGCCCGCGGCGGGGGACGGCACGGAGACCGCCTCCTCCGAGTCACCGTCGGCGGACTCGCCGACCTCCTTGCCGGAGGCGTCGTAGACCATGAGGTCGAGGTCGGCGGCCGGGTCCGAGACCTTGCCGATGGCCACGTCCAGCGACTTGGCGCCGGCCGGGACGTCGACCGTGGTGGTCGCGGTCTCGCCCTCCTTGATCGCGGGGCGGGCGGCCTTCGCGGAGCCGAGCGGGCCGCCGACCAGCTTGCCGTCGAGCGCCGCGTACTTGTTGGTGACCTTCCAGGACGCGGTGGCCGGGACGCCCACCTTGGCCTCGGGCACGGTCACGGTCTCCGGGTCGAAGACCGCGCCGAGCACGGAGACGTCCAGCTTGTAGGGGTTGTCCAGCAGCGGCGAGGTGCGGCGCGCCTCGACCTCGACCTCCCAGACGCCGGCCTGCGGGTCGGCGTAGGAGCGGACGTCGGGCTTGCAGCCGTTGCCGTCGAGGTAGTTGTTGTAGCAGTACGGGGTGCTGGTGTTGTCGACCGGCGTGCCGTAGGGGTGGATGGCGATGAACCGGGTCTGGCTGCCGGACTTCAGGCCGCCGATGGCCACCTCCAGCGACTTCGCGCCCTCGGGCACGGTCAGGAAGTACGACGTGGTGCTGTTGCGCTGCACCGAGGCGGAGAAGGAGCGGCTGTAGTCCACCGGGCTCGCCACCACGACCGTGGCGAGGATCTGCTTGTCGACGCCCACGGTCAGCGGGTCGTCCACGCGCAGGATCGCGCTCTTGAGCCCGGCCGACTTCGGCGCGGCCTCCACCTTGACGGTGACCGGCTGGTTCAGCGGCAGCTTCACCAGCGGGCTGCCGACGACGCGGTAGGTGTGCTCCGGGTCGTTGGCGAAGCTCAGCAGGTGCCAGACGGCGCGGTCCGCGCCGGTGGTGCGGGTGACCGTGACGTCGTACGTCTTGCGCTGGCCGGACTTCAGGCCGCCCTCGCGGTCGTAGAGGCCGGTGCCGAAGCCGGGGGTCTTCAGGGCGTAGTCGATCGCGGTGTCGACCGGGGCCTTGACGGTGTACTCGTGCGCCGAGGCGCCGAGCCGGATCGCGGTCCAGGCGTCCACGACGTCGATCAGGCCGGAGCCCTCCTCGTACGCCTGCGCGCCCTTGATGTGGTGCGCGGTCGAGGTCAGCGCGGTGCGCAGCACGGCCGGGGTGAGGTCGATGTTCTTCTGCTTGGCGGCGCTGAGCAGCAGCGCGCTCGCGCCGGCCGCCTGCGGGGAGGCCATCGAGGTGCCCTGGAGCATCGAGTAACCGGCGGGCAGGGTGTAACCCGCCTCGGCCACCGGGGAGCCCGGAAGCCAGGTCTGGGTGGTGTTGATCGCGGCGCCGGGCGCGGTGATGGTCGGCGTGAAGCCGCCGTCCTCACGCGGGCCGCGCGAGGAGAACGGCATCAGCGCGTACGGGGTCTGAACCGCCGAGCCGTAGTTCGACGCCCAGGTCTCCTTGGAGATGGCGGCGCCGACCGAGATCACCTTGTCGGCGAGGCCGGGGTCGCCGATGGTGTTGGCGCCGGGGCCGGAGTTGCCGGCCGAGATGACGAGCTGGACGCCGTAGGTGTCGATGAGCCGGGTGTACAGCTCGGCGCGGGCGTTGTTGCCGTCGTTCAGCGCCGGGAGGCCGCCGATGGACATGTTGACGATGTCCACGCCCCGGTTGGTCACCAGGTCGATCATGCCCTCGGTGAGGGCGACGTTGGTGCAGCCGCCGGACCAGGTGCAGGCGCGCGAGGAGACGATCCTGGCGCCCGGAGCGGCACCGTTCATCTTCCCGCCGAACAGCCCGTTGGCCGCGGTGATGCCGGCGACATGGGTGCCGTGCTCGGACTCGATGACACCGATGTTGACGTAATCGGCCTTGGCGCCCGAGGAGCTGTAGACGACGTCCTTGCGGATCTCGACCACGAACGGGATGCGCTCGACGACGTCCGTCTGCGGGTCGTCGGTGCCGAAGTAGCCGATCTGGTAGCCGTCCTTGTACGGCTTCATCGGCGGGTTGTTCGTGAAGTCCAGGTCGTCGTCGGTGTCCACGCGGACGGTGCCGGTGGCCGGGTCGTACAGCACACCCCAGGCGTCGGTGGTGTCACCGTCGCGGTTGAGGTCGCCCTTCATGTCGCCGCCGGTGGTGGCGTCCTCGTACAGGTAGTTGAACTTGTACGCGCCGGCCGGGGCCGTGAAGGTCTCCGCCTTCGCGCCGGAGCCGACCGAGAAGGAGGGGCCGGAGACCGCCGTGGTCATCCGGCGCCAGGTGCCGTCGCCGTCGCTCACCGGGTCGGTGGAGGTGACCCAGTCCACGATCTTGCGCTCACCGGTGGTGGTCTTCTGCAGCGCCGGGTGACCGAGGTCCACCCCCGAGTCCAGGATGCCGATGGTGACCCCGCGCCCGTCCGCCTTCGGGTGGTCCTCGACGAAGTCGACGGCACCGGTCTCGAAGGACGGGTTGTACGGGTTCTTCGCCGGGGTCTTGCTGCCCGGTGCCGGGTAGGTCGCCGCCGCAGGGGCGTTCTTGGCGTCCTTCGCGGTGTCCGCGCCCGGTGCCGGGTCGTCCAGCGGGATCTCCTGGCGCAGGTCGATCGCGTGCACCGAGGACAGCTTGGCCGCGGCGGCGATGACCGAGTCGGCCTTGGCGGTCGGGACGGTGGCGCGGACGTAGCCGACCTTGTCGAAGGTGCGGCCCACGGTGCCGGCGGCGTCGAGCTGGGAGGCGACCTGCTCGGTGGCGCCCGGCGCGGTGGCGATCATCATCGTGACGCTCTTGGCACCGTCCGCCTTGGCCTCCGCGAGCCGGTCGGCGTCGTCGGCGCCGAGCTTGCGGGGCGCGGGCTTGACGCCGGGGTCGGTGGCCTGGGCGGGCGGCGCGTCGGCGGCCAGCGCCATGGGCACGGGGCCGGCCGCGCAGAGGGCGGCGACCACACCGGCGGCCAGCGTCAGGCGCGCCAGGCGTCTCGGGCCGGGTATCGGGTCACGGTCGGGGGAGTGGGTCATCGCATCCCTTAGTCGGTGAGGGTTGTCCGCGAGGTCCAGTGCCGGACCAGCGCAGCTTTTCCCAAGCGACCGGTTTTTGGGGTTCGTTGACCGAATCGATATCCATGTATGGGGAAAACCCCCGATGCGATGTGTGCGGTTGGGGACCGAATGAGCCCGAATTCACTCGGTTCTGCCCCCGACCGCGCTAACGTCCCGTCATGAGACGCAAGTTGAGGGTGGCGGCCTACGCCGTATGTGTCCGCGACGGACAGCTCCTGCTCGCCCGCTCGCCCGCGCGGGCCGGCGGCCACGAGTGGGTGCTGCCGGGCGGCGGAGCCGAGTTCGGCGAGGACCCGTACGACACCGTGCGCCGCGAGGTGGCCGAGGAGACCGGCTACCGGGTGGAGGTCACCGACCTGCTCGGCGTGCACACCAACCGGGCGGTGCTCCCCGGCCGCTTCCCCGGCCGCGCCGTCGACCACCACGGCGTCCGGCTGCTGTACGCGGCACACGTCATAGGCGGCGAACTCCGGTACGAGGTGGGCGGTTCCACCGACCTCGCCGCCTGGCACGACCTCGGCGCGGTGCCCGGCCTGACCCGCGTCTCCCTGATCGACACCGCCCTCGGCCTGTGGCGCGACCGCCCGCCCACCGGCCGCCTGGACGCCGCTCCGGGCGGGACTGCGGCGGTCCTTCCCCGGCCGGTGAACGAGGAGTGACCGGCGCCGGGCCGCCGTCCGGCCGTTCGGCGGCGGTCCGCCCCGCCCCCTGGCGCACGCTGATCGACGTGCGGTGTTCGGCGTCGTGCGTTGCTCCGGCGTTCACGCGCGTTTCATCCCCGCTGCCGACGATCCAGAGCGAGCGGGGCGCCGGTCCGAGCGGCGGCCCGCGACCGCCGTCGGGACCGCACCCAGGGGAGACCCCGCATGTCGCGCCCACGCTCTGCCGACGCCCCCGCCCAGGGGCTCCACCGCCGATCCGTCCTCACCGCCGCGGGAGCCGTCACGCTCGCGGCGGGCGTCGGCCTCAGCCTGCGCCCCGCCGAGAGCAGCGCCGCCCCGCGGGCCGCCGCCCCGCCCGCCCCGGCGCCGGCCGCCCGCACGACCGCCCCGGCCCCGCTCGCCCCGTACACCCGCGGCACCACCCTGGCCACCGTGGCCACACCGCGCGGTTCCGCCGCCTACCGCACCCTCGGCGAGGGCCCCGGCTGGCCGCGCGTCGTCCGGGACGAACTGGCCGCGCCCCGTGCCGGACGGTCCGCGCGCAGAGCCACGCTCGCCGCGTTCGTACAGGTCACCGATCTGCACCTGACCGATGTGCAGCACCCGCGGCGGATGGAGTTCCTGCGTGCCGCCACGCCGCGCGGCTGGCGCCCGCAGGAGGCGCTCACCGTCCCCGGCGCCGTCTCGCTGGTCGAGCGGATCAACTCCCTGCGCGGCGGACCGGTCACCGGCAACCCGCTCCAGTTCGTCATGACCACCGGGGACAACACCGACAACAACTCCCGGCTGGAACTGGACTGGTTCCTGAAGGTGATGAGCGGCGGCCGCATCACCCCGGACTCCGGCGACCCCGGACACTACGAGGGCGTCCAGAACAGCGGCCTGTCGCTCTACTGGCAGCCCGGCTCCGCCGCCCGCGACCAGGACAAGGCGCTCGGCTTCCCCCGGCTGCCCGCCTTCCTCTCCGCCGCCGTCCGCGAGGTCCGCAGCCCCGGGCTGGACATGCCCTGGTACTCCACCGTCGGCAACCACGACGCCCTCCCGGGCGGAGGTTTCGGCGCCCGGCCCGACCCCTACCTCGCGGAGGTGTCGGTCGGCGGGCGCAAGCTGATGGACGCCACCCCGGCCGAGGCCCGGGCGCTGAAGCGGGCCTTCGAGTCCGGCCAGGACCTGGCGGGCACCGGATACCGCGACTTCCTGAAGGCCCACGCCCGCTCGGCGCGCCGGGTCACCCCGGACGAGCGGCGCGCCCCCTTCACCCCCGCTGAGTACCTGCGCGCCCACCTCGACCCGGCCCACCAGGGCCACGGCCCGCTGGGCCACGGCTACACGGCGGACAACCTCGCGGCGGGCACCCGCTACTACACCTTCCGGATCTCCGACGACGTGATCGGCGTCAGCCTCGACACCATCGACCCCGCCGGCCACTACCAGGGCTCCGTCGGCACCGCCCAGCTCCGGTGGCTGGAACGCACCCTGAAGCAGCACGCCGACTCGCACGCGATCGTGTTCAGCCACCACACCGGCGCGTCGATGACCAACACCCGCCCCGACCCCGACCGCCCCGCCGAGGCGCGGCACGACGGGGCCGGGCTGATCTCGGTGCTGGGCGCCCACCGCAACGTACTGGCCTGGGTGAACGGCCATGTCCACCAGAACATCGTCACCCCGCACCGGTCGCCCTCCGGCGGCGGCTTCTGGGAGATCTCCACCGCCTCCCACCTCGACCACCCCCAACTCGCCCGTGTCATCGAGCTGGTGGACAACGCCGACGGGACCCTGTCGCTCTTCACCACCCTGGTGGAGTCCGCGGCCCCCTACCGCGCCGACCGCTCCGACCTCTCCCCGAGCGGCCTGGCCGCGCTCTACCGCGAGCTGGCCCTCAACGCCCCCGACGCCCTCACGACACTCGCCGGGCAACCGGCCGACCGCAACACCGAACTGCTGCTGGCCAAGCGCTGACTACCGGGGCAGCACCACCACGTACGCCGCCGGGTCGCGGTCGCCCGCGGCCATCAGGGCCGTACGGACCACCGCGGCCTGCTGCTCCATGGAATCCCGCAGCTTCTTCGGGGTGATGTGGACGACCGTGATCCCGAGCCGCTCCAGGTGCTCCCGCTTGCGGGCGTACTCCGACCAGGTCGCGTCCTCGTCCTGGCGCGGGGCCCGGGTGTCCAGCTCGACGGCGACCGCCTGCTCGGGCCAGTAGGCGTCCAGGCCGCCCAGGTGGGGGCCGCCGGGCAGCCGCAGGTCCACGTTCCACACCGGGTCGGGCAGCCCGTACCCGGTGACCATCCGGAACAGCCGGTCCTCGGCCACCGCGCGGCCCTCGGCCACCAGCGAGTCCACCGCGTCCACCACGTGGGCCCGGCCCATCAGCCTGGCCTCGGTCAGCTCCCGTACCAGCGCGGCCGGGTCGCAGTGGCCGTCGCGCACCGCCTCGGTCAGCAGCCGCCGTACCGTGTCCGCGTCCGTCAGGTGGGCCACCGCGTCCGCCACCGCACGCGCCACCGGCGCCACCGGCAGGCCCGCGACGGGGCGCGCCACCGGGAGGCCGGGGGTGCGCACCACCCGCACGTACCCGGTCGAGCGCAGCCGGCGCAGCCTCGGGACCAGGACGTCGATCCGCTCCAGACCGGGCAGCGGGGGCGCGGACGGCAGGCCGTGCAGGGCGAGGGCGGCCAGACCGGTGAGCATCGCCTCGGCGTAGGCCCCCCGGTGCGGGTCGCCCGCGCCGGGCTGGGCGGGCACACCGGGCACGGACTCGCGGGAGGCGTACAGCAGCGCGCCGTGCAGGCGCTCCTCGCTCGTGGGCGAACCGGAGTGCAGCAGGACCACGTTGGGCAGCAGCAGCCGCCAGGGGCCGTCGGCCCGGCACCGCTCGTTCAGCTCGGCCGTCGTCACCCCGTGGGTGCGCAGCTGGGCGGCGGTCAGGACCCGGCGGTGGACCTCGGTGAGGTGGCGGAGCGGGCGGGGGGAGAGCGGGGTGTCGTGCGTCATGGCTCTGGAATGCCCTACTTCCGGCCCACCCGTAACCGCTGTTACACATCCGTCGAACAATGCGGACAACACGGCACTAAAGGACGGGTGTTCGGGTGCCGAGTAGACGGCGAAAACCCCTGGTCCCATCGAGGGGGACCAGGGGTTACGGGCCGCCGTGCCCGGATTCCGTAACGGTCACCGGGCGCCGAAGCTCAGGCCAAAGATCAGGCGTGGGTGTCGCACTCCTGTGCGCGCAGCGCCCGCGCCAGGTCGTCCCGCGCCTCCAGCACCAGCCGCCGCAGCGCGGGGGCCGCGTCCGCGTGCTCCGCCAGCCACGCGTCCGTCGCCGCCAGCGTCTCCGGGCGGTCCTGGTGGGCCGGGAACAGCCCGTTGACGATGTGCATGGCGATCTGGATCGACCGCTCCCGCCACACCCGCTCCAGCACCGCGAAGTACTTCTGCGCGTACGGCGCCGTCAGCTCCTGCTGGCCCGGCCGGTCGAAGCCCGCGAGGGTCGCCTCCACCAGCGCGTTGGACAGCGCGTCCGACTCCACGACCTGCGCCCACGCCTGCGCCTTGACCGCCGCCGAGGGCCGCGCCGCCAGGCAGCGCACCTGGTGCCGCTTGCCCGACGCGGTGTCGTCGCGGGCCAGTTCGGCCGCCAGCACCTCCTCGTCGGCCACCCCGTGGGCGGCGAGCGGCTCCAGGAACGCCCAGCGCAGCTCCTGGTCCACGGTGAGACCGTCGACCGTCTCGGTGCCGTCCAGCAGGTCCTTCAGCAGGGCGAGGTCGGCCGCGCCGGACGCGACCGAGGCGAAGAAGCGCGCCCAGGCCAACTGCGCCTCGCCGCCCGGCTCGGCCGACCGCAGCTCCTTCAGCGCGCCCTGGGCCAGCAGCTCGCCGCCTGTGGCCCGCCACTCGGGGGCCGCGTACCGCTCCAGAGCGGTGCCGGCCCAGGCGTGCAGCATCTGGAGCACGCCGATGCCGGACTCCCGGCCCGCGAACCGCAGCACCAGCGCGACGAACTCCCGCGCGGGGAGCAGGCCGTCCCGCGTCAGGTTCCACAGCGCCGACCAGCACAGGGCGCGGGCCAGGGGGTCGGCCAGGTCGCCGAGGTGCTCGCGGAGGGTGGCGAGCGAGGTCTCGTCGAAACGGATCTTGCAGTAGGTGAGGTCGTCGTCGTTGACCAGGACGAGGTCGGGCGCCTCGGCTCCGGCCAGCTCGGGCAGCACCGTGCGCGGGCCCTCGACGTCCACCTCGACGCTCCGGTACCGCTCCAGCGCGCCCGACTCGCCCAGCCGGTACAGGCCCACCCGCACCCGGTGCGGGCGCAGCTCGGGGTGGGACTCGGGCGCCTCCTGGAGCACGGCCAGCTCGTCGATCCGGCCCTCGTCGTCCAGCAGCACCTGCGGAGTGAGCGAGTTGACCCCCGCCGTCTGCAGCCACGCCGCCGCCCACGCCGTCATGTCCCGGCCGCTGGTCTCCGCGAGCACCGAGAGCAGGTCGTCCAGCCGGGTGTTGCCGTAGGCGTGCCGCTTGAAGTAGCGCCGGGCGCCCTCCAGGAAGGCGTCCTGCCCGACGTACGCCACCAGCTGCTTGAGGACGGAGGCGCCCTTGGCGTAGGTGATGCCGTCGAAGTTGAGCTTGGCGTCCTGGAGGTCGCCGATGTCGGCGGTGATGGGATGGGTGGAGGGGAGCTGGTCCGCGCGGTAGGCCCACGCCTTGCGGCGGTTGGCGAAGGTCGTCCAGGCGTCCTTGAAGCGGGTCGCGCCCACGTTGCCGAAGGTGCCCATGAAGTCCGCGAAGGACTCCTTCAGCCACAGGTCGTCCCACCAGACCATGGTGACCAGGTCGCCGAACCACATGTGCGCCATCTCGTGCAGGATCACGTTGGCCCGCGCCTCGTACGAGGTCTGCGTGACCTTGCCCCGGAAGATGTACTCCTCCCGGAAGGTGACCAGCCCGGGGTTCTCCATCGCCCCGAGGTTGTACTCCGGCACGAACGCCTGGTCGTACTTCCCGAAGGGGTAGGGGTAGTCGAAGTTCTCGTGGAAGAAGTCCAGCCCCTGCTTGGTGATCAGGAAGACGTCGTCGGCGTCGAAGTAGGGCGCCAGACCCTTGCGGCACATCGCGCCGAGCGGGATCTCGAGCGTGGACCCGTCCGCCAGCACCCGCTCGTAGGAGTCGGTCACATAGTGGTACGGGCCCGCGACCACGCAGGTGATGTACGTGGAGATCGGCTTGGTCTCCGCGAACCGCCAGACACCGTCCACGAGTTCGCCCGCGCCGTTGCTCCACACCGTCCAGCCCTCGGGCGCGCGGACCTCGAAGCGGAAGGGCGCCTTGAGGTCGGGCTGCTCGAAGTTCGCGAACACCCGCCGGGAGTCGGCCGGTTCGTACTGCGTGTAGAGGTAGACCTCGCCGTCCTCGGGGTCCACGAAGCGGTGCATGCCCTCGCCGGTGCGGGAGTAGGCGCACCGGGCGTCCACGATCAGCTCGTTGTCGGCCGCCAGGTCCGCGAGCGTGATCCGGGCGCCGTCGAACACCTCGCCGGGGTCGAGGTCGCGGCCGTTGAGGGACACCGCGGTCACGCTCGGCGCGATCAGGTCGGCGAAGCTCGTCGCACCCGGTTCGGCGCAGCGGAAGCGGATGGTGGTCACCGAGCGGAAGGTCCGCGGCTCGCCGTCGGGCTCGCCCACGGCGGAGCGCAGGTCCAGCGCCACGTCGTACCCGTCGACGGACAGCAGGGCGGCCCGCTCGCGGGCCTCGTCGCGGGTCAGATTCTCACCGGGCACGGGCGGCACTCCCTTGTGGTCGCATGATGTGGGGCACTGATCGGCACGATCCTGCCATGCGGCCCTGACCGGCGGCATCGGGGAATTGCGCGGCCGAAGCCGCTGTTGCCGCTGGGAAAGACCTTCTCGCGAGGAGAGACATGTCCGAGACCGCGACCACGTCGGGCAAGACCCCGGTGGACTTCTGGTTCGACCCGCTCTGCCCCTGGGCCTGGATGACCTCCCGCTGGGTGCTGGAGGTGGAGAAGGTCCGGGACATCGAGGTGCGCTGGCACATCATGAGCCTCGCCGTCCTCAACGAGGACCGCATCGACGAGCTGCCCGAGGAGTACCGGGAGATGCTCGCCACCAAGGCGTGGCAGCCGGTCCGGGTGGTCACCGCCGCCTGGCAGAAGCACGGCGCGGATGTGCTCGGCCCGCTCTACACCGCGCTCGGCACCCGCATCCACAACGACGGCGAGGGCCCGAGCCGTGAGGCCGTCGTGGGCGCGCTCGACGAGGTGGGCCTGCCCGCCGGTCTGATCGAGTACTTCGACCAGACCGACTTCGAGTTCGACGCCGAGCTGCGCGCCTCCCACAAGGAGGGCATCGAGAAGGTCGGCCAGGACGTGGGCACCCCGGTCATCGCGGTCCCCGGCCCGGACGGCGAGCAGATCGCCTTCTTCGGCCCCGTGGTCACCCCGGCCCCCAAGGGTGAGGAGGCGGCCCGCCTGTGGGACGGCACCCTCGCGGTCGCCTCGGTGCCGGGCTTCTACGAGCTGAAGCGCAGCCGTACGGCCGGCCCCGACTTCAGCAATCTCTAGCCTGACCCGAAGAAGCCCCCCGGTGAGTCACGTCCTCACCGGGGGGCTTCCTTCATCCGCCCGCCGGGTGAAGGTTGAGAAGACGATCACGAGGCGGGACGTTCGGGGAACTCCGGGGGGTCCTCAGGGGGCCAGCAGCAGCACGTCCGCGCGGGACCTGGCCGCGGTGTAGCGCCGGGCCACGTCCTGCCAGTTCACGACCTGCCACATCGCCTCGATGAAGTCCACCTTCTGGTTCTTGTACTGGAGGTAGAAGGCGTGCTCCCAGGCGTCGAAGACCAGGACCGGCGTGGAGCCCTGGCCGATGTTGCCCTGGTGGTCGTAGACCTGCTCCACGATCAGCCGGCCGCTCAGCGGCTCGTACGCCAGCACGCCCCAGCCGGAGCCCTGGGTGGTGGCCGACGCCTTGGTCAGCTGGGCCTTGAAGGCCGCGAAGGAACCGAACGACTCCCTGATCGCGTCCGCCAGCTCGCCCACGCCGTCCTGCTCCAGGGGCTCCCCGCCGCCGTCCTTCGGGCCGGTCATGTTCTGCCAGTAGATGCTGTGCAGGATGTGGCCGGACAGGTGGAAGGCGAGGTTCTTCTCCAGCCCGTTCACCGAGCCCCAGGCGTCCTTGTCCCGCGCCTCGGCGAGCTGCTCCAGGGTGTCGTTGGCGCCCTTCACGTAGGCCGCGTGGTGCTTGTCGTGGTGCAGCTCGATGATCTCGGGGCTGATGACGGGCGCGAGCGCGGCGTAGTCGTAGGGCAGTTCGGGCAGCGTGTAGACGGACATGGACGGGTCCCCTCCGAGCCTTATTGCAACTTACTTGCAACTACACGCTAGCAACAAAAGGCTGCCCGCGGGCAAGGGGGTACGCGAAGGCCCCCACGTGTCGCACACGTGGGGGCCTGCTTCAGGGGGACTCAGCCGCGGGCGCGCGCCCGCTGCCACACGTAACCGCCCGCCGCCAGGGCCAGGGTCAGGCCGCCGGTGGAGTAGAGCTGGACGCGGGTGCCGGGCTGCCGGGCCATCAGGACCAGGATCACCACCATGCCCAGCAGCGCGGCCCAGGTCAGCCACGGGAACGCCCACATCCGCACGGCGGGCGGCGTGTCACCGGCGCGCTCGGCACGGCGGCGCAGCAGGAGCTGGGAGGCGCCGACGAACATCCAGACGACCAGGATGACCGCGCCGATCATGTTCAGCAGCCACATGAACACGTCGTCCGGGCGCCAGTAGCTCAGCAGCACACAGCCGAAGCCGAACACCGACGAGACCAGGACCGCGATCCGGGGCACCCCGCCGGACACCTTCGCCAGCACCCTCGGGCCGAGACCCCGCTGGACCAGGGAGTGCAGCATGCGCGAGGAGCCGTAGATGTTGGCGTTCATCGCGGAGAGCAGGGCGGCCAGCACCACGACGTCCATCACCCGGCCGGCGCCGGGGATGCCGAGGGTGTCCAGGGCGGCGACGTACGGGCCGCGCTCCACGACCTCCTTCGAGTCCCACGGCACCAGGGTGACCACGACGGCCATCGAGCCGATGTAGAACAGCGCGATCCGCCACATCGTGGTGCGCACCGCGCTCGCCACGCCGCGCACCGGGTCCTCGGACTCGGCGGCCGCGATGGTGACCGTCTCCAGACCGCCGTACGCGAACACCGACGCGAGCAGGCCGAGGACCAGGCCCTCGCCGCCGTTGGGCAGGAAGTCGGTGAGGTGGGAGGCGCCGGGGGAGTGGGTGCCGGGCAGCACGCCCGCGATGGCCAGCACGCCGAGCAGCAGGAACGCGCAGATCGCGGCGACCTTCAGGGCGGCGAACCAGAACTCGAACTCGCCGAAGTTCTTCACCGCGGTCAGGTTGGCGCCGCAGAAGATCAGCATGAACAGCGCGACCCAGGCCCACTGCGGGGTGCCGGGCAGCCAGCCGCTCACGATCTTGCCGGCGCCGATGCCCTCCAGGCCGACCACCGTGCACTGCATGACCCAGAACGACCAGCCGACCGTGAACCCGGCCCACGGTCCGATGGCCCGCTCGGCGTGCGCGGAGAACGAACCCGAGGAGGGGTACGCCGACGACAGTTCGCCCAGCATCCGCATCACCAGCAGGACCAGCAGGCCGGAGAGGGTGTAGGCGACGACGATGGACGGTCCCGCCGCGGCGATGCCGGCGCCGGAGCCGACGAACAGGCCCGCGCCGATCACCCCGCCCAGGGCGATCATGGAGAGATGGCGCTGCTTGAGGCCGGAGGAGAGCGGGGCACCCTGCTTCTGCTCCTGGGGCGCTTGCGTGGTGGTGCTGGGCATCGGCGCGGCTCGTCCAGTGCGGTAGGCGGGTAAAAACTCCCCCAGTCTGGGCGAAGCCGGCCGGGAGGCACGGAGGGTGTCCGCTATACGGACACTCGCTTTACGGAATGCTTACGTCCGTTTACCCGGCGCCGGTGCTCGGTGACCGGTGTCACGTCGGTTCCGGTGTAAGTCGCGTCCTTTGTGCGAAGCCCACCAAGCCCCTGTTCACGCCTTTGTCGAGCACAGACGGTGATCGGCGCGTGCGGGCCGGTATAGCGTCGCGGTGTTGTCCCCTGCCCCTGTCCACAGACCCGCGGAGTCCCCATGAGCACCGCCAGCGTCACCGCTCGGCCCGGCGCCGTCCTCGCCGACCTCCTTCCCTCCTCGCGCGTGCGCGACGCCGCCCTCGTGCTCGGCGGCGCGGCGCTCACCGGTCTCGCGGCCCAGATCGCGGTGCCGGTGCCCGGCTCCCCGGTCCCGGTGACGGGGCAGACCTTCGCCGCGCTGCTGGTCGGCACGACGCTCGGCGCCCGCCGCGGCTTCGCCGCCCTCGCGCTGTACGCCGCCCTGGGCCTCGCCGGTGTGCCGTGGTTCGCCCAGGGCGGCTCCGGCGCTTCCGTCTCCTTCGGCTACGTCCTCGGCATGCTCCTCGCCGCCGCGGCCGTCGGCGCCCTCGCCCGCCGGGGCGCGGACCGCTCCCCGCTGCGCATGGCCGGCACGATGCTTCTCGGTGAGGCGATCATCTACGCGGTGGGCGTCCCCTACCTGGCGTTCGCCGCTCACATGTCCGCCACGGCGGCCATCGCGGCGGGCCTGACGCCCTTCCTCATCGGCGACGCCCTGAAGGCGGCGCTGGCGATGGGCGCGCTTCCCACGGCGTGGAAGCTGACCGGCAAGAGCTGACCCCGACGGCGAAGGCCCGCCCCCTCTGCGAGAAGAGGGGGCGGGCCTTCGCCGTTCCCTGACGGCTCCGTCGTCCGGCTACCCGGCGGACGGGCCGCCCAGGAACTCCATGACCGCTTCCGCGAACGCCTCCGGTGCCTCCCGGTGGATCAGATGGCCGACGGGGATCGTGCGCAGCCGGGCGTCCGGGATCAGACGGGCCAGCCGGGAGACGCTCTCCTGGGGAATGTGGCTCCTCGGGCCACCGGCCAGGACCAGGGTCTCGGCGGTGATGTCACCGAGCGCCGTGAGCCAGTCGCCGGGCGGGCTGTCGATCTGCCGGCGGACGGCGAGCACCATCGCCCAGTCGAAGGGCAGTTCCCCGTCCGGCCGCTCCGGCGCCGTGGCCGGACGGGGACACGGCGCACCGACGTCCTCCAGGACCAGCCGGTCCACCAGGCCGGGCCGGGCCGCCGCGACGAGGTACGCCACGATGCCGCCCAGCGAGTGCCCGACGAGGTCGATCCGGTCCAGCCCCAGGACGTCCAGGAGCCCCAGGACGTCGGCGCGCATCAGCTCCAGGGAGGACGTCCCCGGCCGGCCGCTGTCACCGTGCCCGCGCAGGTCCACCGCGTACACCCGCCGCCCGTGCGCCAGCTCCGCCGCCACCGTGTCCCAGTCGCCGCTCACCTCGCCCAGCGCGGGCAGGAGGACCAGCGGCGGACCCTCCGGCGGCCCCCACACCCGGTAGGCGAGCCGTACCCCTCCCACACCGGCGAATCGCCGCGTCACCATGCCGGAAGGATAGAGGCGGACGCGGCGAAGCCCGGCGCCCCCAGGAGGTTGCTGGGGGCACCGGGCTTTTCAGGGGACCGGGGTCAGGCCGTCGGGACCTTCTCCGGGTCCTCCGTCGCCGGGATCTCCGGCTGGGTCCGCTTCGCCGTCACCGACTGCTTCACGAAGGCGATGATCAGGACGACCGCGGCCACCATCAGGGACAGCAGGACCGTTTCGCGGCCGTCGTGTTCCGTGTCGGTCAGCATGTAGCCGAGGACGAAGACGATGAGGGCGGCCGTGGCCCAGGTGAGGTACGGGTAGAGCCACATCTTCACGACGAGCTTCTCCGGCGCCTCCCGCTGGATGATCTTCCGCATCCGGAGCTGCGAGAAGCAGATGACCAGCCAGACGAAGAGCGCGACCGCGCCGCTGGAGTTCACCAGGAAGAGGAAGACCGAGTCGGGGAACTTGTAGTTGAAGAACACCGCGACGAAGCCGAACAGCACCGAGGCCAGGATCGCGGCCATCGGCACACCGCGGGAGTTGGTCTTCGCGAACACCTTCGGCGCGTCCCCGCGCTCACCGAGCGAGAACGCCATCCGGGACGCGGTGTACAGACCCGAGTTCAGACAGGACAGCACCGAGGTCAGCACGATGAAGTTCATGATCTCGCCGGCGTGCGCGATGCCCAGCGAGTTCAGCGCGGCGACGTAGGAACCGTCGGTCTTGATCGACGGGTCGTTCCACGGCAGCAGCGAGACCACGACGAGGATCGAGCCCAGGTAGAACACCGCGATGCGCCAGATGATGCTGTTGGTCGACTTGGTGACCGCACGCTGCGGGTTCTCCGACTCACCGGCCGCCAGCGT
The DNA here is from genome assembly GCF_004217355.1 of Streptomyces sp. BK022. Taxonomy (NCBI): domain Bacteria; kingdom Bacillati; phylum Actinomycetota; class Actinomycetes; order Kitasatosporales; family Streptomycetaceae; genus Streptomyces; species Streptomyces sp. BK022. The sequence continues at coordinate 353,425 of NZ_SHKU01000003.1, forward strand.
GGCGATCTCGCTGCCCATGAAGGAGAAGACGACCAGCAGCACACCGGTGAGGATCGCGCCCGGCCCGTGCGGCAGGAAGCCACCGTGCGCGGTGAGGTTGGACAGGCCTGCCTTGTCGCTGTGGACACCCGGCAGCACACCGAAGATCGCCAGCGCGCCGACCACGATGAACGCGCCGATCGCGACGACCTTGATCCCGGCGAACCAGAACTCGAACTCACCGTAGGAGCCCACCGACACCAGGTTGGTCGCCGTGAGCACCAGCATCACGATCAGCGCCCAGCCCCACTGCGGGACGGCCGGTATCCAGCCCTCCAGGATCTTCGCGCCGGCCGTCGCCTCGACGGCGAGCACCACGACCCAGAAGAACCAGTACAGCCAGCCGATGGAGAACCCGGCCCAGCGGCCGAGCGCACGGTCGGCGTGCGCGGAGAAGGACCCGGAGGTCGGGTTGGCCGCGGACATCTCGCCCAGCATCCGCATCACGAGGACGACGAGGGTGCCGACGAGGGCGTAGGACAGCAGGATGCCGGGGCCCGCCGTGGCGATACCCGTACTGGAGCCGACGAAAAGGCCGGCACCGATCACACCACCGATGGCGATCATCGAAAGGTGACGGTTCTTGAGACCTGCTTGCAGCCCGGAACCATGGGACATGGACGGAATTCCTTTGCGCCAGGTGGAGCGGTTCCCGTACGGACGGCGAAACAGTCGTACGACGTCGTACGGGGCCTCGCACGAGCGGTGTACGAGGCGGTCCAGTGAATCTGAGGGGAACGAATTCGGGAACCTCTGAATCCGGATTGTTACCTGAGGTTCGCTTGAGGTTCTATGGCCCGTCTCACATTCCCCGATCGAACCCGGAGCTGCTGCCCGGAATCGGGCGTGACACACTCGGTGCATGCGCGTGTATCTCGGCTCCGACCATGCGGGCTACGAACTCAAGAACCACCTCGTCGAGTGGCTGAAGGCGGCGGGCCACGAGCCCGTCGACTGCGGGCCGCACATCTACGACGCCCAGGACGACTACCCGCCCTTCTGCCTCCGGGCCGCCGAGCGCACCGTCGCCGACCCCGGCTCCCTCGGCATCGTGATCGGCGGCTCCGGCAACGGCGAGCAGATCGCCGCCAACAAGGTGAAGGGGGTGCGCGCCGTCCTCGCCTGGAGCGAGGAGACCGCGGCGCTCGGCCGCGAGCACAACGACGCCAACGTGATCGCCGTCGGCGCCCGGCAGCACACCGAGGACGAGGCGACCAAGTTCGTCGAGATCTTCCTCGGCACCCCGTTCTCCGGCGAAGAGCGCCACGTCCGCCGCATCGAGATGCTGACGGAGTACGAGAACACCGGCGACCTCCCGCCCATCCCGGCGCACCACCCCCAGCGGTAACGCTGTCGCCGCCCCCGCCGACCGGAACGCGGCGGGGGCCCTCGCAGACGCAGGAAGGACGCCCGGCCGTGCCAGAAGGGCACACGATCCACCGGCTGGCCAAGGACTACGCCGAGCGCTTCGCCGGCACCGCCCCGCTGGTGACCAGCCCCCAGGGCAAGTTCGCCGACGCCGCCGAGCTGCTGACCGGCGCCGGGCTGACCACCACCGACGCCCACGGCAAGCACCTCTTCCTCGGCTTCCGCGACAGCGACTGGGTCCACATCCACCTCGGCCTCTTCGGCAAGGTCGCCTTCGGCCCGGCTCCCGCACCCCCGGCGGCCGACACCGTCCGGCTGCGCCTCGTCGACGACACCGCCTACGCCGACCTGCGCGGTCCGGCCACCTGCGCGCTGATCACCGACAGCGAGAAGCGGGCCGTCCACGACCGCCTCGGCCCCGACCCGCTGCGCCCCGACGCCGACCCGGCCCTCGCCTGGGAGCGGATCAGGCGCAGCCGCACCTCGGTCGCCGCCCTGCTGATGGACCAGAAGGTCATCGCGGGCGTCGGCAACGTGTACCGCGCCGAGGTCCTCTTCCGGCACGGCATCGACCCCTACCGCACCGGCCGCGACCTCACCGAGGCCGAGTGGGACGCGATCTGGGCCGACCTGGTGGCGCTGATGCGCGAGGGCGTGCGCCTGGGCCGCATCGACACCGTCCGCCCCGAGCACACCCCGGAGGCGATGGGCCGCCCGCCCCGCGTCGACGACCACGGCGGCGAGGTCTACGTCTACCGCCGGGCCACCCTGCCCTGCCACCTCTGCGGCACCGAGATCCGCACCGCCGGGCTCGCCGCCCGCAACCTCTTCTGGTGCCCCGCCTGCCAGCTCCGCTGACCTCGTGCGCCCCGTGCGCATCCGTGAACCGGTCGTGCGCCCCGTTCTGTCCTGCCAGTAAGCCCAGCCCGCCGCCCGGGAGCGCGGGGAATTTACGCCGGGTGGCAGCGCGGACGGCCTCGCGTGCCGTTCACTGTGTAGTCGGACCGCGTGGTCGAAACGCGAAGTGACCTCGCACGGGGGACAAGTGGGACCTCCCGTGCCGCGCGGCCGGCTGGATGGATAGGGTCCCGAACTGATGGCAGCAGGACGAGAACGGCGCGCGAAGGCCGAGACGTTCACGGCCCGGTGGAAGATGCAGTGGCACCGGGTCCGCGTCGCGCTGCGCAGAAGCGCGGTCGACTACTTCCGCGGCGACGGCCCCGACTGGATCGCCCTGGTCGGCCTGCTCCTCACCATTCCCGTCCTCATGACCCTCACACTGGCCAACTCGGTCTGGTGCTCCCCGGCCACCCTGGTCATCCCTATCGTCGCCGGCGGCCTGGTGCTGCGCCCCGCCAGCCTGCTCGGCCTGTACGCCACGGCCGCCGCCGCCCTCATCGTGGAGTCGGTGCGGCTCGGCCCGTACACCGAGGGACCCTCCAGGGTCACCCCCGGCATCGTGCTGGTCGTCGCCGCCTGCGGTTTCTTCGGGCTGCTGACCGCGCAGTTCCGCAGCCGGGTCGGCGTGCCCTGGCGGCGCGGCGGCACCATGCTCTTCGACCTCCGCGAACGCATCCGCGCCCAGAGCGAGTTGCCCAAGCTGCCGAGAGGCTGGCACCAGGAGATGGCGCTGCGCCCGGCGGGCGGCCAGTCCTTCTCCGGTGACTTCGTCGTCGCCGCCCGCACCAACGGCGGCCGCACCCTGGAGGTCGTCCTCACCGACGTCTCCGGCAAGGGCATGGACGCCGGTTCCCGCGCCCTGCTGCTGTCCGGCGCCTTCGGCGGCCTGCTCGGCTCGCTGCCCCCGCACTCCTTCCTGCCCGCCGCCAACGGCTACCTGCTCCGCCAGGACTGGGACGAGGGCTTCGCCACCTCCATCCACCTGGTGCTCGACCTCGACTCCGGCGACTACGAGCTGTACTCCGCGGGCCACCCGCCGGGCCTCCAGCTCAGCGCGGGCACCGGCCGCTGGGAGGAGAAGGCCGCCGAGGGCCCGCTCCTCGGGGTCTACGACGGGGGGCAGTTCGACTCCACGAAGGGCACCCTGCGGCCCGGAGACGTCCTGATGCTCTTCACCGACGGTCTGGTGGAAGCCTCCGACCGGGACATCGCCGAGGGCATCGACCGCCTCACCGGTGAGGCCGACCGCTATGTCGCGGGCGGCTTCCACGGCGCCGCCTGGCACCTCATCGAGGCCGTCGCCAAGGACGTCAACGACGACCGCGCGCTGCTGCTGATCTGCCGCGAGGCATCCGCGCCCCTCCGCTGAACCCCGGTGCGAGACTGGGCCGATGACTCCACTCACCCTGGCCCAGGTCGAGGACCTCGCCCGCCGCGCCCACGCCGGCCAGACCGACAAGGCGGGCCGACCGTACGCCGAACACCTCGCGGCCGTCGCCGAGGGGGTGCGGGTACGCGGCGGCGACGAGGAGCAGATCGCGGCGGCCTGGCTGCACGACGCCGTCGAGGACGACGCGCTGAGCGAGGAGTGGCTCGACGGCGCCGCCCTCACCCCGCGCACCAAGGCCATCGTGCTCGCCCTCACCAGACGCCCGGGCGAGCCGTCCGAGGCGTACTCCCGCCGCATCCTCGCCACGCCGGGCGCCGCCCTGGTCAAGCACGCCGACCTCGCCCACAACGCCGACCCGGCCCGCCTCGCGGTGCTGGACGAGCCGACCCGCGTACGACTGGCCGAGAAGTACACGCGGATGCGCGCGCTTCTCGGCCGGCCGGAAGGGGAGTAGGGGAGGGGCGCTACACGCCCGCCTTCTCCCGCACGGGCTGCCGGCTCCGCGCGCGGGCCAGTTCGGTGGGGTCCTGCCGGAACGCCCACTCCATCTTCGGCTCCATGGCGAAGCGGAAGAGGCGCTGGAACGGGGCCGTGCACAGCACGGTGACGACGGCGGCCGCGAGCGTGCTCACCAGGATCTCCCCGAGCGGACCGTGCAGCCGGCCGTGGTCGAACCAGCCGTGGAAGGTGGCGTACTTGATGACGAAGCCGTGCAGCAGGTATCCGTACAGGGTGCCGCAGCCCAGCGCGGTGAACCAGGTCCGGCGCCGGGGCACCCACGCGAAGAAGCAGGCGCTCAGCAGCACCGCGCAGCCGAACAGCGCGAGAGTCATGAGCGGCCCGGTCCACCAGGGCGCGCCCAGGTTCTGCGCCGCGCTCTCCCGGTAGAACCAGTTGTCCTGCATACGCGGAGCCGCCCACCAGCCGACGACCAGCGCCGTCGCGAAGACCGGCACCGACGCGATCCGCACCCACGGGCGGCGCACCGCTTCGAAGTGCTCGGGCTTCATGCACAGGCCCAGGACGAAGCACGGCATGAGCTGCAGTACCCGGCCCAGGCTGAAGGTGCCGCTGGCCGCCGGGGAGATCGAGCCGAGCATGGCGAGACCGAGCGCGATCGGCAGCGGGTGGCGGACCAGCTTCCACAGCGGGCTGGTCAGCCGCCAGACGAACAGCGCGCACAGGAACCACGTCAGGTACCAGGGGGAGGTCAGGTCCAACGGCTCGCCGGAGTGCCCGACATAACGCCGGAAGAGCAGATAGGCCGTCTGGAAGACGACGTAGGGCACGGCGACACCGGTGACGAGGCGCTTCAGCCGGTCCGGGCGCATGTCGAAACTGCGCGAGAAGTAACCGGAGATGATGACGAACGCCGGCATGTGGAAGGTGTACACGACGTCGTACAGGCCCTCCAGGACGCGGCTGTCGCCCTTGATCGGCGCCCAGGAGTGCCCCATGGCCACGAGCACGATCGCCAGGTACTTCGCGTTGTCGAAGAACGAGTCGCGCTGCTTGGCGGGTTGTGCCGCACCGCCCTCCCGCGCATCCCCGCTCCGCCGCACGCTCTCACCGCTGGGCGGAACGCGGGGGGTGGGCACCACGGCGTCCGGCTGGGCTGCCGGTGACGCGGACGCGCGGGTCTGGCCGGGGGACGGGGAGGCGTCGAACATCTCAGGCACCCTAGCGTCGAGCGTGGGCGTCAGTAAAACCATCCAGGTCGATCCCATTCATGGCCCCCGGATACCCACTTAATCGCGCAACTTGCTTGCGTTACCGCGTGATCGCGGACACAGGAAACACGTTTTCCTGCCTTGTTATGTCCGGACTCGTCCATGCGAACGAGGTCATAGTTCACCGATGCCCGCTCAATTCGAATTACCCGCGATCAGGACCTGCGCGGCGATGTGTGGGTATGGAAATGATGTTGGGTAATTACCGTCGCCATCGGCCCTGATGAGGCGTCGAAGTGATGTCCGGGGGGTGCCCCTCGCCGGAACGGCCGACCGACGATGTGTCACTAGCCGCATACAGAGGGCTGGTTGGTGGCACGATGGTTCTGGCGGAGGTGTGCTGCACGGTGCCTCCAGGCCGGGAGAGCGAACCGACCGAGGGTGTGATCAGTTGTGGCCATTTCACTGTCCGTGGTGCTGCTGTTGGCGATCATCCTGGTGGTGTTGATGCGAGGGGGGAACATCAAGGCCGGCCCGGCCATCGTGGCGATCCTCTTCGGCTTCTTCCTCGCCTCCACCGGGATGGCGCCCTCCATCAGCCGCTTCCTCAACTCGATAGCGGAGATGGTCAACTCCATCAGCTTCTGAGGCCGCGCGAACGACTCAGGGGCCCGGCGTCGCCGTGACGGCAGCCGGGCCCCTGAGTGGTGTGGAGCGGGCGACGGGAATCGAACCCGCGTAGCTAGTTTGGAAGACTAGGGCTCTACCATTGAGCTACGCCCGCGAAAGCGCACCGCGCGTCGGTGGCCGCGGCACTGGAGGCATCGTAGCGGAGCCCCCGGCGTGCGGGCGAACCTGGCGGTGTACGGGGTGCCCGCGGCACGTCACCCGGAGCCCCGCGCGACGCGGCGACGCGGCCTGCCGGGGCATGTACCCTACGACTCGCACCAGACGGGGTGTGGCGCAGCTTGGTAGCGCGTCCGCTTTGGGAGCGGAAGGCCGTGGGTTCAAATCCCGCCACCCCGACCACTGGCTCACGGTGTCGTGAAGATCGCCTTTTGGGGCGCTGACCGGCTGCGGTTACTATGCAAGCTGCGCGCCCGTGTGTCCGGCCTCATGGCCTGCTACTCCTCCGGGCGGCTATCCGCCGGGGCTGTCTGGCTCCGGCAGAACCCAAGATGTCAGCCACAAGGAGACCGAACCGTGAAGAGCGCCGTGGAGACCCTGAACCCGACTCGGGTTCGGCTCACTGTCGAGGTGCCCTTCGAGGAGCTCAAGGACAGCCTCGACGCGGCGTACCAGAAGATCAACCAGCAGGTCACGGTGAAGGGCTTCCGCAAGGGCAAGATCCCGGCCCGGGTCATCGACCAGCGGTTCGGTCGTGGTGCGGTGCTCGAGGAGGCCGTCAACGACGCGCTCCCGAAGTTCTACACCGAGGCGGTCAACGAGGCCGAGCTGACCCCGCTGGGCCAGCCCGAGGTCGACATCACCGAGCTGAAGGACGGCGAGACGCTGAACTTCACCGCCGAGGTCGACATCCGCCCGACCCTGGAGATCCCGGACTACTCCGGCATCGAGGTCGAGGTCGACGCCATCGAGGTCAGCGACGAGGACGTCGAGAAGTCGGTCGAGCAGCTGCGTGAGCGCTTCGCCTCGACCTCCCCGGTCGAGCGTGCCGCCGAGGACGGCGACGTCGTGACGATCGACCTGGAGGCCAAGGTCGACGGCGAGGTGCTGGAGGACGGCGTCGCCAGCGGCGTGTCCTACACCATCGGTTCCGGCGAGCTGCTCGACGGCATCGACGAGGCCGTCAAGGGCCTGTCCGCCGGCGAGGAGGCCACCTTCACCTCCGAGCTGAAGGGCGGCTCCGCCGCCGGCCGCGAGGCCGAGGTCACCGTCAAGGTCACCCAGGTCGCCGCCCGCGAGCTGCCCGAGCTGGACGACGACTTCGCCCAGCTCGCGTCCGAGTTCGACACCCTGGACGAGCTGAAGGCCGACAGCACCAAGCGGCTGGCCAACATGAAGCAGTACGACCAGGCCACCCAGGCCCAGGAGCGCGTGCTCGACAAGCTCCTCGAGCTGGTCGAGGTCCCCGTCCCCGAGAAGCTCCTCGAGGACGAGGTCAACACCCGCAAGCACAACCTGGAGCACCACCAGCTCGGCCAGATGGGCCTGACCCTCGACAAGTACCTGGAGATCCAGGGCAAGACCGCCGAGGAGTTCGACACCGAGACCCGTGAGGCCGCGGTCAAGGGCATCAAGACCCAGTTCGTCCTCGACGAGCTGGTGAAGAAGGAGAACCTGGGCGTCAACCAGGAGGAGCTCACCGAGCACCTCATGCGCCGCGCCGCCTCCTCCGGCATGTCCCCCGACCAGTTCGCCCAGGCCGTCGTCGAGGGCGGTCAGGTTCCGCTGCTCGTCGGCGAGGTCGCCCGCGGCAAGGCCCTGGCCGTCGTGGTCGAGGCCGCCACCGTCAAGGACACCAACGGCGAGATCGTCGACCTGGACGACGAGGACGAGGAGACCGAGGAGACCACCGAGGTCGCCGAGGCCACCGAGACCGCCGACGAGAAGACCGAGGGCTGACCCCGAGGTACGTCCGTTTGAACAGCAGGCCCCCGGAAGCGAGTCTTCCGGGGGCCTGCTGCGTCACCACACAGCACTACGCCCCCGGCGAACACCTGCTTCCACGGGATTCACCGGGGGGACCAGAGCGTTAGGGTCCATGAATACGGGGGGCAGGGGAGTCAGCCGACCCCGCCAAGCCCCCGGCAGGACGACGTGAGACGGCCCGGCGCCGTCGTAAGACGAGCAGGTGGATACGTGACGAATCTGATGCCTACCGCCGCCGGCGAGCCCTCCATCGGTGGTGGCCTCGGTGACCAGGTCTACAACCGGCTGCTGGGCGAGCGGATCATCTTCCTCGGCCAGCAGGTCGACGACGACATCGCCAACAAGATCACCGCCCAGTTGCTCCTCCTCGCCGCCGACCCCGAGAAGGACATCTACCTCTACATCAACAGCCCCGGCGGCTCGGTGACGGCCGGCATGGCGATCTACGACACCATGCAGTACATCCCGAACGACGTGGTCACCATCGCCATGGGCATGGCCGCCTCGATGGGCCAGTTCCTGCTCACCGGCGGCGCCGCCGGCAAGCGCTTCGCGCTGCCGCACGCGGACATCATGATGCACCAGGGCTCCGCGGGCCTCGGCGGTACGGTCTCGGACATCAAGATCCAGGCCGAGTACCTGCTGCGTACGAAGAAGCGCATGTCCGAGCTGACCGCCGAGCACTCCGGTCAGACGGTGGAGGCGATCATCCGCGACGGTGACCGCGACCGCTGGTTCACCCCGGAGGAGGCCAAGGAGTACGGTCTCATCGACGAGATCATCACGCACGCCTCGGGTGTCCCGGGAGGCGGCGGCACCGGCGCCTGACCGGCCATCCCGCACGCACGCCACCGACAGCTCCCAGCACGCCACCAGGACGGTGAACACCCCATGAGCAACTTCCCCGGCGCCGCCAGCGGCATGTACGAGGGCCCCCGCCCCGACAGCCGTTACATCATCCCGCGCTTCGTCGAGCGCACTTCCCAGGGCGTCCGCGAGTACGACCCGTACGCGAAGCTCTTCGAGGAGCGCGTGATCTTCCTGGGCGTCCAGATCGACGACGCCTCGGCCAACGACGTCATGGCGCAGCTCCTGTGCCTGGAGTCGATGGACCCCGACCGGGACATCTCGATCTACATCAACAGCCCCGGCGGTGACATGACGGCCCTCACGGCCATCTACGACACCATGCAGTTCGTGAAGCCGGACATCCAGACGGTGTGCATGGGCCAGGCCGCCTCGGCCGCGGCCATCCTGCTCGCCGCCGGCACCCCCGGCAAGCGCATGGCGCTGCCGAACTCGCGCGTGCTGATCCACCAGCCGGCGGGCTCCACCGGGCGCGGTCAGCTCTCCGACCTGGAGATCATCGCCAAGGAGTTCACCCGGATGCGTGAACAGCTCGAGGACATGCTCGCGAAGCACTCGAACCAGCCGCTGGACAAGATCCGCGAGGACATCGAGCGCGACAAGATCCTGACGGCCGACGAGGCGCTCCAGTACGGCCTCGTCGACCAGATCATCTCCACCCGCAAGATGAACAACGAAGCGGTCCGCTGACCGAGGTTGCGCACTTCCGGGCCCTCTTGGCAGGGTGCACGTCAAAGTGAACCCTGCCAAGGGGGGCCCGAACACGGGGCCCGGCAAGGTACCGTCGACATAAGGCAGCACCAGGAGTCGTTGGACCCGTTCTGTGTCCAGTCGTCTCCCAGGCGAAGGGGAAGCACACCGTGGCACGCATCGGTGACGGCGGCGATCTGCTCAAGTGCTCGTTCTGCGGCAAGAGCCAGAAGCAGGTCAAGAAGCTCATCGCAGGTCCCGGTGTGTACATCTGCGACGAATGCATCGATCTCTGCAACGAGATCATCGAGGAAGAGCTCGCGGAGACCAGCGAGGTGCGCTGGGAGGAACTCCCCAAGCCCCGCGAGATCTACGAGTTCCTCGAGAGCTACGTGGTCGGCCAGGAAGCGGCCAAGAAGGCCCTCTCCGTCGCGGTGTACAACCACTACAAGCGCGTCCAGGCCGGGGAGAACGGCGGCGGCCAGGGCCGTGAGGACGCCATCGAGTTGGCCAAGTCCAACATCCTCCTGCTCGGCCCCACCGGTTCCGGCAAGACGCTGCTGGCCCAGACTCTGGCCCGCATGCTCAACGTCCCCTTCGCCATCGCGGACGCCACCGCGCTGACCGAGGCGGGCTATGTCGGCGAGGACGTCGAGAACATCCTGCTGAAGCTCATCCAGGCCGCCGACTACGACGTCAAGAAGGCCGAGACGGGCATCATCTACATCGACGAGATCGACAAGGTCGCCCGGAAGAGCGAAAACCCGTCGATCACCCGCGACGTGAGCGGCGAGGGTGTCCAGCAGGCGCTGCTGAAGATCCTGGAGGGGACCACCGCGTCGGTGCCGCCGCAGGGCGGACGCAAGCACCCGCACCAGGAGTTCATCCAGATCGACACGACGAACGTGCTGTTCATCGTGGGCGGTGCCTTCGCCGGCCTGGAGAAGATCATCGAGGCGCGGGCGGGTGCCAAGGGCATCGGCTTCGGCGCCACCATCCGCTCCAAGCGCGAGCTGGCCGCCAAGGACATCTTCGAGGACATCATGCCGGAGGACCTGGTGAAGTTCGGGATGATTCCCGAGTTCATCGGCCGCCTCCCGGTCATCACCTCGGTGCACAACCTCGACCGCGAGGCCCTGCTGAAGATCCTGGTCGAGCCGCGCAACGCCCTGGTCAAGCAGTACCAGCGCCTCTTCGAACTCGACGGCGTGGAGCTGGACTTCGAGCGCGAGGCGCTGGAGGCCATCGCGGACCAGGCCATCCTCCGCCAGACCGGCGCGCGCGGCCTGCGCGCCATCATGGAGGAGGTCCTGATGTCGGTGATGTACGAGGTGCCCTCCCGCAAGGACGTGGCCCGCGTGGTCATCACGGCCGACGTGGTGCACTCCAACGTCAACCCGACGCTGATCCCGCGGGACTCCCGCGGGCGCGGCCAGGGCGAGCAGAAGACCGCGTAACCCCGCAGCATGAGGAAGGGCCCCGGCCGGTCGGCCGGGGCCCTTCCTCATGTGCGCCGGTCACGCCTTGACGCGCACCACCGAGCGGAACCTGGCGGTCAGCTCCGCGTCCTGCGCCGGGTCGCTGGTGCGGCCCGCCGCCAGGGTGGCGATGTCTATCGGCATCACGAGACCGATGGTGCTGTGGTCGCCCCACACGCACAGGGAGAACGTCATCTCCTTGGGCACGCCCTCACCGCTGCCCGAGGTGTCGCCCTTCGCCTGCTGGCACTTGAGGACCGCGCCCCCGAGCGCCTCCGGCTCGTACCGCTTCGGCTCGCCGATCAGCTTGTACTTGTGCTCGTCGTCCTTGGTGCTCTGGTCCTTCATGTAGAAGAACATCTCGTCGACCGTCTTCTCCGGGTCGGCGATCGTGCCGTAGACCCCGGCGAACTCGAGGACCTTCTTGCTCAGCGGGTTGTCGACGTTCCCGGCCGCGTACTCGGCGCTGACGTCCTTCGGGTCCTTCACGCCCCAGTTCTCGGCGTCCTTCAGGTCGTCCTGGGTCATCGCGCCGTTGGCGCTCTTGCCCTTCTTGTACTCCGAGAGGACCGTCGACGGCGCGGTCAGCTTGTGCGGGCCGTCGTCGGCGATGCCGTCGCCGCTGCCGCCACTGGTCAGGAAGTAGACGCCCACCGCCACGGCGGCGACCACGGCCACCGCGCCGATGATCAGCCCGTTCCGCTTGGAGTTGTTGCGGCCCTGCACCGGGGGCTGCGGGGAGCCGTAAGGAGCCTGCCCGTAAGGGACCTGCGGGGGCTGGTCGTGCGGCGGCTGCTGCCCGTAGGGGTTCTGCTGGGGCTGGGCGTACGGGCCCGGCTGCGGGGGCACGCCCTGCTGCTGCGGGTACCCGTAGGGGCCGCCCTGCGGCGGGGCCGGGGGACCGGGCGGGGGCGGCGGGGACTGCGGGTAGCCGTAGCCCGGCTGGGGCGCCTGCGGGGGCCGGCCGTAGGGCCCGGGGTTGCCGTAGGGGCCCGGCTGGGCCGGGGGCTGCTGCCCGTAGGGGCCGGGCTGACCAGCCTGACCGTAAGGACCCGGCTGCGGGGGCTGTCCGCCGTACGGGCCCGGCTGGTTGCTGCTCATGGCTGGGTTCCCCTCCAGATGTTCAGGTGTTGCCGCCATCCTTGCCCAGCGGCGGGGGACAGGTGGCACCGGGGGCCGCACCGTTACGAAACAAACGCGTTTCGGGAGCACCCCGCGGCACCTCTAAACTGACCCCCGTGACCGAGAACGCTCAGCAGCAGCCATCAGCGCCCGAGACCGAACTGCCGACCCAGTACGCGCCGGCCGACGTAGAGGGGCCGCTGTACGAGCGCTGGGTGGAGCGGGGCTATTTCGAGGCCGACGAGAAGAGCGACAAGCCGCCCTTCACCGTCGTCATCCCCCCGCCCAACGTCACCGGCAGCCTCCACCTGGGCCACGCCTTCGAGCACACGATCATCGACGCCCTGACCCGCCGCAAGCGCATGCAGGGCTACGAGACCCTGTGGCAGCCGGGCATGGACCACGCCGGCATCGCCACCCAGAACGTGGTCGAGCGCGAGCTCGGCAAGGAGGGCAAGTCCCGCCACGACCTGGGCCGTGAGGCGTTCGTCGAGCGCGTCTGGCAGTGGAAGGGCGAGTCCGGCGGCCAGATCTCCGGCCAGATGCGCCGGCTCGGCGACGGCGTCGCCTGGTCCCGCGAGCGCTTCACCATGGACGAGGGCCTCTCCCAGGCCGTCCAGACCATCTTCAAGCGCCTCTACGACGACGAGCTGATCTACCGCGCCGAGCGCATCATCAACTGGTGCCCGCGCTGCCTGACCGCGATCTCCGACATCGAGGTCGAGTACCAGGACGACGACGGCGAGCTCGTCTCCATGAAGTACGGCGAGGGCGACGAGACGATCGTCGTCGCCACCACCCGCGCCGAGACGATGCTCGGAGACACCGCGGTCGCCGTCCACCCCTCCGACGAGCGCTACCAGCACCTGATCGGCAAGCTGATCCGGCTCCCGCTGACCGACCGCTCCATCCCGGTCGTCGCCGACGAGCACGTCGACCCCGAGTTCGGCACCGGCGCCGTCAAGGTGACCCCGGCGCACGACCCGAACGACTTCGAGATCGGCCAGCGCCACGACCTGCCGTCCATCACGGTCATGGACGAGCACGCCGTCATCACCACCCCCGGCCCCTTCCAGGGCCTGGACCGCCTGGAGGCCCGCTCCGCCATCGTCGCCGCGCTGCGCGCCGAGGGCCGGATCGTCGCCGAGAAGCGGCCCTACGTCCACTCGGTCGGCCACTGCTCCCGCTGCAAGACCACCATCGAGCCGCGCCTGTCGATGCAGTGGTGGGTCAAGGTCGGCCCGCTCGCCAAGGCCGCCGGTGACGCGGTCCGCGACGGCAAGGTCAAGATCCACCCCCAGGAGATGGAGAAGCGGTACTTCGACTGGGTCGACAACCTCCACGACTGGTGCATCTCGCGCCAGCTCTGGTGGGGCCACCGCATCCCGGTCTGGTACGGCCCCGACGGCGAGGTCGTCTGCGTCGGCCCCGACGAGCAGCCGCCCACCGGCGAGGGCTGGCACCAGGACACCGACGTCCTCGACACCTGGTTCTCCTCCGGCCTGTGGCCCTTCTCCACCCTGGGCTGGCCCGAGCAGACCGATTCGCTCGCGAAGTTCTACCCGAACTCCGTCCTGGTCACCGGCTACGACATCCTCTTCTTCTGGGTCGCCCGGATGATGATGTTCGGCCTCTACGCGATGGACGGCACCCCGCCGTTCCACACCATCGCCCTGCACGGCATGGTCCGCGACCAGTTCGGCAAGAAGATGTCGAAGTCCTTCGGCAACGCGGTCAACCCGCTGGACTGGATGGACAAGTACGGCTCCGACGCCCTGCGCTTCACCCTCGCGCGCGGCGCCAACCCGGGCGTCGACGTGCCGATCGGCGAGGACTGGGTCCAGGGCTCGCGGAACTTCGCCAACAAGATCTGGAACGCGACCCGGTTCGCGCTGATGAACGGCGCGACCGTCGAGGGCCCGCTGCCGGACGCCTCCGCGATGTCCGCCACGGACCGCTGGATCCTCTCCCGCCTCAACTCGGTCGTGGCCGAGGTCGACGCGTACTACGAGGACTACCAGTTCGCCAAGCTGTCGGACGCGCTGTTCCACTTCGCGTGGGACGAGGTCTTCGACTGGTACGTCGAGCTGTCCAAGACGACCTTCCAGGCGGGCGGGGAGGCGGCCGAGGTCTCCAAGCGGGTCCTCGGTGAGGTCCTCGACGTCACGCTGAAGCTGCTGCACCCGGTGGTCCCGTTCGTCACCGAGACGCTGTGGACCACGCTGACGGGCGGCGAGTCGCTCGTCATCGCCGACTGGCCCGCCGACTCCGGCTTCCGTGACGCCGCGGCCGAGCGGGAGATCGAGTCCCTCCAGTCGGTCATCACCGAGGTCCGCCGCTTCCGCGCCGACCAGGGCCTCCAGCCTGGCCAGCGGGTGCCCGCGCGGCTCACGCTGACCGGGACGGCGCTCGCTCCGCACGAGGCGGCCATCCGCCAGCTCCTCCGGCTCCAGCCCGAGGGCGACTCCTTCACGGCCACGGCCACCCTCCCGGTCGCCGGCGCCGAGGTCGCCCTCGACCTCTCCGGCACGATCGACGTCGCGGCGGAGCGCAAGCGCCTCGCGAAGGACCTCGCGGCCGCGGAGAAGGAGAAGGCGGCCGCCACGGCCAAGCTCGGCAACGAGGCGTTCCTCGCCAAGGCCCCGGACGCGGTCGTCGACAAGATCCGCACCCGCCTGGCCAAGGCCGAGGAGGACATGCGTCGCCTCCAGTCCCAGTTGGACCGCCTCCCGCAGGCGTAAGCGAATCCGCACAGCCCCCGGTGTCCACGCGACGCCGGGGGCTGTCGTCTGCCCGCGCCGCCGCGGTGGTGCCGCCGCGCCCACCCGTGCCGCCCTGCGGCACGACTGCCCGCAGCTGGGTGGGGGAGGGATTCCAGCGAGGCTGAGCTGTGCCCACCCAGGGGCGCGGGAAACTGCGCGACCGGCCACGACGGCGCCGCGGCCGAACACGACAGGCACACACGCGAGCGATCCAGCAGGGCTCGGCCGCATCCACCAGGGGCGCGGGGAACTGCGCGACCGGCCACGACGGCGCCGCGGCCGAACACGACAGGCACACACGCGAGCGATCCAGCAGGGCTCGGCCGCATCCACCAGGGGCGCGGGGAACTGCGCGACCGGCCACGACGGGCCCGCCGCCGGACACGGCAGCCGTACACGCGAGCGCCGCCGGTGGACCACCACGCGCGAGACACCACCGCCTCCGTAGACTGGGCGGCGTGAGCGACTCGCCCGGTAACAACGACACGCCCGACCCCCTCGCCGACTTCGACGACATCATCGCCGAGGAGACCGACCGCGACCCCGACCTCGCCGTGATCGAGGCCGGCAGCCGCACCCTGCGTACCCAGGGCGGCCCGCCGGAGGCCGACGTACCGGCCCGCCCCGAGGACCCCGAGGTCGACCGCGCCCTGCGCGAGGTGGAGACCGAGCTGGCCACCCGCTGGGGCGAGACCAAGCTGGAGCCCTCCGTCACCCGGATCGCCGCCCTGATGGACGTACTGGGCGACCCCCAGCGCTCGTACCCCTCCATCCACATCACCGGCACCAACGGCAAGACCTCCACCGCCCGCATGATCGAGGCCCTGCTCGGCGCCTTCGAACTGCGCACCGGCCGCTACACCAGCCCCCACGTGCAGTCGGTGACCGAGCGCATCAGCCTGGACGGCGCCCCGATCAGCGCCGAGCGCTTCATCGAGACGTACGACGACATCAAGCCGTACGTCGAGATGGTCGACACCGCCCAGGAGCACCGCCTCTCCTTCTTCGAGGTGCTCACCGGCATGGCCTACGCCGCCTTCGCGGACGCGCCCGTGGACGTGGCCGTGGTCGAGGTCGGCATGGGCGGCAGCTGGGACGCGACCAACGTGATCGACGGTGACGTGGCCGTGGTCATGCCGATCTCGCTGGACCACACCGACCGCCTCGGCGGGACACCCGAGCTGATCGCCACCGAGAAGGCCGGCATCATCAAGCCGGACTCGACCGTGATCATGGCCCAGCAGCCGGTCGACGCGGCGCAGGTGCTGCTGAAGAAGGCCGTCGAGGAGAACGCCACCGTGGCCCGCGAGGGCATGGAGTTCGGCGTGGTGGACCGCCAGGTCGCCGTCGGCGGCCAGCTGCTCACCCTGCGCGGACTGGGCGGCGAGTACCCCGAGGTCTACCTCCCGCTGCACGGCGCCCACCAGGCGCACAACGCGGCCGTCGCCCTCGCCGCCGTCGAGGCGTTCTTCGGCGTCGGTGCCGAGCGCGCCGAGCCGCTGGACATCGACACCGTGCGCAAGGCGTTCGCCGCCGTCTCCTCGCCGGGCCGGCTGGAGATCGTCCGGCGTTCCCCGACCGTCGTGCTGGACGCCGCGCACAACCCGGCCGGCGCGGAGGCGACCGCGGAGGCGGTGCGCGAGTCGTTCGACTTCAGCCGGCTGATCGGCGTGGTCGGCGCGAGCGCGGACAAGAACGTGCGCGGGGTGCTGGAGGCGTTCGAGCCGATCTTCGCGGAGGTCGTCGTCACGCAGAACTCCAGCCACCGCGCGATGGACGCCGACGAACTGGCCGGCATCGCCGTCGAGGTGTTCGGCGAGGACCGGGTCCAGGTCGAGCCCCAACTGCCGGAGGCGCTGGAGGCCGCGATCACGCTGGCCGAGGAGGAGGGCGAGTTCACCGGCGGCGGCGTCCTGGTCACCGGTTCGGTCATCACGGTGGGCGAGGCGCGCCTGCTGCTTCGGAAGGGCTGAGGTAAACCGCTCGTGCGTACGCTCTGTTCATCGACGCTGATCGGCGAGTTCTTCGTCATCGGGTTCGCCGGTCTGGTCGCCATGAAGGACCCCTCGCTTGCCGTGTCCACGGTGTGGTGGGTCTGCGGGGTCGCCATGGTGCTGTCCGTGCTTCTGTGCGGCATGGTGACCCGGCCGGGCGGCGTCGCCCTCGGCTGGGCGCTCCAGCTCGCCCTGATCGCCTCGGGCTTCTTCGTCCCGATGATGTACTTCATGGGCGCCGTCTTCGCGGCCCTGTGGTGGGCCTCGGTCCACTACGGCCGCAAGGTCGACGAGGCCAAGGCCCGCTTCGCGGCGGCTACGCAGTAACCCTGTCGGTGCCGGGTGCTTCACTGCGTGTGGCACCCGGACTTCCCCGCCCTCGCGGGGATGATCCCGGCTTTCCCTCGTGCTCACCGCACTGCTGGTCGTGGTCCCCGCCCGCGCGGGGTTCGTCCGACGTGATCCGGGTGCCGCCCGCAGAGACCCAGGCGGTAGCCTCAGGCCAGTCGCATGAATTCCTGACCTGCAAGGAGCCGCACACCATGACCCAGCGCACTCTCGTCCTCCTGAAGCCGGACGCCGTCCGTCGTGGTCTGGTTGGCGAGATCATCGGCCGTATCGAGCGCAAGGCCGACTGGCGGATCGCCGCGCTGGAGCTGCGGAACCTGGACCGGGGCATCCTGGAGCAGCACTACGCCGAGCACGTGGGCCGTCCGTTCTACGAGCCTCTCGTCGAGTTCATGTCCTCCGGCCCCGTCGTCGCGATGATCGTCGAGGGGGAGCGGGTCATCGAGGGTGTGCGGCAGCTCGCCGGGCCGACGGACCCGATCGCGGCGGCTCCCGGTTCCATCCGGGGCGACTTCGGGGTCATCGTGCGCGAGAACCTGATCCACGCCTCGGACTCGGAGGAGTCCGCCGAGCGCGAGGTGAAGATCTTCTTCCCGGGCCGTGACTGACCGGTGCGGTGCGGGCCCGTCCGGGCCACGCCGTAAGGAGTTTTAGGGAATTTTTTCTGAGGGTCCGTCAGGCCCCCCGGATATCCCGCCGTCGGGCGGCCGTACCATTTCGGCCGTCCCTCGGCATATGCGTTGCCGTTCGGGGGAACGCATGCCCCCGATGGACCGTCTCCACAAGCGAGGCGGCGCGCCATCTGCTGACAATGGGCGAAGACCCTCGCGCGGTGTTCGTGCAGGCGCGTCTACGATGGAAGCCTTCACGTCACCGCACCCACCTCGCCGACCTGAAAAGCCCTCAAAAGCTTCCAGGGAAGGCCCGTCGAATCCTGATGGGGAACTCAATGTCGTTCATCGGCCGTGACATGGCTGTCGACCTCGGGACCGCCAACACGCTGGTGTACGTCAGGGGTCGCGGGATCGTACTCAACGAGCCGTCCGTCGTGGCGATCAACACCAACACCGGTGGAATCCTCGCGGTCGGCGCCGAAGCGAAGAAGATGATCGGCCGTACGCCGGGCAACATCGTGGCCGTGCGGCCGTTGAAGGACGGCGTGATCGCCGACTTCGAGATCACCGAGCGGATGCTCCGCTACTTCATCCTGAAGATCCACAAGCGGCGGTATCTGGCCCGGCCTCGGGTCGTCGTCTGCGTGCCCTCCGGCATCACGGGCGTCGAGCGGCGCGCCGTCATCGAAGCCTCCTCCCAGGCGGGCGCCCGCCAGGTGCACATCATCGAGGAGCCCATGGCCGCGGCCATCGGCTCCGGCCTGCCGGTCCACGAGGCCACGGGCAACATGGTGGTGGACATCGGCGGTGGCACCACGGAGGTCGCGGTCATCTCCCTCGGCGGCATCGTCACCGCCCAGTCCATCCGCGTCGCGGGTGACGAACTGGACAACGCGATCATCCAGTACATCAAGAAGGAGTACAGCCTCCTGCTGGGTGAGCGGACGGCCGAACAGATCAAGATCACGATCGGTTCGGCGTACGACCTCGACTCCGACGAGCACACCGAAGTCCGCGGCCGGGACCTGGTGTCCGGGCTGCCCAAGACCGTCGTCATCTCCGCGGCGGAGGTGCGCAAGGCGATCGAGGAACCGGTCAACGCGATCGTCGACGCCGTGAAGACGACTCTGGACAAGTGCCCGCCGGAGCTGTCCGGCGACATCATGGACCGGGGCATCGTGCTCACCGGCGGCGGCGCCCTGTTGCGCGGCCTCGACGAGCGGCTGCGCCGGGAGACCGGCATGCCGATCCACATCGCCGAGGACCCGCTCGA
The DNA here is from genome assembly GCF_004217355.1 of Streptomyces sp. BK022. Lineage (NCBI taxonomy): Bacteria > Bacillati > Actinomycetota > Actinomycetes > Kitasatosporales > Streptomycetaceae > Streptomyces > Streptomyces sp. BK022. The sequence goes on from NZ_SHKU01000003.1 coordinate 372,553, forward strand.
CAGCGTCGCGCTCGGTTCCGGCAAGTGCGTCGAGGAGTTCGAGGCGCTGCAGCAGGTGCTCGACGCCCAGCCGCGCCGATGACATGACACTTCGATTCCGCCGTACGAGACGTTCTGCTCTCGTGCGGCGGATCGTTGGTATAGAGGCATAAGCTCCCCCAACGGACCCCCTTCGATTCGCGCATCGGCAACGGCGCTTTATCGGGGTCCCCGAATTCCTATAGAGGAAGGGCACGGCCGCCGCACGTGAGGGACACGAAAGAGAGTCGGCTGCTCCTGGTCCTGCTGATCGCCATCGCGTTCGCACTGATCACGGTGGACATCCGCGGAGGCCGGAACTCCCCGGTCGACGGAGCCCGGCAGGCCGCGGCAGCGGCCTTCGGCCCGATCGAGAACGGAATGTCCACGGCGGTGGACCCGGTGGGCAACGCCGTCTCCGCCGTCCGGGACTCCGGAGACCGTCATGACCGGCTCGCGGTCATGGAGAAGGAGAACGCGGCGCTCAAGGCCAAGCTGGGCAGTGACGACCGCACCCGCAGCCGTCTGAACCAGCTCGACAGGATGCTGAAGGTCGCGGGCCAGGGCCAGTACGGCATCAAGGGCGCCCAGGTCATCGCCATAGGAGCGGCCCAGGGCTTCTCCTGGACCATCACCATCGACGCGGGCGCCGACGACGGCATCAAGCGGGACATGACCGTGCTCAACGGCGACGGCCTGGTCGGCCGCGTCACCACGGTCGGCCCCGACACCGCCACCGTGCTGCTCGCCAACGATCCCGACTTCACCGTCGGCACCCGGATGGAGGGCAGCGACGAACTCGGCTTCGCCTCCGGCCAGGGCGACCGCCCGCTGCGCGTGGAACTCCTCAACGGCAAGGCGGAGGTGAAGAAGGGCGACCGGCTCGTCACCTTCGGCTCCCAGGCCGACAAGCCGTTCGTGCCCGGCGTCCCGGTCGGCGTGGTCTCCCGGGTCGACCCCTCCGGGGGCGGCCTGACGCGCACGCTCTACGTCACCCCGTACGTCGGCTTCAGCAAGCTCGACATCGTCGGCGTGGTCGTGGCGGGACCGAAGAAGGACCCGCGCGACGAGGTCCTCCCGGCCAAGCCCAAGCCGGTCCCGACGCCCACGGTGACCGTCACGGTCACCCCCTCGGCGGACGGCTCCACGCCGGACGACACCGACGGCCAGCAGCAGTAGGAGCTGAACCCCCATGCGCCTCAACCGCGTCCTGCTCTCCACCGTGCTGGTGGTCGTCGCCCTGGTGATCCAGGTGAGCGTCCTGGCCCGCCTGCACCTGCCCGGTGCGGTGCCCGACCTGCTCCTGCTGACCGTCCTCGGCCTCGCTCTGGTGTACGGCCATGTCGGCGGCGCCCTGGTCGGCTTCGGTGCCGGACTCCTGGCGGACCTCGCCCCGCCCGCCGACCACGCGGCCGGCCGCTACGCCCTGGTGCTGTGCGTCATCGGCTACTTCGCCGGGCTGGTCAAGCCCGAGACCGGCCGGCTGAAGTCCGCGTCCGGTCCGATGGCCGTCGTGGTCGCCGCCGCGATCGGCTCCACCCTGCTCTACGCGGGTGTCGGCGCCCTGGTCGGCGACACCGCCGCCCGTCATGTCGGCCTGCCCGGCCTGCTGTTCTCGGCCGCGCTGTACGACCTGCTGCTGGCCCCCTTCGTGGTGCCCGGCGTGATGTGGCTGGCCCGCCGCGCGGACAACGACCCGCTGGCCGAGTCCGGCCCCGCCGCCAAGGCCGGGAACATCTCCTCCGGTTGGCTCTCCTCCGGCACCGGTCTGCGCATCGGCTCCCAGCGGGGCTTCGGCGCGCTGAAGGCCAAGGCCCGCACCCGCTCCGCCCGCGTCGGGCGGATCAAGGGGGTCAAGCGGCTGTGACAGCACCCGAATTCACCCGAACGGGGAAGAACCGGCGGAACCGGGCCAGTTCGGCCGCACGTTCATCATCCGTACGCGCATGCCAGTGCCGCGCTGAGAGGGGGAGTCAGCAGCAGTGACCGCCCACCCGTCGCCCGCCACCACCCTTCCAATGAATGGGCTGCGCCCATGACCAATATTCCCGAGACCGGGCGGACTCCACGGGTCCAGATCCGGCTGGTCGTCATCCAGATCCTCGTGCTCTCCCTGCTCGGCACCCTCGGCGGCCGGCTGTGGTACCTCCAGATCCGTGAGGGCGCCGCCTACCAGAGGGAGGCGTCCGGCAACCACGTCCAGCAGGTCGTGGACCCCGCCGTGCGCGGTGACATCCTGGACGCGCGCGGAGTCCCGCTCGCGGACAACGAGACGCGGCTCGTCGTCTCCGCCTCCCGCACCGACCTGCTCAAGCAGAAGGACGACGGCAAGGGCGTGCTGGCCAAGCTCGCCGCCGTCCTCGGCCTGAAGCCGGAGGAGGTGCAGCAGAAGGTCCGGCTGTGCGACGCCAAGACCCCGCAGCCCTGCTGGAACGGCTCGCCGTACCAGCCGATCCCGATCACCGACGAGGCCACGCCCAAGCAGGCCCTCCAGATCCGGGAGCGGGCCGAGGACTTCCCCGGCATCACCGCCGAGCCCGAGGCGGTCCGCCGGTACGGCGCGCCGGGCAAGGCCAACACCTCCCAGGTCCTCGGGTATCTCTCCCCGGTCACCGACGAGGAGATCCAGAAGGCCAAGGACACCGACTCGCCCTACCTGCGCTCCGACATGGTCGGCCGCTCCGGCCTGGAGCGGCAGTACGACAAGGAGCTGCGCGGCAAGGCCGGCGTCACGCGGTACGAGGTGGACAACCTGGGCCGGGTCATCGGCAAGGCCCAGGCCGACCCGGCGGAGTCCGGCTCCAACCTGGTCACCAGCATCGACTCCCGTATCCAGCGGGTCACCGAGTTCGAGCTGGACAAGGCGATGAAGGTCGCCCGCCAGCAGTTCGACAAGATCACCGGCACCAACTACAAGGCGGACTCCGGTGCCGCCGTGGTGATGGAGGCCAAGACCGGCCGCATCGTCGCCATGGCCTCGGCGCCCGACTACGACCCGAACGTCTGGGTCGGCGGCATCTCCGCCAAGGACTACCAGGCCCTCACCGGCAAGAACTCCGACTACCCGCTGCTGAACCGGGCCATCCAGGGCCAGGCCGCACCGGGCTCGACCTTCAAGGTGGTCTCCACGGCCGCCGCGGTCGAGGCGGGGTACGACTTCGACGGCCGCTACCCCTGCACGAGTTCGTACTCGGTCGGCGGCCAGGTCTTCAAGAACTTCGAGGGTGAGAGCTTCGGCCCGATCCCGCTGGGCCGGGCGCTCGAGGTCTCCTGCGACACCGTCTTCTACTACCTCTCCGACCAGCAGTGGAAGAAGGACGGCGGCATCAACCCCAAGAAGGGCCAGCCCAAGGACTTCTTCTACAAGGCCGCCCACCAGTTCGGCCTCGGCAAGGAGACCGGCGTCGACCTGCCCAACGAGGTCACCGGCCGCGTCCCGGACCGCCAGTGGAAGCTGGACTACTGGAAGGCCAACAAGGACGCCTGGTGCAAGTACGGCAAGAAGGACGGGTCGTACGTCGAGAAGATTGCCTACGAGAACTGCCTCGAAGGCAACAAGATGCGTGAGGGCGACTCGATCAACTACTCCATCGGCCAGGGCGACACCCTCGTCACGCCGATCCAGGAGGCGGTGATCTACGGCGCCGTGGCCAACGGCGGCACGATGTACCACCCGAGCATCGGCAAGGCGGTCATCAGCGCGGACGGCAAGTCGGTGCGCGAGCTGAAGCCGAGGCCCTCGGGCAAGCTGCCGGTCAGCAAGGCCACCCTCAAGGGCATGGACGACGCCTTCGCGGGCGTCATCACCCGAGGCACCGCCGCGTGGAAGTTCGGCGGCTGGCCGCAGGACAAGATCCCGCTGCACGGCAAGACCGGTACGGCGGAGGTCTACGGCAAGCAGACCACCTCCTGGCTGGCGACCTACTCCAAGGACTACACGGTGATCATGACGATCGCCCAGGCCGGTACGGGTTCCGGAGCCTCCGGTGAGGCCGTGCGCAACATCTACAGCGCGCTGTACGGCGTCCAGGGCGACGGCTCGATCGACAACAAGAGGGCGATGCTGCCGCAGCCGCAGAAGACCCTCCCGAAGGTCCGTCCCGACGGCACGGTCGCCGCGCCCAGGATCAGCACCGACCCGGCCAAGGACGTGGAGGCCGCGCAGAAGAACAACACCAGCAACGGCGAGGACCAGCCCCCCGCCACCTCGCCGTCGCCCAACACCAACAGCAACACCCGCAGGCGGCCCCACCGGAGGGGAAGCCGGAGGACGCGCACATGACCGGCAACACCTTCTCCGTCTCCGGGTACGGCCCGAAGCGGGCCGGCTGGACCAGGATCTTCGCCCGTGACGCGGTGGCCCGCAGGCTGGACTGGCCGATACTGCTGGCCGCGCTCGCGCTGTCGATGATCGGCTCCCTGCTGGTGTTCTCGGCGACCCGCAACCGCACCGAGATCAACCAGGGCGACCCGTACTACTTCCTGATCCGGCACTTCATGAACACCGGCATCGGGCTCGCCCTGATGATCGGCACCCTGTGGCTGGGCCACCGCGGCCTGCGCAACGCGGTGCCGATCCTCTACGGCCTCTCGGTGGCCGGCATCCTCGCGGTCCTCACCCCGCTGGGCTCCACCGTCAACGGCGCCCACTCGTGGATCGTCTTCGGCGGCGGCTTCTCGATCCAGCCCTCGGAGTTCGTGAAGATCACGATCATCCTGGGCATGGCGATGCTGCTGTCCGCCCGGGTCGACGCGGGCGACAAGGCGTACCCCGACCACCGCACGGTGCTCCAGGCGCTCGGGCTGGCGGCGGTGCCGATCCTCATCGTGCTGCTCATGCCCGACCTGGGGTCGGTCATGGTGATGGTGATCATCATCCTGGGCGTGCTGCTCGCGTCCGGCGCCTCCAACCGCTGGGTGTTCGGCCTCATCTCGGCCGGCGCCATCGGTGCCATCGCGGTGTGGCAGCTCCACATCCTGGACGACTACCAGATCAACCGGTTCGCCGCCTTCGCCAACCCGGAGCTGGACCCGGCGGGCGTCGGCTACAACACCAACCAGGCCCGCATCGCCATCGGCTCCGGCGGGCTGACCGGTTCCGGGCTGTTCCACGGCTCGCAGACCACGGGCCAGTTCGTACCGGAGCAGCAGACCGACTTCGTCTTCACCGTCGCGGGTGAGGAACTCGGCTTCCTCGGCGCCGGCCTGATAATCCTTCTCCTCGGCGTCATCCTGTGGCGCGCCTGCCGCATCGCCCGCGACTCGACCGAGCTGTACGGGACGGTCGTGGCCGCCGGCATCGTCGCCTGGTTCGCCTTCCAGGCGTTCGAGAACGTCGGCATGACGCTCGGCATCATGCCGGTCACCGGCCTGCCGCTGCCCTTCGTCTCCTACGGCGGCTCCTCGATGTTCGCGGTGTGGATCGCGGTGGGGCTGCTGCAGTCGATCAGAGTGCAGCGGCCGATGTCCGCGTGAGCCCCCGGCGGCTCGGCCCTCGGGCCCGGTCCGGTTCCCCTTCGGGGAGACCGGACCGGGCCCGAGGCGTTCGCGGAGGGGACCGCCGGGCCGGACCTGGGGCCTCGACCGTCCCCCGGGGGCTGGTTGAGATCGCGGAGGCGTTCTAGATTCGGTCCATGGCGGACGTGAAGCGGGAGATCGAGCGGAAGTACGAGGCCGCGGACGGCGGGCTGCCCGCGCTGGCCGGGGCCGGGGCGGTGGCGCACGTCGTGGACAGAGGTGTGGTCGAGCTGGACGCCGTCTACTACGACACCGCCGACGAGCGGCTGGGTGCCGCCTCGCTCACGCTGCGCCGCCGTACCGGGGGCGCGGACGCCGGGTGGCATCTGAAGTTCCCGGTCGCTCCCGGTGTCCGGGACGAGATCCGGGCCCCGCTCTCGGACACCCTGCCCGAGGAGATCGCCGCGCTGGTGCGCTCACGGGTCCGGGGTGCCGAACTGGTCCCCGTGGTCCGGCTGCGCTCCGCACGCGACGTACGGCACCTGGTCGGCGCGGACGGGACCCTGCTGGCCGAGGCGAGCGTGGACACCGTCGACGCCGAGCGGCTCAACCGCGCGGGCGGCACCGCGCGGTGGACCGAGATGGAGGTGGAGCTGGCCGACGGCGCCGACCCGGCCGTGCTGGACGCCGTCGAGGAGCGGCTCGCGGAGGCGGGGGTGCGGCCGTCGAAGGCGTCGTCCAAGGTGGCCGAGGCGCTGCGCCGTACCGGCGGCTCCCGTGCCGGGTCGGCGGGGCGGGCGGCGAAGCCGGTGACGGCGGGGGACCACGTCCTCGCCTACCTCCGCGAGCAGCGCGAGGCGATCCTCGCCCGCGACCCCGGCGTCCGCCGGGACCTGCCGGACTCCGTGCACCAGATGCGGGTCGCCACCCGCCGGCTCCGCTCCGCCTTCCGCAGCTTCGGCCCGGTGCTGGACCGGGACGCCACCGCCCCGGTCGCCGCCGAGCTGAAGTGGCTGGCCCGCGAGCTCGGGGCGGGCCGGGACCAGGAGGTGCTGGCGGAACGGCTGGCGGGCGCCCTGGACGCGGTCCCGCCCGGCGAGGTCACCGGCCCGGTCCGCGACCGCCTCGCCTCCTGGGCCACCGCCCGGCACGGCAGTACCCGCGGCCGGCTGCTCGGGGTGCTGGACTCCGCCCGCTATCTGGCCCTGCTGGACAGCCTGGACACCCTGCTCGCGGACCCTCCGCTGCGGAAGAAGGCGGCGCGCGGACCGGGCAAGGTGCTCACCGGCGCGCTGAGGAAGGAGGGCGACAAGCTGGCCCGGCTGGTGACGGCCGCGCTCGACCTGCCGCCCGGCGAGGACCGCGACCACGCCCTGCACCAGGCCCGCAAGCGGGCCAAGCGCGCCCGGTACGCCGCCGAGGCCGCCGTCCCCGCGCTCGGCGGCCCGGCCCGCGCCCTGGCCCGCGCGGCGAAGAAGCTGACCAGCCTGCTCGGCGAGCACCAGGACAGCGTGCTGGCCCGGCAGACCCTGCGCGAGCTGGCGGCGGTGGCGCACGCGGCGGGGGAGAGCGCGTTCACGTACGGGGTGCTGTACGAGCGGGAGGAGCGGGCGGCCCGGCGCACGGAGCGGAAGCTGCCTGGCACGTGGGCGAAGGCCCGCTCCGCGTTCCCGCGCTGAGCTCGGCGTACGGAGGACGCGTCCGAACGGGTTAGGCTTGATGGTCACCCTTCCAGCCTCCGGCCGGGAGATGCCCTCCAGTCAGCTCACGAAGGTAATGCCGCGATGTCTGTCGACTCGGTCTTCCCGCAGCTCGAAGCCTTGCTCCCGCATGTGCAGAAGCCGATCCAGTACGTCGGCGGAGAACTGAACTCCACGGTCAAGCCCTGGGACGAGGCCGAGGTCCGCTGGGCCCTGATGTACCCGGACGCGTACGAGGTCGGTCTGCCCAACCAGGGCGTCATGATCCTCTACGAGGTACTGAACGAGCAGCAGGGCGTCCTCGCCGAGCGCACGTACAGCGTGTGGCCGGACCTGGAGGCGCTGATGCGGGAGCACGGCGTCCCGCAGTTCACGGTCGACAGCCACCGTCCGGTGAAGGCGTTCGACGTGTTCGGCCTGAGCTTCTCCACCGAGCTGGGCTACACCAACATGCTCGCGGCGCTGGAGCTGGCGGGTATTCCGCTCCAGTCGCGGGACCGTACGGTCGACGACCCGATCGTGCTGGCCGGCGGGCACGCGGCGTTCAACCCGGAGCCGATCGCGGACTTCATCGACGCGGCGATCATCGGTGACGGCGAGCAGGCCGTGCTGGACATGACGGAGATCATCCGCCGCTGGAAGGCGGAGGGCCGTCCCGGTGGCCGCGAGGAGGTCCTGCTCCGGCTGGCGAAGACGGGCGCGGTGTACATCCCGGCGTTCTACGACGTGGAGTACCTGCCCGACGGCCGGATCGGCCGGGTGGTCCCCAACCGTTCCGGTGTCCCGTGGCGTGTCTCCAAGCACACGGTGATGGACCTGGACGAGTGGCCGTACCCGAAGCAGCCGCTGGTGCCGCTGGCGGAGACGGTGCACGAGCGGATGTCGGTGGAGATCTTCCGCGGCTGCACGCGCGGCTGCCGGTTCTGCCAGGCGGGCATGATCACCCGCCCGGTGCGCGAGCGCTCGATCACCGGTATCGGTGACATGGTCGAGAAGGGGCTCAACGCGACCGGCTTCGAGGAGGTCGGCCTGCTGTCGCTGTCCTCGGCGGACCACTCCGAGATCGGTGAGATCGCCAAGGGCCTGGCGGACCGGTACACGGACGACAAGATCGGCCTCTCGCTGCCGTCCACCCGTGTCGACGCGTTCAACGTCGACCTGGCCAACGAGCTGACCCGCAACGGCCGTCGCTCCGGTCTCACCTTCGCCCCTGAGGGCGGCTCCGAGCGCATGCGCAAGGTCATCAACAAGATGGTCTCGGAGGAGGACCTGATCCGTACGGTCGCCACCGCGTACGGCAACGGCTGGCGTCAGGTGAAGCTGTACTTCATGTGCGGTCTGCCGACCGAGACGGACGACGACGTCCTCCAGATCGCCGACATGGCGACCCATGTGATCCAGAAGGGCCGCGAGGTCTCCGGCTCGGGCGACATCCGCTGCACGGTCTCGATCGGCGGGTTCGTGCCCAAGCCGCACACCCCGTTCCAGTGGGCGCCGCAGCTCTCCGCCGAGGAGACCGACGCGCGTCTGCAGAAGCTCCGCGACAAGATCCGGGGCGACAAGAAGTACGGCCGCTCCATCGGTTTCCGCTACCACGACGGCAAGCCCGGCATCGTCGAGGGCCTGCTCTCGCGCGGCGACCGGCGCGTCGGCGCGGTCATCCGCGCGGTCTACGAGGACGGCGGCCGCTTCGACGGCTGGCGCGAGCACTTCTCCTACGACCGCTGGATGGGCTGCGCGGACAAGGCGCTGGCCGAGTTCGGCGTCGACGTCGACTGGTACACCACCCGCGAGCGTTCCTACGAGGAAGTCCTCCCCTGGGACCACCTCGACTCCGGCCTCGACAAGGACTGGCTCTGGGAGGACTGGCAGGACGCCCTCGACGAGACCGAGGTCGAGGACTGCCGCTGGACCCCCTGCTTCGACTGCGGGGTCTGCCCACAGATGGACACCCACATCCAGATCGGCCCGACCGGCAAGAAGCTGCTGCCCCTGGCCGTGAAGAACGCGGGTCCGACGCCGGCCCCGAACGGCCACTCGCACTGACGCGGGGCGCTCGGCGCCCTATCCCGGTGAGCCCCCTTTCCTGCTGGAGAGGGGGCTCACCGGTGTGCGGTGGCGGGGGAACCTGCGGGCTCGGCACTGCGGCTGGTGCCAACGGGAACTGTCGGGAATAGCCTGGGAAAAGCGACTTCGGAGCGGGACGGGCCCGCCTTGAGGTGTCCTATACGTCCAGGGGGATGCGAGACAGGGAGGAAGCATGCCCTGGAATCTGAGCGGCACGTACCTGGAGAGCTGCAACTGCGACGTGGTGTGCCCCTGCACCACCTCGGGCCTCACCGCGCCGGCCGACCACGAGCGCTGCCAGGTGACCTTCGCGTTCCACGTGGACAGCGGGACCGTGGACGGCGTGGACGTGTCCGACCGCAGTGTCGCCGTCTTCGTCGACGCGCCCCGGGTGATGGCCGAGGGCGGCTGGCAGGTCGCCCTCTACGTCGATGCCTCGGCCGACGAGAGTCAGGCGGACGCGCTGGGCAGGGTCTTCTCCGGCCGGGCCGGTGGGCCGATGGCGGCGCTCACGCCCCTCATCGGCGAGGTCCTCGGAGTGCAGCGCGCCCCCATCGACTACCGCGACGACGGCCGCCGCCATGCCGCGCGAGTCGATGACGCCATCGACATCGAGATCGAGGACCAAGTGGCCCCGCAGTTCGGCGAGGACGGTCCGGTGATGGCCCTGACCGGCGTGTTCCATCCTGTGAACAGCACGCTGACGGTCGCCCGGTCCACCCGGGCGACGGGCCAGGGCGTGTACGGCCGGTCCTGGGACTTCACCGGCGGCAACGGACACTCGGCGCCCTTCACGTGGTCCGTATGACCGTTGGGCCGGTCACCGGCCGCCGGAGGGGGAGCCCTGCCGGGCTTCTGCTGGTGGCCGCGGCCGTCGCCTGGATCTGGGTGGTGACGCGCTGGGGAGGTACGCGGGCGACGACCGCCACCATGGGCCTGGGACTGCCCGCCTTCCTGGGCGTGTGGACGCTGATGATGGCCGCGATGATGCTGCCCTCCACGGCGCCCGTCGCCGCGCTGTACGCACGCACCGTCACCGTGCACCGGTCGAGGCGCATGGCCGCCTTCACCGTCGCGTACCTGCTCGTCTGGGTCTTGGCCGGGCTGCCCGCGTACGCGCTGGCCGCGGGCCTGGGCCGGGCGGCGACCGCGGCGGGGACCGCGGTGGCCGCGGCCGTGTTCGCGGTCTGCGGCGTCTACCAGTTCACGCCGCTCAAAGACCGCTGCCTGGCGAGGTGCCGCTCGCCGATCGGGCTGATGCTTCGCTACGCCTCGTACCAGGGACACGCGCGCGATCTGCGTGCCGGGGCCCACCACGGCGCCTTCTGCCTGGGCTGCTGCTGGTCCCTCATGGTGCTGCTGGCGGCGTTCGGTCTGATGAACGTGTGGGCCATGGTGGTAGTGGCTGCCGTGATCACCGCCGAGAAGCTCGCTCCGGCCGGCCGCCTGGTGGCCCGCGCCGTGGGTACCGTCTCGATCGCCCTGGCGGTAGCCGTCTTCTGGGTGCCGGCGCTGGCTCCGGGTCTCACCGGAGGCGGTATGGCCGGTATGTGAGGGACGGCCGGCCACGCCGCCGACCCTGCTCGCGCCGGAGTCGTGAACACGGCGAAGGGCCCACCGGATCATCCGGTGGGCCCTTCGCCGAGCCGGCGTCAGACCGCCGGGGCGTACTTCGGGTTGGGGCCGTACTCGTTGGCCTCCGGCTTGCCCTCGGAGACGAAGAAGACGAGCAGGACGATGGCGCCGATGATCGGGATCAGCGCGATCAGGAGCCACCAGCCGGAGCGGCTCGTGTCGTGCAGGCGGCGGACGCCGACGGCGAGGGAGGGCAGCAGGACCGCCAGGCCGTAGAGACCGGCGAGGAAGTTGATGTCCAGCGCGTTGTCCAGGATCGTCAGCACGATGCTGATGATCAGGCTGAACAGCGCGAACATCCAGTATTCCTTGCGCCGCGCGCGACCGCTGAACACCGCGTACTTCTTGAGCACGTCCACGTACCAGTTCATTTGTTCGTCCCCCCAGGGAAGTGCGTGATTGGTCTCCCATGGAAGCAGCAGCCCTGGCCGGAATCCATAGCCTTGGCGTGATCAGATCAAGGCGTTACAGGGCCGCAGCCGTACGGTGATCAAACCTGCTCGTCACACCGTGCCGGCGGTCGCGAGCCGGGCGTCCAGCCAGTCGAAGACCCGCTCCTCGAACAGCGCCCGCCCCAACGGCTCGCAGTGCAGGTGCGCCCCCTCCGCCTCGGTGAAGCGCACCAGTTCCCCGGGGCCGGGCAGCGCGTCGTACAACTGCTGTGACGCGCCGGGCCAGAAGTGCTCGCCCTCCGGGTCGGTGATCAGCAGCGGGGTGGTGATGCGGTCCACGACGCGGGTGAGGTCGTGCCGGGACACCTCGGTCAGCAGGTCGTACCGCGAGACCTCGCACAGCAGGTCGTACGGCGCCTCGACCCCGTAGGGCTTGGCCCGCCAGCGCCAGGTCGCGGCCAGCGCCGGGTTCTGCTCCAGCGCCTCCCCGATGATCGCGTCGAAGGCGTCCCGGTCCCCGGACTCCCACAGCGCGCGCAGGTCCGGCCCGAGGTGCTGCCACCAGCTCTCCGCGACCCGCACCACCCCCGGATCGGCGACCGCCGCCGCCAGCCGGTGCTCGAAGGCCAGCGCGCGCGGCACCCAGTACCCGGCCTGGCTGATCCCGGCCAGCGCGATACGCCGCGGGTCGACGTCGGGGCGGGCGAGGAGGAAGTCCACGACCGGGGTGATGACGTTCTCCCAGTCCGGCCGGAAGGTGACCCCCCGCTCGAAGAGCATCGACTGCTGGCCGGGCCCGTCGAAGAGCAGGACGCGGTACCCCCGCTCCACCGCCGGGGCCCCGAGCAGCGTCCAGGCCGCGCTGAGCGGCCCGTCGCTGCCGTTGTTGGCGATCAGCGTCGGCAGCGGCTCGTCCGTGCCGGGCGGGCTGACCAGGTAACCGGGGAGCGTCGTGCCCTCGTACGGGATCGACACCGGCTCGGCGGGCGGGTCCAGGGCCAGCAGGAACCGGTCGAGGCAGGCCCGGTGCTCGCTGAACGCCTCCGCGGCCCGCTTCTCCGCGTCCGGTACCGCGTCCACGCCCACCATCGCGGTGCCCAGATAGCCGGCCGCGCGCAGCCACCCCGCACGGGCGCTGACCAGGTGACCGGCCGCCGCGCGCTCCTCCGCCTCCACCCGGACGCGGCGCCCCAGGTCCAGCCAGGCGTCGAACCACGCCTGCCCGTCGCCGCCCGCCACCGACGCGGCGGTACTGAGCACTTCGCCCGCGTCGGCCCCCTGCCGCCACACCGAACCGAGGGCGAGCAGGATCTCGAAGTTGAACTGGTCGTTCTCGCTGAAGCGATACGTCATGACGGCTCCCGGACACGCCGAGCGAACCCCTAGCTGGTCCGGACCGCCCTTCCCACGGTAGGTGCCCGCCCGCCACCGCGCACCACGTGCGGGTGGCGTGCGGGTAGGTGCCCGCCCGCCACCGCGCACCACGTGCGGGTGGCGTGCGGGCCGGGCGGCGCGGCGTGACGATGGGAGGGGGCGGCCCGCGGCATCCCACGACGGCACACCCCGAGGAGAGGACGTCCTCATGGTTGAGCAGGCGACCACGGAACAGACCACGCCCAGAAAGAAGCCGCTCGGCACCGCCAGCGTGTTCCTCTCCTTCGCCCCCTGGATCATCTTCGGCGTGGTGGCCAGCCCCAGCACCTGGGAGTACGCGGCCCTCGCCGCCCTGGTCGCGGCCCTGGTGCTGTCCGCCCAGGACCTGCTGCAGGGCAGGATCCGCATCCTGGACGCGGCCGGCATCGTGTTCTTCGCCGTCCTCTCCGTCCTCGCCCTCGCCCTGAACCGCGCGGACCTGCTCTGGCTGGAGACCTACGCCCAGGTCATCTCCAACGGCCTGGTCGCCGTCATCGCCTTCGCGTCGCTGCTCCACGACCCCTTCACCGCGCAGTACGCCCGGGAGTCGACCCCGCGCCAGTACTGGGACTCGCCGGTCTTCCGGCACATCAACCGGGTGCTCACCACGTACTGGGGCGTCACCTTCGCCGTCATGACGGCCTCCACCTGGCTCGCCATCCACTTCCCCGGCCAGGACGACTGGTTCAACTGGGTCATCCCCGTCGTCCTGCTGGTGATCGCGGTGAAGTTCACCCAGCGCTACCCGGAGACGTACAAGTCCCGTGCGCTTCCCGCGGGCTGAAAAGGCATCCAAAAGCGGGTCAGTGGCGTCCATGAGGGTATGGACCTCGACAAGCCGCCCGCACCGCAGCCCCCGGAGGGCTGCCTCGTCGTCGCCCTCCGGCTGCCCGTCCGGATCGTCGTGCTGGTGCTCGTGGTGCCGGTACGGCTGGCGTGGGACGCGCTGGTCGCGGCCGGGAGGTTCCTGCACGCCACCGTGCTGCGGCCCCTCGGCCGCGCGCTGCGGTGGACCGGCCGGGCGTTGTTCGTCCTGCCCTTCGTGGCGCTGTGGCGCTGGGTGCTCGTCCCGGTGGGCACGGCCCTGCGGTGGCTCGGGCACGTCCTGATCGTGGCGCCGCTGAGCTGGGTGCACGTCCATGTGCTGATTCCCGTCGGCCACGCGCTGCGCCGGGCCGCGGGAGGTGTGGTCACCTACCTGCTGGCACCGGTCGGCCGGGGCCTGGTGTGGCTCGCGCGGGGGGCCCGTGCGCTGCTGGCCGCCGTCGGGCTCGGCCTGTTCACCGGCGCCGCCTGGCTCGCCCGGTATCTGCTCGTCGTCCCCGCCCGGTGGCTGTACGCCCACGTGCTGGCGCCGGTCGGCCGGGGCCTGGTGTGGCTCGGGCGGGGTGCGGGGACGTTGGCGGCCGCCGTCGGGCTCGCTGCGTTCGCCGGCGCCGCCTGGCTCGCCCGGTATCTGCTCGTCGTCCCCGCCCGGTGGCTGTACGCCCACGTGCTGAGCCCCATCGGGCGGGCGCTGCTGTGGGTGGCCGAGGCCCTGGTCACCGGGGCGGGGGCGGTCCTGTACTGGACGGCGCGCATCCTCTTCGTGCTGCCCGCCCTCGCCCTGTGGCGCTGGGTGCTGGCCCCCGTGGGCCGGGTGCTCGCCGTGGTCGCGCGGGAAACCGCCGACGCGCTCGGGCACGCCTGGCGGGTCGCCGGGCACCTCTCCCGTGTCGTCGGGCGCGCCCTGGGGACCCTCTTCCGGTGGATCTTCGTGGAGCCCGCCCGCTGGGTCTACCGGGCCGTCCTCACCCCGGTCGGGCACGTCGTACGGGACATGGTGCTGCGGCCCGCCGCACGGGCCGCGCGCGAGGTGGGGAGGGTCACCCGGCTGACCCTCGCCGCCGCCCGGGAGACCCTGCGCGAGACCCGCCGGGACGTGCGCCGGGCACTCTTCGGAGAGCCCCGGCGGCAGGCCGGGGTGGACCGGCGGGAACCTCCGGCGCGCGATCCACGTACTCTTGGTGGCAGTACGACCGTTCTCACGAAGGACTAGGACACTGGGCAAGCGACAGCCCGAAGGCCCGCCGCCCGCACCCGCGGTGCAGCGCATCCGACTGCGTTACACCAAGCGCGGCCGCCTCCGGTTCACCAGCCACCGCGACTTCCAGCGCGCCTTCGAGCGCGCGTTGCGCCGCGCCGAGGTACCCATGGCGTACTCGGCGGGGTTCACGCCGCACCCGAAGGTGTCCTACGCCAATGCCGCACCCACCGGCACGGGCAGTGAGGCGGAGTACCTGGAGATCGCGCTGACCGCACCGCGTGACCCCGGGACGCTGCGCGCCCTGCTCGACGAGTCGATGCCCGCCGGACTCGACATCGTCGACGCCGTGGAGGGCCGCACCTCAGGACTCGCCGACCGGCTCACCGCCTCCGTGTGGGAGCTGCGGCTGGAGGGCGTGGCCCCCGAGGAGGCCGAGGCCGCCACCGAGGCGTTCATGGCCGCGGAGACGGTCGAGGTGCAGCGGATGGCCAAGAACGGCGTCCGTACGTTCGACGCCCGCGCCGCCGTCGTCACCCTGGAAACGCGGGACGGGGCGGCTGATAGGCCCAGCGACCGGCCCTGTGCGATACTGCGCCTGGTTGTTCGGCACGTGACGCCTGCCGTACGACCCGACGACGTCCTGTCCGGTCTTCGCGCCGTGGCCGACCTGGCGCCGCCGGTCCCCGCAGCGGTGACCAGGCTGGCGCAGGGGCTGTTCGATGAAGAGACCGGCACGGTGACCGACCCGCTCGCGCCCGACCGCGAGGCAGCCACGGCCCCGAAGGCCGAACCCGCTGCCGCCGCGACGGTGCCGGCGCCGGAAGGTCCCGCGTAGGGACGGACGCCGTAAGCGCCGCCCTCTGATCCGGGAGCCACCTGGGTCGGGCAGCGCACCGACCAGAAGACTTTCGCCAGGCCGTACCGACAAGGCGTACGGAACCGGCGAGACAGGACACAGAGTGCTCCCGTGCGGCGCCCGCGCCCCGGACGGCGGCCACCGCGCATCGCGCGGGCCGCGGACGTCAGCGGTGGCCGGCTCTCTTCACGAGACCGGCCCCGGACCAGGCGCGGCGACCCGGGAGCTCCGACGGGAGAAATGCCCGCATGCTCGAACCGACCGAGCCCAACGAGGGCTCCGAACTGAACACCCCGAGCGACACGCTGCCCCCGCGCAGGCGTCGCCGGGCCGCGTCCCGCCCGGCGGGTTCGCCCGCCGCCGGAGCTGGCACCGAGACCGGCGCGCAGCCCGAGGCCGCCACACCGACACCGCAGGCCGAGGCCCCCGAGGCCCCCGCCGAGACGGCACCGCGCCCGCGCCGCCGCACCACCCGCCGCGCCTCCGCGCCCGCCGGGACCCCGACGGCCGCCGAGGCCGCCACCGCCACCGAGCCGGCCGTACCGGCAGCGTCCGCCGACGAACAGGCCGACACCGCTGCCGAGACCGCCGCGCCCGCCCCGCGCCGCACCCGCCGCCGGGCCGCCGCGGCCGCCGGGTCGCCCACGCGGGCCACCGCCGAGGACAACAAGGCCGAGGAGGCCGACGTGGCCCAGGACACCGAGGACAACAAGGCCGCCGAGCCGGCCGAGTCCGCCGCCGAGACCCCCGCCGCGCGTCCGCGCCGCCGCGCCACCCGGCGTGCCTCCGCCCCGGCCGGCGCGCCGAAGGCCGCCGAGGCGCCCGAGGCCGAGCAGCCGGCCGCCGAGCAGCCCGCCGAGCCGGAGCCGGAGCCGGCTGCCGAGACGGAGACCGGGACCGAGGCACCGGCCGCGCGTCCGCGCCGCCGGGCCACCCGTCGCGCCTCCGCGCCCGCCGCCGAGGCCGCCGTCACCGAGACCCCCGCCGCCGAGGCCGAGGCCGAGCCCGCCCCGGCCGCCGAGCCCGAGCCCGAGGTCGCCCCGGCCGGCCGTGCCCGCCGTCGGGCCACCCGCCGGGTCTCCGCGCCCGCCGAGACCCCGGCCGTCGAGGCCCCCGCCCCCGCCGCCGAGGCCGAGGCCGAGCCGGTCGCGGAGCCCGAGCCCGTCGCCGAGGCCGCGCCCGAGACCGAGGCCGCCCCCGGCCGTGCCCGCCGTCGCGCCACCCGCCGGGCCTCCGCGCCCGCCGGTGCCCCGGCCGCCGCCGAGGAGAAGGCGGAGGAGAAGCCCCCGGCCGCCGAGCCCGAGCCGCGCCCCGCCCGCAAGGCGACGCAGTCCGAGCCCGCCGAGCCCGAGGGCGGCCGCCGCCGTCGCCGTGCCGTCCGCCAGGCCGCGGGCGGGTTCTCCGCGCCCGCCCCCGCCGAGGGCGACGCCCCGCGCCGTACCACCCGCCCCGCCGTCCCCACCTTCCAGGCGCCGGTCTTCACCGAGCCGAGGTTCCAGACCCCGCAGCGCGCGGCCGCCGAGGCCGCGGCCCAGGCCGCCGGTGTCCGCGAGCCCGAGAAGGCGGAGGAGACCGAGAAGCCCGAGGAGACCACCGCCGCTCCCGAGGCCGCCGCCACCGACGAGCGCGACAACGGCCGCCGTCGCCGTCGCCGCCGGGGCGCTCCCGCCGAGGAGACCCGCGCCGTCGAGGAGAAGCCGGAGCCCGTCGAGGAGCCCGCCGAGGACGAGGCCGACGACTCCGACGACGCCGAGGGTTCGGACGACTCCGGGTCGCGCCGCCGTCGCCGCCGGGGTGGCCGTCGCCGCCGCCGTGGTGACGCCTACGACGGTGACGACAACGGCGAGGACGGCGAGGACGGCGAGCTCGCCGCCGAGCAGGCGGAGCAGGACGCCGAGGACACCGCCGAGCAGGAGGAAGAGGACGCCGAGGACGCCGACGAGGCGCGCGGCGAGGACTCCGGCGGCTCCAGCTCCAGCCGTCGCCGCCGTCGCCGTCGCCGTCGCGCCGGTGACTCCGGTGGCGAGGCCGAGCCGGCGTCCACCGACGACCCGGAGCGCACCGTCGTCAAGGTCCGCGAGCCCCGCAAGGCCGCCGAGCCGTCCGACGAGGTCCAGTCCATCAAGGGCTCGACCCGCCTGGAGGCCAAGAAGCAGCGCCGCCGCGAGGGCCGCGAGCAGGGCCGCCGCCGCGTGCCGATCATCACCGAGGCCGAGTTCCTGGCCCGCCGCGAGGCCGTCGAGCGAGTGATGGTCGTGCGCCAGCACGGCGAGCGCACCCAGATCGGCGTCCTGGAGGACGGCGTGCTCGTCGAGCACTACGTCAACAAGGAGCAGGCCACCTCGTACGTCGGCAACGTCTACCTGGGCAAGGTCCAGAACGTGCTGCCGTCCATGGAGGCCGCCTTCATCGACATCGGCAAGGGCCGCAACGCCGTCCTGTACGCCGGTGAGGTCAACTTCGAGGCGCTCGGCATGGCCAACGGGCCGCGCCGCATCGAGTCCGCCCTCAAGTCCGGCCAGCCGGTCCTGGTCCAGGTGACCAAGGACCCGATCGGACACAAGGGCGCCCGCCTCACCAGCCAGGTCTCCCTGCCGGGCCGCTACCTCGTGTACGTCCCCGAAGGCTCGATGACCGGCATCAGCCGCAAGCTGCCCGACACCGAGCGGGCCCGGCTGAAGACCATCCTCAAGAAGATCGTCCCCGAGGACGCGGGCGTCATCGTGCGCACCGCCGCCGAGGGCGCGAGCGAGGACGAGCTGCGCCGTGACGTCGAGCGGCTCCAGGGGCAGTGGGAGGAGATCAAGAAGAAGGCGAAGACGGGCAACGCCCCGGCGCTGCTGTACGGCGAGCCGGACATGACCGTCCGCGTCGTCCGCGACATCTTCAACGAGGACTTCTCCAAGGTCATCGTCAGCGGTGACGAGGCGTGGTCGACCATCCACGGCTACGTCTCCCACGTCGCCCCCGACCTCACCGACCGGCTCCAGAAGTGGACCGGCGAGGTCGACGTCTTCGCCACGTACCGGATCGACGAGCAGCTCGCCAAGGCGCTGGACCGCAAGGTCTGGCTGCCCAGCGGCGGTTCGCTGGTGATCGACCGGACCGAGGCGATGGTCGTGGTCGACGTCAACACCGGCAAGTTCACCGGCCAGGGCGGCAACCTGGAGGAGACGGTCACCAGGAACAACCTGGAGGCGGCCGAGGAGATCGTGCGCCAGCTCCGGCTGCGCGACCTCGGCGGCATCATCGTGATCGACTTCATCGACATGGTGCTGGAGTCCAACCGGGACCTGGTGCTGCGCCGCCTGCTGGAGTGCCTGGGCCGGGACCGGACCAAGCACCAGGTGGCCGAGGTGACCTCGCTGGGCCTGGTGCAGATGACCCGTAAGCGGGTCGGCCAGGGCCTGCTGGAGTCCTTCTCCGAGAACTGCGTCCACTGCAACGGCCGCGGTGTCATCGTGCACATGGAGCAGCCCACCTCCGTCGGTGGCGGTGGTGGCGGCAAGCGCAAGAAGCGCGGCCGCGGCGACGGTCAGGGCCACGAGCACGAGATCGCCGCGCCGGTGGAGACCGAGACGGTCGCCGAGGTGGCCGCCGAGGCCGCCGAGCCGCTCGCGCTGCCCGAGCCGGACTTCACCCCGGACGAGGAGCTGTACAGCTCCGTCGCCGAGGCGGAGGCCGCCGCCGGGCGGGGCCGTTCGCGCCGCAAGGCCGGGCGCAGGGCCTCGGCCCCGGCCGGTGCGCCGAAGGAGGGCAGCCGCCGCTCCGCCGAGCGGGCCGAGCGGTACGAGCGGGCCGCCGAGGAGGCGCCGACCGCCGCCTCGGTCACCGCCGAGGAGGCCGCCGCCACCCCGGTGCTGCCGGAGCCGGCCGCCGAGGCGCACGCCGAGCCGATGGCCGCCGAGGACCCGGTGGTCACGCCGGAGCCCGCCGCCGAGGAGGCCGCGCCCAAGGGCCGCGCCCGTCGCCGCGTCACCCGCAAGGTGTCCGCGCCCGCCGGTTCGCCGGCCGGGGCCGAGGCCGCCGTGGTGACCGTCGCCGAGCCCGCGCCGGTGGCCGAGCCGGAGCCGCAGCCGGAGGCCGCCCCGGCGGCCGAGGAGAGCGCAGCCCCGGCCCGTCCGCGCCGCCGCGCGGTGCGCAAGGCCACCGCGCCGACCGCGTCGGAGGAGACGGCCGTCCTGGTCGTCCCGTCGTCCGCGCCGGAGCCGGCCGCCGAGGAGCCCGCCGCCGAGGCGGAGCCCGAGGAGGCCGCGCCCGCCAAGAAGACCGCCCGCAAGGCGGCCAAGAAGGCCCCGGCGAAGAAGACGGCCGCGAAGAAGACCACGGCCGCCAAGAAGACGACGGCGGCGAAGAAGACCGCCGCCAAGACGACGACGGCGAAGAAGACGACGGCCAAGAAGGCGGCCAAGACCGCCAAGACGGCCGCCAAGTCGACGGCGAAGAAGACCGCCACGGTCTCCGCGCCGGACGACGAGAGCTGAACCGGACAACCCCCCTCGTGTGGTCCTGTCGTTCGCGACAGGGCCACACGGCTTTGCCCCCCACACCCCGCGAACCGGGGAAGTCACCCCGTGCACGGGGAAGTTAAGGAGAACCCGCGATGATAGGTCTCGTGCTGGCGGCCGGCGCCGGACGGCGTCTGCGCCCCTACACCGACACTCTGCCCAAGGCCCTGGTGCCGGTGGGCCCGGAGGGCGACGAGGAGTCGCTGACGGTGCTGGACCTGACGCTGGGGAACTTCGCGGAGGTCGGTCTGACCGAGGTCGGTGTGATCGTCGGCTACCGCAAGGAGGCCGTGTACGAGCGCCGGGCGGCCCTGGAGGCGAAGTACGGCCTGAAGATCACTCTGATCGACAACGACAAGGCCGAGGAGTGGAACAACGCCTACTCCCTGTGGTGCGGCCGGGACGCGCTGAAGGACGGCGTGATCCTCGCCAACGGCGACACCGTGCACCCGGTCTCGGTCGAGAAGACGCTGCTCGCGGCCCGTGGTGACGGCAAGAAGATCATCCTCGCGCTGGACACGGTGAAGTCCCTGGCGGACGAGGAGATGAAGGTCGTCGTGGACCCCGAGAAGGGTGTCCGGCGGATCACCAAGCTGATGGACCCCGCCGAGGCGACGGGCGAGTACATCGGGGTGACCCTCATCGAGGGCGACGCGGCCGAGGAGCTGGCCGACGCCCTGCGCGCGACCTTCGAGCGCGACCCGCAGCTCTACTACGAGGACGGTTACCAGGAGCTGGTGAACCGGGGCTTCCAGATCGACGTCCAGCCGATCGGCGACGTCTCCTGGGTCGAGATCGACAACCACGACGACCTCGCCAGGGGACGGGAGATCGCGTGCCGATACTGACCCGCCTCATCCCCGCGCCGGTCGTCGTCGACATCCGTCCCGGTGCCCTCGCCGACCTGGCGAGCATCCTCGCCGACCAGCGCATCTCGCACTCCGGCCGCCTGGCCGTCGCCGTCAGCGGCGGCTCCGGCGCCCGGCTGCGCGAGCGGGTCGCCCCCCAGCTGCCGGGCGCGACCTGGTACGAGGTCGGCGGCGGCACGCTGGACGACGCCGTACGGCTGGCCGACGAGATGAAGTCCGGCCGCTACGACGCCGTGGTCGGGCTCGGCGGCGGGAAGGTCATCGACTGCGCCAAGTACGCGGCGGCCCGCATCGGCCTGCCGCTGGTCGCGGTCGCCACCAACCTGTCCCACGACGGCATCTGCTCGCCGGTGTCCATCCTGGACAACGACGCGGGCCGGGGCTCGTACGGGGTGCCCACACCCATCGCGCTGCTGATCGACACCGACATCATCCGCGAGACCCCGGTGCGCTTCGTGCGCTCGGGCATCGGGGACGCGGTGTCGAACATCTCGGCCGTCGCGGACTGGGAGCTGGCCAACCGGGTCAACGGCGAGAAGATCGACGGTCTCGCCGCCGCCATGGCCCGCCAGGCGGGCGAGGCGGTGCTCCGGCACCCCGGCGGCTGCGGCGACGACGCGTTCCTCGCGGTGCTCGCCGAGGGCCTCGTGCTGTCCGGCATCGCCATGTCGATCGCCGGCCACACCCGGCCGTCCTCCGGCGCCTGCCACGAGATCAGCCACGCGCTCGACCTGCTCTTCCCCCAGCGGGCCGCCAGCCACGGCGAGCAGGTCGGCCTCGGCGCCGCCTTCGCCATGCATCTGCGCGGCGACCACGAGGGCTCGTTCCTCATGGCCGCCTCGCTGCGCAGGCACGGGCTGCCGGTGCTGGCCGAGGAGATCGGGTTCACCGTGGACGAGTTCGTCCGGGCCGTGGAGTTCGCGCCGGAGACCCGGCCCGGCCGGTACACGATCCTGGAGCACCTGGACCTGTCCCCGGAGCAGATCAGGCAGGCGTACGCCGGCTACACGGCCTCGCTGGAGCGCTGAGCCGGGCCTGCCCAGGGCCCGGTTTGACCCGTCCGGGACGCCCCCCGTACTCTTGACCGTCGGCGTGTCATTTGAACATGCCACATCCCCGTAAACCTTCTCCTCCCGGTCGCCCGGTTGCGGTCGGGAGAGGTCGTTCATGGTGTTCTGCCGGTCCGGCTGGCCTGCGGGGGTGCCGTCCTTCGAGCGAAAGCGAGATTCGCGTGTACGCCATCGTGCGCAGCGGCGGTCGTCAGCACAAGGTTGCTGTCGGCGAGATCGTTGAGGTTGACAAGATTTCCACGGCCAATGTCGGTGACACGGTCGAGCTCTCGACCCTGCTCGTCGTCGACGGTGACTCCGTGACCAGCGACCCGTGGGTGCTGGCCGGCATCAAGGTCCAGGCCGAGGTCGTGGACCACCACAAGGGCCAGAAGATCGACATTCTGCGCTACAAGAACAAGACCGGCTACCGCCGTCGTCAGGGCCACCGCCAGCAGTACACGGCGATCAAGGTCACTGAGATCCCCGCGGCTGCGAAGTAAGGGACTGAGAACACATGGCACACAAGAAGGGCGCATCGTCCACCCGGAACGGTCGCGACTCCAATGCCCAGCGGCTCGGCGTGAAGCGCTTCGGCGGTCAGGTCGTCAGCGCTGGTGAGATCCTCATCCGCCAGCGCGGCACCCACTTCCACCCCGGTGCCGGCGTCGGCCGTGGCGGCGACGACACGCTGTTCGCCCTCCAGCCCGGTGCGGTGGAGTTCGGTACCCACCGCGGCCGCAAGGTCGTGAACATCGTTCCGGTCGCCTGAATCCCTGATTCACGGCCGCGAGCGTAAAAGCTGCGCGAGGCGGACCTCACTTCCCGGTCGGGAAGGCGGGTCCGCCTTTCGCGTGTTGACATAGGTATTACCCGTACTTTTCTGGAGGCACCGAACCATGACCACCTTCGTGGACCGCGTCGAACTGCATGTCGCCGCGGGTAACGGGGGCCACGGCTGTGCCTCCGTCCACCGTGAGAAGTTCAAGCCGCTGGGCGGTCCCGACGGCGGCAACGGCGGGCGGGGCGGCGACGTCATCCTCACCGTCGACCAGTCCGTGACCACGCTGCTCGACTACCACCACTCCCCGCACCGCAAGGCCACCAACGGCAAGCCCGGCGAGGGCGGCCACCGCTCCGGCAAGGACGGCCAGGACCTGGTCCTCCCCGTCCCCGACGGCACGGTCGTCCTGGACAAGGCCGGCAACGTGCTGGCCGACCTCATCGGCCACGGCACCTCCTACGTCGCCGCACAGGGCGGCCGGGGCGGCCTCGGCAACGCGGCACTCGCCAGCGCCCGCCGCAAGGCCCCCGGCTTCGCGCTGCTGGGCGAGCCCGGTGACCTCCAGGACGTGGTCCTGGAGCTGAAGACCGTCGCCGACGTGGCCCTGGTCGGGTACCCGAGCGCGGGCAAGTCCTCGCTGATCTCGGTGCTCAGCGCCGCCAAGCCGAAGATCGCGGACTACCCCTTCACCACCCTGGTCCCCAACCTCGGTGTGGTGACCGCCGGTTCCACCGTCTACACCATCGCCGACGTGCCCGGTCTCATCCCCGGCGCCAGCCAGGGCAAGGGCCTGGGACTGGAGTTCCTGCGCCACGTCGAGCGCTGCTCGGTGCTGGTGCACGTGCTGGACACCGCCACGCTGGAGTCCGACCGCGACCCGCTCTCCGACCTCGACATCATCGAGGAGGAGCTGCGCAGCTACGGCGGTCTGGAGGACCGGCCCCGCATCGTCGTCCTCAACAAGATCGACGTGCCCGACGGCAAGGACCTCGCCGAGATGGTCCGCCCCGACCTGGAGGCGCGCGGCTACCGTGTCTTCGAGGTCTCCGCGGTGGCCCACACCGGTCTGCGCGAGCTGACCTTCGCCCTCGGTGACCTGGTCGGCCAGGCGCGTGCCGCCAAGCCGCAGGAGGAGGCGACGCGCATCGTCATCCGGCCCAAGGCCGTGGACGACGCGGGCTTCACCGTCACCCGCGAGGAGATCGAGGGCGAGCCGGTCTACCGGGTGCGCGGCGAGAAGCCGGAGCGCTGGGTGCGCCAGACCGACTTCAACAACGACGAGGCCGTCGGCTACCTCGCCGACCGCCTCAACCGCCTCGGCGTCGAGGACCGGCTGACGAAGACGGGCGCCCGCGCGGGCGACGCCGTCGCCATCGGCCCCGAGGAGAACGCGGTCGTCTTCGACTGGGAGCCCACCGTCACCGCCGGCGCCGAGATGCTCGGCCGCCGAGGCGAGGACCACCGCTTCGAGGAGGAGCGCCCGGCGGCCCAGCGCCGCAGGGACCGCCAGGCCGAACGCGACGAGGCGCAGAAGGAGTTCGACGACTTCGAGCCCTTCTGAGCCGGCCGCCCGGCGACACCGGGTGACGGCTGACGCGAAAGAGGGCGGGCCGGAGGGAAAATCCCTCCGGCCCGCCCTCTTCGGCGTACCGGGGTCAGACGTTGATCAGACCGGACTCACCGGACGGCTGCCGCGGAATGCGGGCCTTGGCCACGGTCGACGGCGCGGGCGCCGGAGTCCGCTCGTCCAGGGGCAGCACCTCGGGGGCGGGCTCCTGGCCGAGGAACAGGCGGCGCACCACACGCTCCGCCGCGTTGCCGTCGTCGAACTGCACGAACCGGTCCCGGAACGCCGCCCGGAGCTCGGCCGCCTTGTCGCTCTTCCACTCGCCCGAGCGGAAGACCTCGATCAGCTCGTCCTCGCTGGTCGCGGTCGCGCCCGGGGTCTCACCCGGCTTGCCGGAGAGGATGTCGAAGTAGACACCGCGGGCCCGGCTGTAGACCTCCCAGTCGTCCGCGTACGTGACGATGGGGCGGTCCAGGCACGCGTAGTCGAACATGATGGAGGAGTAGTCGGTGACCAGCGCGTCGGCGGCCAGGCAGAGGTCCTCCACCACCGGGTACTTGGACACGTCCTTGATCAGGCCGCGCTCCTGCAGCGCCTCCAGGCGGGGGTCGCTGCCGTAGAAGTAGTGGGTGCGGACCAGCACGACGTGGTCGGGGCCGAGTTCACGGCAGAACCGCTCCAGGTCGATGCGGGGCACGTAGCCCTTCTGGTAGTCGCGCACCGTCGGGCAGTACAGGATGGCGGTCTTGCCCGGCTCGATGCCCAGCTCGGCGCGGATGCGGACGACGTCCTCGGCGGTGGCGCGGTAGTAGACGTCGTTGCGCGGGTAGCCGTACTCGACTGCCTCGAAGGCGCAGGGGTACACCCGCTCCCAGATCTCCGTGGAGTGCCGGTTGGAGGTCAGGCTCAGGTCCCACTTGTCGGCCCGCTCCAGCATCTTGCCGAAGCTCATGTTCTTGGCGGCCGCCGGGTACTTCTGCTGGTCGATGCCCATCTGCTTGAGCGGGGTGCCGTGGTGGGTCTGCAGGTGGACCTGGTCCGGGCGCTTCACGATGTCGTTCGGGAAGTTGACGTTGTTGACCAGGTACTTGGCGCGGGCCATGACCTCCCAGTAGCGCGGGGAGTTGGCCACGACGTAGTCGACGCCCGCAGGGACGGTGTCCACCGCGTCCTTCTTGATGACCCAGACACCGTGGACGTTCGGCGCGAGTTCCTTGGCCTTCTCGTAGATCGCCGCCGGGTTGCAGGCGACGCCGCGGTTCCAGTAGGCGGCGTAGACGGCGAGGTTCTCGTCGACGGGGCGGCGCAGGTGCATCCGGTAGAGCCGGTGGTAGGCGGTCTTGCCGAGCTTGTGCTTGGCCTTCGTGGCCCGCTGGATGACCTGGCGGCGGGTGTCGGCGGCGAACGTCACGGCCGCGTACGCCGCGTAGGAACCGCGGTCGAGCAGCTGGAACCGGACGCCCTGCGAGCCCTCCGGGAGGACGAAGTCCCGGGGCTTGTACTTCTTGTACTGCGCGGCCGACAGCTTGAAGAACTCCGCGCGGTCCGCCGGGACGATACGGTCCTCGCGCATCAGCGTGAACAGGAAGTGGCTGGCCATGCGCTCGAACAGCAGCGCGCGCACCGGCTGCGTCTCGGGGTGCTCGTCGAGGAACGTGAAGAGCCGGGCGTACTGCTCGAAGATGCCGAAGTGCTTGCGGCCGGGCGTACGCATGGAGTTGCCCTGGCGGCGCTGGCGGTACTCGACGCAGACGTGGTCGAGGGCGGCGATGCTCTCGGCGGTCAGCATGGTCTTGTAGACCATGAGCGCGTCTTCGTAAATGCCGTCGGTGAACGTGAAGTTGTGGTCCTCGACGTAGAACTCGCGCCGGTACACGCGGTTCCACACGACGGCGAACATGCCGAGGAACTCGGGGCGCTCCAGCGCGGTGAAGACGTCGGTGCCCGCGCCGCTGAGCATCTCACCGGCCGCGCTGGCCTGGACCCGGTTGTTCCAGTAGGTGCGGACGTGGTTGAGCAGCAGGATGTCCGGGTCGCCCGTGACATCGAGCCGCTCGGCTATCGCCTGCAGAGCACCCTCGGCGAGGGTGTCGTCGCTGTCCAGGAAGAGGATGTACTCGCCCCGCGACTTGAGCGCGCCGGCGTCGCGCGCCTTGCCGATGCCCTGGTTCTCCTCGAGGTGCACGGGTATGACCCGGCTGTCGAGGGCGGCGTACTCGTCGAGTATGCGACCGCAGGAGTCGGGCGAGTGGTCATCGATGGCAATGACCTCGAAATCGCCGAACGACTGCGAGAGGATGGAATCCAAGCATGCGCGCAGGTATCCCTGGACTTTGTAAACGGGGACGACAACGCTGATTTTCGGCGAAGCGTTTCCATTCGCAATAGGCATGCTTCGGGGCTCCTGAGACTGTCGATCAAACTCAACTGCGCCCCGTCGCGTGAACCGCGGTGAGGCGCGAGAGGTACAGGGAGGGCAAGGTAAACGTGCGGATAATCGTAGCCTACGCCCCACTGAGGCGGACCTGGCCGACGGGTGGCCTGGCTCACGGCACCGGCCGCCGCCGAAGCGGTCCGCACCCCGGCTCGCAAGGGGACGGCGGGGATCCGGCGGCCCGTTGGCGCCCGGCCGCGGGCGGCCCCGGCGGCGCACCGGTTCCACAGTCGTGACGCAAGTGTTGCCGTTCGGTGAGACGAAGCGCTCAGCGGGAGTTGTGTGTGCGGATGTTGTGCAGTCGGCACTTGTTTGCGCGTGATGTCCGAGTTGCGGCGATATATTGCGCCGGTGATATCGGCGTCACGCCGGCGGAATTTCCGAACCGGCGTTTTCCGGCGCCGTGGTGAAGATGGCGCAAATGAAGGCGGCGTGAATTGATGTGCGCCCTCTCACGGAATTCACACCTTCAGGTCCGCCTGGTCGCCCATCACCACGACCGGACGCTGCTTCGGGTCCAGCGTGCGCAGCAGGTACTCCATGTCGGCCTTCGACTGGCTCACGCACGCCGACGTGCCGCTGCCGTGGTCCATGTGCAGCCAGATGTTGCCGCCCTTGGACTGCCCCTGCGGGCGCGTCTGGTCGTTGGGCGGGGTGCCCTTGACGCGGTTGTAGTCGATGGCGATGACGAGGTCGAAGTCGTGCCAGTACGACTTCTTCCAGTAGTGCGGCGCCTGGAACGCGGCCGACTCGGTGTAGGGCAGCCTGGCCCCCGGCTGGGCCAGCACCCCGCCGGCGTCGCTGAGCGTGAACACCCCGACCGGGCTGCGCAGATCGTCCTCATGGTGGTCGGTCGTCCAGCCCTTGCGGCCGTTGTGGGTGGCCCAGGCGCGCTCACGCGTCCAGGTCGCCCCCCGCTTCGTGTAGAACGCCGCGTGCGAGTCGGCCGAGTCGCGCCCCTCGCCGGAGACGACCAGCACCTGCCGGGACTCCTCGGGCACGCGCTTCCACAGCCGGTCACCGACGCCGGGCACCCGCTTCAGGCCG
The DNA here is from genome assembly GCF_004217355.1 of Streptomyces sp. BK022. Classification (NCBI taxonomy): domain Bacteria; kingdom Bacillati; phylum Actinomycetota; class Actinomycetes; order Kitasatosporales; family Streptomycetaceae; genus Streptomyces; species Streptomyces sp. BK022. Next base: position 400,375 of record NZ_SHKU01000003.1, read on the forward strand.
GCCTCGGGGGCCTTTCTGTCGTCCTCGGCCCGCGCGGAAGCCGTGTCCTTCTTCTGCGGACCCCCGCACCCCGTCGCCCCGAGGACGAGCAACCCCGCGCCCGCCGCAGCCGCAACCGCTCGCACCGCACCGCCTTTTCGCATGGGCTCCATGGTCGCAGAACGTGCCCCGCCCGCACTCCGTACCCGCACCGCACCCGCCGTCCGCCTGCTGAAACCCGGCTGCACCGGCCACCGGCATTCCCGTAGATTGCGGGCACACGGACCGGGGCGAGAGGGAAGCGGGCAAGGTGGCAAGCGCAAGGCAGACCGTGGGCGAGGCCCGGCGGATCGTCGTCAAGGTGGGGTCCTCCTCGCTGACCACCGCCGCCGGCGGACTCGACGCGGACCGCGTGGACGCGCTGGTCGACGTGCTGGCGAAGGTCCGCGGCGGCGGGGAGAAGGAGATCGTGCTGGTCTCCTCCGGCGCCATCGCCGCCGGACTGGCCCCGCTCGGCCTGGACCGCCGCCCGAAGGACCTCGCCCGCCAGCAGGCCGCCGCCAGCGTCGGCCAGGGCCTGCTGGTCGCCCGGTACACCGCCTCCTTCGCCCGCTACGGCGTCCGCGTCGGCCAAGTCCTGCTCACCAGCGACGACATGAGCCGCCGCGCCCACCACCGCAACGCCTCCCGCACCCTGGACAAGCTGCTGGCGATGGGCGCCTTCCCGGTCGTCAACGAGAACGACACCGTCGCCACCGACGAGATCCGCTTCGGCGACAACGACCGCCTCGCCGCCCTCGTCGCCCACCTCGTCCACGCCGACCTGCTGGTCCTCCTCTCCGACATCGACGGCGTCTACGACGGCGACCCCGCACGCCCCGGCACCTCCCGCATCGCCGAGGTGCGCGGCCCGGGGGACCTCGACGGGGTCGAGATCGGCAGCGCGGGCAAGGCGGGCGTCGGCACCGGGGGCATGGTCACCAAGGTCGAGGCCGCCCGGATCGCGGCCGCCGCGGGCATCCCCGTGGTGCTCACCAACGCCGTGCACGCCGCCGACGCCCTCGCGGGGGGCGACACCGGGACCTGCTTCCATCCCACCGGCAAGCGCTCGGCGGGCCGGCTGCTCTGGCTCCAGCACGCCTCCACCCCGCAGGGCACCCTCACCCTGGACGACGGCGCGGTGCGCGCGGTGGTCGAGCGGCACAGCTCCCTGCTGCCGGCCGGGATCGCCGCGGTCACCGGGGAGTTCAGCGCCGGGGACCCGGTGGAGCTGCGGGACCGGGCGGGGCACGCGGTGGCGCGGGGGCTGGTGAACTTCGACGCCAGGGAACTGCCCCAACTGCTCGGGCGTTCGACCCGCGAGCTGGCACGCGAGCTGGGCCCGGCCTACGAACGCGAGGTCGTCCACCGGGACGACCTGGTACTCCTGCACCCCTGACCGCCGGTACGGAGCCGGAAAAGCCCGGCACGCCGGACGACCCCGGTGGGGGACGTTCCGTGAAACCGCCACGCGGAGCCCCTGCGGCCTGCTCAACTTTGTTGCGGGGGCGCGTTGAAGGGACACGTCCCGTCAAGGGGCCATGCGTGAAGGAGGCCGTCGTGAGACGAGTCCGTCCCGGGGCGGCGTCCCGCGGTGCTCTGACGAGCGTCGCGGCCGGGGGCACCTACGAGGAGCCCAAGGACCTGCCCCGCCTGTGGCACGTCACCCTCAGCGTCTCCGGGGAGCGTGTCCCCGTACAGGACCTGCGGCGGGCCCTCGAGCAGCTCGCGCACGACCACCCCTTCCTCCTGACCAGCAGATACGCCGGTGACCACGCGGAGATCCGGTACTGGGAGGAGGCGCGCGACCTGCACGACGCGGCGGCCGTCGCGCTGCGGCTGTGGGGCGAGCACCGGCAGACCGCCGGGCTGCCGCCCTGGGAGATCGTCGGCCTGGAGGTCATCGACCGCGAGACCTACCACCAGCGCATCGCCGAGGGCTACGGGCCCGCGCCGGCCACCCCCGTAGGGATCCACCCGTTCTGAGGGGCACCTTCCGTCCCGTCTCGCGGTACGGGACACCCCCTGAGGGCAGGCGGCCCCGCACTACCCTTCCCCCATGACCACGCTCTCCCCGTACGACTCCCTCTCGCCGGTCACCCAGGCCGCCTACCGGGCCAAGGCGGCCGCCGCCGCCCTCGCGCCGCTCCCGCGTGCCGACAAGGACGACGCGCTGCTCGCCGTCGCGGACGCGCTGGAGGTCCGCACCGCCGAGATCGTGGCCGCCAACGCCCGTGACGTGGCCAGGGCGCGGGAGAACGGCACCAGCGAGTCCGTCGTGGACCGGCTCACCCTCACCCCGGAGCGGGTCCGGGCCATCGCCGCCGACGTGCGCGACGTGGCGAAGCTGCCCGACCCGGTCGGCGAGGTCGTCCGGGGCAACACCCTGCCCAACGGCATCGACCTGCGCCAGGTCCGTGTCCCGCTGGGCGTCGTCGGCATCATCTACGAGGCCCGGCCCAACGTCACCGTCGACGCCGCCGCGCTCTGCCTGAAGTCCGGCAACGCCGTCCTGCTGCGTGGCTCCGCCTCCGCCTACGAGTCCAACACCGCCCTGGTCCGGGTGATCCGGGACGCCGTGGGCGGTGCCGGGCTGCCCGCCGACGCCGTGCAGCTCGTGCCGGGGGACAGCCGGGAGAGCGTGCGCGAGCTGATGCGCGCCCGCGGCCTGGTCGACGTGCTCATCCCGCGCGGCGGCGCCTCACTGATCCGGACCGTGGTCGGCGAGTCCACCGTCCCCGTCATCGAGACCGGCACCGGCAACTGCCACGTCTACGTGGACGCCGACGCCGACATCGACATGGCGATCGACATCCTGGTCAACTCCAAGGCCCAGCGGGTCAGCGTCTGCAACGCCGCCGAGACCCTGCTGGTCCACCAGGACATCGCCGCGGCCTTCCTGCCCCGCGCCCTGGACGCGCTCGCCGAGGCCGGGGTCACCGTGCACGCCGACCCGCGCGTCCTGGCCCACGCCGAGGGTACGAAGGCGACCGTGGTGGAGGCGGTGCCGGAGGACTGGGAGACCGAGTACCTGTCGTACGACATCGCCGCCGCCGTGGTGGACTCCCTCGACAAGGCCGTCGAGCACATCCGGCTGTGGAGCTCCGGCCACACCGAGGCGATCGTCACCACCAGTCAGCAGGCGGCCCGGCGCTTCACCCGTCTGGTGGACTCCACCACGGTCGCCGTGAACGCCTCCACCCGCTTCACCGACGGCGGTCAGTTCGGCTTCGGCGCGGAGATCGGCATCTCCACCCAGAAGCTGCACGCCCGTGGCCCCATGGGCCTGCCGGAGCTGACCAGCACCAAGTACATCGTCACCGGCGACGGCCACGTGCGTCCCTGAGCACCTTCACCGGACGGCCACGGGACGGCGGCCGAATTTCCATACCGTCTGCCCAAATTGACCCCCCAGGTCTACTCTGGACCCGTGCCGGAGGACGTGGGGGGCACGCCGTTCCCTGACGGCTGGGAGCCCGACGACGACCACGACCGCGGAATGGCGGACGAAGAGTTCGCCTCCGTGGTGTTCGACGCGGCCTTCGTCGCCGCGGCAACCGTCCACGAGCCCAGCGCCGTGGAGCGCCTCCTCGCCGCCGCCGAGGCAAGGGCCGAGGCGTCCGAGACCGACGCCCGCCGCGCCCACGCCCCCACCGACCCCTACGACGAGGGATACGGCCCCGAAGGCAGCGGTTTCGGCCACGACCTGGACGACGACGGCCTCGACGGCCGCTACGCCCGCGACGGCCACGACGGCCCCCTGGCGGGCCTGCGCTGGCACCGGCCCGTGGCCTGGCTGCTCGCCGTGGTGATGGGCGTCGGCATGGTCGCGCTGGCCTTCGCCGCCGTCTACCGGGGCGCATCCTCGGGCAGCCGGGACCAGGTACCCGCGCCCGCCTCCACCGGCCTCGGCCGGGACGGCGTGCCCGTGCCCTCCCTCACCGCCGGGCAGTCCCGGCCGGCCGTTTCCGCGATCCCGCCCGCTCCCTGACGCCCACCCGGGCATTTTTGGTGGGAACCTGTCAGAAGTTGTCGCGTACCAGCGCGTTTACCCGGGGCCGCCGCGACCTACTCTGAAGGTATGGGCGGGCCTGGAGACCCACCGGAGGGCACACCCGAGGGCGCTTCCGGCGGTGCCGAGGACGAGTACCGATCCGTCGTGTTCGACGAGTCGTTCGTCCGCGCTGCCCGGCTCCAGGAGTCCTCCGCCCGCGAACGCGTCAGCGACCACGCCCCCGCCGTACGCCGCCGCCCGCCTCTGCGCCGGGGCATCACCCGGCAGGCCATGGTGCTCCTGCTGCTGCTCGCCGTGGCCTTCGGCACCGCCGTCTTCATGGGCTTCCGCCACCCGTACGGCGCAGCCCCCGTGAAGAGATCCACCGAGCCGCTGCGCATGAGCGTCGTCCCCCTCGCCCCGCGCGGCCCGGTGCCCGGCGCCCCCGACGCCCGGACGCTGTACGCCCGCAGCCCCGCGGCCCGGTTCGCGGTGGGCCTCGCCGGGATCCCGCTGCCCCCCTCCCAGCCCACCGCCCACTTCTCCGACAGCCAGGTCCTCGCGGCCCTCGACACCGCCCGCAAGTACGTCCTGCACTCCGCGCTCGACCCCGACGTGCTCACCGGCCGCCAGGTACGCCCCGTACGGGCCCTGATCGCCGCCGACCAGCTCGACCAGTTCGACCGGAGCATGGACGCCCCGGCGGCCGACGGCAGGCACGCGCCCACCGGCTGGATGGTCCGCTTCGACCCCGCCCGCACCGCCCTGGCCGCCGACGACATCCGCACCCGCGGCGCCCTCACGGTGACCGAGACCGACGCGGCCACCCTCCAGGTCGTGGCCGACGGCACCTTCGTCTACGCCGTGCGCGCGGCCGGCACCGAGGGGAAGACCCCGGTGTCGCTGTTCACCGTGCGCCGCGAGCTGACCTTCCGCTTCGACCGCGACACCCTGCGCATCGGCCAGACCCGGCTGACCGTCTCCAGCACCCAGGCGGGCCCGCTCTCCTGCGCCGCGGACACCGGCGCCTACCTGCGTCCCCTGCTGGCCGGCGAGCACGCCGAGGCGGGCGGACCGCCCGGCACCGACCCCTACGGGACCGCCGCCCCTTCCCTGTGCGGCACGCTGGCCGACAGCGCCCAGCCGCGCGGGTGAGCGCGGCTGCTCACGCCCCTGTCGGGGCGTCCTTCGCGGGACCGTCCTTCGGGGCCTGCCCGGTGAAGCCGTTGAACCCCCGCTTCACCCGGCCGCCCAGGTCGCCCGCGCCGCCCGCGAGGTCCGAGACCAGCTTCATCAGCGGGTCCTTGCTGGTGCGCACCTCGTCGGCGTAGCTCGCGGCGGACTGGCGGAAGGACTCGCCGACGCGGGCGTCCCCGTCCTCCTCGCGGCGCGGGTAGTGACCGTCCATGATCCGCTGGAAGTCGCGGGAGCCGGCCCACTTCTTCAGCTCGGCCGCCCGGATGGTGGTGAAGGGGTGCGAGCGGGGCAGCACGTTCAGGATCTTCAGCACCGAGTCCCGCAGGTCGCCCCCGGCCTCGTACTCCTCGGCCTGCTCCAGGAACGCGTCCACGTTCATCTCGTGCAGGTGGTTGCCGCCCGCGATCTTCATCAGGCCGCGCATCGACGCCCTGAGGTCCTGGCCCACCAGCAGTCCGGCCCGGTCGGCCGACAGCTCGGACTTGCGGAACCACTCCCGCAGCGCCGTCACGATCGCCATGATCGCCACGTTGCCCAGCGGAATCCACGCCACCTTCAGTGCCAGCGAGGTCAGGAACAGCAGCACCGTGCGGTACACGGAGTGGCCGGACAGCGCGTGGCCCACCTCGTGGCCGACGACCGCCCGCATCTCCTCCTCGTCCAGCAGCTCCACCAGACCGGTGGTCACCACGATGACCGGCTCGTCCAGGCCGATGCACATCGCGTTCGGCTTCGGGTCCTGCGTGACGTACATCGCCGGGACCTTGTCCAGGTCGAGGATGTAGCAGGCGTCCCGGAGCATGTCGCCGAGGTGCGCGAACTGGCGGTCGGAGACCCGCACCGAGTCGGACAGGAACAGCAGCTTCAGGCTCCGCTCGGGCAGCAGCCCGCTCAGCGCCTTGAACACCGTGTCGAATCCGGTCAGTTTCCGCAGCGCCACCAGGGCGGAGCGGTCCGCCGGGTGCTCGTACGCGCGCGAGGAGATCCCCGGGAAGCGGCTGCGGTTACGGCCCGGCACCCGCTCGTGGCCGGCCTGCTCGTGACGGTCGTCGGACATGTCTTCCCCCTGCGTCTCGGATAACCCGCTGCGCCCCCCGGACCGGGCCCAGCCTAGGCGGATATACCGTGGACGGGCAGCACCCCCGAAGGAGTCATGTCATGGAGCACCACCCCGCAGCCGCCTGGCTGACCGAGGCCGCGTCGAGCGCCGCCCAGCAGCAGGGGCCGGGCAACCTGCTCCGGATCGTGCTGATCGTGATGGTCGTGGGCTGCGCGCTGACCGGCTGGTTCCTCCTGCGCGGCTACAAGCAGAAGGACGACTGACGCCTCCCGGGGGTTCCCGCCGGGCCCCGCACGCCCCTTTGCCGGAGTCGGCGTGATCGCCGAGGGGGTGCCCGCTTACGATGGGCAGACGTCTTTATCCCGCCCACACGCGATAGGTCACGCCGAAGATGAGCCTCCACAGCACCGCTGCCCAGTTGGTCACTCTCGCCGCCGAGGGCGCAGAGCACGGCGGCAACCACAACAGCCTGAACCCCGCGATCACCGGCGGCGGCGCCCTGTTCATCCTGCTGCTCCTGCTGTGGATCACCACCCGCTTCAACCGCGACCGCTGAGGCCCGGCCGGTCCCCGGCGAGAAGGCGCAGGCCGGGCCGGTAGGGTCTGCACGCATGGGAGAGCAGGACATGCCTACCGGTCCGGCGGAGAGCACCGTCGACGCACGGCCGCGCAGCACGCCGGACCACGGTCCCGCCCGCACGGGCCGGCGCAGGCTCGGCGTCATGGGCGGCACCTTCGACCCGATCCACCACGGGCACCTCGTGGCGGCCAGTGAGGTCGCCGCGCGGTTCCGGCTGGACGAGGTGGTGTTCGTGCCCACCGGCCAGCCCTGGCAGAAGTCGCACCGGGCCGTCTCCCCGGCCGAGGACCGCTACCTGATGACGGTCATCGCCACCGCCGAGAACCCGCAGTTCTCCGTCAGCCGCATCGACATCGACCGCGGCGGCCCCACCTACACCGTGGACACCCTGCGCGACCTGCGCGCCCTCAACCCCGACACCGACCTGTTCTTCATCACCGGTGCCGACGCCCTCGCCCAGCTGCTCACCTGGCGCGACTCCGAGGAACTCTTCTCCCTGGCCCACTTCGTCGGCGTCACCCGCCCCGGCCACCAGCTCACCGACGCCGGCCTGCCCGCGGGCGGGGTCTCCCTGGTCGAGGTGCCCGCGCTGGCCATCTCCTCCACCGAGTGCCGGGCGAGAGTCGCCAAGGGGGACCCCATCTGGTACATGGTCCCGGACGGGGTCGTCCGCTACATCGACAAGCGCGAGCTGTACCGCGGCGAGTGAGCCGAGAGGGGCACCGGTGAACGACCGATACGAAGCTGGGTACGGCGAGGACGGCTACGGAGGGGACCAGTACGAGATCGTCGGCTATGACGACTACGGTCGCCCGGTCTACCAGCAGGTCCCGTCCCGTCAGCAGCCGCAGCAGCAGCAGGCCTACGACCCCTACGGGCACCAACAGGGCTACGCCCAGGGCGGTGACGGCACCGGGCGGCAACAGCCCATACCGCCCGGCTACGACCCCTACGGGACGCGGCAGGCCCCCTACGACCCGTACGGGGCCGCCACCCAGGACCCCGGACCCGGCTACGACCCCTACGGGCAGGCCGCGACCAGCGGGCAGCAGCCGAGGGTCACCGAGCAGACGGCGTACATCCCGCAGCAGACGCGGCCCGATGGCGGCGCCGAGCCCGCGCCACCCGTGGCCGAAGGGCAAAAGGCGGGCGAGGACGGGGAGTTCGCCTTCGTCGAGGAGCCGGACGGCGAGTCCGAGGACGTCATCGACTGGCTGAAGTTCACCGAGAACCGCACGGAACGCCGCGAGGAGGCCCGCCGCCGCGCCCGGAGCCGGATCATCGCCCTCGGCGTGGTCCTCGCCCTGGTCGTGGCGGGCGGCGCCGGCTACCTCTGGTACGCCGGGAAACTGCCCGGCGTCTCCGCGCCCGGCACCGCGACGGGCACCACCGTCGCCGCGGGCGCCCAGAAGCGCGACGTGATCGTGGTCCACCTGCACGACACCGGCAAGCGCGGCACCTCCACCGTCCTGCTGGTCGACAACACCACGACCAAGCGCGGCAGCACCGTCCTGCTCCCCAACTCCCTCGCGCTGAGCGACGATTCGGGCACCACCACCACGCTCGCCAAGTCGGTGGACGACGACGGCTCCTCCGGCACCCGCGACCAGCTCGACACCGTCCTCGGCACCGACATCCAGGGCACCTGGCGGCTGGACACGCCCTACCTCCAGAACCTCGTGGAGCTGGTCGGCAACATCGAGATCGACACCGACACCGACGTGCCCGACCCGGACGCCAAGGAGAAGGGCGCCGCCCCGCTGGTGCACCAGGGCAGCGACCAGACCCTCAGCGGCAAGGCGGCCGTCGCCTACGCCACCTACCGGGGCCCCGGCGAGACCGAGAACGCCCAGCTCAAGCGGTTCGGCGAGGTCATGCAGGGCACGCTGCGCAAGCTGTCGTCCGACCCGTCGGCCGCGACGACCACCGTGCAGACCCTCGCGCAGATCCTCGACCCGCCGCTCACCGACAAGGACCTCGGCACCTTCCTCGCCAGGCTGGCCGACCTCGCCAAGGACGGGAAGTACCGGACGGTCCCGCTGCCGGTGCAGGGCGACGGCACACTGACCGCCGGGACCAGTGACAGCGTGGTCAAGGACATCCTGGGCGGCACCGCCAAGAGCCCCGACGCCGGCTCCGCGGTCCGGGTCGCCGTGCAGAACGCCACCGGCGCCAAGGACGACACCGAGAAGGCCCGTGTGACGCTGCTCGGCGGCGGCTTCGGGTTCATCGAGGGCGGCACCGCCTCCGGCGCCCGGGCCGCCTCCGAAGTGGTCTACTCCGACGCCGCCGACAAGCAGAACGCCACCGAGGTCGCCAAGACCCTCGGCCTGCCCGCCGCCGCGGTGGCCAAGGGCGCCGTCTCCTCCGGCGCCGACGTCCTCGTCGTCCTCGGCCAGGACTACCGGCCCGCCGCCTCCTGAACCGAGCGGCACACCCCACGTGAGCACCGGAACACGTGGGGTGGGCCCGGCCGCGCGTGAGACCCTTGGAGTCCCGGTGCCTCCGGAAAAGCGCCCCGCGCCCGGCGGCCCGCCTCCAGTCTTCGCAACCACACCCCGTCCTCGAACGAAAGCCGCACAGTGACCGCCACCGACCGTTCCCTCGAACTCATCAACACCGCCGCCCAGGCGGCCGCCGACAAGCTCGCCCACGACGTCATCGCCTACGACGTCAGCGACGTGCTGTCGATCACGGACGCCTTCCTGCTGGCCTCCGCGCCGAACGACCGCCAGGTCCGGGCGATCGTCGACGAGATCGAGGAGCGCCTGCTGAAGGAGCTCGGCGCCAAGCCCGTCCGCCGTGAGGGCGACCGCGAGTCCCGCTGGATCCTGCTGGACTACGTCGACATCGTCGTCCACGTCCAGCACAGCGAGGAGCGCGTCTTCTACGCGCTGGAGCGCCTGTGGAAGGACTGCCCCGAGCTGGAGCTGCCCGAGGAGGCCCGCGCCACCCGCGGCAAGGCCGAGGAGCACGCCAAGCTGCACGCGGACGAGGCCGGTGACGAGCCTGGCCAGGAGCGCTGATGAGCGCCACCGGTGAGGTGACCGACCGCACCGGCCGGGGCCGCCGCGTCATCCTGTGGCGGCACGGCCAGACCGCGTGGAACGTCGAACGCCGCTTCCAAGGCACCACGGACGTCGAGCTGACCGCGACCGGCCTCGCCCAGGCCCGCCGGGCCGCCCGGCAGCTCGCCTCGCTGCGCCCGGACGCGATCATCGCCTCGGACCTCAGGCGCGCCTCCGACACGGCCGACGAGCTGGCCGCCCTGACCGGCCTCGATGTCGTCCGCGACGAGGCGCTGCGGGAGACCTACGCGGGCGTCTGGCAGGGCCTGACGCACGAGGAGATCATCGCCAGGTTCGGCGACGACTACGCCGCCTGGAAGCGCGGCGAGCCGGTCCGGCGCGGCGGTGGCGAGCTGGAGACCGAGGTCGCCGACCGGGCCGCCCCCGTCGTGCTGCGGCACACGGAGAAGCTGCCCGAGGACGGCACCCTCGTGGTGGTCAGCCACGGCGGCACCATCCGTACGACCATCGGCCGGCTGCTCGGCCTGGAGTCGCACCACTGGGAGAGCCTCGGCGGCCTGACCAACTGCTGCTGGTCGGTGCTCGGCGAGGGTGCCCGCGGCTGGCGGCTGCTGGAGCACAACGCCGGCACCCTGCCCGAGCCGGTCCTCGGCGACGACGACTGAGCCGCGCCGAAGCCCCCTGGTCGGGGCCTCGGGACCCGGATTTCACTTTCCGGCAGGTCACAGGCTAAAGTTCTTCTTGTTCGCCCCGCGGAGCGGGAAGAACGCGAGGGGCTATAGCTCAGTTGGTAGAGCGCCTGCATGGCATGCAGGAGGTCAGGAGTTCAATTCTCCTTAGCTCCACAGATCGACACTCCTGGTGAGTGATCAGAGATCGGTGATGAAGATCCCGTCCCTTCGAGGGGCGGGATCTTCTGGTTGTCCCCGCTCGGCCGTTCGCTTGAGTCGTTCGCGTTCCATGGTCGTATACCTCGGCGAACGGTCTTCGCCCAGGGGCGACCGTGTCCGGACCGGTACTGAGGCGTCGCTGACCGTGCAGGCCCGGCCGTGGCAGAATCAGACGGCCGGAAGGGGGCTCGGCCCGACGGGAGGGAGTGGCGATGCCTGCGAGCATCCTTGGAGGTTCCGCGCACGTGGCCCCTGGCCACAGCTGGAGCTGAGCGATGGGTGCACACAGGCGGAAGTGCGACTGGTGCGGAAGCGGCACCCCGATCGTCCGCGACATGGAGCCGATCAACCCCGACTACCAGTACTGGTGCGAGGAATGCGCCCGGGCGCTGATCATAAAAGGCGACCCCATCGAGACGTACCGCGAACTCGAGGGGGAGCCGATCTACGGCCGGCTGCTGGAGGAGCACTGCACGCTCAAGCGGTTCTACTCCTTCGTCACGGCATAGCGGACATCGCGGCATAACGGACATCACGGAACCGATTTGGTGTTCCACCCCGGGGTCCGTGTAATGTTGGCATCGCCGCCGGGGAAACCGGGCGGAAAGCAACAAGGGGCTATAGCTCAGTTGGTAGAGCGCCTGCATGGCATGCAGGAGGTCAGGAGTTCAATTCTCCTTAGCTCCACAGAAAACGAAGGCGGACCGTCGTAAGGACGGTCCGCCTTCGTCGTGTTCGCAGTGGTCATTCCGTGGCCGGGCGGGCCGTCCCCTCTCGGGGGCGGCCCGCCCGGCTGTGTCAGCGGCCCAAGGCGCGCCGTCCCCGGCCCTGGGAAACCACCGGGAGGTTCCGGGCGGGCGCCTGGCCGCGGGTGTCCTCCTCGATGCGCAGGGCGAGCGCCGGACAGCGGCGTACGGCGCGCAGCGCCTTCGCCTCCGCGTAGCGCGGGACCTGGGCCTGGGCGACCGTCGGGAAGCCGTCCGCGCCCAGCTCGAAGACCTCCGGGAGGATGTCCGCGCAGAGCCCGTGGCCCCGGCACAGCGTCCAGTCGACGTAGATCTTCTGGCGGCTGCCGCCGGACTCCTCCGGCGCCGCGCCGCCCGTGATGCCGGCGGGGAGCTTGCCGTCCTCGAACAGCGGCAGCACGCCCTCCACGGGGCGTCCGCAGCCGTTGCCGAGGACATGGGCGGCCAGGTCGTCCGTGAACGCCTTGATGGTCGACTCCAGGAACATCGCCGAGCCGTCCGGGTGCGAACACGCCCCGCGCCGCTTCACGTTCTTGGCGACCTGCTTCAGCGCCTCCAGCGCGGCCGGGCCGCCGCCGTTGATGATGTCCTCCATGCCCCGCGCGGCGGCGGGGAGTCCGAGGTAGCACGGGCCGCACTGCCCGGCGCTCTCGTCGGCCAGCCACTGCGCCACCCGCAGCGACTCGCCCAGCGGGCAGGTCTCCTGACTGATCGGCAGGATCGCGCCCGCGCCCAGCGCGCCGCCCACCGCGTCCAGCGAGTTGCGGGAGACGACCGCCTCGTTCACCGTCGCCGCGTCGATCCACTTGCCGTGGTAACCGCCGGTCAGCACGCCCTGCGGCACCGGCGGGGCACCGGCGAGCTGGAGGATGTAGCGCAGCGGCACACCCGTCGGGGCCTCGATCACCATCGGGCGGGCGACCGCGCCGGACACCGTCAGCATCACCGTGCCCGGCTCGTCGTACAGACCGGTGTTGCCGTAACGCTCGGGGCCGATGCGGGCGGCGATGGCCAGCTGGGCGAAGGTCTCGGCGTTGGAGAGCAGGGTGGGGACCCCGCCGACGCCGCTCTGCGAGGCGCTGATCTTGCGGCCGGGCGGGATCGCCGGGCCGCCGTCCACCGAGCGGATCAGCGAGGCGGCGGCGCCGGTGACCATGCGGACCGGATTGCGCTGCACCCAGGCGCGCAGCGCCGAGCGGCGCGAGTTGCTCAGGCCGCGCTCGGCGAGGGCCGCCTCCATCGAGCGCTGGGTGGACTCGCGGGTCACACCGATCACCAGCGTGCGCGCGCCCATCGCCTCGGCGCACAGCAGCGCGCCGTCCAGGATGAGGTGCGGTGCACGGTTGATCAGCACCGTGTCCTTGCGGCAGGCCGGCTCGTCCTCGCTGCCGTTGACGACGACGACCGGGCGCACCCCCTTCTTGATCGCCGACTCGGCGACCGAGCGGAGTTTCTTGTGGAAGGGGAAGCCCGCGCCGCCGCGCCCCTTGAGATGGATCTTCTCGGCCAGCTGCGCGAGCTGCTCACCGCCGAGCGGCTCGAGCGGCCCGTGCACCTTGAGATGCATGGGCAGGTCGAGTCGCTCCACAAGGTCGAAACCCGACGTGAGCTGGGGAAGTCCGACCACGCGGACTTCGGGGACGTCGGGAAGGGCCTCGTTCACCTATGGCCTCCGGAAGGCGTGTTCCAGGGCTCGCCCGAACCCGGCGCGTCGTATCCGGCGCCGGGGACCGCTTCGGAGGCGGGGCCGCTGTTGAACGTTTCGGAGGAGTTGTACGTCCCGTAGCGGGCGTTCGTCTCACCGGTGTTGTACACATCACTTCCGCCGTATCCGGGGGTGCCCGGATTGCCATAGGCGGGGATGTTGTATCCGGTGTCCTGCATCGGGTCGTAGGAGGAGGGCGGGGCCTCGCCGACCGGGGGCGGGGACGGCACCGGCCAGCTCGACGCGGGTCCGGCGGTGTTCACCGTCTGCCGGGCGGTGCCCGGCCCGCCCGCGGTGCGGTAGGCGGCGGCGAAGCCGGGGTCCGGAGCGGGGGCGGCCGGGGACTGGTACAGCGGGCCCGCCGGGGCCTCGGGGGCGCGGCGGGGTTCGCGGCGGTTGTCGAAGCCCGGTTCGTTCCGGCGGCTCCGGCTCGCCTCCAGGCGGTCCAGGTCGGAGGCCTCGGCGCCGCCGAAGAGGCCGACCAGGCGGTCGGCGAGCCGGCGCTTGACCGGGCGGGGAGCGGAGCGCAGCGCCAGGCCGGCCATCACGCCGAGCAGGGAGAGGCCGTAGAGGATCACGAAGACCGGCTTGGCCTGGCGGCCCGCGTACAGGCCGTGCACCAGGGCCGCGCACCACGCCGGGTAGGCGAGCATGTGCATCGCGCGCCAGCGGGCGGCCACGGGGGCGGGGGTGGCGAAGTTGCTGCGCAGGGCGCCGGTGACGCCGACGAAGACCATCAGCAGGCCGGCCAGGGAGCCCAGGCCGATGAGGCCGCCGCTGCCGGTGACCCCGAGGGAGAAGGGGATGAGGGCCGCGATCAGCTGGGTGTGGTCCAGCGCGATCTTGGTGGTGATGTGCAGCAGCAGGAACGCGATCGAGCCGACCGCCGTCGTCCGGTGCACCGCCTGGCCGATGATCCGCTGGCGGGTGTTGAGCAGCACCCGGTCCTGGGCCACCAGGCCCCAGATGACCGAGCAGCTCAGCGAGACGAGGGACAGTACGCCCGCGCCGAAGTTAAGGAACTCTTGGAACTGACTGCCTCCCACCAGCACGACCACCGGTATGAGCAGCAGGACGACAGCGGACGCCACCCCGTAGGCCGACCGGCCGGGCTTGGGGAGCGAGCTGTTACTACGACGAGGGTTCATGGGGGCAACTCCGAGCAGTTTCGGGAAGGCGGTCCCGCTGCCGAACTCTAGGTGGAGCCATACCGATCAGTACGAGGTTTGAGTTATTGCGTTGTTATCAAAGGACGAATCACCTGCGGCGTCGTCCCTTAGTGACTGTTACGCGAAGTAATCCTTGACCCGGATTCAGATCTGGCGGCCGTACGGACATGTCTCACCTGCATACGCACGCGCGTCGCGGCTTGCTCAAGGGCTGCGGTACCCTAGCGCCATGCGTGCTGTACGCCTTCTGCTTAGCGAGCCGCGCTGATCAGTACCGACCACCGGTCGCACCGGACGGTCGGCATCGGCGCGGCGTCCCCTCCTGTGTGAGGGGCTTTTTCGTTTCCGCGGGCAGAGACGATCGATGGAGCTTTGAGGATCATGAGCGAGACGAACCCCGCCGCCACCGCTGCCGCGTCGGCGGAGGCCGCGCCGCACCGCTACACGGCCGCCCTGGCTGCCGAGATCGAGGCACGCTGGCAGGACTTCTGGGACGTCGACGGCACCTACGCCGCGCCGAACCCCACCGGCGACCTGGCGGACGACGCCGAGCTGGCGGCGAAGCCCAAGAAGTTCATCATGGACATGTTCCCCTACCCCTCCGGCGCGGGCCTGCACGTCGGCCACCCGCTGGGGTACATCGCCACCGACGTCTACGCCCGCTTCCAGCGCATGACCGGGCACAACGTCCTGCACACCCTGGGCTTCGACGCCTTCGGCCTGCCCGCCGAGCAGTACGCGGTGCAGACCGGCACGCACCCCCGCGTGTCCACCGAGGCCAACATGGAGAACATGAAGGCCCAGCTCCGCCGGCTGGGCCTGGGCCACGACAGGCGCCGGTCGTTCGCCACGATCGACCCCGAGTACTACAAGTGGACCCAGTGGATCTTCGTCCAGATCTTCAACTCCTGGTACGACGACGAGGCCGGCAAGGCCCGTCCGATCTCCGAGCTGGTCGCCCTCTTCGAGTCCGGTGAGCGCCCCGTACCGGGCCACACGCGCGCGTGGAGCGAGCTGACCGCCGCCGAGCGCGCCGACGTCCTGGGCGAGTTCCGGCTGGCCTACGCCTCCGACGCGCCGGTCAACTGGTGCCCGGGCCTGGGTACCGTGCTGGCCAACGAGGAGGTCACCGCCGACGGCCGCTCCGAGCGCGGCAACTTCCCGGTCTTCAAGGCCAAGCTGCGCCAGTGGAACATGCGCATCACCGCCTACGCCGACCGCCTGCTGGCGGACCTGGACGGGCTGGACTGGCCCGAGGCCATCAAGCTCCAGCAGCGCAACTGGATCGGCCGCAGCGAGGGCGCCCGCGTCGACTTCCCCGTCGACGGCGAGCGCATCACCGTCTTCACCACCCGCCCCGACACCCTGTTCGGCGCCACCTACATGGTGCTGGCGCCCGAGCACCCGCTGGTGGAGAAGTTCACCCCCGAGGCGTGGCCCGAGGGCACCCACGAGGCGTGGACCGGCGGGCACGCCACCCCGGCCGAGGCCGTGGCCGCCTACCGCGCGCAGGCCGCCGCCAAGTCCGACGTGGAGCGCCAGGCCGAGGCCAAGGACAAGACCGGCGTCTTCACCGGTGTGTTCGCGGTCAACCCGGTCAACGGCGAGCAGGTCCCGGTCTTCATCGCCGACTACGTCCTCATGGGCTACGGCACCGGCGCCATCATGGCCGTCCCCGCCCACGACACGCGTGACTTCGCGTTCGCCCGCGCCTTCGACCTGCCGATCCGCTGCGTGGTCGAGCCCACCGACGGCCGCGGCACCGACACCGCCACCTGGGACGACGCCTTCGCCTCCTACGACGCCACGCTGGTCAACTCCGCCGGCGAGTCCGTCACCCTGGACGGCCTGGCCGTCCCCGAGGCCAAGGCCCGCATCACCGAGTGGCTGACCGAGACCGGCATCGGCGAGGGCACCGTCAACTTCCGGCTGCGGGACTGGCTGTTCAGCCGCCAGCGCTACTGGGGCGAGCCCTTCCCGATCGTCTACGACGAGGAAGGCATCGCCCACGCGCTGCCCGAGTCGATGCTCCCGCTGGAGCTGCCCGAGGTCGAGGACTACAGCCCGCGCACCTTCGAGCCCGACGACGCCGACACCCAGCCCGAGACCCCCCTCTCGCGCAACGACGAGTGGGTCCACGTCACCCTGGACCTGGGCGACGGCCCCAAGAAGTACCGCCGCGAGACCAACACCATGCCCAACTGGGCCGGTTCCTGCTGGTACGAGTTCCGCTACCTGGACCCGCACAACGACCGCGCGCTGGTCGACCCCGCCATCGAGCAGTACTGGATGGGCCCGCGCGAGGGCATGCCGCACGGCGGTGTCGACCTGTACGTCGGCGGCGCCGAGCACGCCGTACTGCACCTGCTGTACGCCCGCTTCTGGTCCAAGGTCCTCTTCGACCTGGGACACGTCTCGTCCGCCGAGCCGTTCCACAAGCTGTACAACCAGGGCATGATCCAGGCGTACGTCTACCGCGACAGCCGCGGCATCGCCGTCCCCGCCGCCGAGGTCGAGGAGCGCGACGGCGCCTTCTGGTACCAGGGCGAGAAGGTCTCCCGGCTGCTCGGCAAGATGGGCAAGTCCCTGAAGAACGCCGTCACGCCGGACGAGATCGCCGCCGAGTACGGCGCCGACACCCTGCGCCTGTACGAGATGGCGATGGGCCCGCTGGACGTCTCCCGCCCCTGGGACACCCGCGCGGTCGTCGGCCAGTTCCGGCTGCTCCAGCGGCTGTGGCGCAACATCGTCGACGAGAACACCGGCGCCCCGACCGTCACCGACGCCGAGCCCGACGAGGACACCCTGCGCGCCCTCAACAAGGCGATCGACGGCGTCGGCCAGGACCTGGAGGGGCTGCGCTTCAACACGGCCATCGCCAAGGTCACCGAGCTGAACAACCACCTGACCAAGGCGTACGGCAGCGGCGGTGCCCTGCCCCGCACGGTCGCCGAGCCGCTGGTGCTGATGATCGCCCCGCTGGCCCCGCACATCGCCGAGGAGCTGTGGCGCGCGCTGGGCCACACCGACTCCGTCGTCCACCAGGACTTCCCGGTCGCGGACCCGCGCTACCTGATCGACGAGACCGTGACCTGCGTCGTGCAGATCAAGGGCAAGGTCAAGGCCCGCCTGGAGGTGCCGCCGAGCATCTCCGACGAGGAGCTGGAGAAGGCCGCCCTGGGTGACGAGAAGGTCGTCGCCGCGCTGGCCGGGGCGCCGATCCGCAAGGTGATCGTGCGGGCGCCGAAGCTGGTGAACATCGTCAGCGGCTGAGACGCCGTGCCTCGCCGGGCGCCCACGCTCCGGGCGCCCACGCTCCGGGCGCCCACGCTCCGGGTGCCGGCGCGAGTGTCGGGGTGATCCCCTACGGGCAGGTTCCGGGTTCCGGTGGAACCCGGGGCCTGCCCGCTGCGTTTACCGTGGAGACGGTGGAGAAAGAGGCGGCGCGGAGCGAGGCGGCTCGTGGCCGCACCCTGAGGAGGAACGCGCCATGGAAGCAGTGATCACCGTGTTCGCCGTGCTCTTCGTGCTGCTCGTCGTCCTCGGCACCTACGCCACGGTGAAGGCGGTCACCGCCGCCAAGCGCAGCGTGGACCGCACCATCGCCCAGGGCCGCCGCACGGTCGAGGACCACACCCTGCGCGCCAAGTCCCTCACCCGCCCCGGCCCCGCCGGCGAGATCGCCCAGCTCCGGCTCACCCTGCGCACCTCCATGCGCGCCACCCAGGACGCCCTGCACGCCGGCCCGGCCGAGGACGCCTCGCTGAAGGAGTCCCTCGGCCTCTTCGAACGTCTCAGCGTGCACGGCCGCGAGCTGGACGTCGTCCTCAAGCACCTGGAGTCCGAGCCCGACCGGGCCACCCTCACCGCCCGCCTCCCCGAGCTGCGCACCCGGACCGAGCGCATCACCGCCTCCGCCGACTCCCTGCGCTGGGCCGCCCGCGACCGCGCGAGCCGCTTCGCCGAGGACGACCTGGACGCCCTCAGCTCCCAGATCGACATCGAGGCGGGCGCCCTGCGCCACTGGACCGACGCGACGTCCCAGGCCACCGCTCCCTGGCCCGAGGCCCCGGCCGACAGCGACGAGGCGGCGAGCCGCCGCCAGACCTGGCCCCGCGAACGGGAAGGCCGCCCCGAACCGGAGGACCGGGCCGCCATCACCCCGCCCGCCGCCCGGCCCGCCTACCCCTGGCAGAAGAAGCCCCGCCCGGAGAGCACCGCCTGATCCCCGGCGCCCTCCTCCGGGGCTGGACTGCCGTGCCGGAGCCACGGCAGGTAACCTCCAGCTCATGTCCCGCCATGTCGCTATCGTCACCGATTCAACGGCCTACCTGCCGCCGGGGCTGATGGAGCGCCACGGCATCACCTCGGTGCCGCTGACCGTGGTCCTCGGCGACCAGGCGCTCGAAGAGGGCACCGAGATCTCCACCCGCTCCCTGGCCCAGGCCCTGCAGAAGCGGCGCCCGGTCACCACCTCCCGCCCCAGCCCCGAGGAGTTCGCCCGCACCTACCGCGAGGTCGCGGAAACGGGCGCGGACGGCATCGTCTCCCTGCACCTCTCCGCCGAGCTGTCCGGCACCTACGACGCCGCCGTACTGGCCGCCCGCGAGGCACCGGTACCCGTCCGGGTCGTCGACACCGGCATGGTCGCCATGGCCCTCGGCTTCTGCGCCCTGTCCGCCGCCGAGGCCGCGGAGGGCGACGGCACCGTCGACGACGCGGTGACGGCCGCCGAGAAGCGCGCCGCGGGCACCTCCGCCCACTTCTACGTCGACACCCTCGACTACCTCCGCAGGGGTGGCCGCATCGGCACCGCCCAGGCACTCCTCGGCTCCGCCCTCGCCGTGAAGCCGCTGCTCCGGCTGGAGGACGGGCGGATCGAGCTGCTGGAGAAGGTGCGTACGGCGTCGAAGGCGATCGCCCGGCTGGAGGAGATCGTGGTGGAGCGCGCGGCCGGTGCGGAGGTGGACATCGCCGTGCACCATCTGTCCGCGCCCGAGCGGGCCGGGTTGTTGGCGGATCGGTTGCGTGAACGGGTGGGCGGGCTGGCGGAGTTGCATGTCAGCGAGGTGGGGGCGGTGATCGGTGCGCATACGGGGCCCGGTTTGCTGGGGGTTGTGGTTTCGCCGCGGTGAGGGGGCCTG
This sequence comes from Streptomyces sp. BK022, assembly GCF_004217355.1. NCBI lineage: Bacteria > Bacillati > Actinomycetota > Actinomycetes > Kitasatosporales > Streptomycetaceae > Streptomyces > Streptomyces sp. BK022. The sequence goes on from NZ_SHKU01000003.1 coordinate 419,907, forward strand.
CGGCGCTTGGGGCGGTCGACGGAAGCGGTCTGCGGGGGCCTTCGGTTGGGGCGGGCGTGGCGCGTGGGGCCGGGGATGGAGTGGCGCGCCGTCGGGGAGGGCGCTGGCGTGGCTCGTGTGGGTGACGGAGTTATCCACAACCGGGGGCTTTTCCACGGGATTTGACCAAGATCCACTTTCTGGGGCCGGGTGTCCGATCCTCGGCTCATGACACTTCGATCACTGACCCGCGCAGCCTCTCCGACCAGCGGTCCCGGCAGGGGGCCGTCCTCCGACAGCCGTACGCGGTACCGGCGTCCCACCGAACGGGGGCGCGGCCGGCATCGGGCGCCGGTGCCGGGGGAGGAGGTACGGCGACGGGCCGGGCAGTTGTTCGGCGAGGCTCCGGGGGAGTCGGGGAGCGGGCCGCCTGGGGGCTTGGACGCGAGGGTTCGGGGTGCGCGGGTTCTCGGGGTGCGGGGTCCGGGTGCGCGAGCCCACGGTGCGGAGGTCCACGGTGCGGAGGCCCTGGGGGCAGGGACTTTGGTGGGCGAGGGCCGGTTCGGCGATACCGGCCGGCGGGAGCGGATTCTGCTCGCGCTGCGGGACCGGGTGCCGATGTGGGTGCAGGCGCGGTGCGGGGTGGAGCGGCGGGGGGTGCTGGCGCTCGGGGCGGTGCTGGTGCTGGCCGCGGTGCTTGCCGGTCAGCATTTCTGGGCGGGGCGCACGGAGAGCGTGAGCGCGCCGCAGACGGTGCGGGAGGCTCCGGCGCGGGTGAAGGGGGCGGGGAGTGTCTCCGCGTCCGCTTCTCCCGGCGGGCAGATCATGGTGGACGTCAGCGGAAAGGTGCGTGATCCGGGGGTTCGGCGGCTGCCGTCGGGGTCGCGGGTGGCGGACGCGCTGCGGGCTGCCGGGGGAGTGCGGCCGGGGGTGCGGGCGGAGGGGCTGAACCGGGCCCGGTTCCTGGTGGACGGGGAGCAGATCGTGGTGGGGGCGCCGGGCGCGCCGCCTCCGGCAGGGGTGGGTGCGGCGGCGCCGGCCGGTGGGGGACCTACGGCTCCGGTCTCGCTCGGTACGGCGACGGCGGAACAGCTCGACACGCTGCCCGGTGTGGGCCCGGTGCTGGCTCAGCGCATCATCGACTACCGCACCCGGCACGGCGGGTTCCGCTCGGTGGACGAGCTGCGCCAGGTGGACGGCATCGGTGACCGGCGTTTCTCGGATCTGCGGGCACGGGTGGGGCCGTGAGGGCCGAGTCCGACCCCGGCTGGAAAGGCGACTCCCATCCCCGTCAGGAGGGCCCGGTCGACCTGCGGCTGGCAGGGCCCGCGCTCGCCGCGTGGGCGACGGCGGCGCTGGTCCTGGACGTTCCGCTGGCGTGGTGCCTGGGGGTGGCGGGCGTGTGCCTCGCCGCCGGGGTCGCGCTGCTCGGAGTGGGGTCCGCCCGGTACCGAGCTCCGGTCGCGGCGGTGCTGCTGTGTGTCGCCGCGTCCGCCGTCTCGGCGGGGCTGCACGGGGCCGACGTACGGCGCGGGCCGGTGCCGGAGGTGGCGCGGAGATTCGGCACGGTGACGGTCGAGGTGGAGCTGACCGGCGACCCGTGGCTGAGCAGGCCCCGCGTGCGGGGGGATCACGCGGCGCCGGTGGGGGTGCTGGCGCGGGGTGAGGTGCGGAGGGTGGGGGAGGAGGGGGTGGGGGGAGGGGAGGGGGCCCTCACCCGAAGCCCGGTACTCCTCGTGGTGGACGCGGACGTACCGGCGCCCGGAGCCCGAGGCGCCGGACCCGAGGCACGTGCCGCCTGGCTCCGCCTGCTTCCTTCCACCCGGCTCCGCCTGACCGGCAGACTCGCACCGCCCACGACGACCGGCGACCGTACCGCCGCGGTCCTACGTGTACGAAGCCGGCCGTCCCCGGAAATCACAGCGGGCCCCACCCCACCGCAGCGCCTGGCAGGCCACCTCCGAGCCGGACTGCGCGAAGCGACCGGAGAACTCCCCCCGGACGCCCGCGCATTGCTGCCCGGCTTGGTCGTGGGCGACACCTCCCGCATCACCCCCGAACTGGACGATGCCTTCAAGGCGACCGACCTCGCCCACACCCTGGCCGTCTCCGGAAGCAACCTCACCATCCTGCTGGCCCTCCTCATCGGCCCACCGGGCATGGCCGGCCTCGCCGAACGCCGGGGCCTCGCCCCCTTCCTGGGCCTGTCCCTTAGGACCACCGCCCTGCTCGCGGGCGTCCTGACCCTGGCGTTCGTGATCGTGTGCCGCCCGGACCCCAGCGTGCTGCGTGCGGCGGCGTGCGGCTCGGTCGCCCTGCTGGCCCTGGCGACCGGCCGCCGTAGATCGCTCGTACCGGCGCTGGCCGCGGCGGTACTCCTGCTCGTCCTGTACGACCCCTGGCTGAGCCGGAGTTACGGCTTCGTCCTCTCGGTCCTGGCGACCGGCGCGCTGCTTCTGCTGGCGCCGCGCTGGAGCGAGGCGCTGCTACGGCGCGGGGTGCCCGCCCGGCTCGCGGAGGGGCTGGCCGCGGCCGCGGCGGCGCAGGCGGCGTGCGCGCCGGTCGTGGCGGTGCTGTCGGCGCGGGTGAGCCTGGTGGCGGTGCCGTGCAACCTGCTGGTGGAGCTGGCCGTGGCCCCCGCGACCGTACTCGGGTTCGCGGCGCTGGCGGCGGCACCGGTGTCGATGCCGTTGGCCAAGGCGCTGGCCTGGTGCGCGAGTTGGCCCGCCGGATGGATCGCCACTGTGGCCCGTACCGGTGCGGCCCAGCCCGGCGCGGGCGTGGACTGGCCGGGAAGCTGGCCGGGGGCGCTGCTACTGGCCGCCCTCACAGTGGCTCTCGCCCTCCTCGGCCGCCGCCTGATCCGCCACCCCTGGTGGTGCGGAGCCCTCGCCCTGCTCCTCCTCCTGGTGGTCGTACGCCCCGCCCCGCTGACCCGCGCGGTCACCGGCTGGCCCCCGCCCGACTGGCGGTTCGCCATGTGCGACGTCGGCCAGGGCGACGCCACCGTCCTGTCCGCCGGACCCGGCACCGCTGTCGTCGTGGACGCCGGCCCCGACCCGGCACCGGTCGACCGCTGCCTGCGCGAGCTGGGCATCACCCGCATCCCCCTGATCGTCCTCACCCATTTCCACGCCGACCACGTAGGAGGGCTCTCCGGAGTCCTGCGAGGCCGCTCGGTGGCCGCGATCGAGAGCACGGCCTTCGCCGAACCCGCCGACCAGGCCGAGTCCGTACGCCGCGAGGCCGCCGCCCGCCACATCCCCCTCACCACGGCAGCGGCGGGCGAGGAACGCCGGGTCGGCCCCCTGGCCTGGCGCGTCCTCTGGCCCCAGGCGGACGCGCCGGTGGCCCCCGACGGCCCGAACGACGCCAGCATCACCCTCCTGGTCCGCACAGCGGGCCTCCGCCTGCTCCTCCTGGGCGACCTGGAACCCCCCGCCCAGCGGGAGCTGTTGCGCACGCCGGAGACGGCCGACCTGGCCCGGGTGGACGTCCTGAAGGTCGCCCACCACGGCTCCGCCTACCAGGACCCCGCCCTCCTCCACCTCGCCGCGCCTCGCCTTGCCCTCATCTCCTGCGGCACCGGAAACCCGTACGGCCACCCGGCCCCCACGACCCTGGCGGCCCTCCGCTCCACCGGAGCCACGGTGCTGCGCACGGACCGCGACGGCGCGCTCGCCCTCACGGGGACGGGCGGGCCGCACGGAGGGATGAAGGTGATGCGGGATTGAGGACGGGACCGCTGACCTGCTCCTGCTCGGGCGTGATGACGCTCAGCCTCTCCGGGTCCTCGGCCACCCAGGTCGGGCCGCCACCCGCGTGCGGCCGAAGGATGTACCGGGAACCGCGCTGGACGTCGGTCACGATGGCCTTCCTGCCGTTGGCCCCGTCGCGTACCGCGTCACCCACCCAGGGCTTGCCGTCCTTCATCGCCCCTCCACCCACAGCTCGCCCCACACCTGCTTGCCCCACGCGTACATCTCGGTGCCCCACCGGGCCGTCAGCCTGTCCACGATCAGGAGGCCGCGCCCCCGTAAGGGGTCGCCCGTGAACTCGGTCCGCAGGATCGGCAGCACCTTCGACCGGTCGACCACCCCCAGCCGGACCACGTTCGCCGTCGGTCGCCCGACGATCACCCGGATCGAGGCGCACCGGGCGTACTCGACGGAGTTGGCCACCAGCTCCGACACGACGATGACGGCGTCCTCGACCACCCCGTCCATGCGCCACGCCACAAGAGCGGTCCGAACCAGCCTGCGCGCCTCGGCGGCGCTTTCCGGTTGCCGGGGAAGTCTCTGGGAGTACCCGGGGTGCCCTGTGGGGCGGGGTGTGACGGTCACTGTCATCGGGACCTCGAACAGGTAGGGGAACCGCATATCTGGTGGCTCCGGAGCGGCTGTGTCGCGTCGTCCCAGTCAACGGCCGCCCGACCTGGAGCAGCAGGAAAAATCGGCCCGCCGCGGACGCGGGGGAACCGGAAATTTCTGTGCGCTTCCAGCTCACTGACAGGCACTCGGTCACTACCGTGAGTACGTGGAGGAGAACGAGAGCCTCATCAGTGCCATGCAGGAAAGAGCGCTCACCCAGACCGAGTTGGCCGAGCGGGTGAACGACCATCTGATCCGTGCCGGGCACGAGGGCACGGTCAGTGACAGGACCGTCCGGAACTGGGTGACCGGAAAAACCCGCTGGCCTCACCCCCGCCAACGGCAGGCTGTAGAGGCAGTATTCGGATGTACCGCCGAGAAACTGGGCTTCAGGCCACCACAGCGACGGCGCCCCTCGAACGATCCGGAGAACCCCGTGGACCGCAGGAACTTCCTCGCTGCCGCCACCGGTACGACGGCCTCCGCCGTCGCCCCCTTAGCCGGAGCCCCTCCGCGCGTCGGCACCTCCGATGTCATCCGTCTTCGCCGGGGCCTGGACGCCTTGATGGAGGTGGACCGCAGCAGAGGCGGTCACGAGGGCTTGGAGCGGGCCGCGCTCTCCGGAGCCGAAGAGGCCCTGACGAAGCAGAAGCTCGGCGCCACCCAGCGCATCCGGCAGAGGCTCTTCTCCGTGGCCGCCGACTACACCGCCACCGCCGCTCGGAGCGCTATCGACGCCCGGCGGATGGACCGGGCCTCCCAACTTCTCAGCCGCGCCCTGTACCTGGCCGGCATGGCCAAGGACCCGGTCGCCGAGATGAGGGTCTGGAACTCGTACGCGATGCTCGCCCACCACCGGGAAGAGTTCGCCGAAGCCGTTGACGCGGGATACGCGGCGCAGGGAACGGCCATCGCCCGGCGGACTCCTTTCTTCGCATCCCTGGCCCACGCTCGTACGGCCATCGGGCATGCGAACCTCGGCAATCGGCAGGCCGCCATTCGCTCCCTCGGGTACGCGGAGGACGCTCTGAGCAAGGCAAACGCCCACGGGCCCACCCCGAGCTGGATCGCCTTCTACGGACCGGCTGAACTGATGGCCATGACGGCGATCGTCCGGGGCCGCATCGGGGATGCCGCCGAGTCCGAGGCGGCCTCCCACAAGGCCCTGAGCGCGATCCCGGAGGAGTTCCGCAGAAACCGGGCTCTGGCCACGGGCCGCCTTGCCCTGGCCCAGCTCCACCAGCGCGACGTCGACCAGGCGTGTTCCACGGCCTCCACGGTGTTCACACTGATGTCGGGGCACCCGATCCCCGGACGCATGAGATCTCTTCTCGGCGACTACTACCGGGACTTGATCACCCTTGCGCCCGACGCCACGATCGCCCGAGAGTGGGGCGACCGCTACCGCACGGAATGGAGTCGCCTGTGACCGCCGCTGGGCTGGACATCCGCCACTTCGGGACCGAGGACCTGGCGGAGATCCGTCAGACGATCATCGACCTGCACGCCGCAGCAGCCGGGCCGGACCGGGACGACGACTTCAAGAAGAAGTTCCCCTGGTTCGTGGATCACTGGGGCGGCAAGGAGGGTTACGCCTGCGTGATCGCGTACAACGGTGCGGAGCCGATGGGCTTCGCCTACGGCGCCCCGTCGGACGAGGGCCGGGAGTGGTGGCGCGAGTACGTCGACGAAGTCCCCGAGAAGCACCGGACATTCGCCTTCTCCGAGCTGGCCGTCCACCCCTCCAAACGCAAGCAGGGCGTCTCGGACGCGCTGACCCGCGCGCTCTTCGAGGACCGCCCCGAGGATCTCGCGGTCCTCCTGGTCGACGTGACCCACCCGCGCGTGCAATCCCTGTACGAGGACTGGGGTTTCAAGAAGATCGGCGAACGCCGGCCCTTCCCCGACTCCCCGGTCTACGCCGTCATGCTCGCCGAGTTGCCCTTGCGGTAGCCCTCAGGTGAGGAAGCGGTCGTGCGGGAGGGCGCGTAGCGGATGTACTCCGACAGCGGCTCGGAGACGACCCGCGCCCGCGTGCCCGCACGCCCCGCCCCACAGCCTCGGCCACCGAGGAGTGGAAGTCGTTCCACCACTCGTCCCGGTTCTCCCGACTGCCGACCGGCTCGCCAGGCGGCGAACGGACTACTGGACCGGGCAGCCCGACGGTCCGGACCGTCTCAGCGGTCCAGCAAGACCCCCAACGCCCCACGGAGATCAGCAGGTTCGCGATAGTGCACGCCGGTCATGCCGAGCCCGACCGCGGCTTGCACATTCTCCAGTCGGTCGTCCACGAAGAGACACCGGTCCACGGCAACTCCCGCCTGGGCGGCCGCGATCTCATAGATCCTCCGGTTCGGCTTGACCACGCCCACCCGAGCACTGCTGACGACGTGGTCGGCGAGATCCGTGAGTCCGAGCAGGGCCAGATCGTCCTCCAGTTCCACGGACGCGTTGGTCACCAGCACCAAGGGCATGTGCTTCCGTGCCCGGGCAAGCAGGTCGACCACGACGTCGTCGGCCCGAAACGGCGAGTTGGCGAACGCCGTCCCGAGCGCACGCGCCTGGGCCTGCGACACCTGGCCTGCTAGGCCGAGTGCGATGGACTCCCCCCACTGTTCCTTGGTGATCTCACCGAGGAGCAGTGGGAGGTCCGTCTCCGGCGCGAAGGCCACCCTCTCGGTGGTTCCCTCCGCCAGCCCGGCACCGCGCTCCAGTCCTGCCAGCTCCGTCGTGTCGTAGAAGCGGATCACGTTGTCGAGGTCGCACAGCACTGCGTCGAACGGCCTGCCGGGCATCTTGGAAAGCGTCACTGTCCTCAGGTAGCACAGCGGCGCAGCGATCGATACCTCTGATGGAGCAAGACGCGCCCGGCGGACGCGAACACCCCGCTCCCGGCCTCGAATCGCGGAAGCGCCCTCCGCGGGCTACGTTCCGGAAGAGACCGGGAGGGAGTCCGATGCCGAACGCTGCCCGTGTCGATGTGCATACGCATGTAGTGCCCCCCTTCTGGGGCGACGCGTTGCCGAGTCATGGCGGAGATCCGTCGGGCTGGGCCACCCCCGCCTGGAGTCCGGAGGCGCATCTGGCGTACATGGACGACCAGAAGATCGCCACCAGTGTCCTGTCGCTGACCGCGCCCAGTGTGGTCGGCTGGCAGGGGCAGGCGCGCCGGGACATGGCGCGCGGGGTCAACGAGTACGTGGCCGAGCTGGTCGGCCGGTACCCCGACCGGTTCGGGAACTTCGCCACGGTCCCGCTGCCGGACGTCGAGGGCGCAGTGGCCGAGGCCGAGTACGCGCTGGACGAGCTGGGCGCCGACGGAGTCGTGCTGCTGAGCAACTACGAGGGTGTCTACCTGGGCGACGCGAGGTACGCGCCGCTCTGGGAGGCGCTGAACCGGCGGTCGGCCGTGGTGTTCATCCATCCGGGCCACCCGCTCGTCTCGCCGCTGCCGGAGGTGCCGGGGCCGCTCGTGGACTACCCCTACGACACCACCCGGAACGCCGTGCAGATGGTGTTCTCCGGGGTGCTGAACCGCTACCCGGACGCGAAGATCATCCTGGCTCACGCGGGCGGGTTCGTCCCCTACGCGGTGATGCGGTTCTGCGAACTCCAGCCGGCCCTCGACCCCGAGGGACCCACCACCGAGGAGCTGCTGGCGAAGTTCCGGCTCTTCTACTGGGACACCGCCCTGTCCTCCGGGCCGGACGCCTTCCCCAGCTTCCTGGCCTTCGCGGACCACGAACGCATCCTCTTCGGCAGTGACTTCCCCTACGCCCCCGCGCCCGTAGCGGCGGCGTTCAACCGGCTGCTGGACACGCGCAGCGGCCTCACGGACGAGCAGAAGACCGCCTTCGACCACGGCAACGCCAAGAGGATCTTCGGCCGCCTCGCCTGAGGCCGCCCCGCCTGAGGCCGCCCCGCCTGAGGCCGCCTCGCCTGAGGCCGCCCCGCCCGAGGCAGGCCGCCCCGCCCGAGGCTGCCCCGCGACGCACCGATGCCCCGCACCGGCGGTGCGGGGCGTCCCGGTGGAGTGGTCAGCGGGCGAGGCGGGGGAAGAGCGCCTCGGCGTTGCCGCGGTCGACGGCCTCGGCCTGGCCGGGCGCGAAGTCCTGGTAGGTCTCCAGGAAGTGGTTGTAGTAGGTGCCGGCCTCCGTCGGGGCGAAGGGCCAGTCGCTGCCGTAGAGGACGTGGCCGGGCTCGGCGAAGGCGAGCAGGGCCGGCAGGGCGGAGGGGCTCGCGGACAGGGCGGTGTCGAAGTAGAACCGCTTCAGGTCGCGCAGGATGTCCTCGGCCCTGCGCTCCCGGTCCACGACGGTGGAGGTCAGGCCGGTGAACCGGTACGCGGCGTAGGGCAGGAAGCCGCCGCCGTGGGACAGGATGACGCGGACGTCGCGGTAGCGGTCCATCACACCGTTCAGCACCATGTTCAGGGCGGTGCGGGTGGTGTCGAAGACGTAGTCCGCGAGCGGCGCCGGGGTGCCCGGCAGCAGCGGCATCGGGGGCTGCGCGGGGTGCACGAAGACGTTCGCGGCCCGGCGGTCCAGTTCGGCCCACAGCGGCTCGAAGTCCGGGTCGCCCAGGTACTTGCCGTGGGCGTTGGACATCAGGACCACACCGTCGGCCCCGAGGACGTCGAGCGCGTACACGGCCTCCGCCACAGCGGCGTCCACGTCGGGCAGCGGGATGCTGGCGAAGTGGCCGAAGCGGTCCGGGTGGTCCTTGACGACCTCGGCGCCGTACTCGTTGACGGCGCGGGCCAGGCCGCGGGCGTCGGCGTCGTCACCGAGGTGGACGCCGGGCGAGGTGACGGACATGACGCCGGTGGCGATGCCCTGCTGGTCCATCATCGCGATCGCGCTCTCCGGGCTCCAGTCCGGGATGGCCCAGCCACCGGAGTTCAGGCCGCGCGCGGCCAGGGTCCCGGCCCAGACCGGCGGGACGATGTGGTGGTGGACATCGATGCGTGCGGGGAAGTCCATGACTCAAAGCCTCCTAAAGCTTAGCTTGCTAACGACTTCATTTAGTAAGCTAACAGTCATGCGAGACATCAGCAAGCGCGACGAGGGCGAGGCGGGCGTACGGGAGCTGGCGCAGGCCGCCGACCGGCTGTTCTACGCCATGCGCCGCTCCCGGGCGGCCACCATGGGCCGCGCCGGGACCGGACTGTCCATGGCCCAGCTCACCCTGCTGGAACCGCTGGCCGCGGACGCGGAGGGCGAGGGGCTGCCGGTCGGCAGGCTCGCCGTCACCGCCGAGGTCAGCGTCCCCACCGCCACCCGGATGCTCAAGCAGCTCGAGACGGCGGGCGTGGTCACCCGGCAGCGCTCCCCGCACGACGAACGCCAGGTCCTCGTCCGCCTCACCGCCGACGGCGCCGACCGCCTCGCCGCCATGCGCGCCGAACTCCGCTCACGCCAGTCCGAGGCCCTCTCCCACTTCACCCCCGCCGAACGCCACGAACTCGCCGCCCAGCTCCAGCGGTTGGCCGCCGTCATCGGCGACACGGTGCCCCAGCCGGGCGACGCGTAGAGCACCACGCCGCCGTGCTCATGCGTGTCGTCACGCTGTCGGCCGGGCCGGGTGACTGTCGGCCTCGTGTCGGAGCTCTGTCGGCCGGGCTTGCGAGCTTGGGCCCATGAGCATTCACGTCACGATCATCGGCGCGGGACTCGGCGGCCTCACCCTCGCCCGCGTTCTGCACGTCCACGGCATCCGGTCCACGGTCTACGAGGCGGAGACCTCCCCCACGGCACGCGCACAGGGCGGCCTTCTCGACATCCGGGACTACAACGGCCAGCCCGCGCTGCGGGACGCCGGTCTGTACGACGAGTTCCGCGCCCTCATCCTCGAAGGGCGCCAGGCGACACGCGTCCTGAGCCCGGAGGCCGAGGTGCTGCTGGACCTGCCCGACGACGGCACGGGCACCAATCCCGAGGTGCCGCGTGGCGAACTGCGGCAGATGCTGCTCGACTCGCTGCCGGCCGGCACCGTGCGGTGGGGCCGCAAGGTCACCGGAGTCCGCGGGCTCGGCGGCGGCCGTCACGAGGTCGCCTTCGCCGACGGCACCACGGTCGGCTCGGAGCTGCTGGTGGGCGCGGACGGCGCGTGGTCGCGGGTCCGGCCGCTGCTGTCCGGCGCGACGCCCGAGTACACCGGCGTCTCCTTCGTGGAGACCCACCTGCTCGACGCCGACACCCGGCACCCGGAGAGCGCGAAGCTGGTCTGCGACGGCTCCACGATGATCCTCGCGCCGGGCAAGGGAGTTCTGACGCACCGGGAGCGGGGCGGGAACCTGCACACCTGGGTGATGCTCCTCCGGCCGCGCGACTGGTTCGACGGGATCGACTTCTCCGACTCCGCCGCCGCGCTCGCGCACATCGCGCACGAGTTCGACGACTGGGCTCCGCGGCTCACCGCGCTCGTCGCCGACGGCGACACCGCGCCGGTGCCGCGCCAGATCCACGCCCTGCCCGCCGAGCACCGCTGGGACCGCACACCGGGCGTGACGCTGCTCGGCGACGCCGCCCACCTCACCGCCCCGAACGGCGAGGGCGCCAACCTCGCCCTCTACGACGGCGCCGAACTCGGCAAGGCCATCGCGGCACACCCGGGCGACGTGGAGGCCGCGCTCACCGCGTACGAGCGCGAGATGTTCCCGCGCAGTGCCGCGGCCGCGCTGGAGGGGGTCGATCTCCGCGAGATGCTGGGCAAGGACACGCCGCACCACCTGATCAGCCTGTTCACGGAGTAGCGGGTCACTTCCGCGGGCCTTCGGGGGTACGCGTACGCCGCGACGCGGGACCATGCGCCCCGCCGCCCGCCACACTGGCCCCATGAACCCCACCCAGACCGACGCCTACCTCCGGCGCCTCGGCGCGGAGCGCCCCGCGCGGGCCACCGCCGACGCCCTGCGGGAGCTGCACCTGCGCCACCTGCGAGCCGTGCCCTTCGAGAACCTGTCGATCCACCTCGGCGAGCCCGTCGTCCTTGAGGAGGACGCGCTGCTGGCCAAGGTGGCCGGGGGCCGCAGGGGCGGCTTCTGCTACGAACTCAACGGGGCCTTCGGCCTGTTGCTGGCCGCGCTCGGTCACGAGGTCCAGCTCCTCGCGGGACGGGTGCACGGGGACGGGGGCCTCGGCATCCCGTACGACCATCTCGCCCTGCGCGTGCGGACGGTGGACGGCGAAGACCTGATCGCCGACGTGGGGTTCGGCGCGCACAGCCACGGTCCGCTGGCCTTCGGTGAGCGCGGGGACCAGGCGGACCCCGGCGGCACGTTCCGGGTGGTGGAGGCGGGCGACGGGGACCTGGACGTCCTCCGGGACGGCAAGCCGCAGTACCGCCTGGAGACGCGCCCCCGCACGCTCGCCGACTTCCGCGCCGGAGCGTGGTGGCACTCGACCTCGCCGGAGTCGCACTTCACCCAGTCCCTGGTGTGCTCGCGGATCACGGACGACGGCGGGCGGATCACGCTCAGCGGACGGACGTTGACGACCACGGATGCCGAGGGGCGGAAGGAGACGCGGGAGCTGGGGACGGACGAGGAGGTGCTCGCGGTGTACCGGGACGGGTTCGGGATCGGGCTGAGTCACGTGCCCACCGTCCGGGACGGCCAATTCGGGTGACTTCCGGCGCATGGGCCGTACTCCCGTGATGTGGGCCCGTTTTGCTCGAAAGCCACATCGGTGATCGAATGACTCTTCGACAATCGCAGAGGGTCAAGGCGCACGGGAGTGGCGTACATGTTCGGCCGGTGGCTGGAGAAACGAACGGACCGGGTCCACCGGACGAGTCCGCTGGCGGCGGTCCGCACCCCGGCCGACGCGGGCGTACTGAGCTGCCGGGTGCTCGATCCGGTCAACCAGCCGGTCGCCTCCGCCGAGTTCACGGTCAGCGACAGCCTCGGCCGCAAGGTCGTCACCGGCGGCACCGATCCGTACGGCTCCTTCATGGCGACCGTCCCGGCCGGCGAGTACCGGCTCGCGGTCTCCGCCGAGGGGTACACGCCCTACCGGGCCACGGCACTGGTCGCGGAGAACTCCCTCGCCTCGCTCGGTGACGTGACCCTCCAGGTGGCGCCCCCGGCCGAGCCCCCCATGCGGGGCGACTGGGACGTCGACCCGGTCCACTCCTCCATCGTCTTCACCGCCCGGCACATCGGACTGGCCCGTATCCACGGGCGGTTCAACTCCTTCGCGGGCGCGGTACGGATCGCCGACCGGGTCGAGAACTCGGCGATGCACGTGGTGATCGACGCGGCCTCCATCGACACCGGGGTGCGGATGCGCGACGACCACCTGCGCTCGCCCGACTTCCTGGACGTGGGGCGCTACCCGACGCTGGAGTTCTACAGCGAGCGGTTCGTCCGCCGGGGCGGCAACCGCTGGGCCGTCACCGGCGGACTCTCGCTGCACGGCGTGACCCGCACCGTGACCCTCGACACCGAGTACCTCGGCCTCGGCAACGGCATGGAGGGCGAGACCCGCGCCGCCTGCCGCGCCACCACCGAACTCCACCGCGACGACTACACGATCAACTGGCAGACCCTGCTGGCCCGCGGCATCGCGGCGATCGGGCCGAGCATCCGGGTCGACCTGGACGTGCAGGTCGTGCCGCGCGTGCTCACGGGCTGAGCGTCGGCCGGCCTCCGGGGCACCCACCCTCGCGCCGTACCGGACAATGGCCGCGTGAGTGATGTGAGACATGTGCTGGTGCTCCCCGACCGTGACGCCGCCGAGGAGGCGGCCGAGGCGCTGGGGGCGCGGTTCGGCGTCGACGAGGAGCCCCGGCTCGTCCGGGACGCGCTGGCCGGCGAGGACGACGCGGAGGACGCCCAGTGGCTGCTGGTCCTGCGCGACGAGGCGGCCCGGCTGGACCCCGCCGAACTGGACGCCTTCGCGGCCGAGTGGGAGGGCTGGCGGGAGGAGCCGTGAGCCGGCACCCGCACCTCGGGCGAAGCGCCCGCGTCACGCGCCCCCCACGCCCCTGACCCCCGCCTCGGGGTCCGCTCCGGGGCCGGCCAGGGTGCACGCCCCGCTTGGTTGTCGGTGCCGCGTGGGATGCTGTCAGTGATGGCAAGAAAGACTGCGAATGACGACCCTCTCGCCCCGGTGACCCTTGCCGTGGGCCAGGAGGACCTCCTGCTCGACCGTGCCGTGCGGGAGGTGGTGGCCGCCGCTCGGGCCGCCGACGCCGACACGGACGTACGCGACCTCACCCCGGACCAGTTGCAGCCCGGCACCCTCGCCGAGCTGACCAGTCCCTCGCTCTTCGCCGAGCGCAAAGTCGTGGTCGTACGCAACGCACAGGATCTCTCTGCCGACACGGTCAAGGACGTCAAGGCGTACCTCGGCTCGCCCGCCGAGGAGATCACGCTCGTCCTGCTGCACGCGGGTGGTGCGAAGGGCAAGGGGCTGCTGGACGCGGCCCGTAAGGCGGGCGCGCGCGAGGTCGCCTGCCCCAAGATGACCAAGCCGGCGGACCGGCTGGCGTTCGTCAGGGGGGAGTTCCGGGAGTTCGGGCGGTCCGCGACGCCCGAGGCGTGCCAGACGCTGGTCGACGCGATCGGCAGCGACCTGCGCGAACTGGCCTCCGCGGCGGCCCAGCTCGTGGCCGACGTCGAGGGCACGATCGACGAGGCCGTGGTCGGCCGGTACTACACCGGCCGCGCCGAGGCATCGAGCTTCACCGTCGCCGACCGGGCGGTGGAGGGGCGCACGGCGGAGGCGCTGGAGGCGCTGCGCTGGTCGCTGTCGACCGGGGTGGCGCCGGTGCTGATCACCAGTGCGCTGGCCCAGGGCGTGCGGGCCATCGGCAAGCTGTCCTCGGCGCGCGGCGGCCGGCCCGCCGACCTCGCCCGTGAGCTGGGGATGCCGCCGTGGAAGATCGACCGGGTCCGCCAGCAGATGCGGGGCTGGACTCCGGACGGGGTGTCCGTGGCGCTGCGCGCGGTCGCGGAGGCCGACGCCGGCGTGAAGGGCGGCGGTGACGACCCCGAGTACGCGCTGGAGAAGGCGGTCGTGACCATCGCCAGGGCGGCCCGCTCCCGAGGGCGGGCCTAGGGGGGCGCGGGCCGAGCGGCACTCCTCGGTCCCTGCCACCCCGCACCCCCGCTGAACCGGGGCACCCCCAGGCATGCCGAAGGCCCCGGCGCCTCCTTGGGAGAGGAGACCGGGGCCTTGGGACCAAGATGCTGAAGCCACACCCGCGTGGCGAACGCAGGCCGCGTGTGGCTTCGGGATGCCGGACGGGAGCGGATAGAGAGGGCCCGCTCGTGAGTCCCTCCGGCGGTCAGATCAGAAGGAGGTTCAGCCCTTGAGGTCCGCGACCTTGGCCGAGAGCGCCGACTTCTTGTTGGCGGCCTGGTTCTTGTGGATGACGCCCTTCGAGACGGCCTTGTCGAGCTGACGCGCGGCAGCGCGCTGGTACTCGGTGGCCTTCTCGACGTCACCCGCGGCAGCGGCCTCACGGGCCTTGCGGATCGCGGTCTTCAGGGAGGACTTGACGGCCTTGTTGCGCAGCCGAGCCTTCTCGTTGGTCTTGATCCGCTTGATCTGGGACTTGATGTTCGCCACGAAAGGAGCCTTTACAGGTTCAGGCACGGGCCCGCGAAAGGTCCCGTACCGGTGATCCAGAAATTTGTCGTCGCGCCTCGCGCTGAGAGGGCATGAGGCACAGCGCTCTACAGTACCAGCGGCCCCGACGGCGGCCCAAAACGCTCCCCGGTCGCTCCCCGTGGGACCATGGAAGCTACGTATCGATCCGACCCGAGGCATAAGGCGCCTCAAGAGACAGGACCCTGCGTGCCCGCGACCCCTAACAATGTGCCCGAGCCGAGCCGTACCGCCCCGGCTCTGATCCGCAACTTCTGCATCATCGCGCACATCGACCACGGCAAGTCCACGCTCGCCGACCGGATGCTCCAGCTGACCGGCGTGGTCGAGCAGCGGCAGATGCGTGCTCAGTACCTCGACCGGATGGACATCGAGCGCGAGCGCGGCATCACGATCAAGTCCCAGGCGGTGCGTCTGCCCTGGGCCCCGACCGAGGGCCCCGACCAGGGCACGACGCACATCCTCAACATGATCGACACGCCGGGCCACGTCGACTTCACCTATGAGGTCTCGCGGTCGCTGGCCGCCTGCGAGGGGACCGTCCTCCTCGTCGACGCCGCCCAGGGCATCGAGGCCCAGACCCTCGCCAACCTGTACCTGGCGATGGAGAACGACCTCAAGATCATCCCAGTGCTCAACAAGATCGACCTGCCGGCCGCGCAGCCGGAGAAGTTCGCCGAGGAGCTGGCGAACCTGGTCGGCTGTGACCCCGACGACGTGCTGAAGGTCTCGGCGAAGACCGGTCTCGGCGTCGACGCGCTGCTGAACAAGGTCGTCAAGGAGATCCCGGCCCCGGTCGGTGACGCGGACGCCCCCGCCCGCGCGATGATCTTCGACTCGGTCTACGACTCCTACCGCGGTGTCGTGACGTACGTCCGTGTCATCGACGGCCAGCTCAACAGGCGTGAGCGCATCCGGATGATGTCCACCGGCGCCACCCACGAGCTGCTGGAGATCGGCGTCAGCTCGCCGGAGATGCTCCCGGCCGACGGTCTCGGCGTCGGTGAGGTGGGCTACCTGATCACCGGTGTGAAGGACGTCCGCCAGTCCAAGGTCGGTGACACCGTCACCAGCCAGGCCAAGGGCGCCACCGAGGCGCTCGGCGGCTACAAGGACCCGAAGCCGATGGTCTTCTCGGGCCTGTACCCGCTGGACGGCTCCGACTACCCCGAGCTGCGCGAGGCGCTGGACAAGCTCCAGCTCAACGACGCCGCCCTGGTCTACGAGCCGGAGACCTCCGCCGCCCTCGGCTTCGGCTTCCGCGTCGGCTTCCTCGGCCTGCTGCACCTGGACGTGATCCGGGAGCGGCTGGAGCGAGAGTTCGGCCTCGACCTCATCGCCACCGCGCCCAACGTGGTCTACCGCGTGGTCATGGAGGACGGCACCGAGCACACGGTGACCAACCCGAGCGAGTTCCCCGAGGGCAAGATCGCGGACGTGTACGAGCCGGTCGTGCGCGCCACGATCCTCGCGCCCTCCGAGTTCATCGGCTCGATCATGGAGCTGTGCCAGACCCGGCGCGGCACCCTGCTCGGCATGGACTACCTCTCCGAGGACCGGGTCGAGATCCGCTACACCCTGCCGCTCGCGGAGATCGTCTTCGACTTCTTCGACCAGCTCAAGTCCAAGACCCGCGGCTACGCCTCCCTGGACTACGAGCCCACGGGCGAGCAGAGCAGCTCCCTGGTCAAGGTCGACATCCTGCTGCACGGCGACAAGGTGGACGCCTTCTCGGCGGTCACCCACAAGGACCAGGCGTACGCCTACGGGGTCCGGCTCGTCGCCAAGCTGCGCGAGCTGATCCCGCGGCAGGCGTTCGAGGTGCCGATCCAGGCCGCCATCGGCTCGCGGGTCATCGCCCGCGAGACCATCCGCGCCATCCGCAAGGACGTCCTCGCCAAGTGCTACGGCGGTGACATCTCCCGTAAGCGGAAGCTGCTGGAGAAGCAGAAGGAGGGCAAGAAGCGGATGAAGATGGTGGGTTCCGTGGAGGTTCCCCAGGAGGCGTTCATCGCCGTGCTCTCCAGCGACGACGGCGCCGGAAGCTCGGGCAAGGGCAAGAAGTAGCCCGCGACCGCGCCGGGTTGTCGGAGCGAAACGGGCAAAGTGGGGCCCGCCGTACACGCGTACGGCGGGCCCCCGCTCGTGCGGGGGGCCGTCCGGGGCCGGATCTCGATGGGGTTGCGGTGCGAAGTGACAGGCCGTGGCCTCTTACGCGGTGGCCGGTCGCCCCTTACCCTGATCCCTGCTCGCTAGTTACTCGCGGGTTAAACAACAGCTTCCCACCAGCGTGAGTCCACCCAGCCGCACCGAGTCAGCCGCACCGTCGCGGGCCCCGGAGGATGTCGTGAGCGACACACAGACCCTGATCGAGAACCGTCCGCCGTCCGTGGCGGCCCTCTTCCTGGAGCGCGTGGCGGCCACACCGGACGCCGAGGCGTACCGGTACCCGGTACCGGCGGCCTCCGGCGAGGGCCCCGACGAGTGGCGGTCGCTGACCTGGGGACAGGCGGCGGAGCGGGTCAACGCGATCGCGGCCGGCCTGATCGACCTGGGGATCGAGTCCGAGCAGCGGGTGGCGCTCGCCTCCTCCACCCGCGTCGAGTGGATTCTGGCCGACCTCGGCATCATGTGCGCGGGCGGTGCCACCACCACCGTCTATCCGCAGACCAACGCCGACGAGTCGTCGTTCATCCTGTCCGACTCCGACAGCCGGGTGCTGATCGCGGAGGACGCCGCGCAGGTCGCCAAGGCGCTGGAGCGGCGGGCCGAGCTGCCCTCGCTGACCAAGGTCGTCGTGATCGACCCGGCCGGCGCCGAGACGGGGGACTGGGTGATCACCCTCGCCGAGCTGGAGAAGCGCGGCACCGCCTACCTGGAGCGGCACCCCGAGCTGATCAAGGAGCGGGTCGGCGCGATCACCCGCGAGCAGCTCGCCACCCTCATCTACACCTCCGGCACCACCGGCCGCCCCAAGGGCGTGCGGCTGCCGCACGACAACTGGGCCTACATGGCGCGGGCCATCGGCTCGACCGACCTGGTCTCCGCCGACGACGTGCAGTACCTCTGGCTGCCGCTCGCCCACGTCTTCGGCAAGGTGCTCACCTCCGGCCAGATCGAGGTCGGCCACGTCACCGCGGTCGACGGCCGGGTGGACAAGATCATCGAGAACCTGCCCGTGGTCCGGCCGACCTACATGGCCGCCGTGCCGCGCATCTTCGAGAAGGTCTACAAC
The DNA here is from genome assembly GCF_004217355.1 of Streptomyces sp. BK022. Classification (NCBI taxonomy): domain Bacteria; kingdom Bacillati; phylum Actinomycetota; class Actinomycetes; order Kitasatosporales; family Streptomycetaceae; genus Streptomyces; species Streptomyces sp. BK022. The sequence goes on from NZ_SHKU01000003.1 coordinate 438,107, forward strand.
GGCGTGGCCGCCAAGGCCCGCGAGGGCGGCGCGGCCAAGTACAAGATCTTCCAGTGGGCCGCCGAGGTCGCCCGCGAGTACGCCAAGGCGTCCCAGGACAGCTTCCGCCGCACCGGCACCGCATCCGTGCCGTTCGCGCTGGCCGCCAAGCACAAGGCCGCCGACGCCCTGGTCTACGGCAAGCTGCGCGAGGCGTTCGGCGGCAGACTGCGCGCCTGCGTCTCCGGCGCCTCCGCCCTCGCCCCCGAGATCGGCTACTTCTTCGCCGGCGCCGGTATCCACATCCTGGAGGGGTACGGCCTCACCGAGACCTCCGCCGCCTCCTTCGTGAACCCCGGCGAGGCCTACCGCACCGGCACGGTCGGCAAGCCGCTGCCCGGCTGCGAGGTGCGCATCGCGGACGACGGCGAGATCCTGCTGCGCGGCCCCGGTGTCATGGAGGGCTACCACCAGCAGCCCGAGAAGACCGCCGAGGTGCTGGAGTCCGACGGCTGGTTCCACACCGGCGACATCGGCGAGCTGTCCGCGGACGGGTATCTGCGCATCACCGACCGCAAGAAGGACCTCATCAAGACCTCGGGCGGCAAGTACGTGGCGCCCGCCGAGGTCGAGGGCCAGTTCAAGGCGGTCTGCCCCTACGTCTCCAACATCCTGGTGCACGGCGCCGACCGGAACTACTGCACCGCCCTCATCGCGCTCGACGAGCCCGCGATCCTCCAGTGGGCCGCCGAGAACGGCCTGGAGGGCAAGTCGTACGCCGAGGTGGTGGCCGCGCCGCAGACCGTCGAGCTGGTCGACGGGTTCGTGAAGCAGCTCAACGAGGGGCTGCAGCGCTGGCAGACCATCAAGAAGTTCCGGCTGCTGCCGCGCGACCTCGACGTGGAGCACGGCGAGATCACGCCGAGCCTGAAGCTGAAGCGGCCGGTGGTCGAGCGGGAGTACAAGGGCCTGATCGACGAGATGTACAACGGGGCCCGCGAGGCGTGAGCGGCACCCGCCGGGGTGGTTTTTCGGCCGCCCCGGCGGGTTCTCTTTCGGCCATGACCGGAATTGAGCGTGTTCTGGCCGGGCGATAGCGCAGTTCGCCGTCACGAGCGTTCACTTCGGTGACTCGGTGCTTATGCGTCCCGCCTGTCTGTCACCCTGGCCGCATGGACATGGCGGCCATACCCGTGCAGCGGGCGGGCGGCGCCGGAGCGGAGGAGGCGCCGGCGCCCTCCGGCACGCGTCCGCTCGCCGAGGGCCGGGCCACCCTCCCCGGCAGCCCCGCCGCCCCCGGCTCGGCGCGCGCGCTCGTCCGCGCCGCCTTCGCCGACTGGGCCGGCCTCGGCCTCACCGGCCCCGACGGCGCCGCCCGGCTCGGCGAGGACGCCACCGCGGTCGTCAGCGAACTCGTCACCAACGCCGTCGTCCACGCCGGCACCGAGGTGGAGGTCGGCTGGCGGCTGGAGGAGAGCGGCGCCTTCGTAGTGGAGGTCCACGACCAGCACCCCGCGCGCGCCCCGCGCGACCCCGCCGACGAGGCTCCGTACGAGACGCCCGAGCACGGGCGCGGGCTGCGGCTGGTCGCCACCCTCGCCGAGTCCTGGGGCGTCACCTACCGCACCGGCCGCAAGACCGTCTGGGCCCGGCTGCCGCCCGGCGGCACCGAGGAGCCCGCCGGCCCCGCGCCCGCCCCCGCCCTGATCGCCGCCGAGGCCCTCGCCCCGCAGCCGCAGCGCGCCGCGGGCGACCGGGACTGGCTCGGCCGGGGCGCGCTCTCCTTCCTCGCCGAAGCCTCCGACCTGCTCGCCGGGCAGCTCGACGAGAACCTGGTCGCCGCTCTCACCGGCCAGCTGATCGTGCCCCGCCTCGCGGACTGGTGCGCGATCTGGCTGGAGGACGAGGCGACCGTGCGCGGTGGCGGCGACGGCCCCGCCCGCGTCTGGCACACCAGCGAGGCCCGCACCGAGGACCTCCAGCGGGCCCTGGAGAAGGAGCCGCCGCGCTCCCGCCACACCGTGCGCTCCGGCCCCGAGCCCTACCCCTGGCCCGGCACCGCGCTCGGCCCCGAGGGCACCCACGGCACCGCGCTCGCCTACCGGCTGATCGCCGGAGGCCGCCCGCTCGGCACCCTGCTCATCGGCCGCTGCGGACTGCTCGGCTTCCCCGACGAGGTCACCGGCCTGGTCGAGGACCTCGGCCGCCGGGTCGCCCTCGCCATCGGCGCCGCCCGCCAGTACGCCCGCCAGGCCACCATCAGCGCCGTCCTCCAGCGCGGCCTGCTGCCCGGCGCGGTCGCCGAGATCCCCGGCATGACCAGCGCGCTGGTCTACGAACCCCGCGACCAGGGCGGCCCCAGCGGCGACTTCTACGACCTCTTCCCGGCCGGGCACGGCCGCTGGTGCTTCGCCGTCGGCGACGTCCAGGGCAAGGGCCCCGAGGCCGCCGTCGTCATCGGCCTCGCCCGCCCCTGGCTCCGGCTGCTCGCCCGCGAGGGGTACGGCGTCGCGGACGTCCTCGACCGCCTCAACCAGCTCCTCCTGGACGACGCCACCGAGGCCGCCGACGCCGCCGCCCGCGCCCTGATCGCCGCCGGAGGCGGACCCTTCGCCCCCGGCGACGGCCCGCAGACCCGGTTCCTGTCCCTGCTGTACGGCGAGCTGACCCCGGTCGAAGGCGGCGTCCGCTGCACCCTCGCCTCCGCCGGGCACCCGCTGCCCCTGGTGCTGCGCCCCGACGGCCGGGTCAGCACCGCCGCCCGCCCGCAGACCCTGCTCGGCGTCGTCGAGGACGAGACCTACACCTGCGAGACCATCGAGCTGCACCCCGGAGACAGCCTGCTGTGCGTCACCGACGGCGTCACCGAGCGCCGCTCCGGCACCGACCAGTTCGACGACGGCGACGGCCTCGCCCGCGCCCTCTCCGGCTGCACCGGCCTGAGCGCCGAGCGCATCGCGGACCGCATCCGCGACCTCGTGCACGGCTTCGGCGAGGACGCCCCCGAGGACGACCTCGCCCTGCTGGTGCTCCAGGCACAGTGAAGACGGGCGGCGCAGCGCGGTGAACCGGGTCCCGCGCGCGGTGCGGGACAATGGAGGACATGCCTTCCGCACTCCCCGACGGCGAGTCCGTCCCCGACGACGGCGCGCTGCCCGCCGCCGCGCTCGCCGGTGCCGCCGAGCGGCCCCTCGGGTTCTATCTGCACGTCCCGTACTGCGCCACCCGCTGCGGCTACTGCGACTTCAACACCTACACCGCCACCGAGCTGCGCGGCACGGGGGGCGTGCTCGCCTCGCGGGACAACTACGCGGACACCGTCGTGGACGAGATCCGGCTCGCCCGCAAGGTGCTCGGCGACGACCCCCGCGAGGTCCGTACGGTCTTCGTCGGCGGCGGTACACCCACCCTGCTGGCCGCCGGTGACCTGGTACGGATGCTGGGCGCGATCCGGGACGAGTTCGGCCTGGCGCCCGACGCCGAGATCAGCACCGAGGCCAACCCGGACTCCGTCGACCCGGCCTACCTGGCCACCCTGCGCGAGGGCGGCTTCAACCGGCTCTCCTTCGGCATGCAGAGCGCGAAGCCGCACGTGCTCCAGATCCTCGACCGCACCCACACCCCCGGCCGCCCCGAGGCATGCGTGGCCGAAGCCCGCGCGGCCGGCTTCGAGCACGTCAACCTCGACCTGATCTACGGCACCCCCGGCGAGTCCGACGACGACTGGCGCGCCTCCCTCCAGGCGGCGCTCGGCGCGGGCCCCGACCACATCAGCGCCTACGCCCTGATCGTCGAGGAGGGCACCCAGCTCGCCCGGCGCATCCGGCGCGGCGAGGTCCCGATGACCGACGACGACGTGCACGCCGACCGGTACCTCATCGCCGAGGAACTGCTCACCGCGGCGGGCATGCACTGGTACGAGGTCTCCAACTGGGCCACCTCCGAGGCGGCCCGCTGCCTGCACAACGAGCTGTACTGGCGCGGCGCCGACTGGTGGGGCGCGGGCCCCGGCGCCCACAGCCACGTCGGCGGGGTGCGCTGGTGGAACGTCAAGCACCCCGGCGCCTACGCCGCCGCCCTCGCCGCGGGCCGCACCCCGGGCGCGGGCCGCGAAGTGCTCACCGAGGAGGACCGCCGGGTCGAACGCGTCCTCCTGGAACTCCGCCTGCGCGACGGCGTCCCGCTGTCCCTCCTGAAGCCCGCCGGTCTGGCCGCCGCCGCCCGCGCCCTGACCGACGGCCTCCTGGACCCCGGGCCCTACGCCAAGGGCCGGGCCGCCCTCACCCTGCGCGGACGCCTGCTGGCCGACGCGGTGGTGCGGGACCTGGTGGACTGAGCCGGGCGGTTACGCCTCGGCGGTGACGAAGTCGATCAACTCCTCGACCCGGCCGAGGAGTTCCGGCTCCAGGTCGCGGTAGGACGTCACCTTCGCCAGGATCGCCTGCCACACCGCACCGGTGTTTTCCGGCCACCCCAGGGCCTTGCACACGCCCGTCTTCCAGTCCTGGCCGCGGGGGACGCGGGGCCACGCGGGGATGCCGACGGCCGACGGCTTCACGGCCTCCCAGATGTCGATGTACGGGTGGCCGACCACCAGGGCGTGCTCGCTGGTCACCGACCGGGCGATGCGCCACTCCTTGGTGCCGGGCAGCAGGTGGTCCACCAGGACGCCGAGGCGGGCGTCGGAGCCGGGTGCGAATTCGGCCACGATGGCGGGCAGGTCGTCCACGCCCTCCAGGTACTCCACGACGACGCCCTCGATGCGCAGGTCGTCGCCCCAGACCTTCTCCACCAGCTCGGCGTCGTGCCTGCCCTCGACGTAGATCCGCCCCGCGCGGGCCACGCGGGCGCGGGCGCCGGGGACGGCGACCGAGCCGGAGGCGGTGCGGGCGGGCTTCACCGGGGCGGCGGCCGGGCGGACCAGGGTGACCGGGCGGCCCTCCAGCAGGAAGCCGCGCGGCTCCAGCGGGAACACCCGGTGCTTGCCGAAGCGGTCCTCCAGCGTCACCGTCCCCGCCTCGCAGCGGATCACCGCCCCGCAGAACCCGGTACCGGGCTCCTCCACCACCAGTCCCGCCTCGGCCGCCACCTCGGGCACCGGCTGCGGTTTCTTCCAGGGGGCGGTCAGGTCGGGGGAATAGTCGCGCATTCCGATGACCATAGGAGAAGCGGCCGCCCGGTACTCAGGACACGCCGAAACGTGCTGCCAGGGCGTCGCGTTGGCGTCGTACGAAGGCCGCGTCAACCACCGCTCCGTGACCGGGTACGTACAGTGCGTCCTCGCCGCCGAGGTTCAGCAGCCGGTCCAGCGCGTCCGGCCAGCGGGACGGCACCGCGTCCGGCCCGGCCTGCGGTTCGCCGGACTCCTCCACCAGATCCCCGCAGAAGACGACCTCCGGGGAGCCGGGCACCAGCACCGCGAGGTCGTGCGCGGTGTGCCCCGGCCCGACGTTGGCCAGCAGCACCCGGGAGCCGCCGCCGAGGTCGAGCGTCCACTCGCCGGACACGGCGTGCGCGGGCGGCACCAGGGCGCGTACGGCGGCCTCGGCCTCCCCGGCCGGGACGCCGTGCCCGACCGCGTCCCGCCGCAGTGCCTCGCGCTCGTGGCGGAACACCACGTCGAGGCCGACCGCGCCGTAGACCTCCGCCCCGGCGAAGGCGGGGGCGCCCAGGACGTGATCGAAGTGGGGGTGGGTCAGCGCGAGATGGGTCACATCCCGCCCGGCCAGCCGCCGTACCGCCGCCCGCAGCGCGGCCCCCTCCGCGAGACCCGACCCCGCGTCCACCACCAGGGCCGTGCCGGCGCCCACGACCAGCCCCACCGTGCAGTCCCAGCCCGGCAGCCGGCACCGGCCCACCCCTTCCGCCAAGTGCTCCCACCCGAGGTCTTCCCAAGTCACGGTCATACCTGGACGCTAGCCGGGGACAAGCCGGGCGGACGGCACCGACCTTGCCCGGTGACCACCCCGCGGCCGTACACTGGCCGGGGATGTCTGGCACTCGCACACGCAGAGTGCCAGGCGGGACACCGTAAGGGCCGTGGGGCGACGTGACGGAGGTGCGCATGCTGAGCGAACGCAGGCTGCAGGTACTGCGCGCCATCGTGCAGGACTACGTCGGCACCGAGGAGCCCGTCGGCTCCAAGGCCCTCACCGAGCGCCACAGCCTCGGCGTCTCCCCGGCCACCGTGCGCAACGACATGGCCGCACTGGAGGAGGAGGGCTTCATCGCCCAGCCGCACACCAGCGCCGGGCGCATCCCCACCGACAAGGGCTACCGGCTCTTCGTCGACAAGCTCGCCGGTGTGAAGCCGATGACGGCGCCCGAGCGGCGCGCGATCCAGAACTTCCTGGAGGGCGCGGTCGACCTGGACGACGTGGTGGCCCGCACCGTCCGGCTGCTCGCGCAGCTCACCCGGCAGGTCGCCGTGGTGCAGTACCCCTCGCTGACCCGGTCCACCGTGCGGCATGTGGAACTGCTCTCACTCGCGCCCGCCCGCGTGATGCTGGTGCTGATCACCGACACCGGCCGGGTCGAGCAGCGGATGGTCGACTGCCCCGCCCCGTTCGGCGAGGGACCGCTCGCGGACCTGCGCGCGCGGCTCAACAGCAAGGTGGCCGGACGCCGGTTCAGCGACGTACCGCGACTAGTCGAGGACCTCCCCGATGCCTTCGAGGCGGAGGATCGCGGTACGGTCTCCACAGTGCTCTCCACTCTGCTGGAGACACTGGTCGAGGAGAACGAGGAACGGCTGATGATCGGCGGCACCGCCAATCTCACCCGTTTCGGACATGACTTCCCCCTGGTGATCCGGCCCGTGCTGGAGGCCCTGGAGGAGCAGGTCGTGCTCCTCAAACTCCTCGGCGAAGCCAAAGATCCGGGCGTGACCGTGCGTATCGGGCACGAGAACGCCCACGAGGGACTCAACTCCACGTCCGTCGTGTCGGTCGGCTACGGTTCGGGCGGCGAGGCGGTTGCCAAGCTCGGCGTGGTCGGACCGACCCGCATGGACTATCCGGGAACGATGGGAGCGGTACGCGCAGTGGCACGGTACGTCGGACAGATCCTGGCGGAGTCGTAAGTGGCCACGGATTACTACGCCGTTCTCGGCGTGCGCCGCGACGCGTCGCAGGATGAGATCAAGAAGGCGTTCCGCAGGCTCGCGCGCGAGCTGCATCCGGACGTCAACCCCGATCCGAAGACCCAGGAGCGGTTCAAGGAGATCAACGCCGCCTACGAGGTGCTGTCGGACCCGCAGAAGAAGCAGGTCTACGACCTCGGCGGCGACCCTCTCTCGCAGGCCGGCGGCGCCGGTGGCGCGGGCGGCTTCGGAGCCGGCGGCTTCGGCAACTTCTCCGACATCATGGACGCGTTCTTCGGCACGGCGTCGCAGCGCGGCCCGCGCTCGCGCACCCGGCGCGGCCAGGACGCGATGATCCGGATCGAGGTCGAGCTGGACGAGGCGGCCTTCGGCACGACCAAGGACATCCAGGTCGACACCGCGGTCGTCTGCAACACCTGCAGCGGCGAGGGCGCGGCCCCCGGCACCTCCGCGCAGACCTGTGACATGTGCCGCGGCCGCGGCGAGGTCTCCCAGGTCACCCGGTCCTTCCTGGGCCAGGTCATGACCTCCCGCCCCTGCCCGCAGTGCCAGGGCTTCGGCACCGTGGTCCCGACCCCGTGCCCCGAGTGCGCGGGCGACGGCCGGGTCCGCTCCCGGCGCACCCTGACCGTGAAGATCCCCGCCGGTGTCGACAACGGCACCCGCATCCAGCTCGCGGGCGAGGGCGAGGTCGGCCCCGGCGGCGGCCCCGCCGGCGACCTCTACGTCGAGATCCACGAGCTGCCGCACTCCACCTTCCAGCGGCGCGGCGACGACCTGCACTGCACGGTCACCATCCCCATGACCGCCGCGGCCCTCGGCACCAAGGTGCCGCTGGAGACGCTGGACGGCATGGAGGAGGTCGACATCCGGCCCGGCACCCAGTCCGGCCAGTCGATCCCGCTGCACACCCGGGGCGTCACGCATCTGCGCGGCGGCGGCCGGGGCGACCTGATCGTGCACGTCGAGGTCACCACCCCGACCAAGCTCGACGCCGAGCAGGAGCGGGTGCTGCGGGAGCTGTCCAAGCTGCGCGGCGAGGAGCGGCCCACGGGGCAGTTCCAGCCCGGCCAGCAGGGGCTGTTCTCCCGGCTGAAGGACGCCTTCAACGGACGCTGACGGCGGGGGGCGCCCAGCGCGCCCCCACGCCCGGGCCGGATTCGGACTTGTCAGGCGGACATGACACCATGCGGGCATGTCCTCCGCGCTGGCCGATCTCGTCGTGCATCCGATCGTGCAGGCCCCCATGGCGGGCGGTGTCGCCGTGCCGGAACTGGCCGCCGCCGTCTCCGAGGCCGGCGGGCTCGGCTTCCTCGCGGCCGGCTACAAGACCGCGGACGGCATGTACCGCGAGATCAAACGGCTGCGCGGGCTGACCAGCCGCCCCTTCGGCGTCAACCTCTTCCTGCCCCAGCCCGCCCAGGCCGAGCCCGGCGCCGTCGAGCTGTACGCCCAGCAACTGGCCGGTGAGGCCGCCTGGTACGAGACCGAGGCCGGCGACCCCGACGGCGGCCGCGACGACGGCTACGACGCCAAGCTCGCCGTCCTGCTGGACGACCCCGTCGCCGCCGTCTCCTTCCACTTCGGCGTGCCCGACCCGGAGGTGCTGGCCGCGCTGCGCCGGGCCGGGACCGTCACCCTGGTCACCGCCACCACCGTCGAGGAGGCCCGCGCGGTCGAGCGGGCCGGGGCGGACGCGGTGATCGCGCAGGGCATCGAGGCGGGCGGCCACCAGGGCACCCACCGCGACCTCGCCGAGAACGACGGCACCGGGCTCGGCCTGCTGTCCCTGGTCACCCAGGCCGCGCGGGCCGTGGAGATCCCGGTCGTGGCCGCCGGGGGCATCATGCGCGGTGCCCAGATCGCCGCCGCCCTCGCCGCCGGAGCCACCGCCGCCCAGCTCGGCACCGCCTTCCTCGCCACCCCGGAGTCCGGCGCCCCCGAGATCCACAAGCGGGCGCTGACCGACCCGGTGTTCCCGCGCACCGAGCTGACCCGCGCCTTCTCCGGGCGCCCGGCGCGCGCCCTGACCAACCGCTTCCTGCGCGAGCACGGGCCGTACGCGCCCGCCGCCTACCCCGACGTGCACCACCTGACCTCGCCGCTGCGCAAGGCCGCCACCGCCGCCGGGGACGCCCAGGGCATGTCGCTCTGGGCGGGCCAGGGCCACCGGCTGGCCCGGCCGCTGCCCGCGGCCGAACTCGTCCGCACCCTCGCCGCCGAACTCAACCTCGTACGGGGCGAGTCGGGGCGTCAGTACCGACCCGTCCGAGCCCAGGGAGGGGACGCGCGATGACCGCGCCCGTCTTCGTCGTCGACCACTTCCGCACGGACGGCACCCGGTACGTGCTCGACGGACCCGAGGGGCGGCACGCCGTCTCGGTGAAGCGGCTGGAGCCCGGCGAGGAGGTCGTCCTCACCGACGGCGCCGGACGTTACGCGGTCTGCCGGGTCACCGGCACCGAGGGCAAGGACCGGCTGGTCGTCGACCTCCCCGAGGTGCGCGAGGAGCCCGAGCCCCGGCCGCGCGTCACCGTCGTGCAGGCACTGCCCAAGGGCGACCGGGGCGAACTCGCCGTGGAGACCATGACCGAGACCGGGGTCGACCGCATCGTGCCCTGGCAGGCGTCGCGCTGCATCACCCAGTGGAAGGGCGAGCGCGGGCTGAAGGCGCTCGGCAAGTGGCGCTCCACCGCCCGCGAGGCCGGCAAGCAGTCGCGCCGGGTCCGCTTCCCCGAGGTCGCGGAGGCCGCCTCCACCAAGCAGGTCGCCGCGCTCCTCGCACAGGCCGACTTCGCCGCCGTGCTGCACTCCGACTTCGATCACGAGTCGGTCCCGCTGGCCACCGCCGAACTCCCGGCCGAGGGCGAGATCGTGCTCGTCGTCGGTCCCGAAGGGGGCGTCTCACGCGACGAGTTGGCGCTCTTCGAGGAGGCCGGCGCCCGCGCCTGCGTCCTCGGCCCCTCCGTTCTGCGCACCTCCACCGCGGGCACCGCGGCGACCGCTCTCCTGCTGGGCCGCACCGGCCGCTGGTCCTGAAGGCCCCGCGCCGCACGTTCGGGTGACTGGCCGTATGCGGCCTTCCGCCGTGGGGGTGTCGGTGGGACGCTGGGGTGTATGGGGGCTTCGAGTGGGATTCGGGTGCTGGCCGCCGGTGGGCTCGTGGCGCTCGTCGTCGGTACGGTGACGGCGTGCCAGCCGGGAGAACTGGGGGCTGCCTCGGTCGCGTACACCACCGACTCGACCGCGACCGACGCGCTGAAGAAGCGTGATGTGGACGTGAGTTGGCTGACCTGCACCGGGCGGCAGGACGGCGGTTCGCCGGCCGGCGGGTCGCCGAGCGAATCCACCGTCGTCACCGTCGACTGCCAGGGCAAGACCAAGGACGGGCGGGACATCACCGTCACCGGCAAGGTGACCCGCGCGGTGAGCGGGGCCTGTGTGCGCGGCAATCTCGTCGCCGAGGTCGGCGGCCGCCAGGTCTTCCGGGTGAGCGGGCTCGGCAACTGCGACGCCGCCCCGGCCTACACCCCGCCCGCCACCTACCGGCCGCCCGGCCAGCCCCGGCCCACGGTGACCGTCACCGTCACCCGCACCCTGTGGTGCGAGAACGACCCCGCGTGCCGACCGGTCCAGGGCAAATAGACGGATCAATTCCGGGTCCGGGTGCGGGCGTTCGCGCGTAGGGTGATCGCGTGACTCACGGTGCTGCCACGGAAAACGCCGCCTCGTACCTCCGATTCCCCCATGTGCGGGGCGACTTGGTCACCTTCACCGCCGAGGACGACGTCTGGGTCGCCCCGCTGGACGGAGGCCGGGCCTGGCGGGTCAGCGCCGACGGCGTACCCGTGAACCACCCCCGTATCTCGCCCGACGGCACCACCCTCGCCTGGACCTCCCGCCGCGACGGCGCCCCCGAGGTGCACACCGCCCCCGTGGACGGCGGACCCTCCCGGCGCCTGACCCACTGGGGCAACGCCCGCACCCAGGTCCGCGACTGGACCCCGGACGGCGAGGTGCTGGCGGTCAGCGCCGCCGGACGGCACAGCACCCGCCACAGCTGGGCCCGTACCGTCCCGCTCGACGGCGGACCGGCCGCCACCCTCCCGTACGGCCCCGTCGGCGCCGTCGCCCACGGCCCCCACACCGTGCTGCTGTCCGCCACGATGAACCGGGACGCCTCCGCGTGGAAGCGCTACCGGGGCGGCACCGCGGGCAAGCTGTGGATCGACCGGGACGGCGACGGCCGGTTCGTCCGGCTGCACGAGGAGCTGGACGGCAACCTCGAGTACCCCTCCTGGGTCGGCGACCGCCTCGCCTTCCTCTCCGACCACGAGGGCACCGGCGCCCTGTACTCCTCCCTCGCCGACGGCTCCGACCTGCGCCGCCACACCCCGCTCGGCGGCTTCTACGCCCGGCACGCCGCGAGCGACGGCACCCGTGTCGTCTACGTCAGCGCCGGGCGGCTCTGGGTGCTGGACGACCTCGACGGCGCCGAACCCCGCCGTCCCGGGATCCGGCTCGGCGGCTCCCGTACCGATCTCCAGCCCTTCGTCCTGGACGCCGCCCGCTGGCTGGACTCCGCCACCCCCGACCACACCGGGCGGGGCAGCGCGGTCGCCGTGCGCGGCACCGTCCACTGGGTCACCCACCGCGACGGGCCGGCCCGCGCCCTCGCGGCGGAACCCGGTGTACGGGCCCGGCTGCCGCGCGCCTTCCGCGCGGGCGGCGAGGAGTGGGTGGTGTGGGTGACCGACGCCGAGGGCGACGACGCGCTGGAGTTCGCCCCCGCCACCGGCCTGGCCCCCGGCTCCGCCCCGCGCCGCCTGGGGGCCGGACAGCTCGGCCGCGTCCTCGAACTGGCCATGTCCCCGGACGGCACCCGCGCCGCCGTCGCCTCCCACGACGGCAGGCTGCTGCTGGTCGAGCGCGAGACCGGTGAGATCCGCGAGGTCGACCGCAGCGAGCACGGCGACCCGCACGGCCTGGCCTTCTCGCCCGACTCGGGCTGGCTCGCCTGGGCCCACCCCGGCCCGCGCCCGCTCTCCCAGATCCGGCTCGCCGCCACCACCGACCTCACCGTCACCGAGGCCACCCCGCTGCGCTTCGCCGACTACGAGCCGGTCTTCACCCTCGACGGCCGCCACCTCGCCTTCCTCTCCAACCGCGCCTTCGACCCCGTCTTCGACACCCATGTCTTCGACCTGGCCTTCGTGGAGGGCGCCCGCCCGCACCTCATCACCCTCGCGGCCACGACACCGTCCCCCTTCGGCCCGCAGCGCCACGGCCGCCCCTCCGGCACCCCCGACCGGGACGAGACCCCCGGTGCGGAGGGCACCCCCACGACCCGCGTCGACCTGGACGGGCTCGCCGACCGCATCGTGCCCTTCCCCGTCGAGGCCGCCCGGTACGGCAACCTGCGCGCCGCGAAGGACGGCGTGCTCTGGCTGCGCCACCCGGTGCGCGGTGTCCTCGGCGCCTCCCGCGCCACCCCCGACGCCCCCGACCCCAAGACCGGGCTGGAGCGCTACGACCTCGCCCAGCACCGGCTGGAGCACCTGGCCGCCGACGCCGACGAGTTCGAGGTCAGCGGCGACGGCCGCCGCGTCCTGCTGTGGAGCGACGGCGGGCTCCTCGTCGTCCCCGCCGACCGCCGCGCCCCCGACGACGAGGACGGCGACGCCCGCGTCACCGTCGACCTCGGCCGCGTCCGGCACACCGTCGATCCGGTCGCCGAACGGCGGCAGATGTACGAGGAGACGGGCCGGCTCATGCGGGACAACTTCTGGCGTCCCGACATGGGAGGCGTCGACTGGGACGGCGTCCTGGACCGCTACCGTCCCGTCCTCGAACGGGTCGCCACCCACGACGACCTCGTGGACCTCCTCTGGGAGGTGCACGGCGAACTCGGCGCCTCCCACGCCTACGTCATACCGCAGGGCGGCTGGGACGACGGCATCCGCCAAGGGCTGCTCGGCGCCGACATCTCCCGCCACGAGGACGGCAGTTGGCGGGTCGACCGGGTCCTGCCCTCGGAGACCTCCGACCCCGAGGCCCGCTCCCCGCTCGCCGCGCCCGGTGTCGCCGTGCGCCCCGGCGACACCCTCCTCGCCGTCGGCGGCCGCCCGGTCGACCCGGTCACCGGGCCCGGTCCGCTGCTGCTCGGCACGGCCCGGAAGCCCGTGGAGCTGACCATCGCCCCGGCGGGCGGCGGCGAGCCCCGGCACGCCGTGGTCGTCCCGCTCGCCGACGAGGAGCCGCTGCGCTACCACGACTGGGTCGCCGGCCGCCGCGCCCACGTCCACGAACGCTCCGGCGGCCGCCTCGGCTACCTCCACGTCCCCGACATGCAGGCACCCGGCTGGGCCCAGATCCACCGCGACCTGCGCGTCGAGGTCACCCGCGAGGGCCTGGTGGTCGACGTCCGCGAGAACCGCGGCGGCAACACCTCCCAGCTCATCGTCGAAAAGCTCGCCCGCCGCGTCGTCGGCTGGGACCTCCCCCGGGGCATGCGCCCCGAAAGCTACCCCCAGGACGCCCCCCGGGGCCCCGTGGTGGCCGTGGCCGACGAGTTCTCCGGCTCCGACGGCGACATCGTCAACGCCGCGATCCGGGCCCTCGGCATCGGCCCGGTCGTCGGCACCCGCACCTGGGGCGGAGTGATCGGCATCGACAGCCGCTACACCCTGGTGGACGGCACGATCGTCACCCAGCCCAAGTACGCCTTCTGGCTTCAGGGCGCGGGCTGGGACGTGGAGAACCACGGCGTGGACCCGGACGTGGAGATCCCGATGCGCCCCCAGGACTGGGCAGCGGACGAGGACCCCCAGCTGGACGAAGCGATAAGGCTGGCCCTGGAGGCACTGGAGAGGCAGCCGGCGAGAACGCCTCCGGGTCTGCCCACCTGAGGGGCGCGGGGCCGTGTCGACGTGCGGCTCCGCGCCCGTGGGCGCGACCAGCCCCCACGCACCCGCACCCGAACGACTAGGATGCCGAAGGCAAAGATCATCGGCGAAAGCGAGGGCAGCCGAATGGCCGGCGAACCCCAAGAGGACTGCCTCTTCTGCAACATCGTCGCGGGCAAGATCCCCGCCGACGTGGTCCGGGAAACAGACACCACCCTCGCCTTCCGGGACATCAACCCCCAGGCCCCCACCCACATCCTGGTGATCCCCAAGGCCCACTACAAGAACGCCGCGGAACTCGCCGCGGAGGCCCCGCAGCTCGCCGCCGACGTCCTCGCGGAGACCCGCGGAGTCGCCGAAGGCGAGTCGCTGGAGAGCTACCGCACGGTCTTCAACACGGGCAGCGGCGCCGGCCAGACCGTCTGGCACGCCCACGCCCATGTCCTCGGGGGCCGCGGCCTGAACTGGCCCCCCGGATAACCCGCGTGTCCGTACGCGAGTTGGTCGTCCTCGGCACCGCCAGCCAGGTCCCGACCCGGCACCGCAACCACAACGGCTACCTGCTGCGCTGGGACGGCGAGGGCATCCTCTTCGACCCCGGCGAGGGCACCCAGCGGCAGATGCTGCGCGCCGGGGTCGCCGCGCACGACCTGAACCGGATCTGCGTCACGCATTTCCACGGCGACCACAGCCTGGGCCTGGCCGGGGTGATCCAGCGGATCAACCTGGACCGGGTGCCGCACCCGGTCACCGCGCACTACCCGCGCTCCGGTCAGCGCTTCTTCGACCGCCTCCGGTACGCCACCGCCTACCGGGAGACGGTCGACCTCACCGAGGCACCCGTCGACACCGACGGCCCCCTCGCCACCACCCCCTCCTACACGCTGGAGGCGTACGGCCTCTCCCACCCGGTGGAGTCCTACGGCTACCGGCTGACCGAGCCCGACCGGCTCCGCATGCTGCCCGACCGCCTCGCCGCGCACGGCATCTCCGGCCCCGACGTCGGCCGTATCCAGCGGGAGGGCTCGCTCGGCGGGGTCGCGCTGGAGGAGGTCAGCGAGACCCGGCGCGGGCAGCGGTTCGCGTTCGTCATGGACACCCGGCTCTGCCCCGGCGTGCTCGCCCTCGCCGACGGCTGCGACCTCCTCGTCATCGAGTCCACCTTCCTGGACGAGGACGTGCGGCTCGCCGAGGAGCACGGTCACCTGACGGCCGGCCAGGCGGCGGCCGTGGCGCGGGACGCCGGGGTGCGGCACCTCGTCCTCACCCACTTCAGCCAGCGCTACTCCGACCCCGCCGAGTTCGAGCGGCAGGCCCGCGCGGCAGGGTTCACCGGCGAGCTGACCGTGGCCCGCGACCTGGACCGCGTGCCGCTCCCCAAGCGCGGCTGAGCGTCCGGACGCGGGCGTACGATACTTCGATGCCCCTCCCCAAAGCTGAACTGCACCTGCACATCGAAGGCACCTTGGAGCCGGAGCTTGCGTTCCGTCTGGCAGAGCGCAACGGTGTCGAGCTTCCCTACGCCGACACCGAGGCCCTCCGCCACGCCTACCGGTTCGAGGACCTCCAGTCCTTCCTGAACCTGTACTACGAGCTGATGGCCGTCCTGCGCACCGAGCGGGACTTCGAGGAGCTGGCCGACGCCTATCTCGCCCGCGCCGCCGCGCAGGGTGTGCGGCACGCGGAGATCTTCTTCGACCCGCAGGCCCACCTCGCGCGCGGGGTGCAGATGGGGACCGTGGTCGAGGGGCTGTGGCGGGCGCTGGGCCGCAGCGAGGAGACCCATGGCGTCTCGACCAAGCTGATCATGTGCTTCCTGCGGGACGAGTCCGCCGAGTCGGCGCTCGCCACGCTGGACGCGGCGGGGCCGTACCTGGACCGGATCACCGGCGTCGGCCTGGACTCCGCCGAGGTGGGCAACCCGCCGGAGAAGTTCCGCGAGGTCTACGCCGCCGCCGCCGCGCTCGGCCTGCGGCGCGTGGCGCACGCCGGTGAGGAGGGTCCGCCGGAGTACGTCGTCCAGGCCCTCGACCTGCTCGGGGTGGAGCGGATCGACCACGGGCTGCGCTCGGTGGAGGACCCGGCGCTGGTCGAGCGGCTGGTCCGGGACCGCGTCCCGCTGACCCTGTGCCCGCTGTCCAACGTCCGCCTGCGCACCGTCGACACGCTGGCCGACCACCCGCTCCCGGCGATGCTGGAGGCGGGGCTGATGTGCACGGTGAACTCCGACGACCCCGCCTACTTCGGCGGCTACGCGGGCGACAACTTCACCGCCGTCCAGCAGACCCTCGGCCTGACCGAGGACCGGCTGCGCGAGCTGGCCCGCAACTCCTTCCTCGCCTCCTTCCTGGAGGACGACGAACCCCGCCGGGCGCGGTACCTGGCGGAGGTCGAGGCGTACGCGTTCGCGCACGAGCGGGCGTAGTCAGGCGGGGACGGTCGCGCCGGAGGCGTCGGTGAAGGGGATCCGCACGACCGGGATGCCCTTGGCGGACAGGTCCCGGACGGTGGCTCCGCCGACCAGGATCTCCCCGCCGGGGACGTCCTTGCCGGCCGCGTCCGGGACAGGGGTCTCCCGCAGGGAGATCTCCACGACGGGGAGGTCCTGGAAGGGGACCGGGGCGATCTCGCCGACGGGGACCAACTCGGTGCGAGGGGCGGCCGCGATCGGGATCCGCACCACCCGCAGGCGGCGGGGCGCCGTCCGCAGGGCGACCGCGGTCATCGGGACGGCCGCCAGCAGCAGTACCGCCGCCAGGACCTCGCCCATCGCCGGGAAGCCCGCGCGAGCGGACAGCACGCTGCCGGTCAGCGGACCGGCCGCCGTGCCCAGCGACGCCGCGGAGCCGACCAGGACCGCCCAGCGGCCGCGGGCGTCCAGCGCTGCGGCCAGGCTGATCACGTAGGACAGCACCACCGGGTAGCAGAGGTTCCACGCGATCTCGCCCAGCGCGAAGGACGGCAGGTCGGTGGCCGAGGCGCTGAGCGCGATGCAGCCCGCGATCAGCGCCGTGCCGAGACCGATCGGCAGCGCGCGGCCCAGCCGGGGGCCCAGCGCGCCCGCGCCGACCACGCCCAGCAGACCGGCGCCGAGCGCTATGGCGAACACCGCGCCGACCGTGATCTCGGTGAGGTGCGCCTGCCCGAGGCCGATGCGCCCGCTGACGCCCCACAGCGCGTTCTGCGCCAGCGACCAGCACGGCATCGTCGCGGCCAGCAGCAGTCCGGCCCGGCGGTGGGGGAGCGGCCGGCGTACGCCGCCGGGGCCGGCCACCGGGGCGGTACGGGCGGGCAGGCGGCCGGTGAACGGCCACACGGTGAGCGCGGTGAGCGCGACCGCGCCGAGCGGCAGGCCGTGGCCCGGACCCAGGCGAGGGATCGTCAGATACAGCGCGCCCGCCAGGGCGGAGACCACGAGCAGCCCGGACGTGGTGGCCCGGTGCGGGTCGCGTCCGGCGGCGATGCCGCTCGCGGCGACCGCCGTCATCGTGCCGGACCCGAACCCGCCGACGACCGCGCCCAGCACCACGGCGGGCACGGAGTCGGTGAGGGCGGCCGAGCCGTAGCCGAGGACGGCCAGGACGATCCCCAGCCGGGCGAGCGCACGGGCCCCGAACCGGTCCACGCGGGCGGCCAGAGCGAACCCGGCCGAGGCCGAACTCAGCAGCAGGGCACTGCCGATGGCGCCGGCCTGGGTGGCGGACAGCGGCAGCGCGCTGTCGAGACGGCCGACCGTGGTCGGCAGCAGATACGAGGCGAGGTACCCGGCCGTGAAAAGGGCGACGAGGGGCCAGGGCATGGAGCGGGGGGCGAACACGGGCGTTCCCAGGGCAGGCGTGAGCGACAGCTCGACGAGGAGTGAAAGAGGGGGGAGGGGCGACGGCCGTCTGTTCGACGGGAGCGCGCGAGCAAGTTGTATCAAGCACGCGGTTTCGAGAAGAAGCCGGGACTGTGTGATTCAGATCACTATCACGTTTGCTCCGAGTCGCAGCGGGTAGGCACGATCGATTTCGGTCTCGAACGCTCGGCCGGTGATCGCACAGAACTCCGGGATGCGCTATGGTTGTTCACGTCGCGGTCGCCGGAACTCCCGGTGGCGGACAGTGCGTTGGTGGTCCAAGGAAAGACGCCCCGCTTCCTGCGGGGAAATGCAGGTGCAAGGCCTGCCCGGCGCTCCGAACAGAGCCCCATCCCGCTTCCGAGCGGGGTGGGGCTCTTTGCTGCGCGCCCCCGCTCCGCGCCCGCCTGCTTCCGCGCACTCCCCGGTGCTCCCTCCGTCCGTGCGCAACCCGCCCCGTATGCCACCCCATTGACGGCCTGGGTGGGTGTACCTAGCCTCTGTTCTCATACGTGGACGACATTCACAAGAGGAGATGGTGCGGGTGAGCGGCGCTCCGCAGGATGTGGCCCGGCGGCTGCGGGAGGGGATGGCGGCGGGCGTGCTCTCCTTCCCGCTCACCGCCTTCCACGAGGACGGCACCCTCGACCGCGAGGGCTGCCGCGCCCATGTGGCCGACCGCCTCGCCGCCGCCCCCGGCGCCCTCTTCCCCGCCTGCGGCACCGGGGAGTTCTTCTCCCTGGACGAGGACGAGTACCGCCAGGTCGTCACCGTCGCCGTCGAGGAGGCGGCCGGGCAGGTCCCCGTCGTCGCCGGCGCCGGCTACGGCTGGGCGCAGGCCGCGCGCTTCGCCCGGATCGCGGAGGAGGCCGGGGCGGACGCCCTGCTGGTGCTGCCGCACTATCTCGTCGCCGCCCCGCAGGAGGGGCTCGTCGCCCAGCTCGCCCACCTCGCCGCCCGCACCCGGCTCCCCCTCATCGCCTACCAGCGGGACCAAGTCGCCTACACGGTCGACTCGTTGCGAACCATCGCCGACCTTCCGAACGTCATCGGGCTCAAGGACGGGCACAGCGACCTCGACCGCCTCCAGCGGCTCACCCTGGCCGCGCCCGGGGACTTCCTGTTCTTCAACGGCGCCGCCACCGCCGAGGTCCAGGCCCGCGCCTACACCGCGGTCGGCGTGCCCGCCTACTCCTCTGCCGTGCACGCCTTCGCCCCCGAGATCGCCGGCGCCTTCCGCACCGCGCTGCGCGCCGGGGACGACGACACGGCCGACCGGCTGCTGCGCGGCTTCTACGTCCCCTTCGTCGAACTCCGCGACCGGGTACCCGGATACGCCGTCTCCCTGGTCAAGGCCGCGGCCCGGCTCAGGGGCGCCCGCGTGGGCCCCGTACGGGCACCCCTGATCGACCCCTCGCCCGCCGACCTCGCCGCGCTGAAGGACCTCCTCGCCGCCGGACTCGGCCTCGTGGGAGCCGCCCTGTGATCCCGGAGCTGACCGTCACCGAAGTGCGGCTGACCCCGGTCCTGGTGGCCGACCCGCCGCTGCTCAACACCCAGGGCGTGCACCAGCCGTACACCCCCCGGCTGATCGTGGAGGTGGTCACGGCGGGCGGGGCGACCGGGCTCGGGGAGACCTACGGCGACACCAGGTACCTGGAGCTGGCCCGCCCGCTGGCCGACAGGCTCGTCGGACGCCCGGTCACGGATGTGAACGCCCTGTTCTCGCTCGACCTCACGGTGCACGAGAGCCGGGTGCGGGACGCGGTCGACGCGGGCGGGCTGCGCGGGGTGCAGAGCGCCGGCAAGCTCCGGCTGTCCGTGCTGTCCGCCTTCGAGGTCGCCTGCCTGGACGCGCAGGGGCGGACGCTCGGGCTGCCCGTGCACGCGCTGCTGGGCGGGAAGCTGCGGGACTCCGTCGAGTACAGCGCCTACCTCTTCTACAAGTGGGCCGCGCACCCCGGGGCGGACGCGGACGAATGGGGTGCCGCGCTGGACCCCGACGGAGTGGTCGCGCAGGCCCGCGCGCTGTCCGGGCGGCACGGCTTCTCCTCCTTCAAGCTCAAGGGCGGGGTCTTCGCGCCCGAGGAGGAGGTCGCGGCGGTACGCGCCCTCGCCGAGGCGTTCCCCGGGCGGCCGCTGCGGCTCGACCCCAACGGGGCCTGGTCGGTGCCGACCGCGCTGAAGGTGGCGGACGAACTCGGGGGCCTGCTGGAGTATCTGGAGGACCCGGTGCTCGGCACCGACGCCATGGCCGAGGTGGCCGCGCGGACCGGCGTGCCGCTGGCCACCAACATGTGCGTGACCACCTTCGAGGAGATCAAGGAGGCGTTCGGCCGGGACGCCGTGCAGGTGGTGCTCTCCGACCACCACTACTGGGGCGGGCTGCGCAACACCGGGCACCTCGCGGCGATCTGCGCCGCCTTCGGGGTCGGGGTGTCCATGCACTCCAACACCCACCTCGGGATCAGCCTCGCCGCGATGACCCAGGTCGCCGCCACCGTCCCGAACCTGCACCACGCCTGCGACTCCCACTACCCGTGGCAGGCCGAGGACGTGCTCACCGAGCGCGTGCCGTTCACCGGCGGCCATGTCGCCGTCTCCGACCGCCCCGGCCTCGGCGTCGACCTCGACCGGGACGCCCTCGCCCGCCTGCACCACCGCTGGACGACGGCCGACGGCACCCTGCGCGACCGCGACGACAGCGCGGCGATGCGGGTCGCGGTCGCGGACTGGCGGACGCCGGTGATGCCCCGCTGGTGATTCCGCGAGCCCCCCTGTCCATCGGATCCCGACCCGCCGGGCCCTCGGTCACCGGCCGGTCGGTGGTGCACACTGGCCAGATCCGTACCACGTCAGGGAGCCCGCACTGATGCCGTCCCACGCGATCGCCGGAGAGGAAACCGGAGGCGACCCGGAGCACCTCACCCAGACAGCGCGCCACCAGGCCCAGGTCGACCCGCTGGCCGCGCTGCGCGCCCCCGGCGATCCACCCTGGGACGTCTACCTCACCGGCACCGTCTTCCTCGACATCGTCTTCACCGGCCTGGACACCGCCCCCGTGCGCGGTACCGAGTCCTGGGCGCGCGGGATGGGCTCCAGCCCCGGCGGGGTCGCCAACATGGCCGCCGCGCTGGCCCGCCTCGGCCTGCGGACCTCACTGGCGGCGGCCTTCGGGGACGACCACTACGGGGAGTACTGCTGGGACGCGCTCGCGCGGGGCGAGGGCATCGACCTCACCCCCTCGCGCACGGTGCCCGGCTGGCACTCGCCGGTGACCGTCTCCATGGCCTACGAGGGGGAGCGCACGATGATCTCCCACGGCCACGAGCCGCCCCCGGAGGAGCCCGCGCCCGACTGCCCGCCCCCCGCGCGGGCCGCCGTCGCCTCGCTCACACCGGGGCGCCGGGCGCCCTGGATCGCCCAGGCCGCCCGTGAGGGCACCCGGATCTTCGCCGACGTCGGCTGGGACGACACCGGTGCCTGGGACCTGTCCGGGCTCGCCGACCTGGAGCACTGCGAGGCGTTCCTGCCCAACGCGGAGGAGGCGATGCGGTACACCGGCTCCACCTGCCCCAAGGCGGCCGCGCACGCCCTCACCGAGCACGTACCGGTCGCGGTCGTCACCCTCGGCGCGGAGGGCGCGTACGCGGTGGACCGGCGCACCGGCGAGACCGCCGAGGTGCCCGCGATCGCGGTGGAGGCCCTCGACCCCACCGGCGCCGGGGACGTCTTCGTCGCAGGCTTCGTCACCGGCACCCTCGCCGGCTGGCCCCTCGCCGACCGCCTCGCCCTGGCCGGCCTCACCGCCGCCCTCTCCGTCCAGGAGTTCGGCGGCTCCCTCTCCGCCCCCGGCTGGTCCGAGATCGGCGCCTGGTGGCGCCGGGTCCAGTCCCTCGACACCCAGAACCCCGCGGCCCTGCGCCGCTACTCCTTCCTGGACCCCCTGATCCCCGCCCACCTCGACCGCCCCTGGCCACTGCGCCGAGCAGTCCCGACGATCGGTTTCGGCCGCACCACGTAACGCCTCCGGCGGCCTGGCCGAGGGACTCGCCACCGGAGCCGCCCTGCCGAGGAGGGAGCCGAACACCGGCCGCCCCGCGTCGCTCGCCACCCGACGAGTCCAGGCGCGGGCGGCCACCAGCGGTGACCGGTACGACCTTGCCCGGCCGCGTCGCGGCGCCGTGGGGACCGGCGCACCCCCCGGCCGTGCCGGCCCATGGAGGCGCAGGCCGACAGCGCCCGCTCCGCCGCAGGCCTCGGCACCGGCCGGAAGCCACCCGTGGCCCGCCCCGCTACCCGGCGAGGCGCCACCTCTCCCCGGGAGCCCCGCCGACGGACCGCCACCCTCGTCCCCGCCCGCCCGAGCCGCCCCCCCCGCCGCCCGGCGAGGCACCGCCCCTCCCGGGCGCCCCGCCGACGGACCGCCACCCTCGTGCCCGCCCCCGCCGCCCGGCGAGGCACCACCTCTCCCCGGGGGCCCCGCCGACGGACCGCCACCCTCGTGCCCGCCCCGCTACCCGGCGAGGCACCACCTCTCCCCGGGGGCCCCGCCGACGGACCGCCACCATCGTCCCCGCCCCCCGAGCCGGCCCCCCCGCCGCCCGGCGAGGCACCACCTCTCCCCGGGGGCCCCGCCGACGGACCGCCACCCTCGTGCCCGCCTCGCTACCCGGCGAGGCACCACCTCTCCCCGGGGGCCCCGCCGACGGCCGCCACCATCGTCCCCGCCCGCCCGCCCGCCCGAGCCGCCCCCCGCCGCCCGGCGAGGCACCGCAACTCCCCGGCCCCCGCCGACAGACCGGCGCCTTCTCCTCGGGCCCCGCCGGTCACCCTCCTAACCCGCCCAGGCGCCGCAGGCACCCTCGTGGGTGAAAACCGCTGCGGGGTTGACGGAGGGGCGGCGTAGGCTGGAGTGGCCGAGGCCGCCGTTGGGGGTGGCCGGGATGAGGAGGAATCGCAGGCCATCAGCGCCGGCCCATGACTCAGACACCGACAGCTCACACCTCCGCGCAGGACCAGGCGAGAGCACGGATCAGCGTTCCCGCACAGCACCCGATGGTGACCGTGCTGGGCTCCGGCGACTCCCTCCTGCGCGTGATCGAGAAGGCCTTCCCGGCGGCCGACATCCACGTCCGGGGCAACGAGATCAGCGCGGTCGGCGACCCGGCGGAAGTCGCCCTGATCCAGCGCGTGTTCGACGAGATGATGCTGGTGCTCCGCACCGGGCAGCCGATGACGGAGGACGCAGTGGAACGCTCGATCGCCATGCTCAAGGCGAGCGACAACGGGACGAGCGACGGCCCGGAGACCCCGGCCGAGGTGCTGACGCAGAACATCCTGTCCTCGCGCGGCCGCACGATCCGCCCCAAGACCCTGAACCAGAAGCGCTACGTCGACGCCATCGACAAGCACACCATCGTCTTCGGCATCGGCCCCGCCGGTACCGGCAAGACCTACCTCGCCATGGCGAAGGCCGTGCAGGCGCTCCAGTCCAAGCAGGTCAACCGCATCATCCTGACCCGCCCCGCGGTCGAGGCCGGCGAACGCCTCGGCTTCCTTCCCGGCACCCTGTACGAGAAGATCGACCCGTACCTGCGCCCGCTCTACGACGCGCTGCACGACATGCTCGACCCCGACTCGATCCCGCGCCTGATGGCGGCGGGCACGATTGAGGTCGCCCCGCTGGCGTACATGCGCGGCCGCACCCTGAACGACGCCTTCATCATCCTGGACGAGGCCCAGAACACCAGCCCCGAGCAGATGAAGATGTTCCTCACCCGCCTCGGCTTCGACTCGAAGATCGTCATCACCGGTGACGTCACCCAGGTCGACCTCCCCGGCGGCACCAAGAGCGGTCTGCGCCAGGTGCAGGACATCCTGGAGGGCGTGGAGGACGTCCACTTCTCCCGGCTCTCCTCCCAGGACGTCGTCCGGCACAAGCTGGTGGGCCGTATCGTCGACGCGTACGAGAAGTACGACAGCCACGAGGGCACGGGCAAGACCGGCGCCAAGGGCTCCAAGGGGAAGTAGACCAGCACGACCATGTCGATCGACGTCAACAACGAATCCGGCACCGAGGTGGACGAGCAGGCGGTGCTCGACATCGCCCGCTACGCGCTCGCCCGGATGCGCATCCACCCGCTCTCCGAACTGTCGGTGATCGTCGTGGACGCCGACGCCATGGAGCAGCTCCACATCCAGTGGATGGACCTGCCGGGACCGACGGATGTCATGTCGTTCCCGATGGACGAGCTGCGCCCGCCGGGCAAGGACGACGAGGAGCCCCCGCAGGGGCTCCTCGGCGACATCGTCCTGTGCCCGGAGGTCGCGGCCCAGCAGGGCAAGGACGCTCCCACCCAGCACTCCATGGACGAGGAGCTCCAGCTCCTCACCGTCCACGGCGTCCTGCACCTCCTCGGCTACGACCACGAGGAGCCGGACGAGAAGGCCGAGATGTTCGGCCTCCAGGCCGCCATCGTCGACGGCTGGCGGGCCGAGCGCGGCCTGACCGGGCCGTCCCCGGCGCCGACCGTCTCGTAGGGCGGCCGGTATCCCGATGAGTCCGCAGATCGTGATCGGCGCGGTCGCGCTGATCGTCGTGGCCTGGCTCGCCGCCTGCGCCGAGGCGGGCATCGCCCGCGTCTCCAGCTTCCGCGCCGAGGAGGCCGTCAAGTCCGGCCGCCGGGGCAGCGCCAAGCTGGCGCAGGTCGCCGCCGACCCCACCCGCTATCTCAACGTGGCGCTGCTGGTCCGCGTCGCCTGCGAGATGGCCGCCGCCGCCCTCGTCACCTACGCCTGCCTGCGCGCCTTCGACGCCACCTGGCAGGCCCTGCTGGTCGCCATCGCGGTGATGGTGCTGGTGTCGTACGTCGCCGTCGGCGTCTCGCCCCGCACCATCGGCCGCCAGCACCCTCTGAGTACCGCCACCGCGGCCGCCTACGTGCTGCTGCCGCTGGCCCGCGTGATGGGCCCCGTGCCCTCGCTGCTGATCCTCATCGGCAACGCCCTCACCCCCGGCAAGGGCTTCCGGCGCGGCCCCTTCGCCTCCGAGGCGGAGCTGCGCGCCATGGTCGACCTCGCCGAGCAGGAGTCGCTGATCGAGGACGAGGAGCGCCGCATGGTGCACTCCGTCTTCGAGCTGGGTGACACGCTGGTCCGCGAGGTGATGGTCCCGCGCACCGACCTGGTCGTCATCGAGCGGTACAAGACCATCCGGCAGGCCCTCACCCTCGCCCTGCGCTCCGGGTTCTCCCGCATCCCGGTCACCGGGGAGAGCGAGGACGACATCGTCGGCATCGTGTATCTGAAGGACCTGGTCCGCAAGACGCACATCAACCGCGACGCCGAGAACGACCTGGTCTCCACCGCGATGCGCCCCGCCGTCTTCGTCCCCGACACCAAGAACGCGGGCGACCTGCTGCGCGAGATGCAGAAGGAGCGCAACCACGTCGCCGTCGTCATCGACGAGTACGGCGGCACGGCCGGGATCGTCACCATCGAGGACATCCTGGAGGAGATCGTCGGCGAGATCACCGACGAGTACGACCGTGAACTCCCGCCCGTGGAGGAGCTCGGCGAGGGCCGCCACCGGGTCACCGCCCGCCTGGACATCACCGACCTCGGCGAGCTGTACGGGCTGGAGGAGTACGACGACGAGGACGTGGAAACCGTAGGCGGACTGCTCGCGAAGGCACTGGGCCGCGTGCCCATCGCCGGCGCGAGCGCCGAGGTCGAACTGCCCGACGAGCGACGGCTGAAGCTGACCGCCGAGGCCGCCGCCGGACGCCGGAACAAGATCGTGACGGTACTGGTCGAGCCCGCCGGGGTCCCGGCGCGGGAGGAGAGCACGGAATGACGCCCCAGGAGCTGCGCGCCCTCTGCCTGTCCTTCAACGCGGTGGAGGAGGAGTTCCCCTTCAACCCGGACACCTCGGT
Organism: Streptomyces sp. BK022; assembly: GCF_004217355.1. NCBI lineage: Bacteria > Bacillati > Actinomycetota > Actinomycetes > Kitasatosporales > Streptomycetaceae > Streptomyces > Streptomyces sp. BK022. Next base: position 463,868 of record NZ_SHKU01000003.1, read on the forward strand.
CTTCAAGGTGCTGGGCAAGATGTTCGCCCTGGCGGCACTGGACGCGCGGCCCCTGACGGTCAACCTCAAGTGCGACCCGGAGGACGCCCAGCGCCTCCGCGCCGACCACGAGGGCCTGATCGTGCCGGGCTACCACATGAACAAGCGGCACTGGAACACCGTCACGGTGGACGCCGGCCTGTCCGACGCCCTGGTCAAGGAACTGGTCGAGGACTCCTACGACCTCGTCGTGGCGGGCCTGCCCAGGGCCGAGCGGCTGAAGCTCGACCGCCCCTGAAAACCCCTACGGGCTCGCACTGACCCCGTGTCAGAATCCGCCGCATGACCCCTCGCTACCCGCGCCCCCTGCGCCCCGGAGACCGTATCGGCGTGACCTCGCCCTCCAGCGGGGTCCCTGACGCCCTGCGCGGCCGGCTCGACGTGGCCGTGGCCGACCTGAGGGCGCGCGGGTACGAGGTGACGGTCGGCCGGTGCATGGACGGCTCCGGTCACGTGAGCGCCCCGGCCGCCGAGCGGGCCGCCGAACTCACCGCGATGCTCACCGACCCCGAGATCCGGGCCGTGGTGCCCCCGTGGGGCGGCGAGACCGGCATCGACCTGCTGCCGCTGCTGGACTTCGCCGAGATCGGCCGGGCCGAGCCGACCTGGGTCGTGGGCTACTCCGACGTCTCGGGCCTGCTCGCGCCGCTGACCCTGCGCTCCGGGCTGGCCACCGTGCACGGCAACAACCTCATGGACACCCCCTACGGGACGCCTGAGGGCCTGCTGTCCTGGCTGGACGTCGTGGCGGCGCCGCAGGGCGGCCCGTTCACCCAGACCCCGCCCGGCCGGTACCGCTCCGGCGGCTGGGACGACTTCGTCCGCCACCCCGGTGTCCGTGATCCGGGGCTGGACACCGAGGGCACCTGGACCCGGCTGGACGGCACCGGGGACGTGGACGTGAGTGGCCGGCTGATCGGCGGCTGCGTCGAGATCCTGGCCAACCTCGCCGGGACCCCGTACCTGGACACCGCCGGACTCGCGCCCGGTGAGCCGCTGTTGGTGTACGTGGAGGCCTGCGAGGACAGCGCGTTCAGCATCTGCCGGAACCTGCACGGGATGCGGCTCGCCGGGTTCTTCGACCGGGCCGCCGCGATCCTGGTCGGCCGCACCAAGGCCCCGGACAGCTCCACCCTGACCCAGCACGAGGCGGTGCTCGACGCGCTCGGCCCGCTGGGCGTGCCGATCGTCGCCGACGTGGAGTGCGGGCATGTCGCGCCGTATCTGCCGCTGGTCAACGGCGCGCGCGGCCGCGTGGAGCACACGGCCGCGCGCAGCGCGATCACCCAGACCCTGGACTGAGGTCACGCCCTTACGGGACGCAGCCCGAGGGTGATCAGGGCGGCCGCGCCGAGCACGATCAGCGCGGACAGCCCGATCACCGTGTGGACTCCGGCCAGCAGGTCGTCGCCGGTGGTGGCCAGCACGCCCAGCAGGGGCACCCCGAGCGTGAGGCTGACCTGCTGGGTGGAGGTCACCAGCCCGGTCGCCAGCCCCTGTTCACCGTCCGCCACACTCGAGGTGACGGTGAGGCCGTACGAGATGATCGCGCCCAGGTGGCACATGCTGGCCAGGGACACCGCGGTCACGGCCAGCCACACCGACCAGCCCCCGGCGCTCAGCGGCAGCAGGGCGGCGGTGAGGAGTCCCTGCCCGGCCAGCGAGCCGGCCAGCGTGCGGCGGGCGCCGAACCGGCCGATCACCCTCGGCGCCAGCACGCCCGCCACCGCCGACAGCACGCCCTGCACCCCGAAGACCAGCCCCGTCTCGAACGCCGACAGCCGCAGGACCTCCTGGAGGTACAGGGTCAGGGCGAACACCACGGCCGACATCATCGAGAAGGTGACCAGCCCGCCCAGGTTGCCCCACGCCACCGTGCGGCGGCGCAGCATCGGCAGCGAGACCAGCGGAGCGGCCGTACGGGACTCGATCACGCCGAACCCGGTCAGCAGCGCGAGCCCGGCCACCAGGGAGGTCAGTACGTCCGCCCGGCCGAAGCCCTGGGCGGCGGCGGTGGACAGGGCGTAGATCAGGGACAGCAGACCGGCGGTGACGGTGACGGCGCCGGGCACGTCCAGCCGGGGACGCTCGGGGGTACGGGACTCGGGCAGCAGGCCCGGCGCGAGCGGCAGCACGACCAGCGCGAACACGGCCAGCAGCGCCATCGTGGAGCGCCAGCCGAAGGCGTCGGTCAGCGCGCCGCCCGCGATCATGCCGGTGGTGAAGCCCAGCGACAGCAGCGTGCCGGAGATGCCGAGCGCGCGGTCGCGGGCCGGGCCCTCGGGGAAGGTGGTCGTCAGCAGTGACATTCCGGTCGGCACGATCGCCGCCGCGCCGAGCCCCTGGAGGGCGCGGCCGGTGAGGAAGGACGCCGGGTCCCAGGCCAGCGCCGCCAGCACCGAGGCGGCGCCGAACAGGGTGAGCCCGGCCAGGAACAGCCTGCGGCGGCCGAAGAGGTCGCCGACGCGGCCGAACAGCAGCAGGAAGCCGCCGGACGGCAGCGCGAAGGCGGTGACCGCCCACTGCAGCGCCGTACGGCTCATGCCGAGGCCGTCGCCCAGCTCGGGCAGCGCCACGTTCAGCACCGAGAAGTCGAGCGCGACCATGAACTGGGCCGCGCAGAGCACGAACAGGACGAGCCGGTCACGCGCCGAGAGCCGGACGGGGCCGACGGGCAGGGCGGTAGGGGGAGTTACGGGGACTGGGGTGTCGATCGCCATGGCAAAGAGCTTCCGACGGGCGGAAGAAACGTGGGGAGTCGGAACTTATGGTGGTGGTGGCACCACCAGACACGGCGGCGAGGGGGACGGGGACGTGGCTGCGACGGCGAGCGTGACGAGCATGCAGGGAAGGGAACGGCGCACCGAGCTGCGGGAGTTCCTGGTGTCCCGGCGGGCCCGGATCACCCCGCGGGAGGCCGGACTCCCGCTCGGCGGGGCCCGGCGCCGTACGCCGGGGCTGCGCCGCGAGGAGGTCGCGGTGCTGGCCGGGGTGAGCGCCTCCTGGTACCAGTGGCTGGAGCAGGGGCGGGACATCTCCGTCTCCCCGCAGGTGCTCGACGCGGTCTCGCGGGTGCTGCGGCTGAGCGACGCCGAGGTGCGGCACCTCTATGTGCTGGCCGGCCTCAACCCGCCCGCGCCCGAAGTCGTCGCGGAGCGGCGGGACATGTGCGACGGGCTGCGGAGGCTGATCGACACCTGGATGCCGTACCCCGCGCACATCATGGACCGCTACTACAACTGCGTGATGTACAACGCGGCGGCGACCGCGGTGTTCGGCATGGGGGAGGGGTCCACCCCCCGGAACTGCCTGGTCGACTTCTTCACCGACCCGCTGTTCCGCAGCCGCACGCTGAGCTGGGAGGCCAACGCGCGTACGGTCGTCGCGCAGTTCCGGGCCGCCTGCGCGGCGCACCCCGAGGACGAGGGGTTCCGGGCGGTGCTGGCCGAAGTGAGTGCCATGAGCCCGGAGTTCAACGCGCTGTGGGCCGAGCGGGACATCGAGGACCAGGGACAGATCCGCAAGGAGCTGATGCATCCCCGCGCCGGGCTGCTGGCCGTGGAGTCCACGGCCATGCGGGTACCGGCCCGGCCCGACCTGCTGATCGTGCTCCACACCCCGCTCCCCGAGGCGGACACCGCCGCGAAGCTGGAGTGGCTGGCGAACGGGTCCGACGGGGTTCGTATGCTCGGGGCATGAGCGAGAACGAGCTTGATCCCGAGGACCGCAAGATCGTGACCCTGGCCCGGTCGGTACGAGCGCGCAACGGCGTCCCGGAGGGTGCCGCCGTACGCGACTCCACGGGCCGCACATACGCGGCCGGCACGGTGTCCCTCCCCTCGCTCCAGCTCAGCGCGCTGCGTACGGCTGTCGCCATGGCGGTGGCATCCGGAGCGGAGTCCCTGGAGGCGGCGGCCGTCGTCAGCGCGGCGGAGGCTCTCCCGGCGGAGGACCTGGCCGCGGTCGCCGACCTCGGAGGCGCGGGCACACCGGTGCTGCTCGCCGGGGCCGACGGTGTCGTCAGGTCGACCGTCACCACCGGCTGACGCCGGCGGGACGGGGACCGGTCACAGCGCTTCCGGTCCCCGCTCGCCCGTCCTGACCCGCACCACCGTCTCCACCGGTACCGACCACACCTTGCCGTCCCCGATCCTGCCCGTCCTCGCGGCCTCCACGATGGCGTCGATCGCCTCCTCGGCCACCGTGTCCTCGACGACCAGTTCCAGGCGGACCTTGGGGACGAGGTCGACCACGTACTCCGCGCCCCGGTAGACCTCGGTGTGGCCGCGCTGGCGGCCGTAGCCGCTGGCCTCGGTGACGGTGAGGCCGTCGATGCCGAGGTCGCGGAGGGCGGACTTCACGTCGTCCAGACGGTGGGGCTTCACGACGGCGGTGATGAGCTTCATGCGGGGCTCTCGGCTTTCCGGACGGGGGCGCCATGGCCCAGGACCCCGTGATCGTAGGCCGTCTCGGCGTGCACCGTAAGGTCGAGGCCGGTGCGTTCCTCCTCCTCGCTCGCGCGCAGCCCGATCGTGCGGTCGAGCAGCCGGCCGAGCCCGTACGTGACCGTGAAGGCGTAGCCGGCGACCGCGAGGACCGCGACGAGCTGGCGCCCCAGCAGTCCGAGTCCGCCGCCGTACAGCAGCCCCTGCGCGCCGCCGGTCAGGGCCTTGTCCGCGAACAGGCCGATCAGCAGCGTGCCGATCACCCCGCCGACCAGGTGGACGCCGACGACGTCGAGGGAGTCGTCGTAGTCGAGCCTGAACTTCCAGCCCACCGCGTACGAGCAGACGACACCGGCGGCCAGGCCGACGGCCAGTGCGCCCAGCAGCGAGACCGTCCCGCAGGACGGGGTGATGGCGACCAGGCCCGCGACCGCGCCGGAGGCGGCGCCCAGGGTGGTGGGATGGCCGTCCCGCTTCTGCTCCACCAGCAGCCAGCCCAGCAGTCCGGTGCAGCCGGCGGCCATGGTGTTGAGGAAGGCGGCCGCGGCGAGCCCGTTCGCGCCGAGCGCGGAGCCCGCGTTGAAGCCGAACCAGCCGAACCACAGCAGCCCGGCACCGAGCATGACCATGGGAAGGCTGTGCGGCCGCATGGCGTCCTTCTTGAAGCCCAGCCGGGGCCCGAGCACCAGGCACAGCGCGAGCCCCGAGGCCCCGGACGTGATCTCGACCGGCAGACCGCCCGCGAAGTCCAGCGCCCCCAGCTTCTGCCCGATCCACCCGCCCGGCCCCCACACCCAGTGGGTGACCGGAACGTATACGAGCAGCGTCCACACCGGCACCAGCACCAGCCACGCCCCGAACCGGGTGCGATCCGCGACCGCGCCGCTGATCAGGGCGGCCGTGATGACGGCGAAGGTGAGCTGGAAGGTGGCGAAGAGCAGGGTGGGGACGCTGCCGTGCAGGCTCGCCGGGCTCACCCCGGCCATCCCGGCGTTGGCCAGCCCGCCGAGCAGACCGCCGCCGAGGTCGCCGGTGAAGGCGAGGGAGTAGCCGGCCACCAGCCAGACCACGGTGACCAGGGCTATGGACACGAAGCTCATCATCAGCATGTTGAGGACGCTCTTCGCGCGGACCATGCCGCCGTAGAACAGGGCCAGTCCCGGTGTCATCAGCAGCACCAGGGCGGTGGCGGCGAGCAGCCAGGCGGTGTCACCGGTGTCCGCGTGCGCGGCGGCGAGAGTCACGGGTGTCTCCAGTGATCCGGGGGAGCGGGCTCGTCAGAGGGTCACGGGTGCGCGTTTCCGGTCGCCTACAGGGGCGTTTCCAGCAGGTTTCGGCCCCCTCCGGAGCCTTGAGACGCTGGTCGCGGGGGTGTGGCGGACGCCCGTGCGGCACGGGCTCGCGGATCAGGGAGAATGGTCGGCATGAGCGTTCGTACCCAGTCATCCGAGCGGTCGGGCGAGAACGCCCACCGCGCAGGCTTCGCGTGTTTCGTGGGCCGTCCCAACGCGGGCAAGTCCACCCTCACGAACGCTCTGGTCGGGCAGAAGGTGGCCATCACCGCCGACCAGCCGCAGACCACCCGGCACACCGTGCGCGGCATCGTGCACCGGGACGACGCCCAGCTGATCCTGGTCGACACCCCCGGCCTCCACAAGCCGCGCACCCTGCTGGGCGAGCGGCTGAACGACGTGGTGCGCACCACCTGGGCCGAGGTCGACGTGATCGGCTTCTGCCTCCCGGCGAACGAGAAGATCGGTCCCGGCGACCGCTTCATCGCCAAGGAGCTGGCCGGGATCAAGAAGACCCCCAAGGTCGCCATCGTCACCAAGACCGACCTGGTCGACTCCAAGACCCTCGCCGAGCAGCTCATCGCCATCGACCAGCTCGGCAAGGAGCTGGGCTTCGAGTGGGCCGAGATCGTGCCGGTCTCCGCGACCGGGGGCAAGCAGGTGGGCCTGCTGGCCGACCTGATCGTGCCGCTGCTCCCCGAGGGCCCGCCGCTCTACCCCGAGGGCGACCTCACCGACGAGCCCGAGCAGGTCATGATCGCGGAGCTGATCCGCGAGGCCGCCCTGGAGGGTGTGCGCGACGAGCTGCCGCACTCCATCGCCGTGGTCGTCGAGGAGATGCTCCCGCGCGAGGACCGCCCGGCCGACAAGCCCCTGCTCGACATCCACGCCAACGTCTACATCGAGCGTCCCAGCCAGAAGGGGATCATCATCGGTCCCAAGGGCAAGCGGCTGAAGGACGTGGGCATCAAGTCCCGCAAGCAGATCGAGGCCCTGCTCGGCACGCCCGTCTTCCTCGACCTGCACGTGAAGGTCGCCAAGGACTGGCAGCGCGACCCCAAGCAGCTCCGCAAGCTCGGCTTCTGACGGGCGCTCCCCCCACCCGGCCGGGCGGCACACCGCTCCGGCCGCCCCCTCACGTCAGTACCCCCGCCGGGCTCCGCACCGCCTCCCGCAGGCGTGCCGCGTCCCGGCCCGGCGGGGCCCCGAACTGCCGGCGGTACTCCCGGCTGAACTGCGACGGATTGTCGTAACCCACCCGCCTGCCGACGCCTGTGACGTCACCGGGGCGGGTCGCGAGGAGCAGCCGCGCCTCCTGGAGCCGGATCTGCTTCTGGAACTGGATCGGGCTCATCGCCGTCACCGCCTGGAAGTTGCGGTAGAACGCCGAGACGCTCATCCCGGACAGCCGTGCCACGTCCGCCACCCGGAACGGCTCCGCGTAGTGCTCGCGAATCCAGCCGACCGCGCGTGAGACATGGCTGAGGCCGCTGTCGGGCAGGCCGAGCTGCCGGACCGTCGCGCCCTGCTCCCCCGTGATCAGCCGCCACAGGATCTCCCGCTTGACCAGCGGTGCCAGCACGGCCCGGTCGCGGGGCTCGTCCAGCAGCCGCAGCAGCCGCACGACCGCGTCCAGCAGCGCGGCCGGAGCGTCGCTCACGGCGATGCCCGACGGCGTGCCCTGCGAGCGGGGGAGATCCCCGGGGGCCGCCCGAAGCAGCAGTTCGGCGACGGCCGAGGGGTCCAGGGTGAGGCCGAAGCCGAGGGCCGGGTGCCCGGGGTCCGCGCGGGTGAAGTGGCCCGTCACCGGCAGGTCGACCGAAGCCACCAGATACTGCCCGGCGCCGTAGGTGAACACCCGGTCGCCCAGGGCCAGATGCTTGGCACCCTGCGCGATCACGGCCAGTACGGTCCCCGACATCGAGGGCTCCGGGGGATCGGGGCGGTCGACCCGTGAGATGAGCACGCCGTCGACGGCCGTGGTCCAGTCGGGCCGCACATGCCGCTCCAGCAGGGCACGCAGCTCCTCCAGCAGTGCTTCCGCTCGTGTCGCTTCCGGCATACCGCCATTGCAGCACCTGCGGCCCGCCCGGTTCCCGCGCACGCGAGAATCGTGCAGCCATGGAGGAGGATCGTTCTACGTTTCCGCAGCTCAGGGGCGCCTAATGGAAGGAGGAAGTCCATCAGCTCTCACCCCGGGAGGAACCCCATGCAGGTCGCCATCGTGACCGGAGCCAGCTCCGGCATCGGACGAGCCGCCGCCGTCGAGATCGCCGGGCGCGGTATCGGAGTCGTCCTCACCTACGGCCGCAACCGGCAGGGCGCGCTCGACACCGTGGCCGCCGTCGAGAAGGAGGGCGGCACGGCCGTCGCGCTGCCGCTGGACCTCGGCGCCTCCGGCACGTTCGACGCCTTCCGGGACACCGTGGCCGGCGTGCTGCGCGACACCTGGCAGCGGGACACGTTCGACCACCTGGTGAACAACGCCGGGCTCGCGCAGTCCGCGCTCATCGAGGACATGACCGAGGACACCTTCGACCTGCTGGCGCGGGTGCTGCTGAAGGGGCCGTACTTCCTGACGCAGAAGCTGCTGCCGCTGATGGCCGGCGGGGGTGCGATCGTCAACACGAGCAGCAGCTCCGCCACGGCCGCCTCCCCGGAGCCCGGCTATTCCGCCTACGCCGCCCTGAAGGGCGGCGTCGACGTCCTCACCCGGTACATGGCCAAGGAGTTCGCCCCGCGCGGCATCCGCGTCAACGCCGTCTCACCGGGCCCCACCCGCACCCGGCTCGGCGACGACGGCTTCACCCGCTTCCCCGAGGTCATCCCGGCACTCGCCGCGCGCACCGCGCTCGGCCGGGTCGGTGAGCCCGAGGACGTCGGCGCGCTGATCGCCACCCTGGTCTCCGACGAGAGCCGCTGGGTCACCGCCCAGAACATCGAAGTGTCGGGCGGCTACGGCCTCTAGGGGGTGTCTCCCTGATCTTCGTGGATCAGCCCGCGGCGTCTGGTGCGGTGCCTCGGCGTGCGGTCGAGTCGCCCTCGTACTGGACGTACTTGGGTGATTCGGCCGTGCGGCGAGGTGCCGTGCCAGGCGTCGCGGGCCCGCGAAGATCGGGGAGACACCCCCTAGGACACCCCCTGGCCCCGCTGCGCCCGCAGCAGGTCCCGGTACCAGTGGTACGACGCCTTCGGGGTCCGCCGCAGCGTGGCGAAGTCCACGTCCACCAGGCCGAAGCGGCGGGCGTAGCCCTCGGCCCACTCGAAGTTGTCCAGCAGCGACCAGACGAAGTAGCCGCGCACGTCGACCCCTTCGGCGAGCGCGGCATGGACCGCGCGGACATGTCCGTCCAGGTAGGCGACGCGGTCCTGGTCGTCCAGCCCCTCGTACGAGCAGCCGTTCTCGGTGATGACGAGGGGCGGGAGCCGGTCGCCGTAGCGGTCCCGGAGGCCGGTCAGCAGGCCGGTCAGCGCCTCGGGGACGACCGGCCAGCCGAAGTCCGTCACCGGGACACCCTCGAAATCGCGCAGCGAGAAGGGGAGTTCGGCGGGCAGCGGCACACCGCCGAACTCGGTGGGCGTCCGCTGGGGGGCACCCACGCGCGCCGGGGCGTAGTAGTTGATCCCGTACCAGTCCAGTGGTTCCGCGATGATCCGCAGGTCGTCCTCGGCCCCCTCGGGCATCAGCGCGGCCGTGCCGTCCGGGTATGCGCCCAGCAGGACGGGTTCGGCGAAGAGCCGGTTGAGGAGCAGGTCGTAGAAGGCGGCCGCCTCCACGTCCGCCGGATCGGCGGAGGCGGACTCCACCGGGGAGTGGGAGTTGGCGATGCCGATGTCCGTCGCCCCGGCCGCGCGCAGCGCCCGTACCGCCAGGCCGTGTGCGAGGAGCTGGTGGTGGGCGGCCGGGAGCGCGTCGAAGAGCAGGGCCTTGCCGGGGGCGTGGGTGCCCAGCGCGTGACCCAGCAGGGTGTGCTCGGCGGGCTCGTTGAGGGTGATCCAGCGCGGTACGCGGTCCCCGAGCCGGTCCGCGACACGGGAGACGTGGTCCGCGAACCGGTACGCGGTGTCCCGGTCCAGCCAGTCGAGCCCGGCCGGCAGATCCCAGTGGAACAGCGTCGGCACCGGCTGGACGCCCGCCTCGCACAGGGAGTCCACCAGCCGGTCGTAGAAGTCCGGCCCGCCGGGGGAGCCGACGCGCGGCCAGGAGACGGAGAAGCGGTACGCGTCCACGCCGAGGCCGGCCAGCAGGGCCACGTCCTCCGGGTAGCGGTGGTAGTGGTCGCAGGCCACGGCGGCCGTGGAGCCGTCCTTCACCCGGCCCGGCTCGGCCGTGAACACATCCCACACGGAGGGCTCGCGCAGGTCGGCGGCGCCCTCGATCTGGTGCGCGGAGGTCGACACCCCCCACAGGAAGCCGTCGGGGAAGCGGGGGAGAGGGCCGTGCGCGTCCGTCACCATGGGCCGGATCATCCGCACCCGGCCCCGCCGCGTCAACGCCCCCGCCGCGTCGACGCCCCCGTCAGTCCTTCAGCGGCGCGATGTCCAGCGCGGCCAGCCGCTCCCGGTCCGCGACGACCTCGATGCCGGAGATCCGGCCGTCCTCCGCGAAGGTGAAGGCGAGGACCAGGGCCAGACGGCCGTGCGGGGCCATGACCAGGCCGACCGCGCCGTCCAGCAGGGCGAGACCGGTGAACAGGGCCCGGCCGGTGGCCGCCATCGCGCCCCGCGCGACCGTGCCGGCACCCCGGGCGGTGATCGGCTCCGGGGTCGGCACCACGAACCGGTCGGCGTGCAGCACCACGTCCGGGTGGAGCAGACCCACCAGCGCGTCGAAGTCCCCGCCCCGCGTGGCCGCGAGGAACGCCTCCACCGCACGGCGCCGCCGCACCGGATCAGCCTGCGGCCGCGGCCCGTCACCCCCGACCCGGCGCCGGGCCCGGCTCGCCAACTGCCGCACGGCGGCCGGGGAACGCTCCAGCAGCGGGGCGATCTCGTCGAACGGCACCGCGAACAGGTCGTGCAGCACGAACGCCAGCCGCTCCGCGGGGGAGAGCCGGTCCAGCACCACGAGCAATGCCACCCCGACCGCGTCGGCCAGCACCGCCTCCTGCTCGGGGGCATCGCCGGTGACCGGGTCGGCGGGCCGGGACTCCAACGGGTCCTCGCGGCGACGGTCGCGGGTGCGCAGCAGGTTCAGACACACCCGCCCGGTGATCGTGGTCAGCCATCCGGCGATGTTGTCCACCCCGTCGGCACCCGCCCGGTCGGCCCGCAGCCAGGTCTCCTGCACGGCGTCGTCGGCCTCGCTCGCCGAGCCCAGCATCCGGTACGCCACCGCCCGCAGCCGCGCCCGGTGCCCCTCGAACATCTCCGCCGACCACATGGCGTCGCTCACCGGTGTCACATTCCTCTCGCGCGGGGTGTCACGGCAGTAGAACACCGAGAACCCGCCGAAGGGACCTGGACGTGTACGTTCCGGTTCCCGTGAAACTGGGAGCAGTCATGACCTCCAGCACCTCAACCGTCCTGGTCACCGGTGGCACCGGCACGCTCGGCCGCCAGGTCGTCCCGCTGCTGCGGGAGGCCGGCCGCGAGGTACGCGTCCTCAGCCGCACGGGCGGGGAAGGCCCGGACCAGGTGAGCGTCGACCTCCGCACCGGCACCGGACTCGACGCCGGCCTGGACGGCATCGGCACCGTGCTCCACCTCGCGGGCGGCCCCAAGGGCGACGACATCGCCACCCGCAACCTGGTCCGCGCGGCGCGGGCGGCCGGGGTCCGGCACCTCGTGTACATCTCCGTCATCGGCGCCGACCTGGTACCGCTCGCCTGGCTCCGGTCGAAGCTGGCCGCCGAGCAGGCCATCACGGAGTCCGGGCTGCCGTGGACGACGCTGCGGGCGGCCCAGTTCCATGAACTCACCCTGAAGATGGTCCAGTCGATGGCCAAGCTGCCCGTGTTCCCGGTGCCGGGCGGACTGCGACTCCAGCCGGCCGACTCCCGCGACGTGGCCGCCCGCCTCACCGACCTCACCCTCGGCACCCCGGCCGGACTCGTCCCCGACCTCGCCGGACCCCGGGTGTACGGCCTCGGCGAGCTGGGCCGGGGCTACCTCCAGGCGCGCGGCAAGCGCCGCCCGATGCTGCCGGTCCGCATCCCCGGCAAGGCGGGCCGTGCCTACCGTGCGGGCGACAACCTGACGCTCACCGGCGCGGACACCGGCAAGCGCACCTGGGAGGAGTTCCTCGGCGAACAGCTCGCGTAGCGGCTGCCTAGGCACCCTCCTTCAGCACGCGCGACACCAGCTCCCGCTGGGCCTCGGTCAGCCGGGGGTCGGCCGCGTGGACGGTGTGGCCGTCCACCGTGATCTCGTAGTGGAAGCCGTCCGGGACACCCGGTACCGGGGTGCCCGGCGCGGCGGCCAGGGCCTGGTCGGCCAGGGTGCGCCACTCCGCCGCGTCGGCCCGCCCCGAGGTGTCCACCTCCGCCTGCCGCTCGATGCCCGCGAAGCCGCCCGTACGCCGTACTTGGATACGCATGGCCCCAGTGTCCGGCACGGCGGCTACAGCGTCTCCACCCCCACTTCCTCCCACGCCTTCTCCACCGCCTGGAGTTCGGCGCCCGCGCCGAACCGCTCGCGGGCGGCCTTCACGGTCAGCGTGGCGAAGTCGGCGAACTGGGCGTCCTCCTTGAGCTTGCCGCCGGTCAGCACGTCGTACCAGATCTGGCCGGTCTTCTCCCAGGCGTAGCCGCCGATCGCGGTGGCCGCGATGTAGAAGGCGTGGTTGGGGATGCCGGAGTTGATGTGGACGCCGCCGTTGTCCCGGCCGGTGTGCACGTAGTGCTGCATGTCGGCGGGCTGGGGGTCCTTGCCGAGCACGTCGTCGTCGTACGCGGTGCCCGGTGCCTTCATCGAGCGAAGGGCCTGGCCCTGGACGCGCGGGGCGAGCAGGCCGGCGCCGATCAGCCAGTCCGCGTCGGCGGCGGTCTGGCGGAGCGTGTACTGCTTGATCAGCGAGCCGAACACGTCGGACAGCGACTCGTTGAGCGCGCCGGACTGGCCGAAGTAGGCGAGGTTGGCGGTGTACTGCGTGACCCCGTGGGTGAGTTCGTGGCCGATGACGTCGACCGGGATGGTGAAGTCGAGGAAGATCTCCCCGTCCCCGTCGCCGAACACCATCTGCTCGCCGTTCCAGAAGGCGTTGTCGTAGTCCTTGTCGAAGTGGACCGTGGCGTTGAGCGGGAGGCCCTGGCCGTCGATGGAGCGGCGGCCGTACACCTTCAGATACAGCTCGAAGGTGGCGCCCAGGCCCGCGTAGGCCCGGTTGACCGTGGCGTCCGAGCCCGGCTCGGAGCCCTCGGTGCGGACCTTCCTGCCGGGGAGGTGCTGCTTGTGCCCGGCGTCGAAGATGGTGCGGTCCGGCTGGTCCCCGTCGGCGGGCGCGGCGGCGGCAGCGGCCTGCCCGCCGATCACGGTGGTCAGCCGGCGGCGGGTGCGCTCCAGGGCGTCCCGCTCCAGGGAGCGGCGGGCCGGGCCGGACAGCGCCGGGTCGGAGTCGCGCGCGAGCTTGTCGAGGAGGTGCGGCGGCACGATCGTGCAGAAGACGGGCTCAGGGCCCCCGTTGGTCGTCATACCAATAAATGGTCGCACCGAGCGATATCAAAGTCACTAGCTGTAACCGTGATTGATGAAATACGGTGATATCTCTCGTCACTCCCCGTCACCGAGTGGTATGGACCCTCATCAAGGGCCCACGTCACCCGTACCGGTTCCGCATGCTGATACGCCCCCGCGCGCCCGGCGGGCCTCGGCTAGGCTGCACAGCATCATGCGTTTCGGGCTGCTTCTCCTTAGCTGCCGCGGCGAGGGCCTGTAAGCAAGGCCGACCCCCTCCCCGCGGTGCTTTTGGCGTTGCGTCGTCGGCCGTCCCAAGGACTTTCCGAGGAGCCCACGCGATCATGGCGAACCGCCAGCAGCCCAGCCCCATGCCGTTCCAGCGCTACGGCCAGTACGAGCAGGTCGACATCCCGGACCGCACCTGGCCCGGCAAGCGCGTCACCGCGGCCCCCCGCTGGCTCTCCACCGACCTGCGCGACGGCAACCAGGCACTGATCGACCCGATGTCGCCCGAGCGCAAGCGCCGGATGTTCGACCAGCTGGTGAAGATGGGCTACAAGGAGATCGAGGTCGGCTTCCCCGCCTCCGGCCAGACCGACTTCGACTTCGTGCGCTCCATCATCGAGGAAGAGGGCGCGATCCCCGAGGACGTGACGATCTCCGTCCTGACCCAGGCCCGCGAGGACCTGATCGAGCGGACCGTGGAGTCCCTGAAGGGCGCCCGCCGGGCCACCGTCCACCTGTACAACGCCACCGCCCCCGTCTTCCGCCGGGTGGTCTTCCGGGGCTCCAAGGAGGACATCAAGCAGATCGCGGTCGACGGCACCCGCCTGGTCGTGGAGTACGCGGAGAAGCTGCTGGGCCCGGAGACCGAGTTCGGGTACCAGTACAGCCCGGAGATCTTCACCGACACCGAGCTGGACTTCGCGCTGGAGGTCTGCGAGGCGGTGATGGACGTCTACCAGCCCGGTCCGGGCCGCGAGATCATCCTCAACCTGCCCGCCACCGTGGAGCGTTCGACCCCGTCCACGCACGCCGACCGGTTCGAGTGGATGCACCGCAACCTCTCCCGCCGCGAGCACGTCGTCCTGTCCGTGCACCCGCACAACGACCGGGGTACCGCCGTGGCCGCCGCCGAGCTGGCGCTGATGGCCGGCGCCGACCGCGTCGAGGGCTGCCTGTTCGGCCAGGGCGAGCGCACCGGCAACGTCGACCTGGTCACCCTGGGCATGAACCTGTTCTCGCAGGGCGTCGACCCGCAGATCGACTTCTCCGACATCGACGAGATCCGTCGCACGTGGGAGTACTGCAACCAGATGGAGGTCCACCCGCGCCACCCGTACGTGGGCGACCTGGTCTACACGTCCTTCTCCGGCTCCCACCAGGACGCCATCAAGAAGGGCTTCGACGCGATGGAGGCCGACGCGGCCGCGCGGGGTGTCGGCGTGGGCGAGCTGGAGTGGGCGGTGCCGTACCTGCCCATCGACCCCAAGGACGTCGGCCGCTCCTACGAGGCCGTGATCCGGGTCAACTCGCAGTCCGGCAAGGGCGGTGTGTCGTACGTCCTGAAGAACGACCACAAGCTGGACCTGCCGCGCCGGATGCAGATCGAGTTCTCGAAGATCATCCAGGCCAAGACGGACGCCGAGGGCGGCGAGATCACCCCGCGCGACATCTGGGCCGCCTTCCAGGACGAGTACCTGCCGAACCCGGAGAACCCCTGGGGCCGCATCCAGGTCCGTACCGGCCAGTCGACCACCGACACGGACGGCGTGGACACGCTGACCGTGGAGGCGACGGTGGACGGCGAGGACACCGTGCTGACCGGTACCGGCAACGGCCCGATCTCGGCGTTCTTCGACGCGCTGCAGTCGGTCGGCGTGGACGTACGCCTGCTGGACTACCAGGAGCACACGATGAGCGAGGGCGCGTCCGCGCAGGCCGCCTCCTACATCGAGTGCGCGGTCGGCGACAAGGTGCTGTGGGGCATCGGCATCGACGCGAACACGACACGTGCGTCGCTGAAGGCGGTCGTCTCCGCGGTGAACCGCGCGACCCGCTGACCCCGCCCCACCCGGTGCTTCGGTGCCCCGGCCGCTGTATACGGCGGCCGGGGCACCGTCGTCTTCCGGCCAGGGAACGCCGCAGGTCACGGGCCGGTCTCGTCCGGGGTGCTGACTCGGGCTCCGTGATGTGGCTAACATCACGCCCACGCGGCGATGTTGCCGCGTGGTTACGTGCGGAGGTGCGACGTGCTGCCAGTACGGGGACGAGACGGCCGAGCCACCGGGTTCGTCCGGCACATCCTGGGCTCCCGCACCGCCTGGACACCTGAGGGCGACGGGGAGTTCTTCTGCCCCGGCTGCGGCGGCGACCGCAACTACCAGCGCCTCACCGGCCGCACCCGTCTCACCGTGCTCGGGGTGCCCGTGCTGGCGCGCGGGACGACCGGGCCGGTCGTGGAGTGCGCCTCCTGCCTGCACCGCTTCGGCGTCGAGACGCTGGACCACCCCACCACCCGCCGCCTCTCCGTCCTGCTCCGCGACGCGGTCCACGCGCTGGCCGTCTCCGTGCTGGCCGCCGGAGGCACCGGGTCGCGGGCCGCGCTGGAGGCGGCGGCCGGGACGGTCCGCGCGGCGGGCTGCGAGGAGGACGCGGCGGAACGCCTCGCCCTGACCATCGACGGCGGCGACCCGCGCGTCCCCCTGACCGCCCTCGCCCCCCACCTGGCCGCGCCGGGCCGCGAGTCCCTCCTCCTGGACGCCGCCCTCGTCGCCCTCGCCGACGGCCCGTACACCCCCGCCGAACACACCGCCCTCACCCTGGCCGGCGAGGCCCTCCTGCTCCCCGCCGAGGTCGTCGAACGGGTTCTTACGGCGGCCCGCATGCCGTCCTGAGCAGGGGGCGCGACCGGCCTAGGTCCCGGCCTAGGACTTCCGGCCGTTACGCCGCCCGCACACCCCGCCCTACTGTCCTCGGCATGGATGAGACCGGGGTTCTGGACGAGGCGTTGGAACGGCTGCACCGGGCCGGACCGGAGCGGATGGGCAGGCTGACCAACCACGCGCCCATGGCCGTGGAGGCACTGGTCGCGCGGGGGCAGGGGGCGGGCGTGCACCGGTGGGTGGGCCTGTACACCCGCAAGCTGGAGGAGTTCCCGGCCGGGGTGGAGCGGGTGACCCGGTCCAACTGGGCCGCCGCGCTGGGGGATTCGCGCAGGATCGCCGACTGGATCGGGTACTTCCAGGGGGAGGTGGGGGAGCGGGGGTGGCGTGAGGTACTGGCGGAGTGGTGGCCCAGGCTGCTGCCCGGCATGTACGGGGGGTCCGCGCATCCGGTGATCCGGGTGGGGCATGCGGTACGGACGCTACTCGCGGGGGAGACCGGGCCGCGGGTGAACGAGCTCGCGCACGGGCTGGGTTACTGGGCCGCTCGGCACCGGCCCGTCACCGGGCTCACCCCGCTGGCCGGTGCGGACAGCGCCGCCGCCGCGTTGGACGCGGTACGGCCCATCGCCGTACGGGACGGTGGCTTTCCCGCCCGCTTGGACCGCGTCACCGCTCTGCCGGTCTGGGCGGCGGAGGTGACGGACCCGGCCGAGGCGCACCGCCGCCTCACCGAACTGGTGCGGGCCGCCACCCACCGCTACGCCACGCACGCCCACGGCGAGCCGACGATGCTGGTGCACGCGGCGACGGCGCCCAACGCGGTGCTGCGTACGCTGCCCGCGCTCCCCGGAGACCTGTGGGTTCCGAGCATGTGCGCAGCGTGGACGGCCTCGGCCGCGGTCACGGCCATGTACGCGCCCGACGAGCCGGCCCCTTACGCCCCGCCGAGCGCCCTCGCCCCCGAGGAACTCTCCGAGCGGGCCTTCGCCCACGGCGACGAGCACGTCATCAAACTGACGGACACGGCGCTGGACGTGGGCGACGAACGTGCTTTCGCGGCGGCGCTGCGGGCGCTTGAGCTGAGCGAGCCACTGGTCTAGCGCGTGGGCGTCGACCGCTTGCGCCGCGCCGTCCGGTTCGCCGCGAGGAGCAAGGCGAACAGGAGGCAGAGGCCGAGGGAGGAGCCGACGCGGCCCGCTCCGTCACCCCCCAGGACCCGCGTGACCAGTACGGCCAAGTTCAGGACCAGCAGCGACAGGAACACCCAGAAGGCCCATTGAGATCCGGGCTTCGCCCAGGCCGGCTCTTCACGGGACTTGGGTCGTGGTGTCATTTTCCCTCCCTGAGCCCCCAATGCCCCCGGCACTGCCCGCGCACTCCCAGCGGACCTCTCCGTCCTGGCGTTCCGGGGTGGGCGCGAGGCCCGCCGCCCTCGCCACGGCCGCCGAGGCGTGGTGGCCGGGGTGGATGTGCGCGGTGATGCTCCGCACCGGGTACGCGGTGAGCCACGCGACCAGCGCCACGGCCGCCTCCTTGGCGATGCCCCGCCCCTGCCACGGGGTGCCCACCACCCACGCGATCTCGGCGGTGCCGTTCGCCGCGCCGAGCGTCGCCTGGACGGTGCCGGCCAGGCGGGAGTCCTCACGCAGCAGGATGACCCAGTTCAGCCAGGTGACCTCCGGGTCGGGCGACCCGGCGACGAGTCGGCGGTACCGTGCGGCGAGCGCGTCCGGGGTGTACGGGGTCCCGCCGGTGAAGTGGTGCAGGGCGGGGTCGGCCAGTACCCCGGCCATCTCTTCGGCGTGCTCGACCCGCAGGGGGAGCAGGTCGAGCCGTGCGGTGCGGATGTCAGTGCCGGATGGTGTCAAGGAAGCTGGCCCAGGCGGAGGCACTGAGGAGGAGTACGGGGCTGTCCTGGACCTTGCTGTCCCGCACGGGGACGGCGCCGGGGACTCCGTCGGCGACCTCGACGCACGATTCGCCGCCGCTGCCGCCGCTGTAGCTGCTCTTACGCCAGAGGGCGTTGGTCAGGTCGTACCCGCGCATCGTGTGTAGTCCTCCGCCGCCGATTCGATCATGGCTAGGGACGCCTCTGGGGACAGAGCCGCAGCCCGAAGAAGATCGTAATCCCGCCGAACTCGCTTCACTACTGCCGGATCATCCAGCAGGTTGCCCGACAGCACGCCCTCTGTATAGATGGTCGGCGGTGCGTCGTCGAACTCCTTCAGCACCATCATCTTGCCCATCTGGGGGTGCGGTCCAGCAGCGAAGGGCAGTACCTGCACCAGGACTTGGCGGGCGCGCGCTCCGTTCACGATGTGTCCCAACTGCTGCGCCATTACCGTGCCCGAGCCGACTGGAGTGCGCAGCACGTTCTCATGCAGCACAGCCCAGTACACGGGCCTCGTGACGTCCTTGAGGATCTCGGCGCGGTCCATCCGCAGCCGGACCATTTCGGTGATCCATTCCTCCGTGGCGAGCGGGTTGCTCGCCAAGTAGATGGCGGTCGCGTACTCGGGTGTCTGAAGCAACCCCGGTACGACAGCGGGTGCCCACTCGCAGATGCTCGTCGCCAGTCGCTCCAGTTCCGCCGCGTGAGCGAAGTACTCCGCATACCTCGGATCATCGATCAGCTTCCTGCACAGCCGCTCGAAAATACCGTCGGTTTGCAGTACTTGGTCGATCCGCTGGGCCACGTCCAGTTGCGGCTTCCTGATCGCCTGCTCGAACTGGCCGATGTAGCCGCCGGAGACGAAGACCTTCGTCCCCAGCTCCGTCTGGGTGAGGCCCGCTTCCTCGCGGCGCCGCTTCAGTTCGGTGCCGAAGAACTCCCAGACCGCCTGACGTGAACCGTTGGCCACTGCCAACCCCCTTGTGCTGCCACGCGCTTGTAGGGCTCAGACCCCTTCCGAGTCTAGTTGTGGAGCGTCACCGTGAGGACACGAAGCGTGAAGGACGTGACGGAAGGGAAGTGATGCGGACAGTGAACACACAGGATTCAGCGGACCGGGTCGAGGAAGCGGAGCGAACCCTCGAGGAGTTGCGGACCGCATTGGAGAAGGTCGGGATCAAGTTGCCTTCGCTCGGGCTTGATCCCATCTCGTTGGCCTGCGAGGCCCCGATCCCGTTGGTGGAGCTGGGGCGGTGCTCGGTGCAGACGGCCGCACAGCTCGCGGCGGCCCTGCGATGAAGGCGGTGCGACCGCCGCTGGGCTCGTACGCCGTGGACACCGGGACGAACCGAGTGGGGGTGGTCATGGGACACCAGGGGCCGTATGTGCAGCTCAGACCAGTGGGCGGCGGCCGGGAGTGGGACGTGGCGCCGTACCGGGTGCGCGAGGCGACTCCCGCGGAGCGGATCAGCGCGGCGACGGCGTACGCCAATGCCCGCAGCAGAGGCGAGGTGCCGTGACGGGGGACGCCTCGCACAAGGCCGAGCGGCCTCCCCCGGACCGGAGTCCGGCGAAGGCCGCTTGACCGCAGGATCGGCTCAGTTGAGGACCGCGATGCCGTCCGTCGTGACCGTCGGGCGACCTGACGTGCCGACGACCACGATCTTCAGGGTGTGCTGGGCCGCGCTGCTCCAGGTCTTCGTCCACATCGCCTGGCGGTAGGCCGTGGTGGCGGACTTGAGGTCGACGGTGGACTGGTAGGTACCGTCCAGGTAGATCTTGACCGCGCCCGAGCTGCTCGCGCGCGAGGCGATCCACGCGACCGAACGGCCCTTGAAGGTCCAGGTCAGCGAGGCGTTGGTGGTGCCGGAGCCGGCGGAGTAGCCGCCCAGGTAGCTGCTGCTGGACCGCTTGGTCCAGGTACCGGTCGCCTTGGCGGAACTCTCCTGGATCAGGGTGGCCGTACGGGTGACCGACGCGGTCGCCGTGTTGCCGGCCAGGTCGGTGGCGGTCAGGCCGAACTTGGTCGCCGTCGCCGACTTGGCGGTGGTGGACCAGCTCGTGGAGGCCGCCGTCAGGGTCTTCGCGGTCGGCGAGGTGGCGGCCTGGGAGCGCAGCCCGTTGTCGTCGGTGGCCTTCCAGGTCACCGTCACCGGCACCGCCGCCGTGTTGACCGTGCCCTTGCCCAACTGCGCGGAGGGCGCGGTCGGGTAGGTGGGCCGTGTGGTGTCGGCGGTCACCGTGACGGCGGCCGAGGTGGCGGTCCTGCCCGAGACGTGGGTCGCCCGCACCTGGACGGTGTGCCGCCCCGGGGACAGCGTCACGGCGGCCGAGGTGGCCGTGCCCGCGGCCTTCGCCACGGAGGTGCCGTCCACGAGGACCTCCGCGCCCGAGAGCAGCGCGGCCGGCGTCGACGTGGACCAGCGCACGGTCGCCGCGGTGCCGGTGACGTACCCGGTGCCCGAACGCACCGCGCCCGACGCGGAGTCCACGCTGGTGACACCCACCCCGGCCGGGGGACCGGCCGCGTAGGAGCGGACGGTGCCGAGCTTGGCGTAGAGCTGGTTGCCGGGGCAGTCGGTGGCGAAGCCGTTGCGGTGTCCGGAGACGGCGTTCATCGTGTAGGTCTTGCCGAAGGTGAAGCCCGAGCTGTCCTTGGCACCCTCGGTCAGCGTGCTGCTACCGGTCGGGCTGACCCCCGACATCCCGAGCTTCCACGCGGCGATCCGGGAGATCGCGGTCACCATGGCCTGGCTCGGCGTCGCACCGACGATGGTGCTCGCCGTGGAGTCACCGCCGCTCAGGTCGGTGTACGTGCCGATCGCGGCGATGCCCATCGAGTCGGTGTTGAACCCGTAGGTCTGCGCGCCGATCACCGGCATCGCGGCGCCGCCGAAACGGCCCTCGAAGATCGTGCCGCACTTGTCGACCAGGAAGTTGTAGCCGAGGTCGCGCCAGCCCTGGTGCAGATGCAGCGCGTACAGGCTGCGCACGATCGAGGGCGAGTCGGCGCAGGAGTAGGTGTTGGTGGTGTCGGTGTGGTGGACGAACACCGCCTTCACGGTGTGGCCGTAGTCCGGGTAACCGGTGTCACGGGCGCACTCGTCCGCGCCCCAGCCCGCCCGCGTGACGAACGGGGGAGCGGGCACCTTCGTCGCCGGGGGCTGCGCGGGCAGCGGGCTCGGCACCGTGTGCGGCACGGCGGAGGCGCTCGCGCAGGAGGGGTAGGCGGCCGACAGCGAGGGCAGGTAGCCCGGCGCCGTGGGCGATGCGCTGGTGGGCGGTGCCGTCGAGGGGGACGCGCTGGGCGACGCGGGCGTGGTCGTCCCGGCGTCGGTGCTCTGCGAGGGCTCGGCGGTCGGGGTGGGCGGGGGAGTGCTCTCGGCCGGCGTCTCCGTGGCGGCGTCGGTGGGCGCCGGGGTGGTCTCCGCCGGGCTGTCCGAGGGGGTTTCCTCCGGGGTGGAGGCCGTCTCGGGGCCGGTCGGCTGGTCGGTCGGGGTCTCCTCGCCGTCGCCGGGCATCGCGTAGGCGGCCGGGTCCATGGCGGGGGTGGTCGAGCCGCCCTTGCCGGGGTCCACCAGGTCGACGGTCAGGCCCTTCGGCAGCGTCCTGCCGTCCGCCTTCACCTGCACGCCGTCGGAGGGGCCGGCCCACAGCGGGGCGGTGCCGCCGCGCACTCCGGACCGGTCGCGCTCGGCGGGGTCGGGCTGGGCGTCCCCGGCGCTGAGCGCCTGCCAGTCGGACCACTTGCCGGTCGCCGAGGACCGGGTGCGGACCCGTACCGTCCCGTCGAGGCGGACACTCGGGTCCTGCCAGCTCACCGCCAGCATCCGGAACGGCTTGGTCGAGCGGGCCGCGAGCGCGCGCTCGCCCGACGAGCCGGTCAGGTCCAGCGAGTTCACCGAGGTGTGCACGACGTGCGGGGCGTCCGCCGCCGTGCTCGTGTCCGAGCCGGCGCTGAGGGCCACGACCGCGCCCGTCCCCGCCACCAGCACGGTCCCGGCGGCGAGCCATATCCCGGCCCGTCTCCCCCGCGGCGCCCGCGCGCCGCCTGCCTCTGTTCTCATGTCCTGCCCCTCCCCTTGCCGCCACCGGCGGCCCGTGCGCACATGCGTCACGTCCAGCGGGATCGTAGGGCCGGGCGTGGGGCCGGTCACAGCCGGGGGCGGATAACCGGAGGGACGCCTTCGCCGGTCCGGGCGTGGGCGAGAATGGACGGCATGAGTCTGTTCCGCGACGACGGCATCGTGCTGCGCACCCAGAAGCTGGGCGAGGCGGACCGGATCATCACCCTGCTGACCCGCGGCCACGGCCGGGTCCGGGCCGTGGCGCGCGGGGTACGGCGCACGAAGTCGAAGTTCGGCGCCCGGCTGGAGCCGTTCTCCCACGTCGACGTGCAGTTCTTCGCGCGAGGCAGCGAGCTGGTCGGGCGGGGGCTGCCGCTGTGCACCCAGAGCGAGACGATCGCCCCGTACGGCGGCGGCATCGTCACCGACTACTCCCGCTACACCGCCGGGACCGCCATGCTGGAGACGGCCGAGCGGTTCACCGACCACGAGGGCGAGCCCGCGGTACAGCAGTACCTGCTTCTGGTCGGCGGCCTGCGCACCCTCGCGCGCGGCGAACACGCCTCCCACCTCGTCCTCGACGCCTTCCTGCTGCGCTCGCTCGCCGTCAACGGCTACGCGCCGACCTTCGGGGACTGCGCCCGGTGCGGGATGCCCGGCCCGAACCGGTTCTTCTCGGTCGCCTCGGGCGGCTCGGTGTGCGCGGACTGCCGGGTGCCGGGCAGTGTGGTCCCCTCACCGCAGACCCTGATGCTGCTGGGCGCGCTGCTTACGGGAGACTGGGAGACCGCGGACGCGGCCGAGGCGCGGCACGTCCGCGAGGGGAGCGGCCTGGT
This sequence comes from Streptomyces sp. BK022, assembly GCF_004217355.1. Lineage (NCBI taxonomy): Bacteria > Bacillati > Actinomycetota > Actinomycetes > Kitasatosporales > Streptomycetaceae > Streptomyces > Streptomyces sp. BK022. The sequence goes on from NZ_SHKU01000003.1 coordinate 486,943, forward strand.
GTCCGCCTACCTGCACTGGCATCTGGAGCGGGGTCTGCGCTCCCTGCGCTACGTAGAGAAATAAGCAGCAAGCACGGCTGAGGAGACGAGAAGCATGGTCGTACGCGGATTTCTGGGGGGCCGGCGCCGGGAGTACCAGGCGCCGGAACCGCACCCGTCCGGCGCCCGCGCGCCGAAGCTTCCCGGTGAGCTGGTCCCCGAGCACGTGGCGATCGTCATGGACGGCAACGGCCGCTGGGCCAAGGAGCGGGGACTGCCGCGTACCGAGGGGCACAAGGTGGGCGCCGAGCAGGTACTCGACGTGCTTCAGGGGGCGATCGAGGCGGGCGTCCGCAACATCTCGCTCTACGCCTTCTCCACCGAGAACTGGAAGCGTTCGCCCGACGAGGTCCGCTTCCTCATGAACTTCAACCGCGACTTCATCCGCAAGTCCCGCGACCAGCTCGACGCGCTGGGCATCCGGGTGCGGTGGGTCGGTCGGATGCCCAAGCTGTGGAAGTCGGTGGCGAAGGAACTCCAGGTCGCGCAGGAGCAGACCAAGGACAACGATCTCCTCACCCTGTACTTCTGCATGAACTACGGCGGCCGCGCCGAGATCGCCGACGCCGCGCAGGCCATCGCCGAGGACGTCAAGGCGGGCCGCCTGGACCCGGCCAAGGTCACCGAGAAGACCCTCCAGAAGTACCTCTACTACCCCGACATGCCCGACGTCGACCTCTTCCTCCGCCCCAGCGGCGAACAGCGCACGTCGAACTACCTGTTGTGGCAGAGCGCCTACGCGGAAATGGTCTTCCAGGACGTCCTGTGGCCCGACTTCGACCGGCGTGACCTGTGGCGGGCCTGCGTGGAATTCGCCTCCCGCGACCGCCGCTTCGGGGGAGCGGTCCCGAACGAGGAGCTGCTGGCGATGGAGGCGGCGATGAAGGGCGACGACTCGGCGTCCTGATGCCTGCGCGGGTCCTGGTGCGACCTTGTGCGACCTGGTGCGAGAACGCCCCCTGCCGGTTCGGCAGGGGGCGTTCTCGTCGTGCGGGGGCTTCTCGTGCGGTGTCCTCCGGCTCAGCCGGTGGCTTCCGCGCAGTCCGCGCAGGTGCCGAAGATCTCCACCGTGTGGGCGACGTTCACGTAGCCGTGTTCGGAGGCGATGGCCTCGGCCCACTTCTCCACGGCGGGGCCCTCCACCTCGACGGCCTTGCCGCAGGTGCGGCAGACCAGGTGGTGGTGGTGTTCGCCCATGGAGCAGCGGCGGTAGACCGACTCCCCGTCCGAGGTGCGCAGCACGTCGACCTCGCCGGCCTCGGCCAGGGACTGGAGGGTGCGGTAGACGGTGGTGAGCCCGACCGAGTCGCCCTTGTGCTTGAGCATGTCGTGGAGATCCTGCGCGCTGCGGAACTCGTCGACCTCGTCGAGGGCCGCCGCCACCGCCGCGCGCTGCTTGGTCGCGCGGCCCTTCACGGGCGGTCCAGCGGTCGTCACCGGGTGCCTCCTCAGATCTGCGCCTCTGACCGGCCCATTGTGCCAGCCGTCGCCCCCGGCGGTCAGACGCGAAAGTGCCTCCGGCGGTTCGGAGGTGCGGGGGCCGGGACCCCATGGGGGTGAGCCGTGGTCCCCGCACCGGACCGAGGACCACGGGCTCGGCCTGCGGCCGGCGGCCCCGGACGGGTTCGGGAAGAGTGGGCTCGGCGCGTGGCCTCGGACCGGTCGGGGGAGTGTGTGCTCGGCCTGCGGCGCGCGGCCCCGGACCGGTTCGGGAAGCGCGGGCTCGGCCCGTGGCCCCGCAGCCGTCCGGGGAGCATGGGCTCGGCCTGCGGCGGGTGTGTCCGGTGCGGGTTCCCGCGCCGGCGACGGGTGCGGTCCCCAGGGGGTGCGGCTGCCATGGGGTGGGTCGCGACAGGTCCGGGTTCCGATTCCGGAGGTCAGGCGCTCCCCGGGGGCGGGTCCGCATCCGGCCGCGTGCCGGGAGACGAGGTCAGACGCCTACCTCGTCCCCCGCGGGGCGTGTCGCCGGGATCGCGCACTCGACCGGGTCCCCGGTGGGCCGGTTCGCCCGGGCGCGACGGCGGGCCAGGGGGGTGGCGAGGGCGGTCATGACGGCGAAGGCGGCGATGGTGAGCAGGACGATCGTGGCGCCCGGGGGGACGTCCTCGTAGAACGAGGTGATCGTGCCGCCGATGGACACCGTCACCCCCAGGGCCACCGCTATCGCGAACGTCGCGGCGAAGCTGCGGGTCAGCTGCTGGGCGGCGGCCACCGGGACCACCATGAGCGCCGACACCAGGATCAGGCCGACGACGCGCATCGCCACGGTGACGGTGACCGCCGCCGTGACCGCGACGAGCAGGTTCAGCGCACGCACCGGCAGCCCGGTGACCCGCGCGAACTCCTCGTCCTGGCTGACGGCGAACAACTGCCGCCGCAGCCCCAGCGTCACCGCGATCACAGCCGCGCCGAGCACGATGATCGCGGTCACGTCGGCCGGCGCCACCGTGGACAGCGAGCCGAAGAGATACGACGTGAGGTTGGCGTTGGACCCGCCCGGCGCGAGGTTCACGAAGAGCACACCGCCCGCCATACCGCCGTAGAAGAGCATGGCGAGCGCGATGTCCCCCCGCGTCCTGCCGTACCAACGGATCAGCTCCATCAGCACCGACCCCGCCACGGAGACGAGCGTCGCCATCCACACCGGAGACGAGTTCAGCAGGAAACCGAGACCGACACCGGTCATCGCCACATGCCCGATGCCGTCACCCATCAGCGGCTGGCGGCGCTGCACGAGGTAGATGCCGATCGCCGGCGCGATGACACCGACCAGGACGGCCGCGAGCAGTGCCCGCTGCATGAAGGCGTAGTTCAGGAAGTCCATCAGCTCAGCAGTCCCGTACGGATCGGTTCGGCGCCCTCGTGCGGATGCACGTGGTCGTGGCCGGGCAGGGCATGCTGGCCGACGGCCTTCGGCGGCGGCCCGTCGTGCAGCACACAACCGTCCCGCAGCACCACCGCGCGGTCGATCAGCGGCTCCAGCGGGCCCAGTTCATGCAGCACCAGCAGGACGGTCGCCCCGGCGGCCACCTGCTCGCGCAGGGTCGCGGCCAGCACCTCCTGGCTGGCGAGGTCGACACCCGCCATCGGCTCATCCATGATCAACAGCTCCGGTTCGGACACCAGCGCCCGGGCGATCAGCACCCGCTGGTGCTGGCCCCCCGAGAGCGCCGTCACCGAGTCCCGGGCCCGGTCCGCCATGCCGACCAGGTCCAGTGCCCGCTCCACCGCCTCCCGGTCCGCCTTGCGGAAGAACCCGAAGCGGGTCCGCGCCAGGCGTCCCGACGACACGATCTCGGAGACCGTGGCCGGTACGCCCCCGGCGGCGGAGGTGCGCTGGGGGACGTAGCCGACGCGGGCCCAGTCCCGGAAGGACCGCAACGGCGTCCCGAACAGCTCGACGGCCCCGGAGGTGGCCGGCACCTGCCCGATCGCGGTCCGCACGGCCGTGGACTTGCCCGAACCGTTGGCCCCGAGCAGCGCCACGACCTCACCGGGCCGCACGCTCAGGTCGACGCCCCGCAGCACCGGCCGCCCGCCCAGTTCGGCCCGCACCTCCCGCAGGGTCAGCACGGGCGCCGACTCCCGCTGTTCGCTGGTCACTTGGACCCCAGGGCGCTCTGGAGGGCCTTGAGGTTGGCCCGCTGGACGGCGAGGTAGTCCCGGCCGCGCGACTTCTTCGTGATGCCCTCGAGCGGATCGAGCACGTCCGTCTTCAGGCCCGCGTCCCCGGCCACGGTCTTCGCGGTCTTGTCGCTGACCAGCGTCTCGTAGAACACGGTCGAGACCCCGTCCGCCTTGGCGAGCCTCTGCAGCTCCCGCACCCGTGCCCCGCTCGGCTCGGACTCGGGGTCCAGCCCGCTGATCGCCTCCTCGGTGAGGCCGTACCGCTCGGCGAGATAACCGAAGGCCGCGTGTGTCGTGATGAAGACCCTGGACCGGGTGTGCGCCAGGCCCTTCCCGAAGTCGGTGTTCAGCTCGTCCAGCTGCTTCACCAGGGCCGCGGTGTTCTTCTTGTAGTCCGCCGCGTGGTCCGGGTCCGCCTTCTCGAAGGCCCGGCCGACACCCTGGGCGACCTCGGCGTACCGCACCGGGTCGAGCCAGATGTGCGGGTCCTTGCCGTCCTCCCCCTCGTGGTCGTGCCCCTCGTGCTCGTCCTCGTGCTCGGCGGCACGGCCCCCGGCCTCGGTGCCGTGCTCCTCCAGCGTGGTCAGCGTGGCCGCGTCGATCTTCGTCTTCACCGGCGACTGGTCCACCGCCTTGTCCACCGACGGCTGCAGCCCCTTCAGATAGAGGACGGCGTCGGAACGCTCCAGCCCGCCTATCTGCCGCGGGCTGATCTCCAGGTCGTGCGGCTCCTGGCCCGGCGAGGTGAGGGTGGTCACGTGCACGTGGTCCCCGCCGATCCGCTCCGCGAGGTAGGCCATCGGATAGAAGGAGGCGACGACGTCGAACTTCCCCGTGTCCCCGAAACCGGCGCCACCGTCCGAGCAGGCGGACAGTGTCCCCGCGCCCAGCGCGGTGACGGCCGCTATCGCGGACCCGGATATGAGGCGTCGTCGTACGTTCATGACAGTCATTTTCAACAAAGTTGGAAACGATTGTCAACAAGCTGCCCGCCCGGAGCTCGCGACGTGGATTCCCCAGGTCGGCTTGGTAAGGGTTAGGGCGGGCTTCGACGGCTTCGGGAGGGGGGTCGGCGGGGGCCGATTTGGCCGTGAGGGAGCATGCGCCGGTAACCTGAATCATTCGCTGGAAGCATCTCGCTTCAACGCCCGTCGTCGTAATGAAGAGAGCACCGTGGCCGCCGACAAGATCGACACCATCGTCAGCCTGAGCAAGCGCCGTGGCTTCGTTTTCCCCTGCAGTGAGATCTACGGCGGACAGCGTGCCGCCTGGGACTACGGACCGCTGGGTGTCGAGCTCAAGGAGAACATCAAGCGTCAGTGGTGGCGCTACATGGTGACGTCGCGCGAGGACGTGGTCGGTATCGACTCGTCCGTCATCCTGGCCCCCGAGGTCTGGGTCGCCTCTGGCCACGTCGCCACCTTCACGGACCCGCTGACCGAGTGCACCTCGTGTCACAAGCGGTTCCGCGCGGACCACCTGGAAGAGGCGTACGAGGAGAAGAAGGGCCACGCCCCGGCGAACGGCCTGGCCGACCTCAACTGCCCGAACTGCGGCAACAAGGGCACCTTCACCGAGCCCAAGCAGTTCTCCGGTCTGCTCTCCACCCACCTCGGCCCGACCCAGGACTCCGGCTCCGTCGCCTACCTGCGTCCGGAGACCGCCCAGGGCATCTTCACCAACTTCGCCCAGGTGCAGACCACTTCGCGCCGCAAGCCGCCCTTCGGCATCGCCCAGATGGGCAAGTCCTTCCGCAACGAGATCACGCCCGGCAACTTCATCTTCCGGACCCGCGAGTTCGAGCAGATGGAGATGGAGTTCTTCGTCAAGCCGGGTGAGGACGAGGAGTGGCAGGAGTACTGGATGCAGCAGCGCTGGAACTGGTACACCAACCTCGGCCTGCGCGAGGAGAACATGCGCTGGTTCGAGCACCCGAAGGAGAAGCTCTCCCACTACTCCAAGCGCACCGCCGACATCGAGTACCGCTTCTCGTTCGGCGGCTCGGAGTGGGGCGAGCTGGAGGGTGTCGCCAACCGCACGGACTACGACCTCGGCGCGCACGCCAAGGCGTCCGGCCAGGACCTCTCCTACTTCGACCAGGAGGCCGGCGAGCGCTGGACCCCCTACGTCATCGAGCCCGCCGCCGGTGTCGGCCGCACCATGCTGGCCTTCCTCCTCGACGCCTACACCGAGGACGAGGCGCCCAACGCCAAGGGCAAGATGGAGAAGCGCGTCGTGCTGCGCCTCGACCACCGCCTCGCGCCGGTCAAGGTCGCGGTGCTCCCGCTCTCCCGCAACCCCGAGCTGTCTCCGAAGGCCAAGGGTCTCGCCCAGGCGCTGCGCCAGAACTGGAACATCGACTTCGACGACGCCGGCGCCATCGGCCGCCGCTACCGTCGTCAGGACGAGATCGGTACCCCCTTCTGCGTGACCGTCGACTTCGACACGCTCGAGGACAACGCGGTGACCGTGCGCGAGCGCGACACCATGAAGCAGGAGCGGGTCTCCCTCGACCAGATCGAGGGCTACCTCGCCGCCCGTCTGATCGGCGCCTGACCTTCGCATTTCGCCCACCCTCCTGCCCGGTCCCCCGGGTCGGAGGGTGGGCTTTTTCGTGTCTGGAGGGGGTCTGCCCAGAATTTGCTGACAAGTAACAGCTGACAGATATTGAATTCTGTCAGTCCACGTGCCAGGCTGGACGCATGACGATCCCCACGCGAAATCTCGGAACCACCGGCCCCCAGGTCTCCGCTCTCGGCCTCGGCTGCATGGGCATGTCGGGTATGTACGGAGAAGCGGACCGCCCGGCGGCCGTTCACACGGTGCACGCCGCTCTGGAAGCAGGCGTCACCCTCATCGACACCGGCGACTTCTACGCCATGGGTCACAACGAGATGCTGGTCGGCGAAGCCCTGCGCACCGCCCCGGCCCACCTCCGTGACAACGCGGTGCTGAGCGTGAAGTTCGGCGCCCTGCGCGACCCGGACGGCGCCTGGCTCGGGTTCGACGGCCGGCCCGCAGCGGTGAAGACCTTCGCCGCCTACTCCCTCCAGCGCCTCGGCGTGGACCACATCGACATCTACCGGCCCTCCCGCCTCGACCCGGATGTCCCGATCGAGGAGACGGTCGGCGCGGTCGCGGAACTGGTGGAGAAGGGGTGGGTGAAGCACATCGGCCTCAGCGAGGTAGGCCCCGACACCATCCGCCGGGCGGCGGCCACCGCCCCGATCGCCGACCTCCAGATCGAGTACGCGCTCATCTCGCGCGGCATCGAGCGGGAGATCCTCCCCACCCTCCGCGAGCTGGGCATCGGCGTCACCGCGTACGGCGTGCTCTCCCGCGGCCTGCTCTCCAACCACATCTCCGCCGACCGCGACTTCGCGGCCACCGACTTCCGCGCCTTCTCGCCCCGTTTCCAGGGCGAGAACTTCCGGCACAACCTGAGCCTCGTCGACTCCCTCCGCAAGATCGCGGAACAGAAGGGGGCCACGGTCGCCCAGATCGCCATCGCCTGGGTCCTCGCCCAGGGCTCCGACATCGTGCCGGTCATCGGCTCCCGCACCCCCGAGCGGCTCTCCGAGGCACTGGGTGCCCTGGACATCACTCTGGACGCGGCCGACCTCGCCGCCATCGAGGAGGCCGTCCCGGCCGACGCGGCGGCCGGCGAGCGGTACGCCCCCGCGCAGATGGCCATGCTGGACAGCGAGCGATGAGCAGGCACCGGTGACCGGCGCGCCGGGTACGGTCTAGGCATGGCAGCGACCGAGACCCTGACCGCCGAGCGCATCCTCGAGGCAACGGAGGAGGTGCTGCGCCGCCACGGCCCGGCCAAGGCCACCGTGGTCGACGTGGCCCGCGCGCTCGGCGTCAGCCACGGCAGTGTCTACCGCCACTTCCGCACCAAGGCGGCGCTGCGCGAGGCGGTCACCAAGCGCTGGCTGGACCGCACCTCGGAGCGGCTCGCGGTCATCGCCGGTGAGGAGACCCCCGTCGAGGGGCGCCTGCGTGACTGGCTGGCCGCCCTGTTCGAGGCCAAGCGGCACAAGGCGGGTGACGATCCCGAGCTCTTCGCCACCTACAGCGTGCTGGCCGAGGAGAGCGGGGCGACGGTCGGCGAGCACATCGCCGACCTGACCTCCCAGCTCGCCCGGATCATCGAGGACGGCGCCGGGTCCGGCACCTTCCGCGCCGCGGACCCCGCCGCCGAGGCCCGTGCCGTCTTCCAGGCCACGGCCCGTTTCCACGACCCCTGTTACGCACGTGAGTGGCAGCAGCCCGGGATCGAGGAGGACTTCAAGGCGATCGTGGACCTGCTGATACGCGGACTGGGCGCACCCGCCAGGCCGTGACTCCGGTCAGGCCGTGACCCCGTCAGGCCGCGACTCCGGTCAGGCCGTGACCCGCCAGAAGTCCCGCATCACGGCGGGCGGGGTCGGACCCGTCATGGCGACCTGGGTGAGGAGGACGGTCACCTTGCCGGTGGCCGGGACCAGATGGGCCGCGGTGCCGGTGCCGCCGACCCAGCCGTAGCGGCCGGGCACGTGCCAGGGTTCGGTGCGGTCGATGTCGACCGAGCCGCCGTAGCCCCAGCCCTGGCCCTCCAGGAAGAGCGGGCTGCTCTCCCGCTGGGCTGGGGTGAGCTGGTCGCTGGTCATCCGGGCGACGGACTCCGGCGAGAGCAGCGCGCGACCACCGCCCGCCTCTCCCTGGGCCAGCAGCATCCGTGCGAAGGCCAGGTAGTCGTCGGCGGTGGAGACCAGGCCGCCGGCACCGGAGGGGAAGGCGGGCAGCCGGTCCCAGCCGTCGTCGAAGGCGTCGGCCACCTTCAAGGTGCCGTCGGGGGCGGGCCGGTAGGCGGTGGGCAACCGGTGCAGGTCCCGTTCCGGCACGGAGAAGCCCGTGTCCTTCATCCCGAGTGGCTCGAAGATCCGCTCGGCCATGAAGTCCGGCAGTGTTCGGCCTGTCGCCCGGGAGATCAGGGCGCCCTGAAGATCGGAGGAGGTGTTGTAGAGCCAGGCATCACCGGGCTGGCGGAGGAGCGGCACCTTGGCGAGTTCGGCCAGCAGCTCGTCCAGCGCGGGTACCGCGTGCGGGGCGAATCCGCCGCGCTGCAGCTCGAGCAGCGGGGCCACGGCGGGCAGCGAGAAGTCCGCCGGGAACCCCCACCCGCACCGGGAACTGAGCAGGTGCTCCACGGTGATGGGCCGCGTCGCCGGCACCAGGTCGTCCACCGGTGACTCGGGCGTCCGCACCACCATCGGCTCGGCCAGCTCGGGCAGCCAGCGTGCCACCGGGTCCTCCAGCCCGACCAGACCCTCGTCGAGAAGCATCAGCAGTGCGGCGGCGGTCACGGGCTTGGTGATCGAGGCGAGCCGGAACAGCGAGTCCCGCTCCAACGGCACGGTGCGGCCGGTGTCCGTGTGCCCGACGGCCACCGCCTCCACCTCGTCCCCCCGGGCGACGAGGCCGACCGCGCCGGGCAGGCTCCCGTTGTCCACATACCGGCGCAGGGTCTCGTGCAGTGCGGTCATGGGGCTCGCCTTCCGGTCGGCGCGGGTCGTCATGGGATACGACTCCCACGGCACCTGGAACTCATCGCCGGGCGGGGTCCAGCGTCGCCTGATGGGCCTCGGCCAGATGCTCCGTCGCCGGGTGCTCGTCCGTGGGAGTCCAGGGCAGGTGCCGGGTGCCCCGGCGCCAGTCGCAGGTGCCGCAGCCGAAGGTCCGCTGGAGTCCGGCCCGCTCCACCCGTACGACGTGTTCCCGGCCGTGCCGGTCCCATCGGCGCACGCTGGTCCCGATTCTGTTGTCGGTCATGCCCGGAGTGTGCGGTACGCGGGGCGCGGCCAGGGGCGGAAGGCCGGGTGGGAACTCTCACACGGTTCCGGCTCAACCCACCTCGCGGGGCAGGCGGAGGCTCAGCAGACCGGTGGCGAGAATCGCCGTGAGCTGGGTGACCAGGGCGATCAGCAGGGCGTCCCGCATGCCGAGGTGCGGGACCAGGGTCAGGAAGAGGGCGCCCAGAGTGGCCACCCCCAGGGCGAACGACGCCTGCTGGGTCGTCGCCAGCACCCCGCTGCCCACCCCGGCCCGGGCAGCCGGGACCTCGGAGAGCACGATCCGCAGCAGATTGGGGAGTTGCAGCGCCTGACCCGCCCCGGCGACGGCCGCGCCGGGCAGCAGACCGGCCGGCCCCACGCCCGGCCAGTCCCGCCACACCGCCAGCACGATCAGCAGCACACCCACGCCCTGGAGCACCGCACCGGCGCTCACCACCCGCGTACCGAAGCGGGCGATCAGCCGGGGCCCGGCCAGGGAGACGAGCAGGAAGGAGACCGCCATCGGCGCCAGCGCCAGACCCGCACGTACCGGACCCAGACCCGCGCCCTGTTGGAGGCCCAGCGCGATGACGAACATGAACCCACTGAATCCCAGGCAGAACGGCACCACGATCAACAGTCCCCGTCGCAGCGACAGGGTGGCGAACAGGCTCGGCGGCAGCAGCGGGGTACGGCCCAGCCGGTCCAGCCGCCGCTCCACCGTCCAGAACGCCCACGCCGCCACGGGGAACACGGCGAGCGAGACCCAGGTCCACAGCGGCCAGCCCGTCGCGCGGCCCTCGGTCAGCGGGGCGAGCAGCGCCAGCAGGGCCACGGCCAGCAGGACGGTGCCGGGGACGTCGACCGGCTCGGGGTGCCGGGCGCGGGTGTCGGGGACGTGGCGGACGGCGAGGATCAGGCCGAGCACGACCACGGGCACGTTCACCAGGAAGATCGAGCGCCAGCCGGTGCCGGCGATGTCCGCCGCCACCAGGACACCGCCGAGGATCTGGCCCACCACCATGGACAGGCCCGCCGTGGCGCCGTACAGGCTCATCGCGCGGGCCCGGCGGCCACCGGCGGTGGTGGACTGGATGGTGGCGAGCACCTGCGGCAGCATCAGCGCCGCCGACGCGCCCTGCGCGGCGCGCGCCGCGACCAGGGTCCACGCGTCCGGGGCCAGCCCGCACGCCAGCGAGGTCAGCCCGAAGGCGGCCATGCCGCCGATGAACAGCCGGCGCCGACCGAACAGGTCACCGAGGCGTCCGCCGAGCACGAGCAGTACGGCGTACGTGACGCCGTACCCGGCCACGACCAGCTCCAGCAGGGACTCGCTCGCGGAGAGGTCGCTGCCGATGGCGGGGAGGGCGACGTTGACGATGAAGAAGTCGACCAGGGGGAGCGAGGCGGCCAGCAGGACGGTCACCAGGCCCGCCCCGCTCAGGGTGGGCGCCGCCGCCGGAGCGCGTACGGACGGCGCGGTGGAGAGGGTGGTCTCGGTCATGCCACCGAGCGTGCGCCCACCCTCAGACGGGTACCAGAGTGTGCCGATCCTGGTACCGGAAGTACCCGCCAACGCCCTTGGACGGCCCTTGTGCCACCCGGAGCCTGGTAGTGGCGGTCGCTCATCCTGGTGGCAGCAGTACCTGGCAACGGTGTCCGGGCGGAGGCACTCTGGAACCATGACGACCATGGCCCAGGAAAGCGCCGCCCCCGAGGTGAAGGGCGCGGAGATCCGGCGCCACGAGCTGGCCGCGTTCCTGCGCATCCGCCGTGAGCGGATCACCCCGGAGCAGGTGGGGATGCCGCGAGGGGCCCGGCGGCGTACGCCGGGTCTGCGCCGGGAGGAGGTCGCTCAGCTCTCCGCCGTGGGCGTGACCTGGTACACCTGGCTCGAACAGGCCCGCAACATCCAGGTGTCCGTACAGGTGCTCGACGCCCTCGCGCGCACCCTGATGCTGGACCCCAGCGAGCGCGCTCACCTCTTCCAGCTGGCCGGGGCCGCCGACCCGACGCCCGCCGCGGTCTGTCCCAGCATCACCCCGGCGCTGCGCGCGACCCTGCGCCAGATGGAGCCGTTCCCGGCGGCGGTGCAGAACAGCCGGTACGACATCCTGGCCTACAACCGCACCTACGCCCGGCTGCTGTGCGACATGGACGCCGTCCCGCCCGAGGACCGCAACTGCGTGCTCCTCGCCTACTCCAACCCCGAGTGGCGCTCCTCGATCGTCCACCTCGACGAGGCCCTGCGGCTGATGGCGGCCCGCCTGCGCGCCTCGCTCGCCGGACACCTCGGCGAACCCGCCTGGAAGATGCTCCTCAAGCGCCTCCAGGCATACCCCGAGTTCCGCGAGCACTGGGAGCGCTACGAGGTGGTCGGCAGCCGCTCCAAGACCAAGGAGTTCCTCAACCGCCACGTGGGCCACCTCACGCTGGAACACACCGACCTGTGGCTCTCCCCGGACCAGGGCCCCCGGATGGTGATCTACCCGCCGAAGAACGAGGAGTCCCGAGAGCGCCTGGAGAAGCTGCACGCGCTGGCGCTGGAAGGCTGAGCCCCGGAGATCAGCCGGTCGTGCTCACGGGCTGCCGCACCTCCGCCGTCGCCAGCCGCTCGGCCGTCCGCTCCGCCGTCCGGTGGGCCCAGCGACCGCTGGTCAGGAGGCCGAGGACGAGGACGGCACCGCCGCACGCGGCGAGAATCCACCAGCCGGGGCGGGCGGCGGAGACGAAGGTGTCGCGGTAGGGGGACGAGCCGATGCCCGCGGCCAGGACCGCGCCGATGACGGCGACACCGAGGGTCTGGCCGAGCTGGCGGCTGGTGGAGGCGACCGCCGCCGCGACACCCGCCTGGGCGCGGGGCATGCCGGAGACGGCGGTGTTGGTGATGGGGGCGTTGACGAAGCCGAAGCCGATGCCGAAGAGGACGTAGCCGAGGAAGAGGGTGACGTCGGAGGTCTCGGCCTCGAAGAGGGCGAAGAGGAGGCCGCTCACCGTCATCGCCGCGCCCGCGATCAGCAGGGGCAGGCGCGGACCCCGGCTGCCGACCAGCCGTCCGGACAACGGGGCGCACAGCAGGGTCGGCACCGCCATGGGCAGCATCCACAGGCCGGCGTGCAGGGCGTCGAGGCCGCGTACGTTCTGGAGGTACAGCGTGGACAGGAAGAGGAACCCGCCCAGCGCGGCGAAGGCGCTCACCGCTATCCCGGTCGCCCCGCTGAACGGGGCCGAGTGGAAGAAGCGCAGGTCGATGAGGGGTTCGGTGCGCCGGGGCTCGTAGATCAGGAGGGCCAGCAGGGCCGCGACGGCCACCGCGGCGAAGGGGAGCACCTCGGCGGGGCTCGCGTCCGGCGCTTCGATGATCGCGTACGTCAGCGAGCCGAACAGGGCGATCACCAGCACCTGGCCGACCGGGTCCGGGCGGCGCGGCCGGGGAGCGCGGGACTCGGGGACGAAGCGCAGGGTGAGCAGCAGGGCGGCGAGGCCGACCGGCAGGTTGACCCAGAAGATCGAGCGCCAGCCGACCGACTCCACCAGCAGTCCGCCCGCCAGCGGACCGGCTGCCATGGAGATGCCGACCACGGCACCCCAGACGCCGATCGCGCGCGCCCGTTCACGGGGGTCGGTGAAGGTGTTGGTGATGATCGACATGGCGACCGGGTTGAGCATCGAGCCGCCGACCGCCTGGACCATGCGGAACACCACGAGGAGTTCCAGGTTGGGCGCGAGCGAGCACAGCAGGGAACCGGCGGTGAAGATCACCAGTCCCGCCATGAAGACCCGTCTGCGGCCGATCCGGTCCGCGGTGGACCCCGCCAGCATCAGCAGTGAGGCCAGCACCAGCGTGTAGGCGTCGATCGTCCACTGGAGGCCGGAGGTGGTGGCGTGCAGCTCGCGTTGCATCGAGGGCAGCGCGACGTTCAGGGCGGTGTTGTCCAGGCTCACGATCAGCAGACTCATGCAGCAGATCGAGAGCACCAGCATCCGCCGCCGGTGACTCAGCTCGGGCATGCGTCCCATCGTACGCGCTTCGATAGTGCGGCTAACTAATGACCCCTACATGGTCCTTGCCCGTACCCCTCCCCGATCCTGCCCGTAGGGGGAGGGGCACCGGTGAGGTGAGGGACAATGGACGACGCCCTTGCCGTACATCCGTCCCGGAGCCCCCTGATGACCCAGCCGCTGTCCATCGGCCCGCACGCCGTGGTGCCGCCCGTCGTGCTCGCACCCATGGCCGGGATCACCAACGCCCCCTTCCGCACCCTGTGCCGGGAGTTCAGCGGGGGCAAGGGGCTGTTCGTCAGCGAGATGATCACCACGCGGGCGCTGGTCGAGCGCAACGAGAAGACCATGCAGCTCATCCGGTTCGACGAGAGCGAGAAGCCGCGCTCGATCCAGCTGTACGGCGTCGACCCGGCCACCGTCGGCAAGGCCGTCCGCATGATCGCGGACGAGGGCCTGGCCGACCACATCGACCTGAACTTCGGCTGCCCGGTCCCCAAGGTGACCCGTAAGGGAGGCGGGTCCGCGCTGCCGTACAAGCGGAACCTGCTGCGGGCCATCCTGCGCGAGGCCGTCTCCGGCGCGGGCGACCTGCCGGTCACCATGAAGATGCGCAAGGGCATCGACGACGACCACATCACCTACCTCGACGCCGGCCGCATCGCCGTCGAGGAGGGCGTCACCGCCATCGCCCTGCACGGCCGCACCGCCGCCCAGCACTACGGCGGCACCGCCGACTGGAGCGCCATCGCCCGGCTGAAGGAACACGTCCCGGAGATCCCGGTGCTGGGCAACGGCGACATCTGGTCCGCCGAGGACGCGCTGCGCATGGTCCGGGAGACCGGCTGCGACGGCGTGGTCGTCGGCCGCGGCTGCCTCGGCCGGCCCTGGCTCTTCGCCGACCTGGTCGCCGCCTTCGAGGGCCGTGACGACTTCCAGCGGCCGGTGCTGCGCCAGGTCGCCGACGTGATGGTCCGGCACGCCACGCTGCTCGGCGAGTGGCTCGGCGACGAGGCGCGCGGTGTCATCGACTTCCGCAAGCACGTCGCCTGGTACCTCAAGGGCTTCGCGGTCGGCTCCGAGATGCGCAAGCGCCTCGCCATCACCTCCTCGCTGGAGGAGCTGCGTGCCGGCCTGGACGAGCTGGACCTCGACCAGGCGTGGCCGGCCGGCGCCGACGGCCCGCGCGGGCGCACCTCCGGCAACAACCGGGTGGTCCTCCCGGACGGCTGGCTGAAGGACCCGTACGACTGCGCGGGCGTCAGCGAGGACGCCGAACTGGACACCTCCGGCGGCTGAGACGGCGACAGGGCCGGCCCCCAGGAGACCGGCCCTGACCCTCAGGGGTCCTGAGGGTCAGCCCTTCTTCGGGTGCGGAGTCGACCCGTACGCGGTGAGGAAGCGGTCGCGGAAGAGGTTCATCTTCCACACCGGCGCGTCGTGTGCGGGCCGCAGGCCGTCCGTCCAGCCCCAGTCACCGATTCTGTCCAGCACCTTCGGGTCCTTGGCCACGATCGAGACCGGCACGTCCCGGCTGGCGTGGTTGCCGCTGACGCGGGCGATGGGCTGGTGGTCGCCGAGGAAGACGAGCACGGTGTCCTTGGTGCCGTAGCGCTCCAGCCACTCGGTGAGCGCGGTGACCGAGTACTGGATCGACTTGCCGTACTCCTGGCGGGACTTGGTGGTGTCCGCGATCACGTCGGCCGGTTTGTTGCCCGCCGCCTCGATGCCCTTGAAGACCGAGCCGTCACCCAGCTCGTCCCAGCCGACCATCTTCGGGATCGGTCCCCAGGGCTGGTGGCTGGAGGTCAGGATGACCTCGGACATCACCGGCTTGTCGTGCTTCCTGCCGTGCACCCGCTGCTGGAACTGCTCCAGGGTGTACTGGTCCGGCATCGTGGACCAGCTGAACTTCGGCCCCTTGTAGCCGAGTTCGAAGGCGTTGTAGACCTTCTCCAGCCCGAAGAAGCTCTGTTCGGGCCACGACTTCTGGATGCCCGGCATCACGCCGACCGTGTCCCAGGCGCCGGACTTCTTGAACACCTTGGTCAGGCTGAGGTGGTCGCTCGCCATCACCGTGCGGTAGCGCTGCTGGTTGCTCACCCACAGTCCGGACAGGGTGGTGGAGTGGCCGAGCCAGCTGCTGCCGCCGTACGTGGCGGAGGTCAGCCAGCCGCTCCTGGCGTGGTAACCCGCCTTCTGCAGCGCCTCGGTGCGGACGGCGAGGGTCCGGTCCACGCCGGGCGCCATGATCGGGTCCTCGATCGCGCTGCGGCCGTAGCTCTCGATGAAGGTGAAGATCACGTCCTTGCCGCGCAGGTCCGGCACGAGCTGGTCGGGCGGGGTCGCGCCGAACGCGTCCACCTTGGCGACCTTCCGGAACGCGGCCTCGTCCTTCAGCGTGTTCGACACCCGCTCGGTCTGGCTCTGCAGGGTGACGGCGGCGCTGTCGGCGGCGAGCGGCACGCCCGCGAGCTGCACCCCGAAGGAGGAACAGGTGATCCAGACGACGCCCGCGATCAGCGTCCCGCGGGTCGCGGTGGCAGAGTGCCGGGCGAGGACGTCGCTCAGTCGTACGACGGCATAGGCCAGCGCGGCGAACAGCAGCAGGACGAGCACGATCAGACCGGCGGTGGCGGCGAGGGTGGCCGTCCGGCCGAGGGAGTCCTCCAGATACGACTGCGCGTCCCCGAGCAGGCTCCAGTCCAGCACCAGGTTGAAGGTGCGGCCGAGGTACTGCCGGAAGCCCATGTCGAGCCAGTTCAGCACCGTCAGCGCGGCGAGTGCCACACCGCCGGCCGCGGCGAGCGCGATCCGGGGCCTTCTCGGCAGCGCGAGCAGGACGGCCGCGCCGACGATGGCCTCCCCGGGCAGCCGGAAGAACGTGGCCGGGCCGAGACCGACGATGGTCGCGGGCATCACCAGGGTGCAGACGACCAGGACCGCCGCGAGGACGGTGACGGTCCGGGAGAGGACACGGGCGCCCTGGGGGTGCTCCGCCTGCCAGCGGGCCAGACGGGCGAAGCGGGGTGCTGTGGCGGGGGTGTCGGGGGCGCCCTGAGGGGTGGGGTCCGCGTCAGGGTCGGTGCTGGGGCCGGACTCCGGGGTGCCCTCGGGGTCGGTCCCGGCTCCGGGCGCGCGGCTCGTCTCCGCCTCCGGACCGGAGCCGGCGCCCGGATCGGCACCGGCATCCCCACCCGCGTCCCCCGCAGGCACGCCCCGCCGGACCTCGGGCCCGGCACCAGCCGACGCGGTGCCCCCGTCCACGGAGCCCGCCTCCGGCGCTCCGGCGTCCCCCCGGTCACCACTCTTCCCCTGCTCGGCAAGGGTCTCCACCCCGCCGTCGGAACCACCCCCCGGCGCGTCGGGTGACGTATGCGTGTTCTTGTGCTGAGGCAACCCGGAGGTCCTTCCGCGCGAGGCCGGTGACGACGGAGGCGGCGGGCCACGCCGGGGAGGCTGAAGCAGGGCCGTTGGAGGCCGGTCCGCCTGGCCCGCCGTCCTTCCGTACGGTCCGCCGCGCGCCGGTGTTCACGGCTTACGGCAAATACCGGGCAAATGCCCGGTCAAGGCCGCTCTCAGGCGCCCCCGATCGCCGTGAGCAGGGCGAGTGGCGCGGCAGCCGAACGGGACTCCCGCACACACGCGTGCGGGTACGGTACCGGCTCGGGGTGGGTGTCCCGCCCGTAACCCGCCAGCACTTCGGGAAGCCGGTGTCCGGCGGAGGCCGCCGCGTCCACCAGGCCGCGGGCCACCGCGCGGGCCTCGTCGTGCAGGCCGTAGCGGGCGAGGCCGAGGGTGATCAGCGCGTTGTCGTGCGGCCAGACCGAGCCCCGGTGGTAGGAAAGCGGGTGGTAGGCGGCCTGGCCGGCGGCGAGCGTACGGACGCCCCAGCCGGAGAAGAAGTCCGGCTCCAGCAGCCGGCGCCCGACGGCCTCCCCGTACTCCTTGTCCAGCAGCCCCGACCACAGCAGGTGCCCGGCGTCCGAGGCGAGCGCGTCTATCCGGTGGCCGTCGCCGTCCAACGCCAGCGCCGGAAACTCCTGTTCGGGCAGCCAGAAGTCCCGCTGGAAGCGATCGCGCAGATCGGCCGCCGCCTGCTCCAGCAGCGCCGCGTACGTCCCGTCGTCCCACACCGTCCGCGCCAGCCACGCCGTGCGGCGCAGCGCGTCGTACGCGTACCCCTGCGCACCCGCCGCCATCACCGCGCCGCTCGGCCGGGTGCCGTCGGCGCGGCAGATCGCGCCGGGGGAGTCCTTCCAGTTCTGGTTGGCGAGGCCGCCCTCGTCGGCGCGGTAGACGAGGTAGCCGCGCGCGGTCAGCCCGCCGTGGTCCAGCATCCAGCCGACCGCCGCGCGGGCGTGCCCCTCCAGCCGCCGGGCCAGCGCGGTGTCGCCGGTGCGCTCGGTGTAGGCGCCGAGCAGGACCAGGAAGAGCGGGGTGGCGTCGACCGAGCCGTAGTAACGCCCGTACGGCACCTGCCCGAAGTGGGCCAGCTCGCCGTGCCTGACCTCGTGCACGATCTTGCCCGGCTGGGCGACCGCGGAGGCGCTGTCGGCGGTCGCCTGGGTGGCGGCCAGCGCGGGGAGCGTGGCGGCGGCCAGCCGCGGGCGGTACGGCAGGGCGAACAGCGAGGTCAGCAGGGCGTCCCGGCCGAGCAACGCGAGGAACCAGGGGGCGCCCCCGGCCGGCACCCGCAGCCCCTCCCCGTCCGGCCCGCGCGCCGGTACCTGGAGCGCGGCCAGGTCGGACAGCCCGCGCACACAGGCGGCCGCCAACTCCGGCCAGGCGGTGGGGAAGGCGACCCCCTCCATGAACTCGTCCTCCACCGAGCGCAGTTCACCGCTCACAGCGGCAGGCGAACGGGGTACGCGCACCGTGTGCCGGTCGCCGTGCGGGCGGGCCACCACCCGCAGCAGCAGTTCCGCCTCGCCGTGCGGGGCGAGTTCGAGCGTCCAGACCAGGCGCCGGGCACCGGTGCCGGTCTCCTCCACCGCCTCCGGAGCCGGGTCGGCGGTGATGGTCGTACATGACCGCCACTCACCACGCCGGTACCCGAACTCGATCCCGTCGTCCAGCACCTGGCGGCTGCGCACGGCACCCGCCTTGACGTACGTGCGGTGGTCGGAGCGCAGCTCGAACTGGTCGGTGAAGTCGGCGTCGACGGTGAGCGCGAGCCGTACCGTGGTGGCCGCCGGACGATTGCCGGTGATGCGCACCGACTCCACGAACGAGCTGTCGCTCACCGCCTGTTCACGCCAGAGCGTGTACGCGGGCGGCTCCTGCCGCCCGCCGCGCGGCACCAGTACGCAGCGTGCCGTGTCGCCCTCCCCGACCGGCTTCAGCACCTCCGGCACCGCACCGTCGACGGTGAGCTGCCAGCGGCTCAAGTGCCGGGCGTCCCGCACGAACAGCCCCTCCACCCGGCCGCCCCCGCGCACCCCGCTGATGTCGCCCCCGTCGCCCACGGCGGCGAACGTGGCCCCTCGTACCAGCAGTTGAGTCATCTCCGGTCCCCTCCCTCTTCCCCTGTCTCCATAACCCCGTCCGTGTCGTGCAGCAGGTCCAGCGTCAGCGCGGCGGTCCAGCCGAACCCTGGCGCCCCGCACGCCTCGCCGGTGCCCGGGTCGACGTACTCCGCGAACCCGGAGTCCCCGGCCGCGTGCAGGAAGGCGGTGCGCAGGTCGTCGGCCGCCCCCTTCTCGCCGTGGGCGCGCAGGCCGCGCTCCACCAGCCAGGCGGTGTTGAACCAGGCCGGGCCGCGCCAGTACCGGTTCGGCTCGAACGCCGGGCCCCGCAGGTCGTAGCTCGGCACGAGCCCGGTGCCCGAAGCGAAGTGCGGTCCGCGCAGGGTGTCCAGCAGCGCGCCGGACACGTCGCGGGGGAGACCGGGCAGCAGCAGCGGGACCAGGCCCGACACGCTCCGCTCGCGGATCATCCCGCCGCGCAGGTCCCGGCAGAGGAACATCCCGGACGCGTCGTCCCACAGCCGCTCCACCAGGGCCGCCGTGAGCCGTTCGGCGCGGGCGCGCCGGGCGCTGCCGGAGGTGCCCAGCTCGGCCGCGATGGAAGCGAGGGCGTGCTCGGAAGCGATCAGCAGGGCGTTGAAGGACGGGTCCTCCACGGTGAACTCCCCGTTGCCGTCGGCGTATTCACCGTCCCGGTAGTCGGCCGCGAGGCGCACGTACCGCCCGTAGTCCAGGTCGGTCGGCCGGTCCTCGGGGGCGCCGTGGTCGAGGTCGGCACGGCGGAAGGAACGGGCCGGGGCCGGGGCGACGCGGGCCAACGGGCCGTCCCAGCAAGGGCTGTTGTCCATCCCCTGCTCCCAGGGGTGCACCACCGACACCAGCCCGCCCCCGCCCAGGTCCCGGCGGCGCAACAGATAGCGGTGCCAGGCGGCCAGCCGGGGATACACCCGCGCCAGGAAGCCGCGCGCCCACGACAGGCCGGGGTCGGCCCGGTGCACCAGCCAGGCGGCCAGCGCGTGCACGGGTGGCTGCACGATGCCGGACGTCTGTACGGTGCGCGGGGCGCCCGCGGCCCGCCCGGCGGTGGAGGAGCGCCAGAAGTCGGGGCTCGGGAAGTAGGCGTCCAGCGGCACGGAGGGGGCGAAGACGATGTGCGGCACCCGCCCGTCCCCCCACTGCGCCGCGAGCAGCGTCTCCAGCTCCGTCTGCGCCCGCAGCGGTGACAGGTGCCGTAATCCGATGGCGATGAAGGCCGAGTCCCAGGACCACTGGTGCGGATACAGGTGCCGGGAGGGCACCGTGGAGGTACCCGTCCAGTTGGCCGCCAGCACGCGGGCGGCTCTGACGTGCAGTGATGCCGCCGAGGGCGCGATGGAGGGCGGATCGTATACGATCCCGCGCCCGGTGAGACGGGCTGTGAGCTGGGCAGTGCGATCCACTCGGGGCTCCCCGAAGACGTCCGGCCGACCTGGTTCGGTTGTGTCTATCGCAGGGTTACGTCTATTTAACACGCAAAACTCAATATGTAATGCAAACTTGAGGAACACAAGGGGGTGGCATGACCGGAAAGCCCGGCAGGACGGCCAGGGGCGGCGCTCAGACGAGCGCCGGCGACCTGCTCGACCTGGTGCGCAGCGGACGGGCCGTCACGCGCGGCGCGCTCCAGCAGATGACCGGCCTCTCCCGCGCCACGGTCGGCCAGCGCCTGGACCGGCTGTTCCGGGCGGGCTGGCTGCGCGAGGGAGCGGGCGGCCCGGTGGACTCCCCGCTCGGCGGCCGCCCCGCCATCACCCTGGAGTTCGACGGCTCGCACGCCGTGGTCCTCGCCGCCGACCTCGACACCCGGCACGCCCGCGCGGCCCTGCTCACCCTGACCGGTGACCTCCTCGCCGAACGCTCCGGCCCCCTGGTGGTCGAGGACGGCCCCGAGACGGTCCTGGACGGACTGGGCCGCTGGTTCGCCGAGCTGCTCACCGAGACCGGCCACGCCCCGGAGGCGGTCTGCGGCATCGGGCTCGGTGTACCGGGACCGGTCGACAGCGAGACCGGGCGGGTGGTCCAGCCGCCGATGATGTCCGGCTGGGACGGCTACGACATAAGGGGCCGCCTTTCCCGCGCCTTCACCGAGCACACCGGTGCCGGGGCGGTCCCGGTACTGGTGGACAACGACGCCAACCTGATGGCGTACGGGGAGCAGCGCACCGGGTACCAGGATTGCCGGGCGTTCGTACTGGTCAAGGTCTCTACCGGTATCGGCGCCGGGGTCGTGGTGGACGGTGCGCTGTACCGGGGTGTGGACGGCGGCGCGGGCGACCTGGGGCACATCCGGGTCGGCACCGAGGCACTGTGCCGCTGCGGCTCGTACGGCTGTCTCGCGGCCGTCGCCAGCGGTGGCGCGGTGGCCCGCCGGCTGACGGACGCGGGCGTGCCGGCCGCCTCCGGCTCGGACGTGAGGGACCTGCTGGCCGCCGGGCATCCGGAGGCGGCGGCCCTGGCACGGGAGGCCGGGCGCCGGGTCGGGGACGTGCTGGCGACCGTCGTCACGCTGCTCAACCCCGGTGTGCTGATGATCGCGGGCGACCTCGCCGGGACGCCCTTCCTGACCGGAGTGCGCGAACTGCTCTACCAGCGGGCGCTGCCCCGCTCCACCGCCCACCTCGACGTCCTCACCGCGAAACTGGGGGAGCGGGCGGGGCTGATCGGTGCGGGCGCGCTGGTCGTGGAGCACCTGTACGCCCCGGAGCGGGTGGAGGAACGGCTCACCGCGCTCGGTGTGTGACGCCCCGGTTTCCGGCCCGGAACGGGGTCCGCATGGTGAAATCCGACGCCGTGTGGCAGCGTGATTCTCGCCACCCTTGATAAGGGTCGCGCTCAGATGAGCGGATCTTGAGCGGCTGCACTTCTCCAAAGGGTGGCACTCGGTGCCACTGTGTCTGCGTTCAATGATCGAAATCAATCGTGTCGATCATCGCTCATATGAGCATGATGTGGCGTCACCGTGCGCCCCTCCGTTCAAGAAGTGAACACTCGGGTGGCCCTGGCCTTGCCATGCCTTTGCTTTAGATCCTGTGGCAGACGGCTGGTTACAGGCTTATGACGCACGACTGGACGTACCAAGGCGCCTTCGATCTGGGTATGTTCCTCGCCGTCAGGGCAGCCACCGTGGCCTCAAGGAGTCGAGACCCGTGTCGGAAAACAAAGAGCCTCACGTAGCGAAGTTCGTCTACGACTTCACCGAGGGCAACAAGGACCTCAAGGACCTGCTCGGTGGCAAGGGCGCCAACCTCGCCGAGATGACCAACCTCGGGTTGCCGGTTCCTCCCGGCTTCACCATCACCACCGAGGCGTGCAAGGTCTACCTCGACAGCGGCGAGGCGCCCCCGGCACTGCGTGACGAGGTGAGTGCGCACCTCGACGCGCTGGAGCAGCGGATGGGCAAGAAGCTCGGCCAGGCCGACGACCCGCTGCTGGTCTCCGTCCGTTCGGGCGCCAAGTTCTCCATGCCCGGCATGATGGACACCGTCCTGAACATCGGCCTCTCCGACAAGTCGGTGAAGGGCCTGGCCAAGCAGGCCGGCGACGAGCGCTTCGCGTGGGACTCCTACCGGCGCCTGATCCAGATGTTCGGCAAGACCGTCCTCGGCGTCGACGGCGAGCTCTTCGAGGACGCGCTGGAGAAGGCCAAGGAGACCAAGGGCGTCCAGGTCGACACCGAGCTGGACGCGGCCGACCTGAAGAAGCTGGTCACCGCCTTCAAGAAGACGGTGAAGACCGAGGCCGGCCGGGACTTCCCGCAGGACCCGCGCGAGCAGATGGACCTCGCGATCAAGGCCGTCTTCGAGTCCTGGAACGGCGACCGCGCCAAGCTCTACCGCCGCCAGGAGCGCATCCCCGGCGACCTGGGCACCGCGGTCAACGTCTGCTCCATGGTCTTCGGCAACCTCGGCCCCGACTCCGGCACCGGCGTCGCCTTCACCCGCGACCCCGCCTCCGGACACCAGGGCGTCTACGGTGACTACCTCCAGAACGCCCAGGGCGAGGACGTGGTCGCGGGCATCCGCAACACCGTGCCGCTCGCGGAGCTGGAGAACATCGACAAGGCGTCGTACGACCAGCTCATGCAGATCATGGAGACGCTGGAGAACCACTACAAGGATCTCTGCGACATCGAGTTCACCATCGAGCGCGGCAAGCTGTGGATGCTCCAGACCCGCGTCGGCAAGCGCACCGCGGGCGCGGCGTTCCGCATCGCCACCCAGCTCGTCGACCAGGGCCTGATCGACGAGACCGAGGCGCTCCAGCGGGTCAACGGCGCTCAGCTGGCGCAGCTGATGTTCCCCCGCTTCGACGAGGACGCGCGGGCCGAGCAGGTCGGGCGGGGCATCGCCGCCTCGCCGGGCGCGGCCGTCGGCAAGGCGGTCTTCGACTCGTACACCGCCGTCAAGTGGTCCCGTTCGGGCGAGAAGGTCATCCTGGTGCGCCGGGAGACCAACCCCGACGACCTGGACGGCATGATCGCCGCCGAGGGCATCCTCACCTCGCGCGGCGGCAAGACCTCCCACGCGGCCGTGGTCGCGCGCGGCATGGGCAAGACCTGTGTCTGCGGCGCGGAGGAGCTGGAGGTCGACACCAAGCGGCGCCGGATGGTCGTGCCGGGCGGGCATGTGGTGGAGGAGGGCGACGTCATCTCCATCGACGGCTCCTCCGGCAAGGTGTACCTCGGCGAGGTGCCGGTGGTCCCCTCGCCCGTGGTGGAGTACTTCGAGGGCCGGATGCACCCGGGCGCGGACGACGCCGACGAGCTGGTCGAGGCCGTGCACCGGATGATGGCCTTCGCCGACCGCAAGCGCCGGCTGCGGGTACGGGCCAACGCGGACAACGCCGAGGACGCGCTGCGGGCGCGGCGGTTCGGGGCGCAGGGCATCGGGCTGTGCCGTACCGAGCACATGTTCCTCGGGGACCGGCGTGAGCTGGTCGAGCGGCTGATCCTGGCCGACACGGAGACGGAGCGCGAGGAGTCGCTGAAGCAGCTCCTCCCGCTGCAGAAGCAGGACTTCGTGGAGCTGTTCGAGGCGATGGACGGGCTGCCGGTGACGGTACGTCTGCTCGACCCGCCGCTGCACGAGTTCCTCCCCGACATCACCGAGCTGTCGGTCCGCGTGGCCCTCGCCGAGTCCCGGCAGGAGCCGCACGAGAACGAACTCCGCCTTCTTCAGGCGGTGCACCGCCTCCACGAGCAGAACCCGATGCTCGGCCTGCGCGGCGTACGCCTCGGCCTCGTGATCCCGGGCCTGTTCACCATGCAGGTCCGCGCCATCGCGGAGGCGGCGGCCGAGCGCAAGACCGCCAAGGGTGACCCGCGCGCCGAGATCATGATCCCGCTGGTCGGTACGGTCCAGGAGCTGGAGATCGTCCGCGACGAGGCCGACCAGGTCATCGCGGAGGTCGAGGCGGCCACCGGTACCCGGCTGAAGCTGGCCATCGGCACCATGATCGAGCTGCCGCGCGCCGCGCTGACCGCCGGTCAGATCGCCGAGGCCGCCGAGTTCTTCTCCTTCGGCACGAACGACCTCACCCAGACGGTGTGGGGCTTCAGCCGGGACGACGTCGAGGCGTCCTTCTTCACGGCGTACCTGGAAAAGGGCATCTTCGGCGTCAGCCCGTTCGAGACGATCGACAAGGACGGGGTGGGCTCGCTGGTCAAGTCGGCCGCCACGGCAGGCCGTGCGACCCGTCCCGACCTCAAGCTCGGCGTCTGCGGCGAGCACGGCGGCGACCCGGAGTCCGTCCACTTCTTCCACGAGGTCGGCCTGGACTACGTCTCCTGCTCCCCCTTCCGCATCCCGGTGGCCCGCCTGGAGGCCGGCCGCGCGGCCACCCAGTCGGAGGGCAGCGACCACCGCTGATCCCCGGAGCCCGCCGTCGGTCCCCGACCCTCACCACCGATCGCCGACGGGCTCCGGCACCAAAAGAGAGGCGGCACCCTGTGCGGGGGTGCCGCCTCTTTGGGCATGGGGCTGTGAGGCTCCGGCGCTGACCAGGCATGCCATGTCCGGTGGCGACGGCCGGGGGATGGAGTACTGCAGCCGCCTAATCGATCAACGCTCTGACCTGCCGCTGAGTGGTTAGCGGTGGTCGACGCTGGTCAGGATCGAGCGCCCTTCCACGGTCCCAGGACGGTTCGGGAGGCGTTCGTGCTTTAAGGGCGTCATCGCGGACGTCGGCAAGCGGCCTCCTCGGCCGGGGCCTGGACATGGGGAGATTGCGTACACCATGCTTATGCATCTGTGCGTCATCAACGCTACATGTCCGGGGGGACTTGGTGAGCTCAACTGCTACGCGTCTGACTTGTTTTGCCATTCTTTCTGCGGTTGAAGAGGACTTGCGGAACGCGATTCTAAGGTCTTCATCAGACGCAGACGATGCTAGGTCAATCCTCAATGAAGAGCGGTACGAAAAGGCTCTTTCTCGCCGTAATCGCGACGTAGGGGAAAAGGCGAGGGAGACTCTCGAATCGCTCGTTCCATACTTGGACTTTTCTGACGCCTATGAGGTATTGTCCACTCTTAAGCACAGACTCCCAGAGGATTCGCAGGGTGCACTCTCAACGTTTGCTCCGCACGTTGCAAAAATCACCCAGGTTCGCAATAGGGTGGCGCATACTCGCCCGATGGAAGTGGACGACCTAGCCGCTCTTTAT
Organism: Streptomyces sp. BK022; assembly: GCF_004217355.1. Classification (NCBI taxonomy): domain Bacteria; kingdom Bacillati; phylum Actinomycetota; class Actinomycetes; order Kitasatosporales; family Streptomycetaceae; genus Streptomyces; species Streptomyces sp. BK022. The sequence continues at coordinate 512,598 of NZ_SHKU01000003.1, forward strand.
GACGCGGTAGAGGAAGCGCTTAATGTACCATCGGAGCTTTGGCAAAATGTTAGCGCCGAGCTGCGGAGAATTGAAGTTGATCCGGCGTACGTTCTAGGGCTCACTATCAGCCTGGTGGCTGACCCAGATAATGCCCCGCAACACAACTTGCCCGCGCCTGAGTTCGACGAGACCGGATTCTTCGGGCGGCGAAAAGAAGTCGACCGTATCAAGAAGGCAATTAGGGGCGCATACCCCGTCGTGTCCATCCTCGGCGACGGAGGAATCGGTAAGACGTCGATCGCGCTGAAGGCTGCATATGAGCTTCTCGACGACCCGAAAAACACATTCGATGCGTTTGTCTGGGTTTCAGCCAAGGCTACGATCTTGACGGTCAATGAGATCCAACGCATCAATGATGCCATTGAAAGCTCGCTAGGTCTTTTCGCCTCTGCGGCCGAGCAGCTTGGAGGGAAGAAGGCGGCAGCTGCCGGCGACCCGATGGCAGAGGTACTCGAATATCTTGAGCATTTTCGAGTCCTGTTGATCCTAGATAACCTGGAAACAGTCCTAGATCAGAGGCTGCGCGACTTCTTGCTTGACCTGCCAACAGGAAGCAAGGTGATGATCACTAGTCGAATCGGGCTGGGCATCGAAAACCCTGTTTCACTCTCGCCTTTGTCCGATCACGATGCCACGCGTCTTATGTATGCGCTGGCGAGAATTCGAGACGTGAAAGCGCTCCAGGGGCTACCAGCACCAGCCGTCACTAAGATGGTTCAGGCGATGAAGGGGCATCCGGCCTACATCAGATGGTTTGTCGCAGGAGTTCAAGCAGGTAAGCGGCCGGAAGAGCTGCTTCGAGGAAATGACCTACTCCTCGATTTCTGCATGTCGAACGTGTATGGATACCTCTCCGAAGCGGCGCAGTCAGTACTACGCTCTATGCAGGTGCTCCCGGGGCGGAGAAGCCAGGCGGAACTAGCATTCATTAACGACTACTCCGCGAGTAAAATACAGTCGAGTCTCTTGGAGTTGATGAAGACTAACTTCGTCCAAATGCAGGGTGCGTCAATGGGTGATACCTCTGAGACTACATATCATCTGTCAGATTTTGGAAAGCAGTACCTCGACACTCGACATGCGGTTGCAAGCGATCAGCGTTTGTGGTTTGAAGCTAGAAGTAAGGAATTGACAGAACTCGGTGTCGCGCTACAGGCTGAAAGCACGGCTTCCCCTTACGACCCGCGGACCATCGACGTCAAGGGGCCCGGAGACTTTAGCGTCGCCCGCATTTTGCGTGAATCTTTTCGAGAGTACGACCGGGGAGAATATGATGCTGCGCTCGTAACCTGTCGTGAGGCGCAAACATTGGCTCCGACCTATCACGAGTCATGGCGCGTGGAAGCTTTCGTGCACACCGAAACGCGTGATAGTGGAGCAGCTCGTGCGGCTTACGAGCGCGCCAGCGAGCTAGCTCCCGACTCGCCGACTTTGAACTACTTTTATGGAACATTCCTTGTGACTGACGGAAGCGATCCGCAGCTTGGTCTAGGACTACTACAGAAGGCGGCGGCGCTGGCAGATGTACCACCATCGGTGATTCTGGAGATCACCTGGGCGCATATTCAGCTCAACGACTTCGAGTCAGCTGTTACTAGCGCTGCTCACGCCATTTCGCTTCGACCGTCCCGGGAGGATGCAAAGGCAGCATTGACCATGGGAGCGCGAGCCGCTGTTTACGGCGCGCTTAGGCAGAGAAGTGAGCTTGCCTTCGATAAAGTTGCGGAGCTCGTCGAAGCATTTGTAGAGCTTGCGGAGGGTGTTCGTATAGAGACACTGCACGGAGAAGGTGCTGATCGCCTCCTTCAGCTATCTGTACTCTGCGATGAACTCCGCGAGCAGGTCGATGACAATTTCCTGGCCGGAAGCTTCGATAATTTCTCCGCTCGGCTAAGGGATAGGATTCGAGCGCTCGACTCAAATCTGTTGAACCGGCGTATCGGATCGATCAAAAATAAGAATCCTGAACGAATGTTTGGATTCATTCGCTCGTGGAGATCCGACTACTTCTTCCATCTCAGTAACTTGTGCTCGCAAGAAGAGTGGGGATACCTGGTTGAAGGAGTCGGCGTGGCTTTCGATCCAGCTGATGACGGACCGCGTGGTGAACGGGCTATTCGCGTCCGCTGGCTGGGGTGACGTTTTCGCCCAGTAGCGCGTTGGTGGTGTGTGGTCGGGGGCGCGGCTTTGGGTTGAGACTGCTGCGAAGCGAGTGACCTTGGCCCTCTTAGGCTGATGGCAAATCGGGCAATTTATGGGCCTGCCCGAAGCGCGATGTTGGTGCCAAGATCTTAGAGGCTCACGCCCAAAGTGGCTGACTCACGTGGCCCGGCTCCGGGGGGGGGCATCAAGGTCATGGCGTCGCCCAAAGTGTGGCCGGCCACCAGGTGCCAGATCGCGCCGGCCAGTGCCCACCACAGCACCGTGGCGGCCAGTATCAACGACACCTGTAGTCAGCGTGGACGCTCCCGCAGCCAGCGTCCTAAGCCCCGTTGCTCTGTCATGACTGAGCAACTACTCCGTCAGCTCATGGCCCTTCCGTGAAGAGGTCCTCGGCGTAGGTCGCGCGTACGGCCCGCTGCGCCCAGAGTTCGAGTTGGTCCGGGTCGTCGCAGGTGGTCACGCGCTCGATGACGTGCTCGGGGACAGGGATCCCGCGCCATTCCAGGACCCGTAGCACCATCTCCGCCTTGGCCTGGGCCCGGCCCTGCTCGCGGCCCTCCTCCAACCCCTGCTCGCGCCCCTCCTCCCGCACCTGTTCCGCCAGCGGGTGGCGCCAGAAGTACTGGATCGCGGTCATCAGGTCCCTCCACATCTGCTTCGCCTGGGGATCGGCCAGGCACGAGTCGACGAACTGCACGAAGACCGCGGCGCTGTCCGGGTCGATGGTCTTCAGGGCGGTGGCGAGTGATTCCAGTATGGGCGCGGCCCGCGGTCCGCGTCCGTGTGTCATGGCGGAAAGCACCGCGAGGGGTACGTCCTGCTCCGCCTGCCGCTCGTCCGTGATCACCGGGACGTTGTCGGGGCCCAGCACCAGAGGCCGGACGGTCAGCGAGTGCCAGCCGGGGAAGCCGAGGCGGATGGGCTGGGCGGCCCAGCGGGCGGTCGCGCTGTTCTGGGTGATGACGATGAGGACGGGTTCGCAGCGGTACTTCTCGTACAGGTACGACAGGTAGTACGGCCAACTGCCCCGCTTGCGGTCGTCCACCTTGCCCTGGGACTCGACCACGAGGAGATATGTGCCCTCGTCCGTCTCCGCGCGCAGCAGCGTGTCCACACGGCGCTCGACCGGCTCGATCTCGGTGAGATCGACGTTCATCGCGGCGATCTCGTGCGGTTCGGGGAACGGCACGTGCAGTACCCGCTGCAGCGCCCGCGTCAGCAGGGCCGGGTCCTTCTGGAAGATGCGGTGCAGCGCCTCGTGCGACGAGCCGACCATCAGCTCTCCTTTCGTACGAAAGGCACAACGACCATCCTCACAAAAGGTCGCCCCCAGGCGTGACACACCGTCGCAACACCCTCTTCGTACTCGTCCCGCATCGTTGATCGCCGGGCCGGGCATCGATGACGGAAGCGAGGAGGTGCTCAGATGGCGGTCAGTCGCAGGGGACTGTTGGGTGCGGGGGCGAGCGTCGGGTTGCTGGCTGCCTGCGGGGGCAACACCGGGCGTGGGAGCGGCAAGGGTGGTACCAGGCTGACGCAGTGGTACCACCAGTACGGGGAGGCCGGGACCGAGCAGGCCGTCAAGCGGTATGCCGCCGGGTACGACAAGGCCGACGTCGACGTGCAGTGGCGCCCCGGGGACTACGACCGGCAGACCGCCGCCGCGCTGCTCACCGACTCCGGGCCGGACGTGTTCGAGGGGAGCCCGACGCTCGACCAGATCCAGGGCGGCCAAGTCGTCGATCTGACCGACCTGCTGGACGGAGTGAAGGACGACTTCAACCCGGCCGTGCTGACGCCCAAGACGTACGACGGCAGGATCTGGGGCATCCCGCAGGTCATCGACATGCAGCTGCTCTACTACCGCAAGAGCCTGCTGAAGGCCGCTGGTGTCGAGCCGCCCACCACCCTGGACGCCCTCATCGACGCCGCCAAGCGCCTCACCACCGCCAAGGTCAAAGGGCTCTTCCTCGGCAACGACGGCGGCGCGGGCGTACTCTCCGGAACCCCCCTCGACGCGGCCGGCCTCCAGCTCGTCACCGACGACGGCAAGGTCGGCTTCGACGACCCCGCCGCCGCCCGCACCCTCGGCAAACTCCACCACCTGTACGCCGACAAGTCCCTCCTCCTCGGCGCTCCCACCGACTGGTCGGACCCGGCCGCCTTTCTCCAGGGGCTCACCGCCATGCAGTGGTCGGGCCTCTGGGCGCTTCCCCAGATCAGCAAGGAACTCGGCGACGACTTCGGGGTGCTGCCCTTCCCGAAGGACGGCCCGCACGGCGCCCCCGCGGTGCCCGTCGGCGCGTACGGCTCGGCGGTCAGCGCGCGCAGCCGGCACCGGGCGGCCGCCAAGGAGTACGTGAAGTGGCTGTGGGTCGAACGCACCGACTACCAGGAGGACTTCTCCCTCTCCTACGGCTTCCACATACCGGCTCGTATCTCCCTCGCCCGCAAGGCGGCCAGGCTGAGGTCCGGCCCCGCCGCCGACGCCGTCCGCTTCACCACCGAACACGGCCACGCACAGCCCCTGTTGTGGACCCCCGCGAACCAGACGGCCTACCAGGACGCCCTGGTCCGGATCATCAAGGGCGGCGCCGACCCGGAGAGCGAAGTGCGGGCCGTCGTACGGAAGGTGAGTGCCGAACTCGACCGGGTGAAGAAGAAGCGGTGAAGCACCGCTCAGCGCTGTGGTTCTGGGTCTTCGTCGGCCCCTTCGCCGCCGGACTCGCCCTGTTCACGTACGTCCCGCTGCTGTGGAGCGTCGGCCTCAGCTTCTTCGACGCGCACAACACCGTCACGCCCACGCACTTCGTCGGCCTGGACAACTACAGCGCGATGCTGCGGGACGACGCCTTCCGGGACAGCCTGAAGACCTTCCTCCTCTTCACCGCGTTCATCGTGCCCACCACCTACGTGGTCTCCCTGACCCTCGCCCTGATGGTCAACCGGGTCCGCCGGGCGCGGGCCTTCTTCCGGTCGGTGTTCTTCCTGCCGGCCGCGTGCAGTTACGTCGTCGCGGCCCTGGTCTGGAAGATGTCGATCTTCAGCGGGGTACGGTTCGGGCTCGCCAACACCGTCCTCGGCTGGTTCGGCGCCGACTCCGTGGCCTGGCTCGCCACCCCCGACCCACCCTGGTACTGGCTGGTCATCATCACGGTACGGCTCTGGCTCCAGGCCGGCTTCTACATGATCCTCTTCCTCGCCGGGCTCCAGCGCATCGACCCGGCGCTGTACGAGGCCGCCGCCGTCGACGGAGCCCGGCCGGGCTGGACCGTACTGCGTCACATCACACTGCCCCAACTGCGCGCCACCTCCGTCGCGGTGGTGCTGCTGCTCGTCGTCAACGCCTTCCAGGCGTTCGACGAGTTCTACAACCTGCTCTCCGACGCCCGCGGCTACCCGCCCTACGCCCGGCCCCCGCTCGTCTACCTCTACTACACCGCCCTGGGCCAGGGGCAGAACCTGGGACTGGGCAGCGCCGGTGCCGTGATCCTCGCGCTGGTCATCGCCGTGGTGACCGTCGCCCAGGCGCGCTGGCTGAAGCTCGGGAGGACCGACGCCGATGGATGACGCCCTCGCACGGGCCGGACGCGCCCTGCGCCTCGCGGTGCTGATCGCGCTCGCGCTGCTCTTCCTGATCCCGTTCTACCTGCTGCTCCGCAACGGCCTCTCCACCGAGCGGGACATCACCTCGCCCGGGTGGACCTTCTTCCCGCACGAGCTGCGCTGGGACAACGTCCACGAGTTGTTCGCGGACACCTCCGTCCCCTTCGCCCGCTCCCTGCTCAACTCCGCCCTGATCGCCGTCGCCACCACCCTCGGCACCCTCCTGCTCGCCTCCCTCGCGGGCTACGGGCTGGCCCGCATCCCCTACCGGCACGCGGACAAGGTCTTCTACGGCGTCCTCGGCACCCTGCTGATCCCGGCCGCCGTCACCTTCGTGCCCAGCTTCGTGCTGGTGTCCTCGCTCGGCTGGATCTCCACGCTGCGCGGACTGATCGTGCCGACCCTGTTCTCGGCGTTCGCCTGCTTCGTCTTCCGCCAGTACTTCCTCGGGTTCCCCACGGAGCTGGAGGACGCGGCCCAGGTCGACGGGCTCGGATACTGGCGTACGTACTGGCTGATCGTGGTACCGAACGCCCGGCCGGTGTTCGCCGCCGTCGGCACGATCGTGTTCCTCGGCGCCTGGAACTCGTTCCTGTGGCCCCTGGTCATCGGCCAGGACCAGAGTGCCTGGACGGTTCAGGTGGCGCTGTCGTCCTTCACCACCGCGCAGGTGATCCGGCTGCACGAACTGTTCGTCGCGGCCGCCGTGTCGATCCTGCCGCTGCTCGTGGTCTTCCTGGTCTTCCAGCGGTGGATCGTGACAGGCGTGGAGCGTTCCGGCATCGACTGACCGGGGCGGGCCGTCAGGCGCCGTGCGCTCCCGTCAGGTGGGCGAACACCACCACGTTCCCCTGATACCCCGTCGACCTGGAGTACCCGCCCCCGCAGGTGATCACCCGGAGTTCCGGGCGGGACGAGGCGCCGTAGACCCTGGAGTCGGGGAAGTTCTTCGCGGAGTACACCTCCACCGAGTCCACCGTGAAGACCGCCGTCACGGCGTCCTCGCGGTCGACCTCGATCGTGGCGCCGCGCCTGAGGGCGCCGAGGTCGTAGAAGACGGCGGGGCCCTCGGTGTTGTCGACGTGGCCGGCGACGACGGCGGTGCCGGTGTCGCCGGGGGTGGTGCCGGCCTCGTACCAGCCGGCGAGGTTCTTCTCGGCGGGGGGTGGCACGTCCAGGCTGCCCGAGGAGGTCAGGGAGAGGCCCGTCAGGGGAGCGTTCACCCTGATCGAGGGGATGCGGATACGGGTGGGCGGGGACGCCATCAGGGGTGTGGCCCCACCGCGTTCACCGCCCGGGTCGGGGCGGCCCTCGGCGGCGGACGGCTGCGGGGGAGTACCGGTACCGGTACCGAGCAGCCAGACACCGGTACCGAGCGCGAACGCCGTGACGGCGGCTATGGCGGTGTCGCCGATCCTGCGCATGGGAACCCCTTCCCGGAGACGACGCTCCCCTGAGGGAGGCCCGCCCCCTAGGGGTCACGAGGGGCATCGGACCCTTAGGGGGCGGGACTTCGCGGTACCGGCGACGGACAGCGGAGGGTGTCCGTCAGATCCCGTCGCCTCTCGCCCGGCGATGCAGGAGCCAGGTACCGCCCGCGGCGGCGACGGCCAGAGCCGCCACACCCGCCGTGGTCTGCATGGGGCCGGGGCCCAAGGCGCCGCCGACTCCCGTCTTCACACTGCCGTGCGGCTGCACCTGTCCGTGCGCCCCGGCCATGGTCACCTTCAGGTCCCCCGTGACCCGCTGCTCGCCCTCCGCGCAGCGCGCGACGATCTCGTACGTGCCCGGCTGCGCCCCCGCCGGCACCTGGAACTGCCCGATCGCCTCGCCCTCGTGCGTGGTCGGCGCCAGCGCGAACGTCCCCGCGCCCACCGCCTGCGCGTCACCCACCGCCGCGCCCTTCTCCCCGCAGGCCGCCGTGTTCACCGTGACCTGGCTGCCGGGCAGCGCGGTGGACGGGTACACCTGGAGGCTGCCGGCCCGCGCGGGCGTCGAAAGGGCCGCGTCCGCGTGGGCCGCGACGGTGCCGAGCCCGGCCGCGGCTACGGCCAGCGCGGTACCGGTCAGCAGACGGGCGGTGCGTCGCATGGTGCTCCCCAGAGCTTGTCCGACTCGTGTCCTCGACTCATGTGGCGGGGGACGTGCCCCTGCCCTTCCGAGATAAAGGCCACCGCGCCCGGCGCGCCTCCCGAGCCGCCGCCCCCGCTGCGGTGAACGGGTGGCGCCCGCCGCCCCCGCACGGGTGAGGCGGTACGACGTCACAGCAGGTCAGGGGCGGGACAGGGGCAGGGAGTCAAGTGCACACGAATGGCGTGCGGCCGGGGGGAACGCGAGGACGGTGCGCCGGAAGCCCGACGCACCGTCCGTCACCGCTCGCTGGAGCGGGCTCAGCTCACGTTCACCGCGCTCCACGCCGCCGCGACCGCGTTGTACTCCGCGCTCCCGGCCCCGTACAGGTCCTTCGCCGCGTTCAGGGTCGCCGTGCGGGCGCCCGCGTACTTGGTGGAGGAGGTCATGTACACCGTCAGCGCGCGGTACCAGATCTTGCCGACCTTGTCGCGGCCGATGCCGGTGACCGACTGGCCGCCCACGGTCGGGGAGTCGTAGGAGACGCCGTTGATGCTCTTCGCGCCGCTGCCCTCGGCGAGCAGGTACGCGAAGTGGTTGGCGACGCCGGAGGAGTAGTGCACGTCCAGGTTGCCGAGTGAACTGGACCAGTAGTCGGCCGAGTTGCCGTCCTTGGAGGGCTTGTCCATGAAGCGCAGCGCGGCCTTGCCGAAGCCGGGCTTCACGATGCGCTCACCGATGAGGTAGTCGCCCTTGTCGGTGCCGTTGTCCGCGTGCCACTCGACCATCGTGCCGAGGATGTCCGAGGTCGCCTCGTTCAGGCCGCCGGACTCGCCCGAGTACGTCAGCGCGGCCGTCTTGGACGTGACGCCGTGCGTCATCTCGTGCCCGGCCACGTCCAGCGCGACCAGCGGGCCGAAGGTGGTGCCGTCACCGTCGCCGTAGGTCATGCAGAAGCAACTGTCGTCCCAGAAGGCGTTGTTGTAGTTGCTGCCGTAGTGGACGCGGTTGTACGAGCCCTTGCCGTCGCCCGCGATGCCGTTCCGGCCGTGGACGTCCTTGTAGTAGTCCCAGGTCTCGTCGGTCCCGTACTGGGCGTCGACGGCCGCCGAGGCGCGGTCAGTGGTGGCTCCGGTGCCCCAGTGGTTGTCGGCGTCGGTGAACACCGTGGAGGGGGCGCGGCTCAGGCAGATCCCGAGGATGCACAGGTCGGTCTTGTTGGCCGCGTCACCGGTGTACGTGTTGCCGCGCGTCGCGTCCTTGAGCTGGTACGCCGAGCCCGACTGGGTCGTCTCCAGCGCAACCGTGCCGCTGTACAGCGACTGGCCGTCGCCCGCCGCCGTCTCGATGCTGTCCCAGGCGTCGATCCGGGCGCCGGTGCGGGCGTCGGTCAGCACGGTACGGCCCACCGGGTTGCCCAGGGTGTCCAGGCCGACCGCGGTGGTCCGCCAGGCCAGTCTCGGCTTGCCGTGCAGGGCGTCGACGATCAGCTCCGGCTTGGCCTTCGCCCGCGTCACCTTCCGGGGGCCGGCGGAACGGAGCGCGTCCACCGCGATCCCGGCCGCCTTCGCGCCGGTCAGCTTCGGTGTGACGGTGGGCAGTTCGAGCGCGGAGCGGGTGGCGCGGTCGGCGCCGAGGTACCCGCCGCCGGAGTTCAGATGCACCACGAAGTCCCCGCCGAGCACGGGAAGTCGGTGGTAGGTGCGGTCGTAACGGACGTGCCGCGTACCGTCCTTGTCGACGATCACGTCCCGGACGCTGGTGCCCTGGTCGGAGGTGAGGCCGAGGCTCGCGGCATGCGAGACGAGAAGGGAGGCCGCGTCCGCGAGGGTGGTCGCCCGCTTCGGCGCGGTGTCGGCCTGGGCGGCGGGGGAGAGGGCGGTGACCAGCAACGTCGCCGCGGCGGCGGCGGCAGTGGCGGTGGCGATGCGACGGGACCCGCGGACGTGCTGCCGTATCCGGCTCATCGGTCTCCTTGGGTGAGGCGCCTGCGAGGCGTGGGGGTGGCGCTGATGTCCTAGAGATTTAAGAGGGCATGACATGTCATGTCCATAGCGCCGTCGGGGGGCCTGATGGCGTTCTCGTGGAGATCCCCTACGGGGCGTGACGGCGCGTGGAGATCCCCTGGGGGAGACACCCCTCAGGGGACCCGCGATCTAGGGCGCGCTCGCCAACGCCCGCTGAATGCCCCGCTCCCGTGGTCCCAGGAACTCCGGGGACGGGTGGAAGGCCGCGTCCAGGGCCGCCTTGCCGGCCGCGAAGACCTCCCGCGTGCCGCCGTAGTACCAGGTGGCGTCGTGTCTGTCCTCCACGCCGAGGCCGTACGACGAGACGCCCGCCGCCTCGCAGAGGGCGACCGCGCGGCGGATGTGGAAGGTCTGGCTGATCAGGATGGCTTGGCGGACGCCGAAGACGCGGCGGGCGCGGACGCAGGAGTCCCAGGTGTCGAAGCCCGCGTAGTCGCTGACGATCCGTTCGGCGGGGACGCCGTGGCGGCTGAGGTAGGCGCGCATGGCGCTCGGCTCGTCGTAGTCCTCACGGCTGTTGTCGCCCGTCACCAGGACCGCCTTGACGCGGCCGGCGCGGTACAGGCGGGCCGCCGCGTCAAGGCGGTGGGCCAGGTACGGGGACGGTCCCCCGTTCCACAGGCCCGCGCCGAAGACGACCGCGACCTCGGTGCGCGGCACGTCCGCCGCCGTGCGCAGCCGGTCCGCCGTGGAGACGTACAGCCACGCCGACGGCAGCAGGGCGAGCACGCACCCCGCGACTACGGTCCGCACCAGCCGTCGGCGCCCCCGCACCGTGCGCGGCAGCCTCGGTCGGCCGATCTTCATACCGTCCCCCGTCCCGCCCCCGTGTCCCATCCCGTGCCGGAGGACGTGAATCGCGGCCCCGCGGTTCACCCGCCCCCGCAGAACGCCACAATTCCGTCACCCCTGCCGCGCGATGTCCGTACCGGCGCTTACTGTCGAGGCATGGAAGGCACCGCACACCCCTCGGCCTACGACCCCACCTCCGTCGAACGCTGGGCACCCGAACCCGACAAACGCCCCGGCCGCACCGCCTTCCAGCGCGACCGCGCCCGCATCCTGCACTCCGCCGCGCTGCGCCGTCTCGCGGGCAAGACCCAGGTCGTCACGCCCGGCACCCGCACCCCGGCATGGGACGCCACCCCCCGTACCCGCCTCACCCACTCCCTGGAGTGCGCCCAGGTCGGCCGCGAGCTGGGCGCGGCCCTCGGCTGCGACCCCGACCTCGTGGAAGCCGCCTGCCTCGCACACGATCTCGGCCATCCCCCCTTCGGCCACAACGGTGAACAGGCGCTGAACGAGTTCGCGGACGACATCGGCGGTTTCGAGGGCAACGCCCAGTCCCTCAGGCTCCTCACCCGCATCGAGCCCAAGCGCTTCACCCCCGAGGGCTCCGTGGGCCTCAACCTCACCCGCGCCACCCTGGACGCCGCGACCAAGTACCCCTGGCCGCGCGGCGCCCACCCCACCGACCCGGCGTCCCCGAAGTTCGGCGTCTACGACGACGACCGCCCCGTCTTCGACTGGGTCCGCAAGGAGGCCCCCGGCACCCGCACCTGCTTCGAGGCGCAGGTCATGGACTGGTCGGACGACGTGGCGTACTCGGTGCACGACGTCGAGGACGGCCTGCACGCCGGCCATGTCGACCCCGACTGCCTCCACGCCGCCCCCGAGCGGGAGGCGGTCTTCGAGGTCGCCATCGGCCGCTACGTCCCGGCCGGCACGGACCCCGCCGAACTCGCCGAGGCCCTCGACCGGCTCCAGGACCAGGAATGGTGGCCGCACGGCTACGACGGCACCGCGGTCGCCCAGTCCCGGCTCAAGGACGCCACCAGCCAGCTCATCGGCCGCTTCTGCCTCGCCGCCGAGGCCGCCACCCGCGCCGCCTACGGCACCGGCCGCCTCACCAGGTACGGCGCCGAACTCGTCGTACCCCGCGAGGCGCGGATGGAGTGCGCGGTACTCAAGGCGGTCGCGGACCGGTACGTGATGCAGCGGGCCGAGCAGGAGCTGCTCCGCGCCGATCAGCGCATCGTCGTGGCCGAGCTGGCCGAGGCGCTCACCCGGCGCGCCCCGGAGGGGCTGGAACCGCAGTTCAGGGCGCTGTTCGACGAGGCGGAGAGCGACCACGCGCGCAAGCGCGTGATCGTCGACCAGATCGCCTCGCTGACCGACGCGTCCGCCCGCACGCTGCACGCCCGGCTCACCGGGCATATCTAGCGGGTAAATGACAGGGGGTGGCCCGTTTCCGGCCATCCCCTCTTCCCGCACCACGCCGCGTGCGGGACGCTCGCCTGAAGGCGGCATCGTTACGAGGAGGCATCAAGTGGTCGACGCGGATCAGACGTTCGTCATCGTCGGAGGCGGGCTCGCCGGAGCGAAAGCGGCCGAGACGCTCCGCGCGGAGGGGTTCACCGGCCGCGTGATACTGATCTGCGACGAGCTGGACCACCCCTACGAGCGTCCGCCGCTGTCCAAGGGCCACCTGCTCGGCAAGGCGGAGCGCGACAGCGTCTTCGTCCACGAGCCCGCCTGGTACGCGCGGAACGACATCGAGCTGCACCTCGGCCAGACCGTCGACGCCGTCGACCGCGCGGCCAGGACCGTCCGCCTCGGCGACGACGGCACCCTGATCCGCTACGACAAGCTGCTGCTCGTCACCGGTGCCGAACCCCGCCGCCTCGACGTCCCCGGCACCGATCTCGCGGGCGTCCACCACCTGCGCCGCCTCGCCCACGCCGAGCGCCTCAAGGGCGTGCTGGCCGCCCTCGGCCGGGACAACGGCCACCTGGTGATCGCGGGCGCCGGCTGGATCGGCCTGGAGGTCGCCGCGGCCGCCCGCCAGTACGGCGCCGAGGTCACCGTGATCGAACCGGAGCCCGCCCCGCTGTACGGCGCCCTCGGCCCGGAGCTGGGCAACCTCTTCGCCGAGCTGCACCGCGAGCACGGCGTCCGCTTCCACTTCGGGGTCCGGCTCACCGAGATCATCGGCCAGGACGGCATGGTCCTCGCCGCCCGCACCGACGACGGCGAGGAGCACCCGGCGCACGACGTGCTGGCCGCCATCGGCGCCGCCCCCCGCACCGGCCTCGCCGAGGCGGCCGGCCTGGAACTGGCCGACCCGGCCGTGGGCGGCGGCATCCTGGTGGACGAGCGACTGCGCACCTCCGACCCCGACATCCACGCCGCCGGCGACGTGGCGAACTTCCCGCTCCTCGGCGGCCGGCTGCGCGTCGAGCACTGGGCCAACGCTCTGAACGGTGGTCCGGCGGCGGCCCGCGCGATGCTCGGCCAGGACGTCACCTACGACCGCGTGCCCTACTTCTTCTCCGACCAGTACGACCTCGGCATGGAGTACAGCGGCTGGGCACCCCCCGGCTCCTACGACCAGGTCGTCATCCGGGGCGACGCGGGCAAGCGCGAGTTCATCGCCTTCTGGGTGCGCGAGGGCCGGGTGCTCGCCGGGATGAACGTGAACGTGTGGGACGTCACAGAGCACATCCAGCGCCTCGTCCGTTCCGGCGCCGAGGTGGACGTGGAGGCCCTCGCCGACCCGCACGTCCCGCTCGCGGAGCTGACGATCTGAACACCGGGCGCGCGGGGAGTGTCCCCGGACCCCCGTAGAATTCATCCGTGGCAGGACGGATCAACGACGAGGACGTGAAGGCGGTACGGGACGCGGTCCCGATCGACGCCGTGGTCTCCGAGTACCTCCAGCTGCGCAACGCGGGCGGCGGCAACCTCAAGGGCCTCTGCCCCTTCCACGACGAGAAGTCGCCGTCCTTCCAGGTCAGCCCGAGCAAGGGGCTCTTCCACTGCTTCGGCTGCCAGGAGGGCGGCGACACCATCACCTTCGTGATGAAGGTGGACCACCTCTCCTTCTCCGAGGCCGTCGAGCGCCTCGCCGGCCAGGCCGGCATCACCCTGCGCTACGAGGAGGGCGGCTACAACCCCGCCCACCAGCGCGGCGAACGCATCCGCCTGGTCGAGGCCCACAAGATCGCCGCCCAGTGGTACGCCGAGCAGCTCGCCACCAGCCCCGAGGCCGACACCGGCCGGGTCTTCCTCGCCGAGCGCGGCTTCGACCAGGCCGCCGCCGTCCACTTCGGCGTCGGCTACAGCCCCCAGGGCTGGGACCACCTCACCCGCTACCTGCGCGGCAAGGGCTTCAGCGACAAGGAACTCATCCTCTCCGGCCTCGCCCAGGACGGCCGCCGCGGCCCCATCGACCGCTTCCGGGGCCGCCTGATGTGGCCCATCCGGGACATCGGCGGCGAGGTCGTCGGCTTCGGTGCCCGCAAGCTCTACGAGTCCGACAACGGGCCCAAGTACCTCAACACCCCCGACACCGCGATCTACAAGAAGTCCCAGGTCCTGTACGGCATCGACCTGGCCAAGCAGCACATCGCCAAGTCCAGCCGGGCCGTCGTCGTCGAGGGCTACACCGACGTCATGGCCTGCCACCTCGCCGGGGTCACCACCGCCATCGCCACCTGCGGCACCGCCTTCGGCGGCGACCACATCAAGATCCTGCGCCGGCTGCTGATGGACAACGGCTCGGCCCGCGTGATCTTCACCTTCGACGGCGACGCGGCCGGACAGAAGGCCGCGCTGCGCGCCTTCGAGGACGACCAGAAGTTCGCCGCCGAGACCTACATCGCCGTCGCCCCCGACGGTATGGACCCCTGCGAACTCCGCCTCGCCAAGGGCGACGAGGCCGTCGCCGACCTGGTCCAGCCCCGCACGCCCCTCTTCGAGTTCGCGCTGCGGCAGATCGTCGCCCGCTACGACCTCGACACCCCGGCCGGCCGCGCCGCCGCCCTGGACGAGGCCGCGCCGGTCGTCGCCCGGATCAAGAACAGCGGCGCCCAGCACGAGGTCGCGGTCGACCTCGCGGGCATGCTCGGCATCCTCGACACCCAGTTCGTGGTCAAGCGCGTCGCCCAGCTCGCCCGCTGGGCCCGCGACCGCGGCGGCAAGGGCCCCGCCGCCCCGCAGGCGCAGTCCCGCGCCCCCCAGCAGGGCTGGGAGGCGGCTCCCCGCGCGACCGGCGGCCCCGCCCTCACCCTGCGCAACCCGGTCTACGCCACCGAACGCGAACTCCTCAAACTCGCCCTCCAGCGGCCGGAGTTGGTCTCTCCCGCCTTCGACGCCTACGGCCTGGACGAGTTCACCGCACCCCCCTACGCGGCCGTCCGGCAGGCCATCGCGGAGGCCGGCGGCGCCGAGTTCGGCACCCAGGACCCCCAGGAGTACGTGGTCCGCGTCCGCGAGGCCGCTCCCGACGACACCGTCCGGGCCATGGTCACCGAGCTGGCCGTGGAGGCGATCATGCGCCGCACGGTGGACGAGACGTACGCGGGCATGGTGCTGGTACAGATCAGGCGCCGCGCCGTCACCCGCCGCCTCACCGAGCTGCAGTCCACCCTCACCCGCCTCGGCAACACCGATCCGGCCCAGTCGGCGGCCGTCCAGAACGAGATGATGGTGCTCACCCGCTACGACCGGGCACTCCAGCACGAGGGCCCGGCCGCTCTGTAGCGCCCCCGCGCCCAGGGATCACCACGCGGTCACGGACCGGAAGCAAAAAGTCACCGCACGACTCTCGTGGCGAAGATGTGTCGTACCCCACACTGGGGGCGGTGCCCGAGTCCCCGGAGCGCAGGCCGTCGACTTCGCGCTCCGCCGCGCCGCTGCCGCACACCCCCCGGAGCAGCGATCATCCTGGAGGTCGCCCCCGTGCAGACCCACACCCTCACGCAGATGGGCCGCAGCGCCCACGGCGGTGCCGAGCCGGGCCTGCTCGGGGCCGTGCCCGCGCAGAGCCATGGCGACCCGGGGACGGCCCCGGAATCCACGCCGGAAGCCATCCCGGAGGACGCGCCCGAGCCGCCCGCCGAGGCGCTGACCGGCGACGACGAGCCCGTGACCCCCGTGCGCGGCGTCTCCCGCACCGAGAGCGGCGGCCCCTCCGCCGACCTCTTCCGGCAGTACCTCCGCGAGATCGGCCGCATCCCCCTGCTCACCGCCGCCGAGGAGGTCGAACTCGCCCGCCGGGTGGAGGCCGGGCTCTTCGCCGAGGAGAAGCTCGGCACCACGCCCGTGCTCGACAGCGGGCTGGCGCTCGACCTGGACCGGATCGTCGTCATGGGCCGCATGGCCAAGCGCCGCCTCATCGAGGCCAACCTGCGCCTCGTCGTCTCCGTCGCCAAGCGGTACGTGGGACGGGGGCTGACCATGCTCGACCTGGTCCAGGAGGGCAACCTCGGGCTCATCCGCGCGGTGGAGAAGTTCGACTACGCGCGGGGGTACAAGTTCTCGACGTACGCGACGTGGTGGATCCGGCAGGCGATGTCGCGGGCGCTCGCCGACCAGGCCCGCACGATCCGGGTGCCCGTGCACGTGGTGGAGCTGATCAACCGGGTGGTCCGCGTGCAGCGGCGCATGCTCCAGGAGCGGGGGTACGAGCCGACCCCCGAGGAGGTCGGCGCCCAGCTCGAACTTCCCCCCGAGCGGGTGCGTGAGGTGCTGCGCCTGGCGCAGGAACCCGTCTCCCTCCACGCACCGGTGGGGGAGGAGGACGAGGTCGCGCTGGGGGATCTGATCGAGGACGGGGACGCGGCGAGCCCCGTGGAGTCGGCCGCGTTTCTGCTGCTGCGCCAGCACCTGGAGGCGGTGCTCTCCACCCTCGGGGAGCGGGAGCGGAAGGTGGTCCAACTCCGGTACGGCCTGGCGGACGGCCGCCCGCGCACCCTGGAGGAGATAGGCCGCCTGTTCGGTGTCACGCGGGAGCGGATACGGCAGATCGAGTCCAAGACCCTCAGCAAGCTCCGGGATCACGCGTACGCGGACCAACTCCGGGGCTACCTGGACTGAACACCCGCACAGCTGCGGGCAATCGTGCCGCCGGGGCGGCACGGGTGGGCGCAGCGGCACCCCGCCAACGCGGGCGAGTTGCGCCCACCCCCGCCCCGCCTCAGTCGACTTCGGCAACCGCCTGCGCGAACTGGGCCTTGTACAGCCGGGCGTACGCGCCGTCAGCCGCCAACAGCTCGGCGTGCGCGCCCTGTTCCACGATCGAACCGTTCTCCATCACCAGGATCGTGTCCGCGTCCCGGATCGTGGAGAGACGGTGGGCGATGACGAACGACGTACGGCCGTCGGCCAGCTTCGCCATCGCCTTCTGGATGAGGACCTCGGTCCGCGTGTCCACGGAACTCGTCGCCTCGTCCAGGACGAGGATCACCGGTTCGGAGAGGAACGCCCGCGCGATCGTGATGAGCTGCTTCTCACCGGCGCTGACCCCCGTCCCCTCGTCGTCGATCACCGTGTCGTACCCGTCGGGCAGCGTACGGACGAACCGGTCCGCGTGGGCGGCCCGCGCGGCCTCCTCGATCTCCCCGCGAGTGACCTCCCGCGAGGCCCCGTAGGCGATGTTCTCCGCGATGGTGCCGCCGAACAGCCAGGTGTCCTGGAGCACCATGCCGATGCCGGCGCGGAGGTCGTCGCGGGACATGGTGCGGATGTCCACCCCGTCGAGGGCGATCCGGCCGCCCGTGACGTCGTAGAACCGCATCAGCAGGTTGACCAGTGTGGTCTTGCCCGCGCCGGTCGGGCCGACGATGGCCACGGTCTGGCCCGGCTCCACGGTGAGCGACAGATCCTCGATCAGCGGCTTCTCCGGGTCGTACCGGAAGGACACGTGGTCCAGCTCCACCCGGCCGCGCCGCTCGGCGGGACGCGTGCCCGGCACCGGGTCCGCCTCCTGCTCCTCGGCGTCCAGCAGCTCGAACACCCGCTCCGCCGAGGCGACACCGGACTGCACCAGGTTGGCCATGGAGGCGATCTGGGTCAGCGGCATCGAGAACTGGCGGGAGTACTGGATGAACGCCTGCACGTCGCCGATGGACAGCGTGCCCGAGGCCACCCGCAGACCGCCGACGACGGCGACCAGCACGTAGTTCAGGTTGGACACGAACATCATCAGCGGCTGCATGACCCCGCTGTGGAACTGCGCCTTGAACCCGGCCTCGTACAGCTGGTCGTTCTGCTCGGCGAACTGCTTCGCCGACTGCTCCTGGCGGCCGAACACCTTCACCAGGGTGTGCCCGGTGTACATCTCCTCGATGTGGGCGTTCAGCGTGCCGGTGGTGCGCCACTGCTGCACGAAGTGCGGCTGGGACCGCTTGCCGACCCGCGTGGCCACCACGAAGGACAGCGGCACCGTCACCAGCGCGACCAGCGCGAGCAGCCAGGAGACGTAGAACATCATCACCAGCACGCCGATGACGGTCAGCACCGCGTTGATCAACTGGCCCATCGACTGCTGGAGCGTCTGCCCGATGTTGTCGATGTCGTTGGTGGCGCGGGAGAGCACCTCACCGCGCTGCCGCTTGTCGAAGTAGGACAGCGGCAGCCGCGACAGCTTGGCCTGCACCTGCTCGCGCAGCCGGTACATCGTGCGGTTCACGGCCCGGTTCACCAGCCGCGTCGCCACCGCCATCAGCAGGCCCGCGACCAGGAAGACCCCGAGCGCCAGCAGCAGCACCCGGCCGACCGCGTCGAAGTCGATGCCCTGGCCGGGCGTGAAGTCGGTGCTGCGCAGCATGTCCGCGACGGAGCCCTGGCCCCGCGCGCGCAGCGAGTCCAGCACCTGCTCCTTGGACGCCCCGGCGGGCATCCGCCGGCCCACGATGCCGGCGAACACCAGGTCGGTGGCCTGGCCGAGGATCTTCGGGCCGATCACGTTCAACGCCACACTGATCACCACGCAGGCCAGCAGGCCGTAGATGGTGACCCGTTCGGGCCGGAACTGGGCCACCAGCCGCTTGCCCGAGTTCTTGAAGTCCATCGACCGCTGGTCGGGGCCGCCCCCGGCCATCATGCGTCCCATGGGACCGGCCATCAGGCGGCCTCCGCTTCCGTCAGCTGGGAGAGCACGATCTCCCGGTACGTCTGATTGCCCGCCATCAGCTCGTGGTGCCGGCCGGAGCCCACCACCCGGCCCTCGTCCAGCACGATGATCCGGTCCGCGTCACGGATGGTCGCCACCCGCTGGGCCACGATCACCACGGTGGCGTCCGCCGTCTCCTGGCCGAGCGCCGCGCGCAGCGCCGCGTCGGTGGCGTAGTCGAGCGCGGAGAACGAGTCGTCGAAGAGGTAGATCTCCGGGCGCTGGACCAGCGTGCGGGCGATGGCCAGGCGCTGGCGCTGACCGCCCGACACATTGGTGCCGCCCTGTGAGATCGGCGCCTCCAGACCGCCCTCGAGCCGCTCCACGAACTCCCTGGCCTGCGCGGTCTCCAGCGCGGCCCACAGTTCGTCGTCGGTGGCGTCCGGCTTGCCGTAGCGCAGGTTGCTGGCGACGGTGCCGGCGAACAGGTAGGGCTTCTGCGGGACCAGGCTCACGGTGCGGGCCAGCAGGGCCGGGTCGGCCTCGCGGACGTCCACGCCGTCCACCAGGACCTCGCCCTCGGTGGCGTCGAACAGCCGGGGGACCAGGCCGAGCAGGGTCGACTTGCCACTGCCGGTCGAGCCGATCACGGCCGTCGTCTCGCCCGCGCGCGCCACCAGGTCGATGGAGCGGAGCACCGGCTCCTCGGCACCCGGATAGCGGAAGCCCGCATTCCGGATCTCCAGGTGTCCGCGCCCGCGCAGCTCGGTCACCGGCGCCGCAGGCGGCACGACGCTGGACTCGGTGTCCAGCACCTCCTGGATGCGCTCGGCACAGACCTCCGCGCGCGGCACCATCATGAACATGAAGGTGGCCATCATCACGGACATGACGATCTGCATCAGATAGGCGAGGAACGCGGTCAGGTCACCGATCTGCATCCCGCCGCTGTCGATCCGGTGCGCGCCGAACCACACCACGGCGATGGACGACACGTTCACCACGGTCATCACCATGGGGAACATCAGCGCCAGCATCCGGCCGGTGGCGAGCTGCATCTCGGTCAGGTCGCCGTTGGCCTTCCCGAACCGTCCCCGCTCGTACTCGTCGCGGACGAAGGCGCGGATGACGCGGTTGCCGGTGATCTGCTCGCGCAGCACCCGGTTCACGGTGTCCAGGCGGGTCTGCATGGACCGGAACAGCGGCCGCAGCCGACGCACGATCAGCATCACGCAGATGCCCAGCACCGGCACCACCGCGACCAGCACGGCGGACAGCGGCACGTCGAGACCGAGGGCCAGCACGATGCCGCCGACGCACATGATGGGCGCCGAGACCATCAGCGTGAACGTCATCAGGACCAGCATCTGGACCTGCTGCACGTCATTGGTCGTACGGGTGATCAGCGACGGCGCGCCGAAGTGGCCCAGCTCCCGCGAGGAGAAGGACTGCACCCGGTCGAAGACCGCGCCTCGCAGGTCCCGGCCGAGCGCGGAGGCGGTACGGGCGCCGAAGTACACGGCGCCGATGTTGCAGACGACCTGGACCAGCGAGATGCCGATCATCAGGGCGCCGAAGGTGAGGATGTAACCCGTGTCACCCGCCACGACACCGTTGTCGATGATGTGCGCGTTGAGGGTGGGCAGGTACAGCGTGGCGCTGGTCTGGAGGAGCTGGAGCACCACCAGCAGGGCGATGGGTTTCTTGTAGGGCCTGAGACAGGTCCGCAGAAGTCGTATGAGCACGCTTGTCTCTCGGAGTCGGCGGTGGGGCGGTGGAACCGCCCATGGCCCTATCGTCGGACACTCCACCGGTGTTACCTCAACCGATTAACCCATCGGGTGCCCCGCCGGCTCCGGACGTTACGCGCGGTTACGCCCGGAACGCCCCGGGATGCGTCTGCTCCCGCACCGCCACGTACTGCTGGCGCACCGCCTGTCCCACGGCCAGCTCGTCACCCGGCTCCAGCACCTGTGCGGCCGCACCCTGCCAGGCGGGCGGGGTACGCGGGTCCAGGGTGCCCCGGGCGGCCCCGAGGGCCCACGCGGCCTGGCGGGCGGCGCCGATCGCCGCGTAGTCGGCGGGCTGCGGCACGACCACCTGCACCCCGAACAGGGCGGGCGCCATCGCCTGTACGGCGGGCAGTTCGGCGGCCTGCCCCAGCAGGAAGATCCGGCGCACCGCCACCCCCCGGCCGCGCAGCACGTCCAGCGCGTCCGCGAGCCCGCACAGCATGCCCTCGAAGGAGGCCCGTGCCAGGTGCACGGCCTTCATCGACTCCCGGCGCAGCCCGGTGAGGGTGCCCGCGGTGTGCGGCAGGTTGGGGGTGCGCTCGCCCTCCAGGTAGGGGAGCAGCACCAGGCCGTGCGAGCCGGGCGTGGACTGCAGCGCCAGCTCGGAGAGGGCCTCCAGGTCGGGCAGGCCCAGCAGTTCGGCGGTGCCGCGCAGAGCCCGTACGGCGTTCAGCGTGGTGACGACCGGCAGATGCATGCCGGTGGCGTCGGCGAAGGAGGTGATCATCCCGGTCTGGTCGGCCAGCGCCTCGGTGTGCACGGCCATCACCGACCCGGACGCGCCCAGCGAGACCACCGCGTCGCCCAGGCCGATCCCGAGGCCGAAGGCGGCGGCCATCGTCTCGCCCGTGCCGGCGGAGATCAGCAGCCCCTCCGGGGTGGTGCCCGCGGCCTCGGCCGGGCCGATCACCTCGGGCAGCGCCACCTGGTGGCCGAGCGCCAGCTCGACCAGGTCGGGCCGGTAGGCGCCGGTGGCGGCGGACCAGTACCCGGTGCCCGAGGCGCCGCCCCGGTCGGTGGTCCGGCGCACCGGCCGCCCCAGCAGCTGCCAGACCAGCCAGTCGTGCGCCTGGAGCAGCACGGCGGTACGGCTGGCGTTCTCCGGCTCGTTCTTCGCCAGCCAGCGCAGCTTGGTCACCGGCCGCGCGGCCTGCGGCACACAGCCCACCGCCTGCGCCCAGGCCTCCCGGCCGCCGAGCGCGTCGATCAGGTCGGCGGCGGCCACCTGGGCCCGCTTGTCCGCCCCGGCCATGGCCGGCCGCACGGTGTTGCCCTGCGCGTCCAGCGGGACCACGGCGCCCGCCTGCGTGGAGACGCCGATGGCCTGCACGCCCTCCAGCAGGCCGCCGCCGGCGGCCTCCCCCAGGGAGAGCAGCCACGCCTGCGGGTCGACGTCACTGGGCCGCGGGGCGCCGTCCGGCACGTCCAGCGGATGCGGGGCGTACCCCTGGCGCAGCACGGCCCCCGTGTCCGTGTCGCAGACCACGATGCGAGTGAATGCGGGCGAACTGTCCAACCCGGCGACTATCCCCATGGCTCAAATTCTGCCGTAGAGCGGGGGCTGCTCCGGCCGGTACGCCGGTGCCCCCTGGAGCCGCAGCTCAGGGGGCACGCGCGTGAGGTGGCCGGTTCAGGGGTGGCTGGTGCCCCAGTCGTCCTCGGCCGGCCGGCCGTGGCCGTTGCGGCTGAGCCGGGAGCGGACCCGCTCGGTGAAGGACTCGGGGACGTGATCCCCGACCTTCTCGCTGACCGTGTGCAGCGCCTTGCCCGCGTAGACCTTGCCCTGCTGGGCGGCCGTCTCGGCGGAGTTGCGCACGGCGGGGTTCTGCGCGAACCCGCGAGCGGCCTTCTTGATCTGCTCGTAGCGCTGCTGGCCGGCGCGTGCTCCGAGTACGTATCCGACGGCCAGTCCGGCGACGAACGTGAGCCGGTAGCGCATGTGGGCCACCCTTCCTTGCGTAGTCCCTGACGGGGGTCTGTGGTGCTGTGCCGGCGCCGGAGGCGAACCGATTGGCGGAGCACCCCCCTGCTTGCGCTAATGTATGTGTCGCAGCGAGCGCCCGCCCCCTGGCGAATACCCAGGTGGATGCGTTCGATGCAGACGAAGCGATCCCCTGTAGCTCAATTGGCAGAGCAGCCGGCTGTTAACCGGCAGGTTACTGGTTCGAGTCCAGTCGGGGGAGCTTCGGTCCCCTGTAGCTCAATTGGCAGAGCAGCCGGCTGTTAACCGGCAGGTTACTGGTTCGAGTCCAGTCGGGGGAGCGCGTTGAACGAGGACGGTGGACGAGGACCCTGCGGGGTCCTTTTTCATGTCCGGCCCCCTGTCCGGGCGACTCCGGGAGGGCTTGGGGGAGCCCGGCGGAGTCGTTCCAGGTCAGGGAAGCAGCGCGGAAGCCGACCATCCGAAGCAGGAGATCGTATGAGCGGCTATGCTGCGGCAGACGGCGCGCACAGTTGTACGCGACACGCCGCGAGGGGCGGTAGCTCAGCCGGTTAGAGCAGCGGACTCATAATCCGTCGGCCGTGGGTTCGAGTCCCACCCGCCCCACCTCAGCAGAGACGACCTGACCTGCGGAAACGTCGCAGGCGCGCTAAACGCCGGGAAGCCGTTGACGCACCGTTGCCGCACCGGTGCCTCGTAGGATTTTCACCATGGCTTCCATCAAGACACATGAACACAAGTCAGGAGCCGTCTCCTACTACGTTGTATGGCGGGCCGGAGGCAGCCGAACCGGTGCGGCGCAGAACGAGACCTTCGATGATGAGCCTTCTGCGAAGCGCTTCCGCGATCTGGTCAATGGTCACGGACAGCAATGGCCGCCGGGTTGGATCAAGGGCCAAGGCTTCGTCGAGTTGGAGGAGCCGGAGGTTCCGGACTCGCACATGTTCCCGGCCTACGCTCACGCCTACATAGGACTGCTGACCGACATATCCGACCACACGCGCACTAACTACGGCAGATTTGTCGATAACCACATGGTGCCGTGGTTCGGTGAGCACTCCGTCTCCGACCTCGGGCACAAGATCACCCGAGACCATGTCAGCCAGTGGATCCTTGACCTCCAGAACGGTCGGCCTGGCCCCCTGCATCCCAAGGGCACCGTGCGGCGCCCCTACGCCGCTAAGACCATCAGTAACCAGCACGGGCTCCTGTTCAGCATTCTCCAGTCGGCCGTCGATGCCGAGCCCTCGCTGCGAGACTCGAACCCGTGCGCACACACCCGACTCCCCAAGGGCAACGACACCGAGGACGACGAGGTCTTCCTCGAACCCGAGGAGTACGCGCTTCTCCGGTCGTGCCTTCGCGCTGATGCTGTGGACGTCATCGACGTTCTCGTGAGCACCGGACTCCGCTGGGGAGAGGTGACAGCGCTTCAGCGTCGCGACCTGACGCTCGTGTCGAAGCGGCCGACTCTTCGTGTCCAGCGAGCCTGGAAGCGGCGAGGCGAGGGCGGAGGGACGTTCCTCGGGGCACCCAAGACGAAGAAGTCGCGCCGTACCCTCGTGCCTACCCCCGACCAGGTCCAGCTCTTTCAGCGGCGCTGTGAGGGGAAGGCCCCGAACGACCTCCTCTTCACCGCCCCTGAGGGAGGTGCCTGGCACTCGGGAGTGTTCCACGCGCACCGCTGGAAGCCGGCCCTGGAAGCGGCCGACGCCGCCGGCCTCAACAAGCGGCCCCGAATCCACGACCTCCGCCAGACCCATGCCTCATGGCTCATCGCGGGCAAGGTGCCGCTGCCGGTGATCCAGGCTCGTCTCGGACACGAGTCCATCACCACGACCGTCGACCGTTACGGATACCTGCTGGAGTCCTCGGACGACGAAGTCGTGGCCGCGGTCGAGTGGGCGATGGGCACCGTTGTGCCTGACGGCGTCGAACGAACTGCGTAGGGGTCTCTGACGTGCGTGGATAGAGGCACATCGTGGTGGCGCTTCGTAGGGGACTGACCCGATCCAGCGCAGTCAGGTGATCTGCCGGTGTGCCTACGGTCCGCCACTCCTGGGGGCACGGGACGCTCCGATCATGACCCACGTGAAGATCTGGCTGCCCGAGGACCGACTCGATATCACGGCCCTGAACGTTGCGTTCAATGGTCTTCCTGTCACTAGTGCGTCAGTCGCACTGGTGAGCGGGTACTTCGGAGACTTGGATGAACTAGGGGAATCGCTGCGGGAGTACTTCGCCGATGGTGCGTCCTGGTGCCGGGTCGGCAACGCCGTCCACACGGTGTCCGACGGGGATGCGGAGGTGCGGCTGGTGCCGCGGTCCGAGGTGCCGACCTGGCACGCGGACTACTTCCGGGCCTGTTGGGGAAGCCGCGAAGGTGCCCGGATTCCACCGGAATTCAGGCCGCAGTACGCCAGCTATGTGGACCGTAGGCAGGAGACCCGCGAATCCTGCCTCCGAGGTCAGGATCTCCGTGCGGTAGCGGCCAAGGATGGAGCCGGGGGAGTCGACAAGCTGGTACGACACCACCAGACGCAGCTTGCGGAGTGGTACGCGGCCCTGGACCAGCTTCTGTGCTCGTTGCACACTGCAGAGGATCCGACTGAGGATCTCCCCGAGTGGGTCACCTCGGTGGCCACGGACGAACTGCTGGACTGGCACCGGACCCGGGAGTACCTGACGAGCGCCGTGTTGGAGTATCACCACGGCGATAGCGGGCCGCGCCCGGACACCGTGTTCGGTAATCTGCGCTTCGACTTCTCGACGGTCGCGGTGGAACTGGTGCCTGGCTAAGAGCGGCTAACACAATGAGACAGATCGGCTCAGCAGGCGTGAATTGCCTTGAGCGCAAACGCTGCTTCTTATGCTCGGGCGGTCGGTAGGGTCCAGAGGTCGGCCCGTAACAACATCTGTAGCGGAGCGTTCTGGAGGTACTCGGCGATATGCGTGGACGACCCAGCCATGAGCCCGGCACTCCTCGCATGTCGAGACACGACTGGTGGGGCGTCGTGCTTGAGACGCCCGATCCGCCAGCGCTCGCGCACTTCTACTCGGAACTACTGGGCTGGGAGATCACCAAGGAAGACCCTGATGGGGCAGCCGTCGCACCTGCAGAGAGCGTGGGCTACATAGCCTTCCAGCTATCGGACGGGTACATCCCTCCGGTCTGGCCTGCTCAGGAGGGTGCTCAGCGGATGACGATGCACCTGGACTTCGAAGTCGCGGATCGGCAGGCTGCCGTGGCACACGCGCTGGAGCTCGGTGCGCGGGAGGCCGAGTATCAGCCGCAGGGCAACGTCACGGTGATGCTCGACCCTGCCAGTCACCCCTTCTGCCTCTACACGGATAGCGCCAGTAGCTAACAGAGCGTCCGAAGTTGCCGGTGGGTGATCAGGCAGCAGGCCAGTTTGAGGAACGCTTCATGGATGTCGGCCCGGCGTTCCCAGCGAACTCGCAGTCGCCGGAAGCCGTGCAGCCAGGCGAAGGTGCGCTCTACCGCCCACCGGTAGACGCCAAGTCCGCTTCCGTGGCCCGTGTTTCGTCGGCGATAGCGGGCTCGATGCCGCGGGCGCGGACCTGGTCACGGTAGATGTCGTGGTCGTAGCCGCGGTCGGCGAACAGGGAGTCAGGTTTGCGGCGTAGATGGCCCACCTGACTGCGGATGGGTGGGATCGCGTCCAGCAGCGGCATCAGCTGGGTGACGTCGTTACGGTTTTTGTCCGTGAGGATTACCGCGAGCGGAGTGCCATGGCCGTCGGTGATCAGGTGGTGCTTGGACCCGGCGCGGCCCCGGTCGACCGGTGAGGGGCCCGTGTGGACCCCCCCTTTAGAGCCCTGACGTGGGAGGAGTCGACGACGCAGCGGGACCAGTCGAGCCGGGCGGCCGCGTTCAGCTCGGCCAGAAGAACCTCGTGCAGGCGTTGCCAGACGCCAGCCTCGTTCCAGTCTCTCAGGCGGCGCCAGCAGGTCATACCCGAGGCGAAGCCGAGTTCCTTGGGGAGGTGTTCCCACTGGATGTCGGTGTGCAGCACGTACAGGATCCCGCACAGCACCTGACGATCCGGGACCGGCAGACGACCGGGGTAGCGGAACCGGCGTTCCCTCTTCGGTAGCAGCGGCTCGATCCGTTCCCACAAGTCGTCCGGCACGATCCACGGTGAAGTCCCCAAGGCCCGGACAACGCCCAACTCGCCCGTCAGGCACGGCCACCAGGGCCGATGCGCCCTGATGTGGGATCGCATCCAGCGCGTGGGCGCCAGCGCGGCAGGTGGCAGGGCTACGTTGTAGCGCCCGAAGAGCTCTCGGAAGAAGCGTATGACCACCGGCCATCACGTCGGTCGAGGTCATGGCCACCGAAGCGGAAGACCTCGTAGCCGGCCAGCTTCAACTTCCGGTCCTCGGACACCATCTCGGCATACAGTGCGGGGCTCGCCTTGCCGTCGACTGAGTAATGCTGTTGTCCATCGACCTCCAGGACCACCCGGACCTTGCCGGGCAGCTAGGTTCCTGAATCCTCCGTCGGGCCCGGTCATGCTCAGGGAAGCAAGAACTGACTCCAGCTCTGGTGCTTCGTACTCGTCGAGGACCCTGTGGGCTACGGCGGTCAACTCCGGTACCGCCAGCGGGCGCAGCCGTTTCATGACATAGCGGCGCTTGCTTTCGTTGGCCTCGCCGACATCTCCCGGAGCGAGGCCCAGAGCTACACACGCATCGGGAACCTCGTATGACTTCAACTCAGCCACTGAGCCTTTCCAACCTGGTTCCGAGGTGCGGCAGTTGGCCTGACAACGTGGTGAAGCCTCTGGTAGATGGGTTTTCGACCAAGAGAACCGTCTCCACCAGAGGCTTCACGTGCTTGTCTACCCGTCGGGCGCCGACGTGTCCAGCTCCGCCCTCCGCTTCCTCACCATCGACCGCATCGCCGCGGACCGGCCGTTCTACTCTGGCAAACACAAGAGGCACGGGATGACCGTGCAGGTCATCGCGGACCCCTTCGGCCGGCTGCTGTGGGCGTCCCCAGCCCTGCCCGGCGCCCTCCACGACGTCCGCGCGGCCCGCGAACACGGCATCATCGACGCCCTCATCGAGGCAGACATCCGGTGCTGGGCCGACAGGGGATACCGAGGTGCTGGCGGCACGGTCCGCATCCCGTGCTGGGGACGGTGGGAGACCCTCTCCACAGGCCAGCAGGCGGTCAACCGGTCCCACGCGAAGATCCGGGCCCTCGTCGAACAGGCCGTCGCCACCCTCAAATCCTGGCGGCTCCTGCGCAAACTGCGGTGCTCGACCACCCGGATCACGAGCCTTGTCCAGGCTGTCCTCACCCTTCATCTGACCAGCTCAGAGTGAGGTTGGAAAAGGCTCACTGTGCCAGCTATTGCTGAACGTACTGCCTCCGGCTTAACCGCATCTCCCATGCTCCGAGGCTGGCGGCCTGCGCGGACAACCAGAGCAGTGTGGCGGCCAGTTACGGGATACCGGGCGACGATCATCGAGGGGCGCCCGTTGGGCTGGGCTGAGTCTCGCGACCTTCGTTGCTACCACCGATGTCAGTGGCATCGGCGACGATGGCCTCGCTCGGCATTCCACCACCCTTTGGTCTGAGAGGACCCCCTAGTGGCTCAATCCTTCACCGTGCAGCTGGTCTTCGGCAGTCACCGCATCGAGAACGTCTCCGTGCAATGGGGGCTTGCGCTGGGCGGCGATACGCGCAGAGATGCTCCCAGCTCGGGCACTGACATCGAAGTCCCAGCTGTGGTGGAACTCCTCGATCTGATTGCCGCTGGAGCGATCACTGCCGAGCAGGCCCGAGACAAGCTGAATCGCCTGGCAGTCGCGATCAAGGAGCGGATGAATCGCGAGTGGGACGAGATGATCGAAGTGATGGAAATGCCCACGCCTCGCATAGTGCGCGAGGAGATTCGCTTCGATGAACGGTGGGTGTATGCCATATCGACGGACGAAACCCCCGACTCAATCAAGATCGGCGTTGCGAAGGACATAGCCCAGCGGATGAAGTCGTTGCAGATGGGCTCCGCGACCGCACTGAAGCTTCGCTGGAGTTCTCGCGGCGGGTTCCCCCTCGAGCGATACCTGCATGAGCGATTCGATGACATGCGCACTCATGGGGAGTGGTTCGACTTCCAGGGCCGCCTCAACCCCATCCAGGAAATCGACGAGGCAGCTCTGCCCTTCCTTCAGCAGTACGCTGAGAAATAGGGGATGCCGTGAATCTCGACGGACGATGCGGGGAAGTGTGGCAGGCAGAGCACGGGTCCACGGTGACGGTGCGTTTTCCGGTCGGGTAGCAGTCTTCGTGTAGGGGAATTCGGTGATACAGCGCGATGGCGGGCACGTTGCCCGGTAGGACCGCGAGCTTCAGAGTTGCAGCACCCCTCTGCCGGGTCCAGCCTTCGACTGCCGCTAGCAACTGGTCCCCGACGCTGCGGCCTCGCGCCTGAAGGCTGACCCACACCGACCTAAGCTCGCATGCACCGCCATCCCCGGGAAGGCCGGCGGCCATCCCTACGGTTCGGCCGCCAGCAGTGCAATGACGCTGTAGGTGGCGGGCAACGCAAGGCGCTCGCGCCACCGCTCCTCGCCACCGTTGTGCCATTCCTCAAGCCTCCTCCGCATCGAAGGCGCGGCGCTGCATCTCCTGGAATGCCGCGGCTGCCTCGAACAGCGGACCTTGCCGCGCCGGATCCACACCGCCGTCGTCCACGCGCACCTGGAGCAGACCGAGCGGCACGAGCGCTGCCCACGCGAGCCGTACGCCCGCGAGGTGGAGCACGCCCATGGTGTGCGACGTTTCGCGCCGACGTTCCGGAATGGGGGTCACCCCTTCTCGCCAGAAGTTCTGCTGAACTACTTGGAGTAGAAGTAGACACAAGCTGCTCGGGCTGCTTAAGATCGAAGTGAAAGTCAGCAGAGGGCCCCTGGGGCCGCGAAGGTAGGAGATCGCATGGCCACACTCAGCATCCACTTCGACCCCGCAGTCATCGCTCGGCTCACGAGCGCGAGCGGCGACGACACCATCCACGTCACCTTGTCCCTCGGTGGCGGATCCGACGCCGCAACGGCCTCGCCTGTTATCCCGCACGGGCCGCTCGCCGCTCTGATGCAGGCCGGCTTGCTGAAGCCGGACACCGTCCTCACCTTCCACCAGCGCCGCGCCAACCGGTCGGGCCGGGCGGTCGTGACCGCCGACGGCCAGCTCATCGTCGACGGCCACCCCTCGCCCTTCCCCTCCCCGTCGAAGGCGGCAGAAGCGGTCACCGGAAACGTGATCAACGGCTGGACCCTGTGGCACATGCCCGACGGATCCACCCTGGATCAAATGCGCCAGAAGCTGGACCCCAAGTAGGGAACGCAGGCGGGTGGGGGCCGGCCGGACAGACCGGCCCCCACCCCACGCGCCTACTCGTACTGACGGTCGGTGCAGCCGGTGCTGAAGCGGGTCGCCTTGTCTGACTTGCGGCGTCTCTCGCTTCCTCCGCCACCGACGCCAGATGGCCGCCACGGCACGTAGCTGCCGTATTCCCGCCCCTGTGGCCCACCGGCTGGGAAAGGATGACGGCATGACGTCGTTACATGAGCCGGTGATGGAACTGGTGCGAGCTTCCCTCGATCCGGCAGCCGGCAAGGCTGCCGTGCGTCAGGACCATCCGGCGTGCCAAGTGGTGATTCGCGTTGTCGAGACCGATATGGAGGCGGGCGGTCTCGACAACGTCAACACGCTCGCGGTCGGCGCAGGTGTCGCGGCGGCGGGCCTCACCTCCTGGCTCGCCCAGGAGCGCAACCGGGATCCGGAGCAGGTGCTGCGTGAGCTGAGCAAGGCGGCCCCTGCTGGCGGCAAGCTGCTGACAAACGTGGTCGACATGCTCACGACGCTGCTGAGCGGGCCGCCCGGCATGCAGCAGACAGCAGAGTTCATGGTCGCGCTCTTCCACGAAGACGAAGAAGCCTTCTACGACCTGATCGTGGACCTGGGCGCGTACGTGGCCGTGTGCATCGGCATGCTGGAGAGCTACGGAATCAGCAGCAAGGAAAAGACCCTGCGTGATCTCGACGACATGCTCGAAGCGTTCCACGCCGGATGACTCCCGTCTCGTGACGGGCGTGACGGCAGCCGGCACGCCCACCTGACGGAACGAGCAGAGCCGCAGGACGGAGCAACCGTCAGCGAGGTGGCCGCACGCCCTGCCAGCCCGGTCCCCGGCGGCGCGTCCGGCCGTGGCGCGGGCACAACGGCGCCCTTCGGACTGCGGGGGAGCAAGCGGCGCAGGCCGACGGTGGCGGCTGGGACCGCAGCGAGCGCTTGTGCGGTCTCCGGGTTGATCCCGGCGAGGGCTCCGGTAAGCGTGTCGATCGCGTCGACAGTGTCCTCCACCGCCTCCGGTACTCCAGGTGCCGGGCGTCACCGTGTCGGCCAGCTCGCACGCTGCGTCGGCGACTGCGGCCGCGTGCTTCTCGACGCCGGGACCCGCCACTCCCAGTTCCATGCTCCGCCCAGCAATCGGGGCGCCCTTGAGTACCCGCCTGGCTCGGCCGCCGAATTCATCCGACTCCGGGACAGGGATGCCCCATGCGGCGATCCGGTGGGCGCGTACGTCCGGTCGGTGCAGGAGTGCGTCGCGGCATTCCGCAGGCCAGGTGCCCTCGAGCAGATCCTGAATTACCCGCTCGGCCCGGTGACTGGAGAACAGGCCCTCGCCGTCCGCACCACGGACGTGACCATTCATACGTGGGACCTGGCCCGGGCCATCAATGCCCCCGAGGAACTCGATCCCTTGCTCGTCGTCTGGATTGAGGACCACCTCACCGACATCTACGCCGGCTTGGCGGAGTCGCCTGTCTCCGCCGACACCACCCACCGCTTCTTCGCCGCCCCAGAGGCCCCGCTCCTTGCTGGGGAGTCCCGGCAGGCCCGGTTGTTGCGACTGATGGGCCGCTGAGCGGAGGGAGACGCGGGCTGATTTGGGCCCGCATCGACATCGCTCGCGCAGAGGTGCGCGTGTACCGCGATGTGCCGGGTAGCGCCTGGCTGTCGTACGGGACGCGAGGCGGGCCGCCGCGCTCACCGAACCGGTCCGTCGCATCGCCCAGCCGCGACGGTGCGCACCGGGCGTCGACTACCACCAGCTCTCTGTCTCCGAGCACTGGTGGGTCTTCGATGAGTCGATCGTCCCGTCCTACCTGAGCGGCATCGTTCCCCGATACGATCCACGCGCCGTCTACGTCTTGGGGCAGCCCGGATGGTCCGCCGCGCGATGCGGCCCGGAACAACCCGGCTGGTCGGTGACGACCTTAAAGCCCAACATCCCGCAGAAGACGAGGACGAGGTCGCCGTGGAGGCCCCCCAGGCCGGCGCCCCCGGCGCGAGCCGGCGGTGAACTACCAGCGGGCGTCGCGGGAGGTGCTGGAACTGCTCGGGGGCGGCACCAGCTTCCTGGTGGATCTTCAGCACATGATTCCGGAATTGCAGTGGCCGAGTTCACCGAGCGCGAGGTGCGGACCGTGCTGGACAACCACCGCCGTATACGGGCCGCCCTGGACTGGTGCGACTTCGTCGTAGCGAGCGGCGACACTCATGCGTGTCAGAAGCGGCGCCGATGGCACCATCTGAGCGAAGCGAACGCCCGAGAACTCCGGCGAGGATGAGGAGGGTGTCGCCGCAAGGCAGCAGCTTGCGCGTCCGCTGCCACCTCGAGCCGGACAACCTCTTTGAGTAGAGGGCCCAGCGGGGTGGTTCAGATGCCTTCCGCAACTGAACCACCCCGCCTTACACCAGCGCCTCTCTCACGGCGACGGCTGGGGCCGTGAGCATCGCATTTTCCTACCGTGCCGCGTATCCGAAGCGGGCGCCAGAAGCGGGAAGTCCGTCCTGGCCAGGCTGGTATGTGGTGATCGCGGCGTTGGTGCCGCCGGCGGTGACGTTGGACAGAGGCAGGGCATGCAAGGCGCCGTAGCTAGCCGGGCCGTAGGGCATTCCGACGTACAGCTTGGTTGCGGTGTAGCGGATGCTCGAGCCCAGTTGCTGGTCAGCTCCAGCCGGGCCGGGAATGCCGCAGGTTCCAGCCTCGATCCACCGATCGCTCGCACCCGGAGAACCGAGCAGCGAGAAGGTGGTGATGGCACCGGACTTGGATGCGGACCCGACCGCCTCGCCAGGCATACCGACAGCGAGCTTCATGGTCGACGTGGTGCTCACCGAGCCGGGCATGGTGTTCACGGCGGCGACTGTCTGACCGAAGTGGTCAGCGGCCTCGGAAGTGCCGGTGACATCGTCAGAGGCATTACCAGAGAAGTAGTTGTTCAGCTGGGTGAACGTGCCGGCGGCGGTGACGCGGAAGGTGAGCACGTTGCCGGTGTCGGTCTTGTTGACGCCGTCGACATCCAGGTCTTCGCCAGGTGAGCCGACCGCGAGAATAGAGTCGGTGGCAGTGGCCGCTCCGGTGGGGCGGTAGGGCGCCATCGCCAAGGACTTGCCGAACTGGTCGCCTGCCTCGGAGCTACCGGCGACGGTGTCCAGGTCTTGGTCGAGACCGAAGAGCGGGGTGGGGCGGCCTTCGGAGTTCAGGGTGTGGCTGAAGACCACGATGTTGCCAGCGTTGGTGTTGTCGCCGATGGCTTCGCCGGGCGCACCGATGGCGATGTGGTTGGCGTCAGCGGTAACGCTGTCGGCAAACTGGTCGTTGGCCTCCACGGCTCCAGGGACGCCGGTGCTGTCCTGCGTGATGCCGATATTGGCGGTCGTGATGCCGATGCTGGTGCTGTCGCGCACGTAGAACGCCATACCGGCCTTGGGGACGGATCCGAGGGCCTCGCCGGGCGCGCCGATGACCAGGAAAGGTTCGCCCGAGGCGGTGATGCCGGCGGCCAGGTCCTGGCCCATGCG
The DNA here is from genome assembly GCF_004217355.1 of Streptomyces sp. BK022. NCBI lineage: Bacteria > Bacillati > Actinomycetota > Actinomycetes > Kitasatosporales > Streptomycetaceae > Streptomyces > Streptomyces sp. BK022. The sequence goes on from NZ_SHKU01000003.1 coordinate 546,043, forward strand.
GTCACCAGTCTCGGGGGTCGAGCCGGCCAGGAATCCGGTTCCAGCCAGCCAACTTGTCAACAGTGGCGGCCCGGAAGTGAAAGCCGCAGCCAAAATCGCCCTGTCGGGCCCGGCGAACCAACTGCACGAATTCATCGACGTCGAGCAGTACATGGCGGACCGCAAGGACCAGCTGGCCGCCACCCACATAGCGCAGGTCCAACGGCTCATCGCCGAAGGCGGCATAATCGCCGCCAAGGCCCAGCAGAATCGCTGGCTCGCAGCCAAGGCCGCTGCCGAAGCGAAGCAAGCGTCGGCCGAAGCCGACGCTGCCGCAAGTGAGGCGCGGCACAGCGAGGAGGAGGCGGCCGGCTACGCCGAAGCGGCCGATAACGCCGCGGACGACGCTCAGGAAAGCGCCACCCAAGCAAAGCAGTCTGCCGCCACCGCACGCTCGGCCGCAGATCGCGCACAGCAGGACGCCATAGCCTCCGAAGAGTCCGCTGCGCAGGCCGAGTTCTCGGCTAACTACGCCCGCGACTCTGCCGCCCAGGCGGGAGACGCGGCGAGCGAGGCACGCAGCGATGCCATTAGTGCAGGTAAGAGCGCCTCGGAGGCCGAAACCGTCGCCTCGCAGGCGTGGGACCGAGTCAAAAATCTACGTCAGGCAGAGGAAGCAGAGGAGCGCCGCCTAGCCGCGGAACGGCGCAGGGCCCAACGGGAGGCCCAGAGCACATCGAAGCCACGCTGCTACGCCTACCTCACCAGGGACAGCCTGCCTCCCTGCGCTCTTGCCGGGCAGCCCCTTACCTCACCACCTGTCGATCCGACGCTCGCAGCCATCGCTACGACCTTCTTTGTCGGCGACATCCTGGACTGTTATGAGGATCCGACTCTCGGCAAATGCCTCATGGCGGGAATGTCTGTACTCCCGATCGGAAAAATAAAGGCACTCAAAGAGCTCGACAATATAGAGGAAATCGCCGCCGCAACTAGGTACGCTAAAGCGGTAAAGTGTTTCCAGTGCTTCCTTGCCGGCACTCGAGTGCTCATGGGCAGCGGCGCGAAAAAGGAAATCGAGTCTGTTGAGCCCGGGGACAAGGTCCTTGCCACGGACCCGGTCACAGGTCGGACAGCACCGCGCGAGGTGACCAACCTCATTGTGACCAAGCACGACAAGTCATTCACCCGACTGTCCATCCGGACTCGGTCAGGAAACGCAACGCTCACCGCCACCAGTGAACATCGATTCTGGTCGCCCTCTGAGCGGAACTGGATCGAGACTCGATCCTTGCGTGCGGGAATGACACTTCGTGATGAGCGCGGCGGCAGCAACGTCGTACTTGGGAGCAAGTCGTACGAGCGGTATGCGCAGACGTATACCCTCACCGTGGACGATCTGCACACTTTCTATGTACTGGCCGGAAAAACTCCGCTGCTCGTACATAACGCGAGCTGCCCGGTCGGTTTCAAGGATCTCGGAGGTGATCGTTATCAGTCTCCGGCGGGACTCATCTACGGGCCCGGATCCGAGCAGGGCCACCGCCTTGCCCACGTAATGGAGCATGCCCACCCTGACCCGGTAAAGCCTAAGCACAGCGTGTACGCTAATGCCGACCAGGGTTCTATCCTCGGCCTGCTCGACGAGGGATGGTTGAAGAGGGGCGCTCCCGAACCCGACGATGCAGCCGCATACGTCGTGGATATGGGCCGTGTGATTGGCACTCTGGGTGAAAAAAGGCTCCGGATCGTGGTCACCCCTGGCACTACCAGAGTCATAACTGCCTACCCATGGGTATAATCTAAGGAGATATCTGTGATTTGGTGCCCGCGATGCGACCAGGGGTGGATCATCCCAGCCCGAGTCTTGGGAAGATCCGACACCTTCCTGCTTTGCCGCGAGTGCGACACCGTGTGGGTGGACTGCGAACCTCATGCAGGGCCACCGTTCCTCATTCTTGAGGAGTATCTCGCCCGCTTCGGACTGGACGGTCTCTGGTCGAACATTGAACTGCTCGACAGGTCGCCGGACGCGTAGCTCCGTCGGCGCATGAGGCCCCACATTGCCTAACGTGGTGGTAGTGCGAGGTAGCGCGACAGCACTACCACCGCGGCCGCAGGAAAGGCCCCCGCCTTAAACGGGGGCCTTTCCTGCGGCCAGGAGACGCCGGAGGCGCCCTCGATTGATCGTCGCGGTCGACTCCACGATCGTCCGCATTCATCAGCGAGCTGTCAGAGCCCGTCGAGAGTGCCCGCACGACGAGCCGGACATGCCGTTGGAAGACTCCCGGCTGACCACCAGGTCACCTCGCTGCAGAGCGCGGTTGCGCTCGGTTGGCAATTCCTGCACCCGCGGATGCCGGTCAATGACCGCAACACCGAGGGCGCCGAGATCGCGTTCGCGGGACTCGCGGCCCACCACTGGCGGGCAGTCCGCACCGGGTTCCCTGGCAGCGATAACCACTGGTTCCTCAGACCGCGTTTGAGATCTGCCATGTCCTCTTGCTGAAGGGTTCGTTGAGCTCTCTGTGAGCGGTGTTGGGGGTGGGTATCCGTCGGACCTGACGGATGAGCAGGGGGCGCTGGTGGAGCCGTTGCTCCCGCCAGCGCGGGTGGGTCCGAAGGGGGGCCGGCGGGAGAAGCATCCGCGGCGGCGGATCATGGATGCGATCTTCTACGTGGTGCGGACCGGCTGCGCGTGGCGGCAGTTGCCGAAAGACTTCGCCCCATGGCCGACGGTGTACTGGTACTTCACCTGGTGGCACGACGACGGCACCGTCGAGCGCATCCATGACACCTTGCGCGGCACGGTCCGTGAAGCCGACGGCCGCAACGCGGAGCCGAGTGCCGGGCTGATCGACTCGCAGTCCGTCCGCACCGCCGACACCGTCCCCGCCGCCACCAGGGGCTTCGACGCGGGCAAGAAGGTAAAGGGGCGCAAGCGGTTCATCGTCACCGACACCCTCGGCCTCTCTTGGCCGTCCATGTCGTTGCAGCGAGCATTCAGGACCGCGACGGCGCGAAGCGGCCGCTGTTGTGGACGCGCCTCGACCACCCAGGCGTCAAGAAGGTCTGGGCCGACCAGGGCTTCGCTGGCCGCCTCGTCGAGTGGACCGCGAGATCCTCGGTGGCGACCTGGAGATCGTCCGCAAGGACGATTTGGACCAGCGCGGTTTCCAGGTCTAGCCCAAGCGTTGGGCGGTAGAGCGCACCTTCTCCTGGCTCACCGCCCACCGGCGCCTCACCCGGGACTACGAGACCAGCCCTGCCCACTCTGAAACGATGATTCGTTGGGCCATGATCGGCGTCATGGTCCGACGGCTCACCAGGGGCCGTGCTTCGACGCGCCCTGGCCCACGGCCGCTCGTGCGGCAAGTCCCGTACACAGCCTGGCAGCCTTCACCGAAGGCAGTTGTTGACGACGAGCTACCGAGCCAAGAACCCCTCACCCTCGCGTTTTAGGACCTGCGGCACAACGGCCAACTCCGAGACGATCAGGCGGACCTCCTGCCCGAGGTCGGGGAACTCGCTCCAGACCTCCGCACTCCTGGTGAGCACGGCGGCCAACAGATCGCCCTCGTACATGTCGCCTTCCGCCAATGGGCCAGCTCGGAGGACCTCCACCGCCAAGGGCAGGACATGGGCAAGGCCGACGTCCTGTCTGATCAGCAGCCGCATGTCCTCGACCGTCAGACTGCCGATCGGCTTGCGTCGAAGCTCGCGCACGGTCGCCATCAGCCGGGTTTCGCCGCCCGACGGGGCCGACCAGCAGTCGCGCTCAAGCTCCTCAAGGGAGCGGTCACGGTTCACGAGTCGAGTCACCGACCGATCCTCCCATGTCAGATCTCAAACGCGGTCTCAGATGTGAATTGTGCGGCTGGCAAGGGCCGAAGTTCTGGTCACACCTGCGTGGCCGCAACGGAGAGCCGCCGAGCGCACGCCGTCACAAGGGCGGGTGCATCGGGGAGGACAAGGTCCGCCGACTGATCCCCGCCTACCAGTAGCAGCCCGACCGGGGGCGGCGGCAGCGCGCCGCCGCCCCTGTCCCTCCCGAAGGACAGCACCGTGCCGACCCGCCACACCCCCGAGAGCATCGTCATTGCGGACACCCCCGCCGCGATCCTGGAATGAGCCGCCCGCCACATCGAACACGTCGGCATCCACCAGGGCCCGCGCCTCTTCGACGGTCCCGGCCGCACCGCCACGTTGCCGTGCTGGCCGCGCGGCGCCCTCCAAGTCGCCACCGGCCACGGGCGGGAAGCCGCCGGCCGGACGTACGACTGGGACCGCATCGACCGCGCACGCGACCAGGCGTCCGCCCTCCTCGCGGAAACCCTCACCGGTCACCCCGTGGACGCCGACGACCCGGCAGCCGCCAAGGTCCTGCACCGCCAGGTCATCGACCGGTGGAGCGCCGAGCCCGGCCGTACCGCCGCCGACGCCGCCCGCGTATTCCGCACCGCCGCCCGCGCCGAACGCGCCCTGTTCTGACCCTCGCCGCCCGCCAGCATCCCGAGTCACCGAAGGCCAGCACGATGGACGAGACGACAGAAGACCGCAGCACCACCAGGACGCCGAGCCGCAGAGGAGCCGCCACAGGCAGTACCTCGCGGACCGCTAGGGGCGCGGGCACGCTGGCGGACGGCCCACCGGCCGCCGCGGACTGGCCTACCCCTACCAGGGAGACGAGCGGCTGACTCTCGCGCGACAGGCCATCGCGGCGAACCCCAGGGCCACGAACGCCGAGCTGATCCCCCAGCTTCTCGGGCTGACGGAGAAGACCTACTCACGCCCAACCTCGAACAACATCATCAAGTCCGCCCGCGAGCACCCCAAAGAGTGACCCGTGCCCGACACTCGCTGCCGGCGCTGCGGCGGCCCGCTCGGTGATCGGCCCGCACGTTCCAGGCTGACCGTTGCCCGCGAGACCTTCATCTGCACGATGTGTGGCACTGAGGAAGCCGCACGCGAAGCCCATGGTCAGACGCCGGTACCGTTCGGTGAGTGGCCGGTCGGCCGATAGGAACTGGCCCGAACGTGGTGCCGGGTGTGGACCTCCAATTTGTGGAGGTCCACACCGAACGGCCCGCACGCGAAGGGGGGCCGCTCCCTCAAGACAGCAAGATCGTCAAAACGGCTAGGGAGAGCGTCATCGCTCCCACAAAGGCAGCAGCACCCCAACTTACGGCCTGGAGCCCCCGCCCGCCCGTGGCGTAAGAGAGAAGTGCCGCAGAAAGCGCCACGATGAGTGAAAAAAACACCGCGACCACCACGAGTAGCACCCTCGTGTGAAAGTCCCCGCGCATGAATCCGTCCTCTGAAGGGCTGCTGCCCCTCGGAGGAGGCTAATCAGCTAGCGTCATGGTTGATTGATCAGGCCATGCCCCGGCTCCCGGCGCGCCCGGCACGATGGGCGCGGCTAGTCGGAGAAGACCACAGGGTGACGCCGCATGGGGCGGTAGAGCGAAGACGAGTTCGGCCTTTTGGACACCGCCCAGGAGAAGCCCTTGAGCGAGGTTCCGAAGAACCTCCTGGACTTCCTCGACTTCATCGATGATGTCCACGGAGAACGCAGCCGGCGCGGGGCGCCCCGCTCTTGCGATTCGGCCCACGCGCCGGACTACGTCCACTGCTGCGCCGTAGCTGCTTACGGCAACGACGAGCTTTTCCGCCGATGTGACGGCGCGTCCGAGGCTCTGCCAGATGTCAACCGGAACTGGTGTGGGGTCTAGTCCCCAAATCAGCCCGGATGTGACAGACGGGATGACCGAAGTCTCCTCCGCCGTGCGGAGCAAGAGGGGCGTCAGCTCCTTGCCGTTAGCCGCGTCATCCCAGTCGGTCCTCAGCCCTGAAGACCAGCACTTCAGGATGCGACGCACACGCCAAGCGGTTCCGGCCTGGGTGCTCTTCGCCTCTACCAGAACGACCGAATTGTCTTCGGCCCACATGTAATCCGGTTCGCGGTTGAGGGAGGGAACCCTCTCGGAGTCGTAGGACTCCAGTAGCTCCAACACCCGAGCCGTGGGCGTCGCCGCATCGAGCGACATCGCCGGGGAGGCGTCGTAGACCCTCATTAGTTCCGCCGCCCAGGCCGCGCGCGCCGTCACAGCGAGCGGCGGCTCTGGAACTTGCGGAAACGGAGGAGCAGTCACGCTGGCAGGCTACGCCACTTCGTGTGGGTGAACCCGCGCTTATGCAAGGCACACACGTCTTCACCGTTGCTAACCGTCGTGGAGCCGAGCACAGCTCTGTCAGAGGTGACAGCGTCGCAGAGCTCCCGTTCTTCGAACGGAAGCGCATCCACTGCCGACGATCAGCAATCGCAGCCATCCAGAAACTGATTTTGTATCTAAAGGACCAAGATATCGTCACTTCGTGACGATATGATCGTTCAAGATGACCAGATCTGACCGGATGAAAGCGGCGGGTGAGCGGGCCGATGGGATGGGTCACCATGATCGGCCCGTCCGACGAGCAGGTTGAGTACCGCCCTACTGGCGGCCACGGCTGCGGGAAGTCCGTGACGGTCGACGCGGCCCCCCTCGTCGCCGCGATCGAGGCCAAGGCCGAAGCTGCCGGTTCCTCCGTCGCCTCCCTTCTCCCCAACCGCGAGGCCAAGCGCGCCTACTTCCGTGCCCGTGGACTCCTCCGCAGCAGGGGCACTGCGCGGTTCACCGGGTTCGACGCGGTCGAAGTCGCCGCCACGGCCGGGCTCGACGCCCGCGACCTCTACGGCGAGAACACGGTGGAGAAGGCCGTCGCCGCCGAGGTGGGCGGCCGGGCTGCAGTCCGGCCTAACGCTCGGCGAGGTTGGGATCGCCGGCCAGGGTGGCGTTGAGGTCGTGGTCACGCACATGTCTGCGGCGACGTGCCGGGACCGGCCCCAGCCCGAGGGGGTGGTGGGCGAAGGTCTCGGCGAGCAGTTGGTTGGCGCGGGCGGTGCGGGCGAGGACGCCGTGCACGGCGAAGTGACTGATCTCCTGGAGGTGGCGGAAATGCACGGCGACCGCTGCCGCTGAGAGGGCCGCGAGAAGGGTGCTGTGAGCGGCGAGGAGCCACCAGCCGGTGATCTGCACCCACTGTCCGATCAGCAGCAGGAGCGGGGTCAGGTTGTTGGCTTGGGTGCGTTGGAGGGCTATGAGGTGGGCGGCTTCGCACCGCCCACCGGGCCGCCCACGCCGGACTGGCCCCGGTCTCGCGTGACTTCGGCCGCCGACCGGGAACCAGCACTGGCCCAAGCGCTACCACCGCCGCCTATGACACGTCCTCTACGTGGCCGCTCAGACCGCCGTGATGCGCCCCGGCCCCTCTCGGGACTACTACCTGAAGAAACGCGCCGAGGGATTGCTCCACGTCCAGGCCCTGCTTGCCCTTACGCGCCGCCGAGTCGATGCCCTATGGGCCATGCTCCGTGACAAGAGGCGCTTCACCCCCACCCCACCGGCCCCAATCGGCTTGACACCATCATTGAGACTCGCTCAATCAGGGCGAGTTGGCGTGCGGTAGGCCTGGGCGGTGGATCACCTCGCAAGCGACGCTGATGCCGACGACCTACCTTGTGTCGGTCGTGGACCCTGGAACGGCGCGCGCCAACGAGTGTGAGGGGCAGGCAGGTTGCGCTGAGCCGCAGGGTTGGGCGCCCTCCATGCGAGTGCTCGACGAGGAGGTGCGACGCTCTGACAGCACACCGACTGTGAAGAAAAACAACCGGGCAAACAACCACCGGTCGATCTTAAGATGCGATGGTGACAAAAACACCGCAGCTGGTCCCGCCGGTACCGTCGGGCGGCGCTCTTGAACTGCTCACGCTTCCCTATGTATTCACGCAGGATGATTTGCTCACGGCGGATCAATTCGTCAAGAAAGCCGACGAGCGTGGTTACAAGCTGTCGCTCGATATCCTGCAGGAGTTGCATAGTCATCGCTTGCTTCTACCGCTATACAGGGTAAGTGATACGCCGGCGGAGGGGCGTCGGATCGCAGTCCAACCTAGCTACGGAATGAACCCTCGTGGCTGGGCTTTTGAAGCCGCAGCCGGTGGACGGCTTCGAGATCCGGCACAGGAGGGCTACTCGGTAGCATGGCCGTACAGGAAGCCGACGGGCATGGAAGCTGAACGCTGGTGGAATGGTTTCATTTACTCGTCCTGGCAGTTGCTTCACGTGAAGGCAGCCATGAGTCGATACGCGTTCATAAAAGCGGGCTTTGATCAATTTTCCGTTCGTGCCATTCATGACGATCGCCATCAACTGACGCTCGCGCTATCGGCTTTGTCTACTCGCTACCTTCCAGGCGTTTTGGGTAAACTGAGTATCCCAGGAGGAGTAGATGAGGAAGGCTTGAGGAGGCACAGGTCTGGAGCACAAACTGTCGATCTGCTGCAATTGGTTGGCTTCGATAGTGCGAGACTCTCAGAGAGCGCGGATGCGCTCTTGGTCGCTGCTAACAGCGAGCCTCTCGTGAAGTGGCTCCCTCTCTTACGACACGCAAGCTACAAGGGGTGGTCTCGATTTCGAGGCGAGCCGCTTGATGCGATGTGGCGGCGAGTCGCAGCCGAAGTGCTACTGCGTGCTCATGAAGATCTATCGGCGAACGGCTTTATTGAACCTCTTCCCGACCTGACGGGAAAAATATGGTGGACTCCGCAGCATGACCGACTAACTCCTCGGTACGGAGAGGCGCAAACCTTGGAAAGGGCGCTGTCCGAGTTGGGACTTTCGCCGCATCCCAAGGTGATCCTCTTGGTCGAAGGTGAAACTGAGCTTTATCATGTTCCGAAGCTGCTCGCTGAATTCGGCTTGACGCAACCGCAGCAGGTGCGGGTGCAGCGCACAAAGGGATCGAAGATTAACGCGCATCTCATTGCACGCTATGGCGTCACGCCGCGGATTGGACGAAAGCTCAAGGATGGCTGGATGCTTGATGCCTCACTAACTTCCCTTGTCATCGCCATGGACGCTGAAAACGACTTCGCTACGCAGGATAAGCGTGATAAAGTGCGGCGCCAGCTCCAGGATGCGATTCGTGAAGAGGTGAAGTATCAGGACGCTGACATCAGTCAAACTGAACTCGATGCGCTGGTGCACGTCCACGTGTGGGGCGATGACAAATATGAGCTGGCAAACTTTTCGGATGACGAACTGATGCCAGCCATCACGAAGATTGCGACCGTGCAGAAAAATGCACGCGTGGCCTCATCGAGTTGGGAGCATAATCTACGACGGGAACTACAAGAGGCCCGCGCCAAGAACTTCGACATTAAGGTTCCGCTGTATCGGTTGCGCGTTACCGAAGAAAAGGTCGAGCTGGCTCGGCTGCTCTGGCCGATACTCCTTGAGAAGTGCGAGACGGAATACGTATCGGATCAGGTCGAGACGCCGGTGCTTAAGCTCGCTCTTGAAGTGCGTCGACTGGTAGGCGAAATTGGCGGGATTTTCGCACTTGCGGGGCGGGGCTGATTAAAGACTCGAGGCCGCCGCGTGGGCTTGGCGCGGAGATCTCCCGTGAGGCACTGGATCGCACGCATAGCGTGATCGCGATAGCGCGGGACCGGGCGGCGGTGCTGCAGGCGTACCCGGGAAGGCCGGACAGCTTGCTGGCGGTGAACGCGGACGTAGCCGAACCCGAGCAGCTGACGGCCGCGGTGCAGGCCGGTCTGGCGGAGTTCGGCCGCATCGACGTCGTGGTCAGCAATGCGGGCTACGGCCTCGTGGGCGCGATCGAGGAGACGTCCGACAAGGCCGCCCGCGCTCTGTTCGACGTCAACATGTTCGGCGTACTCAATACCCTGCGGGCAACCCTGCCGACGTTGCGCGCGCAGTGATCCGGACATGTCCTGAACATCGGCTCCGTGGGCGGCTTCGCTACGGCTCCGGCGGTTGGCTTGTGCGGTGCGTCGAAGTTCGTCCTCGAGGGTATTTCCGAGGTGCTGCACGTCGAGATGGCCCCGCTCGACGTGCACGCCACGATCTTTGAGCCGGGCGGCTTTCGCGCCGACTTCCTCAACAGCTTCGAGCATGCAGATCGAGCTGGCATCCATCGCTGACTACGTCGCCAGCGCGGGGCCGGTGCGCGAGGTACTAGCCAACAACGACGGCCGTCAGCCAGGCGACCGGGTGAAGGCAGCGAAGGCCATCGTCGACGTCACCGAGGTCGCCCAGCCTCCGCTGCGCCTGCAGTTGGGTGTGGATGCGGTCGAGCGCGTAGAGGCGAGGCTGGACATACATGGCGTGAACTCGACAGATGGCGCCATGTAGCACTCTCTACCAGCATCTGAGGAGCCACCCGTCCATCAAGTGAGGAGGATGGCGTGATGGCAGCGAGGGTCGCGGCGAGAGCCTGCCCTGCCCACGGGGTCGGCTACGCGGTGTAGTCATGTGCGGCGACCCCGAGAGGATGCCTGGATGTGGGTGGGCAGGCACTGCGGCGAGGCGCCTGCGATGCTCTGACTGGGGCCGGGCGGAGGCCTGCGTTCGCGTCCTCAGGATTCTCCGGCTCCGCATTAGCCGTGCGGTAATCGCTGCACGGCTCCCGTCTCAGCGGGATTCAGAAGGATGGAGGCGGAGCGACTCGGATAGATATGTCCGTTCCTTCGGTGAAACCGCAGGTGAGAAGCGTCACCGGAATAGGTTCGAGTCCCACCCGCCCCACCATAGAAGTGCCTTGACCTGCGGAAACGCGGTTTTGGCAGATGTGGAGTGTGCGGTATCCGCCGGACGATGTGCGGTTAACGGCGGCTCAGATGTGCCCGTGACGCCAGCTGTGCGGCTGTGACCTGCGGTTTTTCTACCCCGGTGTCGTGGGAGCGATGGGCGACGATCCCACGGCCGAGGTCTCTGCGGGGAGCCCCCCCCGCAGCAGGGGGATTCACGGTCGACTCGGTCGCGGTCGGGGAGCGCGAACTCGCCTGGGGCGAACAACTCGACGTACGCGAGGCAGTCGCCTCGGCAGCGTCGGCTGACTGACCGGCTGACGGCCCGCCCGCCTCCAGCTTGGCCGTTCCGCCGTTCACGACATCCTCCGCACCGGCCGGCTCGCCCCGATCACCCTCGGCCGCGACCGCCTCCGGCCGCGTGCGCGCCAACGGCGGCGGGACCGTCTGTCAGCACGAGGACGGCCGCTGGGAGGCCGTCGGATCCTTCCTCGCCCCCGGTGACATCCGCAAGCGCGTCCGCGTCCACGGAACCACCCGCAAGGGCGCCCTCGCCAAGGTCACCGAGAAGATCGCCACAAGCAACTGTGGCGTCCCCCTCCCTTCCGCCCGGGGCAGCCTGGCCGCGTACCTGACGTACTGGCTGGAAAACGCCGCCACTCACCAGCTGCGCACCGCCTGTCGGTGCTGCCCCCGCGACCTCGACAGTGCCCGCGACCAGCCAGTCTGCTGCGCCGCGGGAAAGTGCTGCTCCAGGCGGCTCTGGTCGCTGCCCCAGGCCACCGGCTGAGCGTGCTGTTCGAACTCGCCCTGCACACCGGACTCCGCAAGGGCGAACTCCTCGGCCTGCGCTGGGAAGACCTCGACCTCGATGCGGGTACCGCCGCAATCCGCCGAACCTTGCAGCGCACGGCCGCAGGCGGGCTCACCACGCTGCCCACCAAGACCCGGGCCTCCGCACGCCGCATCGCCCTCCCTACCCGCTGCGTCCAGTCGCTGAAGCACGACCACGAACAGCAGCGGCACGAACGTGCGACCGCAGACACGGCGTGGCAGCACAGCGGGCACGTGTTCACCACAGCGCAGGGTCGACCGATCGACCCGACCAACCTCACCCGCACCTTCATCGCGCTCCTCCGAAAGGCCGGCCTCCGCCGCATCCGCTTCCACGACCTCAGGCACTCGACCGCGACCCTGCTTCTGGAACAGGGCATCGAACTCGTCGTGATCAAGGAACTCCTCGGCCACGCCCACATCGGCGTCACCGCCACCGTCTACGCCCACGTCCGACTCCGCCTCCAGCGCGACGCCATCGACACCCTCAGCACCGCGCTCGACGGTCCCGCCAGCCACGAGCCGACCCGCGGCGTCGCACTGTGCGGAGCCATCGTCCGCTGACGTTGTCGTCAACTACTGCCGTCACCCCATGCAGAAGCCCCGCCAGGGCGCACCTGACGGGGCCTCTGCTTTGCGGTTCGGAACGGCGCGCGGGAAGGTCGACGTCCCTCAGCGGAACGAAGCCCTCGCACCGCATGGAAAACTGGCGAGACCCCCGAATGGAACCTCACCCGTTCCCGCGAGCGCCGAGAGCTACTCGCCTTCCGCCCTCAGCAAGATCTGAACCTTTGACGGAAATTGCAGATCATCCACCATTGCCGAACAGATTACAGAATCACGGAATCCCGTGAATTGCATTCGGGCGTATTCGTTTGGGTCGTGCAACACGAGCCACCCGGACGGACACGGAAGTGGCACCTCAAAGAGTTTCGCCGGAAGCACCTCAGGCGGAGCCGCCTTCCATACCTCGCATTCGACAGGACCGTCGACACTGGCCTGAACGCCGAAGATGAGTGAACTGCCCTCTTGATACCAGCTGCTGGACGCCGGGTCCCAGTCGCTGACGTCATCGTCACTTCCCGCATCCCGCAAGATCAGGCACCCGTGCTCGATTTTTGTCAGGAATGCAACCACAGGGCTATTAGCTACCATTCCTTCTTGCTCTTTCCTTGTGAAAGTTGTGAGACGACCCCACCCTGCCGCCTGGCACAGGGTAGACAGTGGGGATACGCCGTCTGAGGAGATCCGGGGGCCACAAGACTGGACGGCGGCTGGTGATCTGGAATCCAATCTCCGTCTTTGGTGCCAGGGGTCGTGGCATCGCAGGTGTGGCAGCCATGTGCATTCCCGGATTCATTGATCAGATCTCGAACACCATCTGCTTCAATGTCACCGTTCTCCAGGCCGACTCCCTCTCGGGCATTCGGACCAGCACCCAGCGTCAGATCGCACTTCTGACCTGGCGTTGCATTGTGAACGAGAACCGGCGTGGCCCCCGCCAGCACATAGTACGTATGCACCGTCCCGACCGTGAGGTCGTACGTCGTCTTGTGCTGGTGGAAGTTGGTGACGGCGGTGACCGTGACCGTGGCGCCGTTGAGTTGGCGGAGCTTGGTGCCGGGGGTGAGGTCGTGGGCGTCGGTCCAGCGGTGGTGGGTGACGTCCCAGAAGGGGTGGTGCCAGGTGGTGGTGAGCTTCTGCGCGGCCGGCTTGTGGTGGGGAGGACCGCGGACCGGTGCCGTCTTGAGGGTCAGGGACGTGAAGTCGTGGTCCGTGCGGGTGACGATCACCCTCTGGACCGGTTCGGGCGCGGTCACGCCGGTCTGCGGGTCAGTCGCCAGGACCGTGTCCCCGACCTTGACCTTGCTGATCGGTTTGGAGGAGCCGTCGGCCAACTGGACGTCTGTGCCGGGTACGAAGCTGTGAGTCGCGCAGGTGACGGCTTCCGTGCCGGCACTCTCCGCCTTCTCCGCTTCCACGATGGCGCGTTCGGCGTCCAGTGCGCCGTCGGCGATCTTCGCCGCTTCCTCGGCGTCCTTCACCACCGTGTAGGCGCGGTCCAGCGCGCGCCAGATCTTCATGGCCTCGAGGCCGATCTTGACGACCTTGAATACCTTGCCCCAGGGGACGAATGTCAGGGCGGTGTTGATACACCCCATGACGTCGCCCTTGGTGAAACAGTTGTACGCGTCGGTCACGCCGATGACATCGGCGATCAGGCTGAGCAGTTGGTGCTTGAATCCGCCGGCTTGTCGTTTCGCCGCGGCCGCGGCGGCGTTCGCTGTCGCTTTCTGGCGTTCGAGGGCGCGCTGCTCCTGCTGCGCGTGGACCACCGAGTTGCTGACGTCTGCCTTGTACTGCTTGGCGTATGCCTTCGTGTTGTTGACCGTGCTGCCCGAGCCCGGCCGGTCGGTCAGGGCGGGCGAGTGCGGGTTCGTATCGATCGGCGTGCGGTTGAGGCAGTACGCGCAGTTCCGGGTCGGACAATCCGGTTCAGGGCAGGCGCCCGTCGGGTCCGACGTGGTGACCGGGGTGTCGTCCGCGTAGTCGTACGCGTTCCAGGACTGCGGCGCTCCTGGGACCAGCAACGGATCAGGACTCAGGAAGCGACCGATCGTCGGGTCGTACTCTCGGGCCCCCAGGTTGGTCAGGCCGGTGTTGTCGTCCTGGGTGCCGCCGACGTAGCCGCGCTGGCCTGCTGTCCAGGGGCCTGTCTGGTCGCGGGTCTCACCGAAGGGCTTGTACTGGCGGCGGACCACTTGCTGGGTCTGGGCGTCGATCGTGAGTGTGCCGGTGCCCTGGCGGTCGGGGATCAGGTAGGTGAAGTGGCCGTCGGAGGAGTGGGTGGCGACGGTCTCACCGGCCAGCGAGATGTACCGGACGCCGTCCGCGCTGCTGGCGTTCTTCTTGAGGGTGATCTCCTCGTCGCCGGTGTACAGCGTGGTCCCGTCCGGGCCGCGGCGTAGGAGCAGGCTGCCGTCGGCGCCGTACTGGTAGGTGGTGTCGCCGGCGCTGCCGGTGGAGGACAGCTTGGCGAGCTTGTCCTCGTCGTCGTAGGTGAAGGTGTCGGTGCCCGCGCGGGTGGTGCGGGTCTGGACGTTGCCGTTGTCGTCGTAGGTGTAGGTGTTCGAGGTATTGGAGGCCGGGTCCGTCGGGGTGGTCCTGTTCACCTGCGCGACGGCGTGCGCGGGGTGGTTGCTCCCGGCGGCGAAGGGAGTGTAGGAGGCGGTGGCGTCGAGGGAGGTGTCACCGGAGGTGTTGTGGTCGACCTGGGACTGCCGGGCGCCGGTGGCGTCGAAGGTCCAGCTCTGCCAGTACGGGGAAGGGCCGCCCACTGTCGCTGAGTTGCCCGGCGTGGGAGTGGCCGTGCAACCGTCGGTCGCTGTCCAGGCGGCCTTCAGCCGCTGTGCCCAGTCGTAGTCGAAGCACTGGGTGTCCGTCTGGCCGGTCTCCAGCTTGTCGGTGATCTTGTTGACGTTGCCGGAGGGCTGATAGCTGTACTTCGTCTGGTCGGCGATCGCGGCGCCGGAGCGGGTGACGGTGGTGGAGCCGGCGAGCCGGTGCGTCTGGTCGTCGTAACTGAGCGTCTGTTGGGCGAAGTTGCCCGAGGTCCCGTAGGTGAACTGCTGCGGCTCGTCGAACTCCGTGTAAGTCAGACCGCTGACGTACGCCCAGCCGTTGGTGTCGCCGCCCACGCCGATGGGACGGTCGGCGGAGTCGTAGGTGTAGGAGACGGTCTCCGACGGGAGTTTGACCGTGGCCGGGTCCTCGTCGGTGTACGACTGGAGGGTACCGGTCAGGTTGTAGCGGTTCTGGTGGAGGTACGTACCGGCCAGCCCGCCCTCAGAGGAAGGGACGACGAGTTGGGTCGCCTGCACCCAGCCGTGACTGTCGTAGCCGAGGACCTTGCTGGTGTACGCGGTTCCCGCACTGCCGCCGACGTAGCGGGTGGAGGCGGTGGGCAGACCCTTCTTCAAGGTGTCGTACGTCCACGCGGCGAGCTGGTTGCCCGAGGCCGGGGTGGCGCCGCCGGTGACGTCGTACTCGGCGGTCTTGCGGCCCATCTCGTCGTAGGCGAGCTGGATGACCTTGCCTCGGGCGTCCTTGGTGGTTAGAAGCTGCCCGGCGTTGTCGTACGTGGATGAGGAGGAGCCGGCGTCGGGGTCGGTCTGGGAGGTGCGGCGGCCCAGCAGGTCGTAGACGCTGGTCCAGCTGTGCCCCTGGCCGTCGTCCTGGCCGGTCTGGTGACCGGCGTCGTCGTACGTGTACGTGACGGTATCGGCGTCCCCGGTGGGCGTGGTGCCGTGGTAGCGCATCAGCTTGGTCGTGCGACCGCGGGCGTCGGTGTATGTCGTCGTGGGTGTGACGCCCTGGGCGGGTGTGACATCGACACGGTCGGAGCCGGGATACGCGGTGCTGGTGCGCCAGGTCTCCGACGCGAAGTGGTAGGCGATCGAGGCGGTGGCACGGCCGGCACCGTCGTACACCGTGGCCGTCTGGGACGGCGTCTGGTTGTCGGCGGCGTCCACCAGCGTGCCAGAGGGAGCGCCGCTGTTGTAGTAGGGGTCGGAGGACTTCACCGACCATCCGTGACTGTCGTAGACGGTGTCCGTGATGATCCGGCCGCCGTCCGCGGTGGACGTCTGCGTCTCGCGTGGGCGCAGCGAGGAGTCGTAGATCGAGACCGACGTGTCGTAGGTGTTGTCGTCCTTGAGGGTCTGGGTGGTGACCGTCGAGGGCGCGGCGGGGTTGAGGTCGTAGCTGTATTTGGTGTTGGGGTTGTTCGCCGTGGAGAAGCCCGGTTCCCACACGGCCGTGAGACGGCCCAGCGGGTCATAGGTGCTGGTGGTGGAGTAGCCGGCGGCGTCCGTGGTCTTCAGATCGAGGCCACGTGCGGGATCGATGGTGGTCGTGCTGCTGAACGCGGCGGTCTGGCCGGTGACCTTGGGCTGGGTGACCTTGACAGCGGTGGGCGAGGCGCCCGTGGCGGGGGTGTACGCCGTGGTGGTGGTGCGGTTGTCGGCGTCGGTCTCGGTGAGTTCGCGGCCGTAGTCGTCGTAGGTGTTCTGCAGCGCGGTGATGTAGTGCGGGGTGCCGTCGGTGGCGACCGAGTCGGCCTTCTGCACCATCGTCACGTCGCCCTTGGTGGGTACGGCCGTGTTGTCGGTGGACTTGTCGAAGAAGGTCAGGTCGTCGCTGATCAGGTCGGCCGGGTACTTGGGGGTGGCCGAGCAGGAGACGGCGACCTCCTGGACCCGGCGGGGGACGGGCACGGTGTTGCCCGAAGCGTCCTTGATGTACCAGGTGCGGCTGCAGGTGTCGTCCGCTGTGGTGGAGACGTCACCGCGGTCGTCCACCGACATCGGCAGGCCGGTGGCGTCGTCGATGGTGTAATCGGTCTCGGTGGTACGCGGCGTGCCGTCGGCCTTGGTCGTCACGGCGCGGGTGCGCTGCACGTTGGTGCGGTGGGCGACCAGTGGGTCCAGGCCGGCCTTGGTACGTGACTGGGTCGCGGTGGCGGGCGAGGTCCACGGGTCGGTGGTCTCGTCCGACAGCAGTGCGCCACCGTCGCCGTTGAAGCCCTCGGTCTCGAACGTCTGGCCCGCCAGCCAGTCGGAGTCCTTCTGCGGGTCGTCGCCGGCCCGGTCGTTCAGTGTGACGCTACGGGCGCCCGAGGCTGTCTTGTCACCGTCCATTCCCCGGAAGTACGTCTCCCGGGACAACGTGATCTTCTCGGGCGAGGTTCCGGTACGGGTCTCGACCCGGCCGTAGCCGCGCCACTGGTTCCAGGTGCGGTACTTGGCCTGCGACAGCGGGTCGTCGTTGTAGTGCCAGGCAGGGTCGCCGAGGTAGGTGTACGTCATCTGGACGGGGAGGCTCTTGGTGGCCGGGTCCTGCGTGGTGACGGAGTTGACGACGAACTTGTTGAACCAGTCCAGTTGAGGCGAGGTCTGCCCCAGCGGGGTCCAGTACGACGGGAAACAGCGATAGGTGTTGGAGTCCGGCGCGGACGGCAGCACCATGGTGCCCTGACGGTGACACTGGGGGCTGGAGTAGTTGACGGCGATGACCCCGCCGGACTCGGTGGTCACCGTGGTCAGCCGGTAGCGAGTGAGGGGTTGGTATCCGTCCAGCCCGTCGACGCGGTTGGCCAGTGCCTGGCCCGCGAAGGTGACCGGGGGCAGATCCTTGCTGCCGCCGTCCTTACCGGTGCGGGTGATCGACGACAGCCACAGGGACGGGGTGGTGGTGTCCCCGGTCGTGGGGAAGCTGTGGGCAAGGGACCAGGAGTCCACGTCCTGGTAGCCGGTGCCGACGAGCACCTTGGTGCGTATGCCTGTCAGACGCCTGGTGGTGAAGAAAGCGGGTCCGTGGTTGTTGCAGGTCCCGGTGGACGCGCAGGTCTGGTCGACGGGGACGTCGGGCCAGTGGGCCGCGTTGGCCGTCGTCATCTTGGACGGCGCGCAGTCGAAGCCGGAGTCGGGCAGGCAGCGTTCGGAGGTGTCGAAGAAGACCTGCGCGGCTTCGGGAGCCGTCGTGTCGTAGACCTTGTCAGCGAGTTGGCCGTAGCGGATCTCGCTGAGGTAGGCCCCGCGGGTGTACGGGGTGGCCGTCGTGGTGTTGTCGCGGCCGTAGTACCCGGTCTCGGGCGTGTACCAGTAGCTGAGGGCGTTGCCGTGCTTGTCCACGACGTAGTCGAGGTTCCAGCGGTAGCCCTGCTGGCACCAGGAGGCGGCGAAGGTGGAGGCGTGGCAGGGCTCTCCCGTGTCGTTGCCGTACACGGGTGTCGTGAGGACGGAGTTGGTGGTCGCGTTGCCTGTCGCCCAGCCGGGCAGGCGGTTGCGGCCGAAGTAGTACTGGGTGCCGTCGACGGTGGTGACGACGAAGTATTCGTGGTCGTTGTCGTCGTTGACCGTGTCGGTCCTGATCTCGATCTTCTCGCCGTTGTCGCCCTGGGGGTGCCAGGTGTTCGACTTGTCGTCGTGGACCAGCGTGTTCGACGATCCGTTGAGCGACAGCGTGAGGGTCTGCACGTCGTCGGACCAGCACTCGTCGGAGGTCTTCGGGGTGCCGTTCGCCGTGTCGTCCGAGCAGCCCGGGTAACTGCGTTCCACGAAGCCGGGGGAGTAGTCCCAGCCGTCGCCGATCCAGGAGGACTGAGCGTTGGTCGAGGAGGTGCGTCCGTCCACGCTCTGCGAGTTGTAGCTCAGGCCGACGCTGGGGACGAGGCTGCCGGGGACGTCGGGGACGGTGATCGGGTACGAGTAGTTGAAGGCGCCGCTCGAGCCACCGCCGGACCACTGGCCGGAGGGGGCGAGCGAGGTGGCCGCATAGGACCCGCCTCCGCCGGACGCCGCTGCTACGGCGGCGATCACCAGCGGGCGGGCGGACGCCGTGGTGTCGGTACGAGGCTGCGCGGAGAACGGGACATCCGCGGAGACGGTGTGTGCTCCCGCGTTGTTGGCGGAGGCGAGGGGACTCTGGGTCCGGCAACTGCTCTTGCCCGGGTCGGTCAGGGCGCAGTCGGGGAGCCGCACCAGGCGCAGCCGGGTGGCCCAGTCGGCACCGTAGGCGTCCTGGAACGCCGAGTAGTCCAGGATCAGGCGGGCGCGGCCGGCAGATGCCGTCGCCACGGGCTGGACGGTGAAGACCACGCCGCGCATCCCGAGCTTCTGTGCCGCCGACTGGCCCGGGAGCCGTACGTGCAGTTCAGTGCCGGGCTTCGTGGTGTGCCCGCTCTTTGACGCCGCCACGGAAACGGGCAGACCTCCCGCCTGACGGGCGCCGCCGTGAGACGGTACGGCCGCGTCGGCGGTGCCGGACGCGGGCCACGCCCGGCGCGTCCGGCCGGGATTCCAGCGACCCATCGTCGGCTTGTGGACCGGCTGTCCCGTGACCGGCTTCACGCGTACGGATCGAGTAGCCCTGGTTTTGACGAGGTAGTTCCCGCCATGCCCGGAGGCCAGCGCCGTCTGAGGAGCGACGAATCCAGCGAGAAGTCCCAGGGCGGTGACCATGACGATCCACAGCGCGGGAGTCCTGCGAACACGCATAGCTCTGCCGAAAATTCGCCACGGCGAATTGAGACGCACCCCGACCCCCCATAAAAAATGAATCCAGCGAAGGGTTATTCGATCAGAGTGAAGACTGGTTTCACAGGGCCTCCATAGTATGGATCGCGCATAGAGATCGTCATGGAATGCCCATGGTTTTGCCACGTAACGGCAGGCTGTGGCGTACGGGGGTTACGAATAGGCGCCCCAGGTCAAGAACGCCACAACGCGTTCAAGAATGGCAAAATCGCCCGTACTTCGTGCGCGGGACCCGCACACCGCCCGAATGATTTCAGCCACCGGTTGTCCATATAGAGCAGCCGCAGGTAGCCTCCTCGCGCCTATCGACTCTTTTCTCATCGGACCCGATCTGGGGGGCAGATGTCCGGCCTTTTCCGCCTGCACCACATGAATAGACGAACCAAAAACAAATCACGGAGACGCGGCCGGGCGTTGGCCCTGGTATCCGTCGGCGCGCTGTCGCTCTCCCTGGTGCCGGCGTTGCCCGCCGTGGCCGCCGGAGACAGAAACCAGCCGGTCTCGACCCCGGCCCCGCCGCTTCCGTCCACCCGTCCGGACGGTCCGCTGGGCACAACCATCGCGCCGGACGACTCAGGCCTGTCCCTGGATCAGCAGACGGCTCTGGCAACCGCCCAGAGCAAGGCCGGGTCCACCGGCAGCCCCGTCCAGGTGGACGCGCTGACTACCGAGAACGCCACAGTGCGGGCCAACCCGTCGGGCACTGTCACCTGGACCACCAGCCTGCTCCCGCAGCGGGTCCGTCAGGATGACACCTGGGTCCCCGTCGACGCGACCCTGCGCCGCAATGGTGACGGCAGCTACAGCCCAGCGGCGTCCGCCGAGCCGCTGACCTTCTCCGGCGGTGGCGACACGGCTCTCGTGTCCATGACGAGCGGCAAGGCGCAACTGGCCTTCTCCTGGGCGCAGTCGCTGCCGCAGCCGACGGTGTCCGGTGCGACGATCACCTACCCGGACGTCCTGAAGGACGTGGACCTCCGGCTTACGGCGAACACGCTCGGGGGTTTCTCCGAACTGATCGTCGTCAAGACCGCCGAGGCCGCTGCCGACCCCGCTCTGGCGACTCTGAAGCTCACCACCCATGCCAGTGGCGTCACGGTGTCCGACGACGGCCACGACAACCTGGAGGCCACTACCTCTTCCGGCCAGGTGATGTTCAGCGCACCGCAGCCGATGATGTGGGACTCCAGCTCCGGCACCGCACCCCAGCACGCGGCTGTCACGCGGATGTCGGCAGCCGCTGCCACGGCAGCGGGCGATACCGCCTCGGGCCCGGGAATCGGCGCCAAAACAGCCCGTGTCGCCGACGACGTCACAGGCATCACGTTGTCCCTGACTCCGGATCAGGAACTCCTCGCCGGTTCCAGTACCCGTTACCCGGTCTACATCGACCCGAGCTGGAACCCGCACTACGCCTCCGGCGGCAAGCAGCACTACGTGGAGACGCAACAGGGCTGCCCCACAGCGAAGAACTACGACTCCACCCAGTACGGCGACCCCGGCGTCGGCTACAACAGCTGGTCCGGGTGCATCGGCACCGAGCGCTCGTACTTCCAGCTCGCCATCCCGTCCTCCGTCTGGGGCACGCACATCGTGTCCGCCACGGTCGATGCCAAGGAGAACTACTCCGCCAGCTGCAGCCTGTCCTCCGATGTCAAGCTGTACCTCTCCGGGGCGATCG
Source organism: Streptomyces sp. BK022 (assembly GCF_004217355.1). Lineage (NCBI taxonomy): Bacteria > Bacillati > Actinomycetota > Actinomycetes > Kitasatosporales > Streptomycetaceae > Streptomyces > Streptomyces sp. BK022. Next base: position 567,284 of record NZ_SHKU01000003.1, read on the forward strand.
GTTCCGGCACCACGTGGAACGGCCGGCCTTCGCTGTCCAGTCTCCTGGCCACCAAGAGTTTCGGACCCGCTTGCACCAGCGAGCCCTCCGGCGGTTTCTCCGTGACCTCGACGATCGCCAAGAAGGCCGCCGCCAAGGACTCCAGCTGGACCTTCGCCCTGGTGAACAGTCATGAGGGCAGTGGGGACGGCAACTACTTCAAGCGCTTCGCCAACAACCCCTCGATGTCCATCGAGTACAACCACGTGCCCGGCAAGCCCAGCAGCCTCGCCGCGAAATTCGGCACACACTCGGTGGGCTGCGGCACCGCTGCCCCCTATCCCGTCATCGGCAAGACCCTCGTCACCACCCCACCGACACTCAACGCCGTCGTGAGCGACGGCGACAAGGACGCGCTGGCGGCGACCTACAAATACTGGGTCAACAGCGGGACGGCCACCACGACGGCCAGCGCCACCGTATCCAGCGGCCAGAACGCGCCCAAGCAGTTGTCGTCCTCGTTCATGAGCGGCCTCAAGAGCGGTGACACGGTCGGCTGGAACGTCACGGCGACCGATGGCAAGGACACCAGCGCCGCCTCGTCGAGCTGCCACTTCACCGTGGATCTGACCGCTCCCGCTGAGCCCACCGTCAAGGACAAGGACAGCACCTACCCGGAGGACTCCCCAGGCGTCACTCCCGCGGGAACCCCGGGGCACTTCACGCTCAGTACCAACAGCGCCACCAAGTTCCTGTACCGCCTCGACGTCAGCCCGGCCACGTCCAACACCCCCAGCTCCCAGGTGGCCACCGCGACGAGCAACAGCGCGACGATCTCGGTCACCCCTACAGCGCCGGGAACGCACACCCTCTACGTCTACGCCGTCGACTCCGCCGGCAACGTCTCCACTCAGCAGCAGTACCAGTTCACCGCGCTCGGGCACGCCGGGAAGACGTACGCCAGCCTCAAGGACGCCTTCAACGACACCGCTGTCACGGACAACGCGAACCAAGCGGCGGCAGACGCGGACGGTGTGGGGGCCACCATGTCTTTGCAGGACTTGAAGGCGGCAGGCTGGCAGCCCGGCGGACGGATCACCGTGGATGGAGCCACCTTCACCCTGCCGAACTTCACGGCGTCCGCCGGCGACAATGTCATGGCCGCGAACCAGACCATCCAGCTGAGCGGGAGCGGCCGGTCACTGGTGTTCCTCGGCTTCTCCACCTACGGGTTCGTCAGCTCCCAGCGCGCAGAGGACGACTACTCCAGCCCCGTGATCCCGGACGGCACCTCCGTGGGCGGCACGGAATGCACGCTCGGCAACGGACAGTACGAGGACTGCCGGGCCGGTGGCCCCTACGGTACCGTCACCTACGCAGACGGCAGCACCTCGGCCTACCATCTGACCGTCCCCGACTGGGTGTACGGCTCCAACGCCCTGGCCGCCGTCACCCTGCCCCACCGCAACCACAGCAGCGGCAGTCAGGAAGCCCGGAGCACCAACGTCTACGCCTTCGCCGTCCCGCTCAAGGCAGGCGCCCAGGTCAGCTCGGTCACCCTGCCGGACCTCAGTGACAGCGCCCGGCAGAACGTGCCCGGCCTGCACCTCTTCGGCATGGCCCTCCGTGACACCACCACCGCGCCCGCGGGCGCCAGGTGGACCGGCGCGTGGAGCGCACCCAACGAAGGTGCCTTCAACTACGAAGGCACCGACTACAAGGACCAGACGTTCCGGATCGCCGCAGCCCCCAGCGTCTCGGGGTCCAGCGTCCGAATCCGCCTGTCCAACGCTCTCGGCCGGACCCCGCTGACCATCGACCACACCACGCTCGCCACTCAGTCGTCGGAGTCCGCTCCCACCGCCGCACCGGTCGACCTCGCCTTCAACGGAGGCAGCAAGACGGTCACCATCCCCATCGGCGGCGAGGCCTACAGCGACCCGATCACCTTCCCGGCCACGCCCGGCAAGCGCCTGATGGTCAGCCTCCATCTGGCGAGCACCGCCGCCTACCTCGTCCAGCACAGCTGGGCCGGAGCGGCCGCGCAGTACGTCAGTGCGGTCGGCTCCGGTGACCACACCGCCGACACCGGCACTACCGCATTCACCGCCAACGGCGCGCAGTGGGGCGAGTTCACCGACATACTCACCGGCATCGACGTGGTGACCAGCGGCAACCAGCCCACCGTGGCGGTGCTCGGCGACCACCTCACCGACCCGTTCGCCGCCGCCACCAAGCCCGGCCTCACCACACCCCGCGTCTCCGACGACCTTGCGACTGCCCTGCAGACGAACGATCAGGGAATTCCGCAGTACGGAATCGTCGCCTCCGGCATCGAGAACAACCGGGTGGCCACGGAACAGAGCCAGCAGGGCGGACCGGCCCTGTTGACCCGTCTCGACCGGGACGTCCTGTCACTGCCCGGCATCAGTACCGTCGTGGTCGACGAGGGACTGGAGGACGTCGTCGCGGGCACGGACGACATCACTCTGGAGCTCGGGTACGACCAGCTGCTGGCCCAACTGAGGGGTTGGGGCATCAAGGTCGTCCTCGCCACGCTCACCCCGTGCCATGGGTACTCCCCCTGCACGTCGGGGGTCGACGACAACCGCGTCGACACCAACAGCTGGATCACCGACCAGGTGGACTTCAGTACCCCGACCGTGAACATCCTGGACGCCGAGTCCGCCGTGGGCGTACCGGACACCTCGAGCACGGCGGATCCCACGCCGCTGATGCTGGGTGCGGAAGCCGCGCCTGGCGACTTCGACACCGGTGACCACGTCAACCTCACCGCTGGGGGCTACCAGGCCATCAGCAGCCTGGTGGACCTGAGCACCCTGGGGCCCGACAACTGAATGTGCTGATCATCAGGTGGCTCCCTCGTGTGCCGGACGGGGGAGCCACCTTCGTTGTCGGAGGTGTGAGTAGTCGGAACGCCCGCGTCCGTCATCGCCGCTCAGGGGCGAACACCGGTGGGGCGGCCCCTCAGCGGTGCGGTACGAACCGCACGGCAGTGCGGTCGCCGGGGATCGAGACGGATCAAGCTGGACACAGCAGGACGTGGATGCCGGGATCGGTATGGGCGCCGGCGGCCGCGCCCGGCCGCCTCTCCAAGGCTCCGCGACTTCGGTGCTCCCTTACTCACTCGCCCCGACGACACCCACTGCGTAGAGCAGTCCCAGTACGACGAGAACGCCCCCGAGGGCCCGGAACGCAAGGTGGTTGCTTCGTCGGAAGTGGCGCCCTGTGGCCCCGCTTACCTTGGGAAAGAACAAAGCCGCCACTGCGCCAAGGGCAGCGATGATCAATCCGACAAGAGCATGCATGGGGACTCCTCGACGTCCTCGGGGTGGGCGCCCTGGCCAAGCGCCCGCCCCCTGGTCACTACTTGCTTGTCCTGCCCTTGGCGTACTTGGTGGCCGTGCCTCCCGCGATGGCGGCGAATACCGTGCTTGCCCTCCGTCGTCATGGATATGAGGGTGCCCCCGGGTTCCCCGTTGAGGCCCCCGTCGGTTCCGGTGCCGGCCTGCCGGGCTCGTGCCCGCCGGCTCACCCGCAGCACCCCGCGCTCGCCTAGTCCACGTACGCCGGAGACACCGCCGCCGTTGCCACGCGGTGGGCCTTGCCCGTGCCGTCGGCCGGGACGGTGTAGAGGTCGGCGCCGTAGTCGCCCGGGAGCGCGTAGGTCAGGGTGTGGTTGTCGCGCCAGACCAACTGGTCGTCGACGCTGCGGGGTTCGGCGAGAGCCGTTTCGTGGCCGGTGCTGAGGGTCAGGACGTACAGGTGCCAGGGGGCGTCCTTCGGGGCGCCCCTGACGCGCTTCTTGTAGGCGACGCGGGTGCCGTCCGGGGAGAGGGACGGGCACTCGACGTTCTCGTGCAGCGTGGTGAGGGTGCGGGTGCGCAGGTCGCCGCGGACCAGGTAGGTGCCGCCGTGCGTCGCCATGGTGGCGTAGAAGGTGCGGTCGTCGGCCGCGAAGGTGACGCCCCAGAAGTTCACGTCCGCCGCCCGGTAGGGCCGGCCGTCCTTGACGACCCGGTACGCCTCCAGGGTGGGGGTCAGCCTGCCCGTGCGGGTGTCGACGATCGCCGCCCGGGTGGAGAAGGCGGTACCGGCGTACGAGTCGCCGCCGACGAAGGCCGTCCAGGCGGCGAAGCGGCCGCTGGGGGAGACCCGGGCGCGCGAGGGGATGCCGGGTACGTCGTAGTGGGCGCGCTCCTTCAGCCCGGCGTCCAGGATCACCGCGCGGTAGGTGTCCCGCACCGGCCCGTGCACCGCCCGCAGGCACACTCCGGTGCCCGAAGAGGCGTAGAAACGCAGGCACTTGACGCCGGACGCGGTGCGCGGGCCGGACGGGTCGGCGGCCGGGGCCGACACCAGCTCGTCGCGGTGCGGGCCCCATGCCATGTTCCGGAAGACCACGCGGGGGCCACCCCCGGTCAGCGTGAGCCGTCCGGTGGTGATCCGCGGACCGCCGGGGCGGACCTGGTCCCGCCGGTCGGCCCTGGCCGACGCGTGCAGCACGGAGGCCGCCGCGACAGCTACCAGGACGACGAGCGCCGATACCAGGATCAGGACGCGGGAACGCAGGGTCATGCGGGCCCTTCCGGGGAGGATGGGGGACGGGGGTCAGCCCTGGCTCTGCGGTGCGACGGGGCGCAGGACGAGTGCGACGAGGCCGCACAGCGCCAGGGCGGCGGCGGAGCCGGTGAGCGCCGCGCGGTCGCCCCACGCCGTCCACGCCGCGCCGAAGGACAGGGAGCAGGTGAAGCGGGCCAGCGCCTGGCCCGTCTGGACCAGCGCCAGGCCGGACGAGCGCAGCTCCGGCGGCACGCTGTCGGCGGCCGCCGCCATCAGCACCCCGTCGGTCGCCGCGTAGAAGGCGCCGTGCAGGAGCAGGACGGCGTACGGCAGGGCGGGGCCGTGCCAGGAGGAGAGGAGCAGGCCGTAGGCCAGAAGGAGGGCGAGGTGGCCGGTGAGGAACATCCGCCAGCGGCCGATCCGGTCGGCGATCCGGCCCAGGGGCACCGCCAGCAGGAGGAAGGCCGCCGCCGTGCCGAGCGGCAGCAGGGCGAACCAGCGGTCCGGCACGCCGAGCCGCCGTTGCAGCAGCAGGTAGACGAACGAGTCGCTGACCGTGGCGAGTCCGAGCAGGAGGGCGCAGACGGTGATGCGCCGCAGGTCCCGGCGGCGCAGCAGGGCGAAGGCGGCGCGCAGGGTCGCGCGGGTGGCGCTCGGCCCGGTGGGAGCGGCCGCGCCTCCCGGTACGAAGAGCACCAGTACCAGGACACCCACCACCGCCACGCAGAAGCTCACGGTGAACACCGCGTCGTAGCCGTCGACCGTGGCCCGCAGGACGAGGAAGGCGGCCAGCGGGCCGAGCAGCGCGCCCGCCGTGTCCATCGCCCGGTGCACACCGAAGGCGCGGCCGCGGGTCGCGGGGGTGCTGGACAGGGAGATCAACGCGTCGCGCGGGGCGGTGCGCAGGCCCTTGCCGGTGCGGTCGAGGGCCAGTACCAGGCCGATCGGGGTGAGCGTCTGGGCCACCAGCAGCAGCGGCTTGCAGGCCGCCGACAGCGCGTACCCGGCGCCCGCCACCCACTTGTGGCGCCCGCCGCCCCGGTCGGCGAGGTGACCGCCGGCCAGCCGGACCAGTGCCGAGACGCCGTTGTAGACGCCGTCGAGCAGCCCGAAGCCCAGCGGGGAGAGGCCGAGGCCCGCCACCAGGTACAGGGGCAGCACGGCGGTGACCATCTCCGAGGAGACGTCCGTGATCAGGCTGACCGTGCCGAGCGCCAGCACGGTGGGCGCGACCGCGGTGAGGCGCCGCCCGGCCCGGGGCCGGACGGCGTCCGCCGCGGACGCCGTCGAGCGGCTGTCCGCTACGTACATGTCACGCAGTCCAGATGCCGGTGATGTCCTTGGCGGAGGCCGCGTTGCCGGCGTGCGGCAGGCCGTGCATGTCCTCCAGCGTGCGCAGCAGGTCGTAGTGGTTGTACGTGGTCGACGAGGTCGAGCCCGCCGTCACGCTCTGCCCGTACAGCACGGTCGGGATGCGGTTGCCGCTGAGCCGGTTGTCCTCGTCGAAGGTGACGACGAGGAGGCTGTTGTGGGTCTTCGCCCATGTCGCGTACGCGCCCAGCTTGTTCTTCAGCCAGGTGTCGCCCGTGGAGACCGAGCAGTCGTGCATGTCGCTGCACAGGTCGGGGACGACGAACGAGACCTGGGGGAGCGTCGCGTAGTCCGTCGGGAACTGCGCGAACGTCTTGGCGCTGGACGTCGGTACGTTGCTGAAGCCGAACCACGGGTTGTGCTTGCGGGCGTAGTCGCCGCTGCCGCACGTGGTCGAACCCTGGCTCGGCAGCGTCTCGTTGTAGCTGGCCCACGACTTGCCCGCGCCGATCAGCTCGGAGGCGAGGTTGGGCGCGGAGGAGAAGCCGGGGGTGTAGCAGCTGTCGTCGGTGATGCCCTGGGTCGAACCGGAGAACAGGGCGAAGTAGTTGGGCTGGCTGGGATGGGTCTCGCCGTAGGACGCGGTGAGGTTCGCGCCGCCGGTGCGCAGCGAGTTGATGTACGGCGCGCTGGAGGAGCCGATCACCTGGCTGTAGGCGTGGTTCTCGAAGACCACGACGACCGTGTGATCCGGGGTCGGGACGGCGGCCGCGGCCCGGGCGGGCGAGGACCCGCCGAGCCCCGACCACAGCCCGGCCGCGGCGGCGACGAGAGCGAGCGCGGATGCCACGGCGGCACGGCCGCGACGGTGGACGTTTCTGCCGGACACTTCTGACCTCCGGTGAGGGAGCGGGGGCATGGACGGTGCGGCATGAGCATGTACGCGCCAATCCAGCCTGGCCCCACGGCATCCGTCCCGCCAGATGAAATCCGGATGAACGCCGGCTCCCCGCGCCCGGCTCCCTGCTCCCCCTCCGGCCCCCCGCTCAGCGCGCAGCCTCCTGCACGTTCCGGCTCAGCATCGTCGCCCCCAGCAGGGTCAGCGTGTGGATGACGGAGTTTCCGTGGCGGTGGCTGGTGATGAGGCCGGCGTCCCGGAGGGCGGTGGTGTGGTGGGTGGCGGTGGCGGGGGTGACGCCGGCGCGGTGGGCCGCTTCGGTGGTGGTGGCGCCGGCGGCGGTCGCGCGGAGGACCCTTGCTCTCGCCCGGCCCAGGAGGATCTCCAGGGAGGGTGAGCCCGAGGTGGGCCGGGGCGGTTCGTGGTGGAGGGAGTAGGCGAGGACCGGGGGCAGGGCGGGGTCGGCCAGGGAGACCGGGCCCTTCCAGCAGAAGTAGGAGGGGATCAGCAGCAGGCCCCGGCCGCGGAGGCGGATGTCGTGCTCCGTCGGGTAGGTGCCGATCTCCAGCCGGGGGTGCCGCCAGCGCACCGCCGGGCCGAGACCGCTCAGGAGGCCCTCGGTGCCGCCGTCGAGCGAGTGCCGGGCCAGCCGGACGCGCTCGGTGTGCACGCCCTCGTGCATCCACTCCTCGTGCGGCTCGATCACCGCGCGGTGGTAGGCCCGCAGGACGCTCACCAGTTCCGCGCGCGGCCCCCTCTCCGGCAGCCGGGCGAGGTGCGGGGGTACGCGCCGTATCCGGGCCAGCGCCGCCAGTTCCGCCGTCACCCGGGTCGGAGGTGTCGCCAGGATCGCCGTCAGCCCCGCCTCCAGCCCTGCGGCGCCCTCCAGCGGGGTGAGGAAGTCCGGCCAGTACGACGCGCGCGGATACAGCGGGAGCAGGAGCTGCCGCACCGCGCTCTCCAGCCCCGCCTCCCGTAACCGCTCGCGGGCCGCGCGGTACCAGTGCGCGTAGGCCCAGCGGCCGGCCGGTGTCTGGAAACGGTGGAGGCTCGCGGCGATCTCCCACAGGGCGTGCGGAGCGGCGGCGACCCGTGTCCTGGCCAGATCCTCGGCCGAGAAATGGAAGCGAAGCAAGCTCAACACCCTTTCCACCGGCGTTATTTGACCCTGTTCGAATGAGCATGACAGCCGAAAGCGCACACCGGAGCATGAACTCGCTCCGTCGCGCCGATCCCCGAGGCACCATCCGTATCTTCCGCGACCCCAAGGAACCCGATGGCGAAGATCCTCACCCACCCGGCCGCGGCGGCGGCCCTGCTCGCGGCCCTCGCCGTCTCGGCGCCCGCCACCGCGTCGGCCGCCCCCGCCGACACGTCCTCGGCGGCCACCAGTTGCTACGGCGGTGCCGTCACCGTCAGCTACGGCGACGCCGTCGAGTTCGGCCCCTACACCACGACCTCCCGCTGCGCCGACATCAACCTCCGCATGGTCGGCGGCGACGCCGAATTCGTCTGGGCCTGCGTGAAGTTCACCCGCGTCGGCGAGTGCAACTACTGGACCAAGGCCGGCCGGAGCTGGCAGACCATCGCCACCGACGTCAAGGACGGCAGCAAGTTCACCGTCCCCCTCGGCGTCGACCTCGAAGGCTCCTCCGCGCGCGTCCAGATCGCCTTCTGACACCCCTAAGGGCCCCCGTACGGGGGCCCCTCAAGTGATCGGACCCACCATGACCCGCATCCGGAGAACCGCGGCCGTCCTCGTCGCCACCACCGCCCTGCTCGCCGCCGGCGCCACCGCCCCGGCCGTCGCCCAGCCCGAGAAGGCCGCCGCCGCCACCTCCTGCTACGGCGGCGCCGTGTCCCTCACCTACCGCTACTCCACCGCCGCGGTCGAGTACGGCACCTACACGGCCACCTCGCGCTGCTCCGACATCAACATCAAGCTCAGCAGCTCGGCCACCGGCTTCCTGGACGCCTGCGTCGTCTTCGTGGACCACACCACGCTGTGCAACCACGACAACACCTACTCGACGTTCGGCCCCCAGTGGGCGACCGTCGCCACCGACGTCAAGGACGGCACCCGCTTCAAGCTCCGCGTGCACGCCTACGACACCGACGCCCAGAACGTCCCGTTCCAGCTCGCCTTCTGACCGCAGACGCCTTTCGGCCGCAGACGCTTCCGACCGCAGACACAAGGGAGTTCACGATGACCTTCGCTCCGAACCGCCGCACCGTCCTGCGCGGCACCCTCGCCGCCACGGCGGGCCTCTTCGCCGGGCCGGTCCTGCTCTCGGGCAGCGCGCAGGCGTACAACTGGACGCGGACCCTGAACCAGGGCGCCACCGGCGCCGACGTGACCGAGCTGCAGATCCGGGTGGCCGGCTGGGCCGCGGACTCCGCCTCGCAGTCGCGGGTGAGCATCGACGGCGACTTCGGTCCCGGCACGGCCGCCGCGGTGCGCCGCTTCCAGGCCGCGTACGGACTCTCGGCCGACGGCAGCGCCGGGCCCGCCACCCAGGCGCAGCTCAACGCCCTCGAGCAGTCGGACGGTTCGACCGCGCACTTCAACTGGAGCGAGTTCTACGACCGTTCGAGCGGCAACTTCAACGGCGGCAAGGTGAGCGCGGCCGCCGTCAAGGAGAACGCCCGCCGGGCCATGTACAAGCTGGAGGCACTCCGCAAGAAGCTCGGCAACGTGCCGATCACCGTCAACTCCGGCTTCCGCAGCATCGCGCACAACGCCGAGATCGGCGGCGCCAGCGACAGCATGCACCTCTACGGCACCGCGGCCGACCTCGACGTGCCCGGCGTCGCCAACCGCACCGTCTACCAGAAGGCCGAGACCTGCGGCTTCTCCGGCCTGGAGCGGTACGACGTCGACCACCAGCACGTTGACAGCCGCGCCGACCTCGGCCGCTCCTGGTGGTGGGAGAGCGGCACCATCTGACCCGCCGCGGCCGCGGGGGGGGGGGGCGCCCCCCGGGGCCCCCCCCCCCCCCCCCCGCCCCCCCCCCCCCCCCCCCCCCCCCCGGGGGCCCCCGGCCCCCCCCCGGCCCCCCCCCCCCGGCCCCCCGCCCCCCCCCCCCGCCGGGGGGGGGGGGGGCCCCCCCCCCCCCCCCCGCGGGGGGGGGGGGGGGGGGCGGGCCCCCCCCCCCCCCCCCCCCCCCCGCGGCCGTCCCCACCCGGCACCCCCCCACCGGAAGGTCACACCCCCATGCCCCGCATACCCCTGGGCCGCGCGGCCCTCGCCGGTCTCGGCACCCTGGCCGTGATCGCCGCCGCCGTGCAGCCCGCCGCCGCCGCACCCCGGACGGACAGATCCGAGGGCCCCGTCGCCCGCGCCTTCAGCAGCGCGGCGGCCGAGTACGGCGTCCCGCGCGACCTCCTGATCGCCCTCGGCTACAGCGAGACCCACCTCGACGGCCACCACGGCCTGCCCAGCCAGGCGGGCGGCTACGGCGTGATGCACCTGGTCAGCAACCCCGACCAGCACACCCTGGAGCTGGCCGCCCGGCTGACCGGGGAGACCGCGCGCGAGCTGCGCACCGACACCGCCGCCAACATCCGGGGCGGCGCCGCCGTCCTGCGCTCCTACGCCGACCACGCCGGCCTCGGCACGGCCGAGCGGCGCGACACCGACACCTGGTACCCGCTCCTCGCCCGGTACGGCGGCGCCACCGACCCCGCCACCGCCCGGCTCTACGCCGACACCGTCTACACCTTCCTCGCCCAGGGCGTCACCGCCCGCGCCGAGGGGGGCGAGAAGCTGACCCTCCCCGCCCGCGAGGTCGCCCCCGAGCGGGGCAGCCTCGCCCCGGCCGCGCAGAGCCCCGACTACCCCTCCGCCCTCTGGGTGCCGGCCAGCACGGCCAACTACGCGGTGGGCCGCACGGCGGCGATCAGCAAGGTCGTCATCCACGTCACCGAGGGCTCGTACGCCGGGACCATCAGTTGGTTCCAGAACCCGTCGGCGCAGGTCAGCGCGCACTACGTGGTGCGCTCATCGGACGGCCAGATCACCCAGACGGTGCGCGAGAAGGACACCGCCTGGCACGCCCGCTCCGGGAACGCCAGCGGTATCGGCATCGAGCACGAGGGGTACGTCGACAACCCGAGCTGGTTCACCGACGCGATGTACCGCTCCTCCGCCGCGCTGACCGCCTCGATCTGCGCCCGCTACGGCATCCCCAAGGACCGCGCGCACATCGTCGGCCACTCCGAGGTGCCCGGCAACGACCACACCGACCCCGGCCCGAACTGGAACTGGACCTACTACATGCAGCTGGTCGGCGGCAGCACCGGCGGCGGCGAGGTGCAGCTCAGCTTCCCGTCGTACGACACCCTGCGCTCCGGCTCCACCGGCGCCCAGGTCTCGGCCGCGCAGTCGCTGCTCAACGCGCAGGGCTTCGACGCGGGCACCGTCGACGGCAGCTTCGGCACGAAGACCGGCTCGGCCGTGACCGCCTTCCAGAAGGCCCGCGGCCTGGACGCCGACGGGGTGGTCGGCGCCCGTACCTGGACCGCGCTGCTCTCGGCCGGCACCACGCCCGCCCTCAGCCAGGGCAGCTCCGGCGCCGCCGTCCAGCGCCTCCAGCGGGCCCTGACCGCTGCGCTCGGGCGGACGGTCACGGCGGACGGCGACTTCGGATCGGGCACCCAGCAGGCCGTGCGGGACTACCAGACCAGCCGCTCGCTCGGCGTCGACGGTCAGGTCGGACCGGCCACCTGGGGCGCGCTGCAGGCCGGACGCTAATAGCCTGGGAAGGGACGTGCGGGGGGAGACACCCATACCTTTCGAACCAGGTGGGGGGTCTTCGGAGCATCGGCCATGACCACTACGCGCACCTACCGACCCGCCGGCACCACGGACCGCGCCGCGTTCGGCTCCGCCGCCGACTGGGGGCTGCTGCTCATCAGACTCACCTTCGGTCTGCTGATGGCGGGCCACGGGGCGCAGAAGCTGTTCGGGATCTTCGGCGGCCCGGGTCTGACCGCGACCGCCAAGGGGTTCGAGGGCCTCGGTTTCCGGCCGGGGAAGGTCTTCGCCACCATCGGCGGGCTGTCCGAGCTGCTCGGCGGGCTCGGCCTGGCCGTCGGGCTGCTGACACCCCTGGCCGCCGCCGCGCTGATCGGCGTCATGATCAACGCGATGGCGCTGGTCACCGGCCCCCACGGCCTGTGGGAGTCCGACGGCGGGGTGGAGTACAGCGTCTGCATCGCCGTCGTCGCCCTGGGCATCGCCGCGATCGGCCCCGGCCGGCTGGCCCTCGACCGGTTCTTCCCGTGGGGCCGGGGCGGGTGGTGGCCGGCCGCCGTCGCTCTCGGCCTCGGCGGCATCGGGGCGGCGATCACGCTCAGCCTCTAGGGGGCGCCGACGGGTTGCCGCGCGTGAACGGTCACGCGCGGCGGGCCCCCGCGTCCCGCTAGCCGACGATTGCCACCGGCGCGTCCCACGCGCTGCGGTCCACCGTGATCGTGTAACCGCCGCGCGACTCCTTGCTGTTCACCATGTACTGGTGGGCGCGGCTGTGGTCGGTGAACGTCTTCGGGTCCCAGGGCCAGTCGGCCGTGGTGGTGTTCTGCTTGTCCCACAGCGCGTACCAGAGGTTGCCCGGCAGGTCGGTCTTGTCGGCCGGCGTCGCCACCGCCTTCGCGCTGGAGCTGGTGAAGCCGTAGTAGGCCGCCCGGTAGACCTTGCCGCGCAGCGTCTTGGTGAAGGAACGGACGTAGGACAGCACGGCGTCGTTGCACGCCTTGTCGGTGGTGTCGTACGGCTCCATGTCGAGGTAGATCGCGCTGCCCGGCTTCATGCCGAGCGCCGACGCCTTGGCCACCGCGTCCTTGGCGTCCGTGGCGCCGAGCGAGGCCGCGTTCGTGGCGGTCATCTTCTCCGGGTTGGCGCTCTTCTGGCAGGGCGGCTGGGCACCGACGTAGAGCGGGATCAGCTTCCAGCCCTGGGAGTTGACCGTCTTCACCCAGGACGCGGTGAGGTTCGGCTGGGCGCAGCCGCGGTTCTTGCCGCCGACGTAGACGGCGGCGGCGCCGTAGAAGCCGGTCTTCCACGCCTTCATCGCGGCCGCGGACGGCGCGGTGCAGGTGTCGAAGGCGCGGCCGGTGAAGGTCTTCTGCGCGGGCCACACGGTGGCGGCGCTGGACACCTGCGCCGCGACGCCGGCTCCGGCGACGACCGCGACACCGGCGGTGGCCCAGGCGACGTAACGACTCTTCTTGGACAGCCGATGGCTGGACATCCCCACCCCAGATGCTCATGGCCCACGGCGCGGACGGCGCGGCGCGGGGCGAACGACGTGACTCCCGTACGGCGGCCGTCCGGCTCCCCGGCGGCGGGCGTACGAAGTGACAGCACTCTAATCCAAGGGGTGGGTACGGGCGTTGCGCGCCCGGTGTGCCGGGTCCCCGGCGGCGGGCCGGAGAACGGGGTGATCGCATTCTTTCGGCCGGGCGGGCTTGGGGCGGTCGTGTAATGGGCACCGTCCTCCTACCGGTGTTCGGTGTCGGTGGGGAGGAGGGTGACGTGGAGCGTCAGATTCGCGTGCGGGTCAGTCGTCGGCCAGCGGCTCCGCGGGGCCAGGAGATCGACCGCAGGACGCCGTCGGGGCGCGTCCTGCCCTATTGAGACCAGGGCCGCCGCAGCGGACCGAAGGGCTTCAGGCGGCCAGCGGGGTCAGGACCAGCGGGGCGATCCGTCCTTCCAGCATGGCGCCCAGACCCTGCACGGCGCAGATGTCGGGGCGGTCCGCGATGTGCACCGGGATGCCGACGGCCTCCTGGAGCATCTTGTCCAGGCCCGGCAGCAGCGCGGTGCCGCCGACCATCATGATGCCCCGGTCCACCAGATCGGCCACCAGGTCCGGGGGGCAGTCCCGCAGCACCTTGCCGATGCCGTCGAGGACGGCCAGCAGGGGGGTGTGGATCGCGTCGCGCATCGCGGCCGTGTCCACCCGCACGCTGCGGGCGAGGCCCGTGGCCACATCGCGGCCGTGGATCTCGGTGGACACCGGCCCCTGCGGGGTCAGGCCGTTGTCCGAGAGGGCGATCTGGAGCGGGCGCACCGACTGGCTGGGCAGCATCAACTCGTGCTCGTACCGCAGGTGTTGCACGATCGCCCGGTCCACCGCCTCACCGCCCACCGGAATGCGCTCGGCGGTGACGATCGAGCCCAGGGACAGCACCGCGACCTGGGTGGCCGCCGCCCCGCACACCATGATCATGCTGGCCTCGGGGCGTTCCACCGGGAGTCCGCAGCCGACGGCCGCCGCGATCAGGGTGTCCACCAGCTCCACCCGGCGCGCGCCGAGCCCGACCAGCGTCTCGATCGTCGCCCGGCGGGCCAGCGGGTCGGCCTCGTGCGGGGTGCAGGCCGCCGCGCGCAGCCGGGGCTTGCGGCGCAGGGCGCGGCGCATCCGGTCGCCGATCAGATGCCGCAGCATCCGCTGCGCCATCTCGATGTCGACCACCGTGCCACCGGACACCGGCCGCACCACGCGGATGTACTGCGGAGTGCGCCCGGTCATCTGCTCCGCGAAGTCACCGACCGCGATGAGGGCGCCGGTGCGGGTGTTCACGGCCGCCACCGAGGGCTGGTCGACGACGAGCCCGGCGCCCTTCACATAGACGCGGGTGCGGGCCGCGCCCAGGTCGACGGCGAAGTGGCAGCGGCTCAACTGCTCCAGGCTGACGGTCACGGCAGTTCCTCCCGAGTGCGCTGACCATGGGCGGGCCGCCTGCTTCGGCGGGCCTCACTGGAGATCCTGCGCGGGCACCGGCGCGGGTGCCTTCTGGAGGGGGCCGGGCGGGGCGCCGCTGAATGGGGGTTTCCGGCGCGGCTACGCCGTGTCGGGCCGGCCTTCCGGGTCGGGGAGTGCGGGGGGTGTCAGCGCCCGCTTCATGACCTTGCCCATGTCGTTGCGGGGGAGGGCGGGGACGAGGCGCAGTGCGCGGGGCCGCTTGTGCGGGGCGAGGCGTGCGGCCACATGACCGGCCAACTCCGCCAGCGCGGGCGGGGCTTCGGGGTCCGACGGCACCACCCAGGCCACCACCCGTTCGCCCAGGTCCGCGTCCGGTTCCCCGGTGACGGCCGCCTCGGCGACCGCCGGGTGCTCCAGCAGCGCGTTCTCGATCTCGCCCGCCCCGATCTTGTAACCCCCGCTCTTGATCAGGTCGGTGGCCTTCCGGCCGACGATGCGTACGTACCCGTCGGCCTCCCGCACGGCCACGTCCCCGGTGCGGAACCAGCCGTCGGCCGTGAAGGCGGCGGCGGTCGCGTCCGGCCGGTTCAGATAGCCGGTGAACAGGTTCGGACCGCGCACCTGGATCTCGCCCACGCTCTCCCCGTCCCGTGCGGTCAGCTCGGTGCCGTCCTCCTCCACCAGCCGCAGCTCCACCCCGGGCAGCGGCACGCCGACCGTGCCCGCGCGGGCCTCGCCGTCGACGCGTACGGAGGTGTTCATCAGGGTCTCCGTCATGCCGTACCGCTCGATCACCCGTCGGCCGGTCGCCGCTGCGATCCGGTCGTGGTCGTGCACGGGCAGCGCGGCCGAGCCCGAGACCAGCAGCCGGGCCCGGCCGAGCGCCTTCGCCAGCTCGGGGTCGAAGGGCAGGGCCTCGGCCAGCCGGTGGTACATCGTGGGCACGCCGAACACCATGGTCGCGCCGTCGTTCAGTTCGCGGGTCACGCCCTCGGGGGAGAAGCGGCCCAGGTGGCGTACCGAGCCGCCGCGCCGCAGCGGGCCGAGGACGCCCAGCACCAGCCCGTGCACATGGAACAGGGGCAGCCCGTGCACCAGCACGTCGTCCCCGGTCCACCGCCAGACCTCGGCCAGCGCGTCCAGGGTCGCGGCGAGCGCCCGGCGCGGGACGACGGCACCCTTCGGCGGGCCGGTGGTGCCGGAGGTGTAGACGATCAGCGCCGGGTCCTCGTCGGCGTAGGTGTCCTCGGGGACCCGCCCGGTGCCGGAGACCTCCAGGCGGGGCAGGCCCGCGAGGACGGGCGGGAGTGCGGCACCGGGCGCGGTCAGCACCAGCGCCGGGTCGCAGTCGGCGAGGATGTGCGCCAACTCCCCGTCGCCCGACTTCGGGTTGAGCGGCACGGCGGCCGTTCCGGCGAGCAGCGCCCCGGTGACCGCCACGGCGGTCTCCAGCTCCGGCGTCGCCCACACCGCGACCCGGCGAAGGCCCCGCAGCCGCCCGGCCACCGCCCCGGCGGCGGAGGCGAGTTCCGCGTACGACAGCGACCGGGCGCCGAAGCGCAGCGCGGTCCTGCCGGCCGTCCGCGGGTCCGTCAGGGCGGGGAACAGGGAGGACACGAGGGGACTCCTTCGCTGCCGGTCACGACATCCCCTTCCTACCCCACCGGCGGCACCACGTCCCCGACCACACAGCTCACGTTGTCCGGCCCGCCCGCCGTGTTGGCCGCGTCGACCAGCGTCCGTACGGCCGTCTCCGGGTCCGGGGCGGCGGCGAGCAGCTCCCTGATCCTGTCGTCGGGGACCACGCCGGTGAGGCCGTCCGAGCAGAGGAGATAGCGGTCGCCGGGGCGCGCCTCGTGCAGCCGGAGGTCGGGATCGGGGTCGGCCCCCAGGGCCTTCAGCAGCAGGGACCGCTGCGGGTGGCTCTCCGCCTCCGCCGGGGTCAGGCGCCCCTCGTCCAGCAGGGACTGCACCACGCTGTGGTCGTGCGAGATGCGGAACAGGCCGCCCTCGCGCAGCAGATAGGCCCGGCTGTCCCCGATGTGCGCCAGGGCCAGCCGCGACCCCGTCCACAGCAGCGCGGTCAGCGTGGTGCCCGCGCACTCGTCCCCCTCGCGGACGTCCCGTACGGCGTCGCTCGCGCCCCGCACGGCGTCGGCCAGCAGGTTCAGCACATTGCCGGGGCGCGGCCCGTCCTCCTCGTCGAGGAACCGCAGCGCCTCGACGGCGGCCGCGCTGGCGAGCGCCCCGGCCCGGCCGAAGCCGTCGGCCACGGCGAGCAGCCTGCGGCCGGCGTGGACGGTGTCCTGGTTGGCGGGGCGGACGTGCCCCCGGTCGGAGTGGGCGGCGCAGCGCAGTTCCAGCATGGTGGGTCCCTCTCTCGGTATCCCGGTCAACTCCGTCACGAGGAACGCGGCGAGATCCCGCCGCACGGCCGTCTCCGCCTCCACACCGGCCCAGTACGCCCGGACCTCCCGCGCCGCGTCCGCCCCGGTCAGGGCGGACACCGCGCGGATCCGGGCCAGCGGCATCCCGAGCCGCCGCAGCCACGCCGCCAGCCGGGCCCGGTCCAGCTGGGCGACGGCGTAGTAGCGGTAGCCGGTGTGCGGGTCGACGCGGGCGGGGCGCAGCAGGCCCAGCTCGTCGTAGAGCCGCAGGGCCTTGGGGGAGAGCCCGCACGCCTTGGCGAACGCCCCGATGGTGAGCAGGTCCATGTCCGTGCGGGCTCCCTCGAAAGGCCGGTTCCTCGCTTCGCCACCGATGCTGGGGCTTCACCGAAGGGGAAGGTCAACAGGGGTGTTCCGGTTCCGGTGCGGTTGCTAGCCTCGCGATCACCGAGCCGACGCAGACGACCAGGGAGCCCGCCGTGCCGCGTATCGCCCTCGCCACCTACGACCCCGGCACCGCGCCCAGCAGGGACCCCGACCTGGCCGGGCTGACCGCGGAGTTGAGGGCGGCGGGCGCCGACGCGGAGGCCCGGTTCTGGGACGACCCCGACGCCGACTGGGCCGACTACGACCTCGTCCTCATCCGTTCCACCTGGGACTACACCTGGCGCACCGCCGAGTTCCTGGCCTGGGTGGACCGCGTCGACGCGCTCACCCCGCTGCTCAACCCGGCCGACGTGGTCCACTGGAACGCCGACAAGCGCTACCTCGGCGAACTGGCGTCGGCCGGTGTGCCGACCGTCCCCACCCGGTACCTCCCACCCGGCGCCGAGCCCGACCTGCCGACCGGGCACGAGTACGTGATCAAGCCCGCCTCGGGCGCGGGAGCCCGGTACGCGGCCCGGTACACACCGGAGGAACGCGAACGCGCGGTACGGCAGTTGGCGCACATGCACGCCGAGGGCCTCACCGCGATGGTCCAGCCCTACATGCGAGGCGTCGACCACCACGGCGAGCGGGCCCTCCACTTCTTCGGCGGCCGCCTGCTGCACGCCAGCCGCAAGGGCGCCGTCCTCGTCTCCGGCACGCCCTTCGACGCCGAGAAGACCGCGCACCCGAAGCGGGAGAAATGGCAGCCGACCGGAGCCGAACTGGCAGTCGCCGAGCAGGCATTGGCGGCCGTGCCCGGCGGTGCCGAGCGGCTGCTCTACGGCCGGGTCGACCTGATCGACGGTGAGGACGGGCAGCCCTGTGTGCTGGAGCTGGAGGTCATCGAGCCCCACCTCTTCCTCGACCTGCACCCCGAGTCGGTGCCCCGCGTCGCCCAGCTCATCATCGAGGCGGCGAAGGGAAGTTGAGGATCAGTCCCGCAGGGCCGTCCGCTGGAGCAGCCCCCAGGTGAACTCGGCGGCCATCTCGTGCCGTACCCCGTCCCGGTCGGGAGCGGTGAAGGCCAGCGCCTGGCGGCCCGGGGCGGTGCCCTGGACCGGGCGGGCCGGGGCGAAGGCGCGGGCCACCTCCTCCACGGTGCAGGACCACGGGGTGAGGTCCTCCAGCGTGCTCAGTCCGGGGGCGGGGGCGCCGGGGGCACGCACCAGCCACTCGGTCAGGACCGCCCCGCCCGGCCCGAGGAGCAGCTCGAAGCGCAGGTCCGGCCAGAGGGACAGCGTCCACCGCCACGCCTCGCACTCCAGATCACCGACCCGGCGCGGCTCGACCGACTCCGGCTCGCCCAGCATCGCGCGATACCGGGACAAGGCCGGGCGTGACCTGGGCGAACGGGCCATCGCCTGCCAGTGCTTGTTGGCCTCCCGCATCTCGGTCGCGGAGGCGCCGAGCCGCCTGCGGGCGTCCTCGGCCAGCTCCGGATTGTGGTCGGCCATGCGGCGCAGCAGCACCAGGGAGAAGTCGCGAGCCATACCCTCCATGGTGCCGGGCGAGCGGGCGACCGTTGCCCGTCCGACCCGCTGTGACTAGCCTGTGTTCGCCCCACCGGTCGCCGGTCGGGGTATCGAACACGGGCCGCCGTGCCCGCAGAGCAGGCGAGGAGGCCGGACGTGGGACGCCTCGTACCCGCCGTGACGCGGGCTTTCGACATCCTGGAGCTGTTCCTCGACGGGGACGGCACGCTCTCCGCGCCGGACATCGTGCGCAGACTCGGCCTCCCGCGCACCACCGTGCACGAGCTGGTCACCACCCTTACCGCCCGCTCCTACCTGGTACCGGTACCAGGACAGCCCGGCCGCTACCGGCTCGGCGTGCGCCCGTACCAGCTCGGCAGCCGGTACGCCGAGCAGCTCGACCTCGCCGCCGAGGGCCGGGAGGTGGCCCGTACCGTCGCCGAGACCTGTGACGAGACGGTCCACGTGGCGCTGCTGGAGGACACCGACGTCATCTACATCGCCAAGGTCGACTCCACGCACGCCGTCCGCATGGTCTCCGCCGCCGGGCGCCGGCTGCCCGCGCACTGCACGGCCGTCGGCAAGATGCTGCTGGCCTCGCTGCCCGCGCCGGAGCTGGCCGCACGCGTCCCCGACGGCGCCGAACTGGCCGCGATGACCCCGGACAGCCTCACCGATCCCGCCCGGCTGCGCGAGGCGCTCGCGGAGATCCGCCGCCGGGGTGTCGCGGTGGAGCGGCGGGAGTCCAACCCGGACGTGAGCTGTGTCGCCGCCCCGGTCCGCGACCGCACCGGACGGGTCGTCGCCGCGCTGTCCATCTCGGTGCCCACGGTCCGCTGGAGCGAGGAACGCCGTACCGAGCTGGAGGCGCTCGCCGTCCGGGGCGCCGCCGAACTCTCCGGGCGGCTCGGCCACCGGGAGGCGGCGTGAGCGGCTACGAGGTCGCCGTCGCGGCCGAGGCGGAACTGGGCGAGGGCCCGACCTGGGACCCGGCCACCGCCCGCCTGCTCTGGGTCGACGTCCTGGGCAGCCGCGTGCACACCTACGACCCCGCCACCGGCCGCCGCACGGTCCGCGCCG
Organism: Streptomyces sp. BK022; assembly: GCF_004217355.1. NCBI lineage: Bacteria > Bacillati > Actinomycetota > Actinomycetes > Kitasatosporales > Streptomycetaceae > Streptomyces > Streptomyces sp. BK022. The sequence goes on from NZ_SHKU01000003.1 coordinate 587,133, forward strand.
CCGGCCAGCACGTGGGCGCCGCCAAGCCCCGCGCCCACGGGGGCCTGGTGCTCAACCTGCGCGACGGCGTCGCCCTCCTCGACCCCGACGGCGCCTTCCGCTGGCTGCACCGCGACCCGGTCCCCGGCCGCCGCGCAAACGACGCGGCCGTGGCCCCCGACGGCTCCCTGTGGGCCGGCACCATGCGCTACGACGAGGCCCCCGGCGGCGGCACCCTGACCCGCCTGACCGGCGACGGCACCGCCACCCCGGTCCTCACCGACGTCACCGTGAGCAACGGCATCGGGTGGAGCCCGGACGGCACGCTGATGTACTACGTCGACAGCCCCACCCGGCGCGTCGACGTCTTCGATTACGACGGCACGGGGGTCCGGAACCGGCGCACCCTGGCCGTCGTCGAGGAGGGCGCGGGCTTCCCCGACGGGCTCACGGTCGACGCGGCCGGCTGCGTCTGGGTCGCGCTGTGGGACGGCGGAGCGGTCCGCCGCTACACGCCCTCCGGCGCCCTCGACCGCGAGGTCCGCCTGCCCGTCCCGCGCACCACCGCCTGCGCCTTCGGCGGCCCCGGCCTGAGGGACCTGTACGTCACCACCGCCCGCGTCGGCCTCACCGCGCCCCCGCCCCTGTCGGGCTCGGTGCTGGTGGTGCCTGACGCGGGGGAGGGACTGCCGCAACCGCCGTTCGCGGGCTAGAGAGCGTCCGCGGCGGACGTGGCCGCCGCGTCACGCCGCGCGCCGGTCAGACAAGCCCCGCCGCCTTCCGCTCCGCCGCCGTCAGGGGCGGTCCCGGGAGCGGCGGGCGCAGCGGTCCCACCGCTGCCGCCAGCAGCATGCGCGGGGCGAGCAGCGCCTCCGCGCCGGCCTGAAGCGAGGTCACGTCGGTCACCCGGCGCGCGACCCGGCCGTTGCCCGTGGCGGTGCGCAGCAGCCGGCCCACGTACGCGGAGACCAGCCGGTCCCGGACCGTGGGGCCGGTCGGGGTGGCGCCGGGGTAGAACACATCGGCGCCGATCGCCAGGTCCCACGCGGTGCGCACCGTGCCGCCCACCGCCCGCTGCGCCCGCCGGGCCAGACCGGGCGCGCCGAGCCCGCCCCGCCGCAGCACGGTGTCCCGCAGGGCCAGCGCCGACCGGGCCGCCACCGACATGCCGTGCCCGTACACCGGGTTGAGCGCGCACAGGGCGTCACCGAGGACGGCGAACCCCTCGGGCCACTCGGGCAACCGCTCATAGAACAGGCGCCGGTTGGCGGTCGTCCGGGTGACGGTGACGTCCGTCAGCGGTTCGGCGTGGGTGAGCAGCTCACCGATCAGCGGGTGCCGCAGCTCCTCGTGCGCGTACCGCAGGAACTCGGCCTCGGTGGACGGCGGTTCGCCGCCGCGGGCGCCGATCAGGGTGACGAGCCACCCGCCGTCCTCCACCGGCAGCAGCACCCCGCCGCGCCCGACGTGCGAACCCCGTTGGCCGGGCTCGATGTTGACCACCGGGAAGCCTTCCCGCGCCCCCTCCGGCGCCCGGAACAGCCGGCTCGTGTACGTCAGCCCCGAGTCGACCTCCCGGCGCTCCGGCTCGGGCAGGCCCAGCTCCGCCAGCCAGTGCGCGGCACGGGAGCCGCGTCCGGTGGCGTCCACCACCAGATCGGCGCCCAGGGTGCGTTCGGTGCCGCCGGCCCGCACCCGCACTCCGGTGACCGCGGCGCCGGTGCCGGTGAGGGCGAGGGCCTCGGCGCGGTCCAGCAGCTCGATCGCGCCGTCCACCCGCACCAGGTCCCGGACCACCTGGTCCAGCAGGTCCCGCCCGGCCGGCAGCATGAACGCCGACTCAGGCCAGCGCCGGTACCAGCCGTGCGCCGACAGCGCCACCATGTCCGCGGTCATCGGCACCCGGCGCACCCCGGCCGCGCCCAACGCCGCCTGCGCGCCCGGCAGCAGCTCCTCCAGCGCGCGGGCACCGCCCGACCACAACTGGTGGACGTGCCGCGCCTGCGGCAGCCCCTTGCGCGGCTCGGGCCCGGCGGGCAGCGCGTCCCGCTCCACCACCGTGACGCGGGCGCCCGTGGCGGCCAGGGCGCGGGCCGCGAGCATGCCGGCCAGGGAGCCGCCGAGCACGACGGCCGTGGGCTTCACTTCACTCATGTGCGGCAACGCTCTCTGCTGGGTCGGCGGCCGCACGGGCACGGACCGCCGCGATCTCGTCGGGACGGCGGAGGGCACGGGAGACGGGCCCGATCTCCTGGAGCAGGTCGGTGGTGTCCGGCGCGGCCGCCGTCGCGGGCGGCTCGGGCATCCGGGCCTTCGCCTCGACCGCGTCCAGGATGGTCACCGCCGACGCCAGCGACCGCGCCCGGTCCGGCGGATGCCCGAGGCTCAGCGCGGCCTCGTACGCGCGGGCGCCGAGGGCGGTGTCGAGATGCCGGGCCAGCGGCAGCAGCACGTCCCGGATGAACGTCTCGCGCCGGGTCAGCCGCAGCTCCGGAGTCGCCCGCAGCACGAAGGGCACGCCCTCGCCGGACGAGGTGCGCATCAGCACGTACAGCGGGCGTAGCTGGCGGTGGGCGAGGCGGACCCGCCAGCGGTCGCTCGCGTACTGGCCGGCGTGCGGGAGGATGAAGCCGACCGCGATCAGGATGGCCGACAGCGCGGCGATCGGCGGCGCGAGGTCGGTGCTCAGCCAGTCCAGGTCACCGCCCGCCCAGCGGGCGCCGACCGCGACCAGCTTGACCGCGTCGAAGATCAGGTTGAGCACGTAGCCCGCGCCGAGCAGCTTCAGCCCCCAGCGCAGCCAGGCGTCCAGCCCCTCCGCGCGCACCCAGTTCCACAGCAGCCGCGCGGTGATCAGGCAGGCCAGGGCGTGCGCGCAGAGGTAGAGGAGGATCTCCTCGCGCATGAAGGGGGTGGTGGCGTAGTAGGTGTCCAGGTCCCGCAGCCGCTCCACCGGTACGTCGGCGAGCAGGAACAGCAGCCACAGCGCGGCGATCACCCCGCTGTACACCGACACCACCCAGCGCCGGGCCCGCCGGGTGACCGCCGAACGGTCGGGGCCGTTGCGCCAGGTGATGATCAGCAGCAGACAGGAGCCGCAGAACGCGGTGAGCAGCGAATAGCACCAGGGCGCCGAGATGTTGGACACCCCGGTCAGCCGGTTGACCCGCGCGATGGTGGACGGCGAGCAGAACACGAAGACACCGCAGGCCAGCAGCAGCAGACCGCCGACCGCGCGCAGCAGCGGGTCCCGCCACAGCCTGATGATCGTGGGCAGCTTGATCACCAGCGCGATGCCCAGCACCGCCGTAGGGATCCAGAAGGAGATCGAGAAGTCCCGCAGGGTGGCGGCGGGCTCCATGACCGCCGCGCTCACCGCGCGGCCCCGCCCCGGCCGCGATAGCCGAGCGAACGCTGCACGAGGTCCAGGGGCTCGGCGGAACGCCCCAGATGGGAGCGGAACAGGGTGGCCAGGCGGTGGCCGAAGTCCTCGGCGGCGGCCTCGTCGGCCTCGCGGGAGCCGTCACGGGCGGCCACCGTCAGCGCGGTCCCCTCCCAGCCGGACCCGTCCGCGAGCGCCAGGGTGGCCGCGCCGAGGGTCGGGTGGTGCCGGTGCCCGGCGTGCAGATGCCACAACTCGTGACCCAGAATGACGAGTTGCTGTACGGCCTCGGCGCGCTCCTCCACGATGACCAGGTCGAAGTCCTGGAACTCCACCCACAGCCCGGTGACCTCGATCTCGTCCGGGAAGCGCTCGAACCGCAGCTCCACCGGCCGCCCGCCGCGCCGGGCGCTCATCGCCGCGCACAGGGCACGGCAGACCCCGCCCACGTCGGTCGGCGGCTCCGGCGACTCGGCCACGTCGGCGGCGAGTTCCCTGGCGAGGGCGCGCATCGTACGGGCCGGACGAGAGGGACGCAGTCGGGCGGCCAGTCGCACCGCTCGCGCCCGCGCGTCCGAGCTGACCATGTGCCGCCCTCTCCTCCTTCGCCCCGGCGCCGCCACCGGACCGTCCGAGCGTACGCGCACGGGTGTGCCCACGTCATGCGGATCAGCGGGTGTGGTTCAACCGAGAACCACCCGTGCGCGTACGGCCGTTCAGTGGCCGGGGGAGGGCACCGGAGTCACCGGGAGGCCGCCCGCGGAGGCGCCCATGAGGGTCAGGCTCACCTTGCCGGGCCCGGACAGTGTGGTGAACTCCGACAGCACCGCCAGTGCCAGTGTGTTGGTGCCACGTGTGCGCAGAATCCCGTTCGGCAGCACGAAGGTGTGCTGCGGACCCACATTGTTGATGTACTGCCCCATGTTCCAGCCGTTGAGGTAGATCTGCGCCCGGTAGGCCCGGTACGGATCGTCCTCCAGCCGCAGCCCCACCGAGGCGTCCACGTCACCCGGCACCGACAGCCGGAAGGTGGTGCGGTACCAGGTGACGCCTTGCCGCCGCTCCTCCCTGGGGAAGGTCACCGGCTCCCAGTCCCGGTCGCGGAGGCCGGGCAGGTGCCAGCCCTCCCGCTCCCCGTACAGGCCACCGGTGTTCAGCGGGCCGCGTACCGGGTCCACGGCCCGCTCGCCCTGGAGCCGCCAGGACACCTCCGGTGCCGCCCCGGTGAAGGACACCGAGGTCAGACCGCGTGCCGCCTTGTGGGTGTCGTCGCCCTTGCCGTCCTGGTCGTGCTGCATGCGCCGCACCAGCACCGACAGCACATGGCGGCCGGGGGAGCGCAGCTCCGGGCGGACGGGGAAGGTGGCCGTCGCCTCCCAGGTGCCCTTGCGGATGGTGGCCGTCTTGTCCGGCACCGGCAGCCGGTGGGTGCCCAGCGGCTCCCCGTCCAGCCAGGCCATCAACAGCCCCTGGGTACCGGAACTGTAGGCGAGCGAGACCGACTCGATCCCGGTACTCCCGCTGAACGTACCCCGGTACCAGACATCCCCGTAGTGGAACCCGTAGTCGTCCGCGAACAGCACCGGGCCGCCCTTGGGGACGGGGGTGGTGCTGTACGACGTCCTGCGGTCCGCCCGGCGCCACCCGGAGTCGTCGAAGCTGGGGCCCGCCTCCGGGTTCTCGGTGCGCATGCGCCAGCCGGTCAGCTCCGGGAGGCGGACCTCGGGCACACGGGGCAGCGGGGCGGTGGTCATCAGGCTGCCGGAGAGGGTGGTCCGGGTCGGCACCCGGCGCCCGTTCCACACCAGGGTGCCGACGCCGCGCGGGCCCCACACCTCCAGCACCGACTCGCCGTCCAGGTCACCGGTGAGCCGCACCTCGGAGCCGTGCACCTCGGCGTGGCGCAGCAGCGCGGGGCCGTACACCACCAGGGTCCCGGCGGGGGTGTCGTACGGGAAGATCCGCATCGAGGTGTCGTCGTCCGCGAAGAGCAGCACCAGCGGCGTCTCCGTCTCGCCGCCGGTCACCAGCACCCGGCTCAGGCCGGCCTCCCCCAGAGGCGCGCTGACGTGCAGCTCTCCGCCTTCGTACGCCCAGCCGGCCTCCGGGTCGAGCCGGGTGACGTCCGGCTCCCGCGGGCAGTCGAGCACCAGGTCGGCCATCTCCCCCCGGCGGCCCGCGAACACGGCGACGTCCCGTGGGCCGGCCGTCACGCTCATCACGGGCTGGGCGGTGCTGTGCCGCATCCTCCGCTTGCCGAGGCGCAGTCCGGTCGCCAGCATGCGGGCGTCGCGGGCGGGGACGGTGATGCGCAGCTTCCCGGTGTTGGCCGGCAGTTCGGCGGTGACCGGCTCGGTGCCGTCGTTGCGCGCGACGTACACGTGCGCGCCGGTGTCCGGGTTGGCCAGGTGGTAGACCTTCAGCCCCGCCACCGTCACGTCCGCGGCCCGGTCCAGACGTGCGAAGTCCGGTACGCGCTGGAAGAGATGGCCGAGCTGGTGCATCGGTGCCATCTTCGCGGTGACGTTGCGGGCCTCGTCGATGGCCGCGCCGTAGTCGTACGACGTGTAGACCACCGGCGCGGGCAGCCAGCCCCAGCTGGTGCCGCCGAACGTCATGTAGACGTTGTGCAGGGTGAGGCCGTTGGCCAGGTTGGTCAGGTAGAAGCGGCGCTCGTAGGCGGAGTCGCGGGTGCGCCGGGCCTCCGGGTACCCCTTGCCGTCGAACCAGGCCCCGCCCCACGGATCGAACCAGCCGCCGCCGAACTCCGGCACGAATCCCGGTGTGCCCGGGGAGGCGGTGGAGCCCCCGGTCGGCCCGCCCTTGCCGAACTTCCCCCAGTCCGGCGGGTTCTGGGAGGGCGAGGGGTAGCCGTCGAAGCCGTACAGATAACCGCCCTCCTCACCACCGGTGTCGAAGGAGCCGGGCGTCCAATGGCCGTTGCGGCCCTTGTCGTTGTGGAAGAGGGGTACGTCGACGCCGTCCGCCCGCACCTTCTTGTACAGGTGGGACATGTACGCCCGGCCGGTCGGCTCGGTGACGTGGGAGTCGTACTCGTTCTCCAGCTGGTACAGCAGGACCGTGCCCCGGCCCCGTGTGTACAGGTGCCTGCGGGCGATCCGGTTCACCTGCGTCAGCCACGCGTCCACGTGCCGCAGATAGGTGGGGTCGGCGGTGCGCGCGGTGCCCTTGGTCACCGTCAGCCAGCCGGGGAACCCTCCGCCGTCGACCTCGGCGTTGATGTACGGGCCGGGGCGCAGGATGACGTACAGCCCGGTCTCGGCGGCGGTGCGCAGGAACAGGTCCAGGTCCCGGACGCCGGTGAAGTCGAAGCGGCCGGGCGCGGGGGAGTGGTAGTTCCAGGAGACGTACACGCTGACCGCGTTGAAGCCGTGCGCCCGCATCTTCTGCAGCACGTCCCGCCACAGCGACGGGCTCGGCAGCCGGAACGGGTGCATCTCGCCCGACCACACCACCAGCCGCCGCCCGTCCACCAGCAGGGAGTACGGGTCGAACCCGACGGTGTGCCGCCGCCCGTCCGCCCGCGGCGGCGCGGGCGCCGGCCCGGTCGGCACCGCTCTCGCCGCGAACGCCGAGGGCGCCCCCGGCCCCCCGCTCCCGCCCAGGGCGAACCCGAGCGCGGCACAGCCGGTCAGGGCACTGAAAGTACGTCTGCTGAGTGCCAAGGTCGTCCTCCGGTCGGCCCCCATAAGAAGCGTGGCAGAGGCCATTCTCCACGGCCCGTCAGCTCGCGGCGGACCACGGGGCCCGGGGCGGGGCGAATCAACCGGTACGGGGGTGTGCCCTCGCGGTGAAGTGGGCGTCGATCGCGGAAGCACGGGGGCTCGCACCGGCGTGCGGCGCCCTTGGCGGGGGGCGGCGCGTGCCGCGCGGACGCGCTAGCCCATCGGCGCCGGTGCCCCCGCGCCCGCCGCGTTGGGCCAGCTCTGGGCGTTGGGCCAGCCGGAGGCGGAGGACGGGGCGAAGTCGGGTGTGGCGGGGACGGCCGGGGTGCCCGGCGCCGTCATCCCGCGTACCTGGGCGGCCGTGAGGCCCCCGCGTGCCGGGACGCCGGGTGGGGTGGGGCCCAGGGCGGCGGCGGGCGCGGGGACGGGGGCGGGGGCGGCCATGGGGGTGGGGGCGGCCATGGGGGTGGGGGCGACGGCCGCGGCGGCCGGTGCCGGGTAGGGGGACGCGGGGGCCGGAACGGGCGGGGGCGCCATCGGGGCCGGGGCCGGGGCCGGGGACGCCGCCGGGGCGGGCGCCCGCTGCGGCACCGGCTGCTGGGGGATCTGCTGCGGCGCCGGACCCGGTGGGGCCGCCGGTACCGGCATCCCGGCGCCCTGTGGGGGTGGGGCGGCGGGGAGCGGCATGCCGGTACCGGCGGCCAGGGCGGCGGCGATGACGGGGGAGCCGGAGGAGGCGGTCAGCCGGACTCCGGCGCCGTTCGTCTCGCCGACCAGGCGGTCCACCGCCGCGGTGCCGGAGCTGTAGCCCAGCTCGGGCACCGGGGGCTCGTAGAGGACCTGCTCCAGGCCCGCCACCAGGCGGTGGACGTCGGTCTCGGGGCGTACCACGAGCCGCAGGAAGCGGCTGGACGAACCGATCTTGTTGCCGCACTCGCGGACCAGGATCCGGTGCTCGGTGAGCAGCCGGTCCCGCACCACGGTGCCCTCGGCGCCCACAGGGAGGCGCACGAAGAGGAAGTTGCCCTGCGAGGGATAGACGGTGAGCCCCGGCAGCGCGGACAGCTGGCTGGCCATCTCCAGCCGGTCGCGCCGCACCTGGAGCAGACTCTGCGTGTACTCGGCACCGTGCTGCTTCAGCATGAACACCACGTACTCCGCGAAGGAGTTGAGGTTCCACTTGGGCAGCATCGAGCGGACCTTGCCCGCCAGGCCCGGGTTGGCCACCAGATACCCGAACCGGATGCCGTGCAGCCCGAAGTTCTTGCCGAGGCTGCGCAGCACGATCACGTTGGGTCTGAGCATCGCCTCCTGCACCACACTCGGCTCCGCCTCGGCGTCCGCGAACTCCAGGAACGACTCGTCGATCACCACCAGGTCCAGGTCGGCCATCGCGTCCATGAACTGCACCACCGACTGCCGGGGCAGGAAGCCGCCGTCGGGGTTGTTGGGGTTGCAGAGGACCGCCACCCGCGTCCCCCGCGCCCGGATGAACTCGGCGTACCGGCCGAGGTCCAGCGCGAAGCCGCCTGCCTCCTGGAGCGGGAACATGTCGACCCGCTTGCCCGTCTCCATCGGCTGGTCGGTCCAGCGGCCGAAGGTCGGCACCGGCACCGCGAGCGACTCGCGGACCAGCAGATGGTCGATCCAGGTGATCAGCTCGGTCGACCCGTTCCCCATCGCCACGCACTGCGGCGGCAGGTGGAGCAACTGGCACAGCTCGGCCGTGATGGTGTCGGCACTGCTCGGGTAGTACGTGATGATCTCGCGCAGCCGGGACGCCATCTCCTCGAACATCGCCGGCGTCGGGAAGTAGGGGTTGCAGGGGATGCAGAAGTCCACCGGACCCGTACCGTCGCTCTCCCGCACCAGCGCCGCCATCGAAGGGCTGTGCGCGGCGGTGCTGCGGAACAACGAGGTGACGTTGTCAGGCAAGGGGACCTCCGTCGAAGGGTGGCCCGCGCGGGGGACGCGGGCCACTCATCCATACGGAGGACGCCGGGGTGGTGTTCAACTCACCGCCGCTGTGACCTCCTTCACCCGGCGTACGCCCCTCACGCCCCCGACCTGCGCTTGTTCCAGACGTCGAAGCCGACCGCGAGCAGCAGCGCCAGCCCCTTGATCACCTGTTGCCAGTCGGTGCCGACGCTCAGCAGGTTCATCCCGTTGTTCAGCACCCCGAGCACCAGGCCGCCGATGATCGCCCCGAGCACCGTGCCGACCCCGCCGCTCATGGAGGCGCCGCCGATGAACGACGAGGCGATGGCCTCCAGCTCGAAGTTGACACCCGCCTTCGGCGACGCCGCGTTCAGCCGGGCGGCGACCACGAGTCCGGCGAGCGCCGCGAGGACGCCCATGTTCAGGAAGACCAGGAAGGTGACCTTCTTGTCCTTCACCCCGGACAGCTTCGCCGCGGGCAGGTTGCCGCCGATCGCGTACACGTGCCGGCCGAAGACCGCGTTGCGCATGAGGTACCCGTAGCCGACGACCAGCGCGCCGAGGGCGATCAGGATGATCGGGGCGCCCTTGTAGCTGGCGAGCAGCAGGGTCAGGGCGAGGATCGCCGCTACCAGCGCGGCCAGCTTCAGCGCGAACAGCCTCAGCGGAGGCACCTGGAGCGCGAACTCCCGCTGCCTGCGCCGCCCTTGGACCTCCTGCCAGACCACGGCCGCGATCAGTGCGAGCCCCAGCAGCAGCGTCGGGTTGTGGTAGTCGGTGTCCGGGCCGAACGCGGGCAGGAAGCCGTTGCCGATCTTCTGCAGCCCGTCCGGGAACGGCCCCAGGGTCTGCCCCTCCAGCAGGATCTCCGTCAGCCCCCGGAACAGCAGCATCCCGGCGAGCGTCACGATGAACGACGGGATGCCGAGATAGGCGATCAGATACCCCTGTACCGCCCCCGCCGCCGCGCCCACCAGCAGGCACAGCACCAGTGCCAGCGGCCAGGGCACGTCGTGCCGCACGTTCAGCACCGCCAGGAAGGCTCCGACGAACGCGGTCAGCGAGCCCACCGACAGGTCGATGTGCCCCGAGATGATCACCAGCATCATCCCGATCGCCAGTACCAGGATGTAGCTGTTCTGCAGTACCAGGTTGGACACGTTGCGCGGCAGCAGCAGGTCCCCGTCGGTCCACACAGCGAACAGGACCACGATCAGGCCGAGCGCGATCACCATCCCGTACTGGCGCATGTTGCGGCGCAGGCCGTCCAGCACCAGCCGGAGGACGCCCGGCCCGGCGGGCGGTCCGTCGCGCTCCGGCGGAGCCGGGGCCGTCACGTCCGCGCTCATGGCGTCACCTCTTCGTCTCTGGTCATCAGGCGCATCAGCGCTTCCTGCGTGGCCCCGGCCCGCGGCACCTCACCGGTCAGCCGGCCGGCGGCCATGGTGTAGATCCGGTCGCACATGCCGAGCAGCTCGGGCAGTTCGGAGGAGATGAAGACCACCGCCCGGCCCTCGGCCGCGAGCCGCCCGATCACGGTGTAGATCTCGTACTTGGCGCCCACGTCGATGCCCCGCGTCGGCTCGTCCAGGATCAGCACGTCCGGGTCCGCGAAGATCCACTTGCTGAGGACGACCTTCTGCTGGTTGCCGCCCGACAGCCGGCCCACCGGCTCCAGCACGGTCGGCGCCTTGATGTTCATGGCGGTACGGAACCCCTCCGCCGCCCGCCGCTCCGCGTGCTCGTCGACGATCCCGCGCCGGGCCACCTTGCCGAGCGCGGTCAGCGAGACGTTGCGGTGCACGGTGTCGATGAGGTTGAGCCCGTAGTGCTTGCGGTCCTCGGTGACGTACGCGATCCCGTGCCCCACCGCCTCCGCCACCGTCCGGGTACGGATCTCCCGGCCGTCCTTCAGCACCGTGCCGCCCGCGTACCGGCCGTAGGAGCGGCCGAACACGCTCATCGCCAGCTCGGTGCGGCCCGCGCCCATCAGCCCGGCGATGCCGACGATCTCACCCCGGCGCACCTCGAGGGACACGTCGTCGACGACCTTGCGCTGCCGGTCGATCGGATGCCCCACGGTCCAGCCGCGCACCTCCAGGGCCGGGGCCGCACCCGACTCCGGCCGGTGCGGCGGGCGTTCGGGGAAACGGTGGTCGAGGTCGCGGCCGACCATGCCCGCGATGATCCGCTCCTCGGTGGTCCCCGGCGCCCGCACGTCCAGCGTCTCCACCGAGCGGCCGTCCCGCAGCACGGTCACCGAGTCGGCGACCTTGCGGATCTCGTTCAGCTTGTGCGAGATCACGATGCAGGTGATTCCCTGGGCCTTCAGCTCCAGGATGAGATCCAGGAGTTTGCCGCTGTCCTCGTCGTTCAGGGCGGCCGTCGGCTCGTCCAGGATCAGCAGCCGCACCGACTTCGCCAGCGCCTTGGCGATCTCCACCAACTGCTGCTTGCCGACGCCGATGTCCGCGATCCGGGTCTCCGGATGCTCGTCCAGGCCGACCCTGCGCAGCAGTTTCGTGGCGTGCCGCAGGGTCTCGGTCCAGTCGATCAGACCGCGCCGGGCGTGCTCGTTGCCGAGGAACAGGTTCTCCGCGAGGGAGAGATAGGGCACCAGCGCCAGCTCCTGGTGGATGATGACGATGCCCTGCCGCTCACTGGCCCGGATGTCCCGGAACCGGCACTCCTCGCCCTCGAAGAGCACCTCGCCCTCGTAACTGCCGTACGGATGAACGCCGGAGAGCACCTTCATCAGGGTGGACTTCCCGGCGCCGTTCTCCCCGCAGATGGCGTGCACCTCGCCCGGCCGGACGGTCAGGGTGACGTCGGACAGGGCGGTGACGCCGGGGAAGGTCTTGACGATCGAGCGCATTTCGAGGACGGGTCCGGCCATGGCCGCGCCTTCCAGGTCGTCGTGGCCGGCCATCACTTGAGCTGGGACTCGGTGTAGAAGCCGCCGTCGACCAGGACCTCGCGGTAGTTGCCCTTGTCGACGCTGACCGGCTGCAGCAGATAGGCGGGCACGACCTTGGCGCCGTTGTCATAGGTCTTGGAGTCGTTGACCTCGGGCTTCTTGCCCTTGAGGGTGTCGTCCACCATGGTCGCGGCGACCTCGGCGAGCTTGCGGAGATCCTTGTACACGGTCTGCGTCTGCTCCCCGGCGATGATCGACTTCACCGACGCCAGCTCCGCGTCCTGCCCGGTGACGACCGGCAGCGGCTTGCCCTTCCCGCCGTACCCGTCCGACTTCAGCGCGGACAGGATGCCGATGGAGATGCCGTCGTAGGGCGAGAGCACCGCGTCCACCCGGCCGGACCGGTACGCCGAGGTGAGCAGGTCCTCCATGCGGTGCTGGGCCGTCGTGCCGTCCCAGCGCAGCGTGGTGACCTGGTTGAGCGCGGTCTGCCCGGACCGCACCACGAGCTGCTTCTTGTCGATGTAGGGCTGGAGCACCTTCATCGCGCCGCCGAAGAAGTACTTGGTGTTGTTGTCGTCGTTGGACCCGGCGAACAACTCGATGGAGAACGGCCCCTTCTTGCCGCTGTCCAGCCCCAGCCTGTGCGCGATGTAGGTGCCTTGCAGCTCGCCGACCTTCTCGTTGTCGAAGGAGGCGTAGTAGTCCACGTTCTTGGTGCCGAGGATCAGCCGGTCGTAGGCGATGACCGGGATGTGCGCGTCGGAGGCCTCCTGGAGCACGTTGTTCAGGGACTTGTTGTCGATCGCCGCGATGATCAGGCCCTTGACGCCCTGGGTGATCAGGTTCTCGATCTGGGCGACCTGGGTGTCCGGGTCGTCCTGGCCGTACACCAGCTTGGTCTTGTAGCCCTTGGCGCGCAGGTCCTTGACGACGTTGGCGCCGTCCGCGATCCAGCGTTCGGAGGACTTGGTCGGCATGGCGACGCCGATGGTGCCGCCCTTGGCGTCACCGCCCTTGTCCTCGGCTCCGCCCTCCCCGCTCTGCCCGCAGGCGGTCAGGGTGAGGGCGAGTACGGCGGTCGCGGCGAGAGCGACTCTGCGGGGGCGTGCGGTGTACCGGTCGCGCATGGGGAACCGTCCTTCTTCGTCTCGGCGTTGAGCGGGTCGGGCCGTGCGGTGGTGCGGGATCAGTCCGTCGTGGGGAAGCGGTGCAGCGGGCCGGGGAGGCGGCTGCCGAGCGGGGCCATGCCGCCGTCGGCGCCGTGCCGGGCGAGCAGGTCGAGGACCAGCCGGCCGCGCCGCACCCGCTCCCGGGCGGTGTCCAGGGCGACACCGCGGAGGTGGGCGCCCCAGGGATAGATGCCGGGCGCCTTCGACAGGCCGAACTTCAGATACAGCGGGGCACCGCGCCGGATCAGCTCGGCCACCTCGTACATCCGCACCTGGCCGCCGAGGTCGTCCGGCGCCTCGATGTACATGTCCATGGGGGCGCCGGACACCCGGCGGATCTCGGTGAGATGGGCGAGGGTGAGATCGCCGGGCACGTTGATCGAGTCCGCGCCCAGCCGCTCGAACACCGCGTAGGAGACCGGGTTGACCGGGCCGATGAGCGCGGAGACCTTCAGCGTGGTGTCCGCCGGGAGCACCCCCGACTCCCGCGCCCGGTGCAGCGCCCACAGCACGCCCTCGTCGGCCACCAGCAGGCAGCGCACGCCCAGTTCGGTCGCGCGGACCGCGTCCTCGACACAGCCGGCCACCGCGTCGTGGCCCCGGGCGCGCGGGCCGCCGCCGCGTGAGTCGGAGCGCACCGCGCCGCCGGTGTCCCAGGTGCCGCGCGGTCCGGTGAACAGGCACAGCTCGATGCCTCGCTCGCGGGTCGCCCCGGCCATCTCGGTGATCTCGGCGTCCGTGAGCATCCACACGCCGCTGCCCTGGCTGACCCGGTGCACCGGCACGTCCAGCCGAGCCGCCTCGGCGAGCACGACGGCCAGCGCCTCGGGCCCTTCGCACGACGGGATCTCGGTACGCCAGCTCCCGCCGCCCGGGAAGCGGTGCGGGGAGGCGTCGGCGGGGTCGGGGGCGGGCGCGGCCAGCCCCAGAGCGGCGAGCGCCTGCTCACCGGGCCTGCGGACGGCCGGGGCGGAAAGGTCGGTCACGGGCTGCCTTTCATGTTCGGTATGCCGGACAGCGTTCGGATCTTCGGGCGTACGAGCTCCCTAGGGGACGCGTACGCCCAGGTCAGGGCAGCAGCAGCACCTTTCCGGGCCCCTCGGCCTCGACCGCCCGCGCGAACTCGGTCAGCGGCAGCCGGTGCGACACCAGGGGCAGGGGGTCCAGCAGCCCGGCGCCGAACAGCCGGACCGCGTGCGCCCAGGCGGCCGGGGGCGCCCCGAAGACGGTCCGTACCTCCAGCCGCCGCAGGACGAGATCGGCCGGGTCCAGGCCCGCCGCGCCCGGTGCCGGGATACCGGTCAGGACCAGGCGTCCGCCGCGCCGGAGCAGTGCGGCGGCCGTGACCGCGGCCTCGGCGGAGCCCGCGGCCTCGATCACGACGTCGTAGCCGCCGGGCAGGCCGGAACCGCTCACGGCGAAGCCGGTGGCGCCGAACTCCTTCGCCAGCGCCTCACGCTCCCGGTCCAGGCCCACCACCAGCAGCTCGGCGGGGGAGACCGCCGCGAGGAACCGCACCGCGAGCATCCCCAGCGTCCCCGCGCCGACCACCGCGACCCGCTCACCGGGCCGGGCGTCGGCGGCCAGGGCGGCGGCCGCGACACAGGCGGCGGGCTCCAGCAGGGCGGCCGCGGTGAGGTCGGCGTCGTCCGCCAGGGGGTGCAGCAGCCGGGCGGGCAGGGTGAGGGTGGGGGCCATCGCGCCGGGACGGGTGAAGCCCGTCTCCTCGTACCCCGCCTCGCAGAGCGTGGTGTCGCCCGCGTGACAGCGGGCGCACACCTGGCAGTTGCGGAAGCCCTCGCCGACCACCTTGCGGCCGGCCAGGCGCTCCGGCACCCCGGCGCCCACCTCCCGTACCGTGCCGGACCACTCGTGGCCGGGCACCACCGGGTAACGGGCGTACGGCGCGGGCCGGTTGCCCCGGTACAGCTCGCGGTCGCTGCCGCAGACCCCCACCGCGTGCACGGCGACCAGCGCCTCGCCGGGGCCGGGTGTACGGGGTGTGTGCGGCTGAAGCCGGTGCGTGCCCGGCGCCTCGACCACCACCTGGACGCTCACTTCGTCCCCTTCGGCCTGCGGCGCTCCCAGCCCTCGGCCCACAGGTCGAACCGGGCCTGCTGCTGCGGGAACTCGGCCGCCGCCTCGGTGTCCAGCTCGACGCCGAGGCCGGGGGCTTCGGAGAGGTGGAAGTAGCCGTCGACCACCTCGGGGGCGCCCTTGACCACCGTCTTGATCTCCGCGTCCGCGAAGTCGTTGAAGTGCTCCAGGATCTTGAAGTTCGGTGTGCTGAAGCCGACTTGGAGCGAGGCGGCGGTGAGTACCGATCCGCCCACGTTGTGCGGGGCGAGCAGCACGTAGTGGGTCTCGGCGGCCGCGGCCAGCTTGCGGGTCTCCCAGATGCCGCCGATGTGGCCGACGTCCGGCTGGAGGATGTCCGCCGACTGGCTCTCCAGCAGCTCCCGGAACTCGATCCGGTCGTGCATCCGCTCCCCGGTGGCGACCGGGATGTCCACCTTGGCGGCCACCTTCTGCAGTGCCTTCAGGTTCTCCGGCGGTACCGGCTCCTCCAGCCAGGCGGGATCGAAGGGTGCCAGTTCGCGGGCGAGGCGGATCGCGGTGGCGGGGGAGAAGCGGCCGTGCATCTCCAGCATCAGCTCGGTGTCCGGGCCGATCGCGTCCCGTACGGCCTCGATCAGGGAGACGGCGTACCGGGTGCGCTCGTGGTCCAGCTCGAAGTGGCCGGTGCCGAACGGGTCGATCTTCAGGGCCCGGTAGCCCCGCGCCACGACCGCGCGGGCCGCCTCGTGGTACGCCTCCGGGGTGCGCTCGGTGGTGTACCAGCCGTTCGCGTACGCCTTGACGCGGTCGGTGACCTTTCCGCCGAGCAGCTGCCACACCGGTACGCCGAGCGCCTTGCCCTTGATGTCCCAGCAGGCCATCTCGACCACCGCGATCCCGGACATCACGATCTCGCCGGCCCGGCCGAAGTCGCCGTACTTCATCCGGCGGACCAGGTCCTCCACGGCGAACGGGTCCGAGCCCGCTATGTGGTTGGCCTCGGCCTCCCGCAAGTAGCCGAGCAGGGCGTCGGTGTGACCGAGCATCCGGGTCTCCCCGACGCCGGTGAGCCCCTCGTCCGTGTGGACCTGCACATAGGTCAGGTTCCGCCACGGTGTGCCGACCACATGGGTGCTGATTCCGGTGATACGCACGCCCGTCCACCCCTCGGTGTTCGAAATTTCGTCATGCGTTCGAAATGCTGGCGTGACAGTAGGGAGGGCGGGTGGGGGGTGTCAATGGGTCGAACACGTAACGGTTCCGGCAAAGGCGTGTGCGCAGGTGCCTCTCCCGCACCAAACCTTCACAGCGGCACCTAGGAACGTGACCCGAGTGGAATCTAGTCTTCCCGCGTCATGGACTACTGCCACCCGTGCCGACGGCACCTCAACGGCGCGCTCGCCTGCCCCGGCTGCGGCGCGCCCGCCCTGACCGCCGTCGCGCCCACCGCCACCGCTGCCTCCGGCGGCGCGGCGGACCCCTACGGGCAGAGCCCCCAGGCTCCTTCCTACGGGCAGGCCGCTCAGGCGGTCCCCTACGGGGAACCGGCCACCCCGTACGAAGCGGCCTCCTACGGGGAACCGGCCACCCCGTACGAACAGGAAGCCCCCGCCGCCCCGCCCGGGGAAACCACCCCGGGCCACGCCCCCGAACCCCCGGCCGCCCCCGAGCCCCCGAAGGTCCCGCGGCAGGCCGACCGGCGCGGCACCCACGAGCCCCCCGCGGACTCCGGGCGAACCGGGGACTCCGAACACCCCGGTGACCCCGGTGACTTCGAGGACCCCTACGACGACCCGGACCCGGCCCCCGACGGCAGCCGCCGCGACCGCAAGGCCGCGGCCCATCGCCGCCGCAGACGCCGCACCCTCCTCGTCGTCACCGGTTTCGTCCTCGCGGCGGCAGCCCTGAGCCTCGCCGAACTCGGCGCCGACGCCCCCTTCTCCTTGGACCGTCCGGCCTCCAGCGAGGCCTCCCCGGACGGCGGCTCCGCGTCCGTCTCCCCGGCCCGTACGGGTGCCTCCCTCACCGGCACCACGGCCGGCGCGTCCACCACCCCCAGCACCTCCGCCTCCGCCTCGGACTCCCCCTCGGCCTCCCCTTCCGAGTCCCCCACCAGGAAGGCGTCGCAGTCCCCGTCGGTGAGCCCCACCACCGACAGCCCCGCCACCACTCCCCGGCACTCCGAGGCCCCCGCCCCCGACGACCCGGCCCCGGAGAAGCCCGCCCCCACCCCGACGGCGGCCCCCACCACGACCAAGCCCGCCCCCGAGCCCACCCCCACCAAGACCTGCGACCGCTTCCTGTGGTGGTGCGGCTGAGGGACGCGCGGCCGGCCCGGCGGCGACGCATGGTGGCCCGCCCCCTCCCGGGCGGGCGCCCCCGGCGCCCCGGCCGCCAGCCCGTCCCCGCCTCCCTGGTCGTACGAACCCCGTGGAGTACGCCATCCGGGGTAACGGTGACACCAACCGGGCCCTGCGGCGGTTGAGTCGAACAGGTACATCTCGCCGTACACGACCTCGGAATGCGCCGGCCGGACCCGGCGCCGTGCGAGGAGGAGCAGCGAGCAGCGGCTCAGTTGAGGAGAACCGGATGACACAGGACAGCACCGTCCAGGGCACTGTCGCCGAGGGGTACGAGGCGGTGCGCGAGGAATTCGCCGCCTTCGTCGCCGGCGAACAGCCGGACTACGAAGGCCAGTTGTGTGCCTATGTGGACGGCCGCCGGGTCGTCGACCTGTGGGCGGGCGAGGGCGTGGACGCCGGCTCGCTGTACGGCGTCTTCTCCTGCACCAAGGGCGCCGCCCACCTGGTCACCGCCCTCCTGGTGCAGGACGGCACCCTCGAACTGGACCGCAAGGTCACCTACTACTGGCCCGAGTTCGGCGTCGAGGGCAAGAGCACCCTCACCCTGCGCGACCTCCTCGCCCACCGCGCCGGACTCGTCGGCACCGACACCGGCTTCAGCCCGGCCGAACTGGCCGACGACCGCGCGCTCGCCGAACGCCTCGCCGACCAGCGCCCCTTCTGGCGCCCCGGCACCGCCTTCGGCTACCACGCGCTGACCATGGGCGCCCTCACCGGCGAGGTGATCCGCCGCGCCACCGGCCACACCGTCCAGGAGCTGTACGAGGAGCGCGTCCGCGCCCCCTACGGGCTGGACTTCCACCTCGGCCTGCCCGCCTCGCGCGAGCCCCGCTTCCGCCCCACCCAGCCGATGCTGCCGACCCCCGCCCAGCTGGCGGAGGCCGAACTGCGCCGCACCGGCCCGCACACCCTGCCGTCCATCGCCCGGAACCAGCACGCCTCCACCCCCACGGACCTGGAGTCGCTGCCCAACGACCGCCTGGTCCGCGCGAACGGCCCCGCCTCCGTCGGCGGCGTCGCCTCGGCCCGCGGCCTGGCCGGGATGTACGCGGCGATGATCAGCGAGGTGGACGAGAAGGCGCCGCTCCTCAAGAGCGACACCCTCGCCGAGTTCGGCCAGCCGCACTCGGCCGGCCACGACCTGGTGTGCCGCTCCCACGCCGTGTTCGGCCTGGGCTTCGAGTGCACGGCCGAGACCTGGCACCCCTTCCTCGGCGCCGGCACCCTCGGCCACTGCGGCGCGGCCGGCGCGCAGGCGTTCGCCGACCCGCGCGGCCGCCTCGCCTACGGCTACACCCGCCGCCGCTTCGCCTACCCCGGCGGCGCGGCCCCGGAGAACGACCGGCTGGCCGCCGCCGTGCACGAGGCGGCGCTGAAGGGCTGAGACAGGGCGAAGGCCGCACCCCACGCCCGGGGATGCGGCCTTCGCCGAGGTCCGGCGGCCGGCGGCCGGCGCGGGACACCGGTCAGAGCTTGACGATCATCTTCCCGGTGTTGTCCCCGCGCAGCACCCCGAGGAACGCCTCCAGCGTGTTCTGGATGCCGTCCACGATCGTCTCGCGGTACTTCAGCTTGCCCGACGCGACCAGCGGCGCGATCTCGCGGACGAACTCCGGCTGGAGGTCGTAGTGGTCGCCGACCAGGAAGCCCTCGATCCGGCCGCGGGTCTGGATCAGCCGGGTGAGGTTGTTCGGGCCGGGGGCGGGCTCGGTGTTGTTGTAGACCGAGATCGCGCCGCAGATGGCGATCCGGCCGTGCAGGTTCAGCTCGGCGATGGCGGCCTGGAGGTGGTCGCCGCCGACGTTGTCGAAGTACACGTCGATGCCGTGCGGCGCGGCCTCGCGGAGCTGCTCGCCCACCGGCCCGTCCTTGTAGTTGAAGGCGGCGTCGAACCCGTACTCGTCCACCAGCAGCCGCACCTTCTCGTCGGACCCGGCCGAGCCGATGACCCGCGAGGCGCCCTTGAGCTTGGCGAGCTGGCCGACCTGGCTGCCCACCGCGCCGGCCGCGCCGGAGACGAAGACGATGTCGCCCTCCTTGAACCCGGCGGTGCGCAGCAGACCGGCGTACGCGGTCAGGCCGGTCATGCCGAGCACCCCGAGGTAGGTGGAGAGCGGCGCGGCGTCCGGGTCGACCTTGACGGCCTTCTTCGCGTCCACCGCCGCGTACTCGCGCCAGCCGAGGAAGTGCAGCAGATGGTCGCCGGGCTCGATGCCGTCGACGTCGGAGGCGACGACCACGCCCACCGCGCCGCCCTCCATCGGCTCACCCAGCTCGAACGGGGCGGAGTAGGACTTCGCGGCACTCATCCGGCCCCGCATGTACGGGTCCACCGAGAGGTATTCGTTCCGTACCAGCACCTGGCCCTCGCCGGGCACCGGCATGGGCACCTCGACGAGCGCGAAGTCCTCGGGCTTCGGCCAGCCCACCGGGCGCTCGAGCAAGTGCCACTCGCGGCTGACTGCGGGAAGGGCGGGGGAGTCGGACATCTTGGGGCGACCTTCTTCCTCAAACTACTTCAGTACCTGAAACAACCATGCTCCTGAATATTTCATGATGTCAAGTAACCCGGTATCCTGGACGCCATGTCCACCCAGCCGCCGCGCCCCGCCGCCCGTCACCGCGCCGCCGACCCCCTGACCATGGAGGTCGTCGAGCTGATCGGCGACGTCGTGGCCCGCTTCTACGCGGACTACGAGGAGGCCGCGGCCAGCCACGCGCTCACCGGCCCGCAGGCCCGCCTGCTCAGTCTTCTCGCCCTGGAGCCGCTGCCCATGCGCAAGCTCGCCCAGCGGCTGAAGTGCGAGCCGTCCAACGTGACCGGGATCGTGGACCGGCTGGAGTCGCGCGGCCTGGTCGAGCGGCGCCCCGACAGCGCCGACCGCCGGGTCAAGCTCGCCGCCGCCACCGAGGAGGGCCTGCGGGTCGCCCGCGACCTCCGCGAGGGCCTGCACTTCGCCCGCGAACCCCTCGCCGGCCTCTCCACCGCCGAGCGCTCCTCCCTGCGCGACCTGCTCCGCCGCATGCTCGGCGCCTGAAACCCGCGGCTGCGGGTAAAGTCCCCGCCATGCGCGATCTCGGGGTGGGGTTCCGTCATCTCCTCAACGGCCAGCGGTGGGTGGCACAGCACGGACGGCAGTACGGCTTCGGCCTGCTGCCCGGCCTGATCACCCTCGTCCTCTACGTGGCGGTGCTGGTCGCGCTCGGCGGGTGGGGCTCGGACGCCGTCACCTGGGCGACCCCGTTCGCCGACGACTGGTCCGGTCCCTGGCAGGGCGTCTTCCGGGGCTTCCTCACCGTCGTCCTGTTCGCCCTGGCCCTGCTGCTGGCCGTCCTGACCTTCACCGCGGCCACCCTGCTCATAGGCCAGCCCTTCTACGAGAGCCTCTCCGAGCGCACCGACGCCGACGTCTCCCCCGACGGGAGCGCGCCCACCTCCGACCGGCCGATGTGGCGCGACCTGTGGATCTCCGCCCGCGACAGCCTGCGCATCCTGGTACGGGCCGGCGTCTGGGGCGTCCTGCTCTTCGCGCTCGGCTTCCTGCCCGTGGTCGGCCAGACCGTCGTACCCGTCCTCGGCTTCTTCGTCACCGGGTTCTTCCTCACCGAGGAACTCACCTCCGTGGCCCTCCAGCGCCGGGACGTCGACCTGCGCGCGCGCCTCGCCCTGCTGCGCTCGCGCAAGATGCTCGCCTGGGGGTTCGGCGTCCCGCTGGGCCTCGCCTTCCTCGTCCCCGTGGTCGCCGTGTTCCTGATGCCCGGCGCGGTCGCCGGTGCCACCCTGCTGACCCGTGACCTGCTCGGCGAACCCCTCGCCGAGGAGCAGCCGGAGAGCGACCGGCCGGTCCCCGCCTGAGCCCGGCCCGGCGGGCGAGAAGGCGAAGTCGTGACACGGGCGTGAAGGGTTCGTAGGAGAACCCGCCCGGACCCCCGATCCGGTGCCGCCGGCCGCCCGGCGCGGATTACCGTCGACATCAGCCCCGGTCCCGGAACCTGACACCAGGACCGGGGCTGAATACTGTCCGGGGCGGCTCAGCGCGTCCCGAAGCCGTACACCGTCGCGGAGCGGTACACCTCGCCCGGCTCCAGCCGGGTGGTGGGGAAGTCCGGGCGGTTCGGGGAGTCGGGGAAGTGCTGGGTCTCCAGCGCGATCCCCTCGCCCGGCGCGAACGGGGCGCCGAGGTGGTCGGCGGTGTAGAGCTGGAGTCCCGGCTCGGTCGTCGCCACCGTCAGCACCCGCCCGGACGCCGGGTCGTACAGCTCGGCCACCTCCTCGGCCGCCGGCGTGACACCCTTGTCCAGCACGTAGTTGTGGTCGTACCCCGAGCCGACCTTGCGGGAGGCGCGGAAGTCGAAGCGCGAGTCCGTCACGTCCACGGGCTCGCCCACCGGGATCAGCCCGTCGTCCACCGGCGTGTACCGCGAGGCGGCCAGCCGCAGCTCATGACCGCCCGCGTGCCCCGAGCCACCGAGGTTCCAGTACGAGTGGTTGGTGAGGTTCACGACCGTCGGCGCGTCCGTCACCGCCTCGTAGGCGATCCGCAGCGCCCCCGACTCGTCCAGCGTGTACGTCGCCGAGACCTGAAGGCGCCCCGGAAAACCCTCCTCGCCGTGCGGACTGACCCGGCTGAGCCGCACCCCGTGCTCCACCGGCTCCGCGTCCCACACGTACCGGTCGAAGCCCCGCTCGCCGCCGTGCAGCGAGTTGGGCCCGTTGTTGCGGGCCAGGGTGTACGTCCGCCCGTCCAGGGGGAAGCGGCTGCCCGCGATCCGGTTGGCGTACCGGCCCACCAACGCGCCCAGATACGGGCCCGGATGGTCCACGTAGCCCTCGACCGAGGGGAACCCGAGCACCACGTCCGCCGCGTGCCCCTCCCGGTCCGGCACCTCGGCCGACTGCACGATCCCGCCGTACGACAGCACCCGGACCCGTACCCCACCGCGCTCGAGCGTCCAGCGGTGCACCGGGGTCCCGTCGGAAAGTGTGCCGAAAAGTTCGCCCATGTGGGAAACCTTAGGTCACGGTCTGCGCTCCGTGACCGTCCGGTACGCGATCTCGGCGAGCCGGGCCTGACCGTCCCGGCTCGGGTGGAACCAGTCCCACTGGCTCAACTGCCCGGTGCCGAAGCGGTAGTCGAAGACCGCGTTGCCGTCGAAGCGGCAGCGCTCGTCCTTCGCGCACACCTCGGCCAGCACCGAGTTGTACGCCTGCACCCGGTGCTGGACCTCCTGCCGGCGCACCGTCGCCGCCTCGGTCAGGTCGTCCGCGCCGCGCAGCATGGAGGGGCAGATGCCCAGCTTCCACACCTCCTTGCCCAGCGGATCGGCCCGCCCCTGCGACCACAGCCGCAGCAGGTTCGGCACGCTCGCCACGTACACCTGCGTCCGCGGCAGTTCCTCGCGCAGGGTCGCCATCGCGTGCTCGAAGTCCGCGCGGAAGTCCGCCACCGGGGTCATCGCCGACACCGAGGACCGGCAGGCGTCGTTGGCGCCCACCATCACCGTCACCAGCTCCGGGCGGCGCCGCGCCGCCTCGGCCAGCTGACCGGGCAGGTCGGCCATCCGGGCGCCGGTCACCGCGTAGTTCCAGCCCCGCTCGGCCGCGCCCTGCCGCCCCAGCAGCCGTACCGCCAGGCTGTCCACACCGGCGTCCGCGCCCGTCGCCCAGGACACCTCGGGGCAGTCCGCGAGCACCTGGCAGGCGTCGAAGCCGCGGGTGATGGAGTCGCCCACCGCCGCGATCGAGTCCGGGTGCGCGTTCCACACCGGGGAGGGCCTGGCGGACGGCCGGGACACGCCCGCGTCCCCGCCACCGCCCCGGACGGAGTCGCAGCCGCTCGCCAGCACGGCCGCCGTGAGCACGGCGACGACGGCCCGCGCCCGGTGGCCTGGTTTCCGCATCCCCGCAGGTCTCCTCGCTCCTTCGCGCACCGACCGCCGGTGCGCCCACCCATCACAACGTGCGCGGGTTCCCGTCCGCCCCCGCTGGAACGGCACACCCCGTACAAGCGTCCCCCTGGGTGAATGGCGAAGGTTTCCTGGCACCGGGACCGACGGTACGTCACACTCCTTGCATCCCCGCAAGGTAGCCTCGCCATCAACGCGGCCGTCGCGTCATGGCCGCTCGACCAGCCCGCAAGATGTCCCGCTCAGCCCGGAGGTTCCGGTGACGACACGTGGAGTTCTGTACGTGCACTCCGCGCCGCGCGCGCTGTGCCCGCATGTCGAGTGGGCCATCGCCGGGGTGCTCGGCACGCGCGTCAGCCTGGACTGGATCAGGCAGCCCGCCGCCCCCGGTACCTGGCGCTCGGAGTTCTCCTGGCAGGGCGAGGCGGCCACCGCCTCCAAGCTCGCCTCCGCGCTGCGCGGCTGGCAGATGCTCCGCTTCGAGGTCACCGCCGAGCCCTCCGCCGCCGCCGAGGGGGAGCGCTACAGCTGCACCCCCGACCTCGGCATCTTCCACGCCGTCACCGGCATCCACGGCGACATCCTCATCCCCGAGGACCGCCTGCGCGCCGCCCTCCAGCGCAGCCGCCAGGGGGAGAGCGACCTGGAGGCCGAACTCTCCAAGCTCCTCGGCAAGCCCTGGGACGACGAACTCGAGACCTTCCGCCACGCAGGCGAGGGCGCCCCGGTCCGCTGGCTCCACCAGGTGGTCTGAGCCCGCCGCACCACCTGCACGCGACAAAGGCCCCCACCGACCGGTGGGGGCCTTTCTCGGTGCTTGCGGTCAGACGGTGCGGAACGCCAGCACCACGTTGTGACCGCCGAAGCCGAACGAGTCGTTCAGCGCCGCGATCCGGCCCTCGGGGAGCCGGCGCGGCTCGCCCACGACGACGTCCGCGTTGACCTCGGCGTCCAGCTCGGTGACGTTGATCGTCGGCGGGGCCGTGCGGTTCACCAGAGCCAGGATGGACGCGACGGTCTCGATGCCGCCCGCCCCGCCCAGCAGGTGACCCGTCATCGACTTGGTCGCGGAGATGGCCATGTGGTCGACGTCGTCGCCGAAGACCTTCCGCAGCGCCTTGATCTCGGCCACGTCGCCCTGGGGGGTCGACGTCGCGTGCGCGTTCACGTGCACGATCTCCGCCGGCTTCAGGTCGGTCGAGTCCAGCAGGTTCTGCAGCGCCTGCGCGATGCCGTTGCCCGAGGGCTCCGGCTGCGTGATGTGGTGCGCGTCGGCGGAGATGCCCTGGCCGATCGCCTCGGCGTAGACCCGGGCACCGCGCGCCCTGGCGTGCTCCTCGGACTCCAGCACGATCACACCGGCGCCCTCACCGAGCACGAAGCCGTCACGGCCCGAGTCGTAGGGGCGGGACGCGCCCTCGGGGTCGTCGTTGTTCTTGGACATCGCCATCATGTTGCCGAAGGCGACGATGGGAAGCGGGTGGATGGCGGCCTCGGTACCACCGGCCACGACCACGTCCGCACGCCCGGTGCGGATCATCTCGATCGCGTACCCGATGGCCTCCGCGCCGGAGGCGCAGGCCGAGACGGGGGTGTGCACACCGGCGCGCGCGCCCAGCTCGATACCGACGTTGGCCGCCGGGGAGTTGGGCATCAGCATGGGCACGGTGTGCGGGGAGACCCGGCGTACGCCCTTCTCCTTCAGTACGTCGTACTGGTCCAGGAGGGTCGTCACGCCACCGATGCCGGAGGCGATGACCGCGCCGAGGCGGTCGGGGTTCACGGACTGGTCCTCACCGGCCTTGGCGGTGAAACCGGCGTCCTTCCAGGCCTCCTGAGCGGCGATCAGCGCGAACTGCGCGGACCGGTCCAGCTTGCGGGCCTGCGGCCGGGGGAGGATCTCACCCGGCTCGACGGCGATCTGCGCGGCGATCTGGACCGGCAGCTCGGCCGCCCACTCCTGCTCGAGGCGGCTGACGCCGGACCGGCCGGCCAGCATGGCCTCCCAGGTGGAAGCTGCGTCGCCACCCAGCGGTGTGGTTGCGCCGATACCGGTGACGACCACGGTGCGATTGGTCGGGCTCACGGGAATTCTTTCTCCAACAGATGCGGGATCTACGGCGCCACCGCCGGGTGGCGGGGCCTAGCAGCTAGGTCCGAGGGGTGACTCAGGCCTGGTGCTTGAGGATGTAGTCGGTGGCGTCACCGACGGTCTTCAGGTTCTTGACGTCCTCGTCGGGGATCTTCACGTCGAAGCGCTCCTCGGCGGCGACGACGACCTCGACCATGGACAGGGAGTCGACGTCGAGGTCGTCCGTGAAGGACTTGTCGAGCTTGACGTCCTCGGTGGGGATGCCGGCGATCTCGTTCACGATCTCGCCAAGGCCCGCGACGATCTCTTCCTGGGTGGCGGCCATGTCAGGCGCTCTCCTTCTTCGATGTTCAGACAATGAGGTGGCATTTGTCCCCGTGTCGGACCGGGCGGCCCGGCACGGAGTGCCTAGGGGAGGGTAACGACCGTGGCGGCGTAGACCAGACCCGCCCCGAATCCGATGACGAGCGCCGTGTCGCCGCTCTTGGCCTCGCCGGTCGCCAGAAGCCGCTCCATGGCGAGCGGGATCGACGCGGCCGAGGTGTTGCCGGTGGTGCGGATGTCACGGGCGACCGTGACGTGCTCCGGCAGCTTCAGAGTCTTCACCATCGAGTCGATGATCCGCACATTGGCCTGGTGCGGGATGAAGACGTCCAGGTCGTCCGAGGAGATCCCGGCCGCGTCCAGCGCCTGCTGGGCGACCTTCGCCATCTCGAACACGGCCCAGCGGAACACCGCCTGGCCCTCCTGCGTGATCGCGGGGAACTTGATGTTGCCCGCGCTGTCCAGGGGGAGTTCGGAGACGTCCCCCGCGTGGAAGCGGTCCCAGGGGACGGTCTGCTTGATGGTGCCGGCCTTGTCGCCCTCCGAGCCCCACACCGTGGGACCGATGGCGGGCTCCTGGGACGGGCCGACCACGACCGCGCCCGCGCCGTCACCGAACAGGAAGGCCGTCGCGCGGTCCTCCAGGTCGGTCAGGTCGCTGAGCCGCTCCACGCCGATGACGAGCACGTACTCGGCGGAACCTTCCACCACCATGCCCTTGGCGAGGGTCAGGCCGTAGCCGAAGCCCGCGCAGCCCGCCGAGATGTCGAAGGCGGCGGCCTTGTCGGTGCCCAGCTTGTCCGCGATCTCCGTGGCCACGGCCGGGGTCTGGCTGAAGTGCGAGACGGTGGAGACCACCACGGCGCCGATCCGGTCGGCGGCGATGCCCGCGTCGGCGATCGCCTTGCCCGCGGCCTCGATCGACATCGCGGCGACCGTCTCGTCCGGGCCCGCCCAGTGCCGGGTCTCGATCCCGGAGCGGGACCTGATCCACTCGTCGGAGGAGTCGATCGTCTCCAGGATCACCTCGTTGGGCACCACCCGGGTCGGGCGGTAGCCGCCGACCCCGAGGATGCGCGCGTACGGGGCGCCCTTGCTGGGCTTGATCTTCGCCATTGGCATGGACTCCTTGTCAGGCGCCCGCCGCGTCAGCGGCAGGAGTCGCGGTCTCGGCGATGAGCGCGCGCGCCGCGTCGAGATCCTCGGGGGTCTTCAGGGCGAGCGTCCGTACACCGGGCAGCGCGCGCTTGGCCAGGCCGGTCAGCGTGCCGCCGGGGCACACCTCGATCAGCGCGGTGACGCCCAGTTCCTTGAAGGTCTCCATGCACAGGTCCCAGCGGACCGGGTTGGCGACCTGGCCGACCAGCCGCTCCAGCACCTCGGTGCCGGAGGCGACCGTGCGGCCGTCCTTGTTGGAGACGTAGGTCAGTTTCGGGTCCGCCGGGGCCAGCTCGGCCGCGGCCTTGGCCAGCGTCTCGACGGCGGGCGCCATGTGACGGGTGTGGAAGGCGCCGGCCACCTTCAGCGGGACGACCTTGCGGACGCCCTCCGGCTTGTCCTCCGCGAGCGCGGCCAGCTGCTCCAGCGTGCCGGCCGCGACGATCTGGCCGGCGCCGTTGATGTTGGCCGGGGTCAGGCCCAGCTTCTGAAGGTGCGCGACGGAGACCTCCGGGTCGCCGCCGAGCAGCGCCGACATGCCGGTCTCGGTGATCGCGGCGGCGTCGGCCATGGCCAGCCCCCGCTTGCGCACCAGGTTCAGGGCGGAGACGTCGTCCAGCACGCCCGCGAAGGCGGCGGCGGTGATCTCGCCGACGCTGTGGCCCGCCACCGCGCCCGGCGCGATGTCACCCAGTGCCGCGGCGGACAGCAGTCCGGCCGCGACCAGCAGCGGCTGAGCCACGGCGGTGTCGCGGATCGCGTCCGCGTCTCCTTGCGTCCCGTAGTGGACGAGGTCCAGTCCGATGGCGTCGGACCACGCGGCGACGCGGTCGGCGGCACCGGGGAGTTCGAGCCAGGGGGTCAGGAAGCCGGGGGTCTGGGCACCCTGGCCGGGAGCGACGAGTACGAGCACTCTCACACTCTCTCTTGGAGACGGCCGAAGCCGCCCGTGGGGACAAGGACGAATAACTCGGAAGCCTTTTGTGGGCCCCCGACAAAAGGCTAGGGCTGGAACTCCCCATCGGTGAGCCGCCCCAGGATCAGGGCGATCCGCAACGTGAAGGCGGATCGTACATCGGAGGGCGACCAGCCCGTGACGTCAGTCACACGTCGGAGCCGGTAGCGCACGGTGTTCGGGTGAACGAAGAGCATCCGCGCCGCGCCCTCCAGACTGCTCGCCTGCTCCAGGTAGACACTCAGGGTCTCCAGCAGCGCCGAGCCGGCCTCCTCCAGCGGTCTGTAGATCTCCTCCACCAACTGCTCGCGCGCACTGGGGTCGCCCGCGATCGCGCGCTCCGGAAGCAGGTCGTCCGCCAGCACCGGCCGGGGCGCGTCCTGCCAGGCGGTGCACGCCTTCAGTCCGGCCGCGGCGGCCTGCGCGGACCGGGTCGCGGCCTGGAGGTCGTGCATGACCGGCCCCGCCACCACCGGCCCCGGCGCGAACGGCCCGATCAGTGATCTGGCCACGTTCAGCGGCTGCACCGAGCTGCCCCCGGCGATCACCACCAGGCGGTCCCCGAGCACGCCGGTGAGCACCTGGAGCTTGGCGTGCCGGGCGGCCCGCCGGATCGCCTCCACGGTCAGCTCGCTGTCCCCGTCCGGGGCGGTGCCGAGCACGACGCAGACGTTGTCCGGCGAGTTCCAGCCGAGCGCCGCCGCCCGGCTCACCGCGCCCTCGTCGGCCTCCCCGCTGAGCACCGCGTTCACCACCAGCGACTCCAGCCGGGCGTCCCAGGCACCGCGTGCCTCGGCGGCCTGGGCGTAGACCTGGGCGGTGGCGAAGGCGATCTCGCGGGCGTAGACCAGCAGCGCCTCGCGGAGCACGCGCTCGTCACCGGGCGCGGCCACCTCGTCGATGGCGCTCTCCATGACCTCGATGGTGGTGCGCACCATCTCCACGGTCTGGCGCAGCGTGATCGCGCGGGTCAGCTCACGCGGCGCGGTGCCGAAGACGTCGGTCGAGATGGCCTGGGGCGCCTCGGGGTGCCGGAACCACTCGGTGAAGGCGGCGATGCCGGCCTGCGCCACGAGCCCGATCCAGGACCGGTTCTCCGGGGGCATGGCCCGGTACCACGGCAGGGTGTCGTCCATCCGCGCGATGGCCTGCGCGGCGAGACTGCCGGAGGACTTCTCCAGCCGCCGCAGGGTCGCGGTGTGCGGGTGGACGGCGGATACCGCGGGGTCGCTGTGGTGGGATTCGGGTTCGGGCACGTGGACAAGACTGCCTTATCGGGACGCGCGCATGTGCCGCCGGGTCCGTCTCGCTCTTCCGCACCGGCCGGTACTTGCCTGCGGCACGGGCGCCGCGCGCACTACCGTGGGGGCGTGATGGAGGTACGGCGCGCCGCTGAGCGTTACCACGGAGGAGACCCGGAGGCGGGCATCGACTCCCGGCACGCCCTGTCCTTCGGGCCGCACTACGACCCCGCCAACCTGCGCTTCGGCGCCGTGCTCGCCTGCAACGAGGAACGGCTCGCCCCCGGCGCCGGGTTCGACGAGCACCCGCACAGCCACACCGAGATCGTCACCTGGGTCGTGGAGGGCGAGCTGACCCACCGGGACTCGGCCGGTCACGAGAGCGTGGTCCGCCCCGGTGACGTACAGCACCTCAGCGCGGCGGCGGGCGTCCGGCACGTCGAGCGCAACGACGGCACGGTCCCGCTGACCTTCGTGCAGATGTGGCTTGCCCCGCTGGAGCCCGGCGGTGAGCCGTCGTACGAGGTGGTGCCGGGCATCGCCGACTCCACGCCGTACGCCCTGCCCGGAGCGGGCGCGATGCTGCACGTGCGGCGGCTGGCGGCGGGGGAGCGGACGGCGGTGCCGGACGCCGCGCACCTCTACGTCCACGTGGTGCGCGGCGAGGCCGGGCTCGCGGGGGAGACGCTGGGCCCCGGCGACTCGGCCCGGATCACCGGCGCCGAGGGCCTGGCGGCGGTGGGGGTGACGGCGGCGGAGCTGCTGGTGTGGGAGATGGGCCCCTAGGGAGCCCTCCCCGGAGACCGGCCGCGGACAGGTCAGCCGCGGACTTCCGCCAGCACCGCGTCCGTGAACACCGGCCACGCCTCGATCGCCCAGGGCCCGAAGGCGCGGTCGGCCAGGGCGACGGCGGCCACCTGGGCGTCCGGGTCGGTCCACAGGAAGGTGCCGGACTGGCCGAAGTGGCCGAAGGTGCGCGGGGAGGACGAACTCCCGGTCCAGTGCGGGGACTTGGCGCCCCGGATCTCGAAGCCGAGGCCCCAGTCGTTGGGGTTCTGGTGCCCGTATCCCGGTAGTACGCCCTTGGTACCCGGATACTGCACGGTCATCGCCTCCGCGACCGTCCTGGGGTCCAGCAGGCGCGGTGCCTGGAGTTCCGCCGCGAAGCGCAGCAGGTCCGCCACCGTGGAGACGCCGTCCTTGGCGGGCGAGCCCTCCAGCGAGGTCGACGTCATGCCCAGCGGCTCCAGCACCGCCTGGCGCAGATACTCGGCGAAGGGGATGTCGGTGGCCTTGGCGATGTGGTCGCCGAGCTGCTCGAACCCGGCGTTGGAATACAGCCGCCGCTCGCCGGGCGCCGACATCGTGCGGTGCTCGTCGAAGGCCAGCCCGGAGGTGTGCGCCAGCAGATGGCGGACCGTGGCCCCGGGCGGCCCGGCGGGCTCGTCCAGCTCGACGGCACCCTCCTCGTACGCGACCAGCGCCGCGTAGGCGGCCAGCGGCTTGGTCACCGAGGCCAGTGGGAAGCGGTGGCCTGCCGGGCCGTGCGTCCCCAGGACGGTCCCGTCGGCCCGCACCACCCCCGCGGCGGCGGTGGGGACGGGCCAGTTCTCGATCAGCGCCAGGCTCTGCAACGACATACCGGCGACCCTATGCGGCTCACACCCGCAGCTCCATCAAGGGGTCCGGCTTGGGTTCGAACCCGAGCGCCTCGTACAGCGGGCGGGCGTCGGCGGAGGCGGTGAGCTGGATCTGCCGGGCGCCCCGCTCGCGGAACCAGGCCAGCAGCCCGTCCATGCACGCACGGGCGTACCCCCGGCGCCGGGTACCGGGATCGGTGGCCACGCTGAACACGAAGCCGACCACACCCCGCGGATTGGACTCGCGCCCGATCCGGTACTCGGCCGTCCCCACCGCGAGCGCCGCCAGCGCCCCCGGCCGCTCCGGGTGGTCCACCACGAACGCGGCGAAGGTCCCTTCCGGGTCGGCCAGCCGGGCACGCAGGGCCGGCAGGGACTCCCCGTGCCAGTTCCCCGCGTCACCGCCCCCGGAGACGGAATCGAGCATCACCTGGCGCAGGCGCAGCACTTCCGGCGCGTCCCCGGGCAGCGCCCGGCGTACGAGAGTCATGCGCGGCACGCTAGCCTCCGGCTCCGGGTCCCGTCCTGGCCATTTCTGCCGGATACCGCTTGCTTGGAGTGCGCTCGAAGGTCATAGCGTTGAGGGCATGACGGTGATGCAGACCACGCAAGCGGTGGCGACCGGCCAGGACATCTGCTCCGGTCCCCCGCCGCGCCATCCCCGGCCCGACGGGCAGGACCGGTACACGATCAGTGAGGTCGTCGCCTTCACCGGACTGACCGCGCACACCCTGCGCTGGTACGAGCGGATCGGCCTCATGCCGCACGTGGACCGCTCGCACACCGGCCAGCGCCGCTACACCAACCGCGACCTGGACTGGCTGGTCTTCGTCACCAAGCTGCGGCTCACCGGCATGCCGGTGGCCGACATGGTCCGGTACGCCGAGCTGGTGCGGCAGGGCGAAGGCACCTACGACGAGCGGCGCGAGCTGCTGGAGTCGACCCGCCGGGACGTGCTCGCCCGGATCGACGAGCTGCGCGACACGCTCGCCGTGCTCGACCTGAAGATCGGTTTTTACGCCACGGAGGGGACCACCCGATGACCGACCGCACGCTGCCGACCGTACGCCTGGGCGAGACCGGCCTGGAGACCAGCGTCCAGGGCCTCGGCTGCATGGGCATGAGCTTCGGCTACGGGCCGGCCGACGCCGAGCAGTCGCGGGCCGCGCTGGAGCGCGCCTTCGACCTGGGCGTGACGCTGTACGACACCGCGGACGCCTACGGCGCCGGGGAGAACGAGCGGTTCCTCGCCCCCTTCTTCAAGGCGCACCGCGACGAGGTGGTCATCGCCACCAAGTTCGCGCTGTCCATCCCGCCGGACGACCCGAGCAGGCGGATCATCCGCAACGACGCCCCCTACATCCGCCAGGCCGTCGAGGACAGCCTCAAGCGGCTCGACGTCGACGTGATCGACCTCTATTACATGCACCGCCGCGATGTGAACGTCCCCCTGGAGGAGACCGTCGGCGTCATGGCCGACCTGGTGCGCGAGGGCAAGGTCAAGCACCTGGGGCTGAGCGAGGTCACCGCCGGGGAACTGCGCACCGCGCACGCCGTCCACCCCATCGCCGCCGTGCAGTCGGAGTGGTCCCTGTTCAGCCGGGACATCGAGGCGCAGGTGGTCCCGGCCGCCCGCGAGCTGGGCGTCGGCCTGGTGCCCTACTCCCCGCTGGGCCGGGGCTTCCTCACCGGCGCCTTCACGGACGCCGCCAAGGAGCTGACCGACGGCGACTTCCGCCGCTCCCAGCCCCGCTTCACCGGTGACAACGCGACCGCCAACGCGGCCCTGCTGGAGCCGGTGCGCCGGGTCGCCGAGGCGCACGGCGCGACCCTCGGCCAGATCGCGCTGGCCTGGGTGCACCAGCGGGCCTCGGTGCACGACCTCGCGGTGGTGCCGATCCCGGGCACCCGCAAGGCGGAGCGCGTCGCCGAGAACGCCGGCGCCGCGCACCTCGTCCTCACCGAGGAAGAACTGGCCCTGCTGGAGCCGATCGCCGCGCGCGTCGCGGGGGACCGGTACGCCGACATGACGTTCACCTCGGCGGGCCGGGAGGAGTAGCGCCCACAGCTCGGCTACAGCTCCGCCAGCAGCTCGGCCTTCTTCGCGGAGAACTCCTCGTCGGTCACCAGACCGGACTGGTGCAGCTCGCCCAGGTGGCGGATGCGCTCCGCGATGTCGGCCGGGTCCCGCCGGGCCGCAGCCGGGACCGCGGGTACGGCGCCTCTCCTCCGCACCGCCGCGAGGACGGCCGCAGCGAACGGCAGCGACTCGTGCACCGGTCCGTAGCCGAGCCCGAAGACGACGGCCGCCGCGTCCTGGTCCGGCGGGACCGGGCCGGCGGCCCCCGCGGGGTCGTTCGGCAGCAGCCGCAGGTACCCCTCGAACGCCTCCGGTGAGCGCCACTCCACCCCGCCGAGGTCCGCGACCGCGAACCTCTGGTCGCCCGCCTTCCACTTCGCCGACGACGCCCCCGTCCACGACCAGCGAAAACGCACCGAGGTCCCGTCGAAGGACGCCTTCCCGTCGTACGCCTTGAAGCGGAGCGGTGCCTCCGGGGCGCCGATC
Organism: Streptomyces sp. BK022; assembly: GCF_004217355.1. Classification (NCBI taxonomy): domain Bacteria; kingdom Bacillati; phylum Actinomycetota; class Actinomycetes; order Kitasatosporales; family Streptomycetaceae; genus Streptomyces; species Streptomyces sp. BK022. Next base: position 620,511 of record NZ_SHKU01000003.1, read on the forward strand.
AGGAACCGGTCGGCGGGACCGGACCCGGTCAGCGCCGACTTCAGCTCGTCGGCGTAGTACTCGGCCAGCGTCTCCCGCTCGGCCGGCAGGACCAGCCGGTAGGGGTCCAGGCCCTCGGGAAGCTGGCCGGCCGCGGCCTCCAGCAGCGGGTCGGCTCCGGCGCGCGGCTGGAGGCGCAGCACGACGGTGCCCCGTCTGCCCTCGGCCAGGCTCACGCCCTCCAGCGCGGCGAGCGGCACCCGGCGTGCACCGAGCGCCTGGAAGAGTTTCGGTGTGCGTATCCCCCGTTCGTACCGGATGAGCACGGAGTCTGAGTCGAACTCCCAGACGGCATGAAAACCCGCCAGTACGTCACCCATGCGGCTCATCGTATGCGGCACTTGTCCCTCCGTCGCCACCCGCGCGGACCGCACTTCCTGCTGTTTCTACGCGCGTCCCGCGGCGGGCGCGTCCGGCACGCCGGCCCGGCACGCCGCGTCCCCGCGGGCGCACGTCACCGAGCCGTACGCCCCCACGCCGACCTCGGCGAGGTTGCGCAGGCTGTCCGTGCCGGGCTGGAAATAACCGGCGTGGCCCCGCGCGTCGCGCGAGGACAGCACCCGCGCGCCGAACGCGCGGGACACCGGGTCGGCGCCGTGCCCGAGCCCGCCGACCTCCAGATACGGCACGTCCTGCACCCAGTCGGTGGCGTCCCGCATCGCCCAGACCCGCGCGGTGCGGTTCAGATGGGCGGCGCTGGCCGCGCGCATGCCGGGGCTCGCGGCCACGGCGATGTCGCTGACCCGGCGGGGCATGCCGGGCGCGGCGACCCCGCAGACCACCGAGCCGTAGCTGTGGCAGAACATCGACACCTCGGCCCGGCCGGGCAGCCCGCGCAGCAGCGCGTTCAGCCGCACGGCGCCGTCCACCGCCCGCATCGCGGTCGCGGCATCCACCCCGAGCCCGGCGGGCGCGGTGTAGTCGGCCCAGGCGATCACGGCGGTACGGGTCGCGGGCGCGGCCTGCCGCTCGGCGGAGTACAGCGACTTCGCCATGCCGACCGGGGCGCTGTAGGGGCGGTAGGACTTCTCGAAGGTCAGCAGGTCGGTGTCGACACCGGGCACCACCACGGAGATCCGCTGGGCCCGGCGCAGGTCGCCGAAGACCTCGGCGATCCGGCCCGAACCCTCGGGGTCGAAGGCGAGGATGTGCCGCTCCGGCCGCATCAGCGCCTCGTACCGGTGCATCCGGCGGGCCGCGTCCTGCTTGCCCGCGGTACTGAGCCGGTTGTCGTGCACGCGGCGCGACTCCACGTCCCGCTCCCGCTCCAGCGCCACCCGGTTGGCCTCGTACCGCAGCGACGCGGGGGCGCCGTTCATGTTGCCCACCGCCAGCGGGTAGCGGGTCGCCAGGTCGTGGCGGTCGTACGGGGTGAGCGAGCCGAAGAAGCGGGCCAGCCTCGCCGGGGAGGTCTTCGCCGGGTCCGGCAACGGCTTGCCGTGCACGCTGTCGCGCACCCACGCGGACAGGGACGACCGCAGCGCGGTCGACTCACGGTGGGTGTGCTGCGCCGTCCAGCCGGTGGTCGCGAGCATCACGAGCACGACGGCCAGGGCGAGCAGGGTGCGCCATACGCTGAGCTGGGGGGATTCGCCGAAGGAAGTCACTGGGAGGACACACTAGGAGAACGGAAGGGTCTCGGGTCAATCGAGTGGCGGGGATCACGTTTCGTGCGCCGACGGCCGGAACACGAACGATCTTTCTAAACGATCTCGTCCGTTCCACCAACGATTTCAGGCCGCGCGCCAGTTCCCCGTCAGCGCCGGGCCCACCTGATCGAGGTACGCCGCCGTGAGTCCCCGGATGGCCGCCAGACTGAAGTCGTCCCCGGTGCTCCACTGCCGCTCGGTGACCCGGATCACCCCGGCGAACACCGCCACCGCGAGCCGCGGCCGGGGGTCTGCGTCCACGTCGACACCCTCGCGCTGCGCGAGCAGCCCCGCGATGGTCTGCTCGGTCGCCGCCGACCGGCGCAGATGCGCGGCGAGCAGCGCGGGCGTGGACTCGATCATGCGGTACATCCGCAGATACAGCTCGACCGGTACGACCGACTCCACGGTCTCCCGTATGTCGTCCCAGCCCTCCAGCACGGCCTGCCTGAGCGCCTCCATCGGCGGTTCGTGCGGCGGCCGGGCGCGGACGGCGGCGACGAAGTGGGCCTCCGTCATCTCCTGCACGGCGAAGGCCGCGTCCTCCTTGCCCGCGAAGTAGCGGAAGAAGGTGCGCTGCGAGACGTCGACGGCCTCGGCGATCTCGTCGACGGTCGTGCGCTCGTACCCCTGGGTGGTGAACAGTTCGAGGGCGGCGCGCACCAGCGCCTCGCGGGTACGCCGCTTCTTGCGTTCGCGCAGCGTCTCCATGACCTCTCCCTGTACGTCCTTCCTGATCAGAGTATGCGGTCGGGTGAACAGTGGTCATATGGCAGGCGCTGACTTGTGAATGCGTTTGTCAACTGTCAGTGGCTGTCACTAGCCTCATTACATGACTAGTCAGACCACCATCGACAAGACGGGGCCGGAGGACGGGTCACCCACCGATGCGTCGCCGCGGCCCTCCTCGGGGCTGCGCGGGCACCCCTGGTTCACCCTGATCACCGTCGCCGTGGGCGTCATGATGGTGGCCCTGGACGGCACCATCGTGGCCATCGCCAACCCGGCCATCGCCAAGGACCTGCACGCGAGCTTCTCCGACGTGCAGTGGATCACCAACGCCTACTTCCTCGCCCTCGCGGTCGCCCTGATCACCGCGGGCAAGCTCGGTGACCGCTTCGGACACCGGCAGACCTTCCTCATCGGCGTGACCGGCTTCGCGCTGGCCTCCGGCGCCATCGGCCTGTCCGACAGCATCCCGATGGTCGTCACCTTCCGGGTCCTGCAGGGCCTGTTCGGCGCCCTGCTGATGCCGGCCGCGCTCGGTCTGCTGCGGGCCACCTTCCCGGCCGAGAAGCTCAACATGGCGATCGGCATCTGGGGCATGGTCATCGGCGCCTCCACCGCGGGCGGCCCGATCCTCGGCGGTGTGCTGGTGCAGCACGTCAACTGGCAGTCGGTGTTCTTCATCAACGTGCCCGTCGGCCTGCTCGCCCTGCTCCTCGGCACGTTGATCCTGCTCGACCACCGGGCGGAGAACGCCCCGCGCTCCTTCGACCTGCCCGGCATCGCGCTGCTGTCCGGCGCCATGTTCTGCCTGGTCTGGGCGCTGATCAAGGCCCCCGCCTGGGGCTGGGGCGACGGCCGCACCTGGGGCTTCATCGGTGCCTCGGCGCTGCTCTTCGTGGTCTTCGCCTGGTGGGAGACGCGGGTCGCGGAACCGCTGATCCCGCTCACCCTGTTCCGCTCGGTCCCGCTGTCGGCGGGCGTGGTGCTGATGGTGATGATGGCCATCGCCTTCATGGGCGGCCTGTTCTTCGTGACCTTCTACCTGCAGAACGTGCACGGTCTCAGCCCGGTCGACGCGGGCCTGCACCTGCTCCCGCTGACCGGCATGATGATCGTCGGCTCCCCGCTGGCCGGCTTCGCCATCACCAAGCTGGGCCCGCGCATCCCGCTCGCGGGCGGCATGACGCTCACCGCGGTCGCCATGTACGGCATGTCCACCCTGGAAGCGGACACCGGCAGCGCGACCATGTCGATCTGGTTCGCCCTGCTCGGCCTCGGCCTCGCCCCGGTCATGGTCGGCGCCACCGAGGTCATCGTCGGCAACGCCCCGATGGCCCTCTCCGGTGTGGCGGGCGGTCTCCAGCAGGCGGCCATGCAGATCGGCGGCAGCCTCGGCACCGCGGTCCTGGGCGCCGTCATGGCCTCCAAGGTCGACAGCGACCTGCCGGGCAACTGGACCGGCGCGGGCCTGCCCCCGCTGACCCCCGCTCAGCTCGACCAGGCGTCCCAGGCCGTCCAGGTGGGCGTCGCCCCGGTCACGAAGCAGATGCCCCCGGCGATCATCGCCAAGGTCACCGACGTCGCCCACGACACCTTCATCTCCGGCATGAGCCTCGCCTCCCTGGTGGCGGCGGGCGTGGCGGCGGTCGCCATCCTGGTGGCCCTGCTGACCCGCCGGGGCGTGAACGCCGAGGCAGGCGCGGGAGTGGGCCACATCTGAGTCCGGGTGACCGGTGGGCTTTCAGGGGCGCGGGGAACTGCGCGACAAGCCACGACGAGCCCGCAGCCGCGCGATCTCCGAAGCGGGAACGGTGATCGCGCGGCCACGCTCAAGCCGCGCGCAGCGCTACGCGTCCCCGCCGGCGGCTCCCGGCGCCGCGGCCTTCACATCGAGCAACTGGTACCGGTCGATCGCCTGCTTCAGCACGGACCGGTCGACCTTGCCCTCCTTCGCCAGCTCCGTCAGCACGGCCACCACGATCGACTGCGCGTCGATGTGGAAGAACCGCCGAGCGGCCCCGCGCGTGTCCGCGAACCCGAACCCGTCCGCGCCGAGCGACTGGTAGGGCCCCGGCACCCACCGCGCGATCTGGTCCGGCACCGACCGCATCCAGTCGGACACCGCCACGAACGGCCCCTCCGCCCCGCCTAGCTTGCGGGTCACGAACGGCACCCGCTGCTCCTCCTCGGGGTGCAGCATGTTGTGCTCCTCGCAGGCCACCGCCTCCCGGCGCAGCTCGCTCCAGGAGGTCGCCGACCAGACGTCCGCCCGGACGTCCCACTCGTCGGCGAGGATCTGCTGCGCCTCCAGCGCCCACGGCACCGCGACACCGGACGCCATGATCTGCGCCGGGATCGACCCGCCGGAGCCCTCCCTCAGCCGGTGGACGCCCTTGAGGATGCCCTCCACGTCCACGCCGGCCGGCTCGGCCGGATGCCGGATCGGCTCGTTGTAGACGGTGAGGTAGTAGAAGACGTCCTCGCCGTGCGGGTGTTCCTCGTCCCCGCCGTACATCCGCCGCAGCCCGTCCTGGACGATGTGCGCGATCTCGTACCCGTACGCCGGGTCGTAGGCCACGCAGGCCGGGTTGGTGGAGGCGAGGAGCTGGGAGTGGCCGTCCGCGTGCTGGAGGCCCTCGCCGGTCAGGGTCGTGCGGCCGGCGGTCGCGCCCAGGACGAAACCGCGGGAGAGCTGGTCGGCCATCTGCCAGAACTGGTCGCCGGTGCGCTGGAAACCGAACATCGAGTAGAAGACGTACACCGGGATCAGCGGCTCGCCGTGGGTGGCGTAGGCCGAGCCGGCCGCGATCAGGGAGGCCGTACAGCCCGCCTCGGAGATGCCGTCGTGCAGCATCTGGCCGGTGGGGGACTCCTTGTAGGCGAGCAGCAGCTCCCGGTCCACCGACTCGTACTGCTGGCCGAGCGGGTTGTAGATCTTCGCGCTCGGGAAGAACGAGTCCATGCCGAAGGTGCGGTACTCGTCCGGCGCGATCAGTACGAACCGCTTGCCGATCTCCTTGTCCCGCATGAGGTCCTTCAGTAGTCGCACGAACGCCATGGTGGTGGCGATGGACTGCTGGCCCGACCCCTTCTTCACACTCGCGTACGCCTTGTCGTCGGGCAGGGCGAGCGGCTCGGAGCGCACCACGCGGGTGGGCACGTAGCCCCCGAGCGACGTGCGCCGGTCGTGCATGTACTGCATCTCCTCCGAGTCCCGGCCGGGGTGGTAGTACGGCGGGGCGCCGGACTCCAGCTCCTTGTCGGAGATCGGAAGGTGCAGCCGGTCGCGGAAGCCCTTCAGGTCGTCGACCGTCAGCTTCTTCATCTGGTGGGTGGCGTTGCGGCCCTCGAAGTTGGGGCCCAGCGTCCAGCCCTTGACCGTCTTGGCCAGGATGACCGTCGGCTGGCCCTTGTGCTCCTTGGCCGCCTTGAAGGCCGCGTAGATCTTGCGGTGGTCGTGGCCGCCGCGGCCCAGGTGCAGGATCTGGTCGTCGGTCATGTTCTCGACCATGGCGCGCAGCCGGTGGTCGTCACCGAAGAAGTGGTCGCGGATGTAGGCGCCGGACTCGGTGGCGTACGTCTGGAACTGGCCGTCCGGGGTGGTGTTCATCCGGTTGACCAGCACGCCGTCCCGGTCCTGGGCCAGCAGCGGGTCCCAGCTCCGGTCCCACACCAGCTTGATCACGTTCCAGCCGGCGCCCCGGAACTGCGACTCCAGCTCCTGGATGATCTTGCCGTTGCCGCGCACCGGGCCGTCGAGGCGCTGGAGGTTGCAGTTGACCACGAAGGTCAGGTTGTCCAGCCCCTCGCGGGCGGCGATGGAGAGCTGGCCGAGGGACTCCGGCTCGTCCATCTCGCCGTCGCCGAGGAACGCCCACACGTGCGAGGCCGAGGTGTCGGCGATGCCGCGCGCCTCCATGTACCGGTTCATCCGGGCCTGGTAGATCGCGCCGAGCGGGCCGAGGCCCATCGAGACGGTCGGGAACTCCCAGAAGTCCGGCATCGAGCGCGGGTGGGGGTAGCTGGACAGCCCGTCCGGGAACTTGGAGTGCTCCTGGCGGAACCCGTCGAGCTGGTTCTCGGAGAGCCGGTCCAGCAGGTACGCGCGGGCGTAGATGCCCGGCGAGGCGTGGCCCTGGAAGAAGACCTGGTCACCGCCGTCCCCGCCGTCCTTGCCCCGGAAGAAGTGGTTGAAGCCCACGTCGTAGAGGGACGCGGAGGAGGCGAAGGTGGCGATGTGGCCGCCGACGCCGATGCCGGGGCGCTGGGCGCGCGAGACCATCACGGCCGCGTTCCAGCGGGTGGCGTTGAGGATGCGGCGCTCGATCTCCTCGTTGCCGGGGAAGAACGGCTCGCTCTTGGTGGGGATCGTGTTGACGTAGTCCGTGCTGCGCATCTCGGGCACGGCCACGCGCTTCTCGCGGGCCCGTTCGATCAGCCGCAGCATGAGATACCTGGCCCGCTCCCGGCCACGCTCGTCCACGGCGGCGTCGAGGGAGTCGAGCCACTCCTGCGTTTCCTCGGGATCGAAGTCAGGAACCTGACTCGGAAGGCCGCCAATGATGATCGGATTGCGATCGGAACCGGAAGCCACGCTGTTCCTTACCTGTCGGAGGGACCTGCCTACACCGTTCCCCATCGTGTACCTGGGGAACGCGGTACGTCATCCACTGGTTCTTCTCGTTCCCCCGCGCCCCCGGCCCGCCACCCGCCCGGCCACCCGGATCGCCAGTCGGTCAAACCGTAACGATACGCCCGGGGTGTGACGGGCATGGCAAAGTTGTTCGATGGGCGTATCGACGGATGATTCCGAAGTGCGCATACGGGGCACATCGGTGTGATGTGGTTCCCGGGGAAACGGGATACGGTGCCAGGAGTGGCGGCGAAGCGGCCCGGAACGTCACCGTTTCGGCGGTCAGGAAGGCCGGGTACTTGCGCGATCCGCCCCGCCCGTGTGGACTACGGCCAATGCTTCGCGCACGCGCGTGGCTCAGATATTCACCAAGACATGATCAGGAGGCAACCCGTGAGCGCGACCGCGGACCACGCGGAGGAGCGGACGAACCCTGCCGCCAGGCTGGGGTTCCAGCCCGGACAGGTGGTCCAGGAGATCGGCTACGACGAGGACGTCGATCAGGAGCTCCGCGAGGCCATCGAGGAAGCCGTCGAAGGCGACCTGATGGACGAGGAATACGACGACGTGGCCGACGCCGTTGTGCTGTGGTTCCGTGATGACGACGGAGACCTCACCGATGTACTCGTGGATGCCACCACGTACATCGAAGAGGGCGGCGCCATCCTGCTTCTGACGCCGAAGACCGGCCGTACGGGGTACGTGGAGCCGAGCGACATCTCGGAGGCCGCAACCACCGCAGGGCTGACCGCTTCGAAGAGCGTCAGTGTCGGCAAGGACTGGAGCGGCTCGCGTCTGGCGACGCCGAAGGCCGCCAAGTCCGGCAAGCGTTAGAAAGAACGCGTCATCGCCGCGCCGAGCGGGCCGGGACTCCCCGGTCCGCCCGGCGGTCCCGGCGTGGTCGCTGCGTAGGGTGGGACCGGGCGAGTGACCCGCGCTCACCCGTACGGCTCAGCGAAGGGATGCATGACGATGGCGCTCCAGATCGGCGACGAGGCACCCGACTTCGAACTCAAGGACAACCACGGCCGCACCGTGCGGCTCTCCGACTTCCGGGGCGAGAAGAACGTGGTGCTGCTCTTCTACCCCTTCGCGTTCACCGGCGTCTGCACCGGCGAGCTGTGCGAACTGCGTGACAACCTTCCGCAGTTCACCGACCGCGACACCCAGTTGCTCGCCGTCTCCAACGACTCCGTGCACACCCTGCGCGTCTTCGGCGAGCAGGAGGGCCTGGAGTACCCGCTGCTCAGCGACTTCTGGCCGCACGGCAACGTCAGCCGCGCCTACGGCGTCTTCGACGAGGACAAGGGGTGCGCCGTGCGCGGCACCTTCATCCTGGACAAGACGGGCACCGTGCGCTGGACCGTCGTCAACGGCCTCCCCGACGCCCGCGACCTGACCGAGTACGTGAAGGCGCTCGACACCCTGTGAGGGCCCCGCTCGCCGCGGGAACCCGTCACTAGGATCGGCACGTTGATCCCATATCCGATGCACTACGGGGCTGTCGGCCCCTGGACACCACATGGAGGACCCGTGGGAGTCAGCCTCAGCAAGGGTGGCAACGTCTCGCTGACCAAGGAGGCTCCCGGCCTGACCGCCGTCATCGTCGGTCTGGGCTGGGACGTGCGCACCACGACCGGCAACGACTTCGACCTCGATGCCAGCGCACTGCTGCTGAACAACGCCGGCAAGGTCGGCAGCGACCAGAACTTCGTCTTCTTCAACAACCTCAAGAGCCCCGACGGCTCGGTCGAGCACACCGGCGACAACCTCACCGGTGAGGGCGAGGGCGACGACGAGCAGATCAAGGTCGACCTCGCCGCCGTCCCGGCCGACGTGGAGAAGATCGTCTTCCCGGTCTCCATCTACGAGGCCGAGAACCGCCAGCAGTCCTTCGGTCAGGTCCGCAACGCCTTCATCCGCGTCGTCAACCAGGCCGGCGGCCAGGAACTCGCGCGCTACGACCTCAGCGAGGACGCCTCCACCGAGACGGCCATGGTCTTCGGCGAGCTGTACCGCAACGGCCCTGAGTGGAAGTTCCGCGCCATCGGCCAGGGGTACGCCTCGGGCCTGCGCGGCATCGCCCAGGACTTCGGCGTCAACGTCTGACGCCGTACGGCTCGCACCTCCTCCGGCGCCGTTCCGCGTTTGCGGGCGGCGCCGGTGGCGCAGGAGAACCAAGAACACCACAGGGGAGGAACAGCATGGGTGTCACGCTCGCCAAGGGAGGCAATGTCTCCCTCTCCAAGGCCGCGCCCAATCTCACCAGCGTCATGATCGGGCTCGGCTGGGACGCCCGCTCCACCACCGGCGCCCCCTTCGACCTGGACGCCAGCGCCCTGCTGTGCGGCGCCGGCAACCGGGTGCTCGGGGACGAGTACTTCGTCTTCTACAACCAGCTCACCAGCCCCGAGGGCTCGGTGGAGCACACCGGCGACAACCTCACCGGTGAGGGCGAGGGTGACGACGAATCGATTCTGGTGGACCTTTCCCAGGTGCCGCCGCAGTGCGAGAAGATCATTTTCCCGGTCTCGATCCATATGGCGGACGAGCGCGACCAGTCCTTCGGCCAGGTCGCCAACGCCTTCATCCGGGTGGTCAACCGGTCCGACGACCAGGAACTCGCGCGCTACGACCTCAGCGAGGACGCCTCCACCGAAACGGCCATGATCTTCGGCGAGCTCTACCGGTATCAGGGCGAATGGAAGTTCCGTGCGGTCGGACAGGGGTACGCGTCCGGACTTCGGGGCATCGCTCTAGACTTCGGAGTCAACGTTTCGTAAAGCCGGGTACGGCGACGGGGGAGACCTCCCCCAGACAGCGTCTGGGAGGGGCCCCCAGAAGATGATGGGGTAGCCAGTGCTTCTGAAAACCTTCGGCTGGTCTTTCGCGATCACCGCGATCGGCCTGGTCGCGGCGGTCTTCTACGGGGGGTGGAAGGCCTTCGGCATCGTGGCGATCCTTTCCGTCCTCGAGATCTCGCTGTCCTTCGACAACGCGGTGGTCAACGCGGGAATCCTGAAGAAGATGAATGCCTTCTGGCAGAAGATCTTCCTCACGGTCGGCGTGCTCATCGCGGTCTTCGGCATGCGGCTGGTCTTCCCCGTCGTCATCGTCGCCGTCAGCGCCAAGATGGGTCCGATCGAGGCCGTCAATCTCGCGCTGAACAACAAGGACCGCTATCAGGAACTCGTCACCGACGCCCACCCGGCCATCGCCGCGTTCGGTGGCATGTTCCTGCTGATGATCTTCCTCGACTTCATCTTCGAGGACCGGGACATCCAGTGGCTGCGCTGGATCGAGCGTCCGCTGGCCAAGCTCGGCAAGGTCGACATGCTGTCGGTCTGCATCGCCATGATCGTCCTGCTGATCACCTCCTTCACCTTCGCCACCCACGCCCACCAGCACGGCGGCGCCCATGTCGACAAGGCCCAGACGGTCCTGATCGCGGGCATCGCGGGTCTGATCACCTACATGGTCGTCGGCGGTCTCTCCGGGTACTTCGAGGACAAGCTGGAGGCCGAGGAGGAGGCCGAGCACGAGGCCGAGGAGGAGGCCGCCCGCTCCGGCAAGCCACGCTCGGCGGTGAAGCTGGCCGGCCAGGCCGCGTTCTTCATGTTCCTGTACCTGGAAGTCCTGGACGCGTCCTTCTCCTTCGACGGTGTGATCGGCGCCTTCGCCATCACCAACGACATCGTCCTGATGGCGCTGGGCCTCGGCATCGGCGCGATGTACGTCCGTTCGCTGACCGTCTACCTGGTCCGCCAGGGCACGCTCGACGACTACGTCTACCTGGAGCACGGCGCCCACTACGCGATCGGCGCCCTCGCGGTGATCCTCATGGTCACCATCCAGTACGAGATCAACGAGGTCGTCACCGGCCTGGTCGGCGTCGTCCTGATCGCCTGGTCCTTCTGGTCCTCGGTCCGCCGCAACCGCGCCCTCGCGGCCTCCGGCGGCGATGCCGGGTCGAGCGAGAAGACGGAGATCTCCTCGGGGGTCTGACCCAGGGGCAAGATCGGGGACGTGGCGGGGTGTGGCATCCCGCGCGGTGAGGAACGCTTCGAATGGGGCGGCCGACTCGGGTCGGTCGCCCCGACGACTTTTCCAGGGGGCGGGCATGGGATTTCTCGACGGACTGCTGGGCGGGCGCACCGCCGACTTCGACTCGGGCAGCTCCGGGTCCAACGCGATCGAACTGACCAAGCGGCACCAGCAGGTGTCCCTCACCAGGCAGGGCGCGGCCACGGGCAACCTCCGGGTCAACCTGACCTGGCGGATGCGCACCTCCGACCTCGGCGGCCCCCAGCGCGGCAGCCTCTTCCGGCACCCCTTCAAGGCACTGAAACCACCGGAAGTGATGGGCCACGGCCAGAGCATGGTCAACGTCGACCTGGACCTCGGCTGCCTCTACGAACTCACCGACGGCACCAAGGGCGTCGTCCAGCCCCTCGGCGGCTACCTGGGCGACGTCAACGCCCCGCCGTACGTCAAGCTCAGCGGCGACGACCGCTTCGGCTCCGCCTCGGGCGAGACGATGTACGTCAACCTGGACCACCGGGACGCCATCAAACGCCTGCTGGTCTTCGTGTACATCTACGACCAGACCCCGGCCTTCGACCGCACCCACGCCGTGGTCACCCTCTACCCGAGCAACGGCCCGCGCATCGAGGTCGGCCTCGACGAACGCCATCCGCAGGCCCGCTCGTGCGCGGTGGTGCTGATAGAGAACGTGAAGGGCGAACTGGTCGTGCGCCGCGAGGTGAAGTTCGTCTACGGCTTCCAGGGCGAGCTGGACCGGCTGTACGGCTGGGGACTGACCTGGGGGCGGGGCTACAAGACCAAGGCGGACCGGTGAGCCGGCGCGGCCTGCGGACGTCCGCCTAGCGCCCCAGGAACTGCGGCCCCTGCGGCGGCAGCCGGAAGTCCGGGTCCAGCGGGGCCGCGGCGGGCACCGGCGGGGACTGGGGGTAACCGTAGGCGGGCGGCGCCTGCGTCTGGACGGACTGGGGGTAGCCGTAGGTCGCCTGGCTCGCGGAGGCGGGCTGCGGATAGCCGTACGCGGGCTGCGGGGCCGAGACGGGCTGCGGGTAGCCGTAGGCCGGCGGCTGGGCGGGCAGCGGCGGCAGCGCTACCGGCTGCTCCGGGGGCAGCGGCACCGACCGGGACTCGTGCGGGCGCGGCTCCTCGGCCGCCGCCTCCGACTCGTCCACCGAGATGCCGAAGTCGGTGGCAAGCCCCTCCAGACCGTTGGAGTAGCCCTCGCCCAGCGCGCGGAACTTCCAGCCGTCCCCGCGCCGGTACAGCTCGCCGCAGATCAGTGCCGTCTCCGCGCCGGTCTCCGGCTTCACCTCGAACCGCGCCAGCGGCTCGGCGTCGGTCGCCGAGGCGTCGTACAGCAGCACGCACAGCGCCGGGACGCGGTCGAAGGGGACGTCGTCGGCGGAGGCCACCAGCAGGACGCGGGCCACCCCGGACTCGACCCCGGCCAGGTCCACCTGGACGGTGTCGGTCAGGCCACCGGCGACCGGCTTCCGGCCCAGCCCCCACACCGCGCCGGAGGGGTGGCGGGGCTGGTTGTAGAAGACGAAGTCCTCGTCCGAGCGCACCCGGCCGTCGGGGCCCAGCAGCAGCGCGGAGGCGTCGACCTCGGGGACGTCCTGCCCCGGTGTCCAGCGCAGCACCGCCCGTACCGCGGCGGCGTCCAGCGGGACGTTCGACCCCTTCAGCATCGCGTGCGTCATGCGGTCATCCTGCCTTCTCGGTCCTGGCCACGACAATGCGGGGGGTGTTCCACCCGACACGGGCGGGTAACCGGAAATTCATGCCGGCCGGGAACCCCGGACATGCGTCTCTACGTACTATTACCGGCCACCCTTTGCGGAAATCACAGACCAGGCGCGCCTTGAGGGAGTCCTATGCGTCATTTCGGGCACATCGCCCCCGAAACGCGGGAGCGTCTCTTCCACCAGGAGCCGTGCGCCTTCACCGCCGACTCCCCGGCCAGACTGCTCTCGGCGGCCCTCGGGGCCACCCTGTACAGCCCGGCCACCCGACCCCGGCTCGCCGCCGACATCGTCAAGCAGACGGGCAGCGGCGTCGTCTCAATGGTGCTGTGCCTGGAGGACTCCATCGCGGACGAGGACGTGCCGGCCGGTGAGGAGAACCTGGTCCGGCAGTTCGCCGAGCTGGACGCCCTGCACGCCAGGACCGGTGCCGAGCCGCCCCTGCTGTTCGTCCGGGTGCGCACGCCCGACCAGATCCCGGACCTGGTCCGGCGCCTGGGCGCCAGCGTCCGGCTGCTGTCCGGATTCGTGCTGCCCAAGTTCACCGAGGAGCGCGGTGTCCCCTTCCTGGAGGCGCTGAGCGCGGCCGAGACAGCCTGCGGACGGCGGCTTTTCGCCATGCCGGTGCTGGAGTCGCCCGAGCTGCTGTACCGCGAGTCCCGCGTGGAGACCCTGGAGGGCATCGCCCGCGCGGTCGGCAAGTACCGCGACCGGGTCCTGGCGCTGCGCCTGGGCGTCACCGACTTCTGCTCCTCCTACGGGCTGCGCCGCGCCCCCGACATGACCGCGTACGACGTCCAGATCGTCGCCTCCGTCATCGGCGACGTGGTCAACATGCTGGGCCGGGCCGACGGCAGCGGCTTCACCGTGACCGGGCCGGTGTGGGAGTACTTCCGGGTCCCCGAGCGCGTCTTCAAGCCGCAGCTCAGGACGAGCCCCTTCCTGGAGGTGCGCGCCGTCGGACTGCGCGAGAAGCTGATCGAACACGCCATGGACGGCCTGCTGCGGGAGATCTCCCTCGACCAGGCCAACGGTCTGCTCGGCAAGACCTGCATCCATCCCTCCCACGTGCTTCCCGTGCACGCGCTCTCCGTGGTCAGCCACGAGGAGTTCAGCGACGCGGCGGACATCCTCCGGCCGGACAGCGACGGCGGCGGAGTCCTCAGGTCCGCGTACACGAACAAGATGAACGAGGTGAAGCCGCACCGCGCCTGGGCCGAGCGGACCCTGCTGCGCGCGGAGGTCTTCGGGGTGGCCAACGAGGACGTCGGCTTCGTGGACCTGCTCACCGCCGGCGTGACCGGCTGAGCCCTCCCTCGCCCGCGAGACCCTCCTGGCACAGATCCTCCTCTCCCCACCCCGAGATCCACCCCCGAGCCGCAAGGAACGCATGAGAAACGCAGTGAACGACGGCGTCTGGTCCGGCACCTGGGTCGCACGGCGACTCGGTGTCGAACTGGAGGGCGACGAGCACCTGACCGACCTGCTGGGGATGGCGCTGCGCCGCAACCCCAAGCGGGCTCATCTGCTGGTCTCCAACGTGCTCGGCAAGCACGTCCCGCAGTCGCCCGCCGTGGTCCACGGCCACGGGGTGCGCCTCGGCCACCGGGTCCGCGCCCTGCTCGGGGACGCGGAGGCGGCCCGTGCGGTCGTCCTCGGGTACGCCGAGACCGCCACCGGCCTCGGCCACTCGGTCGCGGACGGCCTCGCCCTGGCCCCGTATCTGCACTCCACCCGTCGGCCCGTCGCCGGGGTCACCCCGGCCGGGGGCTTCGAGGAGTCCCATTCGCACGCCACCTCCCACCTGCTGCTCCCCGAGGACCCGGCGCTGCTGGCCGGGGACGGCCCGCTGGTGCTGGTGGACGACGAGTTCTCCACCGGCAACACCGTCCTGAACACCATCCGCGAGCTGCACGCCCGCCATCCCAGGCGCCGCTACGTGGTCGTCGCCCTGGTCGACATGCGCTCCGCCGAGGACGCCGCCCGGCTGGACCGGTTCGCCGCCGGGATCGGCGCCCGCGTCGACCTGGTCGCCGCCGCCTCCGGGACCGTACGGCTGCCCGAGGGCGTGCTGGAGAGGGGGCAGGCGCTGGTCGCGGGGCACGAGCGGGCCGACGCCGTGCCCGGCGCGGTGCCGGGCGGCGAGGTGAGCCGGGTGGACCTGGCCTGGCCGGCCGGGCTGCCCGACGGCGGACGGCACGGCTTCACCCCGGCCCATCGCGCCCGGCTGGAGGCCGCGCTGCCCGGCATGGCCGCCCGGATCGCCGACGCGCTGCCCGACGGCTCCCGCCGGGTGCTGGTGCTGGGCTTCGAGGAGCTGATGTACGCCCCGCTGCGGCTCGCGGCCGAGCTGGAGCGGACCGTAGCGGCCGAGGTGCGCTACTCCACCACCACCCGCTCACCCGTGCTCGCCGTGGACGACCCCGGCTACGCGATACGCACCCGCCTCGCCTTCCCCGCCCACGACGACCCGGCGGACGGCCCCGGCGAGCGCTACGCGTACAACGTCGCGGGCGCGGGCTTCGACACCGTGGTCGCCGTCGTCGACTCCGCCGCCGACACCCCCGCCCTGCACGCCCCGGACGGCCTGCTCGCCCGGCTCGCGGCGCACGCCCCGCACGTCCTGCTCGCGGTCGTGCCCGCCCACGAGCCCCACCTTCCCGAAAGGCCGGCCATGCTGCCCGAGCCCCTCCGCGGCCCCGCCTTCTCCTCGTACGCGCCCGACGAGGTCGGCTGGCTGCTCCAGGACCTCTCCGCGGTCAGCCTGGAGGCGCCGACCGAGGAGCGCGAGGAGGCCGTGCAGAACGGCGGCGCGCACTACGCGGAGTCGCTGCCGGTGGAGTACCAGCCCAGCGAGCGCTACCAGGCACTGTTCCACGCCGCCCTTGAGACCTCCGCCGACCGGATCGCCCGCGCGGTCGGCGTGGTCACCGAGACCGTGCTCACCGAGCGCGGCGGCACCCCCGTCCTGGTCTCGCTCGCCCGCGCCGGAACACCGGTCGGCGTGCTCATGCGCCGCTGGGCCGGGCAGCGGTACGGGATCGAACTCCCGCACTACGCCGTCTCGATCGTCCGGGGCCGGGGCATCGACGCCAACGCCCTGCGCTGGCTGGCCGCGCACCACGACCCGCGCGACGTCGTCTTCGTGGACGGCTGGACCGGCAAGGGCGCCATCACCCGTGAACTCGCCGCCGCCATCGAGGAGTTCGAGCGCGCCGAGGGTGTCACCGGCTTCGACCCGGAGATCGCCGTCCTCGCCGACCCGGGCTCCTGCGTGCGCACCTACGGCACCCGCGACGACTTCCTCATACCCTCCGCCTGCCTCAACTCCACCGTCTCCGGCCTGATATCGCGCACCGTGCTCCGTGCCGACCTGGTCGGTCCGGACGACTTCCACGGCGCGAAGTTCTACCGCGAACTGGCGGACGCCGACGTGTCGGTGGCCTTCCTCGACGCCGTCTCCGCCCGCTTCCCCGAGGTCCGCGACGAGGTGGACGCGGCCGTCAAGGAACTGCCGGCCGAGGACCGCACCCCGACCTGGGAGGGCTGGCGGGCCGTGGAGCGGATCAGCGAGGAGTACGGCATCCACGACGTGAACCTGGTCAAGCCCGGCGTCGGCGAGACCACGCGGGTGCTGCTGCGCCGGGTGCCCTGGAAGATCCTCGCCAAGGCGGGCGCGGGCGCCGACCTCGACCACGTCCGGCTGCTCGCCGAACAGCGCGGGGTGCCGGTGGAGGAGGTCGACGACCTGCCGTACACCTGCGTCGGGCTGATCCACCCCAAGTACACCCGCGGTGCCACGGGCGCCGACGGCCGGGCGGTGAACGCCTGATGCCGGTACTGGTGGCCAGCGATCTCGACCGCACGCTGATCTACTCGGCGGGCGCCCTCGCGCTCACGATGCCCGACGCGCGGGCGCCCCGGCTGCTCTGCGTGGAGGTGCACGAGTCCCGTCCGCTGTCCTTCATGACGGAGACGGCGGCCGCCCTGCTGACCGAACTGGCGGACGCGGCGGTGTTCGTGCCGACGACCACCCGCACCCGTACCCAGTACGGGCGCATCAACCTGCCCGGGCCGCCCGCCCGGTACGCGATCTGCGCCAACGGCGGTCATCTCCTGGTCGACGGAGTCACCGACCGGGACTGGCACGCCTCGGTGCTGGCCCGCCTCGCCGACGAGTGCGCGCCGCTCGCCGAGGTCACCGACCATCTGCGCCGGGCCTCCGACCCCGTCTGGCTGCGCAAGCAGCGGGTGGCCGAGGACCTGTTCGCCTACCTGGTGGTCGAGCGGGAACTGCTGCCCGAGGACTGGGTGGGCGAGCTGGCCGAGTGGGCCGGGGAGCGGGGCTGGACGGTGTCGCTCCAGGGCCGCAAGATCTACGCGGTTCCGCAGCCGCTCACCAAGGGCGCCGCGGTGCGCGAGGTGGCCCGGCGCACCGGGGCGGAGCTGACACTCGCGGCCGGGGACTCGCACCTGGACGCCGACCTGCTGCTGGCCGCCGACCGCGGCTGGCGCCCCGGCCACGGCGAGCTGGCCGACAGCGGCTGGACCGCGCCCACGATCGGTCAGGTCGCCGAGCGGGGCGTGCTGGCGGGGGAGCGGATCACCCGCGAGTTCCTGCGGGTGGCGCGGGGCGCGGTGGTCCCGGCGCGGCTGCCGGCGTAGCGGCACGGCGGGGTACGGCGAGACGGCACCGGACGCCCGTCCGGTGCCGTACCCATGTCCTGCTCAGCCGCAGCAGCCGCCCCCGCAGCAGCCACCACCGCCGCCTCCGCCCGAGGGGGCCGGAGCGGCGGCGGAGCCGCCGACGGCCACCGCCGACAGCAGCTTGACCGTGTCGTCGTGGCCCTCGGGGCAGGTGGCGGGCGCGGCGGACTCCGCCATCGGGCGGCTGAGTTCGAAGGTGTCGCCGCAGGTCCGGCAGCGGTACTCGTAGCGAGGCATGCGCACAGGTTAGCCGCCGGACCCGGCGAGCCGGGGAGTCACTCGGGCTTCGTGTCCGGGCCGGTGACGGCGCGCTTGTCCGGGTTGGTGAGGGCCGGGTCCTCGTGCTCGGCCTCGGGGTGCCGGGAGCGCCAGTAGGGGTTGTCGTGCGGGAGGGACGAGCCGACCCGGCCGTACATGCCGAAGGTCATCAGCAGCAGGCCGACGATGAAGGTGAAGAACACGTTCTGGATCTTGAACGCCAGGAAGTTGTTCTCGGTGCCCAGCAGACCCAGGTTGAGGAAGCCGCTCAGGATGAACAGCACGCCGAAGGCCATGTTCAGGGTCGAGGCGAAGTTGCCGCCGATCACCATCCCCGCCAGCAGGATCACGCCGACGCAGATGGAGAGCACGCTCAGCGCGCCGTTGGTGTTCAGGCCCGCGACCGTGTCGCTGCCGACGTTGAAGGCACCGATGTGGCCGACCAGGCCGAGGATGCCGAAGATCAGCAGGAACAGCCCGATCAGCCCCGCGCCGATGCGGTAGACGAGGTTCAGCTTGTGGTCGACGGGCAGGTGCTCGTCGAACACGGTGCGGTGCCGGGTGGACTGCTTGTCGCGTGAGTGGACTGCGTGTGCGGCCATGTCGCCTCCTTGGGGGCGCGTGCGGAGGCCGTCCCGTACCCCTCAATACTCACCAGCACCCCACGTACCGGCAACAGGGGCGCCGCCGGGCGGGCTCACCGCGCGGGGCCGCCGCGCTCCTCCCGGATCCGGGCGACCACCCCCGCGACCGTGTTCCGCACCGCCTCGGTCTCGGTGAGGAAGTGCCAGTAGTCGGGGTGCCGGCCGCTGTCCAGCGCGGCGACCGCGCGGTCCAGCCGGGCCACCGCCTCGTCCAGCGGGCGGGCGTGCCGGGGGTCGGGCGCGGTGCGGCCCGTCATGGCGAGCCGCTGGGCGTCCCGCAGCGCGAACCGGGTCCGCTCGATCTCCTGCCGGGGGTCCTTCTGGACCGCGTTCAGCCTGGTCAGCCGGTCTCCGGCGGCCGAGACCGCCTCGTCGGTGGTGTTCAGCAGGGCCCGTACGGTCGACAGCAGCGAGGTGGCGTCCGGCCAGCGCTGGGCCTCCCGCGCGGCGCGGGCCTCGGCCAGCTTGCGCTCGGCCTGGCGGACGTTCTCGGCGGCCTGCTCGGGCACCTGCTGGAGGTCCTGCCAGCAGGCGGCGGCGAACCTGCGCCGCAGCTCGCTCAGCACCGGCTCGACCTGGCCGCTGCGGGTGGTGAGGGCCTGCGCGCGGGTGCTCAGGCTGACCAGGCGCCGGTCGATCTCGGCGGCGCGCTCCGGCAGCCGCTCGGCCTCGGCCCGGATCGCCCCGGCCTCCCGCTGCACCCGCTCGGCCCGCTCCAGCGTGGCCGCGACTCCGTGCTGCCCGGCGCCCTGGTTGAGCCGGGTCAGCTCGGGGGAGAGGGCGGCGAGGCGGGCGGCCAGGTCGTCGGCGCCGAGCCGCTTCTCGCGTACGGCGTCCAGGGCGTTGCTCGCGCCGAGCAGGGCCTGCCGGGCGCGCTCGACCGCGGGCGCCAGCCGGGCGAGCCGGGTCTCGGCGCTGCCGAGGAGGGGGCCGAGGGAGGTGGAGAAGCGGTCCAGCTCGCCCTTGACCCGGACCAGCTCGTCCTTGGCGGCGGTCAGCTCGGTACGCGCGCGGTTCGCGGCGGCGGCGTCGAGGTCGTCGCGGTCGAGATCCTGGGCGTCGACGGCCTGGATGTAGGTCTGGCTCGCCTCGTCTATGCGCCGGCCGAGCGCCTCGAAGTCGGCGACGGCACGGCGGGCCGCGGGGGAGTCGTCGACCGCGGAGATGGTCTCGACGGAGATGCGCAGGTCGCGCTGGGCGGTGTCCAGCTCGTAGAAGGCGGCCGCAGCCGCGTCCTTCGCCGCCTGTGCCTCGGCCCGCTGGCTCTCGGCGCGGCCACCGAACCAGCGCCGGGTGCCGCCGCCGGCGAACGCGGCGGCCATGGTGAGCGCGGCCAGCACCGGCAGGCTCATCAGGGTGAGGGCGTCGCGCACGGGGGACGGCGGGTGCGGGTGGGTCTGCGCTGCTGACGTGCCCGGTGTCGCCGTCACATCCCTCTCCCGTGCTGCGGTTGGCCCTGGGTGGTGTCATTCTCCCACCCGTTGAAGACGAACACACGGCCCCGTCAGTTCGCCCCCGCCGCCCTGGGTTCCGGGGTTTGCGGGGCACCTCCCGAGGCAAGGTAGGCTGTCGACTCGTCCCGGCCACGCGCGGGGTCGCGGGTGCGTAGCTCAGGGGTAGAGCGCCTGCCTTACAAGCAGGATGTCGGCGGTTCGAAACCGTCCGCGCCCACGCAGGTCAGAGGCCCGTTGCTGGATCAGCAACGGGCCTCTGTCGATCGTTCGGGGGATGTCCGGGATATCGACTCCGGAGGTAGGTGCCCTCGATGTGCTCGTCGAGCAGTCGCACCAGGAACTCAGGCACGTCGGCCTCGCGCTTCGCGTAGGTGTTCTTCGGCCTTGTGCTTCGGCGGGCCCGAAGCAGTAGTGCTGTCACACGCCGCTGCCGAAGAATTTTCGTTCACTGTGCAACCACACACGTCCTTCACGAGTCATACACCCGCAGCACACCTCACAACCCTCGGGGGACACATGACTCAGCAGCCGCAGCAGCCGCAGCAGCCCGGTTGGAACGGCCAGCAGCAGCCCGGCCAGCCGCAGCCCGGCCAGCCGCCGCAGGGATGGGCCGGCCCCGGCGCCCCGCAGCAGTGGGGAGTACCGCCGCAGCCCCCGAAGAAGAAGGCCGGCGCCGGGAAGATCATCGGTCTCGGGTGTCTCGGCGTCGTCGGTCTGTTCGTCGTCATCGGCATCGCCGCGGCCGTGGCCAGTGGGGGCGACAGCGACGAGGGCAGCAAGAAGCCGGCCGCCACGAGCAGCGCGCCGAAGGGCGAGGCGGCCGAGAAGGGCGACGACGCGAAGGCGGACACGCCCACCGGTCCGATGCGGGTGACCGCCAAGAAGGCGGCCTTCAAGAAGAGCATCCTCGCCGACGGCGACAACTACACCAGCGTCTCCGTCACCATCGCCGCCACCGGCAAGGCCGAGGTGGACGTGAACCCGCTGTACTGCTCGATCATCGACAGCACCGGCAGCAAGCACGCCGCCGAGCTGGCCATGGACGAGGACCAGCTCGACACCACGAAGCTGGCGCCGGGCGAGAAGACCACGGGGTCGATCACCGGCAAGGGCAAGTTCAGCCCGAAGTACGTGTCCTGCACGGACGGGCTGATAGGCGACGCGGTGCGCGCCGACGTGTCCTGACCCCGCACCACCCGGAGGTTCGCAGCGCATCCGGGCCTCACCCGCCTCGCTGGTGGCCGTGCCGAAGAGGGCGACCGCCGGCGAGGCGTGGGTGCGTTCCGGCGCGCGGCGATCCGTACGCCTCTGCTCTGCGCTCCGGAAGTATCCGGGGGCCGTTTTCGCCGTCGCGGGGCGACTACTCCGCCCGTACCGGCCGCCCCCGTACCTCCAGGCTGTCCAGCAGCTCCGCCGTGGCCCGCGTGACGGCGTCCACGGCACGGTCGAACGCCTCGCGGTTGTGGGCGGCGGGGGCCCGGAAGCCCGAGATCTTGCGTACGTACTGCAGCGCGGCGGCGCGGATGTCGTCCTCGGTGGCCTCACCGGGCAACACGGGCGGCCGCAACGTCTTGATACTCCGGCACATGTCTCAAGTCTCCTCCCGCGGGGGCGCGCGTGAAGGATGATCGGCGCGAGGCGGCCACCGGATGTCGGGGCCGACCGTAGGAGAGGACACGTCCATGACGAACAGGCCCACGGTGGCGGTACTCGGTCCCGGCGGCATCGGCGGACTACTGGCCGCGCTGCTGTCCCGTGCCGGGCACCGGGTGATCTGCCTGGCACGGGAGGACACGGCGGAGGCGCTGCGCCGGGACGGAATCCAGGTGCGCAGCGGGCAGTTCGGGGACTTCCACGCGGGTGTGGAGGCGGCCACCGAGCTGCGCGAGCCGGTCGGCGCCTGCCTGATCACCGTCAAGCACACCACGCTGGACGCGGCGCTGACCCGGGTACCGCCCGCCGTGCTCGGCGACGCCCTGGTCGTGCCGTTGCTGAACGGCGTCGAACACCCCGCGTCGCTGCGTAGGCGGTACGAGCCCGAACTGGTCGCCCCCGCGACGATCCGGGTGGAGTCCACCCGCGTCCACACCGGGGACGGCGAGGGCGTGGTGATCGAACACGGCAGCCCCTTCACCGAGATCGACCTCGCGGGCGCGGCGACGGTGCGTCCCCGCGTGGACGCCCTGGCCTCGGCCCTCACCGAGGCCGGTGTGACGGCGCGCGTGGTGGACGACGAGACGGCGGCCCTGTGGGCCAAGATGGCGTTCCTCGCCCCCTTCGCCCTGCTCACGACGCGGTACGGGGTGCCGATCGGCGAGGCCCGCACGCGGTACCGGGCCGAGCTGGAGTCCCTGGTGGCCGAGGCGGCGGAGGTCGGCCGCGCCTGCGGTGCCCCGGTGGACCCGGTGGGGTCCCTCGCCCGGTACGACCTGTTCCCGGCGGCGGCCAGGTCCTCGATGCAGCGGGACGCGGAGGCGGGCCGGGCGCTCGAACTCGACGCGATCGGCGGGGCGTTGCTGCGCGCGGCGGCGCGGCACGGGGTGGCGGTGCCGGTCACGGCGCGGTTGGTGAGGGAGCTGGGCGGCGTCGGCGCCTGAGGCCACTCGTTCGAATGAACTGCCCGGCGTAGCTCGCTACTGGAAATCGAACAGGCGTACCATTGTCGTGTGTCTGCGTCCCATGAATTCCCCAGTGACCTGCTCGCCGGGCAGGAGGAGCTGCATCAGATCAGGGCCGAGCTGTCGGCCCTGCTCAAGCGGCTGCCCTGGTCGGTCGAGCCGCTGGACGGCTTCACCGACGACACCGGCTGGCGCAAGATCGAACGCCCCGCGTCCCCCGGCTGGACCGCCGACGAACAGGCCGAGGTCGAGAAACTCCGCCGCCGCGAACACGAACTGGCCGTCTTCATCACCGGCCATCGCTACTGGACCGAGATAGCGGCCGGCGACCGGGTCGAGGCCCGCTCCCTGCTGAAGCACGCGCACGAGGAGCAGTAGCTTCGGCCGGGGTGGGGCTCCGCCCGCTCTTCAGGAGCCCGCAGGCCGTCGCCGCATCAAGTACGCCGCCGCGGCGCCCGCTCCGGTGAGGGCGGCGATGGAGACCGCGGTGGCCAGCCATGCCGTGCCGAGCCAGCGGGTGCCGTAGTAGCCGAGGGCTGCGCTGTAGGCGGCCCAGGAGAGGCCGGCGAGGGCGGACCAGGGGACGAAGTCGCGGGCGCGGCGGTGCGCGGCGCCCGCGCAGAAGGAGACGACGGAGCGGCCGGCGGGGGCGAAGCGGGCGAGGACGACCAGGGCGCCGCCGCCGCGCGAGAGCGCCTCACCGAGACGTGCCTGCGCGTCGGTCAGCCGACGGGAGCGGGCGATGGCGCGGTCCAGTCGCTCACCGCCGCGCCAGGCCAGCCGGTAGGCGACCAGGTCGCCCAGTACGGAGGCCGTCGTCGCCAGCAGGATCAGTACCAGGATGTCCGGCACGTCATGCGGGACCTGGCCGGCCGCCGCACCCGTACCGGCCGCCGCCGCGGTGGCCGCCGCGACGACCAGGACGCCGCTCGGCAGCACCGGCAGGAAGACGTCGAGCAGGACCGATATGGCCACCACGGCATAGATCCATGGACCGGCCGCCAGCGATCCCACGCTCTCCAGCACGATTACTCCCCGTCGTTCCCCCGATTACAGCCATACAGCGTACGCCTGACCGGTGACGGGAGGTTCATGGGGGGATCAAGTGATCATCACAAGATGTTCACGACCGTCGCGCCGTAACGCCTCGTACATCGCCTTTCACCCGTGCGGCGCGCCCACCGGGCGGCCGGAGTGCATGTCCCGTACCAACGTGTGGGGGGCTCGTACGACCACGGGCGATCACGGGAAAGAAGGTGTGCTCCATGCTGGCAACCCTGAGCGCGGTGACGGCGGCGCTGCTGCTGGGCGGCGCCACCAGCGGCTACACCGTCGACGCCGAGGGCCGGTTCGCCCCGCCCGCCGCCTTCGTCCCGTCGGCCGCGGTGACGTACGACCAGTCCTATGTCCCGGCCGCCGCGAGTATCCGGGTACGCCAGCACACCAGCGCGGGTGGTGCCACCAGGATCGACCTGCGCATCACCGGCGCACGCGCCCATCACTCCTTCGGGGCCTCCGTCCACCAGCGCCCCTGCGGCACCCTCCCCGCCGACGCGGGCCCCCGGTACCGGAACCAGCCCGGCGCCACCGACGGTGACGTGGTCCGCCTCGACTTCACCACCGACGCCCAGGGCGAGGCCGCCGCGAGCGACCAGCACACCTGGGGACTCCGGCGGGACGAGGCCGCCTCCGTGGTGATCCAGGACCGGCCCGGCGACGACGCCACCCGCGTCGCCTGCTTCACGGTCCCCTTCGGCTGGGTCACCGGCTAGCCGCGCGGCGCCGGAACCGGGATGCCGGGCAGCCCCCGCCGGCTCGGGCGCGCGGCGCAGGCGGTGAGGCGGCGCCCGGTCGTCGCCGCGGTCCGGCCGTCCACGGGCTCCGCTCGGCCGCCCCGCAGGGAGCGAGTGGCAGGGGAAGGGGGGCGGGACGAATCTCGTCCCGCCCCCCTTCCGCGTCCCGGCCTCAGGCCGCTATCGGCTCCCGCGCCCTCTCCCCCTCCGGCGAAGCCACCCGCCGGGAGGCCACTACGCGGTCCAGGCCGAACGCGCCCGAGCCCGTGAAGACCAGCAGGAAGAAGGTCCAGCAGAACAGGACGGACAGTTCGCCGCCGTTCTGGATGGGCCAGAGGGCCGCCTGCTGGTGGACGTCGAAGTAGGCGAAGGCCATGGAGCCGGAGGCGAGGAGGGCGGCGCCGCGGGTGCCGAGGCCCAGCAGGACCAGGGCGCCGGCGACGAGCTGGATGAGCGCCGCGTACCAGCCCGGCCAGCTGCCGGCGGCGAGCGTGCCGCCGTGGGTGCCCGCCGCGCCGCCGAGGACGCCGAAGAGCGAGGCGGCGCCGTGCACGGTGAACAGCAGGCCGATGACGATGCGGAAGAGCCCGAGCGCGTACGGCTGGGCGGCGTTGAGACGTGCGGACATGGGGGGGAGGTCTCCTCGTTCGGGGAAGTGCCCAGGTTAGGTAAGCCTCACTCGTACTTGCAAGTTCAACATTCAGCCATGATCGGAAAACGGCGACGGCCCGCCCCGGCCGGGAGGGCCGGGACGAGCCGTGGGTGTGGAGACGGGGAGGCGGGTTGCCGTCAGCAGCCCGACAGGTAGTTCGTCAGCGCGCTCTTCTCCGCCGAGTCCACCGAGAGGTTGTAGTAGTACTTCACCTGGACCCACGCCCGGACGTAGGTGCACCGGTACGACGTGAGGCTCGGCATCCAGGTCGCCGGGTCCTGGTCGCCCTTGGCCTGGTTGACGTTGTCCGTGACCGCGAGGAGCTGCGGCCGGGTGACGTCGTTGGCGAAGCCCTGCCGCTGCGCCGTCGTCCACTTGCTCGCGCCGGAGTCCCACGCCTCGGCCAGCGGGACGAGGTGGTCGATGTCCACGTCGGAGGCCGCGCTCCAGGTCGCGCCGTCGTAGGGGGAGTACCAGCTGCCGCCGGTCGCCACGCAGGCGGAGTCGGTCGTGACGTTCGTCCCGTCCCGCTTGAGTATGTACTCGCGGGTGTTGCAGGTGCCGCTGATCGTGATCCAGGTCGGGAACAGGTCCCGGTTGTAGCCGGTGCGGTTCTCGGTGGCCACGGTGAGCTGCGAGAGGTAGCTCCGGGCGGTGGCGCCGCTGACCGGGGTGGGCAGGGCGGCCGAGGCGGCCGGCGAGTTGAACAGCGCGGCGGAGGCGAGCAGACCGGTGGCCGCGGCGACGACACCGAGCCGTCGACGCGCGTAGAACCGGGACGATCGGGACATGCGGAACATAGGAACTCCCTTGTGGGGTAGGAGTGTTGGCGCGCGGGCAGGGGAATGCTCGCCGGGTGGCGTTGCGGTGGGGTGAGCGCCCGGTTAGAAGCTAGTGACGCGTCCATGACACGACAAGGTTCAGGACGGAACTTTCACGTCCCGTACGATGGGCGGTGCAGAAGGGGAGTAGCTCTTCGCCGGACCGTCGACATACTGCTCAGCGAGCCTGAGCCGGCGCCCGGAGGCGGAATCCCGTGGGACCCGCCAGCGAGACCTTCGGCAAGCAGTGCACGCCCGTGCCCTCGAGGTGCGGGTGCCCAGTGTGCTGCCGTGCCGAGGTGTCTCACGCGTGGAACGCGCACTCTCGGCGGGGCGGCCCCGACCGATTGAGGAACCTTGATCAGTATCACCGTGACGGCGCTCGTCTTCGGCGTCATCTTTCTCGCCGAGCTGCCGGACAAGACCGCGCTCGCCGGCCTCGTCCTCGGTGCCCGTTACCGCGCGTCGTACGTCTTCGCCGGTGTCGCCGCGGCCTTCCTGGTGCATGTCGTGCTCGCCGTCGCGGCGGGCAGCGTGCTGACCCTGCTCCCGCAGCAGATCGTGCACGCCCTCACCGGTGTCCTCTTCCTCGGCGGCGCGGCCGTGCTGCTGCTGAAGAAGGACGAGGGCGAGGAGGAGATCAAGAAGCCCGCCGACCAGTCCTTCTGGAGGGTCGCCGGTACGGGCTTCATGCTCATCCTGGTCGCCGAGTTCGGTGACCTCACCCAGATCATGACCGCCAACCTCGCCGCCCGCTACGACGACCCGCTCTCCGTCGGCCTCGGCGCGGTGCTCGGTCTGTGGGCGGTGGCCGGACTCGGCATCGTCGGCGGAAAGGCCCTGATGAAGCGGGTACCGCTGCGGCTGATCACCCAGATCGCGGCCCTGCTGATGATCGGCCTGGGTGTCTGGAGCCTGTACGAGGCGATCGCCGGCTAGCGCCTGCCCGGAGGCGGGACGCGGATGAGCGGGAGCCGAGTGGGCGTCCGGCCGGGTCCCGCCTCCGGGGCGCGGCGCCGCCGCCCGGCGCCCCTCCCGAGGACCGGGGTGCGGGTCGGCCCGGCCGACGGGGGCGTTCCGGGGTAC
The DNA here is from genome assembly GCF_004217355.1 of Streptomyces sp. BK022. Classification (NCBI taxonomy): domain Bacteria; kingdom Bacillati; phylum Actinomycetota; class Actinomycetes; order Kitasatosporales; family Streptomycetaceae; genus Streptomyces; species Streptomyces sp. BK022. Next base: position 647,380 of record NZ_SHKU01000003.1, read on the forward strand.
CGGGTGGGCGGGCGCGTCAGCCGGTGGATCACCACGGCCGAGACGCCCCCTCCCCGAGGTTCCCCGTGCCCGCCGGAGGCTCTCGGGGGAGGCGTGGTGGCGGGATGCGGTCCGCGTTTTGTACCGTGGGGGAACAAAGTGGCTCCCGCCCGCACCCCCTGACCGGCGGGCGGGGCCGCCTTGTCCCCGACAGGAACCCCCGCCGCCCGCGCCGGACGCCCTGTCCCACAGGGCCCCTCGACCGGGGCCCGCGCGTCTTTGGAGCTGCCGATGGCCACCGAGCCCGCCGTTCTCACCGCCCGCGCCCTCCTGCTCGACATGGACGGCACCCTCGTCAACTCCGACGCCGTGGTCGAGCGCATCTGGCGCCGCTGGGCCGCCGCCCAGGGGCTCGACGGCGACGAGGTGATGAGCGTCGTGCACGGCAGGCAGGGCCACGCCTCCATGGCGCTGCTGCTGCCGGAGCGTCCCGTCGAGGAGAACCTCGCGGACAACGCCCGCATGCTCGCCGAGGAGACCGCCGACATGGACGGCGTGGTCGAGGTACCCGGCGCGACCGCCTTCCTCGCCGCCCTCGCCGGCACCCCGCACGCCCTGGTCACCTCCGCCGACGTGGCCCTCTCCACCGCCCGCATGGCCGCCGCCGGGCTTCCCCTCCCCGAGGTCCGCGTCACCGCCGAGTCGGTCGGCGCCAGCAAGCCCGACCCCGAGGGCTTCCTCAAGGGCGCGGCGGAACTCGGCGTCGACCCCGCCGACTGCGTGGTCTTCGAGGACTCCGGCGCGGGCATCGCGGCGGGGCGCGCGGCGGGCATGCGCGTGGTGGGCGTCGGCCCGCGCGCGGGGCAGTACGGGCCGGACGCGCTGGTGAAGGACCTCACCGAGCTGAGCCTGGAGCCGCAGGAGGACGGCACGATCCGCCTTCTCATCGGCTGACCGCCCGCGCAAGCCGGGGCCGTCACCCCCCGCTCTCGACAGGCCGTAGCCCCCTGGACCGCCGAACATGGGAGCAGGCAACCGAGGGCTGGGAGGTCTTCATGGCCTTGGACACGCATGGCGCCGCCGAGGAGGTGCGCCGGGGTGAGCACGTCAGCGGGAATGTGCTCGTCTCCATCGGGGCCCTGTTGCTCGGGCTGCTGCTGGCCGCGCTGGACCAGACGATCGTGTCGACGGCGTTGCCGACCATCGTGAGCGATCTGGGCGGGCTGGAGCACCTTTCCTGGGTCGTCACGGCGTATCTGCTGGCGTCGACCGCCGCGACCCCGCTGTGGGGGAAGCTCGGGGACCAGTACGGGCGGAAGCGGCTGTTCCAGCTCGCCATCGTGATCTTTCTGATCGGGTCCGCGCTGTGCGGGATGGCGCAGAACATGCCGCAGCTCATCGGGTTCCGGGCGCTTCAAGGTCTCGGCGGCGGCGGTCTGATGGTGCTGTCGATGGCGATCGTCGGCGACATCGTCCCGCCCCGTGAGCGCGGCCGGTACCAGGGGCTCTTCGGGGCCGTGTTCGGGGCGACCAGCGTGCTCGGGCCGCTGCTCGGCGGGCTGTTCACCGAGCACCTGAGCTGGCGCTGGGTGTTCTACGTCAACCTGCCCGTCGGGATCGTGGCGCTCGTCGTCATCGCCGCCGCCCTGCACATCCCGCGCCGTACCTCCCGGCACGCCATCGACTACCTCGGCACCCTGCTGATCGCCTCCGTCGCCATCTGCCTGGTGCTGGTCGCCTCGCTCGGCGGGACGACCTGGCCCTGGGCGTCCGGGCAGATCATCGGGCTCGCCGTCCTCGGCGTCCTGCTCGCCGTCGCCTTCGTCGCCGTGGAGCGGCGGGCCGCCGAACCCGTTCTGCCGCTGAAGCTGTTCGGCATCCGCACCTTCACCCTCGCCGCCGTGATCAGCTTCATCGTCGGCTTCGCGATGTTCGGCGCGATGACCTACCTGCCGACCTTCCTCCAGATCGTGCACGGCATCTCGCCCACCATGTCCGGCGTGCACATGCTGCCGATGGTGGTCGGGCTGCTGCTGACCTCCACCGTCTCCGGGCAGATCGTCAGCCGCACCGGCCGCTGGAAGGTGTTCCCGGTCACGGGCACCGCCGTCACCGCCCTCGGCCTGCTCCTGCTGCACCAGCTCGACGAACACAGCTCCACGCTGGAGATGAGCCTGTACTTCTTCGTCTTCGGCCTCGGACTGGGCCTCGTCCTGCAGGTGCTCATCCTCATCGTGCAGAACGCGGTGTCCTACCAGGACCTCGGTGTCGCCACCTCCGGCGCGACCTTCTTCCGGTCCATCGGCGCGTCCTTCGGCGTCGCCATCTTCGGCACCGTGTTCTCGGGCCGCCTCGGCGACAAGCTGGCGGAGGCCTTCCGGGGCGTCCGGCTGCCGGCCGGTCTCTCGCCCGACGCGCTGGAGGCCGACCCGCGCGGCATCGGCGCGCTGCCGCCCCCGCTGCGGCCGGCCGCGCTGCACGCGTTCTCCTCGTCCATCACCGACGTCTTCCTCTACGCCGCCCCGGTCGCGTTCCTCGGCTTCGTGCTGGCCTGGTTCCTCAAGGAGGACCGGCTGCGCGGCTCGGTCACCGCCCCGGACGCCTCCGAGACCATCCCGCCCAACCCGGTCCACCGCTCCTCCTACGAGGAGGTGTGCCGCGCGCTGTCCACGCTGGGCACCCGCGAGGGGCGGCGGGAGATCTACGAGGAGATCACCGCCCGCGCCGGGTACGACCTGCTGCCCGCCGCGAGCTGGATGCTGCTGCGGATGCGCAAGTACGGGTCCGTGGAGCCGTACGTCCTCGCCGAGCGCGCCCCCGTGCCGCTCGGCACGGTGCTGGCCGCCGCCCGGCAGGTCGAGGAACGGCGGCTCGCCGCGCGCGACGGGCTGGAGCTGTCGCTCACCCCGGCCGGGGCGGAGGTCGCCGCGCGGCTCGCCAAGGCCCGGGAGGACTCGCTGTCCGACCTGCTGGGGGACTGGTGGGAGCCCGGACGGCCCACGGACCTCGTGCAGTTGGTGAAGGAACTCACCGCCGAGCTGTGCGGCTCCGAGCGGGAGCGTCCGCAGGTGCGGAAGCCCGGCTGAGGTCCTTGGTGAACCAGTGCTCGGCGTACGGGTCCTCGTTGTGCCGTTCCGTCTCGGTGTAGCCGAGCCGGGCGTACAGGGCGCGGGCCTCCACCAGGTCCGTGCGGGTGTCCAGGATCATCCGCCGGGCGCCGAGGGCACGGGCGGCGTCCTCGGCGGCGCGGACCAGCGGGGCGGCGCCGCCCCGGCCGCGTGTGTGCGCGTACAGGAAGACGCGGGTCAGTTCCGCGGTGTCCGGGGCGAGCAGGCGTACGCCCGCGGAGCCGGCCGGTTCGCCCCCGTACCGCGCGACCAGCAACTCGCCTGTCGGCGGGGCGAGTTCGGCGCCGGCGCGGGCCGCGATCTCCCGCTCCAGCTCGGCCGGGGCGGTGCGGTGTCCCTCGTGCAGCAGGTACCAGCGGTCGCTGACCTCGGTGTAGTACGCCCGCCACAGGGCCGCGGCCACCGGCGAGTCGTACGGTTCCGGGGCGATGGTCCACGTCGTCATGCGGCCATCCCAGCGGGGACGCGGGGCGTGGGCAAGCGGGTTTCAGGCGCCGGTGCCCCTCAGGCGCCGCCACTCGGCCACGACCTCGTCCACGTCGTACGGCTTCCTGCCCAGCGGCGGGCCCGGCGGGGGACGGAACATCATGTCCCGGATCTTGACGTTGACGGCCGTGATGATCTCCCGGACGGCCCGCTCCGAGGGTGCCGCGTACGCCGCCGCGAGCGCGTCCTCGGCCTCCTTGCGCAGGGCGAGCGCCGGGGGCAGCACGGCGAGGCCCTCGCGGGCCATCTTCCGCTTGACCCACCAGAGTTCGTCGTACGCGCCCTCCAGTCCGGCGGGCAGGGGCTTACCGGTGCCGGGCAGCTCGTCGAACTCGCCGCGGCGCTGGGCGGCGTTGATCTGGTGGTCGACCCACGACTCGAACGGGACGCGCGGTGGCTTTCGCTCGGTCATGCCCCCCATTGTGCCGGACGTGGACGAGCCGGGCGTTCTATCATGCGGCGGCGGTGCGGCGATCAGGGGTCCGCGCCAAGGGGCTTCAGGGGGAACACGCGTGCTCGAACTCACCATGGCCGCCGTCTCCAGCGAGGAAGCGGGTGCCACGGCCGGCATGACGATGGCCGAGGCGCCCAGCGAACCGGGTGCCGCGCTCCGCGTGGGCCGGGACGGCGCGGTGTGCCGGCTGGTCACCCCGGAGGACTGGCTCTTCGTCTCCCGCGTCCACCTGGAGTTCCTCTGCGGCCCCGACGGCGGCTGGCAGCTCTCCTGGCTCCACGGCTCCCAGCCCGACCCCTCCTCCGAGGTCCGCCTCACGGTCGGCGAGTACGCCCAGACCGTCCCCTACGGCGGCTCCGTCCGCCTCCCCCGAGGAGCCTCGGGCGAGGTGGTCATCCAGGACCGCACGGCGCCCCGCAGCGTGAACGTGGGCTTCTACCACGAGCCGTAGCCGCCGCCGGCTCGGCGATGGGGCTGCCGCCGGCTCAGCGGTGGGGGCGCCCTCCGCTTCAAGAGGCGAGGTGCGTGCCCCCGCCGGGGCTGCGCGAGGGGTGTTCCCCGCCATGCCGTCGACACCCGTCTGCCTGCTCGCGGGGTCACGCGGGGTGATGGTCCCTGGGCCGGGGCCCGTGGGGCCGGGTGCGTGTGCCGGTCGGCGGGCGCACCGGTGGCCCGGCTGGGTGGGGCAGGCTGTCGCCGGGGGCGGGTGCGGGCTGTGTTTCCCGGCGCCCGGAACCCGGGGCGCGGAGGGCCGGCCGGTGTCTGGCCCTTGCCGGCCCGGCGGGGCACGTGGCGGGGCCCGTGGGTTCGAGTGCGTCCGGCGCACGCCGAGCCCAACGGCGCCCTGTCTGCCGACCTGTGCCCCGGCTCAGCGGGCCCGGCCTGGCGCTGTGGAGGCCGGCCTCAGCCCACCACGCGGGCCAGGGCGAAGCCGTCGTAGCCCTTGCCGCCCACCGTCTGGAGGGCCGTGCCCGTGAGGCGGGGGTGGTCGGCGATGAGGTCGATGGCGGCGCGGGTGCCGGTGATGGCGGGGTCGGTGCTGGTGGGGTCGGCCACGCGGCCGTCGCGCACGACGTTGTCGAGGACGATCAGACTGCCGGTGCGGGTGAGCCGCAGGGCCCACTCGACGTAGTGCGGGTTGTTGGCCTTGTCGGCGTCGATGAAGACCAGGTCGAAGGGGGCCGGGTTCTCGTCGGCGAGGTTGGGGAGGGACTCCAGGGCCGGGCCGACCCGTACGTCCACCATCCGGTCGAGGCCCGCGCGAGCGATGTTGCGGACCGCCACGTCGGCGTGTGCCGGGCTGTGCTCCAGGGTGACCACGCGGCCGTCCTCGGGCAGGGCGCGGGCCAGCCAGATGGTGCTGTACCCGCCGAGGGTGCCGATCTCCAGCACCGTACGGGCGCCCTGGATCTGCGCGAGGAGCTGGAGGAACTTGCCCTGGGTGGGGGTCACCGCGATGGACGGCAGCCCGGCCGCCTCGGAGTCGCGCAGCGCGGCCCGCAGGGTGTCGTCGTCGGGTGCGAGCCGGCTGGTGAAGTAGAGGTCGACGTCGTCCCACCGCTGCGACTCGCTCATGCGTGTGCTGCCTTTCCCGAGTGTCCGCGCAAAGCCTCTGCCAGGGTCCATGGTGCCCCCGGAAAGACAGAAGAGGGCGCGGGAACCGTACGAACGGTTCCCGCGCCCACCTCGCCCGGAGAGAGGACTCCTACTGCTCGGCCTCCACCGCGGGCGGCGAGCCCGGCAGCGGGCGGCCGGCGGACTCGCTCATCCGCCACACCGCGAAGCCACCGATGACGGCGGCGGCCATCATGTAGTACGCGGGCATCATCAGGTTGCCGGTCGCGCCGATCAGCGCGGTGACCACCAGCGGGGTCGTACCGCCGAACAGGGACACCGAGACGTTGAAGCCGATCGACAGCGAGCCGTAGCGGACCCGGGTCGGGAACAGCGCCGGGAGCGCGGCCGGCATGGCGGCGGTGAAGCAGACCAGCAGCAGACCCAGCGCGCCCATGCCGAGCGCGACGGCGAGCAGGCTGCCCTGGCGGATCAGCAGCAGGGCCGGGATCGACAGGAACAGGAAGCCCGCGCAGCCGGCGGCGATCACCGGACGGCGGCCGACGCGGTCGGTCAGGGCGCCCGCGAACGGCTGGACGATCATCATCAGCGCCATCACACCGAGCACGACCAGCAGACCGTGCGTCTCGTCGTACTTCAGCTCACTGGTGAGGAAGCTCGGCATGTACGACAGCAGCATGTAGTCGGTGACGTTGAAGACCAGCACCAGGCCCACGCAGAGCAGCAGCGACTGCCACTGGCCCGCGAGCATCTCGCGCAGCGGCACCTTCGGCCGGTTGGTCTCGGCCTTCTCGACCTCGGCGGCGAACGCCGGGGTCTCCTCCAGGCGCATCCGGAGGTACAGGCCGATGATGCCCATCGGACCGGCGATCAGGAACGGGATGCGCCAGCCCCAGGAGAGCAGGTCGTCGCTGGAGAGCAGGGCCGTCATCAGCGTGACCAGGCCCGCGCCGCCGATGTAGCCGGCCAGCGTGCCGAACTCCAGCCAGCTGCCGAGGAAGCCGCGCTTCTTGTCGGGCGCGTACTCGGCGATGAAGGTCGAGGCACCGGCGTACTCACCGCCGGTGGAGAAGCCCTGCACCAGCCGGGCCGCCAGCAGCAGCACCGGCGCGCCGACGCCGATGGAGGCGTACGAGGGGATCAGGCCGATGGCGAACGTGCCCGCGGCCATCATGATCATCGTGACGGCGAGGACCTTCTGACGCCCGACACGGTCGCCCAGCGGACCGAAGATCATACCGCCGAGGGGGCGGACGAGGAAGGCCGCCGCAAAGGCGCCGAACGTCGAGAGGAGCTGTGCAGTCGGGTTCCCGGAAGGGAAGAAGACTTTGCCCAGTGTCACGGCGATGTAGCTGTAGACGCCGAAGTCGAACCACTCCATGGCGTTGCCCAGCGCGGCCGCCTTGACGGCGCGCTTGACGAGCGCCGGGTCGGTGACCGTGGGCTCTGCCTGGGTCTTCGGGGTCCGAAGGGACTTCGGACGGGGACTCACAGCGGTGGCGGCCAAAACGAAACTCGCCTGCCTTTCGACGGGGACACGGGCGACGCCGGACGACGACGGCGGTGACGTGCGTCAGGCAGAAATAAGACGATAGGAGAGTTTCGGCCCCTTACGTCCTGTGCGCGGACTGTTGCTTTCTGCAAAGAAACCGCGTCTACGCTGGTACGTCTGCCCCGTTCACCGAGCATGATCCGCATCAGAAATGTGATCCATATCGCGCTCCGGACCGGAAACCGCATCCCCTTCGGACTATCGTCATCCGGACAAATGGGTGACGGACATCCGGTGACGCGATGGGGCGGGAGGCCACGAGGCGTGGTGGACGTGGAGCACGGCGGACGGTCGGCGGACACCCTGGCGACGGCCGGAGCCGGCCCCAGAGCCCCGCTGCGCGCCGCCCGGCTCGCCCTGTGGGCGGTCGCCGCGATCCTCGCCGCCCGGCAGACGGCCCTCGTCCTCACCACCCCGAGCGGGCAGCGCCTCACCGACCTGGAGACCTGGGTCGGCCCGGACGGCGTCCTGCACGTCAACGGCTCCCTGTACGACTCCACCCGGTTCACCGGCACCCCCTTCGCCGGCCTGGTCCTCAAGCCGCTCACCCGCGCCGCCGAACAGGCCCTCGGCTGGGGCTGGACCTTCGGCACGCTGCTGCTGGTCGTCGCCCTCGGCCTGGTCGTCGCCCACGCGCTGCCCCGGCCCGTGGGGCGCCGTACCGCCCTGCTGGCCGCCCCCGTCGCCATCAGCCTCCTGATGGTGTCGCTGCCGGTCCGCAGCACCCTCTGGCTCGGGCAGACCAGCGTCATCCCGGTACTGCTCGTCCTGCTGGGCTGCTTCGCGGTGCGCGGCGAACGCGGATCAGGCGTGCTCGTCGGCCTCGCCGCGGCCCTCCAGCCGACGGTCCTGCTCTTCGTCCCGCTGCTCTGGTGCACCAGCCGCCGCCGGGCCGCGCTCGCCGCCGCCGCCACCTTCGCCGGCGGCACCCTGCTCGCCTGGGCCGCGATGCCGGGCGACTCCCTCACCTACTGGGTGCACCACATGGCGGGCGTCGGCCTCGGCGGCAGCGCCGACGCGCTCGCCAACCAGTCGCTGCACGGCGCCCTGCTCCGGTCCGGGCTCAGCGGTCCGCCGGAGATCGCGCTCTTCCTGCTGCTCGGCGCGGCCGTGGCCGTCCTCGCGCTGCGCCGGGCCGTGGGCTACGCCCGTGACGGGCAGCTCCTGCTCGCCGTGGCCGTCACCGGGTGCGCGGCCGTCGCCGTCTCCCCGACGACCTGGCAGCACCAGCTCCTGTGGGTGCTGCTCGCGGCGGTCGGCCGGGTCGGGAGGCGGGCCGCGGACCGTACGGTCTGGCCGGTCGCGGTGGTCCTCGTGACCACGCTCCCGGCGACGATGATGCTCCCGAACACCCCGGTGATGTACCCGCTGCGGGACAACCTCGTCCTCCTCGCCGCGCTGGCCGCCGCGACCGCCGTCCCCTTCCTGCCGCGCAGCTCCCCGCACTACGACGCCCCGGCGCCCACCGCGTACGCCCGTCAGGTGCCGGCCCGGTCCGGACGCGTACCGCTGCCGCCGTTCCTGCGGCGCTCGCTCACCCGGCCCAACCTGCTGCTGGAGCTGCTGCTCATCCGCGTGACCTACGCGGCCTACGCGCAGGTGCGCCTCGCGGCGACCGGGGGCAGCGACGAACTCGGGCGGGAGAGGGCCGAGCACCACGGGCGACTGGTGCTCGACGCCGAGCGGTTCCTGCGCATCGACATCGAGCACGCCGTCAACCACGCGGTCGTCCGGGTCGGCTGGCTGCGCGGATTCCTCGACTTCTACTACGAGTCCTTCCACTTCGCCGTGCCGCTGACCGTGCTCGCCGTCCTCTACTGGCGCAGCCCGGTCGGCTACCGCTGGGCCCGGACCTCCCTCGGCTTCGCCACGCTGCTCGCGCTGATCGGCTTCTGGCTGTTCCCGCTGGCGCCGCCGCGTCTGATGCCGGGGCTCGGCTTCGTCGACACCGTGCACGGGGCGCAGGACCTCGCCAACCCGGACTACGGCGCGATGACCGCGATCACCAACCAGTACGCGGCGATGCCCTCGCTGCACTTCGGATGGTCGCTGTGGTGCGGGGTGGTCGTCGCGGTGCTCGCGCCGCGCTGGTGGATGAAGGGGCTCGGGCTGCTGCATCCGCTGTTCACCGTCACGGCGATCGTGGCCACGGCCAACCACTGGGTGCTGGACGCGGTGGGCGGGGCGCTGGTGGTGGGAGGCGGCTTCGCCCTGACGTACGTACTGCTCGGGCCCCGGGAGATCGCCGCCTCCGGCGAGCTCGGACGGCCGCCGGGGCAGCGCAGGCCGCAGGAGCGGGCGCAGCCGGTCAGCTCCGGCTGAGGCAAGTGAACACCCCGACGCGTGACCTCGACCGCCCGCTCGCGCCGCCCCGGGTGCCGGAGCGGCGCACCACGGCACCCGTGCTCGCGCCCGCCGTACTGGCCGCCGTCCTCGGGCTGTGGGGACTCACCCGGCACAGCAGCATGTGGCGCGACGAGTCCGTCACCTACCAGGTGTCCCACCGCACGCTCGGCGAACTCCTCGCGCTGCTGGGCCGCATCGACGCCGTGCACGGCCTGTACTACCTGCTCATGCACGGCGTCTTCGCCCTCTGGGACGGCGGTCTGGTCGCCCTGCGCCTGCCCTCGGTGCCGGCCACCGCCCTCGCCGCCGCCGGGGTCGGGGCGCTGGGCTCCCGGCTCGCCGGACCACGGGCCGGTGTGCTCTCGGGCGTGCTGTTCGCCCTCTTCCCGGCGACCCAGCAGTACGCGCAGGAGGGGCGGTCGTACGCCCTCGTCACCGCCGGTGTGGTCTGGGCGACCTATCTCTTCGTGCGCGGGATCGACTCCGCCGCGCGCGGCTGGTGGGCGGGGTACGGGGCGCTGCTGGCGGTCGTGTGCTGGGTGCACGAGTTCGCCGCGTTGGTGCTGCTCGCCCACGCGGTGACGCTGCGGCTGCTGGGGGTGCCGTGGCGGAGATGGGGGTGGGCGGCGGCCGGGGTGCTGGTCGCGGTGGCGCCGCTGGCGGTCGTCGGCGCCCGTCAGGCCGGCCGGCAGCTGGGCTGGCTGGGCCGCCCGAGCCCGGCCATGTGGCTGGCCTTCCTGGCCGTATCTGCCCTGGGCCTGCTGCTGAGCCGTGTCCCGCCCCTGGCCGACCGCACGGTGACCGCGCTCGCCCTGCCCCTGCTGACCGTCCCGCCCGGCCTCCTGATCACCGTCTCGCTGCTCCGGCCGTGGTACGTCGACCGCTACGTCCTGTACGCCCTGACCGGCCTGGCCCTGCTCGCCGGCCTCGCCCTGGATCGCCTGCCGGCGCACGTCGGGAAGGCCGCCGTCTGCCTGCTGGCCCTCGCCCTGCTCCCCGCCTCCCTGGCGGTGCGGACCCCGGAGAGCCGCGAGGACGACGTGGTGGCGGTCGCCCGGACCGTACGGAAGCTGTCCCGCCCCGGCGACGGCGTGCTGTTCCTCCCGTCCCGCCGCCGCGAGTGGCTGCTGTCGTACCCGGCGCTGTACGCCCGCTTGGACGACGTGGCCCTGGCCCGTTCCCCGGCCGCTTCCCGCACCCTCCAGGGCACGGAGCTGCCCCCGGACACCATCCGGTCCCGCCTCCTGGCCGTGCCCCGCGTGATCGCCCTGACCGACCCCGACGGCCGGCCCCTCGACCCCTTCCCCCGGGAGGAGGTCAAGCGGCGCACGCTCAGGGAGTACTTCGAGGAGTGCGGGCGGGTGCGGGTGTGGGGCGCCCAGGTGGTGGTCTACGTACGGAGACCGGATGCCGGCTCAGCCGCACGGGCAGAGGGCTGCCGGGGCGAGCGGTAGCGGGGTCAGTCGCGGTCCGGCGCCAGGACCGCCAGTACCGCTGCGGCCAGCGCCGCCAGCAGCAGGGGAACGCCCAGGCCGTGGTGGAGGACCAGCCAGGCGCCCAGGCAGGCGCCCGCGAACATGGAGAGGACCGCGGCTGTGCGGCGGGGGGAGCGGTCGGCGGTGCCGCTGCCCAGGCGGGACTCGGCGGCCAGGCCCGTCAGGGTCATGGTCAGGACCGTGGTGGTGAGGTCGGGGACGCCCAGGGCGCGGACGGTCGCGTTGCGCAGGCCCATGGCCAGCGCGGTGAGGGCGATCAGGGCGTAGCGGGTGCCTGGGTGTTCGGGCCGGGCCAGGGCGATGGCCGCCGCGGCGCCGACCAGCAGGGCCTCCACCACGAGGGTCGGCCGGGTCGCGCGGCGGACGCGGGAGGTGAGCCGGCCGCCTGCCGCCGCCCCGGCGAGGAAGCAGCCCAGCGAAGTGGCTGTGAGCGGTACGGAGAAGCCGGGGGCGCCGACCGCGGCGAAGCCGAGGATGACCACGTTGCCGGTCATGTTGGCCGTGAAGACGCGGCCGAGGCCCAGATAGCCGACCGCGTCGATCAGTCCGCTCACCACGGTCAGTACGAGCAGGACCCACGGGAGCCGCATCGTCCTCGGCATCGCGTCCTCCGGTCGGGCGGGCGGGGGCCGGACCAGTGGACCACGGGGGTGCGGACATGCGCGCGCACCCTCGCCGAGCGGTGGCGAGGGTGCGGGAAGGAGAGGGGGCTGGGCCGTCGACCACGGGTGGTCGTGGCACCGGACGGCCGGTGCGGGGGTACGGCCCGCGTGCGGGGACGGCTCAGTACCAGCCGTTGGCCTGCCAGAAGTTCCACGCCTGGGCGGGGCTGCCGTAGCGGGAGTTCATGTAGTCCAGGCCCCACTTGATCTGGGTGGCGGGGTTGGTCTTCCAGTCGGAGCCGGCCGAGGACATCTTGGAGGCCGGCAGGGCCTGCACCAGGCCGTACGCACCGGAGGAGCTGTTCTTGGCGGAGACGTTCCAGCCGCTCTCGTGCTCGACGATCTTGCTGAACGCGCTGTACTGCGCCGAGTCAGGGATCATCTTGTGCGCGACGGACTGCGCCGAGGACGGCGACGGGTTCGTCGCGGCCTGGGCGGGGGCGGTGCCGAGGGCGACACCGGCGACACCGGCGGCCAGGGCGGCCACGGTGACGGCCTTCTTCGGGGAAACGACGCGGCGGATGGCGGAGAACGACACGAAAACCTCTTACGTGGGGGACGGTGGGTCGCCGTTCGCGTTCCAGCACGCTCCGCGTGGTGGCCGCAGGCGTCGGCGCCGCGACCCGTGAGGACCGTGGCGCCAGGCGACGGCCTCCAGAGAAGCAAGCTTCCTAAACGTCCGCAATACCCCCTTTTACTAGTTGTGGCCGGATCGCCGAGGATGCGGCCCTATGTGACCTGGCTCTCAAAGCCCAGGTCAGGGGGGTTGCAAGAAGGTGCATAAGGGGCGTAAAGGTCTACGATTCGAGGTCGTAGGTGACCTCGGTCATATGGGCTGCCTCACCCGCCGGGCGCCTCGAAGGCGACCGGCGTCTCGAATGCGGCCCGGCGGGTGGCCCGGCGCAGGGCGCGCAGCACGGCGGGGCCGAGGGTCAGGGTGAGGACGACCGTGCAGACGGCCCGGCCCAGGTCCCAGCCCATGGAGGTGGCCAGGCAGTAGGCGAGGAAGCGGGCCAGGTTGGCCGGGACCGCCGCGTGCGGGTCGAAGGAGATGTTCGACGCCATGGTGCCCATGAACGGCCAGCCGGCCAGGTTCATGACCGTGCCGTAGGCGAAGGCCGCGAGAAAGCCGTAGCAGGCGAGCATCACCAGCTCGGCACGGCCGCGCAGGCGGGCGGCGCCCGGCAGCAGGCCCGCGCCCATGGTGAACCAGCCCATCGCCAGCATCTGGAACGGCATCCACGGCCCGACCCCGCCGGTCAGCAGCGCGGACGCGAACATCGTCACCGAGCCGAGTACGAACCCGAAGCCGGGCCCGAGCACCCGTCCGCTGAGCACCAGCAGGAAGAACATCGGCTCGATGCCCGCCGTGCCCGCGCCGATCGGCCGCAGGGCCGCTCCGGTCGCCGCGAGCACCCCCAGCATGGCGACGGCCTTGGGACCGAGCCCCGACTCCGAGATGGTCGCCGCCACCACCGCGACCAGCAGCACCAGCAGCCCCGCGAAGAGCCAGGGCGCGTCCTCGGCATGCGCGCCGACCCTTGAGTCCGGCGGCGCGAGGAACGGCCACCCGAACGCGGCCACCCCCACCGCGCCGACCAGCACGAGCGCGGCGACGGAACGCGGACCGAGCCGCACGGCGCGTACGGCGGGGGACGTCATGCGAGCGCCTTCCGTACCTCGGACACCGTCAGCCAGGGCTGCGGGGCCAGGATCTTGGTGACCTGGGGCGCGAAGGAGGGCGAGGAGACCACGATGTCGGCCGTGGCGCCGTCCGCTATCACCTCGCCGTCCGCCAGCAGCACCACCCGGTGCGCGATCTCGGCGGCCAGCTCCACGTCGTGCGTGGCCAGCACCAGGGCGTGCCCCTCGGCCGCGAGACCGCGCAGCACGGTGACCAGGCGGGCCTTGGCCGCGTAGTCCAGGCCGCGCGTCGGCTCGTCCAGCAGCAGCAGCGGGGGGCGCGCCGTCAGGACGACGGCGAGCGCGAGGGCGAGGCGCTGGCCCTCGGAGAGGTCGCGGGGGTGGGTGTCGTCGGTGATGCCCGGCAGCAGCTCCGACACCAGGGCCCGGCAGGTTCCGGGTGCGGCGGCCGCGTCCTTGTCGGCGGCGACGCACTCGGCGCCCACCGTGTCGGCGTACAGCAGATCGCGCGGCTCCTGCGGCACCAGGCCGACCCGGCGCACCAGGTCGGCGGGCTTCAGCCGGTGCGGGGCGGCCCCGCCCACCCGGACGGAACCGGAGGTGGGGGCGACGAGCCCGACCAGCGAGCCGAGCAGCGTGGACTTCCCGGCCCCGTTGCGGCCCATGAGGGCGACGGTCTCGCCGGGGCCGACGGTCAGGCCGACGCCCCGCAGCGCGTCGACCCGGCCGCGCCGTACGGCGAGGTCCCGGACCTCGGCGACCTCCGGCTCGGCGGGGACGGCGCGCCGGAGACGGCGGCGGGACGGGACGGTGGCGGCCTGGGAGAGGCCGTGGACCTCCGGCTCACGACCGGCGAGGCTCTCCCGCAGCGGCCCCGCCCTGCGCCGCGCGTCCCGGATGGTCAGCGGCAGCGGGCTCCAGCCGGCCAGCCGGCCCAGCTCGACCACCGGCGGGATCACCGGGGAGACGGCCATCATGGCGGCCGGGGCGCCGAGGACCGGGGGAGCGCCGGGGGCGGGCAGCAGCACGACCTGGTCGGCGTACTGGACGACCCGCTCCAGCCGGTGCTCCGCCATGAGCACGGTGGTGCCCAGGTCGTGCACCAGGCGTTGCAGGACCGCGAGGACCTCCTCCGCCGCGGCCGGGTCCAGCGCCGAGGTCGGCTCGTCCAGGACCAGTACGCGGGGGTGCGGGGTGAGCACCGAGCCGATGGCGACCCGCTGGCGCTGCCCGCCGGAGAGGGTGCCGATGGAGCGGTCCCGCAGACCGGCGAGGCCCAGCAGGTCGAGCGTCTCCTCCACCCGGCGCCGCATCACCTCCGGAGCCAGCCCCAACGACTCCATGCCGTAGGCGAGTTCGTCCTCCACGATGTCCGTGACGAAGTGCGCGAGCGGGTCCTGGCCCACCGTGCCGACCACGTCGGCCAGTTCGCGCGGCTTGTGGGTGCGGGTGTCCCGCCCCGCCACCGTGACCCGGCCGCGCAGGGTGCCCCCGGTGAAGTGCGGGACCAGCCCGCTGACCGCGTTCAGGATCGTCGACTTGCCCACCCCCGACGGGCCGACGAGCAGCACGAGTTCACCCTCGGGCACCTCGAAGTCCACGCCCTGGACGGTCGGTCCGGCCGCCCCGTCGTAGGTGACGGCGACGTCCTCGAAGCGGATCACGACGGCTCCTTGCGGTCCTGGGGTACGACGAGCACGGGCAGCAGGCCCAGCAGGATGGCGGCGGCCGGCCACAGCGGCAGCGCGGGTGCGGCCAGCGGGACGACACCGGGATGCAGCGCGCCCGGATCGCGTACGGAGGCCAGCGCGAGCAGCGCGGCGACGGCCGCGCCCGACCCCGCCACCAGCCAGGCCCGCACCCCCCACGCCGCCGGCCGGTACCGGGTGCGCGGCGAGCGCCGGCCGCCCAGGCGCAGCCCGGCGAGCGCGGCCAGCGCCCCGGCGAGCAGCACCGGCATGCCGTACACCCCGCCCTCGGCGGTGAGCAGCCCGTACGTGCCCGCGCACACCCCGAGCAGCCCGCCCAGGGTGAGCGCCGTCGTCGTGCGGCGCACCGGCGCGGGGACCTCGGCGGTGCGGCCGTAGCCGCGGGCGTCCATCGCGGCGGCCAGCGCGACCGAGCGCTCCAACGCGCCCTCCAGCACGGGCAGTCCGACCAGGAAGAGCCCCCGCAGCCCCCGGTCCGGGCGCCCGCGGAGGCGGCGGGCGGCGCGCAGCCGCTGCACGTCGGCGATGAGGTGCGGGGCGAAGGTCAGCGCGACCACCACCGCCACCCCCGCCTCGTACAGCGCGCCCGGCAGCGACTTGAGCAGCTTGGCCGGGGCGGCCAGGGCGTTCGCGGCGCCGACGCAGACCAGGAGGGCCGCCAGTTTCAGGCCGTTGTAGCCGGAGAACAGCAGCGCCTCCGCCGACACCGGCCCGCCCAGCCGGATGCCCTGCGCCCAGCCGGGCAGCGGGATCTCGGGCAGGGTGAACAGCACATGCGTACCCGGCACCGGGGAGCCGAGCACGGCCGTGAACGCCAGCCGGATCAGCAGCACGGCGACGGCCAGCCGGGCGAACGCCGTGTACGAGCGGGCCCACGGCGCGCTGGAGCGGTGCACCGCCACCACGTAACCCGCCACCGCCATCAGCAGGGCGAGCAGCAGCGGGTTGGTGGTGCGGGTGGCGGCGGTGCCGAGTCCGAGCGACCACGACCACCAGGCGCCCGGGTGCAGTTCGAAGCGCGCCCGGCCGCGGACGGACACGGTGGTACGGGCGGCGCGGACGCCGGTGTCAGGCATTCCGGCGCCGCCGCGCCTGCCAGAACGCGGCCCCGCCGAGCACGGCGACGACGCCGATGCCGAGCGGCAGGCCGAGGGAGGGGCCGTCGTCCTTCGGGGCGGCCTCGTGGGACGGCTTCTCGTCCGCCGCGACCTGCTCCCCGCAGCCCCGTGCCGGGTAACCGGCGATGGCGCACAGCAGGGCGTTGCTGTCGTAGCGGAGCGGCCCCGCCGTCCCGGCCAGGGCCTCGGCGGTGCTCGCGTCCGGAGCGACGCGGGCGCACACCGTACGCGTGGCGGGCGGGCGCTCCCCGGAGGGAGCGTCCGCCCCGGTGCCGAAGTCGAGAACGAGGGCGACCCGCTTGGTGCCCGCCTTCGCGGGCGTCCTCGCGCAGATCGAGCCGAAGTCCGCCGCGCCGCGCGGCCGGTCCGCGTCCGAGGAGTCCGCGCTGACCGCGAACCGGAAGCCCCGCACCGAGCCGTCGTCGGGGCGCTCGGCGGCCGGGCCCTGGGTGGCGTACGTCCACCGGTCGCCGGAACGGTCCCAGAACGACCAGTACCGGTATCCGGCGGCCTCGGCCGGGGTGGCTGCGGCCAGGACGACGAGGGACGCGACCAGCAGGGCCGCGGCACGGCGGACCGAGGTCACGGGCGGTTCTTCTTCCGGCCGCTGAACAGGAAGCCGACGCCGATACCGGCGACCAGACCCACGCCGATGATCCACCACACGCTGTTGCCGGACTTCTCGGTGGCCTTCTTCTCCGGCGCCGCGGCCTGCTTCGCCGGGGCCGGGCCCAGCTTGTCCAGGGCACGGACCAGGTCGGTCCCGCCGAAGTCGTGCGGGTCGGCGCCGACCGCGTGCGCGCTCAGGACGAGCTGGGCGTAGGCGGCCGGGCCGCTCTGCTCCGCCCACTTCGCGGCGTTCTTCTCCAGCCAGGCGTACGGGGCCCTGGCCTGCTTCGTCCAGCCGTCGGCGGCCAGCGCCACCACGGTGTCGGCGGTGTTGCCGTAGTCGGGCTGGTTCTCCGCGCCGGGCATCGCGGACATCAGGTGGCCGGACTTGGAGACGGCGCCGATGAGATGGGCGGAGGCGTTGTCGGCCAGGCGGGCCGGGGTGGCCTTGCCGTCGGCGGCGCAGACGGGGGCCTTGTCGCGGGCCTTGCCGGGCGCCACCACGAAGCCCTTGCCGAGCGCGCCGAGCACACCGGCGGCCGTGGCGTCCGCGTTGGCCTCCAGCCTGCCCTTCTTGTCCGGCTGGAAGGCGAGCGCGCCGCCGCCCTTCTCGGCACAGGGCACGGCCAGCGAGGCCAGTGCCTGGTCCGGGGTCCTGCCCTTGCCGCGCAGCTCGGCCGGCTTCTCACCGGCGGCGGCCAGCGCGCCCACCACGACGGAGGTGGAGTTGGCGTCGCTCGGGCCGCCGGGGGAGTAACCCCAGCCGCCGTCCTTGTTCTGCTGGGCCTTCAGCCATGTGACGGCCTTGCCGGTCACGTCGTCGTGCCCGCCGAGCGCGGCGAGCGCCTGGACGGCGGCGGCCGTGCTGTTGGTGTCCGCCTGCGCGCCCTTGCCGCCGCACGCGGTGCCGGTGTCGGCGCGGAAGGAGGCGAAGCCGCCGTCGGCGCACTGCTGGCCGGTCAGCCACGTGACGGCCTGGTCCGCGGGCTTCTCACCGGCGGTGTGCTGCGCGAGCAGGGCGAGGGACTGGCGCCAGACGCCGTCGTACGTGGGGTCGCCCTTGCCGAACAGCCCGGCCGGGACCGTCACCTTCGGGGACGGGGCGGCCGTGGCGGGCGCGGCTGCGGCCAGCACGCCTATGGCGGCGAGAGCCGCGGCACTGCGGCGGACGTTCATGGTCGGCGACTGCCTCTCCTGCGAGGGGCCGACGCGCGCACGGGAACCACCCCGGCGGCCCGGCCCCGTATGCCTCGACGGTGCCGTGCGGGACACAGCGCCCCGCACGTGAGCCGGTCAACCTCCCGTCGGGGCGTTCCGGCTGACCGGGCCCAGGGGGGCGCCGGATGACGGTTGCGGGTCAGCGCCGGAATCACACCGGCTTCCCCCCGTACGGGTGTATGACGACCCGGCCACTTTACCGGGGGCCGCAAAGCCGCCGGTCGTGGCGTGAATCACCTGATCCACTGCTCACAGCGCTCCTACCTGCCGGTAGATTCAGAGCCTCTTGGATGATCAAGTCTGAAACTTGTTCCGGATTGTCGTCCCGTCGTAGTCTCGCGGGACCGTGCAGGCAGAAGGGGGCCCAGAGTGACCGCTGAGGCCAGTCAGGCGGCTCTCCCGGGCACCGCGGCCGACGGCGAGCGACCGCTCCGTATCGCGCTCCTCACCTACAAGGGCAACCCCTTCTGCGGCGGCCAGGGCGTCTACGTCCGCCACCTCTCCCGTGAACTCGCCCGCCTGGGCCACCAGGTGGAGGTCATCGGCTCCCAGCCCTATCCCGTGCTCGACGAACACGACGACTACGCGGGCCGGTTGAGCCTCACCGAGCTGCCCAGCCTCGACCTCTACCGCCAGCCCGACCCCTTCCGCACCCCCGGGCGGGGCGAATACCGGGACTGGGTCGACGCGCTCGAGGTCGCCACGATGTGGACCGGCGGCTTTCCCGAGCCGCTCACCTTCTCCCTGCGCGCCGGACGCCGACTGCGCGACCGCAGGGGCGAGTTCGACGTCGTCCACGACAACCAGACGCTCGGCTACGGCCTGCTCGGCGACCTCGGCGCGCCCCTGGTCACCACCATCCACCACCCCATCACCGTGGACCGGCAGCTCGAACTCGACGCCGCCGAAGACCTCAAGCGCCGCCTCTCGGTACGCCGCTGGTACGCCTTCACCCGGATGCAGAAGCGCGTCGCCCGCCGCCTGCCCTCCGTGCTCACCGTCTCCGGCAGCTCCCGCCAGGAGATCGTCGACCACCTCGGCGTGCGCCGGGACCGGGTGCACGTCGTCCACATCGGCGCCGACACCACCCTGTTCGCGCCGGACCCGGCCGTGCCCGAGGTGC
Organism: Streptomyces sp. BK022; assembly: GCF_004217355.1. NCBI lineage: Bacteria > Bacillati > Actinomycetota > Actinomycetes > Kitasatosporales > Streptomycetaceae > Streptomyces > Streptomyces sp. BK022. The sequence continues at coordinate 666,479 of NZ_SHKU01000003.1, forward strand.
CGGGCCGGATCGTCACCACCTCCAGCGCCGACGTGCCCCTCAAGGGCCTGGTGTTCCTGGTCGAGGCCCTCGCCAAGGTGCGCGCCGAACAGCCGCACGCCCACCTCGTCGTCGTCGGCAAGCGCCCCGGGGAGGGCCCGGTCGCCCAGGCGATCGAGCGGTACGGCCTGGAGGACGCCGTCGAGTTCGTCAAGGGCATCTCCGACGCCGAGCTGGTCGACCTGATCCGCTCCGCCGAAGTCGCCTGCGTGCCCTCGCTGTACGAGGGGTTCTCGCTGCCCGCCGCCGAGGCCATGGCCACCGCCACCCCGCTGGTCGCCACCACCGGGGGCGCGATTCCCGAGGTCGCCGGGACCGACGGCGAGACCTGCCTGGCGGTGCCCCCCGGCGACGCGGGCGCGCTCGCCGCCGCCCTCACCCGGCTGCTCGGCGACCGGGACCTGCGCGCCCGGCTCGGCGCGGCCGGCCGCGAGCGGGTGCTCGCCCGCTTCACCTGGGCCCGCGCGGCCGAGGGCACCGTGGCCCGCTACCGCGAGGAGATCGACCGGGCCCGCCCGCGCGTCGCGCCTCTTCCCGCAGCCGTCCCCGGCCGCCCCGTCGCCGCCGCGGCGAGCGCCGCGGCACCTTCCGAAAGCTCCTCCGAAAGCAGGGCCACGTGCTGACCGTCGACTTCTCCCGGTTCCCGCTCGCCCCAGGCGACCGTGTCCTGGACCTCGGCTGCGGGGCCGGCCGGCACGCTTTCGAGTGCTACCGGCGTGGTGCCCAGGTCGTGGCCCTCGACCAGAACGCGGAGGAAATCCGCGAGGTCGCCAAGTGGTTCGCGGCGATGAAGGAGGCCGGCGAGGCCCCCGAGGGCGCCACCGCCACCGCGATGGAGGGCGACGCGCTCGCGCTGCCCTTCCCCGACGAGTCCTTCGACGTCGTCATCATCTCCGAAGTGATGGAGCACATCCCCGACGACAAGGGCGTCCTCGCCGAGATGGTGCGCGTGCTCAAGCCCGGCGGCCGGATAGCCGTCACCGTGCCCCGCTACGGTCCCGAGAAGGTCTGCTGGGCGCTCTCCGACGCCTATCACGAGGTCGAGGGCGGCCACATCCGCATCTACCGGGCCGAGGAGCTCCTCGCCAAGATGCGCGGCGCCGGCCTCAAGCCGTACGGCACCCACCACGCGCACGCCCTGCACTCGCCCTACTGGTGGCTCAAGTGCGCCTTCGGCGTCGACAACGACAAGGCGCTGCCGGTACGGGCGTACCACAAGCTGCTGGTCTGGGACATCATGAAGAAGCCGCTGGCCACGCGCGTGGCCGAGCAGGCGCTCAACCCGCTGATCGGCAAGAGCTTCGTCGCCTACGCCACCAAGCCGCACCTGCCCCGCCTCGGCGAGGCCGGGACGGACGCCCCGTGACCACACCCAGGGCCGACCACCTCGTGCTGACCGGGGTCCTCACCGCCGAGCAGGCCGCCGACACCGTCCGGGGCATCCTCGCGGTGCAGCGGCCCGACGGCGCGATCCCCTGGTTCCGCGGCCACCACCTCGATCCCTGGGACCACACCGAGGCCGCCATGGCCCTCGACGCGGCCGGGGAGCACGCGGCGGCCGAGCGCGCCTACCGCTGGCTCGCCGACCACCAGAACGAGGACGGCTCCTGGTACGCCGCCTACGCCGACGGCGCCCACGACCACGTCACCGACCGCGCCCGCGAGTCCAACTTCGTCGCCTACATAGCCGTCGGCGTCTGGCACCACTACCTGTCCACCGGGGACGACACGTTCCTGGACCGGTTGTGGCCCACCGTGTACGCGGCCGTCGAATGGGTGCTCCGGCTCCAGCAGCCCGGCGGCCAGATCGGCTGGCGGCGCGCCGAGGACGGCACCCCCACGGAAGACGCCCTGCTCACCGGCAGCTCGTCCATCCACCACGCCCTGCGCTGCGCGCTCGCCATCGCCGACCAGCGCGAAGAGCCGCAGCCCGACTGGGAGTTGGCGGTGGGCGCGCTGCGGCACGCGATCCGCAGGCACCCCGAGCGGTTCCTCGACAAGAACCAGTACTCGATGGACTGGTACTACCCGGTCCTCGGCGGAGCCATCAGCGGCGCCGAGGCCAAGGAGCGCGTCGAGGACGGGTGGGACCGCTTCGTGGTGCCCGGCCTCGGCGTGCGCTGCGTCGTGCCCAACCCGTGGGTGACCGGTGGCGAGTCCTGCGAACTCGCCCTGGCGCTCTGGGCGATGGGGGAGTCCGACCGCGCGCTGGAGATACTCCAGTCCATCCAGCACCTGCGCGACGACGAGTCCGGCCTGTACTGGACCGGCTACGTCTTCGACGACGACGCCGTCTGGCCGCGGGAACTGACCAGTTGGACCGCCGGCTCGCTGCTGCTCGCGGTCGCCGCCCTCGGCGGCCACGACGCGACCGGCGCCGTCTTCGGCGGCGACCTGCTGCCCCGCGGCCTGGACCCCGACTGCTGCGACTAGCGGCAGGCGGGGCCCCTCCCGGTGTCCCTCCGCGTCAGCGGTGCAGCCGGCCCGCGATGAAGTGGCCGATGAACAGGTAGACCACGGCGGCCAGGCCGTACCCGGCGACGACGCGGGCCCACGCCTCGTCGAAGGTGAACAGGTCGTGCGACCAGCCCGCCAGGAACGCCGCCGTGTCATGGACGAAGTCGACCAGGGCGTTGGCCCGGTTCGCGTCCAACAGGTACATCAAGATCCAGAGGCCGAGGATGAAGGCCATCACGTCCGCTACGACGGCGATGACACGGCCTGCCTGGTTGGTGCCTGAGTGGTATCGAGACATGGTGTTCGAATTGCCGCCCGACGCCCCCTGAAACCGGCCACAGGCCAGTAATACCGGGCCTGACGACCCGTACGGGCCTCCCGGCTGGCGGCGGCCGGGAGGGCGGGCAAGGCTTCGGACCAGAGACACCCGCTCGGGGAATCACGTCCGGAGGACCGCGTGCCCGTTCCGCTGCGCCGCACCTGGGTGGCGCTCATCTTGTGCTGCGCCCTGCTGGCCGGTGCCGCCGCCTGCGGCAGTGGCGACAAGACCAGCACCAAGATCCCCGCCGCGGCCTCCCCGAGCCCCAGCACCTCCGCCGAACGCCAGAAGTTCGCCAAGACCCGGTTCGTCGCCAACGCGGGCCTCGCGGCCGGGGCGACCTACCAGTGGATCGTGAAGCCCTGGCGGGCCGGCACCTTCAAGAAGGGCGCCGACGGCCGCAAGGTGGCCCTCGTCAAGGCCGGCCTCGCCGGTGCCTTCGCCTACAACCGGCTCAAGGCCGCCCAGAAGAGCGCGCAGGGCGACCCCGCCCTGACCAAGGCGCTGGCCCCGCTCTCCGCCGGCATCGAGAGCCTGAAGAACCTCCCGTCCAAGCTGCGCGGGGGTGACACGGACGCGATGGGGGCGTTCGAGGGCACCATCGACAAGGTGAAGAGCGCGGGCGCGAGCGCGGGAGCGCCGGTCAAGGACCAGGTGCCGTCCTCCTCGGACCTCTCCAAGGGCTGACACGGCCGCGGCCCCCCGCCCGGAAGGGGCGAGGGGCCGCGTACGACGGTTTTCGGGGCTCAGCCGCGCTGGATGCCCGAGGTGTCCTGCAGGACGCCGCGACGGCCGTCCTGGGTCTGCGCGAGCAGCGCGGCACCGCGCTGCTCGACCGCCAGGTACCAGGTACCCGGGGCCAGTTCGGCGACCGGGCTCGGCGAGCCGTCCTCCGCGAACAGCGGACGGGTCACCGGCACGGCGAACCAGAACGGCGAGAAGTCCGCGGCGGGCGCCTGCTGCTGCGGCGCCGGAGCGCCCTGCGGGGCGGCCCCCTGGCCGAACGCCTGCGCCTGCTGCGGCTGACCGCCGCCGAAGGACGCGGCCGGGGCACCGGGGTAGCCGTAACCCTGGGGCGGCTGCGCGCCGTAGGGCTGCGGGGCGGCCGGCTTGGGTGCCGGGATCAGCGGGGCCTGGAGGGCCGGGACGAGCGGGGTGGCGACGGCGGCGCCCGCCAGGATCAGCGTGGCCACCAGCGCGAGGATCAGACCGGTGCCCGCGCTCGGCGACTTGGAGCCGGCGGCGATGTTGTCCAGGCCGCCGACCGGGTCGATCACATTGCCCAGCGCGCTCCACGCGGCGAACACCGCGAACGCCACGCCGAAGGCGCCGAGTTCGAGACCGGCGACCTTGCGGGGCTGCGGCAGCGCGCGGGCGGCGACGACGAGCCCGGCGGCGATCAGACCTGCCAGGACGACGCTGAGCAGGACCGGGCCGCTCTCCCAGAGGTTCGGCATGTCGACGTCGCCGGGAAGGTCGTCGTACGAAAAGTTGTCGAAGAACGACGCGATGAGCAGCAGTAGCGCCGCTCCGATCACCACGCCGTCGCCTCTGGTGAGGGATCGGATATTCACTTCATCAGGTCCTTCGTAGGTCGTCTCGTCGTCGGTAGACAGTACCGTCCGCGTGATCCGCTGTGCGGACGGTTTCGCCCGGCGGTCACGACTCGTGCAGGAAACTCACGATTCCCTCAGAGATCCCCTGCGCGGCCTTCTGCCGCCAGGGACCGCTGGTCAGCAGGGCCGCGTCGGACGTGTCCCGCATGTTCCCGCACTCGATGAACACCTTCGGAACCGTTGACAGATTGAGACCGCCGAGGTCCGTGCGCGTGACCATCCCGGTGCCGTCGCCCAGGTAGTTGGAGAAGGGCTCACCGGTGGTACTGCGGTAGCCGGCCGCGACCCGCGCGCCCAGCTTCGCGGAAGGAGCGACGATGGGCCGGGTGTCCGCGGCGCCCGCGTGCACCGAGCCCGGCATGATCACATGGAAACCGTGGTTGCCCTCGGCCGAGCCGTCCGCGTGCAGCGAGATCGCCGCGTCCGCGTGGGCGGTGTTGCCGATCCGGGCCCGCTCGTCCACGCACGGCCCCCACTTCCGGTCGCCGTCGTGGGTCAGCTTCACCGTGGCGCCCCGCTCCTCCAGCAGCGCCCGCAGCCGGTGGGCGACGTCGAGGGTGAACTCGGCCTCCCGATAGCCGGCGTCGGTGGCGGTACCGGTGGTGTCGCACTCCTTCTTGCCGTTGCCGACGTCGACCTGCTCGCTGATCTCCGCGGTGTGCCGGAAGTTGCCCGTGTTGTGGCCGGGGTCGATGACGACGACCTTCCCGGCGAGCGAGCCCGCACTCGGCGAGGGGCCGCTCGTGCCGCCCGGCGCCGCGGACGCCGACGGGCTCGCGGCGGTCGCCGGGCGGCCCGGCTCGTCCCCGAGTGCCGACCAGCCGAGCCAGCCGAGCAGGGCGACCGGCACCAGCGCGGCGAACGTGAGGGTCAGCGCGCGCCGGGAGCGCGGCTGGGGGGCTTCGTCTTCCGGGCCTTCGTACGACACGCAAGCCACCCTAACGGACAGGACCGGCGCGGCCCGCGCATCCCTGACGCGTCGTCAGATGCCGTCCCCGGTGCGCCGCAGCACCCGCAGCGAGCCCGTGGCGGAGACCTCGGTGAAGGCGCCCGAGGCCAGCGCCCGCAGGTACACGCGGTAGGGCGCCTGGCCGGTGAACTCGTCCTCCGGCTCCGGGAACACGTCGTGGATGACCAGCAGGCCGCCGGGCGCGAGGTGCGGTGCCCAGCCCTCGTAGTCGGCGTTCGCGTGCTCGTCGGTGTGGCCGCCGTCGACGAACACCAGCGCCACGGGGGAGTTCCAGACCGCGGCGACCTGCGGGGAGCGGCCGACCAGCGCGATCACATGGTCCTCCAGGCCCGCCCGGTGCAGGGTGCGGCGGAAGGTGGGGAGGGTGTCCATCAGACCGATCTCGGGGTCGACGGTCTCCGGGTCGTGGTAGTCCCAGCCCGGCTGCTGCTCCTCGCTGCCCCGGTGGTGGTCGACGGTGAGCGCGGTGACCCCGACCCTGCGGGCGGCGTCCGCGAGCAGGAGGGTGGAGCGCCCGCAGTAGGTGCCGACCTCCAGCAGGGGCAGCCCCAGCTGTCCGGCCTCCACCGCCGCCGCGTACAGCGCCAGCCCCTCGTCCACGGGCATGAACCCCTTCGCGGCCTCGAACGCGACCAGGATCTCGGGCTTCTGTACCGCGGGCATGGGGTTCCTCTCGACGTACGTCCTTCTCGGCGCCCCATGCTGCCGCACCCCCCGCCCGGAGCCGGGCGGGGGGTGCGGTGGCGGGGGAGTCGCGCGGGTCACGCCGTGACGGTCCGGCCCGGCAGCGGCAGGTCCACCTCGACCGGGCGCTCGTCCCCGGCGTGGGTCGCCGCCGAGGCCAGCGGGCCGTGTCCGGCGGCGCGGGCGGCCAGCACGTACGGGCCCTCGGACGGCACCGGGAGGGCGTAGCCGCCGTCATGGCCGGAGAGCGTGGAGCCGGCCTGGCGGCCCCGGCGGTCGATCAGTGTGACCTTGGCGCGGGCCACCGGGGCGCCGGAGGCGTCCAGCACCCGGCCCCGGAAACCGCGCAGCACCTCCTCCGCGCGCTCCAGCACCGCGTCCTCCTCGCTGCTGGCCCGCAACTGGGTGTGGGGCGCGGCCGGGCGCGGGGTGCGGGGCAGGAACACCGCGAGCGCCAGACCCACCAGCACGGCGGCCGTGGCGATCAGGAAGGAGACCCGGAAGCCGTGCATCGTCGGCACCGCGACCCCGCCGCCCAGGTCGTGCGCGGTGTTGGCCAGCACCATGCCGATGACGGCGCTGGAGACCGAGGTGCCGATGGAGCGCATCAGGGTGTTGAGACCGTTGGCGGCACCCGTCTCGGAGGCCGGGACCGCACCCACGATCAGCGCGGGCAGCGAGGAGTACGCCAGGCCGATGCCGGCGCCGAGGACCATCGAGGTGATGATCGTCTGCCAGGCGGCGTGCATCAGGCCGAGGCCGCCCGCGTAGCCGGCCGCGATGACCAGCAGGCCGATGATCAGGGTCGTCCGGGGGCCGTAGCGGGCCGAGAGGCGGGCGTAGACCGGGGCGGTGAACATCATGGTCAGGCCCAGCGGGGCCACGCACAGACCGGCGACCACCATCGACTGACCGAGGCCGTAGCCGGTGGCGGTGGGGAGCTGGAGCAGCTGGGGCAGGACCAGCGAGACGACGTAGAAGCTGACGCCGACCATGATCGAGGCGAGGTTGGTGAGCAGGACCTCGCGGCGGGCGGTGGTGCGCAGGTCGACCAGCGGGGCCGTTGTGCGCAGCTCGTACACGCCCCACAGCAGCAGCACGGCGAGCGCGGCGCCGAAGAGGCCGAGGGTGGTGCCGGAGGACCAGCCCCAGTCGCTGCCCTTGGTGATGGGCAGCAGGAGCAGCACCAGACCGGCGGAGAGGCCGGCGGCGCCCGGGTAGTCGAAGGAGCCCTTGGCGCGGGCCGGGGACTCGGGGACGGCCAGCAGGGTCAGGCCGATGGCGAGCACGCCCAGGCCGGCGGCGCCGTAGAACAGGGCGTGCCAGTCGGTGTGTTGGGCGACCAGGGCGGCGGCGGGCAGCGCGAGACCGCCGCCGACGCCGATCGAGGAGCTCATCAGGGCCATCGCCGAAGCGAGCCGTTCACGCGGGAGCATGTCGCGCATCAGGCCGATGCCCAGCGGGATCGCGCCCATGGCGAAGCCCTGGAGGGTACGGCCCGCGATCATCAGGAGCAGCTGACTGGTGAGTGCGCTGACCAGCGCGCCGACCACCATCACGGACAGACTGAGGATCAGCATCCGGCGCTTGCCGTACAGGTCGCCGAGGCGGCCCATGATCGGGGTGGCGACGGCGCCGGAGAGCAGGGTGGAGGTGAGGACCCAGGTCGCGTTGCTCGGCGCGGTGCCGAGCAGTTGCGGCAGGTCCTTGATGACCGGCACGAGCAGGGTCTGCATCACCGCGACCACGATGCCCGCGAAGGCGAGCACCGGGACTACGGCCCCGCCCGCTCTCCTGCCGGCGTGGTCGGGCGTGGTGTGGGTCATGGAAATGGGTCCTCCCGCGTGAATACGTGCACGGTGAACCTCGTATGCGCGGGAAACTATTCCGTTGCTTCGGGACGCTAATGAATCCTTGACCGAGAGATGGGTTTCTGACCGGGTGTCAGTGCTTTACAACCAGCCGCGCTGGCGTGCCTCCCGCACCGCCTCCGCGCGGTTGCGGGTGCCGGTCTTGCCGATCGCCGAGGAGAGGTAGTTGCGGACGGTGGACTCCGAGAGGTGCAGCCGGGCGGCGATGTCGGCGACCGTCGCGCCGTCCACGGAGGCGGTCAGCACCTCGCACTCCCGGCCGGTCAGCGGGTTCGGTCCGGCGCTGAGCGCGGCCGCCGCCAGTACGGGGTCGACCACCGTCTCCCCGGCCAGCACCCGGCGCACCGCCTGCGCCAGCTCCTCCACCGGCCCGTCCTTCACCAGGAATCCGGCCGCCCCCGCCTCCATCGCCCGGCGCAGATAGCCCGGCCTCCCGAACGTGGTCAGGATCAGCACCCGGCACCCCGGCACCCGCTCCCGCAGCAGCGCGGCCGCGTCCAGCCCGCTGAGCCCCGGCAACTCGATGTCCAACAGCGCCACGTCCGGCCGGTGCTCCAGGGCCGCCGCCACGATCGCGTCCCCCGCGGCGACCTGGGCGACCACCTCGATGTCGTCCTCCATCCCCAACAGCAGCGCCAGGGCGCCCCGCATCATCCCCTGGTCCTCGGCCAGCAGAAGCCGGATCTCGTTCACCGCGCCAGGGTAGCGAGGGGCGTCCGGTGGACAAGGGGGTTTGGCGAGGGGGCCGGTGGGGGCGGGGCTGCCGTGGGGAGTCGGCGGGGCCGGCGCCGGAGTCGGTCGCTCGGCGTGGGGTGCCGGGGGTTCGCTGCCTCGGGGTGTGGGCGCGCTCAGGCGTCCCGGCCCGCCGTCCGGGGTCGACGGCGGGCCGGGAGGCTGCCCCGGTGGGGGGATGTCGCGTCGCGTCAGGACTTCAGCGCGGCCGGTGTCGGGGCGGTGGTGGGTGGCTCTGTCGGGGGTGCCGGGAGTTCTGCCGTCACCGTGAAGCCGCCCGCGGGGGCCGGGCCCGCTGTCAGGGAGCCGGCCGCCGCGGCCAGGCGCTCGGTGAGGCCCGTGAGGCCGGTGCCGCCGGTGCTCGGGCCGGCCGTGCCGGTGCCGTTGTCGGTGACGGTGAGGCGGGCCCGTTCCCCGGCGCTCTCCACGGTGATCTCGCAGCGGGTGGCGTGGCTGTGCCGGACCACGTTGGTCACCGCCTCGCGCACCACCCAGCCGAGCAGCGCCTCCGTCTGCGGGGCCAGCGGCGCCCCCGACTGCCGTACCACCGGCTCCACGCTCGCCGCCGCCAGTGCCGAGCGGGCGCGGGTCAGCTCGGTGGACAGGCTGCCCTCGCGGTAGCCGGTCACCGCCTCCCGGATCTCGGTCAGCGCCTGCCTGCCCACCGACTCGATGTCCCCGATCTGGGCCAGCGCCGCGTCCAGGTCCCGTCCGGCCAGCCGCCGCGCGGCCTCCGACTTCACCACGATCACCGACAGGGTGTGGCCCAGCAGGTCGTGCAGATCGCGGGAGAAGCGCAGCCGTTCCTTCTCCACCGCCCGCCGTGCGAGTTCCTCCCGCGCGGCCCGCAGCTCCCGTACCGCCTCCGACAGGCTCAGGATCGCCGCCGTGACCATGCAGGACAGGAAGGTCGCGTATCCGATGTTCGGCGCCTCCCGCCAGCCTTCGCGCAAGGCCGCGAGAACCGCCGCGTACGCCGCCAGCAGCAGACCGATCCTGCCGAGGTGCCGGCCGCGCAGGGTGGCGCCGGTGGCGAGGCCGAGCAGCGGGAAGAACAGCAGCCAGTTGCCGCCGTAGCCGACCGCGAGGCCCGTGGTCACCAGGCCCATGGCCAGCAGGGCCAGCCGGGTGGAGAGGGACTGCCGCTTCTCGCGGTGGAAGGCGCGGAAGGTGACATAGACGTAGAGGGAGTTGAAGACCAGCAGGCCCAGGCCGCCGATCCACGGGTTCTCCGCCTTGCCCTGGAGCAGGTTGGAGAACGAGCCCAGGCCCATCAGCAGCCAGGGCAGCAGCGCGAAGCCGGTCGGCGGGGGCCCCGCGTGGTCGTGCCCCAGTACGGGATTCCCGCACTTCGTGCCCGCGGCCTTCTGGGTGGCCTTGGCCCGCGCCATGTCCGCCTTCCACTGCCGCCGTGCCGCAGCCGCCGCGCGCAGCCCGCGTCGGCCCCGTGCCCACCATGACATGTCCGTTTTCCCCGTGTTCGCCACCGCTGCCTCGCCCGCACGTTCGGCGGGGCGACGGTACAGCGTAGGAAATGAGCGCCTCTGTCCGCATCCGGCCGGTTCGATGCCCCGCGTCTGTGTCATGTCTACGACGGTAGGAGCGGGACGCGGCCGCGGGCAGAGGCGTACGTACGGACTCCGGCAGTACAAATGTCACGGCCGGCCATGACGAAGGGGCGGGGTGCGTGCCGTGTGGCCCGCGCCCCGCCCCTCGCCGTATCGATCAGACAGCCGTCCCGGCGGTCCCGCCGCCCGGGCGGCGATGGCGCCCGCTGGGGGCGCTCTCCCCGTCCCGGTCCGCGACCGGTCCCCGGTGCCGCCCGTGCCCGTCCGCCTCGGCGGAGAGGGACGCGGGCCGGTGCACCCCGGAATCCGCGGGCGCGGACAGCGGCTGCCTCGTGCTGGCTTCGGTCATCGGAAGCATTCACCCCGTCAACATGATCGTCTTGCAGCCGGGAGAGTGTAACCAACCACCGGGGAGCGGGGTCCAGGCGGCCGGGCCGGTGCGGACGGCGCTGCCGGGCGGGGCGGCGTCCGGCTCGGCATCCCGCCGCCGTGCGGGCTCGGCCCCTCGCGCGCAGCGGCCGGCGCCCTGGCGTCGCTACTCGGCGGCCGCCCGGGCGAGCGGGGCCTCCCGCAGGGGGACCGGGCGGGGCGCCGGGGGCTCCGGTTCCCCGGCGCGCGCGGGCTCCGCGGGGGCCGGGTCCCGTGCCGGAGGGTTCAGTTCCGCCACTCCGCAGGGGGCCTGGGCCGTCGAGTACGGGAGGCGGAGCACGCCCTCCGGGGTCCACAGGCCGGAGCCCGCCAGCCACCCCTCCGGGGCCGGGAGGTGGCGGGCCTGGCGGTCGGTGGGGTGCCAGATGGCGATCCAGGTGCCGAGGGGGCCGTCCACCCGCAGGGCCACCGCGCAGGTTTCCGGGGTCAGGACCTGGCCCGGCTGGATGGCGAACGGCGTCACCGTGCAGTCCGGCAGCCGCAGCGCGCCGGGGAAGCGGACCGGGAGGGTGCTGCCGAGCACGCCCCAGCCCAATCGTTCCTGCCCCGGCGAGGCCGCGTCCGAGGAGATCAGCACCAGCCCGCTGTCCGGGTCGGCCAGCAGCAACCGGTCGTCGCTGTCGGGCGCGATCTCCAGCAGAGCGGAGACCTCCCCGTCCCGCCCCAGGTCCACCACGACCGTCTTGGTCCGGCCCGCCAGCTCCCGGTCGAGCGCCAGCATCCGGCCGGCCGGCTCCAGCCACACCCCGCCCGAGCAGCGCCCCGGCACCTCGGCCACCCGCTCCGGCCCCGCCGCACCGCCCGCCACCAGCCACACCACCGTGGACGTCTCGCACACCGCCAGCGCGTACGCCCGCTCGCCCCCCGGCGCGGGCGGCAGCAGGGTGACGTAGGTGTCGGACCCGCACTCCACCGCGCCCACCGCCAGCTCACCGGTGCCGGGCCCGGTCGGGTAGAGCAGGGAGAAGGCGTGCCGCGACTCCACCAGCCGGTGGATCAGCACCCGCCCGTCCCCCATGGGCTGCACCTCCGTACCCGGCTCCTCCGGCTGCCCGCCGGGCAGCGGCACCGCGTACGGCTCCGGGCCGTCCAGCGTCCAGCGCTCCGGGAACCAGCTCTCCCCGTCCAGCGCGAGCCGGGCGGCGTACGCGCCGTCCGCCGTGATGGCGTACCGCGTCGTGGGCGCCTCGTGTTCCGCGCCGGTCGACGGGGATTCGATCGCACAGGCCGTCATGGTTCGGTCACCTCCGGCGACGAAGCTAGTTTTCGTACGCACGGCCGGGGGGCCGGGTCCGGACCACTTCACACATACGGGTGGCGCAGAAGCGATTCCTCTGAGGAGAGGGCGGGTCTGGGCGTACCGGGCCCGGGGCCGCCGTACGCGGTACGGCCCCCCTGGACGGACAGGTAGCCTTTCCTCGTGCCCCGTCTGTCTGAAGTCATCGCCGCCCTGGAGACCCTGTGGCCCGCCGAGCGGGCCGAGTCCTGGGACGCGGTCGGCACGGTCACGGGCGACCCCGGCCAGGAGGTCACCCGCGTCCTGTTCGCCGTGGACCCGGTGCAGGAGGTCGCCGACGAGGCCGTACGGCTCGGCGCGGACCTGCTCGTCACACACCACCCGCTCTATCTGCGCGGGACGACCACGGTGGCCGCCGGCACCCCCAAGGGCCGCGTCGTGCACACGCTGATCAAGAACGACGTCGCCCTGCACGTGGCGCACACCAACGCCGACAAGGCCGACCCCGGAGTCTCCGACGCCCTCGCCGGCGCGCTGGACCTCCGGGTCACCGGTCCCCTCGTACCCGACCCCGACGACCCGGCCGGACGCCGGGGCCTGGGCCGGATCTGCGAGCTGGACCACCCGCTGACCGTGCGCGAGCTGGCCCAGCGCGCCGCCGAACGGCTGCCCGCCACCGCGCAGGGCATCCGGGTGGCCGGCGACCCCGACGCCGTCGTCCGTACCGTCGCCGTCAGCGGCGGCTCCGGCGACAGCCTCTTCGACCGGGTCCGCGCGGCCGGTGTGGACGCCTTCCTCACCGCCGACCTGCGCCACCACCCCGCGTCCGAGTTCGTCGCGGCCACCGCGTCCGTCGCCGAGCGCCCGCTCGCCCTCCTCGACGCGGCCCACTGGGCCACCGAGTGGCCCTGGTGCGAGCTGGCCGCGGCCGAACTCGACCAGATCTCCGACCGTCACGGCTGGGGCCTTCGCGTCCACGTGTCCACGACGGTCACCGACCCCTGGACCGCCCACGCGGCGTCCCCCCTCACCACTAGCCCCACGGGAGCCCCCAACTGAACGCCGAGCCCGCCGACCAGATCCGACTCCTCGACGTCCAGGACCTCGACGTCCGCCTGCAGCAGATCGCGTACAAGCGGAAGTCGCTCCCCGAGCACGCCGAGATCGAGACGCTGGGCAAGGACCTCGTCCAGCTGCGCGACCTGCTGGTGGCCGCGCAGACCGAGGAGAGCGACTGCGCCCGCGAGCAGACCAAGGCCGAGCAGGACGTGGACCAGGTGCGCCGCCGCGCCACCCGCGACCAGCAGCGCCTGGACTCCGGCGCGGTCACCTCGCCCAAGGACCTCACCGGCCTCCAGCACGAGATCGCCTCCCTCGCCAAGCGCCAGGGCGACCTGGAGGACGTCGTCCTCGAGGTCATGGAGCGCCGCGAGGCCGCCCAGGCGCGGGTCGCCGAGCTGACCGAGCGGGTCGCCTCCCTGCAGGCCAAGTCGGACGACGCCACCGCGCGCCGCGACGCCGCCTTCCGCGAGCTGGACGACGAGGCCGCCGCGGTGACCAAGGAGCGCGAGGTCGTCTCCGCGTCCGTCCCGGCCGACCTGCTCAAGCTGTACGACCGCCTGCGTGTCCAGGGCGGCGGCGTCGGCGCGGCCAAGCTGTACGCCCGCACCTGCCAGGGCTGCCGTCAGGAGTTGGCGATCACCGAGCTGAGCGAGATCCGCGCGGCCGCGCGGAACCAGGTGGTCCGCTGCGAGAACTGCCACCGCATCCTGGTGCGCACGGCGGAGTCGGGTCTGTAGTCGTTCCGGTGGAGCGGCGGTAAGGAGCTCTGGGCGTGCGGGAGTTCGTCGTCGAGGCCGACGGCGGGTCGCGGGGCAACCCCGGCCCGGCGGGGTACGGGGCCGCCGTGAGTGACGCGGCCACGGGGGAGACCCTGGCCGAGGCCGCCGAGTTCATCGGCGTCGCCACCAACAACGTCGCCGAGTACCGCGGTCTCCTCGCCGGCCTGCGCGCCGCCCACGCCCTCGACCCCGAGGCGCGGGTTGCGGTCCGCATGGACTCCAAGCTGGTCGTCGAGCAGATGTCGGGCCGCTGGAAGATCAAGCACCCCGACATGAAGCCCCTCGCGGCCGAGGCCCGCGGCATCTTCCCGCCCGGCCGGGTCACCTACGAGTGGATACCGCGCGAACGCAACAAGCACGCCGACCGGCTGGCGAACGAGGCGATGGACGCGGGGGCGAAGGGCGAGGCGTGGACGCCTCGGGCTCCGGCGGTTCTCGAGCCCGAGGGTCCTCCCGGGGACGCCCGCGCGGGGGCGGCGGCCGCGAGGGCGGCTCTGGCCCAGGGACGGCCCGCGCTCCCATCCGAGCCGGCGGCTTCGGCCGAGCCCGCTCGGAGCGACGCCCGGGCCGCGCGTACCGTCGCCTCCGCCACCACCTCCTCGCCCGGCTGGAGCGCGGCTCCCGATCTCGGGGCGCCCGCGACCTTCGTGCTGCTGCGGCACGGGGAGACGCCGCTCACTCCGCAGAAGCGGTTCTCCGGGAGCGGAGGGAGTGATCCCGCGCTGTCCGAGGTGGGGCGGGAGCAGGCGCGGCTGGTGGCGGAGGCGCTGGCGCGGCGGGGGACCGTCCAGGCGGTCGTCGCCTCGCCGCTGGCCCGCACGCGGGAGACCGCCGGGATCGTCGCCGCCCGGCTGGGGCTGGACGTGCGCGTGGACGACGGGCTGCGCGAGACGGACTTCGGCGCGTGGGAGGGGCTGACCTTCGCGGAGGCCCGCGAGCGCTACCCCGACGACCTGACCGCCTGGCTCGGTGACCCGCAGGCGCGTCCCACCGGTGGCGGCGAGAGCTTCGCGGAGACCGCCGAGCGGATCGAGGAGACCCGCGCCCGGCTGGTCGCCGAGTACGCGGGCCGTACGGTGCTGCTGGTCACCCACGTCACGCCGATCAAGACCCTGCTGCGCCTCGCCCTGGGCGCCCCGCCCGAGTCCCTCTTCCGGATGGAGCTGTCGGCCGCCTCACTGTCGGCGGTGGCGTACTACGCCGACGGCAACGCGAGCGTACGGCTGTTCAACGACACGTCCCACCTGCGTCCCTGAGCCCGGCCGCACCCCGCGCCAGCTCCTCGATCCGGGCCCAGTCCCCGGCGGCCACCGCGTCCGCCGGGACCATCCAGCTGCCGCCCACGCAGCCCACGTTGGGCAGCGCCAGATACTCCGGCGCGTTCGCCTCGGCGATCCCGCCCGTCGGGCAGAAGCGGGCGTCGGGCAACGGCCCGGCGAGGGACCTGAGATAGGCCGTACCGCCCGCCGCCTGGGCCGGGAAGAACTTCATCTCGCGCACCCCGCGCTCCAGCAGCGCCACCACCTCCGAGGCGGTGGACACCCCCGGCAGGAACGGCACCCCGGACTCCCGCAGCGCGGCGAGCAGCGACTCGGTCCAGCCGGGGGAGACCAGGAACCGCGCCCCCGCCGCCACGCACCGGCTCACCTGTTCCGGCGTGATCACCGTCCCGGCGCCCACCACCGCCTCGGGCACCTCCTCGGCGATGGCCCGGATGCCGTCCAGCGCGGCCGGCGTGCGCAGCGTGACCTCGATCGCGGGCAGCCCCCCGGCGACCAGCGCCCGCGCCAGCGGTACGGCGTCGGCGGCGTCGGAGAGCACGACGACGGGGAGGACGGGCGCGAGGTCCAGTACGGAGGCCGGGGAGGGCGCGGTTGAGGTCATGGACGCCATCGTGCCCAGGGGGAGCAGCCTGCGCAACGAACGTTGCACATGCTGCAATAGCGCCCGGGAACGCTCAGTGGACGTCGTCCACCAGGACGTCCAGCGCCCAGGGCTTCCCGGCCTTCTCCGGCGCCGACGCCTCCACCTCGTACCCGAGGTCCCGCAGCGCGACGGCCAGCTCGGCGGGGCCCTTCGGCGCGGCACCTTGGGTGAGCAGCGCGCGCACGATACGGCCCTTGGTCGCCTTGTTGAAGTGGCTGACCACCTTGCGGGTGGGCGCGTGCAGCACCCGTACCGTCGCCGTGCGCCCCGCGATCTCGCCCCTGGGCTTCCAGGCGGCGGCGTACGCGGCGGAGCGCAGGTCGAGCACGAGCCCGTCCCCGGCCGCCTCGGGCAGCACCTCGGCCATCGGGGCCCGCCAGTGCCCGGCCAGCGCGCCGAGACCGGGCAGCTTGACGCCCATCGAGCAGCGGTAGGAGGGGATGCGGTCGGTGACGCCGATCGCGCCCCAGAGGCCGGAGAACACCAGCAGCGAGCGGGCCGCGCGGCGCTTGGCGGCGGGGTCGAGGGTGGCCAGGCCGAGGGCGTCGTAGAGGACGCCGGTGTAGATCTCGCCCGCCGGGCGGGCGCCGGCCGTGAGCAGACCGGCGTTCTTGGCGACCTCGCCGCGCAGCCCCTCGCTCAGTCCCAGGACCTCGCGTGCCTTCTCCTCGTCCCCGGCGCACAGCTCCACCAGCTCGGCGAGCACGGCCTGCCGGGCGGCGGCGAGGCCGGGCAGGGACAGCGACTCGGGCTTCAGCGGGGCACCCCGGCCCGAGGACGCCTTTCCCTCCGACGGGGGCAGCAGGACCAGCACGGACAACTCCTTCTCTCGGCCTCCGCGCCAGCGTACGGGCCCCGGGCGCCGGTCCGCGCCGGCCGCCCGGCCCGGTACCATGGTCGGCACGGCAGACGAGCCGGGCGGACGGCCGCGTGGAGTCCCTTACGGGGCTTCCCGAGGAACGTCCGGGCTCCACAGGGCAGGGTGGTGGCTAACGGCCACCCGAGGCGACTCGCGGGACAGTGCCACAGAGAACAGACCGCCTCGCGCCTCGGCGCGGGGTAAGGGTGAAACGGTGGTGTAAGAGACCACCAGTGCCCAGGGTGACCTGGGCAGCTAGGTAAACCCCACCCGGAGCAAGGTCAAAAGGAAACACCCCGGTGTTTCTGCGCGGACGATCGAGGGCTGCCCGCCCGAGTCCGCGGGTAGACCGCACGAGGCCGGTGGCAACACCGGCCCTAGATGGATGGCCGTCACCGGGACGCCCGCGAGGGCCCCCGGAACAGAACCCGGCGTACAGCCCGACTCGTCTGTCGTACCCCACCCCGAGAGCCCCCTGTGGCTACTCCTCGAACAGCACTTCCTGCTCGGTGATCACCGTCTGCCGCAGCCGGCGGTTGCGGGCGCCGATGACGACCGCCGTGGCCGCCGCCGTGACGCCCAGGGCCGCGGGGACCATCCAGTTCCGGTCGAAGACATGGCCGAGGAGATGGTCGAGGGAGAGCCGGCCCGGTCCGGTGACGGCGAGGCCGGCGGCGGCGAGGCCGAGGCTGGCGGCGTACTCGTAGCCGCCCTCCTGGGCGAAGAAGCCGTTGGGGACGTGCAGGGCCGCCGCACCCGCCATCGCGCCGGCCGCCGACGCGCCCGCGACCGGCGTCGCCAGGCCGAGGGCCAGCAGGACGCCGCCGCCCGCCTCCGCGACCCCCGCCGCCGTCGCGCTCGCCTTGCCGGGGGCGAAGCCCACGGACTCCATGAACTGGCCGGTGCCCACCAGCCCGTGGCCGCCGAACCAGCCGAACAGCTTCTGCGCACCGTGCGCGGCCAGCACCCCGCCGGTGCTCAGCCGGAGGAGCAGCAGGCCCACGTCGCGTCGGTCGTAACAGGTCATGGTGACTCCCTTTCCCTTGCGTCCACCGTCGCACCGGGTACTCCGTCCGGCCTCCCGGAACGGGCGTCCGGGTGGTGCGGGCGGGGTACGTCCGGTGGCAGGGCACCGGGAGCGGTGTGAGCCTGACGCCATGACGATTCAGCCCGCCAAGCTGCGCGACCCGGCCGTACGGGCCTTCGTGCACGCCGTCAACTCCCATGACCGCGAAGGCTTCATGTCCCTCCTCGCGCCCGGCGCGACCATGGCCGACGACGGCGCCGACCGCGACCTCGCCGTCTGGATCGACCAGGAGATCTTCTCCACCCACGGCCACCTGGAGGTCGACAACGAGTCCCGGGGCGGACGCGCGCTCGTCGCCCGCTACCGCAACGACACCTGGGGCGAGATGCGGACCCGGTGGACGTTCACCGTGGCCGACGACGGGCGGATCTCGCGGTTCGAGACGGGTCACGCGTAAGGGGGACACGGGCTTGGCGGGGGGCCGCCGTGCTACGGGGCCATCAGACCTACATGACAGGGCAAAGTCCTGGCCGGGGAAACACCTCCCCCGGGTAAGGGCCGTTCGGAGCCGGTGTACGGTCCCCGGGTGCGTGAAAGTTCCCCGCTCAGCCGACGTGCCCTTCTCGGTCTCGCGGCGGCCGCCGTGCCCCTGACCGCCACCGCCCCCGCCTCCGCCGCCGGGGCGAGATCCGCGGGTGCGAGATCCGCGGGAGCCGGCGTCGTGGGCGGTGAGCGGCTCGGCCTCGGCGGGGTCCAGGTGCGGGCGGCCGGGCTGCCGAAGAAGCTCACCGCGCAGGCGTGGCTCGTCGCCGACCGGGACACCGGCGAGGTGCTCGCCTCCTACAACGCGCACCGGCGGCTCGCGCCCGCCTCCACGCTGAAGATGCTGTTCGCGGACACCGTGCTGCCCAAGTTCGCCCCCGAGCAGCGGTACCGGGTCACCGAGGCCGACCTCGCCGACATACCGTCCGGGTCCAGCCTCGTCGGCGTCCAGGCCGGGACCACGTACACCGTGGAGCAGCTCTGGCAGGGCGTGTTCCTGCGCTCGGGCAACGACGCCGTGCACGTGCTGTCCCACATGAACGGCGGGATCGCCCGCACGGTCGCCGAGATGCAGGCCAGGGCCGAGTACCTGCACGCCCTCGACACCCATGTGGTCAGCCCGGACGGCTTCGACCACCCCGGTCAGATCTCCTCGGCGTACGACCTCACGCTGTTCGCCCGCGCCGGACTTGAGAACCCCGACTTCCGGCGCCACTGCGGCACCCGTACCGCCGACTTCCCGGCCGGCGGCAAGAAGACCTTCCAGATCCAGAACACCGACCGCCTGCTCACCGGCGCGTGGGGGCTGCGGCCGTACGCGGGACTGCTCGGCGTCAAGAACGGCTACACCAGCCACGCGGGCAACACCTTCACCGGCGCCGCCACCCGTGGCGGCCGCACCCTGCTGGTCACCGTCATGCACCCCGCCGAGGGCAGCAACGCGGTGTACGAGCAGACCGCCGCCCTCCTCGACTGGGGCTTCGGCGCGGGCCGCGCCGCCCAGCCGGTCGGGCTGCTCGCCGCCCCCGGCGGTACGAAGGGCAGCCGGCCGACCGTCAGCCCCCTTCCGAAGGAACACTCCGCCCACGCCTCCGCCACCCCGCCCGGTCCGTCCCCCCTCCGCCTCGCCGAGGGCGCGGCCGGCACCGCGGCGCTGCTGGGCGCGGGCGCCTGGGCGATCCTGCGCCGCCGCCGGGCCGCTACGGCGGGCGCCCCCGCCGAAGCGGCGCCAGGCGGCCGCCGCCGGGAACGCCCGGCGGACCCCTCCGCCGAGACGGTGCCCCCGCAGGGCGGCCGCCGCCGGGCCCGCGCGCCGGAGACTCCGACGGAAGCCGCCTCCCAGCAGGGCGGCCGCCACCGCCGCTGACGCCTCCGGCGGGGACCCGGTTCAGCGGCGCTGCGGCTCTCCCCGCCCCCGGGGCCGCGATCTGGCGCAGGGCCGCCCGTGCCCTCGCCGGGCTGCCCGGCAGGCGTGAGTGCCTGCCGAGGGCCGCCCCCCGAGCCGAGCCCTCGGCGACCTTCGTACACACGTCCCCCACACCACCCCGGAGCTGAGACCATGGTGGGCGTCGTCCGGGGTTCTGGCTGGGAGGGGTTGTATGGGTGAGCGGGATGCCGTGACGGCACTGGAGGTGGAGGCCCCCCGAGGGGTGGCCGGGGTCGCGGAGCGGCCGCGCGGGGTGCTCGTCACCTTCATGCTCGGGGCGCTCACCGCCACCACACCGCTGGCGATGGACATGTACCTGCCCTCGCTGCCGGAGGTCACCCGGACCCTGCACGCGCCCGCCGCCACCGTGCAGCTCACCCTCACCGCCTGTCTGGCCGGGATGGCGCTCGGGCAGCTGCTCGTCGGCCCGATGAGCGACCGGTGGGGCCGGCGCCGCCCGCTGCTGACCGGGCTCGCGGTGTACCTCGTCGCCACGGCCCTGTGCGCGTTCGCGCCCACCGTCGGGACGCTCGTCGCCTTCCGGCTGGCGCAGGGCCTCGCGGGCGCGGCCGGGATCGTCATCGCGCGGGCCGTCGTACGCCACCTGTACGACGGCGTCGCCATGGCCCGCTTCTTCTCCACCCTGATGCTGATATCCGGGGTCGCCCCGATCGTCGCCCCGCTGATCGGCGGGCAGATCCTCCGGGTGACCGACTGGCGGGGCGTGTTCGTCGTCCTGACCGGCATCGGGGCCGTGCTCACCGCGCTGGTCTGGCTGCGGCTGCCCGAGACGCTGCCGCCCGCCGAACGGCACCGGGGCGGGGTCAAGGAGTCCCTGCGCACCATGCGCGGCCTCCTCGCCGACCTGCCCTTCACCGGCTACCTCCTCGCGGGCGGCTTCGCCTTCGCCGCGCTGTTCGCGTACGTCTCGGCGTCCCCGTTCGTCGTCCAGGAGGTCTACGGCGCCTCCCCGCAGACATTCAGCCTGCTGTTCGGGCTCAACTCGGTCGGCCTGGTCGTCGCCGGGCAGATCAACGGCAAGCTGCTGGTGGGCCGGGTCCGGCTCGACCGGGTGCTCGCCTGCGGCCTCGCGGTGATCGTGCTGGCCGCGACCGCGCTGCTGCTCATGGCCACCGGGGTGTTCGGCGAGGCCGGGCTCGCGCCCGTCGCCGCCGCCCTGTTCGTGCTCATGTCGGCGATGGGCTTCACCATGCCCAACACCCAGGCGCTCGCCCTGCTGCGCACCCGGCACGCCGCCGGTTCCGCCTCCGCGCTGCTCGGTACGACCTCCTTCCTCGTCGGCGCGGTCGCCTCCCCGCTCGTCGGGATCGCCGGGGAGCGCACCGCCGTCCCGATGGCCGTCGTCCAGTTGGCTGCCGCGCTGGTCGCGGGGGTCTGCTTCATGGGACTGTGCCGTCCCTGGAAGGCGGGCGCGGGCCTGGAGGGAGTGGACCACTGAGCGCACCGAGACTCCGTCCCGGCACCCCCGAGCGGGCCGGGCTGGACCCGGCGGAGATGGCCCGCCTCACCGACGACCTGCACGCCCTCACCGCGGGGGCGCACCCCTGGGCGGCCGGGGCCGTCGCGGTGGCCGGGCGCGGGCCGGTGATCGCGGTCGCCGAGGCGTCGGGGTGGGCCGTGCGGTACGCCGCCTGGGACGCGAGGTCCGGCACCGGCGTCGAACTGCCGCCCGCCCAGCGGGTGCCGGTCACCCTGGACACCCCCTTCGACCTCGCCTCGCTCACCAAGCTGTTCACGTCCGTCGCGGCGCTCCAGCAGATAGAGCGGGGCACCCTCGGGATCGACGCCCGCGTGGGCGCGTACCTGCCCGAGTTCACCGGGGCGGCCGAACACGGCGTCACCGTCAGGCAGTTGCTCACCCACACCGCCGGGCTGGCGCCCGAACTCCCGCTGTACGAGTACCCCGCCCTCACCGCCCGCCTGGCCCGGCTCCGCGCGGAGCCGCCCACGTCGAAGCCGGGGGAGTACCTGTACTCCGACCTCGGCATGCTGTTCCTGCAGTTCGTGCTGGAGCGGATCACCGGGCGGACCCTGGACGTACTGATCGCCGACGGCATCACCCGCCCGCTGGGCATGACGGCGACCTCGTACGGGCCCCGCCCCGACGCCGCGGCCACCGAGGACCAGCGACGGCCCTGGGCGAAGGCGGACCGGGGGATGCTGCGCGGTGTCGTCCACGACGAGAACGCCTGGGCGCTGGGCGGGGTCGCGGGCCACGCGGGCCTCTTCTCCACCGGCCCCGACCTCGCCGTCTTCTGCCGCGCCCTCCTCGCGGGCGGCGCGTACGGGCCCGCCCGCATCCTCGGCCCCGACTTCGTCGAACTCCTCCTCACCCCACCCGGCCTCGGTTTCGCCCTCGACGAGCCCTGGTTCATGGGCACCCTTTCGGGCCACGGCGCGGCCGGCCACACGGGGTTCACCGGCACGTCCCTCGTCATCGACCCGTCGACGGACACCTTCCTGGTCCTCCTGGCCAACACGGTCCACCCGGTCCGCCGGCCCCCCGACAGCCACCCCCGAGCGGCCCTGGCCTCCCGCCTGGCGAAGGCGGTACGGGACGCCTAGTCCCACAGGCCCGCCTACGCCTGCGCGCACCTGAGAGAATCGTCGGGTGAACGCCCCCGCCTCCGCCGCCGATACGCTCCGTTCCACCCTTGCCGGGGTGCTGGACGGGTTGCCGCCCCGGCAGGCGGCTTCCGCCGTCGAGCGGCTCATCAGCAATTACCGGGGGGACACCCCGACGAACGCGCCGATCCTGCGGGACCGGGCCGATGTGGCGGCCTACGCGGCCTACCGGATGCCGGCGACGTTCGAGGCGGTGCGGGCGGCGCTGGAGGCGTTCGCGGACGCGGTGCCCGAGTGGGTGCCGGGCAGCCATGTGGACGTCGGGGGCGGGACCGGCGCCGCGACCTGGGCCGTGGCCGCCACCTGGGACGGGGAGCGCCCGGTCACCGTGCTGGACTGGGCCGAGCCCGCGCTCGCCCTCGGGCGGGAGATCGCCGGTTCGCATCCCGCGCTGCGCGGTGCCGCATGGCGGCGGGCCCGGATCGGGGCGGCGCTGGAGGTGCCGGAGACCGACCTCGTCACCGTGTCGTACGTCCTCAACGAGCTGTCCGGCCCCGACCGGGCCGCCCTCGTCGACGCGGCCGCCGCCGCGCGGTCCGTCGTCATCGTGGAGGCCGGGACCCCGGCCGGGTACGAGCGGATCATCGAGGCCCGCGACCGGCTGATCGCGGCCGGATTCCGGGTCGCCGCGCCGTGTCCGCACAGTGCGGCGTGCCCGATCGTGCCGGGCACGGACTGGTGCCACTTCGCGGCGCGGGTCAGCCGTTCCTCGCTGCACCGGCAGGTCAAGGGCGGTTCGCTGGCGTACGAGGACGAGAAGTTCAGCTACGTCGCCGCGACCCGGCTGCCCGCCGAGCCGGCCCCCGCGCGTATCGTGCGGCGGCCGCAGATCCGCAAGGGGCAGGTGCTGCTCGATCTGTGCGAGGCGGACGAGCGGCTGCGGCGGACGACCGTCACCAGACGGCACGGTGATCTGTACAAGGCCGCCCGTGACGCCGAGTGGGGCGATGCCTGGCCGCCGCCCGGGGACGACCAGGCCGTTTCTTGATCACCCTGCCCGGGGCCCCTCCGCCGGTCGGCTAGAAGAGGCCGGAGCGCATGTGGGGCGTGAGGTCCTCGAGGATCTCGCGCAGCCACGGGCCACCGGCGGCCGGCAACCTCGTCAGGGTGTTCCGGAAGACCCGCTCGTCGATCCGGAACGGGTGACGGGGGCGCGGCGCGGGCGGGTCGTCGCGGAGAACGCCCTCGGGCATGCTGCCCGACGCGGGGAGGCGCACATGCGGCTCGGGGAAGGCCAGGCACAGCCACACCCCGAAGGGCAGCGGCACCGGATATGCCGATGCGCGCCGGCCGGGCGGGCTCCAGGTCTCCCCGGTCCGCGGATGGACCGGGACGAGCAGGATGTCGGCGTCCGCGTCGGGGCCGGGCAGTCCCGGTCCGGCCAGAACGGCGTGCCGCGCCGGCCGGCCCCCCGGCAGGAGGGCGTCAAGGGCGCGCTGGAACACCTCCGCGGTCAGCCCGTGCGGGACGGTCACCGGCCGGCCGTCGGAGGCCGCCAGCAGATGGGCGAGCGCCCGGCCGGCGGCCGCCTCCCACTGCGGGCTCCATGACCACTGATGGTCCAGCCCGAGCAGTGAGCCCCATCGGGTGATCGGCTCGTACGGGGACGTGCGCTTGCCCTCCTCCAGCAGTTCCGCCCAGGAGAGCGTGAGGGGGGCCGTGTCGTCGACGGGGAGGCGGCGCACGGCGTCCGGCGCCAGCCAGACCGCTTGCCAGAGCGAGCAGTCGTCGATGCGTGTCGCCACGGGCAGGCCGCACCCCTCACAGGCCATGTTGGGGCCCTCAGCCCAGTCGAGGCCGCAGCAGTAGCCACCGGCCCGCTCCGGGATCAGCACAGTGCCGCGGGCGTCTCCGGGCGCGATGACGACCTCGCCGGGGATGCCGTCGGACACGTCCCGACGTTCGGGGTCCACGGCGAACGTGCCCGACTCCATGAGCACCGGGAGCTGAACCCCGTTCCCGTACTTCTGATGAGCGTGGGCCGGCAGCGCGACCTGGGACAGCGGGACCGTCAGCCTGGCGCCGCACCCTGCACACACGAAAATGTACAAATATCCTCCGGCGAAGAAGCGGAGAGCATCGTCGCAGCTCAGCCGCGGACCGGCCAACGTTTTTCCGGGTGCGGAGCCTCCTCGGAAGCGGGACCGTACGGACGCTCTCCGAGCGGCCCGGAACGTGGCCGTCGGCCAGCCCTTGGAACGCATTTCCCTGGCAAAGAAAGGGGAAAATCGTGCATACCCCTTCATTGTGAAGTATGTCTCGCCAGGTTCCTTCATATCCGTGCTCGGTCTCCCCGCGGCGCGGGATGATGGGACGATGAGGCATGCTGTCCGCACCACAGCGAGGCGAGGGGACAGATGAGCGCGACGTTCGGCGGCCGGTCCGGCCGGCAGGGCAGGATCTCCCAGTGGCTGCGTGGACGGCGTCCCAAGGACGAGACCGCCGGCGACGGTGGCCGTGAGGCGATGCTGGTCGCCACTGCCCAGGCCGGGTTGCCGTTGGCGCCCGCCGCGTATCCCGCGCCGGGGTACGGGTGTTCCTGCGACCGCGTCGGCTGTCCCACTCCCGCCCGGCATCCGGTGTCCTTCGCCTGGCAGACCCAGGCGACCACCGATGGCGCGCAGATCGAGCGGTGGGCGCGTGAGCAGCCCGAGGCCAACTTCATCACCGCGACCGGCATGACCCACGACGTGCTCGACGTCCCGCTGGACGCCGGGCGCGCCGCCCTCGACCGGCTGCTCGGGGAGGGCGTGGAGGTCGGCCCGGTCGCCGAGAGCGATGACGGGCGCATGCTCTTCTTCACCCAGACCCGGGGCACGCCCGAGGACGAGGACGAGTGGTGGCCCTGTGAGCTGGACTGTCACCCCGAGACGATGGACGAACACCCCGGCCTCCGCTGGCACTGCCGAGGCTCCTACGTCCTCGTCCCCCCGGCCCGCCTCCCCGGCGCCCCGACGCGTGGCGTCCGCTGGGTCCGAGGCCCGGAACACGCCCTCCCCGAGCCCCTCACCCTGCTGGAATCCCTGACGGACGCCTGCGCCCGCCACGCCGGCACGGAATCCGACCACCACGCCGCCACGCCCTGGCCGTCCCGGCACTGAACACCTTCGGCCTCCGGCCGGGCACGCGCTACTCGCCCCGCGCGGCGGTCAGCCCCTGCACTCGTCCCAGCACCGACACCGGCCCGCCGCCCGCGGGGTCCAACGCCGCCTGGTTGGCGACGAACTCGAGCGTCAGGGACTGCTTGACCTCGCCCTTGGTGAGGGCCTGGACGTCCCGGTTGGGTACGGCGACGGACGTTCCGGCGGCGGCCGTGCGTTTCTCGTAGTGGTGGGAGGCGAAGAAGACGAGCGTGCCTCCGTCGGCCGTACGGAGGGCCAGGGGGGCGAAGGCGTCGCGGGTCAGCGGCTCGTCGACGTACTGGCGCACCAGGCCCGGCTTGCGGGCCTGCCGGGCGCGGATCGCGCGCCAGCCGCTCGTGCTCGGGCCGTCGGCGAACGTCCTGCCCCCGTCCCGCAGATAGGCCGCGTACCGCGAACTCAGGTCAGCGGCCGGCACCGCCTCGGCCCAGCCGTCCGCCCGCACGCGGAACTCCGGCAGCTGGGCGGCGGGGACCAGCGTCAGATACGCCACCCGCCACGACTCGCCGAGACCATCCCGCACGAACACCATCAACCACCGTGCGGAACCCCCCTTGTTGCCCTTGGCGTCCGCGACGAACCACCGGGGCCAGCCGGCCTTCGCCGGAATGGTGAACCTGGCGTCGGTCAGGGTCAGCGGAGTGTGCCGGGAGTTCCCGCCCGGACTGTTCGCGTGACCCGCCGTCAACCGCGCGGCGTCGATCGCGCCGAACGCCCCGGTGACATACCCGGCGTCGAGGGAGGAGTCGTAGGCCCGGTCGGCCCTGTTGTACGCCTCCGTGAACCGGGTGAGAGCGCGAGCGGCCTCCGCACGGCTCGCCGCGGGCAGCACCTCCCGCTCGCCGTGCACCACGACACATCCGCTGGTCATCAGCGCGCAGACGGCCAGCGAGGCCGCTATGCGTGCCCTCCGGTTCCGGCCGCGAGCCCCGCGACCGCTGCGATCCCTGCTCATCAGGCGACGTCACCTTCCCCTTCCCGGAGGCGAACCCTACCGGGAGGGGAGAGGCGTCCGACCCGCCGAGGGGCCGCCTACTTCGCCGCGCTCGCCGCGGCCCCGGCCGTACGGACGGGCCCGCGGGAGGGGAGCAGGAACAACGTCAGCACCGGCACCAGATACAGCAGCCACACCGTGAGCTGGACCACCGTGGGATCGGGCTGGAAGTTGAAGACACCCTTCAGCAGCGTCCCGTACCAGCTGTCCGGCGGAATCGTGCCGCTGATGTCGAAGGCCAGGTCCGTCAGTCCCGGCACCCAGCCCGCCTCCTGGAGGTCGTGGACGCCGTACGCGAGGACGCCCGCCGCGACCACGACCAGCATCCCGCCGGTCCAGGTGAAGAACTTCGCCAGGTTGATGCGCAGCGCGCCCCGGTAGAACAGCCACCCCAGCAGCACCGCCGTGGCGATACCGAGGGCCACGCCGATCAGCGGGCGCGGGGTGCCGTCGCTCGCCGCGTGCACCGACGCCCAGACGAACAGCGCGGTCTCCAGCCCCTCCCGGCCCACCGCGAGGAACGCGGTGGCGACCAGCGCGCCCGTGCCCATGGCGAGGGCGGCGTCGAGCCGGCCGTGCAGCTCCGTCTTGAGGTGCCGGGCGGTGCGCCGCATCCAGAACACCATCCAGGTCACCAGGCCCACCGCGAGGATGGACAGCGATCCGCCCAGCGCCTCCTGCGCCTGGAACGTCAGCTCCTGCGAGCCGAACTCGAGCGCGCAGCCGAAGCCGAGCGCGAGCGCGACCGCGATGGCGATGCCGGTCCAGATCGGCTTCAACGCCTCCCGGCGGCCGGTCTTGACCAGGTAGGCGATCAGGATGCAGACGACGAGCGACGCCTCCAGACCCTCGCGCAGACCGATCAGATAGTTGGAGAACACGGACTACGCCTCCTTGGAGAACAGCGTCCGGCCCCACCAGTCGTGGGAGTCACGGACACCGGGCGGGACCGCGAAGACCGCCGAACCCACGTGCTGGATGTACTCGTTGAGCGCGTCGTGCGCGGCGAGCCGCCGCTGGAGCGGGATGAACCCCTCCCGCACGTCACGCTGGTAGGCCAGGAAGAACAGGCCCGCGTCAAGGCGGCCGAGCCCGTCCGTGCCGTCGGTGAAGGAGTAGCCCCGGCGCAGGATGGTGATCCCGCCGTTGGAGTCGGGGTGGGCCAGGCGCACATGGGCGTCGGGCTTCATCGCCTTCAGGAACGGCGCGTCGTGCTCCTTCGCCTTCCCGACCGGCGCCCCCTCGCCCTTGTCCCGGCCGAACACGTCCTCCTGCTCCTGGAGCGAAGTACGGTCCCAGGTCTCGATGTTCATCCGGATGCGCCGGGCGACCAGATACGAACCCCCGGTCATCCAGGTCGACTTGGCGTCGCCGTCCGAGGCGGACACCCAGACGTGCCGGTCCAGCCGGGCGGTCTCGGTGCCGGCGATGTTGCGGGTGCCGTCCTTGAAGCCCATCAGGTTGCGCGGGGTCTGGGCGTCCGGCGTGGTCGAGGAGGTCTTGCCGAACCCGAGCTGGGACCAGCGCACCGCGACCTTGCCGAAGCCGATGCGGGCCAGATTGCGGATGGCGTGCACCGCCACCTGCGGATCGTCCGCGCACGCCTGTACACAGAGGTCGCCCCCGGTACGGGACCTGTCCAGGTTGTCGCCGGGGAACTTCGGCAGGTCCGTCAGCGCGGCCGGGCGCCGGTCGGCCAGGCCGAACCGCTCGAAGAGGGAGGGTCCGAAGCCCACGGTGAGGGTCAGCCGGGAGGGGTTCAGGCCCAGCGCCTCGCCGGTGTCGTCCGGCGGGGCCTCGGCGAGGCCGCCGTACGCGCCCTCACCGACCGGCTTCCCGGCCGCCATCAGCCGGGCCGCCGCCGTCCAGTCCTTGAGCAACTGGACGAACTCCGCGCGGTCCTCCGTCTTCACGTCGAACGCGGCGAAGTGCAGCCGGTCCTGCACCGGGGTGGCGATGCCCGCCTGGTGGGCGCCGTGGAACTCCACGGCGCCGCCCGAGCCCGCAGGCGCCGGGTCCGGGCCGTCGTCGGACAGGGCCACACCGCCGCCCGCCGCGGCGGCACCGAGCGCGAGCCCGGCACCGCCCCAGCCGATCAGCGCGCGCCGCGAGGGGCCGCCCCGCTCGTTCTCGTTCATCTCCCGTGCTCCCGTGCCTACTTGACGACCGCGGCCGCGAGCTTGGAGAGCGGCTCGGCCAGGGCGTTCACCGCGTCGGACAGCTCCTTGCGCTGGTCCTTGCCGACCTTGTCGTAGGAGACGAAGTCGTAGGAGTCCTTGGCGGGGCGGTACTTGTCCAGCAGCTTGTCCAGCGCCGCGAACTGCTTGTCCAGTTCACCGGTGAGGGCCGAGTCGTTCTTGGCGGCGACCGGCTTCAGCAGCTCGTACGCCTTCTGCGCGCCCTCGACGTTGCCCTTGAAATCGACCAGGTCGGTGTGCGCGTAGCGGTCCTCCTCGCCGGTGACCTTGCCGGTGGCGACCTCGTCCAGCAGCTCCTTGGCGCCGTTGGCCATGGAAGTCGGGGTGATCTCGGCCTTGCCGACGCGGCGCTGCCAGTCTTTGAGGTCGGTGACCAGCTCGGCGGCGAGCTTCTTGTCCTCGGCGCCGAGCTTCTTGTCCTGCCAGAGGGACTTCTCCAGCCGGTGCCAGCCGGTCCACTTCTGGCCGTCCTCCAGGCCGTCGGCGCGGGTGTCGACCTTGGGGTCGATGTCGCCGAAGGACTCGGCCACCGGCTCGGTGCGCTCCCAGCCGAGCCGCGAGGGCGCGTACGCCTTCTTCGCGGCGTCGAGGTCGCCGGCCTGGACCGCCTTGGCGAAGGTCTCGGCGAGCGGGACCGTCTCGTCGGCCTGGTCCTGCGCGTACTGGCGGTATCCGGCGACCGCCGTGTCCAGCGCCGGGTTCCGCTTCGCGGACGTGCCGGAACCGGTCACCTCGAGCTTCTGCCGGACGCCGTGGCCCTTCATGCCGGGACGGCAGGCGATCTCGTAGGAGCCCGCCTTCACCTCGGCGGTCAGCGTGTACTTGGTGCCCGGCCCGATGTTCTCCTTCTCGGAGACGATCCGGTCGTCGGGGAAGACGATCTCGACCTCGGTGGCGCGCGAGCCCTTGTTCTCGATCTTCAGGGTGACCTGGCCGGCCGGCACCGACTTCGCGGAGGTGTCGCACGTGGTGTCCGCGGCGGTGACCTGGATGGCGTCGCCGCCCTTGGCGTCGCTCTTGGCGGTACAGGCCGACAGGGCGGTCAGCGTGGCGGCCGCGGTGACGGCGATCGCGATCGGACGGGCGGCTCGCATACGGGCTCCAGGCGGTCAGGGCGGCACGAACCCGCCCGCTCGTTCGGTGAGGCTTGCCTAACTTACCCGAGCCTTAGTCCGTCCGTCCCCGCCCGATACCGGATTCGACCGGCACGAAAAGATCACAGACACGACTTGATTTCGGCGTCCAAAAAACGATCTCAAGTAAGAGTAAAGAGCAGGTCAAGCGCCCGCGATGCTTCAATGCACCGGTGACTGACTACGACGTGCTCCGGGTCTTCTGCGGCCCCTCGGGCGGCTACGGGAACGAACTGGGCGTCGTCCGCGAGGGCTCGCTCATGCCCGGACGGGACGACCGGCAGGCGCTCGCCGCCAAACTCGGCTTCAGCGAGACCGTGTTCGTGGACGACCCCGAGCGCGGGGTGATCGACATCTACACCCCCGCCTCCCGGCTGCCCTTCGCGGGCCACCCCTGCGTCGGCACCGCCTGGCTGCTCGACGTACCCGAACTGGTGACACCCGCCGGGGAGGTCGGCACCCGGCTGGACGGCGAGTTCACCTGGATCGAGGCCCGCGCGGAGTGGGCCCCGCCGCGCACCCTGCGCCAGTACGCGAGCGCCGCCGAGGTCGACGCCCTTCAGGTGCCCCCGCCCGGGGAGTGGGTCTACTCCTGGGCCTGGGAGGACGAGGCGGCGGGACGGGTGCGGGCCCGTGCCTTCCCCGGCCGGGGCGACGGGATCGACGAGGACGAGGCGACCGGCGCGGCCGCGCTGCTGCTCACCGACCGGCTCGGCCGCGCCCTCAACATCACCCAGGGCCGCGGCTCCCAGATCCTCACCGCCCCCCAGCCGCACGGCTGGGTGGAGGTCGGCGGCCGGGTCGTGCTGGAGCGCTGATTCCCCAGGGGGTGTCTTGTCGGGCCCGGCGTGATCGACAAGACACCCCCTAGGGGAGAGTCAGGATGTCCGCGCCGGTGTCCGTCACCACCAGGGTGTGCTCGAACTGGGCCGTGCGCTTGCGGTCCTTGGTGACCACGGTCCAGCCGTCGTCCCACATGTCGTACTCGTGGGTGCCGAGGGTCAGCATCGGCTCGATGGTGAAGGTCATGCCGGGCTGGATGACCGTGGTGGCGTGCGGGGAGTCGTAGTGCGGCACGATCAGCCCGGAGTGGAACGACGAGTTGATGCCGTGGCCGGTGAAGTCCCGCACCACGCCGTAGCCGAAGCGCTTGGCGTAGGACTCGATGACCCGGCCGATGATGTTGATCTGGCGGCCGGGCTTCACCGCCTTGATCGCCCGGTTCAGCGCCTCCCGGGTGCGCTCGACCAGCAGACGGGACTCGTCGTCCACCTCGCCCACCAGGTAGGTGGCGTTGTTGTCACCGTGCACCCCGCCGATGTACGCGGTGACGTCCAGGTTGACGATGTCGCCGTCCCGGAGCACCGTCGAGTCCGGGATGCCGTGGCAGATGACCTCGTTGACCGACGTGCACAGCGACTTCGGGAAGCCCCGGTAGCCCAGCGTCGACGGGTAGGCCCCGTAGTCGCACATGTAGTCGTGCGCGACCTTGTCGAGCTGGTCCGTGGTGACACCGGGGGCGATGATCTTCGCCGCCTCCGCCATGGCCCGCGCGGCGATCCGGCCGGCGGTGCGCATCGCCTCGACCGTCTCGGGCGTCTGCACCTCCGGACCGGTGTACGGCGCGGGCGCGGGCTTGCCCACGTACTCCGGGCGGCGGATGTTCCCGGGCACCGGGCGGGTGGGGGAGAGCTCCCCTGGTACGAGCAGCGACTGGCCAGACATGCCAGCGAGTCTAACCAGCGGGCATGGGGGAACATGTGGGTGGCGAGAGGAGCCGTTGATGTCCCTGTTCAAGAAGCGCGCCCAGGGCAAGCCGGGCGAGTGGTACTACTGCCTGGACCACAAGAAGGTCGAGGAGGGTCCCGACTGTCCCGGCGAGGACCGCCTGGGTCCCTACGCCTCCCCGGACGAGGCGCGGCACGCGGTGGAGATCGCCCGCGAGCGCAACCGCGAGTGGGAGAACGACCCGCGCTGGCAGGACACCCCCGCCGACGAGTCCGACAAGGACTGACGCGGCGCTTTGTTCAGACGTGGCCCTGAGCCGCCCCCACCGCCGGTGGGGGCGGCTTCGTGTCGCTCACCAGGGTTTTCCCGCCAGACCCCTCTCTCACCAGGGCGCCGCCGGGGGCGCTGTCAGGGTCTCCGCCAGCCGGGAGAGCCGGTCCCGGAACCCCCGGCGGGCCCTGGGCGGCCCCGCGTTCTCCCCGGCCGCCGCGCTCACCAGGTGCTGCACGCTGTCCAGGTCCAGCTCCGCACCGTCCGGCACCGCCAGCGTCTCGTGCGCCATCGCGGCCAGCTCGCCCCCGCCCGCCCCGAGCGCCAGTACGGTCACCCCGGACCGCCGTGCGCTGTGCACCCGCTCCAGCAGCTCGGCCGGTTCCTGAGGCGCCACCACCAGCAGGGTCTCGCCCCGCCGGGCCTCCGCGATCCGGCCGGGGCCGACCGCCAGGTGCGCCGGGTCGCCGGGGCGGGCGTGGTGGCGCACCAGGGTGGGGGCCAGCTCGGGCGTGCCGGACCAGGCCGCCTCGTCCACCAGGTGCGCGGCCAGGTGCCAGGGCTCGTACTCCTCGGTGCCCGCCACCAGCAGGCCGCCGCCGTGGGCCGTCACCGAGCCGCGCAGCACCCCCGCGAACCGCCGGGTGGCGCCCAACCACTCGGTCCCGGCGAGCACTTCGCGCAGCAGCGCGACCCGTACGGCGTCCATGCGGCCGCATCCTGCCGCAACCGGTCACTTGCGCACCGCAGTTCACGCGGGGTTCACCCCTGCGGGTACCGCCGGACGCGGCCCACCCTCGCCGGGTGGCGGCACCGGTACGGACGTAGAGTCGGCCCATGACCTCCAGCGACAGCGCACAGCAGAGCGGTACGGGTTCTGCCAAGGACCCCGCGAAGGCCCCCGCCAAGGACCCCTGGGACCTGCCCGACGTCTCCGGGCTGACCGTCGGCGTGATCGGCGGCACCGGACCGCAGGGCAAGGGGCTCGCCTACCGGCTCGCCAAGGCCGGCCAGAAGGTGATCGTCGGCTCCCGCTCCGCGGACCGCGCGCACGCGGCCGCCGGGGAACTGGGCCACGGAGTCGAGGGCGCCGACAACGCCGAGACCGCCCGCCGCAGCGACGTGGTGATCGTCGCCGTGCCGTGGGACGGCCACGCCGACACCCTGAAGTCGCTCCGCGAGGACCTCGCGGGCAAGCTCGTCGTGGACTGCGTCAACCCGCTCGGCTTCGACAAGCAGGGCGCCTACGCGCTCACCGTCGAGGAGGGCAGCGCCGCCCAGCAGGCCGAGGCGCTGCTGCCGGACTCCCGTGTCACCGCCGCCTTCCACCACCTCTCCGCCGTCCTCCTGGAGGACCCGGAGATCGAGGAGATCGACACCGACGTGATGGTCCTCGGCGACAAGCGGGCCGACACCGACATCGTGCAGGCCCTGGCCGCCCGCATCCCCGGTATGCGGGGCGTCTTCGCCGGGCGGCTGCGCAACGCCCACCAGGTGGAGGGACTGGTCGCCAACCTGATCTCCACCAACCGCCGCTACAAGGCGCACGCCGGGCTCCGCGTCACCGACGTGTGACGGCGGCGCCCGATGGGGGACACTGGTCGGCGTAGCAGTGTCCCCCGACAGGAGCCGACCCCATGCCCCGCATCGCCCTCGTCACCCTCGCCGTCTGCGTGCTCGCCGTGGCCGCGGCCGTCGTGTCCTTCGTCCAGGGGAGCTGGCTGGGGATCGTCTGGGTGCTGCTGGCGGGCCTGACGTCCAACATGACGTTCCTGGCGGTCCGGCGCGACCGGGCCAGGTCGGGCAGCGGTACCGGCTCCGCTACGGGATGAGCGAGCACCCCTGCGGGGTCTCGGTCCAGAAGCGGTACAGGTAGTAGCCGCAGTCCGAGAAGGCGCCGTCCACGCCCAGCGCGCTCAGCAGGGTGTAGATCACGTCGAAGAACGCCCGGTTGACCGAGGGCACCCACAGCAGCGCGAACACGATCAGCAGGCCGAACGGCGCGAGCGGTTCCACCTGCCGCTTGATCCCGTTCGACAGCCAGGGCTCGACCACGCCGTAGCCGTCCAGGCCCGGCACCGGCAGGAAGTTCAGGACCGCCGCCGTGACCTGGAGCAGCGCGAGGAACGCCAGCGCGTACCGGAAGTCGCGCGGGACGCCGTCCAGCGCGTGCAGCCAGAACGGCGCCGTGCACACCGCCGCGAACAGCACGTTGGTCAGCGGACCGGCCGCCGAGATCAGGCTGTGCCGCCAGCGGCCCCTGATCCGGCCCCGCTCGATGAAGACCGCGCCGCCCGGCAGACCGATCCCGCCCATGATCACGAACAGCACCGGCAGCACGACGCTCAGCAGGGCGTGCGTGTACTTCAGCGGGTTCAGCGTCAGATAGCCCTTGGCGCCGATCGAGATGTCCCCGCTGTGCAGGGCGGTACGGGCGTGCGCGTACTCGTGCAGGCACAGCGAGACGATCCACGCGGCCGTCACGAACAGGAACACCGCGAGCCCCGGCTGTGCCGCGAACCCCGTCCAGGTCGCCCAGCCCGTCACCGCCGCGATGGCCACGATTCCGGCGAACACGGGACTGATCCGGCGGTCGCCGGCACGCGAGAGGGCGGTGGTCATGGGGCTCCTGCCTACGGATAAGTGCTGAGGGTCGACCGTACCGGGGATGTGGGGGGAACGTCCCGGCCCCGCCGCCGGGTTCCGGGCCGCCCGCCACGGCGGTACGCGCGTCGGTGAAACCCGGAGGCGCCGCGGGCGCGTCCCCAGGGACAATGGACCCCGTGCGCTATCGGCTTCTCGGCACCACCCAGGCTCTCCGTCCGGACGGCACCTCCGTCCCCGTCGGCGGGGCGCGGCTGCGCGCCCTGCTGACGGTGCTCGCGCTGCGCGCGGGGCGGACCGTACCGGCCGGGGTGCTGGTCGACGAGGTGTGGGGGGCCGCCCCGCCCGCCGACGCGCCGGGCGCCCTCCAGGCACTCGTCGGGCGGCTGCGCCGGGCCCTCGGGGCGGACGCGATCGCCTCCGTCGACGGCGGGTACCGGCTCACCGCCGCCCCGGACGACGTGGACCTCGCCCGCTTCGACCGGCTCACCGGCGACGGCCGCCGCGCCCTCGACGACGCCGACCCCGCCAAGGCCGCCGTCCTCCTCGACGACGCCCTCGCCCTGTGGCGCGGTCCCGTCCTCGCCGACCTGCCCGACCGCACCGCCGACGCCGCCCGCTGGGAGACCCGCCGGCTGGACGCCCTGCGCGCCCGGCACACCGCCGCGCTCGCCCTCGGGCACGCCGAGTCCTCCCTGCCCGAGCTGGCCGCGCTGTGCGACGAACATCCCCTGGACGAGCCCCTGCAGGCCCTGCGGCTGCGCGCCCTGCGCGACACCGGCCGCACCGCGCGGGCGCTGGCCGCCTACGAGGACGTACGGCGGCTCCTCGCCGACCGGCTGGGCTCCGACCCCGGCGCCGAGCTGCGCGCGCTGCACGCCGAGCTGCTGGCCGACACCGGGCCCGAACCGGTGGCGCCCACGCCTGCCGCCCCTGCCGCGTCCCGGCCCGCGCCGGGCAACCTGCCCGCCCGGCTGACCTCGTTCGTCGGCCGGGAGTCCGACATCGACGCCATCGGCGCCGACCTCTCCGGCTCCCGGCTGGTCACGCTGCTCGGGCCCGGTGGCGCGGGCAAGACCCGGCTCTCCATCGAGGCCGCCGAGGCGGTCCGGGACACCGTGCCCGACGGGGCCTGGCTCGCCGAACTCGCGCCCGTGGACGACCCCGACGCCGTACCGCAGGCCGTGCTCACCGCCATCGGCGCCCGCGAGACCGTGCTGCACGGCGCGGGCGTCGACAGCGTGCGCGCCGCCTCCGACCGCTGGGGCGACCCCGTCGCGCGGCTGGTGGAGCACTGCGGGCGGCGCCGGATGCTGATCATCCTGGACAACTGCGAGCACGTCGTGGACGCCGCCGCCCGGCTCGCCGAGCGCCTGCTGGCCGACTGCCCGCACCTCACCGTCCTCGCCACCAGCCGCGAACCCCTCGGTGTACCGGGGGAGTTGCTGCGGCCGGTCGAGCCGCTGCCCGAGCCGGTCGCGCTGCGGCTGCTCGGCCACCGCGGCGCGGCCGCCCGCCCCGGCTTCACGGTGGCCGACGACCCCGAGGCGTGCGCCGAGATCTGCCACCGCCTGGACGGCCTGCCGCTCGCCATCGAGCTGGCGGCCGCCCGGCTGCGCATGCTGACGCCTCGCCAGATAGCGGACCGGCTGGACAACCGGTTCCGGCTGCTCACCTCCGGCAGCCGCACCGTCCTGCCCCGCCAGCAGACCCTGCGCGCGGTGGTCGACTGGTCCTGGGACCTGCTCGACGCCGGCGAACGCGAGGTCCTGGGCAAGCTGTCGGTGTTCGCGGGCGGCTGCGACCTGGTCGCCGCCGAGGCCGTCTGCGGGCCGGTCGCGCTGGACACGCTCGGCTCCCTGGTCGACAAGTCCCTGGTGGTGGCCGCCCCTTCGGCCGGCTCCGGGATGCGCTACCGGCTGCTGGAGACCGTCGCCGAGTACGCCGCCGAACGGCTCGACGAGAGCGGCGAGCGCGCCGCCGCCGAGCGCGCCCACCTCACCTACTACCGCGAACTCGCCCGCACCACCGACCCGTTGCTGCGCGGCCCCGGCCAGCGCGAGGCGATCGACCGCATCCAGGTGGAGTACGAGAACCTGCGCACCGCCCTCCGGCACGCCGTCGCCCTGCGCGACGAGCAGGAGGGGCTGTGCATGGTGCTGTCCCTGCTCTGGTACTGGCAGATGCGCGACCAGCGCCTGGAGGTACGGGCCTGGTGCGAGGAGGTCATGGCGCTCGGCCCCGACCCCTTCGCACGACCGGCCGCGCCCGCCGAGCCGGTGTGGACGCGCAGCACCGAGACCCCGCCCCCGCTCACCGGCGAGGACCTCGCCGAGGCCCGGCGCGGACTGCACCTCGCCCATCTGGCCTGCATGGACACCGACATGGAGGCGTGGCAGAGCCCGGCGGCACAGGACAAGCTGACCGTCGTCACCCAGGTCTACCGCCCCGGTCTGCCGCAGACCTGCCGCTCGCCCGGCATGCTCTGGTGGTTCGCCGAGATGCTCGTCAACGGCGTGGGCCGCCTTCCCGAGATCACCGACGCCACCGTACGCACCTGCCGGGAGACCCCCGGCTACGAGTGGGAGCTGGCCGGCGCCCTCCAGACCCGCGCCAACCTGCTGGCCAACCGGGCCACGTGGGCGGGCGACGCCACCCGCGACGCGGACGAGGCGCTGGAGATCTACCGGCGCCTCGGCGACGACTGGGGACTGGCCGAGGCGCTGTCCGCGCGCGGCGAGGCCCATGAGCGCAAGGGCCTGTACCGCGAGGCCGCCGCCGACTACGAGGGCGCCATGGCACACGCCGAACACCTCGGGGCCCGCGCCCAGCTGGCCGTCCTCGGCGCCCGGCTCGGCAACGTGCTGATGGAGGCGGGGGAGGAGGAGCGGGGCGAACGGATGCTGCAGGAGGTCGTGCACGAGCTGGACGGCAGACACAGCGAGGCCATGCCGGTCGCCCGGCTGCACCTGGCCTCCTGGCTCCTGGTCACCGGGCGCACCGCCGAGGCGCGTGCCCAGCTCACGCTGTTGCGCGAGGAGTTCGTGCTCTCCCGGTTCATCGTCTTCGACACCATGATCCTGGCCCAGGAAGCCTGGCTGGACGCCCAGGAAGGGCACTTCGACCGCGCGCTGGAGGGTGTGCGCCGGGCGCTGGAGCTGGCCGGCGACTCGCTGTGCGAGGTGGTCGTCCCGCAGATGCCGACCGTCTGCCTCACCGTCGCGGCGCTCGCCCTGGCGCTCGTCCCCGACGGGGTCCGCGCCCTGGACGCCGCCCGCTGCCTGGGCGCCTCGTCGGCCCTGATGCCGGAGGGGCATCTGCGGCCGCAGGTGGAGCAGCGGGCGTACGACCGCGCGGCGGCCCGCGTCCGTGAAGTGCTCGACGAGACGGCGTTCCGCGCCGCGTACGCCGAAGGCGGTGGCCTCTCCCTCGTGGAGGCCACCGCCCTGGTGTGAAGGTGCCGAACGTCAGGTCTTGGTGCGGAACTTGTGGATGGCGACCGGTGCCATCACCGCGGTGATCGCCACCGACCAGGCGACCGTGACCCACAGGTCGTGGGCGACCGGGCCGCCGACCATCAGACCGCGCGCCGCGTCGGCGAGCGTGGACAGCGGGTTGTAGTCGGTGAACGCCTGGAGCCAGCCGGGCATCGACTTGGTCGGCGCGAAGATGGACGAGCCGAACTGGAGCGGGAACAGCACCAGGAAGCCCATCGCCTGCACGGACTGCGCGCTCTTCATCACCACACCCAGGGTGAGGAAGACCCACATGATCGAGGACGCGAACAGCGTGGCCAGGCCGATGGTGGCGAACAGGCCCGGCCAGCTGGTGATGTCGAAGCCGACCAGCACGGCGACGACCATCAGCACGGCCGTGGCGAACAGCATCCGGCCCAGCTCCACCGCCAGCTTGGCGAACAGCACCGAGCCACGGCCGATCGGCAGCGAGCGGAACCGGTCCATGACCCCGCTGTTGAAGTCCTGGCTGAAGCCGGTGCCGACGCCCTGCGACATCGTCATGCTCATCATCGCCAGCATGCCGGGGATGACGTACTGCACGTACTGGTCCTGGCCGCCCCCGAGGGCCTGGCCGATGGAGCCGCCGAAGACGAACACGAACAGCAGGGTGAAGACGACGGGCATCAGCAGCGCGTCGAACATCGACTCCGGGTCCTGCTTGATCCACAGCAGGTTGCGGCGGACGAGGGCGCCGGTGTGCCGCAGGTGGCCGCGCAGGGTGATGTGGGAATCCGCCACCGGGACGGGCGGGACGGTGGTGGTGGCGCTCATACGGCGACCTCTTCGCGGGAATCGGCGGGCGTGGCGTCCTGCGGGGCACTGGCGCGGTGGCCGGTGAGCGAGAGGAACACCTCGTCCAGGCTGGGAAGTTCGGTGACGATGGAGGAGATGGTGATGCCGCGCGCGGTGACCGCGCCGACGACCGCGGTGAGCTGCTCGTCGCTGAGGATCGGCACCAGCAGGGTGCCGGTCTGGTGGTCCACGGTGGTGGTGGCCAGGCCGGTGATGCCCAGCTCGTCCAGCGTGGCGGCGAGCGGCTCCAGCTGGAGCGGGTCGACGGGGCGTACGCGCAGGGTGCGGCCGCCGACCTTCGCCTTCAGCTCCTCGATCCGGCCGCCGGCGATGACCTTGCCCCGGTCCACCACGGTCAGCTCGGAGGCGAGCTGCTCGGCCTCCTCCATGTACTGGGTGGTGAGCAGCACGGTCACGCCCTCACCGACCATCGCCTTCACCTCGTCCCAGACCTCGTTGCGGGTCCGGGGGTCGAGGCCGGTGGTCGGCTCGTCCAGGAACAGCACCTGCGGGCGGCCGATCATGGAGGCGGCCAGGTCCAGGCGCCGCCGCATGCCGCCGGAGTAGGTGGAGGCCGGGCGCTTGGCCGCCTCGGTCAGGGAGAAGCGCTCCAGCAGCTCGTCGGCGCGGGCGCGGGCGTCCTTGCGCGACAGGTCCAGCAGCCGGCCGATCATGTACAGGTTCTCCCAGCCGGGCAGCTTCTCGTCCACCGAGGCGTACTGCCCGGTCAGCCCGATCACCCGGCGCAGCTGCCGGGGCTGCCGCACCACGTCGTACCCCGCCACGATCGCCTCGCCGGCGTCCGGGGTGATCAGGGTCGACAGAATCCGTACGAGGGTGGTCTTGCCGGCGCCGTTCGGCCCCAGCACCCCCATCACGGTCCCCTCCCGGACCTCCAGATCCACCCCGTCCAGCGCCTTGGTCTCGCCGTAGTGCTTGACCATCCCCCGCACGGACACGGCGGAACGGCCGCCGCCGGGGTTCTCATCGATTCGCGTCATGGAGAGGACTGTGCCAGGGGGCACCGACAATCCGCCGACAGACGGCCGACAGCGCCGCCGACATCCCGTCCCGAGGGGCGGGGAGGGTGTCAGGGAGCGCCTTCGTGATCCAGGATGACTGGATGGTCACCCTCAGGACTCCCCGCTTGATCCTGCGTCGCTGGCGCGAGGAAGACGTCGCTCCCATGGCCGCCGTCCATGCCGACCCCGTGGTCATGCGGTGGATCCGTGACGGCGGCACCCGTGACGAGGAGCAGACCCGCCGCGGGATCCGGGCCTGGGAGAGCGAGTGGGAGTCGGAGGGCTTCGGTCTGTTCGCCGTGGAGATCCGGTCCACCGGCGAGCTGGCCGGGTTCACCGGCCTTTCGGTGCCCCGCTTCCTGCCGGAGGTCCTGCCGGCGGTCGAGGTCGGCTGGCGGCTGGGACGTGCCCACTGGGGGCAGGGCCTCGCCACCGAGGCCGCTACGGCCGCAGTGCGGTTCGGGTTCGAGGAGCGAGGGCTGGAACGGCTCGTCAGCATCGCTCAGGTGGGCAACGACGCCTCTGAGCGGATCATGGCCAAACTGGGGATGCGGCCGGTCCGGGAGACCGTCCATCCCACCTGCGATCGGCGGGTGCGGGTGTTCGCGCTGTCGTCGGACCAGTACGTCGCGCCCACCCGTTGACGGCCGTCCTCGGTCAGGATCGCGAGACGCCGAGCGGCAGATCCCGGTGGAAGACGGCCATGGCCAGGCCGGGGCCGTCGTAGTCGTCGACGACCTTCGCGGTGAAGCCGAGGCTGCGATGGAAGGCGATCGAGCCGCTGTTCCCGATCGAGGTGATCGCCTTCAACCGCTGCGCACCCTGGCGTTGCGCCGCTTCGGCGAACGCCGTGTAGAGACGACGCCCGAGACCGGTGCCGCGGGCGTCGTCCCGGGTGGCGACCAGATGCACGTAACCGGTGCCGTCCGGCGTGACGAACCCGAAGAGGTACGCACGGATTCCGTCCTCGGCGCGGGCGACCAGGCAGGTCGAACCGAACTGCTGCACCAGCGCCAGGAGGTGCAGCGACCGGAGATCGCGTTCGCCCCAGTAACGGGCGTGATCCGTCAGGACCTGGTGGAAGTCGGCCACCCCGGCTGGTGCGATGTGTATGTCCATGACAGCGATGATGGCAGGCACCTCCAGTGGTGAGGGGCCGCCAGGGGCAGGCGGAGCGCGCCCCTGCACACCGGTCCCTCCGCGGCCCGCGGCGGTGCCCTCGACCGACCTGCCGGGCGCCGGCCGCACCCGAACACGTCACGACGCTCGGACGGGTGTGGTTCGCTGCCGGGGTGACTCAGGACCTGGAGACCGTCGTGTTCGAATCCGCCGAGGCGTTCGAGGCATGGCTCGCCGAGCACCACGCCGTCTCGCCCGGCATCTGGCTCAAGCTGCGCAAGAAGGGCCCCGGCATCGTCGCGCTGGACTACGCCCGGGCGCTCGACGTGGCGCTCTGCTACGGCTGGATCGACGGCCAGAAGGCCAAGGCGGACGAGGAGTGGTGGCTCCAGCGGTTCACCCCGCGCACACCGCGCAGCAAGTGGTCCAAGGTCAACCGGGAGAAGGTGGCCGCCCTGATCGCGCAGGGCCGGATGCGGCCGCCGGGACAGGCCGAGATCGACCGCGCCAAGGCGGACGGCCGCTGGGAGGCGGCCTACGACGGCGCGAGGACCGCGACGGTGCCGGACGACCTGGCGGCGGCCCTGACCGCCGACCCGGCCGCGGCGGAGTCCTTCGAGCGACTGGACCGCCAGAACCGCTACGCGATCCTGTACCGGCTCCAGGACGCCAAGAGGCCCGAGACCCGGGCGCGCCGGATCGAGAAGTTTGTGGCGATGCTGGCGAGGGGCGAGAAGCCGCACCCTTAGCCGAGCGCCACTGCTCGCTTGCCCGAACCATGGGGTACGTCAGACCGAGCACCGTCCCCTAGGGTGCCCACGTGATGGAGACCGTGGTGTTCGATGTCGGCGAGACGCTCGTCCGTGACGACCGGTACTGGGCGTCCTGGGCCGACTGGCTCGGCGTGCCGCGCCATACCCTGTCCGCGCTCGTCGGAGCCGTGGTCGCCCAGGGGCGGGACAACGCGGATGCCCTGCGGCTCCTCCGTCCCGGCATCGACCTGGCGGCCGAGTACGCCGCGCGCGAGGCGGCCGGCCTCGGCGAGCACCTCGATGAGACGGACCTCTACGACGATGTCCGCCCGGCGCTGACAGCGCTTCGGCAAGCCGGGGTACGCGTCGTCATCGCCGGGAACCAGACCGCTCGCGTCGGCGAACTGCTCCGCGACCTGGACCTCCCGGCTGACGTCGTCGCCACATCCGGCGAGTGGGGGGTGGCGAAGCCCCTGCCCGAGTTCTTCCACCGGGTCCTCGAAGTCGCCCAGGCCCCCGCCGAACGAACCCTCTACGTCGGCGACCACCCGGCGAACGACATCGGCCCGGCAGCCACGGCCGGCCTCCGAACCGCCCACCTGCGCCGGGGCCCGTGGGGCCACTTGTGGGCCGACCAGGACGCGGCTGCGGCGGCCGACTGGCGGATCGACAGCTTGATGGACCTGCTCGAGGTGGTTGGCCACTGAGACGACGAGACCTCCCCGCCGTCGAGTGTGGCCGTTCGCCTGCTCGGGTACCTCCACGCCAGTACCGTTCGGTTCGGATCAGTCGAACTGGAGTAAATGTGGACGCACTTGCCCGTGCCGGTGTGGGTGAACGGATCGCCTATCAACGCCGGGTGGCCCGGATGACCCAGCAACAGCTTGCCGATGCGGCCGGCGCTTCCCTGGGTACGGTGCGCAAGCTGGAGCGAGGGGAGCGCAATCCCGGCGCGGGCATGCTGGAAGCGCTTGCCGACGCCATGGGAGTGGACGTGGCCGTGCTGCGGTTCGACCCCAAGCCGACCCGCACGTCCGTGCGCGCCGCGCTGCCCGCCTTGTCGGCCGCCATCGCCACGTACGACCTGCCGGAGGACGGCCCGGCGCGCCCGCTGAGTGCTCTGCGCGTCGCGGTGAGCGAGGCGGCCCGCTGGCGTGTGGCCGCGCAGTACACGCGCATCGCGCGATGCCTGCCCGACCTCCTCGCCGAGCTTGCCCGCGCGTACCACCGGGCGTCCGGGGCCGACCGTACCGATCTGGCGCGGCTGCTCGTGCGGGCCTACCGCTCCGCCGATGCCATGGCCTACAAGTTCGGCGCTCACGATCTGAGTGCCCGCCTGATCGACCTGATGCGCTGGGCCACGGTCGAGGCGGAGGACCCGCTCATGACCGCCACCCTCGCGTATGTGCGTACGGAGACCTACTTCGCCGCCCGTGCGCACGCGTCCGGCCTGCGTGCCCTTGAGAACGCGATCGACACGGCGCCGCCGCCGGGCAGCACCAGGCAGGCAGCGGTGCGTGGCGCCCTGCACATGCGGGCCGCCGTCATCGCGGGGCGCGCGGCCGACGCCTCGGCAGCCCAACTGCATCTGGCGGAGGCGCGTTCACTGGCTGGCCGGCTGCCCGAGGGGATCTACTGCGGTACCGCCTTCGGTCCGGACTCGGTACGTGCCCACGAAGTGTCCGTGGCGGTGAGCCTCGGCGGTGACCACCTGACCCGCGCCTTGGACGTCGCCCGTGAGTGGAGACCGCCGCCAGGCCTTCCCGCCGAACGGCGGAGTGGGTTCCACATCGAACTGGGCCGCGCGCAATTGTGGTCCGGTCTGGCCGACCACGCCTTCGCCTCTCTGCGGACCGCCCGGGACATCGCCCCGCAGCACACTCGTGAACACCCGTGGGTACGCCAGGACGCTGCGGTGCTCCGCCGGCTGAAGCGCGCGGATGCCGAATCGCTCACCAGCTTCGCCGAGTGGTGCGCCGCTTCTTGACGGTCTCCCCGCTACCCCTCGGTGGGGTACTTGTGGGCTGCTCCGGCCTCCACCATCTGTTGCAAGCGCGAGACGCGGCAGATGAGAAACGCCAACTCCGGACAGTACGCACGCTACGGCAGCGTAAGCCCGCTCCCGCGCTACGTGACTCTGCGAGGGAGCGCAAACATGGAGAACGGTGCCGTACCGGCCCGCGCACTTACACCCCACCCCAAGTTGACGATCAAGGTCTACACGGTCACGCGGGAAGGCGTGGTCACT
This sequence comes from Streptomyces sp. BK022, assembly GCF_004217355.1. NCBI lineage: Bacteria > Bacillati > Actinomycetota > Actinomycetes > Kitasatosporales > Streptomycetaceae > Streptomyces > Streptomyces sp. BK022. Next base: position 710,187 of record NZ_SHKU01000003.1, read on the forward strand.
GCACCCCGCGCCACGGTCTCCGTCCCGCACGACATGGACCGACGGCCGACGGAGCTGATGAGCGGCTCGATGCCGCCCTGCCAGTGCCCGGTGCACCGGATGCCGGGAGCGGCTCGATGAGTGCTGAGTCCGCCTTCGCCCCGGTCCCGGAATGGCTCGGGCAGACCGTGCTGATGGTCGAAGCGCCCAGCCTGTCGGACATGACCGGCGCCCAACGGGCCGGTGACGCGTGCATCTGGTGCCAGGGCGCGCATGACTTGGAGCCGCTGGACCCGGCCCCCGGACTGGGCTGCCGCGCCTGCGAGACGTGCTGGACGAAGCGCAGTGCCAAGGTCGCCGCCTACCTGGACTGGGCCGTCCACGTCGAGTCCTGCTCCGCCTGTGCCGTCCGGCGGTGCGCGGACAGCCTGCCCATTGCGGAGGCGTACACCGAAGCCCACGATCACGCCGTGGGTACGGACGAGGTGACATGCCTGCGCTGTCGGCAGGCCGTACCCCTCGCCGAGCCGCTGGTCATGCCGTACCGCTGGAGCGGACCCGTGTCGAACGCGCCCTATTACAGCTTCCTGCACGCCAGTGACGTCTGCCCTGCGATGTGGCGACGCGGGGAGGTCACGCTCCGCGCGTTATGACTGGCGCGCCTCTGAACTCCGTTGTGCCGAGTTCGGCAGAACGGCCTCACCCCTTCCGGTGTCCGCCGGGACGGACCCACGATGTCGAGACGAAGGAGATCTCCCATGACGTACCTGTTGGCCGTCGGCGGCGACGAAGGCGGCGACAAGCTGCCTGGGCAGCCCTGGCCCGTGCCGCCGACCCCGCCGTCGCCCGACGGTGGCCCTAGGTTCGCGGGCTGATGGCGCCCGCCGACGTGTCGGGGGAGCGGGCCGCGCCGGGCCGTTCCGTCGGGGCGTTTGGGGCCGTGACCCCGGACTGGTCGTCCGCTCTCTCCGCGGTGCCCCGCTCGGGCTTCCTGCCCGAGGTCTTCTGGGCGCATGACATGGCCAGCGGTGAGAGCACGCGGGTGGACCGGCGGACCGAGCCGGAGACCTGGGCGAGACTCGCCTGTGCGGACGTTCCCCTCGTCACCCAGTGGGACGACGGGGAGGGCGGCGGCCCTGGTGGAGTGCCGACCTCTTCCGCCTCGATGCCCACGGTCGTCTTCCGGATGCTGGCCGCGCTGGACGTACGTCCCCACGACCGCGTGCTGGAGATCGGCACCGGCACCGGATGGAACGCGGGCCTCCTCGCGGCCCGGCTCGGCGCGGGGAATGTCACGAGCATCGAGATCGACCCGCAGGTCGCGGACGCCGCCCGCGACCGGCTGGCGGCGGCGGGCTTGCTCGGGACGGTGCTCACGCGGGACGGCGCGCTCGGCGATCCGGCCGGGGCGCCGTTCGACCGCGTCATCGTCACCGCAGGGGTCCGGAAGCTGCCGCCGGCGTGGATCGAGCAGACCCGCGAGGGCGGTCTGATCGTCGCACCCTGGGGGACGCACTACAGCAACGCGGACGCGATCGTCCGGCTCGAAGTCGCCGATGGCGAGGCGAGCGGGGAGTTCGTCGGCCCGGCGGAGTTCATGAAGCTGCGCGCTCAGCGGCTCCCCTTCCCCGGCCACGAGGCGTACGTCCCGAACGGCGTGGACTCGGCCGAGCACACCAAGACGGAGGTGACCGAGGCCGATCTGCTCGGCGCAGGTCGTTTCGACGCGACCGCCTTCGTCCTCGGGCTGAGGGTGCCCCGCTGTCACCAGGCCGTGGCGCCGAAGCGGGACGGGTCGCGGCCGGTCTGGTTCTACGGGCTCACGGACCGCTCATGGGCCTGCGTCATGCTGCACGACGGCCACGATGCTGACGTGTGGCAGGCCGGGCCACGGCGGCTCTGGGACGAGGTCTCGCAGGCCATCGACTGGTGGAGGGAGGCCGGACGGCCGGGCATCGAGCGGTTCGGTCTCGCCGTCCGCGCGGACGGCGGTCAGCTCGCGTGGCTGGACGACCCCGAGGACGCGTGGCCGGTCTGACCCGGCACACAAGAGGCCCCGTCCATCCCCTGAGGCAGGGATGGACGGGGCCTCAAGCCTTCAGTGGCGGAACTCAGCGGTGCACCGTCTCCTGCGCCTCCGGAACGTGCGCCGCCACAAGCCGGCCCGCGGGCGCGGACGCCCGGCGCCGGTCCACCCCGTACGCGACGCCCGCGACACCCAGGCCGAGGACGGCGAGCAGGGCGCCCGCCACCGCCGGCGACGTCGCGCCGAAGCCCGCCGCGAGGGCCAGCCCGCCGATCCAGGCGCCGCCGGCGTTCGCCAGGTTGAAGGCGGCCTGGTTGGCGGAGGAGGCGAGGGAGGGGGCCGCGGCGGCCTTCTCCATGACCATCAGCTGGAGGGGCGAGCCGGTGACGAAGGCGGCCATGCCGAGCAGGGCCACCCCGAGAGCCGCGCTCCACTCGGCGCGCATCAGCAGCGGGAAGAGCGCGAGGACGACGCCCAGCGCGGCCAGGCCGCCGAACAGCGTGCCCCGCATCGCGTGGTCGGCGAGGCGTCCGCCGAGCAGGTTGCCCGCGGTGGCGCCGACGCCGAACAGCGCGAGCAGCAGCGTCACGCTGGCCGGGGCGAACCCGGCGGAGTCGGTCAGCATCGGGGTGACGTAGCTGTACGCGGCGAACAGCGCGCCGAAGCCCGCGACCGTCGTACCGAGCGCCAGCCAGACCGGGAGGGACTTCAGCGCGGCCAGCTCGTGGCGCAGCCCCGCCGAGGTGGCGTGGGTGTGGTCGCGCGGTATGAGCAGGGCGAGCGCGGCTATCGCGGCCAGGCCGATGGCGCTGACCCCGAGGAAGGTGGCCCGCCAGCCCATGTGCTGGCCCATGAGGGTGGCCACGGGCACGCCCGCGACGTTGGCGACGGTCAGCCCGAGGAACATCAGGGAGACCGAGCGTGCCTTGCGCTCCGGCGCGACCATGCCGGTGGCGACGACCGCGCCGACGCCGAAGAAGGCGCCGTGCGGCAGGCCGCTCAGGAAGCGGGCGGCGAGCAGGGACTCGTAACCGGGGGCGAACGCGGAGAGCGCGTTGCCCGCGACGAACACGGCCATCAGGCCGATCAGCACCGTGCGGCGGGACATCCGGGCGGTGACCGCGGCCAGCAGCGGAGCGCCGATGACCACGCCCAGCGCGTACGCCGAGACCAGGTGCCCGGCGGTCGGGATGGATATGTGCAGGTCGTCCGCGACGTCGGGCAGCAGGCCCATCATCACGAACTCGGTGGTACCGATGCCGAAGGCGCCCACGGCAAGGGCGAGCAGGGCCAGGGGCATGAGGGGACCTCTCAGAACGAAAGTGCCGTACAGGGCTCAGGGGGAATCTTCTATGTTCCCGTACGGAACAAAGTCTTTCAAGGCCAGTATTCCTGCGGGTTACGACGGCATGTCGAGCTTCACACGAGCCGCCACCGGGAGATGGTCGCTGTTGGTGCGCGGCAGGGTCCACGAACTCTCCGGCTCGACGCCCTTGACCATGATCTGGTCGATCCGGGCCATCGGGAACGCGGCCGGCCAGCTGAAGCCGAAGCCGCTGCCCGCCGCACCCTGCGTGGAGCGGAGCTGGGAGGTCACGGCGTTGAGCGAGCGGTCGTTCATCGTGCCGTTCAGATCGCCGAGCAGCACCACGCGGGTGAGGGTCTCGTCCGCGATGGCCTCGCCGAGCGCGTCGGCGCTCTTGTCGCGCTGCCGGGCGGTGAACCCGGCCTCCAGCTTCACCCGCACCGAGGGCAGGTGGGCGACGTACACCGCGACCAGGCCGCCCGGCGTGGAGACCGTGGCGCGCATCGCCCGCTTCCAGCCGAGCTTGATGTCGACCGGCTCGACCTGGCTCATCGGGTACTTGCTCCACAGCCCGACCGTGCCGACCACCGCGTGGTAGGGGTACGTGGCCTTGAGCGCGGTGGAGTACACCGGCACGGCGGAGGCGGGCAGCTCCTCCAGGGCGACCATGTCGGCACCGGAGGCGGAGACGTCGCGGGCGGTGGCGGCCGGGTCCGGGTTGTCGGCGTTCACGTTGTGGGTGGCCACGACCAGCTCGCCGCCGGTGCCCGACTTGTCGGAGAGCAGCAGCCCGCCGAACAGGTTCAGCCAGACGACCGCCGGGAGCAGCACCGCGATCAGCGCGGTGGCGGAGCGGCGGACGAGGCCGAGCACCAGCAGCACCACGATCGCCAGGCCCAGCCAGGGCAGGAAGGTCTCGATCAGGCTGCCGAGGTTGCCGAGCCGGTTCGGGATGCGCGAGTGCACCACCATCACCAGCGCCAGCAGCAGCGCGAGGGCGGCGGTGACCAGCCCCCGGCGCCAGATCCCGGGATCGCCGCGCCAGCCGCCGAACAGGCGGTGCGCCAGGCGCCGAAGCCGGGACACTGGTCGCTCGGGCCCCGAGCCGCCGTTGTCCGTCTCCGTCATGTACGCCTGCTGCGCCATACCGTGCCTCACTGCCTGCCGTGCACTCCGTCATCCCCCCGTGTGTGTGTACGACCCTAGGGGATACCGGGCTCCGTTCCGCCGTCCCATGACGGCCGTTCGGAAGACGAGGACGTGCGAGGCGGTGCCATCAGTTCCGAGAAGCCCCCGCGTAGAGGGTTTCTGTGACGAAACACGCACATCCGGGCTACTGCTCCGGGGGCCTGACGGGCCGTAGGCCGGCCAGCAGCGTGTCGACGATCTCCTCCGCGAGCCCCTCGGGGAGGTCGGCGTCGGGGCGCAGGACGGTGCGCACCAGCATGGCGCCGACGAACATGTCGTTGGCCAGTTCCACGTCGACGTCGGTACGGAGTTCGCCGTCGCGCTGGCCCCGGCGCAGCACGTCCAGGGCGAGGGCCCGGCGGGGCGCTATGACGCTCGCCTCGTAGGCGGCCCAGATGCGGGGGCTGCACTTCGCCTGGACGTAGACGTTGTGCATGATCGCCGAGGACCGGCTGGCCAGCCCCCGGCGGCGCAGGGTCTCCAGCAGGACGACGAGGTCGTCGCGCATGGAGGTGCCGGGGAGCTCCGGGTCGGGGGGCTCGGCGGTGCGCAGGACGTCGACGAAGAGTTCCTCCTTGCCGCTCCACCGGCGGTAGATCGTGGCCTTGCCGACCCCGGCGGTGCGGGCGACCCGCTCGATGGAGAGGTCGGCCAGCGGTACGCCGTCCTCCAGGAGCTTCATCACGCCCTCGATGATGGCGTGTTCCACGGCCTCGCTGCGGGGCCTGCCCCGGGCGGGGGCGGGCTGCGCGGGCCGGTCTGCGGCAAGGCTCACGTCTACGTCGTCCTCTCGGTGTGCTGCGGAGGATTCTCCCGCAGCGGCAGCCTCCCCCCGCCGGGTACCGGCAGTCAGTCCCCGGTGCCGATCAGTTCCGGCTCGCGCTCGCCGGCCTCGGCGGCCGGGGACCTGCCCGGCAGGAACACGGCGACGACGACGGCGCCGACCAGCGCCACGCCCGTACCCCACAGCGCGGTGACGTGCATGGCGTGCAGGAAGGCGTCGTAGGCGGGCGTGACCAGGGCCTGGCCGCGCGGGCCGAGCTTCTCCGCGATGCCGAGGGTGGCCTCGATGGACTCGCCCGCGGTGTCGCGCAGGCCGGGCGGCAGCGCGCCGAGGCTGCCCTCGATGCCGCCCCGGTAGGAGGTGGCGAGCACCGAGCCGAGTACGGCGATGCCGAGGGCGCCGCCGACCTGGCGGAAGGTGTTGCTGAGCGCGGAGGCGGAGCCGGCCTTCTCGCGGGGCAGGGCCTGCATGATGACGACCGAGGTCGGGGTCATGATGTGCGCCATGCCGGTGCCCATGAGGAAGAAGACGACCTCCAGCAGCCAGATGGGCGTATCGGCCTCGAAGCCCGCGAAGGCGGCCAGGGTGGCGGCGATGAGCAGCATGCCCGCGGTGGTGGTGGCCCTGTTGCCGAACCGGTCGACCAGCAGCCGGGCGCGCGGCGCGAAGATCATCTGGGCGGCGGCCAGCGGCAGCATCAGCAGGCCGGACTCCAGCGGGGAGTAGCCGCGCACGCTCTGGGTGTAGAAGACGCCGAAGAACGTGACGCCCATCAGCGCGAAGAAGACCAGCGCGATGGCGGCCATGGCGGCCGAGAAGACCTTGTTGCGGAAGTAGGTCACGTCCAGCGAGGGGTGGTCGCTGCGCTTCTCGTAGACCACGAAGCCGATCAGCACGACGACACCGGCGATGATCGTGGCCAGCACCTTGGCGTCGGTGAAGTCGGCCAGCTCGCCGCCCTTGATGATGCCGTAGACCAGCAGCACCAGGCCGAGCACGGAGAGCACCACGCCGACGGGGTCCAGGCGGCCGGGCTTCGGGTCGCGGGAGTCGGGGACCAGCCAGACCATCAGGGCGAGGGCGACCAGCACGATGGGCACGTTGATCAGGAAGACCGAGCCCCACCAGAAGTGGTCCAGCAGCGCGCCGCCGGTGATCGGGCCGATGGCGATGGCGAGGCCGACCCCGCCCGCCCAGATGCCGATGGCCTTGGGCTGCTCGGAGCGCTCGAAGACGTTCATCAGCACGGCCAGGGTCGCGGGCATGACGAAGGCGGCACCGAGGGCCATCACGGCGCGGTAGGTGATCAGCTGGCCCGGGGAGCCGGACTCGGCGGCCAGCGCCGAGCCGATGCCGAACACCACCAGCCCGCCGAGCAGCACCTTCTTGCGACCGAGCCGGTCACCGATGAGCCCGGCGGTGAAGAGCAGGCCGGCGAAGACCAGGGTGTACGAGTTGATCGCCCACTCGATCTCGCTCTGCGTGGCGCCGAGACCGGTGGGCGCCGGGGTGGCGATGGTCTTGATGGCGACGTTCAGGATCGAGTTGTCGAGCACCACGATGAGCAGGCTCAGCATCAGCACGCCGAGGATCGCCCAGCGGCGCCGGTGCACGGCTTCCGGTATCCGGGGGGCAGGGGAGGTTGTCATGTGCCCGATCGTAGGCCCATTCCAATACGGCACCGTCTCGTATCTGAATTCCTTTGCCGAGGCATTGCGCGGGCCTTCCCGGAGCGGTGTCCGGGGGTCCCCTGGCCACCTCCGGCACGAAGTGCCACCATGGAGACGATCCGGGGACGCCGAAAGGGCGCCTCGAGATGAACTGAAGGAGCCGTTGCCATGACGCAGCTCTCGGCTGCCCAGACGAAGCCCTCCGACGGCAAGACGCTGTACGGAGGAAAGGGCACCCGCCGCATCACGGTCCGCGACATCGCCCTCGCCAAGGAGCGGGGCGAGAAGTGGCCCATGCTCACCGCCTACGACGCGATGACCGCCTCGGTCTTCGACGAGTCCGGCATCCCGGTCCTCCTCGTGGGCGACTCGGCGGGCAACTGCCACCTCGGCTACGACACGACCGTGCCGGTCACGCTCGACCAGATGACCATGCTCTCCGCCGCCGTCGTCCGCGGCACCAGCCGCGCACTCATCGTCGGCGACCTCCCCTTCGGCTCCTACCAGGAGGGTCCGGTGCAGGCGCTGCGCTCGGCGACCCGGATGGTCAAGGAGGCCGGGGTGGGCGCGGTCAAGCTGGAGGGCGGCGAGCGGTCGCACGAACAGATCCGGCTGCTGGTCGAGTCCGGCATCCCGGTGATGGCCCACATCGGCCTCACCCCGCAGTCCGTCAACGCCATGGGCTACCGGGTCCAGGGACGCGGCGAGGAGGCGGCCCAGCAACTCCTGCGCGACGCGAAGGCGGTCCAGGACGCGGGCGCGTTCGCCGTCGTACTGGAGCTGGTCCCGGCGGAGCTGGCCGCCGAGGTGACGCGGGTGCTGCACATCCCGACGATCGGCATCGGCGCGGGCCCGGACACCGACGCGCAGGTCCTCGTCTGGACCGACATGCTCGGCCTGACCCCGGGCCGCGTGCCGAAGTTCGTCAAGAAGTACGCGGCGCTCCGCGAGGTCATGGGCGACGCGGCCAAGTCCTTCGCGGAGGACGTCGTCGGCGGAACGTTCCCCCTCGACGAGCACTCCGTCCACTGACCACTGCCGCACCACCAACGGGCAGCCCGCCGGACCTTCCCCCTACCGGCGGGCTGCCCGCCTTTCCCGCGCCGCCGGGCTGTCCGGCGGCCACGGCCCTTGGATACGCTGCCCCCGGATGCCGGCAGGAGGGGTCATGGCGCGAGTCACCGTCAGTCTGGACGCCGATCTGGCCATCGAGGTCATGCTGCTGGCCGGTACGAGGAGTCCGCAGGACGCGGTCGAGCTGATCGTCCGGGATTACCTGGAACGGGGGCGTCGCACCGAGGCCCGTACCGGGAACGCCGCCGACCAGGACCGGCTCGCGGACCGGCGGTCGGCGCCGGAAGAGGGGCGATGAGTGCCGCGGTCGTGCTGAGCAAGGACGATCTTCGTGCCGTCGCCGGTTTCGCCGCCGCTTCCGCCGAGACCGTGCTCGAGATCTTCGAGGCCGATCAGCCGGGCGACTCGCGGCCCCGCGATGCCATCGCGGCCGCGTGGGCATTCGCGCGGGGCGGGGAGCGGGGGAAGGTGCTGCGTGACACGGCGTGGGCGGCCCTGAAGGCGGCTCAGAACGCGCACACCCCGGCTGGGCGGGAGGCGGCGCGGGCTGCGATGGCCGCTGCCGGTGCCGCTTATCTGCATCCGCTGGCCAAGGCCACCCAGGTCAAGCACATCCTCGGCGCCGGGGCGCACGCGGCGAGGGCGGCCGAGCTGATCGCCGGACAGAGCGCGGCCGGCCACCTCGAACGGACGGTACGGCGGGCAACGCCGGCAGTGATCGACGTGCTCAGGCGCTACCCGGCCGCCCCCGACGGCGGCGGCCGGGTGGGCGAGCTGATCCGCGTACTGGACGCGGACCTGCGCCCGCCCCGGACCACTACGCCCGCTCCCGCCACCCGTTCGTGATCGGCAGCCGCCGGTCCTTCCCGAACCCCTTCGGGGAGATCTTCGTACCCGGCGGATACTGCCGCCGCTTGTACTCCGCCGTGTCGACCATGCGGAGGATCCGCACGACGAGGTCAGGGTCGAAGCCCGCCGCCACGATCGCGTCCGCCCCCTGGTCGTGGTCGACGTAGAGGTCGAGGATCGCGTCGAGGACGGGGTAGTCCGGGAGGGAGTCGGTGTCCACCTGGCCGGGGCGCAGCTCGGCGCTGGGGGGCTTGCTGATGGAGTTCGACGGGATCGGCGGGGTCTCGCCGCGCTCCTCGGCCGCCCGGTTGCGGTAGCGGGCGAGCCGGAACACCGAGGACTTGTAGACGTCCTTGATCGGGCCGTACGCGCCCACCGAGTCGCCGTACAGGGTCGAATACCCCACCGCCAGCTCGGACTTGTTGCCCGGAGCCAGCACCAGATGGCCTTCCTGATTCGACACCGCCATCAGCAGCGTGCCGCGCAGCCGGGACTGGAGGTTCTCCTCCGCGAGCCCGGTGAGGCCCAGCGCGCCCATGTACGCGTCGAACATCGGCTCGATCGACACCGTACGGAAGTGCAGCCCGGTACGCCGGGCCAGCTCGGCCGCGTCGCTCCGGGAGTGCTCGGAGGAGTACTTCGACGGCATCGCGATCCCGTACACGTTCTCCGCGCCCACCGCGTCACAGGCGATGGCCGCCACCAGCGCCGAGTCGATGCCGCCGGAGAGTCCGATCAGCACCGAGCGGAAGCCGTTCTTGGTGACGTACGCCCGCAGGCCCGTCACCAGCGCGGCGTACATCTCCGCGTCGTCGTCCAGCCGCTCGGCGTAGCCGCCGAGGTGCTCCGGCTCGTACCGCGGCACGGGTTCGGAGGAGAGGATTACGCGGTCGACGCGCAGACCGTCGTCCACGACACCTGTCGGCGCGTCCGGGGCGGCGGCGGGCAGCTCCAGGTCCAGCAGCAGGCAGGTCTCCTCGAACTGCGGCGCCCGCGCGATCACCGCGCCGTCCGCGCCGACCACGATGGAGTCGCCGTCGAAGACCAGCTCGTCCTGGCCGCCGGTCATGGCCAGATAAGCGGTGGTGCAGCCCGCCTCCTGGGCCCGCTTGCCGACCAGCTCCAGGCGGGTGTCGTCCTTGTCCCGCTCGTACGGCGAGGCGTTCACCGAGAGCAGCAGGCCCGCACGGGCCGAACGGGCGGCGGGGACGCGGCCGCCGTCCTGCCAGAGGTCCTCGCAGATGGCGAGCGCGACGTCCACCCCGCGCACCCGGATCACCGGCATGGTGTCGCCGGGCACGAAGTAGCGGAACTCGTCGAAGACGCCGTAGTTCGGCAGGTGGTGCTTGGCGAAGGTGAGGGCCACCTCGCCCTGGTACAGCACCGCCGCCGCGTTCTGCGGGGCACCGGCCGGCTGGCCGTACTTCGGCTGCGCGGTCGCCGAGCGGTCGAGGTAGCCGACGACCACCGGCACCTCGCCGAGTCCCTCCTCGGCCAGCCGGGCGGCCAGCGTGCGCACGGCGGCGCGGGAGGCCTCGACGAAGGACGAGCGCAGGGCGAGGTCCTCCACGGGATACCCGGTCAGCACCATCTCCGGGAACGCGACCAGATGCGCTCCCGCCTCGGCCGACTGACGGGTCCGGTGGACGACGTACTCGGTGTTGCCGGCGATGTCGCCGACCCGGGCATCGATCTGATTCAGGGCGAGACGAAGTTGAGGCACCCCGCCAGTGTAATCGTCACTCAGACGCGATGGGGGGCGTGAGGTGTCCGACACCCCACGCCCCCGTCACCGGCTACCGCGGGTCAGTGGCCCGCGTACGACTGCACGTAGCCGTTCGCGGGCGAGCCCACGCCGGTCACGTCGTCGTAGCCCTTGACCGCGTGCAGCGAGCTGTCCTTGCCGAGGCTGCGGACCGAGACGGCCAGACCGTCGGCGTCGTCCGTGCCGTTCACGAAGTCGGTACGGGCCACCGCCAGGCCGGAGCCCGTCGGGTTGTCGGTAACGTCGTGGAAGACGCCCTTCTTCCCGTACCGCTGGTAGATCGACGGGTTGGCGAAGCCGATCGCCTTGCCGCCGCGCGCCTCCTGCGCCAGCGCCTGCACGGCCGCGATCACCGGCGCCGCCAGCGAGGTGCCGCCGATGCGGTACTCGCTGTAGCGCTGGGTCCCGTCCGGGAAGGTCTGGGTCTGGCCCACCAGGAAGCCGGTGTTCGGGTCGGCGATGGCCGCGATGTCCGGGACGACGCGGTTGCCGGCCTTGTTGTTGGCCGTGGCCAGTGCCTTCGGGACGATGCCCTGCTGGTAGTACGGCTGCGGCACGGTCCTGCTGGTGCCGCCGCCCGCGCCCGAGGTGAAGGCGCCCGGGAAGCCCACCCAGCTCTTGCCGTCGGCCGACAGGGTGGCCTTCTCGGTGCCCCAGCCGGTCTCCCACTGGTAGGTGTCGCCCTTGCCGACCGCCAGCGAGGTACCGCCGACCGCCGTCACCCAGGCCGAGTTGGCGGGGGTGTCGACCTGCTTCACGCCCGGCGTGGTGTCCGTGGCGGTGTTCGCCACCTCGTCACCGTCGTCGCCGGAGGAGAAGTAGAAGCCGATGCCCTCCACCGCGCCGAACTGGAACACCTGGTCGTACGCGGCGGCCAGGTCCGGCGTCTGGTTGGCCTCGATGTCGCCCCACGAGTTGGAGACGATGTCGGCCAGGTGGTTGTCGACAACCTTGCTGAGCGAGTCGAGCAGGTCGTCGTCGAGGCAGGACGCGGCGCCCACGTAGGTGACGTCCGCGTTCGGCGCGACCGCGTGCACGGCCTCGACGTCGAGGGTCTCCTCGCCGTACCAGCCGGCCGCCCCGCACTCGTCGGCCCCGGTGTGCGTGTACTTCTTCGGCAGCACCTGCTGGAGCTGGCCGGTCTTCCACGCCGCGTCGCCGTGCTTCTCGGCGTAGGAGCCCGCGTCGAAGGCGATGGTCGGCGAGGCGTAGGCATCCGTGATGGCGACGCGCACGTGCTTGCCGGTGTACGCGCCCGCGCCGTAGGCCGCGCGGAGCTGCTTGCCGGTGTAACCCTGGATCGCGTACGGGATCTTGTGGCCGTAGGCGTCCGGCAGGCTGCTCGCGATGTTCGAGCCGAAGTAGCTCGAGAACGGACCGGAGTTCTTGAACACCGCGTCCGGCGGGGGCAGTTGATCGTCGTGCTTCGACTTGTGCGGCGCGGTGTCCAGGCCGGTCACGGTGAGCACGGCGCCCTTGAGCGAGGCGGGCGCGGAGGCGGTCTTCGCCGGGGCGCGGTAAGTCCGCTTGCCCTTGGCGTAGTTGTGGAGCTGGGTGCCGAACGCCTTCTCGGCGGCGGCCACGTCACCGGAGACGGAGACGTAGTGCGCGGTGACCCCGGTGACCGTCAGGCCGGCCGACTTCAGCCAGGACGTGACGGCGGCCACCTGGGCCCTGGTGGCCCCGAAGCGGGCCTGCGCCTGCTTGGCGCCGAGGTGCTTGCCGTACAGCGGCGAGGCCGGGTCGGAGACGGCCCTGGCGTAGGCCGCCAGCCCGGCCGCGTCCCGCCCGGCCAGGTAGACGCGGGCGTTGACGCGGGCGCTGTCGGCCGCGGCGCCCTTGTCGGCCTTCGCCGTGGCCCACAGCGGCCGGGTGCCGGTCAGCGCGTTGCGCGCCGGGCCGTCCGCGTGGGCCGCGGGTATGCCGAGCGCCAGCGCCCCGGCGATCATCGGCAGCGTCGCCGCCATGCTCACACCGGCGCGCGTCTTGGCGCGGTTGGATCTCATAGAACCCCCTGCGATGCGTTACGCATGCATGTCGTGGTCGGTACGTCGCGGATGTGCGCCGGTGAAGCGGCGGTGTCGACCGGCGTGGAGATCGCACGATGGGGGCCACTCTGGCCGATGAACCGTTCATGTCAGGGGAAGTAAAAGGTCAAGAGAAGCTCAAGTAACCACGAAAAGAGCTGACTTAATCAGGAGTCGTCACGAACGGGCGTGTGCGCCCCGCTCTTTGAGCATGTCCGCCATCAGCCGGATCTCGGACCGCTGGGCGTCCACCATCCCCCGCGCGAGCCGCTGCTCCGGCCCCGCCGCGCACCGGGCCGCACACCCCTCGGCCATGTGCACCCCGCCCTTGTGGTGCTCCGTCATCAGCTGGAGGTAGAACACCTCCGCCGCGCGCCCCTTGAGCGAACCCAGCTTGCGCAGATCGGCGTTGGTGGCCATGCCCGGCATCAGCGCGCCGTCCTGCCCCGGCGGCATGTCACCCATGCCCATCCACGTCATCGGCGGCTCGGCGGACACCTTCGGCAGCCCCCACAGCTCCAGCCAGCCCAGCAGCATCCCGCGCTGGTTGGCCTGGGTCTGCGCGACGTCGTAGGCGAGCCGCCGCACCTCCTCGTCGCCGGTGCGGTCGCGCACCAGGTACGACATCTCCACGGCCTGCTGATGGTGCACGGCCATGTCCCGCGCGAACCCGGCGTCCGCCGACTCCGCGCCCGGCACCCGTACGGCGACGGAATCGCGCTCCCCGCCGGCCGCGTACCCCCCGGCTCCCGCCGCGACGACGGCCAGCAGGGCGGCACCGGCCGCCAACCCGGCGTACCCGCGCCTCACTTCATGGCCCCGCCGGTGCAGGGGGCGCCCAGCTCCGGGGTTTGCTCGCCCTGCACATAGGCGGCGAAGAACTTGTCCACCTCGGGGTCGGACGCGCTCTTCACACTCACCTGGTGCCCCCACGCCGACAGGATCAGCGGCGCGTCCTGGTCCGCGTACGGGCTCATCAGCGAGTACGGAGTCCGCTTCACCTTGGCCGCGAGCGCTTTCACGTCCGCCTTCTCCGCCTTGTCCGTGTACGTCACCCAGACCGCGCCGTGCTCCAGCGCGTGCACCGCGTTCTCGTCCCGCACCGGCTCCTGGTAGACGTCGCCGTTGCAGTCGAGCCACACCGGGTTGTGGTTCCCGCCGACCGGCGGGTGCATCGGGTACGTCACCTTGGTGCTGACATGGGTGCGCGACAGCTTGCCGGACCAGGTGCGCACCCCGTCCGCGCCCGTGGTGAAGTGCCCGGCGCCGCCCTTGGCGTCCCCGCTCGCGGCGGTGTCCTTGTCCTTGCCCGAGTCCGAGTCCGACTGGGAGCGCACCAGCGCCACCCCGCCCACGACCAGCCCCGCGACGACCACCACGCTCGCGGCGATGGCCAGCACCCGGTTGCGGCGGGCACGGGCGCGCTCGGCGCGCCGCATCTCCTCTATGCGCGCGGCGCGCGGAGAGGCGGGGGTGTGCTGGTCGGTACCCATGGGGCGTGTCCTTCCGCGGAGCGGTCTCGGGGTCCGCTGATCGTAGTGGGACGGGCGGAGCACGGGGGAGCGATGTGCGACAACCGGATAATTCGCACCCGGGGCCCCGCCGGCGCTCGCGACCATGACGGACGGCCCGATGAACATGCAAGATGGTCGGCAGGACGGTGTGTCCCCGCAGGCGGAACGTTCAGCCCGGAGACGTCCGGCCGATCAAGGTCCGCAACGCGCGCGAAACGCCGATGTGGTGGGATGCTCAGGTGCCGACCGCCTCCCGTCGCACCACGGACAGGCGGCCTGACCAGCAAGGATGGGGAAGCGGAAGATGGACAAGCAGCAGGAGTTCGTGCTCCGGACCTTGGAGGAGCGCGACATCCGGTTCGTACGCCTGTGGTTCACGGACGTGCTGGGCTTCCTCAAGTCCGTCGCCGTGGCCCCCGCGGAGCTTGAGCAGGCGTTCGACGAGGGCATCGGCTTCGACGGCTCGGCCATCGAGGGCTTCGCCCGCGTCTACGAGTCCGACATGATCGCCAAGCCGGACCCGTCCACGTTCCAGGTCCTGCCCTGGCGCGCCGAGGCCCCCGGTACGGCCCGCATGTTCTGCGACATCCTGATGCCGGACGGCTCCCCGTCCTTCGCCGACCCGCGCTACGTCCTCAAGCGGGCGCTGGCCCGCACCTCCGACCTGGGCTTCACCTTCTACACCCACCCGGAGATCGAGTTCTTCCTGCTGAAGAACAAGCCGACGGACGGCAGCCGGCCGACCCCGGCGGACAACTCGGGCTACTTCGACCACACCCCGCAGAACGTGGGCATGGACTTCCGCCGCCAGGCGATCACCATGCTGGAGTCGATGGGCATCTCGGTGGAGTTCTCCCACCACGAGGGCGGCCCCGGCCAGCAGGAGATCGACCTGCGGTACGCCGACGCGCTGTCCACGGCGGACAACATCATGACGTTCCGCCTGGTCATGAAGCAGGTCGCGCTGGAGCAGGGGGTGCAGGCGACCTTCATGCCGAAGCCGTTCTCGGAGTTCCCCGGCTCGGGCATGCACACCCACCTCTCCCTCTTCGAGGGCGACCGCAACGCGTTCTACGAGTCCGGCTCGGAGTACCAGCTCTCCAAGGTCGGCCGCTCCTTCATCGCGGGTCTGCTGCGGCACGCGGCGGAGATCTCGGCGGTCACCAACCAGTGGGTCAACTCCTACAAGCGCATCTGGGGCGGCTCGGAGCGTACGGCGGGCGCGGGCGGCGAGGCCCCCTCGTACATCTGCTGGGGCCACAACAACCGCTCGGCCCTGGTCCGCGTCCCCATGTACAAGCCCGGCAAGACCGGCTCGGCACGCGTCGAGGTCCGCTCCCTCGACTCGGGCGCCAACCCCTACCTCGCCTACGCCGTCCTCCTGGCCGCCGGCCTCAAGGGCATCGAGGAGGGCTACGAGCTCCCCCCGGGCGCCGAGGACGACGTCTGGGCCCTCTCCGACGCGGAACGCCGCGCCATGGGCATCGAACCCCTCCCGCAGAACCTCGGCGAGGCCCTCACCCTCATGGAACGCAGCGACCTGGTGGCCGAAACCCTCGGCGAACACGTCTTCGACTTCTTCCTCCGCAACAAGCGGCAGGAGTGGGAGGAGTACAGGTCAGAGGTGACGGCCTTCGAACTCCGCAAGAACCTCCCGGTCCTGTAGCCGCAGATCACCGAACGGGCTGCCCGATCCCGATCAGATTCCCCTCGCTGTCGCGAAACCAGGCAGCCCGCTCTCCCCGGGCCCCCTTGCTCGGATAGTTGCCCCGCACCTCGGCGACACCGCCCTCGGTCCGAAACCCGGGAGCCTCGACGTCCTCGAAGACCACCCCACGCCCCCGAAGCTCGGCGAGGGTGGCTTCGAGGTCGTCGACCTCCCACCCCATCTGGGTAAAAGTCCCAGGCGAAACCCCGGTGGACTGGAACAGCGCGAAAAACGAGTCCCCGCACCGGTAAAGCAGCCCCCCGGGCCGCTCATCGAAGGGCTCGAGCCCCAGCTTCTCGGAGTAGAACCGCCGAGCCCGCGCCAGATCCTGAGCCGGCAGCCGAGTAGCCACGGACCCCCGCGCCAGGGCCCCGCTCACGACCCCACCCCCTCAGCAGACCGAACGAGCATCCCATCGGGACCGGACCCGGGCGGAGCGAGTTCCCAGCAAGAACTCCTGTCCCGATCCACGGAGGACACGGGAAGCACGACAACCTCAGGACTCATCTCCACGCGGCGACTCCTCCGTAGACGACGGGCCGGGCAGCCCCTTCCACGGAACCCGAAACCGCGCCGCCCCGCCACCGCGCCGCACCCACGAACGGCGGCAAGGGGACGTGCCGGGGGGTGTCCGCCCGCAGCGGCCGGCGAGAAGACAAGTCCAGCAAATCGGGGAAACGTAAGTCGCCGGCCCGAGGACGGACACCCCCCGGCGCGGCCCCGACCCCCGACGACGCGGGGCGCGGCCACGACCGGAGGTCACCCGCACGGTTAGGCTCTGGCCAGGACCGTCTTGATCCCGAGGGGAGGCCGCGGATGACGCCGGGGCGCAGGAGCAGCACGTTCACCAGACTGCTTCGGCACGGCTTCACGGACCCCTCGGGAGCGGAACGCCTGCTGGACAGCCCCGAGCTGGCCCCGGTGAGGGCGGACCCGGTCCTCCTGGAGGCGCTGGGCGCGACAGCGGACCCGGACCTCGCCCTGCGCGGCCTGGTGAGGCTGCTGGAGGCCCAGCCGGCGCCGACGGACCACCGGGAACTCCTGGACACCCTGATCGCGGCGAAGCCCCTACGGGACCGCCTCCTGGGCGTACTGGGCGCATCAGCCGCGCTGGCGGACCACCTGGCCCGCCACCCCCACGACTGGCAGGAACTGGTCACCTACGAGCCAAGGGACCTGCACCCGGGAGTGACGGAGTTCGAACGCGGCCTCGCGGAAGCGACGGACCCGGTGGAACTGAGGGTGGCGTACCGCCGCTGCCTGCTCTCCATCGCCGCGAGGGACGTCTGCGGCACCACGGACGTGACGCAGACCGCGGCGGAACTGGCAGACCTGGCGACGGCGACCCTCCGAGCAGCCCTGGCCATGGCCGAAAGGGAAGCCCCCCAGGACGCGGAGGCGTGCCGCCTCGCGGTGATCGCCATGGGCAAGTGCGGCGGCCACGAACTGAACTACGTCTCCGACGTGGACGTGATCTTCGTGGCGGAGCCCACCCAGGGCACGGACGAGACGAAGGCCCTGAAGGCGGCCACGAGACTCGCCTCCCACATGATGCGCATCTGCTCGGAGACCACGGTCGAGGGCTCGATCTGGCCGGTGGACGCGAACCTCCGCCCGGAGGGCCGCAACGGCCCCCTGGTCCGCACCCTGAGCAGCCACCTCGCCTACTACCAGCGCTGGGCGAAGACCTGGGAGTTCCAGGCCCTCCTGAAGGCCCGCCCGGTGGCGGGGGACAGGGAACTGGGCGAGGCGTACACGGACGCTCTGACCCCGCTGGTCTGGCAGGCGGCCGACCGGGAGAACTTCGTCCCCGACGTGCAGAAGATGCGTCGCAGGGTGGTGGAGAACATCCCCCCGGCGGAGATCGACCGAGAGCTGAAACTCGGGCCGGGCGGCCTGAGGGACGTCGAGTTCGCGGTCCAGCTGCTCCAGCTGGTGCACGGCCGCACGGACCAGGCTCTGCGCAGCGGCACCACGCTGAAGGCCCTGCAAGCCCTGGCAGGGGGCGGCTACGTGGGCCGGGAGGACGCCGCCCGCCTCGACGAGGCGTACCGCTTCCTGCGCGAGCTGGAACACCGCATCCAGCTGTTCCAGCTCCGCCGCACCCACCTGGTCCCCGAGGCGGAGGAGGACCTGCGCCGCCTGGGCCGCTCACTGGGCCTGCGTACGGACCCGGTGGCGGGCCTGCGCCGCGAGTGGAAACGCCACACGGGCGTGGTCCGCCGCCTCCACGAGAAGATCTTCTACCGCCCCCTGCTGGACGCGGTGGCCCAACTGGCCCCCGGCGAGACACGGCTGAGCGCGGAAGCGGCGAGGGAGCGCCTGGTCGCCCTCGGCTACGCGGACCCCGCGGCGGCCCTGCGCCACCTCGAAGCCCTGGCCTCCGGCGTGACCCGCAAGGCGGCCATCCAGCGCACCCTCCTCCCCGTCCTCCTCGGCTGGTTCGCGGACTCGGCCGACCCCGACGCCGGCCTCCTGAACTTCCGCAAGGTCTCGGACGCCCTGGGCAAGACCCCCTGGTACCTCCGCCTCCTCCGGGACGAGGGCGCGGCCGCGGAGAACCTGGCCAGGGTCCTCTCGGCGGGCCGCCTGGCCCCCGACCTCCTCCTGCGGGCCCCCGAAGCCGTGGCCCTCCTCGGCGACGGAGACGCGGGCGGCCTGGAACCCCGGGGCAGGGCCCAGCTGGAGCAGGAGATCACCGCGGCGGTGAACCGAGCGGAGAACGCGGAACAGGGCGTGGCAGCCGCCCGAGGCGTGCGGCGCCGGGAGCTCTTCCGCACCGCCGCGGCCGACATCGTCCACTCCTACGGCACGGAGACCACCCCGGCGGAACCCGACGAGGGCATCCTCCTGGACCGCACGGGCAGCGCGATCTCCGACCTCACCGCCGCCACCCTCGCCGGCACCCTCCGCGCGGTCGTCCGCGAGACCTGGGGCGACACCCTCCCGACCAGGTTCGCGATCATCGGCATGGGCAGGTTCGGCGGCCACGAACTCGGCTACGGCTCCGACGCGGACGTGCTGTTCGTACACGAACCGAGAGAGGGCGTGGACGAGCACGAGGCAGCGAAGGCGGCCAACAAGGTGGTGGCCGAGATGCGCCGCCTGCTCCAGCTCCCCAGCGCCGACCCGCCCCTGCTGATCGACGCCGACCTGCGCCCGGAGGGCAAGTCCGGCCCGCTGGTCCGCACCCTGAAGTCGTACGAGGCGTACTACCGCAGGTGGTCGCTGGGCTGGGAGTCGCAGGCGCTGCTGCGCGCGGAGCCGGTGGCGGGCGACGAGGACCTGGGCCGCCGCTTCACGGCGCTGATCGACCCGCTGCGCTACCCGGCCCGCGGCCTGGACGAGGACGCGGTGCGCGAGATCCGCCGGCTGAAGGCCCGGATGGAGTCCGAGCGGCTGCCGCGCGGCGCCGACCCGAAGCTGCACACCAAACTGGGCCCCGGCGGCCTGTCGGACGTGGAGTGGACCGTCCAGCTGCTCCAGCTCCGGCACGCCTGGGAGGTGCCCGCCCTGCGCACCCCGAGGACGCGCGAGGCGCTGGCGGCGGCCCGCGAGGCCGGCCTGATCGGCGCGGAGGACGCGGCCGTGCTGGACGAGGCGTGGGTGCTGGCCAGCCGGGTCCGCAACGCGGTGATGCTGGTACGGGGCCGGGCGGGCGACACCTTCCCCACCGAGCCCCGCGAGCTGGCGGCGGTGGGCCGCTACCTCGGCTACGGCGAGGGCCGGGCCGGCGACATGCTGGACGCCTACCGCCGTACCGCCCGCCGGGCCCGGTCGGTGGTGGACGAGCTGTTCTACGCCGGCTGACGCGCCCCGGCACCGCGCGCGGCTCCGGGCACCTGCGGCCACCGCCCGTACCAGAGCCGGGCCACCCCCGTCCCGAAGGCGAGGCACAGCACCCCGCCGACCGCGTCCAGCCAGAAGTGGTTGGCCGTGGACACGATGACCAGCAGCGTCAGCGCCGGGTACGCCAGCCCCAGCACCCGTACCCACGGCACCGAGGCCAGCGCGAACACCGTCAGCCCGCACCACAGCGACCACCCGATGTGCATGGACGGCATCGCGGCGTACTGGTTGGACATGTGCTTGAGGTCGCCGGAGGCCATGGAGCCCCAGGTCTGGTGCACCATCACGGTGTCGATGAAGTGGCCGCCGCGCATCAGCCGGGGCGGGGCCAGCGGGAAGAGGTAGTACCCGGCGAGAGCCACGCCCGTGGTGGCGAACAGCACCAGCCTGATGGGGGCGTAGCGGTCGGGATGCCATCGGTAGAGCCACACCAGCACACCGATGGTGATCACGAAGTGCAGCGTGGCGTAGTAGTAGTTCATGCCGATGATCAGCCAACCCACCGAGTCCGCGGCGTGGTTGACGGACGCCTCGACGGCGATGCCCAGCCGGTGCTCCAGCCACCACACCGCGTCGGCGTTGCGCAGCGCCTCGCGCCTCTGCTCCGGGACGGCGTTGCGGATCAGCGAGTACGTCCAGTAACTCGCGCCGATCAGCAGGATCTCGAACCACAGCCGGGGGCGCCGGGGACGGCGGACCCGGTCGCGCAGGGCCCGCGCCCCGACCGCGCCCCGGCCCGTGACGGTCCGCGGTACGGCCACCTCGTCGGGGTGGCCGCCCGGTCCTGTCACGGTCGCGTCACTCATAGCTACCAAGTCTGCCAGACAAGGGATGCTCGACAGATCATCCCAAGCCCGGTGCCCCCGCGCATGTTCTGCGCGAGAACGCCTGGCCGGGCGGGGGTTCAGCCGCGCGAACGCTCGCCCGGCGCCGAGGCGGTGGACCCCCGCACGACCAGCTCCGGCATGAAGACGAACTCGCTGTGCGGGGCGGGCGTCCCGCCGATCTCCTCCAGCAGCGTGCGCACCGCGGCCTGGCCCATGGCCGGGACGGGCTTGCGCACGGTGGTCAGCGGCGGGTCGGTGAACGCGATCAGCGGCGAGTCGTCGAAGCCGACCACCGACACGTCGCGCGGCACGTCGAGTCCGAGCTGGCGGGCGGCGCGTATCGCGCCGAGCGCCATCATGTCGCTGGCGCACACGACGGCCGTGCACTGGCGCCCGATGAGCGCGGCGGCCGCCGCCTGCCCGCCCTCCAGGGTGTACAGCGAGTGCTGCACCAGTTCCTCGGCGACCAGGTCCGCGCCCAGCCCGAGCTGGTCCTGCATCGCGCGGACGAAGCCCTCGATCTTGCGCTGCACCGGCACGAACCGTTTCGGCCCGAGCGCCAGACCGATCCGGGTGTGGCCCAGCGACACCAGATGCGTGACCGCGAGCGTCGTCGCGGCCCGGTCGTCGGGGGAGATGAAAGGTGCCTGCACCTTCGGCGAGAACCCGTCCACCAGCACGAACGGCACGCCCTGGGCGCGCAGTCGCTCGTAGCGCTGCATGTCGGCGGTGGTGTCGGCGTGCAGCCCGGAGACGTAGATGATCCCGGCCACCCCCCGGTCGACCAGCATCTCGGTCAGCTCGTCCTCGGTGGAGCCGCCCGGGGTCTGGGTGGCCAGCACCGGGGTGTAGCCCTGCCCGGTCAGCGCCTGGCCGATGACCTGCGCCAGCGCCGGGAAGATCGGGTTCTCCAGCTCGGGGATGATCAGGCCGACCAGGCCCTCGCTGCGCTGGCGGAGCCGCACCGGACGCTCGTAGCCGAGCACGTCCAGCGCGGCCAGGACGGACTGGCGGGTGGTGGCGGCGACGCCCGGCTTCCCGTTGAGGACCCGGCTGACGGTCGCTTCGCTCACCCCCGCCTGCGCAGCGATGTCCGCAAGCCGTGTGGTCACGCCTGTGGACTGTACCGGCCGCACCGCGCCCGGCGCACCGGCGGGACGCCGTGCGCGGGCGGCCGAACGGCCCGCCGTGGATTGCCGCGTCATCGCGCTCCTCGCCCCTCATGGGTATGTCGTCGCTCGTGCCGCCGGACGGTCCGCCCGGCGCACGTCCGCAAGGGGATGATCCCGGCGGCGACCCCCGGCGGCAAGAGCTTGCAGAGTCTTGCACAAGTGTCCGTCAACCCGCCTACCGGCGGTAGACCAGTATTTCGACAAGGTCTGGGGCAGGTCACGACACGGTAACCCGGGCGTCTTCTTGCACTTTTTTTCTGCAAGGTCTTTCGCGGCGCTTACAACGCTGTTACGTTCCGAGTCGCCCGGCCGCGGCAATGGCGCAGTCGGCACGACGCGGGCGGCGGCAGACGGGGCCGCCCCTGCAATCTCGGGCTTTTCACCCTCAAGGAGAACTCATGCGGCGTGGCATAGCGGCCTCCGCGCTCGTGGCGTCCCTCGCCCTCACGGCGACGGCGTGCGGCGGGAGCGACGACGGCGACAGCAAGTCGGACGGCCCGGTGACCCTCACCTGGTGGGACACCTCCAACGCCACCAATGAGGCGCCGACGTACAAGGCCCTGGTCGAGCAGTTCCAGGCCGCCAACAAGAACATCAAGGTCAAGTACGTCAACGTGCCCTTCGACCAGGCGCAGAACAAGTTCGACACCGCCGCCGGCTCCAAGGGCGCGCCGGACATCCTGCGGTCCGAGGTCGGCTGGACCCCGGCCTTCGCCAAGAAGGGCTTCTTCCTGCCGCTGGACGGCACCGACGCCCTCGCCGAGCAGGACAAGTTCGAACCCAACCTGATCAAGCAGGCCCAGTACGAGGGCAAGACCTACGGCGTGCCGCTGGTCACCGACACCCTCGCGTTCGTCTACAACAAGGCCCTGTTCAAGAAGGCCGGCATCACCGAGGCCCCCAAGACCTGGGACGAGCTGAAGGCCGACGCCGCTAAGGTCAAGGACAAGGCGAAGGTCGACGGCTACTGGGGCTCCACCCAGGCGTACTACGCCCAGTGCTTCCTGTACGGCGAGGGCACCGACACCGTCGACGCCGCGGGCAAGAAGATCACCGTCGCCTCCGCCCCGGCGAAGAAGGCGTACGGCACCTGGCAGAGCACGTTCTCCGGCAAGGGCCTGCACAAGGCGGACACCACCGCGGACGCCTACGCCCACATCCAGGACGCGTTCGTCAACGGCAAGGTCGCCTCGATCATCCAGGGCCCCTGGGAGATCACGAACTTCTACAAGGGCTCGGCCTTCGCGGACAAGTCCAACCTCGGCATCGCCACCGTCCCGGCCGGCTCGGCCGGCAAGGCGGGCGCCCCGACCGGCGGCCACAACCTCTCGGTCTACGCCGGCTCGGACAAGGCCCACCAGGACGCGGCCCTGAAGTTCGTGAAGTTCATGACCTCGGCCAAGTCCCAGGAGACCATCGCGCTGAAGAACTCCACGCTGCCGACCCGCGGCGACGCCTACACCTCCCAGGTCAAGGCCGACCCCGGCATCGCCGGCTACCAGGGCGTGCTCCCCGCCGCCCAGCCCCGCCCGGCGCTGCCGGAGTACAGCTCCCTGTGGGGTCCGCTGGACACCGAGCTGCCCAAGGTGGCCGGGGGCAAGGAGCCGCTGGACAAGGGCCTGAGCAACGCCGAGCTGGCCATCGCCAAGCTGGTGCCCGACTTCAGCAAGTGAGCCCGTGTGGCCGCCGGGTTCCCCCCGCCGTGGGGGATGGGGGGAACCCGGCGGCCACCGGCCTGTGACCAGCCCGCCCCCGAACTTGTAGAAGGTGTCGCACCATGACAGTCGCCATCGACCGCGCGACCGGCCGGCGCAGCGGTGAGCGGCCGCCCCGGCCCGGTCTCGGGCAGCGCCTGAAGAACGGCTACCAGAGGTACTGGTACGCCTACGCCATGATCGCGCCCGTGGTCGTCGTGCTCGGCATCCTCGTGGGCTACCCGCTGGTGCGGGGCGTCTACCTGACCCTCACCGACGCCAACAGCCTCAACTCGGCGCGCACCATCGGCGTCAACCACATCGACGCCACCTACAAGTTCATCGGGCTCGACAACTACCAGGACATCCTCTTCGGCCCCACCGCCTACGACCGCTTCTGGTCGCACTTCCTGTGGACCGTGTTCTGGACCGCCGCCTGCGTCACCCTGCACTACGTCATCGGGCTCGGCCTCGCGATGATGCTCGACCAGAAGCTGCGCGGCCGCACCGTCTACCGGCTGCTGCTGGTGCTGCCCTGGGCGGTGCCCACCTTCGTCACCGTCTTCTCCTGGCGGATCATGCTGGCCGACTCCGGTGTGCTCAACCAGATCCTCGGCGCCCTCCACCTGCCCCAGCCGCAGTGGCTGGAGGACACCTTCTGGCAGCGGTTCGCCGCCATCATGGTCAACACCTGGTGCGGGGTGCCGTTCATGATGCTCTCGCTCCTCGGCGGGCTGCAGTCCATCGACTCCTCGCTCTACGAGGCCGCCGAGATGGACGGTGCGAGCGCCTGGCAGCGCTTCCGGCACGTCACCCTGCCCGGACTGCGCTCGGTCAGCTCCACCGTCGTCCTGCTCGGTGTGATCTGGACCTTCAACCAGTTCGCCATCATCTTCCTGCTGTTCGGCCCGACCGGTGCCCCGGACGCCCAGATCCTCGTCACGTGGGCCTACTTCCTCGGCTTCGGACAGCAGCCGCGCGACTTCGCCCAGTCCGCCGCGTACGGCGTACTGCTGCTGTCGATCCTGACCGTGTTCACCTCCTTCTACTTCCGCTGGCTGAAGCGCAATGACCAGCTCGCCGTCTGACGCCGCAGGAGCCGCCGCCATGAGCACCACGACACCCCCCGAGACCGCGCCGGGACGCGGCATCACCGCCGCCGCGCCGGCCGCCGCCCGGCCCCTCGCGACCCGCCGGCGCGGCGAGCGGGGCCCGCTGGGCACCGTCCTGCTGCACGGCGGCCTGGTCCTGGCGAGCCTGATCGCGCTGGCCCCGGTGGCCTGGCTGTTCTTCCTGTCCCTCGGTCCGGAGAAGGACGACTACCTGCACCCGGGCCGCATCTTCGGCCGGGCGGGCTTCGGCAACTACGCGTTCGTGCTCCAGCACACCGGATTCTTCGACTGGTTCAAGTCGACGATGATCGTGGCGCTCGGCACCACCTTCATCGGCGTCTTCGTCGCCGCCACCACCGGCTACGCCGTCTCCCGTATGCGCTTCCCCGGCTACAAGCCGCTGATGTGGGTCCTGCTGCTCACCCAGGCGTTCCCCATCGCCATCCTGATCGTGCCGATGTACGAGATCTTCGGCGAGCTGGGCCTGATCGACACCTACTGGGCGCTGATCCTCATCAACTGCTCCACCGCCGTGCCGTACAGCGCGTGGCTGCTCAAGGGGTACTTCGACACCATCCCCTTCGAGATCGACGAGGCGGGCCGGGTGGACGGGCTCAGCCCGTTCGGCACCTTCTTCCGGCTGATCCTGCCGCTGGCCCGCCCGGGCCTGGCCGTCGCCGCGTTCTACAACTTCATCACGGCGGTCGGCGAGGTCGCGTTCGCCACGACCTTCCTGCTGGACGACTCCAAGTACACCTTCGCGGTCGGCCTGCAGACCTTCGTCAGCGAGCACGACGCGCAGTGGAACTACATGGCCGCCACCGCGGTGCTGATAGCGATACCGGTGTCCGTGTTCTTCTACCTCGTGCAGAAGAACCTCGTCACCGGCCTCACCGCGGGCGGCACGAAGGGCTGACGCCCCGCCGCACCCACGCCTCACCACGAACCGCCCCTCGTCACGCACCAAGGACGCCATGAGCCAGCAGCATCTCGCAGCCCCGGCCGACGACACCGCCGTCGCCCCCGCCGCCCAGCACCGCGACTGGTGGCGCGGCGCGGTGATCTACCAGGTCTATCCGCGCAGCTTCGCCGACTCCAACGGCGACGGCATGGGAGACCTGGCCGGCGTGCGGGCCAGACTGCCCTACCTGCGCGACCTCGGCGTGGACGCCGTCTGGCTCAGCCCGTTCTACGCCTCCCCGCAGGCCGACGCGGGGTACGACGTGGCCGACTACCGCGCCGTCGACCCGATGTTCGGCAACCTGCTGGACGCCGACGCGCTGATCCGCGACGCCCACGAGCTGTCCTTGCGCATCATCGTGGACCTCGTCCCCAACCACTCCTCCGACCAGCACGAGTGGTTCAAGCGGGCGCTCGCCGAGGGCCCCGGCTCGCCGCTGCGCGAGCGGTACCACTTCCGTCCCGGCAAGGGCATCGAAGGCGAACTCCCGCCCAACGACTGGGAGTCCATCTTCGGCGGTCCGGCCTGGACGCGGGTCACCGAGCCCGACGGCACGCCGGGGGAGTGGTACCTGCACCTCTTCGCGCCCGAGCAGCCCGACTTCAACTGGAACCACCCGGCGGTGGGCGACGAGTTCCGGTCCATCCTGCGGTTCTGGCTGGACATGGGTGTGGACGGCTTCCGCATCGACGTCGCTCACGGTCTGGTCAAGGCCGACGGCCTGCCCGACCTCGGCGCCCACGACCAGCTCAAGCTGCTGGGCAACGACGTGATGCCGTTCTTCGACCAGGAGGGCGTCCACGAGGTCTACCGCCAGTGGCGGACCGTGCTCGACGAGTACGCCGGGGACCGCATCTTCGTCGCCGAGGCGTGGACGCCGACCATCGAGCGGACCGCCAACTACGTCCGCCCCGACGAGCTGCACCAGGCGTTCAACTTCCAGTACCTCGGCACCGACTGGGACGCGGAGCAGCTGCGCGAGGTCATCGACCGCACGCTCGCCGCGATGCGCCCGGTCGACGCCCCGGCCACCTGGGTGCTCTCCAACCACGACGTCACCCGGCACGCCACCCGCTTCGCCAACCCGCCCGGCCTCGGCACCCAGATCCGCACCGCCGGGGACCGCGCCCTCGGTCTGCGCCGGGCCCGCGCCGCCACCCTGCTGATGCTGGCACTGCCCGGCTCCGCCTACCTCTACCAGGGCGAGGAACTCGGCCTGCCCGACGTGGTCGACCTGCCCGACGAGGTGCGCCAGGACCCCGCCTACTTCCGGGGCGCGGGCCAGGACGGCTTCCGCGACGGCTGCCGGGTGCCGATCCCCTGGACCCGCGAGGGCTCCTCGTACGGCTTCGGCGGCGGGGGCAGCTGGCTGCCGCAGCCGGCGGGGTGGGGCGAGCTGAGCGTGGAGGCGCAGACCGGGGTGGCCGGTTCGACGCTGGAGCTGTACCGGGCCGCGCTGGCCGCCCGGCGCGAACAGCCCGCGCTCGGCGCGGGCACGGGCGTCGAGTGGCTGCCCGCCCCCGAGGGCGTCCTCGCCCTGCGTCGCGGGGAGTTCACCTGCGTCGCCAACACCACCGGCGCGCCGGTCACCGTCCCGTCGTACGGGCGGGTGCTGCTCGCCAGCGGGGAGATCGCCGAGAGCGCCGCCGGGACGGAGATCCCGGCCGACACCACGGTCTGGTGGACCACGGCCTGACGGCCTCGCTGAAAGTTCTTGCATCAACTTCCCACGGCCCGCTGCCTTTTCAGGCAGCGGGCCTTTAACATCCGTGTCACCGCAAGTTTGCTGAAACATTTCAGCAAGGGCATCCAGTCCTGCGGCAACAGCCTTCAACGACGAAGGAACCCCCACATGGCACGCAGAACCCTCACCGTGGCGCTCGCCCTCGCGGCAGCGGCCTCGGTTGGCATGTACCCGACTACCGCGCAGGCCTCCCCGCCCGGTACCAAGGACGTCACCGCCGTCCTCTTCGAGTGGAACTTCGCCTCGGTCGCCCGCGAGTGCACGACCACCCTCGGCCCGGCCGGCTACGGCTACGTGCAGGTCTCCCCGCCGGCCGAACACATACAGGGCTCCCAGTGGTGGACCTCGTACCAGCCCGTCTCGTACAGAATCGCGGGACGGCTCGGTGACCGGACGGCCTTCAAGAGCATGGTGGACACGTGTCACTCGGCCGGCGTGAAGGTCGTCACCGACACGGTGGTCAACCACATGTCCGCGGGCAGCGGCACCGGTACCGGCGGCTCGTCGTACAGCAAGTACAACTACCCGGGCCTGTACTCCTCGCCCGACTTCGACGACTGCACCGCGCAGGTCAGCAACTACCAGGACCGCTACAACGTCCAGCACTGCGAACTGGTGGGCCTGGCCGACCTGGACACCGGCGAGGACTACGTCCGCAAGACCATCGCCGGGTACATGAACGACCTGCTCTCCCTCGGTGTCGACGGCTTCCGCATCGACGCGGCCAAGCACATCGACACGGCCGACCTGGCCAACATCAAGTCCCGGCTGACCAACCCGTCCGTGTACTGGAAGCAGGAGGTCATCTACGGCGCGGGCGAGGCCGTCCAGCCCACCGAGTACACGGGCAACGGCGACGTCCAGGAGTTCCGCTACGCCTACGACCTCAAGCGGGTGTTCAACAACGAGAACCTCGCCTACCTGAAGAACTACGGCGAGGGCTGGGGGTACATGAGCAGCTCGGTCGCCGGGGTCTTCGTCGACAACCACGACACCGAGCGCAACGGCAGCACCCTCAACTACAAGGACGGCGCCAACTACACGCTGGCCAACGTCTTCATGCTGGCCTACCCCTACGGCGCGCCGGACATCAACTCCGGCTACGAGTGGTCCGACGCGGACGCCGGGCCGCCCAACGGGGGCAAGGTCAACGCCTGCTGGCAGGACGGCTGGAAGTGCCAGCACGCCTGGCCGGAGATCAAGTCCATGGTCGCCTTCCGCAACGCCACCCGGGGCCAGGCCGTCTCCAACTGGTGGGACAACGGCAACGACGCCATCGCCTTCGGGCGCGGGAACAAGGGGTTCGTGGCCATCAACCACGAGTCCTCCTCGCTCTCCCGCACCTACCAGACCTCGCTGGCCGCGGGCACGTACTGCAACGTGCAGAACAACACCACGGTGTCGGTGAACTCCAGCGGCCAGTTCACCGCGAACCTCGGCGCCAACACCGCGCTCGCGCTCTACGCGGGCAAGTCGAGCTGCTGACGCTCCCTCCGAGGCACCTCCCGACGAACCGTCCGTCGTATACGGGCGGTTCGTCCCTCGTTCATCGCTGAAATTTCTTTCTTCATGTTTCACAAGTCTTGCTGCAAGGCTTTCGGCGGCGATACGGTCACGCCGCGTCCGGCAGCGAAGCCGTCCCTCTGGCCGGACTCGAACGAGCCGTGAGCGCAAGGAGTTTGTGCCGTGAGACCCTTCTGGCAGGCGCGCCGGACGCGCCGCACCCCCTATCGGCGCAGGGCGATGACCGTGGTCGTGGCGGCCCTCGCCGCTTCCCTGGTGACGCCGCTGTCCGCCCAGGCGGCGAGTCCGCCCGCCCCGCCCTCCGACGCCCGCCTCGCCGCCCAGCCCGCCCGGCACGACGACACGCGTGAGCAGTTCTACTTCGTCATGCCGGATCGTTTCGCCAACGGCGACCGCTCCAACGACCGCGGCGGGCTGACCGGTTCGCGGCTGAGCACCGGCTACGACCCCACCGACAAGGGCTTCTACCAGGGCGGCGACCTCAAGGGCCTCACCCAGCGCCTGGACTACATCAAGGGCCTCGGCACGACCGCCATCTGGCTCGCCCCGATCTTCAAGAACCGCCCCGTGCAGGGCACCGGAGCCGACGCCTCGGCCGGCTACCACGGTTACTGGATCACCGACTTCACCCAGGTCGACCCGCACTTCGGCACCAA
Source organism: Streptomyces sp. BK022 (assembly GCF_004217355.1). Lineage (NCBI taxonomy): Bacteria > Bacillati > Actinomycetota > Actinomycetes > Kitasatosporales > Streptomycetaceae > Streptomyces > Streptomyces sp. BK022. The sequence goes on from NZ_SHKU01000003.1 coordinate 739,616, forward strand.
CGCCGACCTGAAGGGCCTGATCGCCAAGGCACACGCCAAGGGGATGAAGGTCTTCTTCGACGTCATCACCAACCACACCGCCGACCTCGTCGACTACCAGGAGAAGTCCTACGACTACCTCTCCAAGGGCGCCTTCCCGTACCTGACCAAGGACGGCCGCCCCTTCGACGACGCCGACTACGCCGACGGCCGGAAGAAGTTCCCGGCCGTGGACGCCTCGTCCTTCCCGCGCACCCCGGCCGTGCGCAGCCGCGACAAGGTCCCGGCGTGGCTCAACGACCCGGCGATGTACCACAACCGGGGTGACTCCACCTTCGCCGGCGAGTCCGCCGAGTACGGCGACTTCTCCGGCCTGGACGACCTGTGGACCGAGCGTCCCGAGGTGGTCAGCGGCATGGAGAAGATCTACCAGCGCTGGGTGCGGGACTTCGCCGTCGACGGTTTCCGCATCGACACCGTCAAGCACGTGAACATGGACTTCTGGACCCAGTGGGCCACCGCGCTGGACAGGTACGCGGCCGAGCGCGGGCGGAAGAACTTCTTCATGTTCGGCGAGGTCTACTCCGCCGACACCTCGGTGACCTCCCCGTACGTCACCCGGGGCCGCCTGGACGCCACCCTCGACTTCCCCTTCCAGGACGCCGCCCGCGCCTACGCCTCCCAGGGCGGCAGCGCCAGGAAGCTCGCCGGGGTCTTCGGGGACGACTACAAGTACACGACCGACAAGGCCAACGCCTACGAGCAGGTCACCTTCCTGGGCAACCACGACATGGGCCGCATCGGCTCCTTCCTGAAGCAGGACGACCCCAAGGCGTCCGACGCCGAGATCCTGCGCAAGGACCGCCTCGCCAACCAGCTGATGTTCCTCAGCCGGGGCAACCCGGTCGTCTACTACGGCGACGAGCAGGGCTTCACCGGCTCCGGCGGCGACAAGGACGCCCGCCAGACCATGTTCGCCTCCAAGGTCGCCGACTACCTGGACGACGACGAGATCGGCACCGCCCGCACCCACGCGTCCGACGCCTACGACACCAAGGCGCCGCTGTACAAGGACATCGCGGCCCTCGCCGGGCTCCGCAAGGCCAACCCGGCGCTCACCGACGGCGTGCAGACCGAGCGGTACGCGGCCGACGGCGCCGGTGTCTACGCCTTCACGCGCACCGACGCGCGCACCGGCGCCGAGTACGTCGTCGCCCTCAACAACGCCGCCTCCGCGCAGACCGTGTCCTTCCCGACCGGCTCCGCCCGCATGACGTACCAGGGCATCTACGGGGCCGCGCGTACGGTGCAGTCGGACGCGGGGCGCAAGCTCACGCTCACCGTCCCGGCCGGGACCGCCGTGGTCTACCGGGCCACCGGGCGCCTCGCCGCCCCCGCCGCCGGGCCCGCGCTCACCCTGACCGCCCCGGCCGCCGGAGCCATCGGCACGGTGGAGGTCGGCGCCGACGTGGGCGGCGGCGGACTGAACCGGGTCGTCTTCGCCGCGCAGGTCGGCAACGGGCCCTGGAAGACGCTGGGTTCCGCCGACCACGCCCCGTACAAGGTCACTCAGGCCATCGGTGAGGACGTACCCGCCGGGACCGCGCTGCGCTACAAGGCCGTCGTGATCGACTCCGCCGGCCGCACCGCGAGCGCCCTGGCCTCCTCGGCCACCGGCACCGCGCCCGTCCCCGAGCCGCCCGCCGCCGCCTCCCGCGACTACGCCGTGGTGCACTACAAGCGGGCCGACGGCGACTACGCGAACTGGGGCCTGTACGCCTGGGGCGACCTCGCGGACGGCGAGGCCACCGAGTGGCCGGCCAGCCACCCCTTCACCGGCCGCGACGCCTATGGCGCCTTCGCCTACGTCAAGCTCAAGCCGGGCGCCTCCAGCGTCGGCTTCCTGGTCATCGACAAGAACGGCGACAAGGACGTCTCCGCCGACCGGAGCATCGACGTCACGAAGACGGGTGAGGTCTGGCTGGAGCAGGGCAAGCCCGAGGTGCTGACCGAGCGCCCCGACTACCCCGCCCAGGACCAGGGCAAGGCCGTACTCCACTACCACCGCGCCGACGGCGACTACGACGGCTGGGGCCTGCACACCTGGACCGGTGCCGCGAACCCCACCGACTGGTCGAAGCCCCTGACGCCGGTGAAGACTGACGCCTATGGCGCGGTCTACGAGGTACCGCTCACCGAGGGTGCCACCAGTCTCAGCTACATCCTCCACAAGGGCGACGAGAAGGACCTGCCCACCGACCAGTCACTCGACCTCAAGGCCGACGGCCACGAGGTGTGGCTGTTGAGCGGCCAGGAGAAGTACCTGCTCCCGCAGCCGAAGGGCAGCGCGGCCGCGCTCGACCTGACCACCGCCAAGGCGGTCTGGATCGACCGGGACACCCTGGCGTGGAACGGTGCCGAGGGGGCTGCCTCCACCCAGCTCCTCTCCTCCCGCGACGGCTCGATCGCCGTCAAGGACGCCACGCTGACCAGCGACGACGAGCGCTGGATCCGGCTGGAGAAGGGCACGCTCACCGACGCCCAGAAGGCCAGGTTCCCGCACCTGAAGGACTACACCGCCTGGACCGTCGACCCCCGCGACCGCGACCGGGTGCGCGAGGCGCTCACCGGCCAGCTCGTCGCCTCCCAGCGCGCGGCCAACGGAGCCGTGCTGGCCGCGACCGGGGTCCAGATCGCCGGGGCGCTGGACGACCTGTACCCGGGCGCGACCAGGGCCACGCTCGGGCCGGTCTTCCACGACGGGAAGCCCACTCTCTCCGTCTGGGCGCCCACGGCTCAGAGCGTCTCGCTGGAGCTGGACGGCTCCCTGAAGTCCATGCGCCGCGACGACATCACCGGCGTCTGGTCCGTCACCGGGCCCGCGTCCTGGAAGGGCAGGCCCTACCGGTACGTGGTCAAGGTGTGGGCGCCGAGCGTCCGCAAGATCGTGACGAACAAGGTCACCGACCCCTACTCGGTCGCGCTGACCGCGAACTCGGAGCGCAGCCTCGTCGTCGACCTCGCCGACCGCTCCCTGGCCCCCAGGGGCTGGGCCGGGCTGACCAAGCCCAAGGCGGTGCCGCTGAGGGACGCGCAGATCCAGGAGCTGCACATCCGGGACTTCTCGGTGGCCGACAAGACCGTCCCGGCGGGGGACCAGGGCACCTACCTGGCCTTCACCGACAAGGACAGCGACGGCTCGAAGCACCTGCGGGAGCTGGCCAGGGCCGGCACCTCCTACGTGCACCTGCTGCCCGCGTTCGACATCGCCACCATCCCCGAGAAGAAGGCCGACCAGGCCACCCCGGACTGCGACCTGGCCTCCTTCCCGGCCGACTCCGCCAAGCAGCAGGAGTGCGTGGCGAAGACCGCCGCGAAGGACGCCTACAACTGGGGGTACGACCCGTTCCACTACACGGTCCCCGAGGGCTCGTACGCCACCGACCCCGACGGCACCGCGCGTACCGTGCAGTTCCGGAAGATGGTGCAGGCGCTCAACCAGGACGGGCTGCGGGTCGTCATGGACGTGGTCTACAACCACACGGCGGCCGGCGGCCAGGCGGACACCTCGGTGCTCGACCGGATCGTGCCCGGCTACTACCAGCGGCTCCTCGCGGACGGCAGCGTGGCCAACTCCACCTGCTGCGCCAACACCGCGACCGAGAACGCCATGATGGGCAAGCTCGTCGTGGACTCGATCGTCACCTGGGCCAAGGAGTACAAGGTCGACGGCTTCCGCTTCGACCTCATGGGCCACCACCCCAAGGCCAACATCCTGGCCGTCCGCAAGGCCCTGGACGCGCTGACCGTCGCCAAGGACGGCGTCGACGGCAAGAAGATCATCCTGTACGGCGAGGGCTGGAACTTCGGCGAGGTCGCCGACGACGCCCGGTTCGTCCAGGCCACGCAGAAGAACATGGCCGGCACCGGCATCGCCACCTTCTCCGACCGGGCTCGTGACGCCGTGCGCGGCGGTGGCCCCTTCGACACGGACCCCGGCGTCCAGGGCTTCGCCTCCGGCCTGTTCACCGACCCCAACTCCTCGGCCGCCAACGGCACCGAGGCCGAGCAGAAGGCCCGGCTGCTGCACTACCAGGACCTGATCAAGGTCGGCCTGACCGGCAACCTCGCCGGATACCGGTTCACCGACAACGACGGCAAGGAGGTCACCGGCGCCGGGGTCGACTACAACGGCTCGCCCGCCGGATACGCGGCGGCCCCCGGCGACGCCCTCGCCTACGCCGACGCCCACGACAACGAGTCGCTGTTCGACGCCCTCGCCTTCAAGCTGCCGGCCGGGACGAGCGCGTCCGACCGGGCCCGGATGCAGGTGCTGGCGATGGCCACGGCCACGCTCTCCCAGGGGCCGGCCCTGTCCCAGGCGGGCACCGACCTGCTGCGCTCCAAGTCGCTGGACCGCAACTCCTTCGACAGCGGCGACTGGTTCAACGCCATCCACTGGAACTGCGCCGACGGCAACGGCTTCGGACGCGGGCTGCCCCCGGCGGCCGACAACGAGTCCAAGTGGCCGTACGGCAAGCCCCTGCTGAGCACGGTCAAGGTCGGCTGCCCGCAGATCACCGGCGCCTCGGCCGCCTACCGCGACCTGCTGCGCATCCGCACCGGCGAGGACGCCTTCTCCCTCGCCACCACCGCCCAGGTGCAGGACCGGCTCTCCTTCCCGCTCTCCGGCAAGGACGAGACACCCGGCGTGATCACCATGCGCCTGGGCGACCTGGTCGTGGTCTTCAACGCCACGCCCGAACGCCAGGAGCAGCGGGTGGCCGCCCTCGCGGGCACGGCCTACCGCCTGCACCCCGTCCAGGCGGCCGGCTCGGACGACGTGGTCAAGTCGGCCTCCTACGCGCCGGGTTCGGGCACCTTCACGGTCCCGGCACGGACGGTGGCGGTGTTCACCACCACCGGTCGCTGACCACGGCTCGCTGGGGCGGGCGCCGGCCCGCCCGCCTCAGTGAGCACCCCTTTCGTCCCGTCGCCGCAGGGCCTGGACCGCCACGTCGTGGGCCATACCTCCCAGAGCAAGCGTGACCAGCGGCCAGACCACCTGGGAATCGGCCGGGATGCCGCCGTGGACAAGCACGCCGCTGAGGGAACCGGCGCCGACCAGACCCGTCCCCATCGGCGGGCGAAACCGGGGAACGCGCAGCCTGATACGGATTTCCCGGCCGTTCTTCCGACCGCTCTCGACGGCTCGGCGAGACCGGTCCTCGCCATTGAGGCCGGTGCGCTTGGGGCACATGCTTCCTCCCTTGGAGTTCGAACGTCAGGCCAGAATGGCGCCGGCTGCTTACGCGCGGCTCCGCAGGAGCTGCGGTGACGCTATCGCCGCGCTGAGTCCGGGCCCCGCGCCGTTGTCGGCCCGCGCGGCAGGGGCCGGCGTGGCCGAGTCCGCTCGTTACCGACTGTGTCGCCCCGCTGATTTTCGGTAGCATCGGTGCCCGCCCGCGCGAGGCCGCGACAGCCGAGCGTCAGCGAAACGACAGGGCCGCGCTCTACAACTGACAGCGACATGGGTCTCTGTGCGTGCGTGAACGCGTGGGCCATGAGGAGGCGAGCGCGGGTGGAGATCCGGATTCTCGGGTCCGTCGAAGTGGGCGACGAGGGTGACAGCATCATCCTGCGGGGCAAGACGGCGTCCCTGCTGGGGATGCTGGCCCTGAACTCTCCGCGGCCGGTGGACAAGCAGCGCCTGCACGATGTCATCTGGGACGGTCAGGGCCGCCTCAATGTCGTCGAGGGAAAAGTGCGGGTCGTCCGCTCCAAACTCGGGCTGGGCGCCAACGAGGTGATCGTCACGCACGGCTCCGCCTACCAGCTCCAGGCTGACACGGACGTCAAGCGTTTCCAGGACCTGACCAGGCTGGCGGACGGCCGCAGGGCCGCGGGCGAGCTGGATTCCGCCGCGTCGACGTACGCGCAGGCCCTGGAGCTGTGGCGCGGGGAGCCGCTGCCCGAGCTGACGGACGACCAGGTGCGCGGCGAGATCGAGGCACTGGAACATCAGCGACGTGCAACTCAGTTGAGCCGCCTGCGCATCCTCATGGAACTTGGTTCGCACAGCGAGGCCCTCGGGATCGCCGACCAGCTCCGGGCGCAGGATCCCTACTGGGAGGAAGTCCTGCGTATCAAGGTGCAGGCGCTCTACCAGGCTCAGGGGGGTCATGCCGCGTCCCTGCTGATGCGGCAGTTCAGTGAGGAGATGACCGAGCAGGGGCTGGATCCCTCCCCTGAATGGCGTGCACTCGCCGGCCGGGTGCTCAACCACGAGTTGGCCGTCGTGCCGACCATCACGCCCGTTCCGCGGCAGAAGCAGCATGTGCCGGCTTCGGAGACCAGGCCGGAGACGGGCGCGCCGCTCGACAACCTCCCACCGGCGACCTACGCGAGATTCGTCATGCGTTCCCAGGTCTGGGAGCGGCTGGAGGAGGCCGTCGGCCAAGGCCTTCCGGTCATCAGCCTGATCGGTATCGGAGGCACGGGAAAGTCCACGGTGGCGCGGGAGTTCGCCCTGCGCCACCTCGAGGACGGCGCCCGTTTCAAGGGAACCGTCTGGGTCTCCGACCGGGAGCGGCCCGGCACGACCACGCTCGGCGGTGTGCTCGACACGATCGCACTGACAGCCGACTACTCCGGACTGCTCGGGCTTGAGCTGGCGGAGAAGAAGCACGAGGTGCGGCGTCTCCTCAGGCGCAGCCCCGTACTGCTCGTCGTGGACAACCACGAGACCATCGAGGACCCGGAGCTCGATGAGTGGCTGGTGAACGTGCCGGAGCCGAGCAAGGTACTCATCACCAGCATCACTCACGCGCGCTCCCTCGGCCCGCACACCTTCCAGGTCGAGATGTCGGGGATGACGACTGAGGAAGCCGACGACTTCTACACCCAGTGCCTCAACCGCATGGGAATGCGGGACCTGCTGACCCAGCGGAAGGAACTCGACGCGCTGCGACGAGTCTCGGAGGGAAACCCGCGGCTCATCGAGTGGGGTCTTGGACAGGTGAAGCGCCGCGGCCGTTCGCTGGAGGAGGTGACCGAGGAGATCAGCAGCGCGCCGACCGGCGACCGCAGCGGTGACATCGTCCTGCGGGAACTGTTCCGGGAGAGCTGGACCGCTCTCGGTGAGCCCGCACGGCATGTGCTGGGCGCCTTGGCGTGTTTTCCCTACGGCGTGGAGCGCGAGGCGCTGCGACAGGTTTCGGGCTGCGGCGACCGATTGGGAGACGCGCTGGCCGAACTCACCGACTTCTGCTTCGTGTCCCGGCAGGTACAGGACGACAGCGCGCAGCCGCAGTACATCGCCTACCCGCTCGCCGCCAACAGGATGGCGAACGTGCGGACGACCTACATGGCGGACATCCGTAAACGGTGGTTGAAATACTTCGTGGCGCTCACCCAGGCGGTCGGATTCTGTCCGGATGATGTCAGCCGCCTGGAACGCCTGGACGCGCCAGGTCTGCGTCAGAACTTGGAGTTCGCACTCATGTGGGCGACCGATCACCAGTACTGGCGGGAGGTGATAGACATCGCGAAGGGTGCGCGCTACTACTATTACGTGCGGGGCCTGTGGGCCGGCCAGCTCGACATCCATCTGCTCCGGGCTGATGCCGCTCGGAGTATCGGGGACACCGCCGAGGAATTCGACGCCCTCGTCTACCACTTGAATATCGCCGCCAAGCAGGAGAACCAGGCTCAGGCGCAGTTCGTACTGACCCGCATCGAGGAGATCCTGGCCCGACGCCCCGACAGCGTGGACCCCCGACGCCTCGGGGAGTACCGGCATGCCCTCGCGCTCCATCTGCTCTCGCAGCACCGATTCGTCGAGGCGGAACGGCAGTGGCGGGCCAACCTGGCAGACCCGGACACGCTCGGGCCCGCCAACTACAGCGCCAACCTGAGATGGCTCGCCATCTGCCTGGCCCGCTCCGGCACCCGTAACGACGAAGCGTGCGCTCTGTTCGAGGAGGCCCGAGCCCACGCCCGCGTACACGCCTACCGACGCGCCGAACTGCTCATCGATCTTCAGCTCGCCGAGCTGCGCCTGTCCATGGACGACAGTCAGGAGGCGACACTCGCGATCCTCCGCGACCTCGGCGAACGGACTCTGCAGATTGCCCACATCGCCGATCAGCGCTACCAGGCCGACCACACCTGGCTGCTTGGCCAGGCCCACCACAGGCTGGAGAACCATGCCGTGGCCGGCCAGTTGCTGGCTCAGGCGGGGGAGCTGTACAGGAAGCTGGGTCTCGTCGAGCGTGCCGCCGTCGCGCGAGCCCTGGAAGTCACGTGTGCGAATCCGCTCAGGAGGCAAGCATGAGAATGCTGCGTGATCCGGATGCCACCCAGCGAGAGATCCTCGGGCACTTACATGTCACGGAGCATCTGCTCGCCCAGACCGCCAGCCTCGTATCGGGCCGGCCCTGCGACGCGGAAGTCGTCCCGATGCCCGATCTCGGGCTCCCGCACAATGTGCGCAGGATCCACGGAGGTTTCTTCACCGGGGCCTACTACCGGTGGGACAGCGCTGTACCCATGATTCCGGTGGACTCCACTGTCAACTTGTGCGGTGTCGCGCTGTACCGGGTCGAGGCCGATTTCGCGGACGAGCAAGAATTCCGCGACCGGGTGACGGCCGCGAGAGCAGTGCTCAGCGAGAAGTCCAGTTACGTCTGGAACTTCACCAGTGGGAATCACTTCGTGATCCTCGCGGAGAATAGAACGCCGGGAGTTTTACCAGCGGGTCGGTATCTCTTGCTGCACGCCTCGGCGGCTGAGTTCAAGAATCAGTACAACGGTCTGTACCCTGCGCCGGGAAACTGGTATCACGAGGAGATCAGAGTGCTGGCCGGGCAGAACGGCAGATACCTGCGCTACCTCAGCGGGAAGCCGGCCGAGAGATTCGCGCGCATGGTCGCCATGCTCGAGGACTACCAGCACGAACGGCAACGGATGTGCGCCGCCCTCATCCTGGGCTCCGAGGCCCGCGTTACCGAGGAGATCTGCTCAGTCCTCCATTACGGCATGCCCGACGCGTCGTCCGTCGCCATCGGCTGCCAGTGGCTGGCCGGCGACCGGCCGCACTCCCTGCTGCTGACCCGGCCCGGTGCTCCGCTGTTCCTCGTGCGCTCCGAGAGCGGCGGCTCGAACGGAATTCGCACCTCGCACGGCCTCCGCACCCTGACGCCCCATGGACTGGGTGTCCGCGCGACCCAGCCTCTCGACCTTGCCTTCGGCCGCGACCACCTGCGAATAGCGGGACGACGCGTCGGACTCGACCAGTCTCTGGCCGGTCGCGACTTCGTAGCCATTCGCGACTTCGCCCAGGAAACCGACCTGCCCCGGATCCTCGAGGAGTGTCCCGGCACGGTCGAAGCAGAACTTCAGCAGGTCTACGCCTACCATCGAACCGAAAGGGCATCATGACCACGCTCGATCCCCAGGCCCAGGCCCTGGTCGACGCGGCCGCGTCAAGTGGTCTGTCACCCGTCTACACCCTCCCGCACCAAGAGGCTCGCCAACGCATGCGAGCGGCCTTCCTGCAGGGTGAGCCCGAACAGATCGATCTGGTCCGGGACTTCAGCATCCCCGCAGAGCACGGCGACATCCCCGTGCGCCTTTATCACCCGGATCCCACGCAGACGCTTCCGCTCGTCCTCTTCTTCCACGGTGGCGGCTGGACGGTCAACGATCTCGACACACACGACAGGCTCTGCATCCTGCTCGCCAAGGGATCGCGCGCCGCCGTGGTGTCGGTCGACTACCGCCGTGCTCCGGAGCACAAGTACCCCGCGGCATTCGAAGACGCCTGGAGCGCACTCCAGTGGGTGTCCGAGGGACACCCGGAACTGAAGGCGGACCCCGCGAAGATCGCTGTGGCCGGAGACAGCTCCGGGGGCACTCTCGCGGCCGCGCTGACACTGAAGGCGCGTGATCAGGGAGGGCCCGCGATCACCCAGCAGATGCTCTTCTACCCGGTGACCGACTATCTCGACCCGCCCACGGCGTCCTACGTCTCACGGGCGAGCGGCTACTCGCTGAATCTCCCCTTCATGGAATGGTCCTGGGGCAACTACCTGCCGGAGCAGTGGTCGCGCGACGACGCCTACTTGTTCCCCCTGCGGGCCCGCAGCCTGCGGGACCTGCCTCCAGCGCTGGTGCTGACGGCGGAATTCGATCCTCTTCGGGACGAGGGGACCGCCTACGCCGAGCGGCTCCGGAGCGAGGGCGTGCCGACCGAGCACTGGCACTACGACGATCAGATGCACGGCTTCGCCATGCAGACCCGCACCATCACGCGGGCCAGAAAGGCGGTCGAGGACGTGGCAGCCCACCTTGCCGCAGGCTTCCGGAGCAACGGGGAGGACGAGCGATGACCAGCCACGTTCTGACGGTCGTGCGGCACGCGCCCACCGAGTCCAACGGTGCCAAGGTCTTCATGGGCTGTGCCGACGTCCCGGCCACCGCGGAGGGGCTGCGATCCGCCGCCTCCCGGGCGCCCGTCTTCCGTGACCTCGACTGCGCGCCGGTGTTCGCTTCCCCGCTCTCGCGCGCCTGGGAGACCGCGGCCGCCCTCTTTCCGGATGACGTCGTCCGTCCGGACCCGAGACTCGTCGAGCGGGACCTCGGAGAATGGGCCGGGCAGCCGCAAAGCCACGTGCGCGCCAAGTTTCCCCAGGCGTTCCTGAGCAACGGAGCGATGGATCCCCGGTTCACACCGCCCGGCGGCGAGACCCTGGACGCCTTCGAGGCGCGTATTCGCTCCTTCCTCCAGGACGCGGCGGAGCTGGGAGGGGCGTCCAGCCCAGCAGCGGTGAGCCACAACGGGTGGATCCGCACCGCCCATTACGTGCTCGGCATGATCGCCGTGGAGCAGATCTTCGCCGAGGGCATCCCCTTTCTCGAGCCCATCGACCTCGATCTGCGGCCTCTTACGGCCGGCCGGGTCGCCTCACGGTGAGAAAGGAACTCGGTGCCTTCGAACGGGGAAGGCATCGGCCGCAGCCCCTGTTCCAGACCCACCAGTTCCGACGGCGCTTGCAGTTCCGGGCCTTGCGCCGGCTGGTGCCGCTGATCGAGACCGGATCGCACAGCTGGCACCTGCTGCAGGACCGGCTGGCGCGCACCTCGTCCGTCGGCGTCGATCTCGACATGCGGTCCTGGTTCTACCGCCGCACTCTGCCCGACTGCGGCGACCTGCTGTGCGTCTTCCCCGATGTCGCCATGCACTATCCGGCGAACATCACGGTCGGCACCGAGGTGTTCATCAACCGAGGGGTCAACATCTCCGCACCGGCTCCCGTCACGTTGGGCGATCATTCGCTCATCGGCCCCTACACCGTGATCAACAGCGGTAATCACCGTTTCTCGGACGCCGGACGGCGCATTCGCGACCAGGGGCACGACATCGCGCCCATCTCCGTCGGGAAGGACGTGTGGCTCGGTGCTCATGTCAGTGTCCTCGCCGGAGTGAACGTCGGGGAGGGCGCGGTCGTCGGTGCGGGCGCGGTGGTCTCCCGTGACATACCTCCCTACGCCATCGCGGTCGGCGTGCCGGCGCGCGTGGTCGGGGAGCGGTCCTGACCCCGCGCGACAGCGGAGGGTCAGGACGCCAGGAAGATCAGCCGGGCGGCGAGTTCCGCGAAGGGACCGTCGCCCGGCTCGTTCTGTACGAACGTGCGGACTACGGCGGTCATCTCGGGGTCGTAGGCGGCGCTGACCGCGGCCAGGGCGGCGAAGTCGTGCACGAGCTGGCGCTCCAGTTCCTCGCGCGGCACCCGGCGGCCCTCCAGCCAGATCAGCGCCGTCGACTCCACCAGCGAGATCCATGAGCGCACCACCAGCTCCAGCCGGGCGGGCGCCTCGGTGATCCCCAGATGCGACAGGATCTGCTCGTAGGCCGCCTGGCGCACGGAGTCGACGAGGGCGTTGGTGGCCGAGGAGCCGACCGCCGGGCCGCCCCTCATCAGGGCGGAGAAGCCCGGCCCGTGCTCGTCCACGAAGTCGAAGAAGCGGCCCATCACGCGGAGCAGCCGGGCACCGAGCGGGCCCTCGTGCGGCTCCTCGAAGCGGCCCGCCAGATCCTCCGCCGCCCGCGTCAGCGCGGCCTCGTACAGGCTCATCTTGCCGGGGAAGTAGTGGTAGACGAGGGGGCGGGAGATGCCCGCGGCCGACGCTATCTCGTCGATCGAGACCTCGTCGGGCGAGCGCCGGCTGAACAGGTCGAGCGCGACCTTGATCAACTGCTGCCGCCGCTCCTCGACGCCCATCCTGCGGCGAACCCCGGTACCCATGGGTTCAACCTTACCGACCGGCAACGACACTTGGATGTTCCGGTTCCGCCCGGCCCGTGCTCACATGTCCAGCACCAGCCGCTCACCCCGGGCGCGGGAGACGCAGATCAGCATCGAGTCGTCGCGCTCCCCGTCCGTCAGCAGCTCGTCCCGGTGGTCCACCTCGCCCTCCAGCACCCGCTGTTGGCAGGTCCCGCAGAAGCCCTGCTCGCAGGAGTAGAGGGTGTCCGGCAGCTCCCGGCGCACCGCCGCCAGCACGGTCGAGTCGGCCGGGACGGTCAACGTCCGCCCGCTGCGCCGCAGTTCCACCTCGAAGGCGGTGTCCGCGCCGCCCGCCGTACCGGGGGCGAACCGCTCCAGGTGCAGCGCGGTCCCCTCGGGCAGCGCCGCCTCCACCGCCGCCATCAGGCCCTCCGGGCCACAGCAGTACACGACCGCGCCCTCGGGCAGTCCGGTCAGCAGCCCGGTGAGGTCGGGGCGGCCGTCCTCGTCCTCCGCCACCACCGTGCACCCGTCCCCGGCCAGCGCCGCCGCCTCCTTCAGGAACGGCATCGAGGCCCGCGTACGCCCGCAGTACAGCAGCCGCACGTCCACGTCCTTCGGCAGCGCCCGCAGCATCGGCAGGACCGGGGTGATCCCGATGCCGCCGGCCACGAAGGCGTACGCGGGCGCCGCCACCAGCGGGAACCGGTTGCGCGGGCCGCGCACCTCCAGCTCCATCCCCTCGGTGAGCTGTTCGTGCACCTCCCGCGAGCCGCCCCGGCCGTCCTCGACCAGCCGCGCGGCAACCTCGTACGCCGTGGAGTCGGCCGGGTCCCCGCACAGCGAGTACTGGCGCACCAGCCCCGAGGGCAGCACCAGGTCCAGATGCGCGCCCGGCTCCCAGGCGGGCAGGTCGCGGCCCTCCAGACGGAGCCGCACCACGCCGTCCGCGACGCGCTCGTGCCCGGTCAGCAGCAGCCGCAGCGCCCGCGTGCGGGGGCGTCCGGAGACCGGCGGGTCCAGCGTCGGCATGGGCCACAGCGGGGAGTCCTCGACCCGGCGGCGCAGCGCCCGCCGGGCCAGCAGCCCGGCGCCCACCAGGAGCGCGGCGGCGGCGACGGACCGGGTGGTCTGCTCAGGCATCGCGCTCCGCCTTCTCGGCGGCCAGCGCCGCCGGTGACGAGGCCAGGTAGGCCACCGCCTGCGCGGTCGAACCCTCCTGGGACGGGTGGTAGGTCCGGCTGAGATAGCGCGGGATCGACTTCAGCAGCGCGCCCGTCGCGGGCAGCGTGCCCCGGCGGCCGCTCCGGTAGAACGCGCGGAACGACGCCTTGCCGTCCGCCGGCGTCGGGTCGTGCTCCATGAAGAAGCGGACCCCGCGCTGCCACAGGAACATCAGCGCCCCGAAGGCCAGCGCCCAGGTGCGCACCCGGCGCCGGTAGCCGCCGTCCACGTGCACGAAGAGGTCGAAGGCGACCGAGCGGTGCTCGACCTCCTCCGCCCCGTGCCAGCGCAGCAGGTCGAGCATGGTCGGATCGGCGCCCCGCCGGTCCAGCTCGGCCGCGTTCAGCACCCAGTCGCCGAGGAACGCGGTGTAGTGCTCGATCGCCGCGATCAGCGCGATCCGCTCCAGCAGCCACCAGCGGCGCGCCCGGCCCGGCGGCAGGGTGCGGTCCCCGAGCAACTTCTCGAAGAACCAGTCGACCTGCGCGGTGTACGGCGTCGGGTCGAGCCCCTGCTCGCGCAGATGCGGCAGCACCTCGTCATGGGCCTGGGAGTGCATCGCCTCCTGGCCGATGAACCCGATCACGTCCTCCCGCAGCCGGTCGTCCCGGATCAGCGGCAGCGCCTGCCGGTAGACATGGACGAACCACCGCTCACCGGCGGGCAGCAGCAGATGCAGCACATTGATGGTGTGCGTGGTGAAGGGGTCGCCCGGCACCCAGTGCAGCGGGGTGTCCTCCCAGGCGAAGGACACCTTGCGCGCCTTCAGCGGGATGCGCTCGGCCTGCACCGGCCGGGGCTGCTTGTTAGACATGGCGTCAATGTACTGACGGGTACTGCTCCTGAGAACCCCCGTGCACAGCCTTGTTGAGCAATCTGTCAGCAGCGCCCGGTCAGCGCAGCCCGCTGATCTTCCGGCCGCCCTCCAGCGTGCCCGCCAACTGCGCCTGCGCGCCCCGCTCCGCCTTCGCCACCAGCAACTGGCCCTGCCCGGAAGCGGTCACCCCGCCCGAGGACCGGATCGAGGTCACGCCCCGGCTGCCCGCCGCCAGCAGATACCAGTGGCCGCCGCTGGACTTCCACAGCACCCCGGCCAGTACATGCGGATCGCGCGGCCCGCACGCCCTGGTGTCGGTGCCCTTGGCCACCACCGCCCCGGCCGGGCCGCCCGGCGTACGGAACTGGGCCAGCGCGGCGGTGCCGTCACCGCGCCAGGTCTCGGCCCGCGTGCACACCCATTGCCCGGCGCCGCTCGCGTCCGGCAGCGGCTGCTCGGCGAACGCCCACGCGTTCACCCCGCGCACCCCGGCCGCCCGCTCCGCCGCCAGCGAGCAGGCGAAGGGGGCCCAGGCGCGCAGCCCTTCGGCGCCGGTCGCCTCGCCGGCCGACCCCGGCCGGCCCGCCGTGAGGTGGGCGGGCACCAGCTCGCCCAGGTCGGTGGAGAGCTGGGTGCCGGAGCCGTCCGTCAACTGGAGCACGGTCCAGGACGTGCAGTCGCCCGCCCGCAGCGCCGGGCTGGCCAGCGGAGAGGTGACCCCGTCGGTCAGGGTGAGCGCGGTCGGCGCCGACTCCGGCTTGGTCAGGTCGCGCCCGGCGGCCTTCTTCACCCAGGGAGCGGCCAGATAGCGGACGTTGCCGTCGGAGCGGCCGAGCACCAGCGCGCTCGCCTCGGCGCCGGTCGCGCCGTCCACGCGGGCGAAGTCGAGCGCCGCCCCCTCGGTGCCGTCCCTCGGCTCGGCGTAGCGGGCGATGCGCAGCCCGTCGTAGAGGACCACCACCCGGGCCGCGTCCACATCCCCCGCGTAGAGGAGTTGGGGCGGTCCGGCGGGGCCGCCGGTGAAGGTACCGGGGGTGGCCGAGACGCGGACCGTGGCACCGGGGCGGGCCCAGACCGCGAGCGCCCGGCGCAGCAGGCCGTCGTCGCCGGTGAGCGGGCCGCGCGCGGGCCAGACGGAGAAGTCGGTACGGGCCGAGGTCTTCCAGGCGGCGGGGGTCACCCGCTGCACCTTGGCGGGGTCGAGCGCGGCCACCGCGGCCGGGTTGTCCGCGTAGGAGGGGGCCGCGGCGCCGTCCGGACCCCAGCCGCCGCCGGGCAGCGCGACCAGCACACAGGCCACCGCGAGCGCGGCGGCCGCGGCCACCGCCGCCTTGGTGTGCTGGCGGCGGCGCATCAGGTCGGTGGGCCGGGCCTGCAGCGAGCAGGCGTCGAACTCGGGGGAGGCGAGCAGCGCGTACCGCGCGGGCACCCCGTTCGCCCCGGCCAGCGCGGACTCGGTACGGGTGACCCCGGCGGCCTTGAGGATCTTGCGCACGCCGTCGTCCGTCAGTCCCTCCAGGCCGCGCAGGACGTAGGCGGCGCGGGCCGGGCCGGAGAGGGCCGACAGCTGCTGGTCCAGGGCGAGTTCGTCGGCGCCGCCGGAGCGCGGGAAGAGCCTCAGGCCCCACACCTGCGGGAGCGGAGCCGGGAGCTGGGACAGCTTGGGCAGTCCCTTGCGCGGCTCGGACGCCTCCAGCGCGCTGCGCAGCACCCGGAGCCGGACGAAGTCGTAGCCGGGGTCGCCGTCCCGGCCGGCCGACTGGGCCGGGATCAGGGCGTGCTGCTTGCGGCCGCGCGGGAGGGCGCGCTGGGCGAGGGCGTGTGCGGTCAGGACCCGGCGCCCCCGGCCGAGAGCGGGCGGGAGCACCAGGTAGGCGAGCCGGACCAGCTGGGGATAGTGCTCGACGAGCGCGGCCTCGGCCCGGCCGACGTCGACGGCCGGGTCCTGGTTCCGCGAGGAGGCGGGTGCGTGACGGTGGGCTACATCCTGTGACTGCACATCGGGGAGAACGAGCGAGACGGCCTTAGGTCACCGCCGCACGGGTGAGGCGCTCCCCGCGTCACGCCGGTTCGGTCAGCTGCCGGGCGTAGTTGGCCATCGACCGCTGGTAGCGCGGGAGATGGGGGGCCAGCGCGCCGAGCGCCAGGGAGAGTCCCTCCCGGTCCCGGCCCAGGCTGGACAGGCACAGCGCCAGACAGGCCCGTACCGCGTCGTCCAACTCGTCCGAGGGCGCGTCCAGTTCGGGGGTGAGCAGGGCGACACCCTCCTCCGCGTGGCCGGTGTTGCGGAGCGAGCTGGCCAGCTGGATCTTCGTCCGGCGGGCCTTGTACGGGTTCGCCTCCGTCAGGCCGTTGTCCAGGGCCGCGCGGTACAGTCCGACCGCGTCGGCCGAGTGGCCGGTCGAGTCGAAGGCGCAGGCCCGCTCGAACAGGCCCAGCGGATGGTCCTCGGGCAACTCGTCGGCCAGCTTGCCGATCACGGCACGGAAGCCCGCCGCGTCGTCCTCGGGCCAGGTGTCGAAGGCGGCCCAGGCGGCCGCGACGCGCTCTTCCCAGTCTTGGTCCATCGCAGCACTCTGGCAGGCGCCGGGCGTGCCGATCAAGGGATTTGAGCACGTCCGGCCTCACAGCCGTACCCGTGGCGAGGGCTCGGGTGCGGGATGCCCGATCCCACCAGGACCGGAGGAACGGATGAGGATGACCAGCGCGGTGCTCGTGGGCGCCGTGGTGCTGACGCTGGCGGGATGCGGCGCGGACCGGGACGACACCGCCAGGGTGCCGGCCACCGCGACCGGCAGCCTGGAGAGCCTGGCCGCCGAGGTGAAGTGCCGCCCGGACATGCAGACCGACGCCGACGAGATCCGCCAGGCGCTCTGCAAGAACGCCGACGGCAAATTCGTCCTGGCCACCTTCGCCACCGACCGGGGCCAGCGCGAGTGGATCAACGACGCCAAGGACTACGGCGGTCACTACCTCGTCGGCCGCAAGTGGGTCGCGGTGGGCGACGACGGCGTGGTCAACGCGCTGCGCGGCACGCTCGGCGGCGAGGTCGAGGTGGGCACCGACCACAGCGGGCACGGGGCGGGGCACACCGGCTGAGGCGGCACGCACACGGCGAAGGCCGGTGACGGGAGGCTTCCCGTCACCGGCCTTCTGTCGTGATCCCCCGAGGAGGGGGGTCTTCAGAGGATCACGAGCTATGGATCACGAACAGTTCTGGCCGCGGTTCACACAGTTGGCGATCTTGTTGGCGAGACCGTTCTTCGTGATGGCGATGAAGTCGTCGTGGTCGGTGGAGGGCTTGTGGAGCTGCTCCGGGAAACCGTCCACGGCGTAGGCGTTCTTCACCTGGCCGTTCTCGATGGTGGGCGGCTTGATGTCGTACACCAGCCGCATGGTCAGCTGCGGAATGGCCTTGAAGCCGTTCTGGCAGTTGCCGTTCGCGTCGGCGAACGCCACGTGGGTGCGGTGGTTGGCGCTGTCGGCGTTCTGGCCGTCCCAGCAGCTCTGGAAGGCGAAGGACCGCACGACCTTGCTGCCCTGGGGGCAGATCGGGTACTGCTCGGTGAGCTGGACCTTGTTCTCGAACCCGGTGCAGCTCCAGTGGGCGTTGGCGTTGGCCAGGCCGTTGGTGGTGGTCTTCGCGTCACCGGTGATGATCCGCAGGAACTGCGGCATCGCCACGACCTTGCCGGTGGGGCTGCCGACGTACTTGATCTGCGCCTGGACCGGCGTCAGGATCTTGCCGACGTTGCCCTCCTTGCCGCCGCCGTCGTTGTTCTGGTCGAAGTCCTGCGAACCGTCCTGGACGCGGACGACCGGCCAGTAGTACGACGACAGGTCGCTCTTGTTCTGACAGCTCGAACCGCCCTGGAGGAAGGTGTCGTTGCTGGCGAACGCGTCGATCTTCTGGTTGCCGACGTAGTCGTGCAGGTGGTGCGCGCCGTTCTTCACACCGGGCGCCACGATGACGTTGTCGGTGTTGTGGTTCTTGTTGGTGTTCACTCCGCAGCGCGTGGTGAAGGTGCCCCGCGAGGCGTTGCGGGCGTTGCGCGGCTTGGCCTTGACGTTCGGCTGGGCCTTGGTGATGTCGACGAAGTCGGCCGCGACGGGGCCGTTGCCGGCCTGGCCGCCGATGTTGCCGCCCTGCTGACCGCCACCCTGCTGGCCGCCCTGCTGCTGACCGCCACCCTGCTGCTGGCCACCGTTGTTCTGGCCGCCACCCTGCTGGCCGCCCTGCTGCTGGCCCCCGCCCTGCTGCTGACCGCCGTTCTGGCCGCCCTGCTGGCCGCCGGCGTTGGTCTGGTCGGCCGGGGTGCCGGTGCAGTTGGCCAGCGTGTCCAGGTCACCCGGGGCGGTGCCGCCCACACGGGTGATCTCCAGCTTGATCCGGTCCAGGATGTTCTGGCGGCGCTCCTTGAGCGGCTGGAGGATGCTGTTCTGGACGAAGCTCGCGTCCCGGGTCTGCGCGTCCCGCGTGGTCGCCAGGCGCTGGTACGCCTCGGTGATCTGCCGGTCCAGGTTGGACAGTTCACCGGCGACGTCGGTACGGGCCTTGTCCGGCACGTTGGTCAGCTTCTGGCCGACGTCCGGGCAGGAGATCGTGGCGACCTGCGCGGCCGTGGCCTTGGTGCGGTTGCCTCCCCACGCGTCATCGTTCGACTCGTGAGCCGAGGCGTAGAAGTTCGCCCAGATCAGCCCGCCCCCGCCGAGCGCTAGGGCCGCCGATGCGGCGGTGACCTTCACGGCCAGCGGCGAGCGGCGTTTACGTATGTTGCGTCCCATGGAACTCCTCTGACTTCCTTGCGGGGCAGCTTCGAGGCGCCCGACAGGAGTGAAGCGGCGCCCTTCCATACGCACGCCGCCCCAGAGGTGTTCACCGGTCTCACAAATATTTCCCAGGTCTACCCGCGCTCGTCCGGTGAAATGCCTTCTGAACTGCGGGAGTTGGAATTCGCCGCGAGTGCGGCCGCCTCCTTCTCCGGATCGACGCCCGGCGCCTTGCGGCCCGGCCGCTCGGGCACCCGCCCGCCGATCGAGGTCAGCCATCGCCAGGTGTCGGCGACCGTCTCGTCCACCGGCCGGCAGTGCAGCCCGGTGGCCAGCGCCCGCGACACGTCCCCCCGGTGCACACAGGACAGCTCGCCGTCCGGCGGCGCCCAGACGGGCAGCTCGGTCCACGGCTCGATCCCGGCCGCGAGGATCGTCGCGGGGTCGGTCCAGCGCAGCTCCGCGGCCGAACCGGTGGCCTCCCGGCACCGCTCCAGCAGCTCGCCCATGGTGGTGTGACCCGGCGCGCTCGCCAGGTCGTACGGCCCGCTCAGCCCCTTGTCCAGTGCGTTCAGCAGCCAGTCGGCCAGGTCGCGGGCGTCGATGTACTGGATCGGCATGTCGCGCGGACCCGGTGCCAGCACCTCGCCGCCGCGCGCGATCCGGTTCAGCCAGTAGGGGAGCCGGCCCACGTTCTCGTACGGGCCGAGGATCAGTCCGGCCCGTACCAACAGGGTGCGGTCGGCGCCGAACGTCTCCAGGACGGCCAGCTCGCCGCCCCGCTTGTCTGCCGCGTAGTCGGTGGCGTCCGCGTCGGCGGCGCCCTCCACCAGGGGGCCGTCCTCGGCGAGGCCGCCCAGGGTGGGCCAGGGCCAGGTGTAGACGGAGCGGGTGGATATGTAGGCGTACCGCTCGACGCGGTCCTTCAGGAGGCGGGCCGTGTCCAGCACGGTCTTCGGCGCGCCCGTCCAGGTGTCCACGACGGCGTCCCAGTGGGTGTCGTCACCGGTGAGAGCGGCCAGCCCCTCGGGAGTGGTGCGGTCACCGTGCAACGACCGTACGTCCGGCGGGGGTTGGCGGTTGCCGCGGTTGAAGGCGGTCACCTCCCAGCCCCGCTCCAGCGCGGCCTCCACCACGGCCCGGCCCACGAACTCGGTTCCGCCCAGCACGAGTAGCTTCATGCCGGGGATCATGCCCGGAGCGGACGCCCGCGGCACGCGCGTCCGCTCAGAGCGGATCAGCTCAACCGGCCGACGGGGGAGAGTACTTGTAGCCGACCCGGCGCACGGTCTGGATGGCGTGACGGTACTGGGCGCCCAGCTTCCGGCGCAGCCGGGCGATGTGCACGTCGACGGTACGGCCGTCGCCGACATGGCCGTATCCCCAGACCGTGGTGACCAGCTGGTCGCGGGTGTGCACCCGGTGCGGGTGCGCCACCAGATGGGCGAGCAACTCGAACTCCAGGTAGGTCAGGTCGAGTTCACGGCCGTCCACATGGGCGATCCGGCGTACGGCGTCGATCCGCACCACCGGCTCGGGGGCCGGCCCGGCCGGGGCGGGGACGGCCGTCGGGGCGAAGGGCGGGCGCTGGTCGGCCGGGACCAGCACCAGGTAGCCGACCATCGGCGGGCGGCCGGGGAGGTCGGGCAGGGTGTGCGGCGGGGCGGGCAGCCAGGTGGCGCCGGGCGGCAGCAGGCCCGCCACGGTCTCGGCGACGGCGGGAGAGGGCAGATGCCACTCCTCGTCCCGGTCGACGGCGCGCAGCCGGTGCCGGGTGCCCCCGGCCGGGGCGGCGGGGCGGTCGGTGAGGGTGGTGGCGGTGGACTGAGGACGGTGGGTCGCCATGAGAGGTCAGCTCTTTCGCGCGAGGAGTGTCGTCGGGCGAGGCGGCGGCCCTGACTGTGGTCGGGCGCACGCCTGGGGGACGTTCGTCGTGACGCGCTGGCCGGAGGCCGGATGGTCCGTGGGCCGGTGGTGTCCGGCGCTCAGGGATCTACGGTGCTCAGAGGGCTCGCGCGGTGGCCGCGCGGCAACACACTCGGTCGAAGTCGTCGTGCTGACGGGAAGGCCAGAACGGCTCCAGGTCCTCACGACCCGTAGCTACGAAGTTCTGGATGCCGACCATGGGCCCATTGAAGCAGACGCGGGCGCCGCGCAGGAGCCTTCTCTCACTCCTTGGACGCCGCCTTGACACCTTCTTGGCCGAAACCCGCTGCTGGCCGGGGGTATGCCGAAGGGGCGCCCACCGGCCCGGCGGGCGCCCCATCCCGGTATGTGGGATCAGACCTGGCCGGCCTTCTCCAGCGCGGCGCAGCAGGTGTCCACCAGCAGGCGCGTCACCACGTAGGGGTCGACGTTGGCGTTGGGGCGGCGGTCCTCGATGTAGCCCTTGCCGTCCTTCTCGACCTGCCACGGGATGCGGACCGAGGCGCCGCGGTCGGAGACGCCGTAGCTGTACTCGTTCCACGGGGCGGTCTCGTGCAGGCCGGTGAGGCGGTCGTCGATGCCGGCGCCGTAGTTCTTGACGTGATCCAGCGGCTTGGAGCCCTCGCCGAGCGACTCGCAGGCGGTGATGATCGCGTCGTAGCCCTCGCGCATGGCCTTGGTGGAGAAGTTGGTGTGCGCGCCCGCGCCGTTCCAGTCGCCCTTGACCGGCTTGGGGTCGAGAGTGGCGGAGACGCCGAAGTCCTCGGCGGTGCGGTACAGCAGCCAGCGGGCCACCCAGAGCTGGTCGGAGACCTCCAGCGGGGCGAGCGGGCCGACCTGGAACTCCCACTGGCCGGGCATGACCTCGGCGTTGATGCCGGAGATGCCGAGACCGGCCTTGAGGCAGTTGTCCAGGTGGGCCTCGACGACGTCACGGCCGAAGATCTCGTCGGCGCCGACACCGCAGTAGTAGCCGCCCTGGGGGGCCGGGAAGCCGTTCTCCGGGAAGCCGAGCGGGCGGGTGCCGTCGAAGAAGGTGTACTCCTGCTCGATGCCGAAGATCGGCTCCTGGGCGCCGAAGCGCTCCTCGGTCTCGGCGAGCGCGGCACGGGTGTTGGACACGTGCGGCGTCATGTCGATGTCGAGGACCTCGCACAGCACCAGGATGTCGTCGCCGCCGCGGATCGGGTCCGGGCAGGTGAAGACCGGCCGGAGCACGCGGTCGGAGGCGTGGCCCTCGGCCTGGTTGGTGGAGGAGCCGTCGAAGCCCCAGATCGGCAGCGCGTCGAGACCGGCCGGGGTGCCCGTGATGATCTTCGTCTTGGAACGGAGCTTGGCCGTCGGCTGGGTGCCGTCGATCCAGATGTACTCGGCCTTGAAGGTCACGGGGACACATCCTTCGGGGTGGTTCGGGCGCAGACGAGGTGCCGCGACGCCGCGGCACGGACACCGCGTCGATATGTCCGGCAGCGTGTCAACAGCCGATTTCCCGATCATTGCCCGTATGTGAACCCCGTGTTACCTGGAGGTTCTGTGTCGCGGCTCACCGTGGCCGGACACGACGGAGGCGGGGTCCGGGGGCGCCGCCTGTTCCTCCTGCGCGGGTGGGTGCGCAAGGCGGCGAGTCACGGACCCCGCCCGTCGGTGCGGGGTGCGGGGTGCGGGAGACCGGGGAGCGGCCCGGAGCCGACGTCAGGTCGGTCCGGGCCGTCCTCTCACCGGTTTCCGTTCACCTCGTGGCGCCTCACCCCACCTTCTCGATCACGGCACGGCGGATCAGGAACTTGCCCGGCTCCCGGACCTGCTCGAAGGCCGCGTTGTTGAGGAGGGCGCAACTGCCGGACACCGAGGCGACCTTGACGGTCGTGGACTTGTTGTTGTCCAGGTTGGTGACCTTCAGCGTGGTCCCGATCGGGAACTGGTTGCTGGAGGCGGCCGGGGCGCCGCCCTCGCCGGAGAGGGTGACGGTGGAGCCGTTGCAGACCTGCTGGCCGGAGGCGGCGGCGCCACCGCCGTTGCCCTGTGCGGGCGGAGCGCTCTGGGCGGGCGGAGCACTCTGGGCGGGCGGAGCACTCTGCCCGCCGGCCTGCTGCCCGGCGCCCTGCTGCCCGGTGCCCTGCTGGCCCGCGCCCTGCTGGTTGCCCGCCTGGGAGTCCTGAGCCGACTCCCCAACGGTGCAGCCGGCGGCCTTCTGCTGGACCTTGATCTGCTCGATGACCGCCTCACGGTTGGCGATCCGGGCCGAGGACTGCGCGTCCGGGTTCGCCTTCTGGCCCTCGATGAACTTCTGGTTGTTGCCGAGGGCGGTGGCGAACCCCTGGCACACGGTCGAGTCCGCTGCGGACGAGAGGGTCTTGGCGTCCTGCGGGCTCTGTGCCGCGTTCGAGGTGGCCGCCAGGGCGAAGGCCCCACCGCCCGCCACCGCGGCGGCGCTGACGAGGAGCGCGATCTTCTTCTTGGTGCCGAGACTTCTCCTGCGCGACATCGGCGCCTCCAGGGGGGTAGGGGAGCGTACGCCGCTATGTACGGGAGGCCCGGCCGCCGTGTCTCAACGGTGACACGCGTTGGGCAAGTGACCTACGTCATACGGAAGTTGGTCCGCTCCGACGCAGCGCGTCCCGCACCGCCTCCTCCGACCGGGCCACCAGCGCCGTCCCGTCCTCGGCGGTGATGACCGGCCGCTGGATCAGTACGGGGTGCTCGGCGAGCGCGGAGATCCAGCGTTCCCGCGCCTCCGTGTCCCGCGCCCACTCGCGCATCCCCAGTTCCCCGGCGACATCCTCCCCGGTCCGGGCGATGTCCCACGGCTCCAGCCCGAGCCGTCCGAGCAGCTCCCGGATCTCCTCCGTACTCGGCACGTCCTCCAGGTACCGCCGCACGGTGTACGCGGCCCCCTCGGCGTCCAGCACATCGAGCGCGCCACGGCACTTGGAACAGGCGGGGTTGATCCAGATCTCCATGCGGGTACGGTACGCGCCGCCCGGTCCGTTCGAATTTCCGGACCCCTCGCGCCACTTGTGTGACAGCACGTCAATTCCCCGTCCCACCAGGACATTCAATGCCCCTTCGCGCCCTCCCCGTTGTCAGTGGCCGCCGGTAGACTGGGGGCAGTGTTCGAGAGGATTCGCCGGGGGGTTCCGGTGGGTGCTCCGCTCGCCACAGGAGGGTGTCCGTGTCCGTTGCCGCTCTGAGGAACAAGCCGTCGCCGACCCAGTCCACCGCCAGGCGGCCCGTGCCGCTCGACTCGCCGTACACGCCCGCCACGAAGCGTCCGCTGCCCGCCGGCCGGCCGCGTGAGTGGTACGTGACGCACAACCGGCGCCTGAAGGCCATGCGCCTCGCCATAGCCCTGCTCGACTCGGGCGTCTACCTCCCGGCCCAGGCCCGCGACGAGGCGATCCGTGACACGGCCGACAGGCTCGGCGTCCACCCCCCGTCCGCCACGACCTGCCGCATGGTCCGCGCACTGCTCCACTGAACCCGCCGGCCGGGCGCCCCCGAGGGGCGCCCGGCACTCAACCCGGCAGCAGCTCCGTCACCAACCGGCGCCCGTCCTCCGGGTGATCGCGGAACCACAGGCCCAGCTTGTGGTCCGCGTAAGGAAGTGCGAATCGGAAGTACCGGGCCCGTGCGCGCAGTGCCTCCTCGACCGCCCTCGTCACCTCCGGCGGGATGACCGTGTCCGTGCCCGGTGTCACCAGGACCGCTCTCCCCTCGAAGGCGCGGAGGGCCGGCAGGGCGGGGGAGTTACGCCAACTGTCCGGTGTGCGGAGGATCTTGGTGAAGGGGCCCGTGCCGTCGCCGAACGGCTCGTCCCATGCCGCCGCGGCGAACACCCCCGGTGCGCACAGGCCCACCGAGGCCACCCGGTGTCCGTAGTGCCGTACCAGGTCCGCCACCGTCTGGCCGCTCATGCTGAAGCCGACCAGGACGAGGGGGCCGGCCCCCACGTGGGCGTCGATCACCGCGACCGCCTGCTCGAAGCGCCGGCGCAGGCTGAGTTCGGACAGGTGGCCCGTGCTGCGGCCGTGGCCGGAGAAGTCGAAGGCCAGGGCGTGGCGGCCCCGCTCGGCGAAGGCCGACAGCAGGGGCAGCAGGCGTTCCTTGGTGCCGGTGCCCGCGCCGTGGAGCAGCACCGCCGCGGGGCCGGTGCCGGGAGTGCCCGCGCGGACCGCGCTCAGGCGCTCGCCGTCGCAGTCGACGGTGAACTCATGGACGGAAGACGGCACTTGAGTCGTGCCCTGGTGTTCACTCATAGTCACCGAATCCGGAAAAGGAGATGCACTCACAGTAGCCGCGCCGGTACGTTGAATCGCCAGGAGGTTCCGTCATGAGCGTTCTCATCGTCGCCGCCACTCTCACTCTGGCCGTCCTCGGCATCGGTGACCACCTCTACTGGCTCGCCGCCGTCGCCCTGCTCTGCCTGTACCTCAGGAGCGGTCGCGGCTCGCCACCGCCACCCCCGCCGCCCGGAGGGGGCCCGCCCCCGGAGACGTACCGCGCCTACCGCGACCGCCGTGACCGGCAGGCCAGGTGGGAGCGGCGCTACCGCCGGGAGCGCCCCCATGAGGCGCGGCGGCAGCAGCGGGAGAAGAGCCGCTAGCCCGTCATCCCCGGCGCGTCCCACAGCGGGAACCACCGGGAGGTGTCCTTCTCGATCCGCAGGTCCCCCTCCAGCGCCGACGCCACCTGAAGCTCCAGGGCGTTGTCGCGGCGCTGGTGGCCGGGGCGGGTGCACAGCGGGTAGAAGGTGCCCCGCTTGTAGAGGTACACGAGGGCCAGCCGGCGGTCGTCGTCCTGGTCCGCCCGCTCGAACGCGGCGAGGGAGCAGAGCAGTTGGGGGCCGAAACCGTTGGCCTCCAGCGAGCTGTTCACCGCGTGGAGGTCGTTCACCAGCTCGGGGAGCTGGCCGGGGGAGCGGTGGGAGCTGAGCCAGGAGTACCCGTAGTCGTCCCGCGTCAGCTCCACCGGCGGACCCTCGCGCCGGGCGTCGGCGTCCAGCAGCTCCCGTACCTCCCGGTGCGTCTGCTCGAACGCGGCGCCCTCCACGGTGGCGAAGCACACCGCGCCCGCGCCGGTCGGGGTGAACCCGGCAGCCGCCTGGAGGGTGATCGCCGCCGAGGGCAGCGCGAAGAGCCGGTCGAGATCGGGCGCCACCGGCTTCGTACGCCCCAGCAGGATGTCCAGCAGACCCAATGATCAGCCCGTCTTCTCGGGGGTGGCGGCCTCGCCCAGCTCCGCGGAGATCCGGCTCAGCTGGGCGAGCCGCTGCGCCAGGGGCGGGTGGGTGGAGAAGATCCGCTCGATGCCCGGCTCCTTGCCGGTCGCGGGGGTGAAGTAAAACGCGTTGAACGCCTGCGCGGTGCGCAGATCCTTGGTCGGGATACGGGCGATCTCGCCGGACACCTTCGTCAGCGCCGACGCCAGCGCCGAGGGGCGGCCGGTCAGCTGCGCGGCCGCGCGGTCGGCGGCCAGCTCCCGGTACCGGGACAGGGCCCGGATCAGCAGGAAGCTGATCGCGTACACGGCCGCCGAGACCCCGATCACCGCGGCGAAGATCGCGGCCGTGTTCTGGTCGCGCCGGCCACCGCCGAAGAGCTGCGAGTAGAACATGAACCGGACGATCAGTCCGGCGATCACGCCCAGGAACGACGCGATCGTGATCACGGCGACGTCCTTGTGCGCCACGTGCGACAGTTCGTGCGCCAGCACGCCCTCCAGCTCGGCCGGCTCCAGCCGCCGCAGCAGGCCGGTGGTCACACAGACCACCGCGTGATCGGGGTTCCGGCCGGTGGCGAAGGCGTTCGGCATGTCCAGCCCGGACACGGCGATCACCGGTTTCGGCATGTCCGCGATCGCGCACAGCCGGTCCACCACCGCGTGCAGCTCGGGATACTGCTCCCGCTCCACCACGTGCCCGCGCATCGCGAACATGGCGATCTTGTCGGAGAACCAGAACTGGGCCACGAACATCACGGCCACCAGCACCGCGACCAGGATCCACGACTTCAGCAGCACGATCAGCGCGGCGACGAACGCCACGTACAGCAGCCCGAGCAGAAACATGGTGACCGTCATCCGCACGGTCAGCCGACGGTCACTGCGAAAACGGCTCGGCATCCCGCATCACCCCACACTCGGCCCGTCCCCCCGCATCCAGTGTGCACCCGGCGCGGCCCGTGCCGGTGGCCGCCGCCGGCAAAGGCTTCCCCCGCTTCACCGGCCCACCGCCCCGGCCCGGTCGAGCAGTGCCGCGACCTCCGGGCTCCGCAACGCACGCGGGTCCCGGTGTACGACCCGCCGGACGGCATGCCCGGCCCACGTCCGCAGCCGTACGTCCGGGTCGCCGAGCAGCGGCACGGCCGCCCGGAGCCGTACGACATCACCGTGCGCGTCGAGCAGCCGCCACGCCGACACCCGCTCCCAGCGGGGCCGCCCGGCGTCCAGCCGGGACAGCAGCCACTCCTCGGGCAGCGCGCGGGCCGACGGCAGCAGGGCGAGCGTGGCCTCGCCGACCACACCGGGCGCCGGATCGTCCAGCAGCGGCCGCAGCCGTCGTACGTCCGTCACGTCGAGCCTGCGCAACCCGGCCACGGCCCGTGCCCGTACGCCCGGCTCCGGATGCTCCAGCAGACCCCACAGCAGGGGCGCGTCCGCCCGCTCACCGCACTCCCCGAGCCCGATCGCGGCGCCGGGCTCCACGCCCGGGTCCGCACAGCGCGTCCGGTACCAGGGCAGGGGGTCGATGCCGTGCTGCCGTACGACGTACCGCGCGCAGGCCCGCACCAGGGCCGAGCGGTCGGCCAGGAACTCCACCGCCCGCTCCGGGCGCCCGAGCCGCCGCAGCGCGGTCACCCCGGCCGACCTGGCCTGCGGATTCCGCCCGCCGAGCAGGATCTCCGCCACCTCCGCGTGAACACCGCCGGCCAGCGCGGCCTCGGCGCACCGGCCCTGGACCACCGCGTCGTCGTCCTCGGTGGCGGCGCGGGCCAGCTCCACGGGGGAGAGGCTGCCCTCCTCCACGGCCAGGCGGTACGCGAACCTGCGCACCGCGCGGTCGCCGGAGACCAGCAGCGGAG
Organism: Streptomyces sp. BK022; assembly: GCF_004217355.1. Lineage (NCBI taxonomy): Bacteria > Bacillati > Actinomycetota > Actinomycetes > Kitasatosporales > Streptomycetaceae > Streptomyces > Streptomyces sp. BK022. Next base: position 767,701 of record NZ_SHKU01000003.1, read on the forward strand.
CCAGCCGCTCGCGGGGTGCCTGGCGGAGTACGCCGTCGAGCAGGCCGAGGGCGTGCTCGCCCCGGTACCGGCCGGCGACGCGCAGGATCATCGGGGCGAGGGTCACCGCGGTCCCGGCGTCGAGGATCTCGGCGAGCAGGTCGCGGGCGCGACGTCGTACCGGCTCGGCCCAGTCGGCGCACCGCACGACGACCAGCGGGAACAGCTCCGGGTGCCCGGCGGCCTCGGCCAGCGCCCGGTGCCGGACCCGGCCGTCGCGGTGGCAGAGGGCACTGAGCGGCGTACGGCGCTCACCCTGCTGCTCGGGCCCCCAGTCGGCCCGCGCCCGCCGGTCCAGCTCCAGCCACTGAGCCGGGCTCCTGCCGTTAATAGGGCGACCTCATCTGCGCCCACCCCAGCAGCACGATCACCGCGGCCACGCACCCCAGCACCACCACGGTCGACACCCACGAGCTGCGGCGGGAGCCGCGGACCGGGGTCGGGTCGGCGCGGAAGGGCAACGGGGCCGGGGGATTCTCCTTCCAGCGCGCCGCGAGCATGCGAGCCCGGGCGGAGGGCTCCTTGTGGGCGGCGGAGTCGGCCCACCTGATGTCGAACTCCCGCTGCCAGTCGTCCTGCTCGGTCATGCCACGCAACCCTTCCCGGAGACGGGGTCCATGATCCCCCGAGAGTAGGAAGCGCGGGCGGCCGAAAAGGTTGCACGGGGCGGCCCGGTCCGGCTCCGGATGCCGACCGGGAGGTGCTCACCTAGCATCGGGAGAGTGCCGCAGAGCGGGACGCGCTGCAGCGTCGTCCCGGCCGACCGAACGCGGCCAGCCCACCGACCGCGCGGACTCCCACTCCGAGTGCGCGGCCATCCGAACCGTGCAGTCACGTACCGCACGCGGGGTGGAAGGAAGGTACGTCCATGAATGCACAGCGCGCCAAGCGTCTCGTCGCGGCATCCGCCGCCGGACTCCTCCTGGCAGCAGGCGGAGCCCTCGCCACCACCGGCACGGCCTCGGCCACCACCGCCCAGGTGCCGACCAACCGCGGCTGCGGCTGGTGGGGCAACTGCGGCTACGGCTACGGTCCCGGCTACGGCTTCAACAACGGCTTCGGCCCCGGGTACGGCTACAACAACGGCGGTGTCGTGGTGATCGTGGTCCCTGGGTGATCACCACTAGGTGACAACAGAGGGCCGCCACCCCGACCGGGGTGGCGGCCCTCCTCGTCACACGGCGCCGCTCGCCGGCAGCTCCACCGTGATCCGGAGCCCGCCCGAGGGGCGCGGGGTGAGCGTCAGGGTGCCGTCGTGCGCGCGGGCGATGGTCTTCACGATCGCCAGACCGAGCCCGGCCCCCGCGTGGTCGGTGTGCACCCGCTCGCCGCCGCGTCGGAACGGCTCGGTGAGCGTCGCGGCCAGCTCGGGGGAGAGGTGCTCGCCGGTGTTCTCCACGGTGAGCGTCACGGCGCCGGGGCGGACGGCCGTACCGACCCACACCCGGCCCCTGTGAGGCCGGTTGTGCACGATCGCATTGTGTACGAGGTTCACGGTGAGCTGGAGCAGCAGCGGCTCCGAGCCCGTCGTGGGCGCGAACTCCCCCGAGGTCTGGATGCCGATGCCGTGCTTCTCCGCGAGCGGCAGCAGGGTCTCCGCGGCCTCCTCCGCCAACAGGGACAGATCGACGTCCGCCCGCGCGAAGGACCGCTGCTCGGCCCGGCTGACCAGGAGCAGCGCCTCGGTGAGGCCGATCGCGCGGGCGTTGACCGCGTGGAGGCGGTCGAGGAGCTCGGCGGTGTCCCGCTCCGGGTCGGTGCGGGCCACGTCCAGCAGGGCCTTGGAGATCGCCAGCGGGGTGCGCAGCTCGTGCGAGGCGTTGGCCGCGAAGCGCCGCTGCTCGGCCACGTGCGCGTCGAGCCTGGCCAGCATCGTGTCGAAGGCGTCGGCCAGCTCGCGGAACTCGTCCCGCCGGCCCGGCAGCCGGACGCGGTGCGAGAGGGAGCCGTTCGCCGCCTTCCGGGTCGCCTCCGTCACGCGGGTCAGCGGCGCGAGCATGCGGCCCGCGAGGAACCACCCGCCGACCAGGCCGAAGACCAGCAGGAACGCCAGGACCCCGGCCGCGCGCGGCGCGAAGACCCGCAGCAGGTTGGAGCGGACCGGGAAGACGTCGTACCGGACCGGCGTGCCCGAGGGCACGATCAGCGCCCGCTCGGGCACGTACCGCAGCAGGAACAGCCACACCGCGGCGAGCAGCAGGCCACCCGCGAGCATGAGGAACCCGGCGTAGCTGAGGGTGAGCCGGAGGCGGACGCTCGGCCCCGGCGCCCTATCCACGCCCGCTCCCGGTGTCGATGCGGTACCCGACCCCGGGCACGGTCGCGATCAGCCAGGGCTCGCCGAGCCGCTTGCGCAGGGCGGAGACGGTGATGCGTACGGCGTTGGTGAACGGGTCGGCGTTCGCGTCCCACGCCCGCTCCAGGAGTTCCTCGGCGCCGACCACCCCGCCCTCGGCGGCGACCAGCACCTCCAGCACCGCGAACTGCTTCCTGGTCAGCGCGACATGGCGCCCGTCCCGCTGGACCTCCCTGCGGAACGGATCGAGCCGCAGCCCCGCGATCTCCCGTACCGGCGGGCGGTGATGGGCCCGCCTGCGGTCCAGCGCCCGCAGCCTGAGCACGAGTTCGCGCAGGTCGAAGGGTTTGGTGAGGTAGTCGTCGGCGCCGAGTCCGAACCCGGACGCCTTGTCGTCCAGCCTGTCGGCCGCGGTGAGCATGAGGATCGGCGTCCCGCTGCCGGAGGCGACGATCCGCCGGGCGACCTCGTCGCCGGAGGGGCCGGGGATGTCCCGGTCGAGCACGGCGATGTCGTACGCGTTGATCCCCAGCAGCTCCAGCGCGGTGTCCCCGTCGCCCGCGATGTCCGCCGCGATCGCTTCCAGACGCAGCCCGTCCCGGACGGCCTCCGCCAGATAGGGCTCGTCCTCGACGATCAGCACACGCATGCCGTCGAGGCTACGAGGTGGTGCGTATCGTCCGCGTATCGGAAACCGCATACGCCCCCGCAACACCGTGCCGTCTTGGCTGGGCGCATGATGCGAAACGCGCTCCGCGCCTGTTCCCGCCCGGAGCCCTGGAGGCGGGGCCCGGTGCTCACGGCACTGGCGTTGCTGCTCGGCCTGCTCCTGCTGTCGCACGCGGCGATCCCCGACTTCGCGGGCCTGGGGAGCCTGGTGGAGAACGTCCTGCCGTGGTTCGGCGTACTCATCCCCGCCCTGCTGGCCGCCGCGCTGTGGCGCCGCTCCCTCGCGGCGGTGACCGCGCTACTGCTCCCGGCCGTGGCCTGGACGACTCTCTTCGGCGGCCTCCTCCCCGACAAGTCCCACCCGGGCGGCGACCTCACGGTGGCCACCCACAACGTCGGCGCCGCCGACCCCGTTCCGACCGCCCGCACCCTGGCCGCCGCCGGCGCCGACATCCTGGCCCTGGAGGAACTGACCCCGCAGGCAACCCCGTTGTACGAGAAGACGCTGGCGCCGAGGTACCCCCACCACGCGGTCCTCGGCACCGTCGGCCTGTGGAGCGAGTTCCCCCTCTCGGGAACCCGCACGATCGACGTCATGAACTACGGCCCCCTGGCCGCCACCAGATCAGCCGCCGCGAAGCTCCCCGAGAACCGAGCCCTCCACACCACGGTCACCACCCCCGACGGCCCCCTGGCGGTCTACGTGGCCCACCTCGGCTCCGTGCGCCTCATGCCCCGCACCGGCTTCTGGACCGCCAGCCGCGACATCGGCGCCGCCGCCCTGACGAAGGCCGTCACCGCCGACCCCGGCCCCCGGGTCCTCCTCCTGGCCGACCTGAACGGCACCTGGGACGACCGCGCCTTCGACGGCCTCCGCGCCCACCTCGACTCGGCCCAGCGAACCTCCGGCACCGGCTTCGGCTTCACCTGGCCGGCCACCTTCCCCGTGGCCCGCATCGACCAGATCCTCTACCGGGGGATGAAGGCCGGCCGTTCCTGGACCCTCCCCGCCACGGGAAGCGACCACCTGCCGGTGGCGGCGACGCTGACCTGGTGAAACAACACCGCCCCCGCCTCCACGAGGGAGAGCGGGGGCGGTGCCTGGTGTCACGCGGCGACGATCACACGTCGTAGTAATGCACATCCAGCGTCCTGACCTGCGCATTCTGGTCTTCACGAAGATCATCTTGCACAGACGTTGCACACCGGGTCAGGCGGACTGCTCGTAGATGTTCCGCAGGGCGGCGCGCAGTTTGGCGCCGGCGTTGGGCGCCCGGTGCACGTGCTTAGACCGTGTCCTATGTGGAGCTGAGTCGTTGGGCTTGGTTATGGGGCGGGGTACGTGGAGTTGGATTGTTCCGGACGGGCTGTGGGAGATCGCGGAGCCGTTGATCCCGCCGTCGAAGGTGCGGCGGCAGGGTGGTGGGACGCAGGACACGCCTGATGAGACGCTGTTCGCGGCGATCATCTATGTGCTGGTCAGTGGATGTGCCTGGCGGGCTCTGCCGCCGTGCTTCGGGATATCGAAGTCGACCGCGCCGTCGGTTTGTGATCTGGTCGCGGGCGGGTGTGTGGGGCCGGTTGCACGAGGAGATCCTGCACCGCCTGGACGACGCCGGCCTGCTCGACCTCTCCCGAGTCGTCCTCGACTCCGCCCACGTGAGGGCGAAAAAAGGGGCGAACTCACAGGTCCGAGTCCCGTGGACCGGGGTAAGCCGGGTTCCAGGATGCACGTTCTGTCGGACGCGAACGGACTGCCCACCGTCGTCGGCGTCTCCGCGGCCAACACCCACGACAGCCTCGCCCTGAAGCCCATGGTCCAGGGTCACCAAACGAGACACGACCCCCACCGCGGCCGGTACTTCAAACCTGTGCGTCTCCATGCCGACAAGGCCTACGATATCCCCCACCTGCGGAAATGGCTCTGGGGAAAGCACATCGGTGTCCGTATCGCCCGCAAAGGGATCGAGTCCAGTGAACGGCTGGGGCGCCGACGATGGGTCATCGAGCGGACCATGTCCTGGCTCACCGGCTACCGCAGACTCAACCACCGTTACGAACGCCACCCCCGCAACTACCTGGCCTTCCTCGGCCTTGCTGCCGCCCTCTGCTGCTACAAACGACTCATCCGCCTCACCACATAGGACCCGGTCTTAGAAGTCATCTCATTTGGCTCGTTCGATAGTCTGCGGGTGTGGGGATCGTTGAGCGGCTAGTGCCGGATGAGCTGTGGGAATTGTTCCAGCGGGTGGTGCCAGAGGCGCCGACTCGCCCGCAAGGTGGCGGCCGGCGTCGGCATGGCGACCGGGAGGTGCTGGCTGCGATCGTGTTCGTGGCGACGTCGGGCTGCACGTGGCAGCAACTGCCCTCTGCCTCGTTCGGGCCTTCGGGTGCCACCGCCCACCGGCGGTTCACGGAGTGGTCGAAGGCCAGAGTGTGGGCGAAACTCCACCGCCTGGTCCTCGATGAGCTCGGTGCCCGCGGCGAGTTGGACTGGTCCCGCTGCGCGATCGACTCGGTGAACATGCGGGCCCTGAAAAAGGGGGATCTGACAGGTCCGAATCCTGCAGACCGGGGCCAGACCCACGCGTCACTGCTGCGTGGTCTCTCCCTCGCCGAGCTGAGGGACGGTGTCACCGATGACCGCGGCGAGGCGCTGGAGCTGAGCGGCGAGTTCGCGGCGTTCCCGGGGTGTGAAGTGCGACAGCGCTTCGGTCTGGCGTGAGCGCAGTTCCGTCCGCATCGCCGCGAGCCGGTCGGCTCCGTCGGCGGTGAGGCGGACGAGGACCTGGCGTTCGTCGTGCGGGGAGCGCTGCCGGGTGACCACGCCCGCCGCTTCGAGCTGCTTGAGCATCCGGGTGGCGGTGGGGACGCTGACCTCGGCGGTGACGGCGAGCCTGCCGACCGGCAGCCCCTCGCCTCCCGCGTCTGCGGCCAGGGGCTCCAGCAGGGTGAGCTGCGCCATGGACAGCCCGGTCCCGGAGCGGCCCATGGTGGCCGCCCGGGAGCGGCGCATGGCATAGAACAGCCGGTCAGCGGCCTGCGCCAGCTCCCTCACGCCCTCCTCGCCCCCGGTCGGCCGCTGGGCGTCTTCCTCTTCTTCGTGCTTGCTCTTCTCTCGCATGACTGTTAGCTTACTAAATGAAGTCGTTAGCAAGCTAAGCTTTAGGAGGCTTTGAGTCATGGACTTCCCCGCACGCATCGACGTTCACAACCACATCGTCCCGCCGGTCTGGGCCGGGACCCTGGCCGCGCGCGGCCTGAACTCCGGCGGCTGGGCCATCCCGGCCTGGAGCCCGAAGAGCGCCATCGCGATGATGGACGAGCAGGGCATCGCCACCGGCGTCATGTCCGTCACCTCGCCCGGCGTCCACCTCGGTGACGACGCCGACGCCCGGGGCCTGGCCCGCGCCGTCAACGAGTACGGTGCCGAGGTCGTCAAGGACAACCCCGACCGCTTCGGCCACTTCGCCAGCATCCCTCTGCCCGACGTGGACGCCGCTGTGGCGGAGGCCGTGTACGCGCTCGACGTCCTCGGGGCCGACGGTGTGGTCCTCATGTCCAACGCCCACGGCAAGTACCTCGGCGACCCGGACTTCGAGCCGCTGTGGGCCGAACTGGACCGCCGCGCCGCGAACGTCTTCGTCCACCCCGCGCAGCCGCCGATGCCGCTGCTGCCGGGCACCCCGGCGCCGCTCGCGGACTATGTCTTCGACACCACCCGCACCGCCCTGAACATGGTGCTCAACGGCGTCATGGACCGCTACCGCAACGTCCGCGTCATCCTGTCCCACGGCGGCGGCTTCCTGCCCTACGCCGCCTACCGCTTCTCCGGCCTGACCTCCACCGTCGTCGACCCGGAGCGCAACGCGGACGACATCGTGCGCGACCTGAAGCGGTTCTACTTCGACACCGCCCTGTCCGCCAGCCCCTCCGCCCTGCCGGCCCTGCTTGCCTTCGCCGAGCCCGGCCACGTCCTCTACGGCAGCGACTGGCCCTTCGCCCCGCAGGAGGCCGGCTCCTACTACAACCACTTCCTGGAGACCTACCCGCACTTCACGCCGGGCCAGGCCGAGGCCGTCGATCGCGGCAACGCCGAGGCGCTCTTCCCCCGTCTCGCCCGCTGACCCGGCCCTCCGGGCGCACCTGACGCGCCACGCCATACCGCGATGCCCCGCACCAACGGTGCGGGGCATCGGCGTCGTGCCGGACGGGCGTGGCGTCCGGGGCGCCCGCCCCTGTCAGACGAGGCGCGTGAAGAGCTTCTTGGCGTTGCCGCGGTTGAAGGCGGTCTTCTGCTCGTCCGTGAGGCCGCTGTGCGTGTCCAGGAGCTGGTCGAACGCGGTGGCGACGGGCGCGGGGGCGTAGGGGAAGTCGCTGCCGAAGAGGATGCGTTCGTGGTCCGCGAAGGCCAGGAAGCTGGGGAAGGCGTCGGGCCCGGAGGACAGGGCGGTGTCCCAGTAGAAGAGCTTGAACTTCGCCAGCAGCTCCTCGGTGGAGGGCCCCTCGGGGTCGAGGGCCGGCTGGAGCTCGCAGAACCGCATCACCGCGTAGGGGACGAACCCGCCCGCGTGCGCCAGGATGATCTTCGTGTCCGGGTAGCGGTCCAGCACCCCGGAGAACACCATCTGCACGGCGTTCCGGGTGGTGTCGAACGGATAGTCCACCAGTGGGCCCGGCACGCCCGGAAGGACCTCGATCGGAGGGGAGGTCGGATGGATGAACACCACGGCCGACCGCCGGTTCAGCGCCTCCCAGAGCGGCGCGTACCTCGGGTCACCCAGATAGACGCCCCCGTAGTTGCTCAGGAGCACGACTCCGTCGGCGCCCAGCTCGTCCAACGCGTACTCGGCCTCGGCCACAGCGCCCTCGACATCCGGCAGCGGAACCGTGGCGAAGTTCCCGAACCGGCCCGGATACCGGCTGACCAGCTCCGCCACGTACTCGTTGACCCGGCGCGCCATGTCCCGGCGCTCCTGCCCCTCCCAGGCGACCACACTCGGCGCGGTCAGTGACAGGACGCTGGTGGCCACCTGCTGATCGTCCATGAACGCCAGGTGCGCCTCCGGGCTCCACGCCGGGGTGGACCAGCCCGACGGGTCCCCGCCATGGCTCGGCAACTCCTCGGCCCAGAACGGGGGCACCACATGCGTGTGCACATCGATACGGGCTGCGTTGGGCATCAGAGTCTCCCTCTCCGCCCCCCCTTCGAAAGATGCTCTCGGAACGTAGCCCGCCCCCATCGCGCCCGCCATCCGAGCCCGCCACTCGGGCGACCTGAGGACGGGTGACGACAAGCATGGCTCTCACGCCTTCGAGGTCGTCTCCAGCAGGTCCAGTGCGATGTCGACGATCATGTCCTCCTGGCCGCCCACCAGTCGGCGGCGGCCGACCTCCAGGAGAATGGCGCGCGCGTCGACGCCGTACTGCCGTGCGGCCGCCTCGGCGTGACGGAGGAAGCTGGAGTAGACACCCGCGTAGCCCAGGGTGAGGGTCGCCCGGTCCACCTGCACCGGGCGGTCCTGCAGCGGACGGACGATGTCGTCGGCCGCGTCCTGGAGCGCGAACAGGTCACAACCGTGCTTCCATCCGTTGAGGTCGGCCACCGCCACGAACGGCTCGATCGGGCAGTTCCCGGCCCCGGCGCCGTGTCCGGCGAGGGACGCGTCGACGCGGGTGACGCCCTCCTCGACGGCCACCACCGAGTTCGCCACCGCCAGCGACAGGTTCTGGTGGGCGTGGATGCCGATCTGGGTGTCGGGAGCGAGGACGTCCCGATAGGCACGCACCCGCTCACGGACCCCGTCCATGGTCAGCCGGCCGCCGGAGTCGGTGACGTACACGCAGTGCGCGCCGTAGGACTCCATCAGCTTGGCCTGCTGCGCCAGCTCGGGCGCATCGGCCATGTGGCTGAGCATCAGGAATCCGGAGACGTCCATGCCCAGTTCACGTGCGGCCGCGATGTGCTGCGCGGAGACATCGGCCTCCGTGCAGTGAGTGGCTATCCGGACGGAGCGCACGCCGAGCGCGTACGCGTGCTTGAGCTCGGCGATCGTGCCGATGCCCGGCAGCAGCAGGGTGGTGAGGGTGGCGCGTTCCAGCACCGACGCGGCCGCCTCGATCCACTCCCAGTCGGTGTGGCTGCCAGGACCGTAGTTGAGCGACCCTCCCGCCAGCCCGTCGCCGTGGGCGACCTCGATGGCGTCGACACCGGCCGCGTCGAGGGCCGAGACGATCCGGGTGACGTCGGTGGGCGCGATGCGATGGCGGACGGCGTGCATGCCGTCCCGGAGGGTGACGTCCTGGATGTAGAGGTCAGTGGTCATGCCCGGGCCTCCTGACGCGGGTTCTGAGCGAGGCGTTCGGCGGTGCGCATGGCGGCCGAGGTCATGATGTCGAGGTTTCCGGCGTATGCGGGCAGATAGTGTGCGGCACCTTCCACCTCCAGGAACACCGAGACGCGGGTGGTCACCGCGGCGGAGCCGGCCGGGACGAGCGTGTGGACCGGTTCGTCCGGGGCGAGGGGCGTGAACTGCACATCTTGCTTGAGCCGGTAACCGGGTACGTACTTGGCGACCTCGGCGACCATGTCGGCCACCGAGGCGCGGATCGCCTGGTGATCCGCTTCACCGATGAGGCAGAAGACGGTGTCCCGCATGATGAGCGGCGGATCGGCCGGGTTGAGGATGATGATGGCCTTGCCGCGAGCGGCTCCGCCGACCGTCTCGATCGCTGCGGCGGTGGTCTCGGTGAACTCGTCCAGGTTGGCCCGGGTGCCGGGGCCTGCGGACTTCGAGGAGATGGAGGCGACGATCTCCGCGTACGGCACCGGGGTGGTGCGCGCGATCGCGTGGACGATAGGGATGGTGGCCTGCCCTCCGCAGGTCACCATGTTCACGTTGCCGGATGTGAGGTGCGCGTCGAGGTTGACGGGCGGAACGATGAACGGCCCGATCGCGGCCGGGGTGAGATCGACCAGCGTCTTCCCGTAGGGCGCCAGCCGCGCCGCGTTGGCCTCGTGAGCCTTGGCGGAGGTGGCGTCGAAGATGATGCCGATGTCCTCGAAACCGTCGAGGGCGATGAGGCCTTCGACGCCCTCGTGCGTGGTGGGGACGTTCAGACGACGGGCCCGGGCGAGGCCGTCGGAGTCGGGGTCGATGCCTACCAGCGCCGCCATTTCCAGGACGTCCGACGTGCGCAGGATCTTGATCATCAGGTCGGTTCCGATGTTGCCGGAACCGATGACGGCCACCTTGGTCTTGGTCATGCGGAGTCCTTGTCGGTGAAGGTTGCGGAGACGGTGCCCAGGCCGGAGATCTCCGCGTGGACGCGGTCACCGGCGGCGACCCGCGCCATGGGACCGAGGGCCCCGGACAGCACGACCTGCCCGGCGCGCAGCGGTTCCCCGAGGGCGTGCGCGGTACGGGCCAGCCACAGCAGAGCGTTCAGCGGATCCCCCAGGCAGGCGGCGCCGTTGCCTTCCGAGACGCGTACATCGTTGACGTACATGCGCATCGTCGTCGCGCGGGGCTCGAACTCGTCGAGCCGGAGACGCGCGTCGCCGAGCACGTACAGGCCGCTGGAAGCGTTGTCGGCGACGGTGTCGGTCAGGCTGATGTCCCAGTCGGCGACCCGGCTGTCGACGATCTCCAGTGCCGGAGCGGCGTGGGCCACCGCGGCGCGTACGTCGGCCGGACCGAGGTCGGGATCGTCCAGGTCGTCGGAGAGAACGAAGGCGATCTCGGCCTCGGCCTTGGGCTGCAGGAGGCGGACCATGTGCACGTCGCCTCCCGAAACGTCCATGTCGCCGAAGAGGAAGCCGAAGTCGGGCTGGTCGACGCCCAGTTGAGCCTGGACGGCCGAGGAGGTGAGACCGATCTTGCGGCCCGTGACGACCGATCCGGCGTTCAGGCGCCAGGCCGTCAGCAACTGCTGTACCCGGTAGGCGGCTTCCATGTCCTCGGTGCCGAGCAGGTCCCGGACCGGGGCGCACGGCACCCGCCCTTCGGCTGCGGTCCTCAGCCGCTCCGCGGCCTCGTTGATGACCGCCTGATCGATCGAAGTCATCGGCTGGTCTCCCCTTGCGCGGTCGTGATGGCGAACCCGGCGATCCCCTTCGGGATCAGGTCGGCTTCATGCTCCCCTTCACCGACGTCCGTCGACAGCGCGTGTTCCGCTCCGCGGAACAACGGGTGGCGATCCCTCGACTCCGCCCGGGCGGCTCTCCCGTCAGAGGCAGAGGCCGCCGGCGAGACGCTGGGCCACCGCGGACACCAGTCGGGCCTGTCCCGTCACCACGCCCGCGAGAGCCGACGTGGGGGCGACCACGGAGATCGCCGCCCGGGCCCGGCCGGTACGGTCACGGACCGGCGCGGCCACCGTCGTCAGGCCGTCAACAGTCTCCTGGTCGTTCACCGCGTACCCCTGGTGACGCACACGGTCCAGAGCCGCGTCGTACTGCCGGCGGTCCGTGATGGAGGCCGCGGTTCGACGGGGGAAGCCGGCATCGCGGCGCGCCTGGGCGACGGTCGCGTCGAAGGCGGCGATCGCCTTGCCCGAGGCCGTCAGATGCACCGGCTGCCGGTGCGCGACGCCGTGCAGCATCATCAGGCCCTGGTGGCTGTGCAGGCGTTCCAGGTAGATGACGTCGGGGCCGTCCGGCACAGCGAGGTGGACCGTGTAGCCCGTGCGGACGCGGAGGCTCTCCAGCAACGGGAGCGCGGTACGACGCAGCCGGGACCGTTCGGCGGCCAACCGGCCCAGTTCGTGGAGTTTCAGGCCCAGGCAGTAACAGCCTGTGTCCTCATTGCGCTCCACGTACCCCTTCGCACGCAGGGACGTCACAAGCCGGTGCGCGGTACTCTTCGCGACGCCGAGCTTGCGCGCGATGTCGGTGATACCGAGTTCCTGCTGCGTTTCGAAGCAGTCGAGGACTTCCAGAGCCGACGTGACGGACTTCAGACCGCCGTCCGGCAGAACGGAGCCCGCCTCTCGCGGGAGATGCGATGGTGCCACAGCAACCTCCAGGCCGCCGCGCCCAGTAGCGCGTGCGTGGGGTAACTGTCAGCCGGGGTCCTCCATTACGCAAGTGTTTCAACCGTGCGAATTTCCGGGTCAACATGGCCCTCACCTGCGGTTATCCATACCTGAAAGCCCGGCGTCCAGGGTTCGGTCGCCAGGCTTCGGGAGGCACTGAGCACTGCGGGTGCGTCCGTTCTACGGCTCCTGGAGCCCTGCGTCCGCGTCTGTTCCGTATAGAGGAACGGCCGCTTGCCGGACGGCTTCGCGGGGACATCAGTCGAGGATCGTGACGATGCCGCGCGAGCCGTCCACCCGGATACGCTGGCCGGTCTTGATGAGAGTGGACGCGTTGCCTGTGCCGGTGACGGCGGGCAAACGGTATTCCCGGCACACGATGGCGGTGTGCGACATCATGCCGCCGACGTCGGTGACGGCAGCCCTGATCCTGCCGAACACGGGACTCCAGCTGGGCGCCATGATCGGGGCGACGAGGACGTCCCCGTCCCGGACCGTCCGCAGCTCGTCGGCATCGGTGACCACACGCGCGACACCTTCGACGGTCCCCGGTGACGCGGTCATCCCAGTGAGTGTCCTTGTGCTCTCGAAGCCGCCCAGCCAAGCGGTCATCCGGTTCGGAGTGGCCCCCCACAACATGATCGTGAAGGGCTCGGCGACGTGCTGTGGCGGCTCGTTCAGTGCCGGCTCGGGGCGGGTGCCGGCCAGTGCTTCGATGATGGTCTTACGGCGGGCGACTTCCTCGGGCCAGTACGCGGTTCCGACGGCGTGCGTGCCGGCACTCCAGCCGCTCACGTAGTCGAAGAGGACCTGGCGTACCTCGTCGCGCGTGAGATAGAGCAGGTCGTCAGGGGCCTCCCAGAAGCCCGCCTCGTGCAACATGTGCGACAGTTGCCGCACCTTGCGCCAGAACACGCCCATGGTCCAGTGTTCGATGTAGAAGTTGTGGTTCTCCACATACGGGTACACCCTGCGCGCGAGGTCGAGTTTGTCGGTGAAGTCCCGCGCCGTCCCCGATGGGAGGCGCTCGCGGTACTCCTCGGTGATGCGAGCGCGTTCGGCGACCAGGTCGTCGACGTGGCGGTCGATGTCATGACCGCGCTCCAGGCGGTCGATGTAGTCGGCGATGTATCCGAGCGGAATCGACGGATGGTCCAGCCAGTATTTGTCGGAGCCATAAAAACCGTTGCCCGACGTGAAGTTGAACCAAGGGTTCTGGGCCTCTTCCCAGGCGGTCAGCCATTCCTGTCCCCGCGGTGCCCTCGCGACCGCGGCGAGCCGTCGGTCGGTGTCGTCCGTGCTGCGCAACGGGTCGGCGACGCCGAGGGCGAGGGCGAGCTTCGCCAGTGCCTTGAGTTCGTCATCGGGCCGGAACAGTTCCATGTCGGCGCCCTGCACCATCGCGGCGATTCCGGCTTCGGGGATGCCCGGGACGTGCTGGTTGCAGAACTCGAAGAAGTCGAGGTACGCGGCATAGCCCAGGTTCAGGAACTCCATGTGGTACTGCCAGCTACGGCGGCAGAGCCGGATCAGCCGGTCGTACGCGTCCGACAGCTGGTCGCTCGGGTCCGGCCCGACCGCCGACTCCACATGGCCGAACGGCACCGCGTCCACGAGGGCGGCGAAGTCCAGCTGCTCCAGTTCGGCGATCGTACCGAGCACCTTGCGCTTCCACTTCTCAAGGAGCGCGTCCCAGTTGTCGTAGTAGTGGCCCGCACGGCGCAGGAACTCGGATGTGCGCGCGGATTCGGCCTCGGCCGGAACGGCTACGGGACTCAGGTAGACGTATCCGTGATGGATACGGCATTCCATCCCGGCCGCACGAGGGATGAGGAAGTACCGGTTGTTGTAGTAACCCAGGTAGCTGATCGAGAACTCGACACCGATGGTCTCGAACGGCTTGAGCACTTTGGGCCAGTGCTGCTGGTCGCAGAACCAGAACTTGCGCTCGTCGCTCGCCCTCAGCCCTTCCTGGAACACCAGGTAGTACGGGTAGAGCTGCTCCCATCCCTGCGCTCCGGGCGGAGCGGCGATCTCGTGGGGGCCGGGAAAACGCCTCCCGCTCGTCCCGTCCCAGGTGCCGTCGGCCGCCGCGGCCGCTCGCCCCTGTCCCGGGGTGTCATCCGGTGCACCGCTCCAGACCGTTTCGGGGCGGCTCTGCAGCAGCACCGCCTTGTCCGGTCCGGGCAGTTCCGGGTCGATGGCCCATTCGACGTCCTGCGGGACGCCGTAGTGTTCCTCGGCTGTTATGGCGAGGCGCGCCACTGCCGACACCTCTTCGGGAGTCAGGCAGCGGTGCGTACGGCGCCGCTCCTCCACCTGGCGCCGGACCAGAAAGCCGGCCCGGGTGTCGGCCACGAGCTCCTCGCGCTTGTCCGAGACGGTCGTACGCAACGGGCTCAGCGTGGCCTTGTCGACGACGTAGTGGTCCGGGGTGACCTCACCTGAGACGAGCAGCTCACCGATCCCCCAACTCGCGTCGATCACAACCCGGGAGCGATCGCCGTTGCCCGGATCGAGGGTCATGGCGACGCCGGCCATGCGGGACGGCACCATCTTCTGCACGACGACAGCCATGGACAGCCCAGCTGACGGAATCCGGTGGCGCGCACGGTAGACGATCGCCCTGGAGCTGAACAGACCGGCCCAGCACCGCCGGACCGCGTCAAGAACGGGGTCACTTCCCACCACCCACAGAAAGGTGTCCTGCTGTCCGGCGCCACTGGCGTCCGCCCGGTCCTCGGCGGTCGCGCTCGAGCGGACGGCGACGGGAACTTCCCTCCCGTACGCCGCCGTCAGGGTCCGGTAGGCCGCGTCCAGCTCCCTGTGCACGTCGGCGGGCACCTGGGCACCCAGGACGGCCCGGCGGATCGCCTCGCCCGCGCGCTCTGTCGCCGCGAGGTCGTCCGGGTCGATGTCCCTCAAGGTCTGCTCGACGCGGGAGCGGAGCCCGTCCTGGGCCAGCACGGCGTCGAACGCCTCCGTCGTGACCACGAACCCGGGCGGCGTCACCACCCCGGCCGCGGCCAGCGACGCCAGGCTCGCGCCCTTCCCGCCGAGGCGGGAGCGCGCGACTTCATGACCGCTGCCGAAGTGGAAGACGTATTGATCCATACGTGCAGCCTCCCATTTGGCGTACGGGGCGGACACCGCGGAAGGCCCTTCGGCCGGACCCGCTGGACCCGCTGGACCCGGCCGTGTGGTTCAGCGCTTGAGCAGCGGGCTGCGTACGCCGCTTCCCTGGGCCTTGTCGCGCTCGTCGAGGAAGTCCTCGCGATAGATGTCCCGGGGGAACAGCCGCTTCCTCATCAGGAGCTTCATCGCGGCCTCGACCATGGGCGGTGGCCCGCACAGGTACCCGACGTGGCCGCTGAGCGTCGGCCTGTCGGCGTCGAGGACGTCAAGGACGGTGCCGTGGGCGAAGTCCGGGTGCTCCTCGTCGGACAGACACGGGCGGTACTCGAACCGGTCCGGATGATCCTTCGCCAGGGCGGCGAAGAAGTCCCGGTCGTAGAACTGGTCGGCGGTCCGTGCGCCTTGGTAGAGGACCAGCGTGCGCCGCAGATCGCTCTCGAGCACCCGCCTGATGATGGACTTCATCGGAGCGAGCCCGGTGCCGCCGGCGATGAGCACCGCGGGCTCGTCCCGTGCCTCGCGGTAGAAGAACTTTCCGTACGGTCCCGCGAGGGCGATCTCGTCACCGATCTGGAGGGTCGCGAAGATCCATCCGTCGGTGGCCACGCCTCCCGGTGTCCGCCGTACATGCAGCTCGACACGTCGCGGTTCGCTGGGCGAATTGGCCATCGAGTACGTGCGGGTGACGCCGTTGCCCGGCACGGACACCTGCAGATACTGGCCCGGATTGAACTCCAGGTCGGAGTCGAGGTCGAGGACGATCCGCCGGGTGTCCGTCGCGACGTCGTCAAGGCTGACGACAGTCGCGGTGAAGTCACGGACGGGGAAGTGTTCAACGCCTTCCTCTTCCTCCACGTCGCCCTCGATGGTGACGTCGGAACGGGGAGTCGCACAGCACAGGAGCGTCCTGCCCTCGTCACGCTCGAAGTCCATGAGCGCGAACGAGGAAGACCCGCCGTGGTCGACCTCCCCGTCGAGCACCTCCGCCTTGCAGGTGCCGCAGGTGCCGTGCGTGCACGAGTGGGGCAGCCATATCCCCGCCCTCAGGCAGGCGTCCAGGATCGGCTGGTCCTCACGGCAGAGCACCTCCTTGCCAACCGGCTCGACGGTGACGCGATAACTCGTAGCCATCGGAGGCGCCCCTTTCTCAGGTCAGGACAGACGTGAAGCGCTCGCTGAGCTCTCGTCCGATGTAGAAGATTCCGGTGGCCAGCTGGTCGGCGGTCCACGTGATGGTGGGGAAGTCGTCGTAGACGGTGTATCCGCCGGAGAACACCTCGTTGCGGTTGCCGGAGGGGTCGAAGAAGTAGACGGTCTCGCCCCGGGTGATGCCGTGCTGCGTCGGCCCGATGTCCACGGGGACGTCGTCCATGGTGAACAGGGCGCCGGCCCGCTTGATCTCGTGCCAGTCGGTCAGCTGGTACGCGAAGTGGTGGAGCTTGCCGTTCGGGCCCTTGATGAAGGCGAAGTCGTGCGGTGTGTTTGTGCACGACATCCACGAGCCGAGCAGGGCCCCGCCGTCC
This sequence comes from Streptomyces sp. BK022, assembly GCF_004217355.1. NCBI lineage: Bacteria > Bacillati > Actinomycetota > Actinomycetes > Kitasatosporales > Streptomycetaceae > Streptomyces > Streptomyces sp. BK022. The sequence continues at coordinate 784,399 of NZ_SHKU01000003.1, forward strand.
AGGGACTCCACGACGCGCTCCGCGGGGCGGAACTCCAGGCACTCCTTGAAGAACCGCTCGAGCGTCTCCGGGTCCTCACAGGTGACGAGGCAGTGGTCGATCCTGGGGACCCCGACACCGACGAGATGACGCGGGAACGGACCGGGGTTGATCACACCGACCTCGGTGCCGACGTACTCGGCCTCGTGATAGAGCTCCAGCACGTGGTCCGAGGGCAGAACGACGCGGACGCCGTCGCCGATGCCGACGTTGTCCCCCTTGCTCATCCGCTCGGTGATGCAGCCGAACTGCTGGGCCCGTCGCTCGAACAGGTCGAGGTCGGTGCTCCTGGACACCTTGTATCCGACCTTGACCAGGCCGACCCCGCCCTCCTCCAGGACGACGGAGTGGTGGTCCCACTCGTCCCATGCCTTGTAGTAGACGCGGTTGCCCTCGGCGTGCACGGCCTTCATGCCGAGCGTCTCGCCGTAGTGCGACTTCGCTTCTTCGAGGTCCGTCACCCGGGTATGTACGTAACCGAGTCTCATGACGCCCATCAGGACTGTCCTCTCGTGGGCTTGGCGGGTCGGGCCGCCGAGGTGAGGTAGGGATTGAGGCGGCGGAGGCGTTCGTTCCGCAGCGCGATGACGACATCGTCTTCGGGGACGGCGCGGCAGCTCAGGCAGGTGCCTGCCGCCGCCTCGTCGGGAGCCAGGACCGTTTCCGCGATGGTGACCGGGTAGTGGACACGGCCGTCGACCAGGTCGACCTTGCAGATACCGCAACCGCCGCGGGTGCAACCGGTGCGGTAGCCGTAGCCCGACCGGGACAGCGCGGCCAGAACGGTCTCGCCCTCCCGGACTTCGACCGAGACGTCGTCGGGCAGGACGCGCACGCGGGCCTGCTGCTGAGCTTGCTCAGCTTGCTCAGCCCGCTCAGGTTTCAAAGCTCACCAGGCTCTTGTGGCCGATCCCGAGCGACTGGAAGCTGTCCTGGTCGGTGGGTGTCACGGCGACGCCGTCGACGTTCCACCCGTGCAGGGTGGACGGGTCGAAATCAGGGTCACCCGCGGCCCACGGCGTGATGACGTCCCGGACGAACTCGCCCCAGTTCGCGTCCTGGGCGGCCCGGAAGGTGGCCGGCGCCGCGAAGAACGCGTTGCCCTTCCACATGACGTGCACCAACTGGTCGGTGCCGTAGAGCTCCTGGCGGCTGCGGGACGGAAAGTCGTAGCCGGGCTTCAACGCGATGACGGGCATGGCGGTCAGCTCCTCGCCGGTTCGTTCGTGTGCCACTGGACCCAGTTGGTGTGATCGGCGGACCCCAGGTACTCGCCGGAGTCGCCGTCCTGGAAGCCGTACCAGTCGAGCACCTCGGGCAGGGTCGGTCCCCCGCAGTTGCCCTGCAGGACCTGGTGCACGGGCAGCCAGGCCTGGACGTACTTCTCCGGCTCACGTCCGAAGATCCACTCACATCCGTCGGAGCAGAAGTGGTACCGCTCGCCTTCGTGCACCGCGCTGCGCTGGACGAGCGTGTCCGGGGCGTCCTTCTCCGTGAACAGCATCGGCAGCTGGCACACCTGGCACAGCTGAGGCAGTCCGGTGTTGAAGAAGCGTCCGCCGTCCTCGGCGATCCGGGCCGCCTTGTCCCACCGGGGCCGGTAGTACTTGTCGAAGGTGTCCGGGTACTGGGCGGAGAGCCAGTCCAGATGCTCCTGGTCGGGGATCGTGGTGGTGAAGCCGGCGGCGTACGAGAAGTTGTACAGCGTCCAGTAGGCCTGGTGCGCGTAGTGCTCCTTCTCCGCGACGGCCTGCTCGACGTGCCGGGGCGGGCGGATGCCGTAGAACTCGAGGTCCTTGAACAGACCCTCGAGCATCTGCTCCTCGAAGTAGAGCTCGAAGGACTCCTTCCAGCTCATGACCTTCTTGGGCAGCATGTAGTCGAGCATCGCCGCGATGAGCGAGACGAGGCGGTAGCCCCGCCAGAACCATTTGTCGATCCACTCCTGGATGATCGGGACGTTGCCCTCGTCCTGTTCGAGCAGGAACTTGATCGCTTCGAGGCCGAGGGTCATGTGCCGGCTCTCGTCGCTCTGCGCGGAGAAACCGAACGTCATCGTCGGGACGTCGCCGTTGAAGCTGGCCCCGCTCATGAACGGCACGAACAGCAGGTTCGTCAGTAGATACTCGAACGAGAACGACACGGCGATGAGGAACTCGAAGGGGCCCGCGCTCATCGCGTCCTCGATGAACGACTTGGGCACCGACAGGTACCAGACCCGGTCGAACTGCTTGGGCCAGCTGTGGAAGCCGCTGTAGTACTTGTTGTACGCGGACAGCGTGTGGGCCTCGGTCTGGGTGTGCCGCAGCTCGTCCACGGACTGGCACAGCGCCGCGAACCGGGGGCCGGGGCCGTTGTAGTGCCGCGCCAGGTACGAGAAGTGCCGGTTCGCCGCGTACTCGATCGGCGTCACGCCCTGGAGGAACAGCTTCATCGAGTTGAGGTACTTCGCGTCCGAGACGCTCAGGTGCCCCTGGCTCTGCGCGAAGCTGTCGATCACCGCGTAGAGACGCTTGTCCTTCTCGGCCTGGTACTTGTAGTAGGCGTCGACGGTCAGACGGAAGGGGTCCTCCCACTTGGACCAGTCGTGCACCTTGATGCCCTCGAACTTGGTGTGGGGGAACAGGACGTCTTCGTCGACGTAGGAGGGAGCCCAGTCCAGATCGCGGGTGAGCGCCGCATAACGTTGTTTCATCGACATCTTTTTGGCCACGGCTGTGTCTGCCTTCCTTGCTTCGAATGCCTCAGTGGTCCCACTTGATGACGATCTCGTCGTCATCCCACTCGGCGATGTGACCGAAGTAGGACACGATCGCCATCTGGAACTCGTGCGTCTCCCAGCCGCGCCCGAGATGCCGCTCCACGGTCTCGCGCCGGATGGTCATGACCGCCGGCGCCTGGACCCGTACGAGACCCGGCAGACGGGTCACCTCGGCACCCGCGTTGTCGGCGACGATCGAATCGACCAACTGCGACGACTCCTCGCCGGTGTCCTGGAGGTCGACGCCGACGGCGCGGATCCTGGGACTTGTGGTGGACGTCATGACGTCGCCGCTCCTTCCGCGCTGACGCCGAGCGCGGCGAACCGTTCGCGCACCGCTCGGGCTTCCTGGGTCACGGCCAGGACCGCCTGGGTGCCCAGGGACGCGTCGACGGCAGCCGCGATGTCGGTGGCGGACTCGACGGCGGCCGGGAGCCATGTCCGGACGATGTCCGCGAGGTGGGCACGGTTGGCCTCGCCATGCTCGGGGTCGGATGTCCACGCCGCGCAGAGGGCGTCGAGCCAACGGCGGTGATCGGTGTACCAAGCCGTCAGATGCTGGGTCAGCAGGCTGTACGGCCCGGCTCCGCCGAGGAGCGCGGCGTCGTCGAGCCGCTGATACAGCACGGGGTAGACGAGTTGGTCGACGAGATCCTGCCCGATGACTCCGGCCGCCCAGTCCGAGGTGGCCATCAGCTCTTCGGTGTTCCGGCGCGCCCGTTGGAGGTGATCCGCCTGGATCCACAGCCCCTTGGCTTCCGCGAGCGCCTCGTCGGTGCCGCCGGCGACCGAGATGCCGATGCGGCTCAGCATCTGGGCGATTCCGATGCGGTCGAACGCCGCGTACGACAGGCACTGCGCGATCGGAGTGCCCCACGCGAACCGCGCCCCCGCGACCGAGATCAGCTGCGCGCCCGACTCGTAGTGCCGCAGCGGGACGACGACGGTGCGGACGATCTCGGCCCACGCGTCCGGCAGGCGGACCGTCAGGTCACGCTTGTCCAGATAGTCGAGCGTCTTCGCGAAACCGTCGTGCAGCGCCGCACGCGCGGCGACGTACGGCGCGTAGTAGTACTGCCGCGGGTCAACGAATCCCTCCGGGTCGGTGAGGCGCAGAGCACTGAACGTCTCGTCGTAGAGCTCGTGCTCGGGCGCCCAGAGGGGACGGTAGTGAAAGTTCTCGCGCGGCTGGATGCCGACCGTTCCCTCTTGGTACCGAGAGGCGGGGACGTCGCCGTTGCGCTCGATCAGGACCTGATACGCGTTCCGGCGTGGAGCAACGGTGTTCTGCCGTAGTTCGTACTGCACGGGGACCTCCTTGGTCGCGTCTCGACTGTGAGCCGAGTCCCCGGCGGTTGCGATCGGTGTTCCGCGGTGCGGAACACCGACCTCGCGACGAGCGCGGCTTCGTGAAAGTGGTGAGCGTCGCCAACGGATATCCACAGATTTCGGGAGCGAGAACCATGACCGACTTCATGCAGCGGATCTCCGACCTGCTGCACCACAGTCCCGAAGCGCTCGGATCGCCGACGCTGATCGAGACGGTCGAGAAGACGACCGGGCAGGGAGCGCACGACCAGGTCGAACACCGCGCCTACGCCGAGCAATTGCTGTGCGAGGCCAATGCCGTTCTGGTACCGGAGACCGCGACGGCCCTCACTCTCGAAGACCACGCCGGAACGCTCGACCAAGTGTTCACGATCTCCTACGGCCTGTCCTGGGCGCGGATCGCGACCCGGTTCCGCGGCGGCAGGGCTCGTGCGGAACTCCTCGGCTCGTCGTTCGAGGAGCCGCAGCACCAACTGCTCGACACCGACGCCCTGGAAGACCTCATCGTCACGCTCGTCGCCGACGCGCAGACCTCCGCTTCACCGGCCGAAGGAGACACCCTGTGAACGCCAATCCTGAAATCGCGTCGACGATCGACGCCGGCGGGATCAAGACCAACTACCACGACCGGGGCAGCGGGGCGCCCGTACTGCTGATCCACGGCTCAGGGCCGGGTGTCTCCGCCTGGGCCAACTGGCGTCCCGTGCTGCCTGCTCTGTCGGAGTCCTTCCGCGTCATCGCGCCCGACATCGTCGGCTTCGGCTACACCGAGCGTCCCGAGGGCATCGCCTACTCGATCGACACGTGGGTCGACCACCTCATCGCGCTGATGGACGCGCTGGAGCTGCCGCGCGTCTCGATCATCGGCAACAGCTTCGGCGGCGCGCTGGCGATGCACGTCGCCATCCGGGCACCCAAGCGGGTCGACCGGCTGGTGCTGATGGGCAGCGTCGGCATCGACTTTCCGATCTCGGACGGCCTGGACGCGGTGTGGGGCTACGAGCCCTCGGTCGAGAACATGCGCAAGCTCCTCGACATCTTCGCCTACGACCCGGCACTGGCCACCGACGAACTCGCGCGACTGCGGTATGACGCGTCGACCAGGCCCGGCGTCCACGAGGCGTACGCCGCCATGTTCCCCGCCCCGCGCCAGGCAGGCGTCGAGGCACTGGCCCTGTCCGAGGACACGGTGCGTTCCATCTCCCAGGACACCCTGCTCGTCCACGGCCGCGACGACCAGGTCATCCCGGTGACCAACTCGATCCGGCTGAACAGCCTGATCGACCGGTCACAGCTGCACGTCTTCGGCCAGTGCGGGCACTGGGTCCAGATCGAACACTCCCACCGCTTCGCCACGCTGGTCAGCGACTTCCTCAGCGAACCGATCCCGGCCTGATCCGCTCGTATGCGGTCGGATCGCTGGGGCCCTCAGTCAGGGCTCGCTGCCTTCCGACCAGTCGGTGCGGGCCGGGTGAAGTTCGCCCCGGAGGACCTGGCCTTCCTCGCCGCCCTGCCGGTGCCGCTACCGCGCCAGGTTCTGCGTCGACTCGGGTTGCTGGTCCAGCCCGACACCGTGCTGCGATGGCACCGCGACCTGATCAAGCCGAGCCACACCCGTAACTGTCGACCGAAGAGGCCGGGTCGCCCGCCCACTGCTCTGCTCCCCGCTCGCGCGGGGGTTGCCCGTCCGTCCCGGCTCCGTCCCAGACGCAGTGCCTGTCGTCCCCGCGCCCGCGGGGGTGTTCCGTGGGCTGGCGGACACGACGTGCACGGGAAGGCGTTCTCCTCGCAGGGCGCAGGCGCAGGCGCAGACGCATCGGCAAGGCAGTCCCCGCCGAGTGCGACCGCGAGCGCGACATCCAGAAGGATCTTGCCCGGATCGTGCACCGCCCGGGGCCTGCGCCACGGTGCCAGTGCCGCCGATATCGCCTGATCCAGGCCGGACTTGCGGACGGTCTCCACTAGCAGCACGGCCCCGGCCTGGGAGGCCGCCCCGCGACCGCTGCCCTCGGTACGGACACGCGGGTAGGACCCGATACGCTTCTTCACCTGAGAAGTGCCTCCGGCGATGGCAGGAACAAGGACCTCGAGAATCCCCATTCTTGCTGGTCAGAGGCACTTTTCGCTTACCTGATCACCTACTGGACGCCGCACCTCGCAAAAGCACGAGGCTACGGCGCAGTCACCGTTTTCGGCGTCAGGAGACCCGTAGGACGATCTTCCCGGTCGTATGCCCGCTCTGGCTGAGCTGCCACGCCTCGGCGACATCCGTCAGCGGTAGTTCCTGCTCGACGTGGACCGTGAGCTTCCCGGCGTCGGAGAGGCTGCCCAGCTCCGCCAAGCCGGCGTGGTCGGGACGGACGAAGACGTAGCGGCCGCCGAGCTCCCGGATGGCGGGGTCGACGAGCGACACGACCCTGGAGGGGGACTTGGTCAGTTCCATGGACGCAGAGATGGCTTCGCCGCCATAGAAGTCGAGGGCCGCGTCTACCCCTTCGGGGGCCAGCGCTCGTACGCGCTGGACGAGCCCCTCGCCGTAGGCCACGGGCTCCGCGCCCAGCGAGCGCAGGTAGCCAGCCTTGGCTTCACCCGCTGTGCCGATCACGCGGGCCCCCGTCGCCACCGCGATCTGCACGGCGAAGGAACCGACCCCGCCTGCCGCGTTGTTCACCAGCACCGTATCGCCCTTCGCCACGTCCGCGGCCTGCAGCGACTGGTAGGCGGCCAGCCCGGCCAGCGGCAACCCACCCGCCTGCTGCCAGGAGAGTGAGGCGGGCTTGCGGGCGAGCGACCGGACGGGCACCGGCACCAACTCGGCGTAAGCACCGTGCTGCACTGTGTCCATCCGGTCGTAGGCGATCACCTCGTCTCCGGGCGCGTACTCCGTCACGGCAGCGCCGACCTTCTCCACGACCCCCGCCACATCCCAGCCTGGAATCAACGGGAGATAGACGTAGAGGATGGAATCGAGGCGGCCTGCAGCGACCTTCCAGTCCACCGGGTTGACCCCGGCGACCTTGACCCGCACGAGGACGGTGTCCGGGCCGACTTTGGGCTCCGGTTGTTCGCTGACCTGTGGTGGCTCGCCGAATGCGGCGACAGTGACTGCTTTCATGGGCGGTCCAACGATCCAGGGCGCCGTATCGGTCCGCATCAACCAGAATCCGGAGCGGAATGCACGCGGGTGGCCCCCTGCGGAAGCCCGGTGGTCAGGTTGCGGGATCCAATGCCACCTTACCGACGCTGCGCCGGGCGCGGAGATCTTCCTGAGCCCGGGCCGCCTCGGTGAGCGGGTAGACGGTCACAGGTGGAACGCGGACCTCTCCGGACCGGACTGCTGCGAAGAGGTCGTTCGCCGCTTCGGTCAGGATGCCGCGCTTTTCATAGAGAAGGGGGAGCCAGAATCCCTGGATCGACTTCCCGGTCGACATGAGTTCCCGGGTGTTGACGGGTGTCTCCATCGTGCTGGCACCGCCGTACACGGACATGCGCCCCAGGGGGGCGAGGGCGTCCATCGTCGCCCGCAGTGTCTCCCCGCCGGTCATCTCCAGCGCGGCGTCCGCTCCGCCGCCTGACGCCTCCGTGAGGTCTGCGGCCAGGGTGTCGGAGGTACTGTCCACCAAGGCGTCGGCGCCCAGTCGGGACGCGAAGGACCGCTTGTCCGGCGTACTGGCCATCGCTACCACGCGCGCCCCCGCGCGCTTGGCGAGTTGGACGGCGAGCGAGCCGACGCCTCCCGCAGCCGCTGGGACGATCACGGTCTCTCCGGGCTGCACCCGCAGAACCGTGTGCAGCAGGTGCCAGGCGCTCTGCCCCTGGAGGGTGAGCGCCAACGCCGTGTCGTCGTCGATGTCATCCGGGATCGGAAAGATGATGAGGTCTGGCGCCTGGGACACCTGCGCGTAGCCGCCGCCTCGCATCAGCGCGGCCACGCGTTCGCCGTCCGAGCGGCCGACCACTTCGTTGCCCGGGATGAAGGGCAATGGCACGCCGGTGAGATAGTCGTCTTCCCGGACCAGCAGGTCCGCGAAGTTGACCCCGGAACGGGTCACCTCGATGCGCCGGTGCGCCGGCCTGATCTCGGGTTCCGCGATGTCGCTGACCTGCAGGACCTCTGGGCCCCCATAGTTCTCCATGACGACTGCTCGCACTGGTCACCTCCGCGGCTTTCCGTACGGTCTCGTACGGCATCGAACCAGACTAAACCGGCGCATGTAGTCGAATATCGGTTGCGGGCCGGTCAGGTGCATGGGAGTCTCATGATCACCTGTGTCTCATTCGAAAGACCAGCAGACATGACACCATCGCGAGTTCCGCTGTCGATCCTCGATCTCGTGCCCGTAGCCTCCGGCACCGACACGAACACCGCGCTCAACCAGTCCGTGGAGCTGGCACGCCTCGCTGACTCGCTCTGCTATCACCGCTACTGGTACGCCGAGCACCACAACGTTGTCACGTTCGCCTCCTCGGCCACCTCACTGCTCATCGGCCGCGCCGCCGAGCACACCAGCCGCATCCGGCTGGGCTCGGGCGGCGTGATGCTGCCCAACCACAGCCCGCTGATGGTCGCGGAGTACTACGGCACGCTCGCCGAGATGTACGGCGACCGCATCGACCTCGGCCTCGGCCGCGCCCCCGGAACGGACCCCCGGACGGCCGCCGCGCTGCGCCGCGGTGCCGCGGCCGAGGACACGTTCGTCCAGGACGTCATCGAACTGCACCGCTACCTGGGTTCCCAGGACAGCGATCAGGCAGCGGTGCGGGCGCTGCCGGGGCGGGGCACCGGGGTTCCGTTGTGGATGCTCGGGTCGAGCCTCGACGGCGCCGCGGTCGCCGCCTATCTGGGTCTGCCGTATGCCTTCGCCTCGCACTTCGCCCCACAGATGCGGCACGAGGCGCTCGCGCTGTACCGCTCGCGCTTCTCGACGGAGTTCAGCACCGCCGAGATCAAGCGGCCCTACGCCATGGCGGGCGTCAACGTCCTCGTGGCGCCGACCGACGACGAGGCGCGCTTCCTGTTCACCACGGCCCAGCAGATGGCCGCCGGCATCTACACCGGAAGGCGTGGCCCGCTGGCTCCGCCGGTCAAGGACCTGGCGGCCGTGCTCAGCCCCGAGGTCGCACGGTTCGTGGACGATTTCCAGCAGGTGCGGGCGGTCGGGTCCCCGGAAACGGTCGTCGCCGAGCTGGAGGCGGTCGTCGCCGACCTGGAGGTTCAGGAACTCATCATCACGACCTACACCCATGATCCCGCACACCGGTCGCGGTCGTTTTCGTTGCTCGCCGAGGCGTGGGGCTCCACCGCGTCGACTGGCTGACCGACGGGTCCGTCCACCCAGAACGGTTGGAGCGGCGACGGTCACGACACCGCGGACTCCGGCACAAGCGATGAGCACCAGAGCCGCTCGACATGCTACCGAACAGGCACATGGGTAATGTCCTGAATGGCTGGACATCAGTGGAGTGCCCTTGTTTGGTCATGCTTCGCATGCCTGGTCACGCGTCTGGAGGGCTGGCCTCCCGCCGGCCCCGGACGGTGGGGCCCTGAGGAAGGAAGCGAGCAGCAATCATGGCAAGCATCTTGATGGTGCTGTCCGGCGTCGATTACTGGACGCTCGACAACGGCAAGAGGCACCCGTGCGGTTACTGGGCCGAGGAGTTCGTGGCCCCGCACCGAGTCCTGAGCGAGGCAGGGTTCACCGTGGACATCTCCGCCCCGGACGGCGGCAAGCCCGTGCCCGACCCGGTGAGCCTCAAGCCCGAGGTCGCCGGCCCCAAGGCGCCCGAGTACGCCGCGTACATCAAAGAGCATGCCGCGGAGCTGGCGAGCCCCCTGCCGCTGTCCGAGGTCGACGTGGACGTGTATGACGCGATCTTCATTCCGGGTGGGCACTCCCCGATGGAGGACCTGGCGTACGACCCGGACCTCGGCCGGATCCTGCAGGAGGCCGAAGCCGTCAAGAAGATCATCGCGCCGGTCTGTCACGGCCCCGCCGGGCTGCTGTCGGCGAACCTTCCCGGTGGCCGCTGGCTCTTCGAAGGCCGCACCATGGCCGCGTTCAGCAACGAGGAGGAGAAGCTCAACGGCACCGCGGAACACGCGCCCTGGCTGCTGCAGAACATGATCACGGCGCGCGGCGGCACGGTCGAGGACGTCAAGGCATGGGCACCGCACGTCATCGTCGACGGCAACCTGCTCTCCGGCCAGAACCCGGCGTCCGCCGGCCCGCTGGCCGAAAAGGTCGTCGCCGTACTCAACAGCCGCTGAACCCACCCACCAACCGCGCCCCCGGTCCGCACCCCCCGGCACACGCCAGGATGCGCACTCGTCCTCGCCCGAGCGGACCATTCGCCGACTGGGGACAGGGGCCATCCCGGCGTGAGGGCCTGCCCACTACTTGGAAAGCGTGATCCGCTCATTGCGACCACAGCACCGCATCCGGGAACGATCCTGCCGCCAGGCGCCAGGGCTCCCGATTTCACGCTCATGGCGACACCGGACCAGGGCCTCGCGCTGCACGAGTTGCGCGGTCGCCCGGTGGTCGTGGTCTTCTACCCGGCTGACTGGAGCGAGGTCTGCGGTGACGAGCTCGCGGTCTTCAACCAGGCGCTGCCGCTCATCCGTGAGGACGGTGCGACGCTGCTCGGCATCTCGGTCGACAGCGTCTGGTGCCACCAGGCGTTCCGCACAAACCGGAAGCTGGAGTTCGACCTGCTCTCCGACTTCCAGCCCAAGGGCGGCGTGGCGGCCGAGTACGGCGCCTACGACACCGAGCACGGCTACTGCAAGCGTGCCCTGTTCGTGCTCGACGGACAGGGAGTAGTCGCCTGGAGCTATCTGTCCCCGACGGCGATCAACCCCGGTGCCGACGGCGTACTGAACGCGCTGGACAAGCTGAAGAAGCAGAGCTGAAGCAGCTCCGGACGTCCGCGAACTTCACAGGAGGCCACCCGTGTCGACCCTCAGTGTCCCCGTCAACTCCGACGATCACATCCAAGGTTCGGCCTCTGCTCCGGTGACGCTCGTCGAGTACGGTGACTACCAGTGCAGTTACTGCGGCGAAGCGTTCGGCGTCATCAAGCGGATCCAGGAGGAGTTCGGTGACGCGTTGCGCTTCGTCTTCCGGAACTTCCCCCTCCCGGAGATCCACCCGGAGGCGATGTCGGCGGCGGTGACCGCCGAATACTGCGGCAGCCAGGGACACTTCTGGCCCGCGCACGACGCGCTCTACAAGAAACAAGCCACTCTCGGGAAGAACCTGTACGCCGAGATCGTCGAGAAGCTGGGCCTGGACGTCGACGGGCTGCACCAGGCCTTCGACAAGCACGAGTTCGCCCAGCGGATTCAGGGCGACATCGACAGTGGCATCCGCAGCGGCGTCAACGGCACTCCCGCCTTCTTCATCAACGGCGAGAAGTACCAGGTGAAAGGCAGCTTCGACGAACTCGCCGAGCCGATCCGCCGGATCGTCACGCAGTCGCGCGAGTGAGCTCGCGCGACTTCAGCCTGGGGCTCTCAGGACGGCGAGTGCCCGATGTCACCGGGATGCACGGGCAGTGCGAGGTGGGCGACATCGCTCGGGGGAGGCGTGGTCACCGGCCACAGAGGAGGGGCTCCGCCGTCGGCCACGGCGGCGGGCGCGTCGGTGAGGTTCATGCGCTCGCGCAGCCGCGTGTAGAAGTCCATGGGGCCGAGCCGTACCACCCGCAGCCTGCGGCGCGCGGCGTACACCCCGATCCAGTCGCCGGGACTGAGCAGTCCGCGTACCTGGCCGTCCAGGCTGACGGCGGCCGGGCCCGAGCGTTTGAGGACGCGCAGCGCGATCGGCTCGTCGGGGGCGGCCAGCACCGAGCGGTTGAACGCCATGTGCGGTGCGACCGGTGTGAACAGCAGCCCCTCCGCGCGCGGTGAGACGACCGGGCCGCCGGCGGCGAAGCTGTACGCCGTCGATCCCGTGGGCGTGGCCACCATCAGCGCGTCGGCGGAGTAGCAGGCGAGCGACTGCCCGGCGATGTACACGCCCACCGACACCTGGCGGTCCCGCGTCAGCCGCTCCAGGACCACGTCGTTCAGCGCGGTGACGTTCATCGCGACGCCCCAGTCGTCGCTGGCCTCGCACTCCATGCGCACCCGCGGCGGCGGCAGCAGCGGACCACGCCCGGAACGCACCAGCGGCTCCATGTGCTGGGGCACCTCCAGGCGGCACGAGGTCCGCAGGGTGAGCAGCATCCGGCTCTCCACATCGAACCGGCTCTCGAGCACGGCGTCCAGGGCCTTGCATACGTCCGGTGCGGGCACCTCGGTCAGGAACCCGACCCGCCCGAGATTCATACCGAGGATCAGGGCGTCGCCCTCGACCGCCAGCCGGGCGCCGCGCAGAAAGGTGCCGTCACCGCCCAGGGTGACGATCAGGTCCGGATCGTGTGCAGCGTCGATCTCCGTACGGGCGTGGTGCCGCTCGCCTTCACGCCATACGTCGATGTCGGTGCACGCCACGTCATGCTCGGCGCACCACTCGCGCACGGTCGCGGCCGCGGCCACGGCCGCCGGGCGTCCGGTGTGGACGACCAGTCCGATACGGTCCACCGTCACGCCCGCTGCCTCAGTTCAGTTCGTACGATTGGGCTCCCACGCCGGCGAGGTCGCCCCCGTCGATGACGAGGTACTCCTCGCAGATGGGGCGCCCCTCGAAATAGCGCTGCAGGATGTCGAGCGTGCCCGCGGCATAACGTGCCTGCGCCGAAAGCGTCGTTCCGGAAATGTGGGGCGTCATGCCGTTGAACCGCATCGTGCGCCACGGGTGTTCGAGCGGGGCCGGCTCGGGAAACCACACGTCTCCCGCGTAGCCCGCGAGGTGACCGGAATCGAGGGCTTCCATGACGGCGTCCCGGTCAACCAGTTTTGCGCGCCCGCAGTTGATGACGTACGTCCCGCGCTTCATCCTGCTGAAAATCTCCGCGTTCAGCAGATTCTCCGTCGACGGGTACAACGGAATCTGCAGGCTGACGATGTCGATGTCGGAGATCATCGACTCCAGATCGGGGTGGTACGTGAGGCCCAGTTCCTTCTCGGTCTCCGGGGGCAGCGGGTGCCGTTGGTGGTAGTGCAACTCCAGTCCGAAGGGCTTCAGCTGGCGCAGTACGGCCAGACCGATGCGGCCGGCTCCGACGGCCCCGTACTTCATGCCCTGGACGTCGTATCCGCGCTCCACACAATCGGCGATGTTCCAGACGCCGTTGACGGAGATTCCGTGCGACGGCAGGTAGTCGCGGACCTGGGACAGGATCATCATGACGGTGTGCTCGGCCACGCTGATGAGCGCGACCGCGGCTTCATCAGTAATTGGGTCGACGATGTCGCGAGTGCGCGGCGTACGCTTCCCTTTGTCCTTGCTTGCGCCAACGGGCGTGCTCGCCCGCCTGCTGTGTCTGGACTTGTCGTCGGCCTGCCCAACCAGTCAGTGCTGACGCTGCGGTCGTGCCGACTACTCCAATCGCGGCGCCCATGAGGGCTGCCCACCCCTGATCCATTCGGCTGACTCTAAGCCGCAGGGGCCGCGAACGGCAGTACACGCGGTCGCGATGGTCTTCGCCGACTGGCGCCAGGAGGTCTACGCCGTTTCGAGCGAGAGGGTGCAGGCATCGCCCTCGCGACGATGGCCCAACGGATTAGCCATCACTGTGTGTGACCGCCGTGCGGGATCTGGCGTTTCTGACGGGGTGTCAGGCTTTCAAGATCATCTTGCACTCGCGTTGCACAAGATGCTGAAAACCAACGGTGATCACTGGTGAGCCGTGAAGCGGTAAATCCGCAGGTCAGCGCGGCCTTACGGTGGTGTGCCCCCCTGCTGTCGGGGGCACACCACCTGTGCGGATCAGACGTCGTAGTACAGCTCGAACTCGTGCGGGTGCGGACGCAGCTGCAGCGGGGCGATCTCGTTGGTCCGCTTGTAGTCGATCCACGTCTCGATCAGGTCCGGGGTGAAGACGTCGCCCTGGAGGAGGAAGTCGTGGTCGGCCTCGAGGCGGTCGAGGACGGCCGGGAGGGAGGTGGGGACCTGGGCGACGCCCGCGTGCTCCTCGGGAGCCAGCTCGTAGAGGTCCTTGTCGATCGGCTCGGCCGGCTCGATCTTGTTCTTGATGCCGTCCAGGCCCGCCAGGAGCAGCGCGGAGAAGGCGAGGTACGGGTTGCCGGAGGAGTCCGGCGCGCGGAACTCGACGCGCTTGGCCTTCGGGTTGGAGCCCGTGATCGGGATGCGCATCGCCGCGGAGCGGTTGCGCTGCGAGTACACCAGGTTGATCGGCGCCTCGAAGCCCGGGACCAGGCGGTGGTACGAGTTCACCGTCGGGTTGGTGAAGGCCAGCAGCGACGGCGCGTGCTTGAGGATGCCGCCGATGTAGTAGCGCGCCATGTCGGACAGGCCCGCGTAACCGGCCTCGTCGTAGAAGAGCGGGGCGCCGCCCGACCACAGCGACTGGTGGACGTGCATGCCCGAGCCGTTGTCGCCGAAGATCGGCTTCGGCATGAAGGTCGCGGTCTTGCCGTTGCGCCAGGCCACGTTCTTCACGATGTACTTGAAGAGCTGGAGGTCGTCCGCGGCGGCGAGCAGCGTGTTGAACTTGTAGTTGATCTCGGCCTGGCCGGCCGTGCCCACCTCGTGGTGCTGGCGCTCGACCTTGAGGCCGGCCTTGTCCAGCTCCAGGGAGATCTCGGCACGCAGGTCGGCGAAGTGGTCGACCGGCGGGACCGGGAAGTAGCCGCCCTTGTAGCGGACCTTGTAACCCCGGTTGTCCTCGAGCGCGCCGGTGTTCCAGGCACCCGCCTCGGAGTCGATGTGGTAGAACGCCTCGTTCTCGGCGGTCTTGAAGCGCACGCTGTCGAACACGTAGAACTCGGCCTCGGGGCCGAAGAACGCGGTGTCGGCGATGCCGGTGGACGCGAGGTACGCCTCCGCCTTCTTCGCCACGTTGCGCGGGTCACGGGAGTACTGCTCGCCCGTGATCGGGTCGTGGATGAAGAAGTTGATGTTCAGCGTCTTGTCGCGGCGGAAGGGGTCCACACGGGACGTCGACAGGTCCGCGCGGAGCGCCATGTCGGACTCGTGGATGGCCTGGAAGCCGCGGATCGACGAGCCGTCGAACGCCAGCTCCTCGTCCGGGTCGAACGCCTCGACGGGCACGGTGAAGTGCTGCATGACGCCCGGCAGGTCGCAGAACCTGACGTCGACGAACTTGACGTCCTCGTCCGCGATGAACTTCTTGGCCTCGTCGGCGTTCTGGAACATCCAGCTCCTCCTACTCCCGACCGTTCCCGCCGGGGTGGTAGATCGTCTCGTGCGGCCAGTGCGGTGGCACACGCTGGCCTCGACCCTAGGGACGGGTGATTTCTCGGGCGTGACTCGTTTGTTTCGCAGAAGTTAACCAGCCACATGTCAACCCTAGCTCCCCCCACCCCTGCCCGTACTGCCCGAAAACAGGCGCAGTACCGTGGTCGGGTGGACAACAGGGAAGTGATGGGGTCGTGGCTCTCCGGGCCGCGGGCGGCCATGGAAGACGCGGGTGCCGACTTCGGGTACCGGGGCGAGCAGCTCGGCCTGCCGGAGACCGGACCGAACTCGATCGCCCGTCCGGGTCGCCGGCTCGGCGCGCTCGCCGTGGACTGGGGCCTGTGCGTGCTGATCGCATACGGCCTGATCACCCACGGCAACTCCCCGGCCACCAGCAACTGGGCCCTGCTCGTCTTCTTCGCGATGAGCGCGCTCACCGTGGGCACCCTCGGCTCCACGCCGGGCAAGCGCCTCTTCGGGCTGCGCGTGGTCGCCCTGGAGACCGGCACCGTCAACCCGCTGCGCGCCCTGCTGCGCACCTTCCTGCTCTGCCTGGCCGTCCCCGCGCTGGTCTGGGACCGCGACGGCCGCGGCCTGCACGACCGGCTCGCCAAGACCGTCGAGGTCAGGATCTAGGGCCTGGCCGGGGCGGACACGACATGAGAAGGGGCGCCCGGAGATTCTCCGGGCGCCCCTTCTCATGTCGTAGGAACTAGCGGCCCCTGCCGCCGCCCTTCGGCATCCGCATGCCCTTCGGCATCGGACCCTTGGGAAGCGGCATGTTGCTCATCAGGTCGCCCAGCGCCCGCAGCCGGTCGTTGGTGGCGGTCACCTGGGGGCCGGTCAGCACCCGGGGGTACTTCAGCATGGTCGTCCGCAGCTTCTTCAGCGGGACCTGGCCCTCGCCGTCACCGACGATCACGTCGTGCACCGGCACGTCCGCGACGATGCGGTTCATCTTCTTCTTCTCGGCCGCCAGCAGGCTCTTCACCCGGTTCGGGTTGCCCTCGGCCACCAGCACGATGCCGGCCTTGCCGACCGCGCGGTGCACCACGTCCTGGCTGCGGTTCATCGCCACCGCGGGGGTGGTCACCCAGCCCCGGCCGATGTTGTCCAGTACCGCGGCCGCCGCACCCGGCTGGCCCTCCATCTGCCCGAACGCGGCCCGCTCGGCCCGGCGCCCGAACACGATCGCCGTCGCCAGCAGACCGAGCAGCAGGCCCAGGATGCCGCCGTAGACGGGGTGCCCGATCAGGAAGCCGATCACGAGGAGGACGGCGAAAATGCCGAGCCCGACAGCCGCGAGTACAAGACCGATCGTCTTGTCGGCCTTGCGGGTCATCTTGTACGTGAGGGCGATCTGCTTCAGTCGCCCTGCGCTCGCGGCGTCCGCCGCGGTTTCCTTCCTCGCCATGCCCACGAGTCTACGTGGCCGCGGGAGCACTCTCGACGGCGGTGCCCGGCGGAGGGCGGGGGTTACGGACGGGTGGCGGCGCGGTCGAGGAACTGCTGCGCCTCGACGCGGTCCTTGGCGCGGCGGCGGTCCTCCAGGACGGAGGTCCAGGCGTTGCGGCGGGCGGTGCGCTGGCCGCCCTGAAGCAGCAGCGTCTCGACCGCGCGGAGGGCGACGGCGAAGGACGGGATGGCGGTGGCGCGGACGGGTGCGGCCTGCATGATCGAGGTCCCCCCTCGGTGCGGGTGGTGTACGGGGCGTGATTCCAGGGTCACTGATCGGTGTTACCAGTGCGTGACCGACCGGTCAAACGGTGATGAAGCCTCGGCACGGGCGCCCCGCACGCCGACGCGGCCCCGCCATGTGCCCTCATCAGCGAGGACGGACGGGACCGCGTCGACTCGGCCATTACTGGCCAGTAGGAACTTGTGCGTGATTTCACACGACTCGCTCACACCGCCTGGGCGGCGATGTAGTTACCACGCTTCTCGATCGCCATCTGGTAAAGGCGCCCGGCGCGGTAGGAGGAACGGACCAGCGGGCCCGACATCACACCGGAGAAGCCGATCCGCTCGGCCTCCTCCTTCAGCTCCACGAACTCCTGCGGCTTGACCCAGCGCTCGACGGGGTGGTGGCGCACGGAGGGGCGCAGGTACTGGGTGATGGTGACCAGCTCGCAGCCGGCGTCGTGGAGCTGCTGGAGCGCCTCCACGACCTCCTCGCGGGTCTCGCCCATGCCGAGGATCAGGTTGGACTTGGTGACCAGGCCGAAGTCGCGGGCCTCGGTGATGACCTTCAGCGAGCGCTCGTAGCGGAAGCCGGGGCGGATGCGCTTGAAGATGCGCGGGACCGTCTCGACGTTGTGCGCGAAGACCTCGGGGCGGGACTCGAAGACCTCGGCGAGCTGCTCGGGCACCGCGTTGAAGTCGGGGGCCAGCAGCTCGACCTTGGTGCGGCCGGTCTCGCGGCCCGCGGTCTGGGCGTGGATCTGGCGCACGGTCTCGGCGTACAGCCAGGCGCCGCCGTCCGCGAGGTCGTCGCGGGCGACGCCGGTGATCGTGGCGTAGTTGAGGTCCATGGTGACCACGGACTCGCCCACGCGGCGCGGCTCGTCCCGGTCCAGGGCCTCGGGCTTGCCGGTGTCGATCTGGCAGAAGTCACAGCGCCGGGTGCACTGGTCGCCGCCGATGAGGAAGGTCGCCTCGCGGTCCTCCCAGCACTCGTAGATGTTCGGGCAGCCGGCCTCCTGGCACACGGTGTGCAGCCCCTCGCTCTTCACGAGGTTCTGCATCTTGGTGTACTCGGGTCCCATTTTCGCCCGCGTCTTGATCCACTCGGGCTTGCGCTCGATGGGGGTCTGGCTGTTACGGACCTCCAGGCGCAGCATCTTGCGTCCGTCGGGTGCGACTGCGGACACGACCGGCTCCCTGCTTGTTGCGAAGTAAAGTCTTCGATTCTTCGGCGTACACCAGAGTACGCCCGTGTTCATGGGGTCCTACCGGGGGTGAAAACCTCGCGGACGCAGGCCGCATTCCCGGATCAGACGGCGGCGGGCTTCTCGATCACCCGGGGGGCGAGGACGGCCTCGGCCATGACCTCGCGCAGGTGGCGTTCGACCACCGGCACGACCTCCTCGATCGTGATGTCCCGGCCCAGCTCGTTCGCCAGCGACGCGACACCGGCGTCCCGGATGCCGCACGGGATGATGCGGTCGAACCAGCGGTTGTCCGGGTTCACGTTGAGGGCGAAGCCGTGCATGGTGACGCCCTTGGCCACGCGGATGCCGATCGCGGCGATCTTGCGGTCCTCCCGGCGCTGGCCGGCGTTGGAGGGGGCGTACTCCGGGCCGTTCATCCGGGGGTCGAACTCCTCGTCGGCGATCCGGGGATCGAAGTCGAGGGAGAGACCGCCGAGGCGCTGCTCGACCGGGTCGCCCAGCACCCAGACACCGCTGCGGCCCTCGATACGGGTGGTCTCGACCCCGTACTCCGCGCAGGCGCGGATCAGGGCCTCCTCCAGGCGGCGGACGTGGGCGATGACGTCCACGGGGCGGGGCAGCTTCTGGATCGGGTAGCCGACCAGCTGGCCCGGACCGTGCCAGGTGATCTTGCCGCCCCGGTCCACGTCGATCACGGGGGTGCCGTCCAGCGGGCGCTCGCTCGGGTCGGTGCGGCGGCCGGCCGTGTACACCGGGGGGTGTTCCAGCAGCAGCACGGTGTCGGGGACCTCGTCGGCGAACCGGGCGGCGTGCACCCGGCGCTGCTCGTCCCACGCCTCCTGGTAGTCGACGGCGTCCGCGCCGAACCCCATGTGGACGAACCGCAAGTCACTCACGGCAAGCGCCTCCCTAAGCCGGGCACCCCTCGTCGGGTCTGTCAGGCGCGTTCGGCGCCCACGCCACTGTACGTCCGGACGGGTGACGTCAGCCGCGCGGGTAATCCTCACACGATCGGATGAATGCACGGGGAACAGTGCGACCGCTTGTTCACTCTCCGCTACATTCGCGCCGTTCGTGAGGCCAAAAGGGCTGTTCACAGCCCGTCCCGGCACCTCAGTGGCCTGTCAGGCAGGAGACCGCACCGCACATGACGGACCGACCCGCGCAGCGCACCCCCAACCGCCAGCTCGCCGCGCTCATCGCAGAGGCGGGGTTCTCCAACGCGGGTCTGGCCCGTCGCGTCGATCAGCTCGGCCTGGAACACGGGCTGGACCTCAGATACGACAAGACCTCCGTCACCCGCTGGCTGCGCGGCCAGCAGCCGCGCGGGACCACTCCCGCGCTGATCGCCGAGGTCTTCACCCGCCGCCTCGGCCGCCGGCTCACCGCCCAGGACCTCGGTCTGGACGCGTGCGCGCCGGTGTACGCCGGGCTGGAGTTCGCGGGCACGCCCGAGGAGGCCGTGGACATCGTCAGCGGGCTGTGGCGCAAGGACTCGGGCAGCCACGCCGAGCTGCGCAAGATCGCGTTCACCCCGGCGGGGCTGGTCGTGCCCAGCCGGGACTGGCTGATCGGCAAGGCCGACGACCGGGTGGCGCGCGAGCCCGCCGTCCGGGTGCCGGCGCAGGCCGGGCCCGTACGCGTCCCCGCACCTCCCGCCGAGCGCCCCTCCGGGCACCGGGTGACCGGCGGGGACCTCGCCGCGCTGCGCTCGGTGGGGGAGCTGTTCCGGGCGCTGGACGACCAGTACGGCGGCGGGCACGCCCGGCAGGCCCTCGTGCGCTACCTGGAGCACGAGTGCGAGCCGATGCTGCGCGGCAGCTACTCCGAGCAGACCGGCCGCAGGCTGTTCGGCGCGGCCGCCGACCTCACCCGGCTCGCCGGCTGGACCTCGTACGACATCGCCGCGCACGGGCTCGCCCAGCGGTACTTCGTGCAGGCCCTGCGGCTCGCCCAGGCGGCCGGGGACCGCGCCTACGGCTCGTACGTGCTGGTCACCATGAGCCGCCAGGCCGTGTACCTCGGGCACGGGCGGGAGGCGGTGCAGCTGGCGCGGGTCGCCCAGCAGGGGATCGGGACCGGCGCGGCGCCCGTCGTGCAGGCCCTGCTGCACGCGGCGGAGGCGCGGGCGCACGCGCTCCTCGGGGAGACGCGGGCGTGCACCGGCGCGCTGGTACGCGCCGAGCGCGCCCTGGAGACGGCCCGGCCCGGCGACGACGTGCCGCACTGGGCGCGCTTCTTCGACGAGGCCCAGCTCGCCGACGAGCTCGGCCACTGCCACCGGGACCTCCACCAGTTCCGGGCGGCCGCCCAGCACGCCGAGCGCTCGCTCCGCCTGCGCTCCGCCGCGCACGCCCGCAGCCGGCTCTTCTCCCGCGTCGTCCTGGCCACCGCCCGCCTGGGCCTCGGCGACCTCGACCAGGCCTGCGCCCTGGCCGCCGAGGCCGCCGCCCAGGCCGCCGACATGCGCTCGGTCCGAGCGGTGGAGTACATCCGCGACTTCGAACGCCGCCTGGAGCCCTACCGTGACGCGCCTCCGGCCCGCGGGTACCGGGAGCGGGTGGCGGCGCTGGGGTAGCGGTGGCGGGGGCGCCCGCCACCAGGGCGCCCCCCGGGGCCGGGCCCGGGCCTCCCGGGTCAGGCCGCCCGCGGCATCGTCGCCGGGGGGTCCGCCAGGTGCATGGAGGAGGTGGCTCCCAGGTCCGTCAGGACGGCCGTGGCGGCTCGGGTGGCCGAGTGGAGGGCGCCCTGGAGGGTGGGGGTGTCCCGGTGGTCGCCGCAGACGTAGAGGCCCGCCAGAAGGCGTACCGGGCGGTGGGGATCGTAGGCGGGGGGCATGGCCGGCACGGCGTCCGGGGTGTGGTGGACGGCCAGGGTTTCCCAGCGGTTGGTGGGTGCGCCATACAGGCGGGAGAGGTGGGTGCGGACGGCGGCGTCCACGTCCTCGGGCGGGGTGCCGAGCACCGTCGAGGAGATCAGGGTGCGGCCGGCCGGGGCGCGGCTCGGGTCGACGTTGCTGATGACCGCCGTGTGCGCGACCGGGCCGCCCCGGTCCGCGTCCAGCAGCAGCGAGGTGCCCGTGGACAGCGCCGGGCCGGGGTCGTCGGTGGTGTGGTGGACGACGGTGACCGGGTGGAAGGCGGGGACGCGGAGCCCCGGCAGCAGCTCGGCCGCCGCGCGGGCGTCCGTGGCCAGCAGGACCGCGCGACAGCGCAGTACGCCGTGCTCGGCGGTGGTGACCGAGGTGGTGGAGACCGAGGTGACCCGCACCCCGGTCCGCACGGTGCCCGGCGGCAGGGTGCGCGCCAGCAGCCCGGGCAGTACCTCCGCTCCGCCCTCCGGCACGCTCAGCCGGCCCCCGGCGAACGCCCGCAGGGCGAGATCGGCGCCCCGGCTGGACGTGGTCAGCTCCGGGTCGCACAGCAGCGCGGCGAGCAGCGGCCGCAGGAAGCCCTCGACGGTACGGGCGGGAACCCCGCGCGCCGCCAGCGCGTCGGCGGCGGCCTGTTCCGGGCGGGCCAGCAGCCGGTCCACCGGGGTGGCCGCGATCCGGGCCAGCGCGGCGTTCAGCCGGGCCTGGTCCCACGCCCCGCCGACCGGTGTCCCGGTCCGGCCGGGCAGCACGGCGACCGGCCCCCTGGGGGCGCTCGCCAGGGCGCGCGCCACATGGAGTGCGCCCCTTGCGCCCCCTACGGGTGCCGGGGCGCCCGCGCGGTGCCTGCGGCCGTCCCGGTGCAGCAGCACACCGGGCGCGAACTGTCGCAGCGCGAGCGGTTCCACCCCCGGCACGGTGCGCAACTCGGTGCCTGGGGTGGTCAGGGGCCGTCCGACGCGGTCGAGACGGAAGCCGTCGACCCTCTCGGCCGACATGCGGCCGCCCACCTCCGGGGCGGCCTCCAGGACTGCGGTCGTCACTCCTGCGCTGGTCAGCCGATGGGCCGCCGAGAGTCCGGCGACCCCGGCCCCCACGACGACGACGTCCACCTGGTACGCGGGCTCAAGCACGAGGCCCCTCCTGTGGTTGCGCGGCCGGTGGAGAGGTCATGCCCTCAACTGGCCCGCCGGATACGCGAGTTCGGGTCGAGGTTAGGGTCATTGTCGGTCAATGCCAGTCGCGCACCGGCAGGGCACGGTCGCACGGCGGTCGCATACGGTCATGACCGCTCGGTGCCCGCCATGATCACGTCTATGCCGCCGGCCTACTCCGCCGCCCGGATCGTGTCCTCGATGCCGGGGAAGGCGAACTGGAACCCGGACTCCAACAGCCGCTTGGGCACCACCCGCTGACTGCCCAGCACGTCCTCCGCCATCCCGCCCAGCACGGTCTTCAGCACCGCCGCCGGCACCGGGAACGGCGTCGGCCGGCGCAGCACCCGGCCCATCGCCTCGGTGATCTCCTGGTTGGTCAGCGGGTGCGGCGCGGTCAGGTTGAACGGCCCGGACAGGTCGTCGCGGTCCAGGATGTGCCGGATCGCGGCCACCTCGTCATGCAGCGCGATGTACGACCAGTACTGCTTCCCGCTGCCCAGCCGCCCGCCGAGCCCCGCCTTGAACAGGGGGAACAGCTTGGCCCACGCCCCGCCCGCGGCGGACACCACAAGACCGGTGCGCACGAACGCCGTCCGTACGCCCGCCTCCCGCACCGGCGCGGCCGCCTCCTCCCACTCCTCGCACACCGAGGGCAGGAACCCCTCGCCGGGCGGGGCGCTCTCGTCGGTGATCCGGTCGCCGGTGTCGCCGTAGAAGCCGATCGCGCTGCCGCCCACGAAGACGCGCGGCGGCTCCGGCAGGGAGGCGGCGGCCTCCGCGAGCGCGGTCGTGCCGAACACCCGGCTGTCCCGGATCACCCGCTTGTACTCCGGCGTCCAGCGCCTGTCGCCGATCCCCGCGCCCGCCAGGTTCACCACCGCGTCGACGCCGGCCAGCCCGGCCGCGTCCACGTAACCCTCCTGAGGGTCCCAGCGGACCTCGTCCGGGCCCTGCGGCTCGCGCCGGACCAGCCGCACCACCTGGTGCCCGTCGTCGGTGAGGGACCGCACCAGGGCGCTGCCGATGAGACCGGACGCGCCGGCCACCGCGATTCGGGAAGAGTCCATGATCCCAGCATGCCCCGCGGGCCCGGGATCAGGGCGGCCGCCTACTCCCTACGACGTGATCAGCTCACCCGTGTCCACCGGTGCCGTCGCCGTCCGGCCGCGGGCCGCGTCTTTCGAGACCTCCGCCGTCGTCAGCGCGTACCCCGTCTCGGAGCTGGAGGTGGAGCGGGCGAAGACCACGCCGCAGACCCGGCCGTCCGTGGTCAGCAGCGGACCGCCGGAATTGCCCGGCCGGACCGTGGAACGGATCGAGTAGATCTCGCGGGTGACCGTGCGGTCGCTGTAGATGTTCTGGCCGGTCGCCCGCACCCGGTTCGCCACGGTCGCCGCCTGGAGGTCCAGGCTGCCGTCCTGCGGATAGCCCGCGACCACCGCCGACTCGCCGCGCCGGGCGGAGGAGTCGAAGGGGAGCACCGGGGCGCGCAGACTCGGTACGTACAGCACCGCCACGTCCTTGTCCGGGTCGAACAGCACCACCCGCGCCTGGTACACCGGGCCCACCCCGCCGATCCGTACCGTGGGGTTGTCGATGCCGGCCACCACGTGCGCGTTGGTCATCACCCGGCGTGGCGCGTACACGAAGCCGCTGCCCTCGCGGCCCTCGGCGCCCGCCGAGCCCTCGATCTTCACCGTGCTGCGCCGGGCCGCCTCCGTGGCCGCCGGGGTCACGCTGTCGCCGGAGGGCTCGGCCACCTGCGCGGTCGACTCGTTCTCGAAGGGGTTGAAGACCTGCGGGAAGCCCGCCTCCGTCAGCGCGGAGGTGGCCCGCGAGAACCAGGCGGGGGTGGTCTCCGGCATCGTCTGCTGCACCGCGCCCAGCAGGGCGGAGTTGCGGATGGCCGTGGTCACCGTCTGCGAGGGCGCCGCGCCCAGCACGCTCGCCGCGGCCCACGCCACGAGGAGTACGGCGACCCCGTTGGCCGCGGCGCCCCCGATGCCGTCCGCCACCCGCAGCGGGCCGCTGCCCGACCGGTCCATCCGGCTGCGCAGCCGGAGCGCCAGGCGGCCCGCCAGCTCGTGCCCGATCATGCCCGGTACCAGCACGGCGAGGATCGCGACCACCGTGGCCGCCGCCGAACCGCGTGTCACCAGCCCTGTCACCCACGGCAGCGCCCACACGCCGACCGCCGCGCCGCCCACGAATCCGGCCAGCGAGACACAGCCGGCCACCAGCCCGCGCCGGTACCCGGAGGCCGCGTACAGCAGGACCACCAGCACGAGCAGCACGTCGAGCAGGTCCACGAAGCCGCCTCTCTCTCGGGCCCCCTCATACGGGCGGGACAGGCCCGCTGATCAGTCGCAGCCCGAGGGCTTCCCGTATGTGTGTACCCACAGAAACGCCCTGGACCTGGACGATGGTTCCACCGGGTGGCAGACCACACATCGCGGACCCGCCGTGCCGGACCGAGAGTGGGATCATGAAGTGGACGCGTCCTCGGCGTACCGCGCGCCTGCCCGGCGTCCTCATGGCCCTGACCGGCGTCGCCGCCCTGCTGCTGCTCGTACGGGGCAGTGAGCGCGCCGTCACGGCCCGCCCCGCGCATCATGCGCCGAGCAC
This sequence comes from Streptomyces sp. BK022, assembly GCF_004217355.1. Taxonomy (NCBI): domain Bacteria; kingdom Bacillati; phylum Actinomycetota; class Actinomycetes; order Kitasatosporales; family Streptomycetaceae; genus Streptomyces; species Streptomyces sp. BK022. The sequence continues at coordinate 809,400 of NZ_SHKU01000003.1, forward strand.
CGCCCCCGCAGCCCACCGCGCGCCCCGCCCGGCCATCCAGCCCCGCTCCGCCTGGCTCGACCGGGCCACCTCGCGCCGCCAGCCGCCGCCGCGCTACGACGACCGGGTCGTCGCCGTCTTCGTCCACCACACCGACTCGCCGAACGACTACGACTGCGCCGACGCCCCGCGCGTCATCCGCGCGCTGTACGCCGGCCAGACCGGCGCCCGGCACTGGGACGACATCGGCTACAACTTCCTCGTCGACCGCTGCGGCACCATCTACGAGGGTCGCGCCGGGGGAGCCGACCGGCCGGTCACCGGGGCTCACACCCAGGGGTTCAACCACCGCTCGACGGGCATCGCGGCGCTCGGCACCTTCACGGCGGGCTCCTCCGTCCCCGCGGCCATGACCGACGCCATCGCCGCCCTCGCCGCCTGGAAACTCGGCCCCTCCGACACCGACCCCCGCGCCCGCGTACGCCTGACCTCCACCAGCGACCTCAGCCGCTACCGCACGGGCACCCCCGCCACCCTCCCCGCCATCGCCGGCCACGGCACCGCCTACGCCACCACCTGCCCCGGCGCCGCACTCACCGCCGCCCTTCCCGCGATCCGGGCGAAAGCAGCCCGCCTCCAGGGCCGCACCCGCTCGGACCGGCCTCAGGACCTGAAGCGGTCCCACAGGGCCGGGTAGCGGTCGGCCAGGGTGCCGTCGTTCTCGAAGTCGACCGGGGTGCCGGAGGGTTCGCCGGGGGCGGGGGCGATGCCCAGGTCGGGGGCCACCGTGCCGGTCAGGCGTTCGTAGGCCTCGTCCGCCGCGTAGCCGAGCTCCTCGCCGTCGCCGTCCATCTCGTCGTCGAACTCGTCGAGGAGCTCCGCGAGGGAGTCGGGGTCGTGGAGGGCGCCCTCGAAGACCTCGCGGCCCTGGCCGATGAGCCAGCAGCGGAAGTAGTCGAAGGCGTCGTCGCTCGCGCCGCCCAGCAGGAGCGAGGCCGCGCCCCACAGGTCCCAGCGGTAGGCGCGGTTGTAGCGGGCCTCGAAGTGACGGGCGAAGTCCAGCACCATGTCCGGGTCGAACTGCAGCAGCCGGTCCACCAGCAGGTCGGCCTGCTCCTCGGGGTCGCCCTCCGCGGCCTCGCGGGTGGCGTCGATCAGCTCCCAGAACTCCGTCTCGTCCATCACGCCACCAGCATCGGGCCTCCGTCCCCACCCCGCACGCGGAACGGCACGGGCAACGGAAGAAGGGGCACGGCAGCACGCCGTACCCCTTCACCGGACCTCAGGTGGTCACAGCCCGTACTTCTCCCGGGCTTCCTTCACCGCCGTCGCCTTGACCGCGCCGCGCCGGGCGAGCTGGGCCAGGGCGGCGACCACGATCGACTCCGCGTCCACACCGAAGTGCCGGCGGGCCGCCGCGCGGGTGTCGGAGAGACCGAAGCCGTCCGCGCCCAGCGAGGACCAGTCCTGGTCGACCCACTGCGCGATCTGGTCCGGGACCTGGCGCATGTAGTCGGAGACCGCGAGGACCGGGCCCTCGGCGCCCTGGAGCGCCCGGCGCACGAACGGCACCCGCTCCTCGCCGCGCAGCAGGGCCGCGTCGGCGTCCATCGCGTCACGGCGCAGCTCGGACCAGGAGGTCGCGGACCACACGTCGGCGGCGACCCCCCACTCCTCGGCGAGCATCCGCTGCGCGTCCAGCGCCCAGTGGATCGCCGTACCCGAGCCCAGGAGCTGGATGCGCGGGGCGTTCGCCGGGACGGTGACGCCCGCGGACTCGGCCGTGTTGAACCGGTACAGGCCCTTGACGATGCCCTCGTCGATGCCGGGCACGGCGGGCTTGGCCGGCTGCGGCATCGGCTCGTTGTAGACCGTCAGGTAGTAGAAGACGTCCTTGTCCTCGCCCGGCGCGGCCTCGCCGTACATCCGGCGCAGACCCTCCTTGACGATGGCGGCGACCTCGTAGGCGAACGCCGGGTCGTACGTCAGCGCGGCCGGGTTGGTCGCGGCGATCACCGGGGAGTGGCCGTCGGCGTGCTGGAGGCCCTCACCGGTCAGCGTGGTGCGGCCCGCCGTCGCGCCGACGAGGAAGCCGCGGCCGAGCTGGTCGCCGAGCTGCCACATCTGGTCGGCAGTACGCTGCCAGCCGAACATCGAGTAGAAGATGTAGAACGGGATCATCGCCTCGCCGTGCGTCGCGTACGCGGTCGACGCGGCGATGAAGTCGGCCATCGAACCGGCCTCGGTGATCCCCTCGTTGAGGATCTGGCCGTTCTTGGCCTCCTTGTAGTACATCAGCTGGTCGCGGTCGACCGGCTCGTACGTCTGGCCCTTGGGCGAGTAGATGCCGAGCGAGGGGAACAGCGACTCCATGCCGAAGGTGCGCGCCTCGTCGGGGACGATCGGCACCCAGCGCTTGCCGGTCTCCTTGTCGCGGACCAGGTCCTTGACCAGGCGGACGAACGCCATGGTGGTGGCGACGTTCTGCGAGCCGGACCCCTTGTCGAAGGAGGTGAACGCCTTCTCCGCCGGGGCGGGCAGCGGCGCGAGGGGGTGCACCCGGCGGGCCGGGGCCGGACCGCCGAGGGCCGCGCGGCGCTCCTGGAGGTAGCGGACCTCGGGGGAGTCGGCGCCCGGGTGGCCGTAGGGCACCTGGCCGTCGGCGAAGGCGCTGTCGGAGATGGGCAGGTCCAGCAGGTCCCGCATCGCCTTGAACTCGTCCACCGAGAGCTTCTTCATCTGGTGGTTGGCGTTCTTGGAGGCGAAGCCCGGACCGAGGGTGTGGCCCTTGACCGTCTGGGCCAGGATCACGGTCGGCGCGCCCTTGTGCTCGACGGCCGCCTTGTACGCGGCGAAGACCTTGCGGGACTCGTGACCACCGCGCGAGAGGTGGAAGCACTCGAGGATCTTGTCGTCGCTCAGCAGCTTCGCCATCTCCACCAGCGCCGGGTCACCGCCGAAGAAGTCCTGGCGGATGTAGGCGGCGTCGCGCGTCTGGTACGTCTGGATCTGGGCGTCCGGCACCTGGCGCAGCCGGCGGACCAGCGCGCCCGTGGTGTCGAGCTGGAACAGCTCGTCCCACGCGGTGCCCCACAGCGTCTTGACCACGTTCCAGCCGGCGCCCCGGAACTGGGCCTCCAGCTCCTGCACGATCTTGAAGTTGGCGCGGACCGGGCCGTCCAGGCGCTGCAGGTTGCAGTTGATGACGAAGGTGAGGTTGTCCAGTTCCTCACGCGCGGCGAGCGCGAGGGCCGCCGTCGACTCCGGCTCGTCCATCTCGCCGTCACCGAGGAACGCCCACACGTGGGACGCGGAGACGTCCTTGATGCCGCGGTTGGTCAGGTAGCGGTTGAACCGCGCCTGGTAGATCGCGGAGAGCGGGCCGAGGCCCATCGACACCGTCGGGAACTCCCACAGCCAGGGCAGCCGGCGCGGGTGCGGGTACGACGGCAGGCCGTTGCCGCCCGCCTCCTGGCGGAAGTTGTCCAGGTGGGCCTCGTTCAGCCGTCCGTCCAGGAAGGCACGGGCGTAGATGCCGGGGGAGGCGTGGCCCTGGATGTAGAGCTGGTCACCGGAGCCGTCGGCGTCCGGGGACTCCTTGCCCTTGAAGAAGTGGTTGAAGCCGGTCTCGTACAGCCACGCGGCCGAGGCGAAGGTGGCGATGTGGCCGCCGACGCCGTACTTGCTGCCGCGGGTGACCATCGCCGCCGCGTTCCACCGGTTCCACGCGGTGATCCGGGTCTCCATCGCCTCGTCACCGGGGACACCCGGCTCGGCGGCGGTGGGGATGGAGTTGACGTAGTCCGTCTCCAGGAGCTTCGGCAGCGCGACACCGCCCGCCTCGGCACGCTCCAGCGTGCGCCGCATCAGGTACGCGGCGCGGTGCGGGCCCGCTTCCCTGGCCACGGCGTCCAGGGAGGCGCGCCACTCGGCGGTCTCCTCCGGGTCGCGGTCCGGGAGCTGGTCGAGCGCGCTCGGCTGGATGGCGTTGGGGTCGGTCATCTCGCCGCCTTCCTCAGTCGAAGGGGGAATCCCTCATGGGTGAGGGTTCGGGGTTGCCCTTGGTCTTTGGCAGGACAGGGCGAGAACTCGGTAGAAGTCCGTCGGTGACAATAACCCCCTGATCGATGATCGATCAAAGGTTTGGGTGCGAAAACCCGGTCTTCGGGCGAAAGTAGGCACCCGGTGTCTTTCGTACAGGCACGCGGTGCCTTGTTTTCCCAGGTGAGCGGGGTGTCGCTCAGCGGGTCAGGGGCGGGGCGCACAGCCCAGGACGTGGGCCTTCACCAGCTCGGCGATCCGCGGGTCGCGGCGCTGGAACGCCTGCACCAGCTCCTCGTGCTCCTCGGCGTAGGACTGCTGGACGGTGCCGAGCCAGCGGATCGACAGGGCGGTGAAGACCTCGATGCCGAGGCCCTCCCAGGTGTGCAGCAGCACGGAGTTGCCCGCGGCGCGGACGAGTTCGCGGTGGAAGCCGACGGTGTGGCGGACCTGGCCGGTGCCGTCTCCGGCGCGGTCGGCCTCGTAGAGGGCCGCGACGTGGGGTTCCAGGGCCGCGCAGCTCTCCGCGAGGCTCTCGGACGCGAGTTCGGCCGCGATGGCCTCCAGCCCGGCCCGGACGGGATAGCTCTCCTCAAGGTCGGCCGCGGTCAGGTTGCGTACGCGTACGCCCTTGTTGGGGGCCGATTCGATGAGGCGGAGGGACTCCAGTTCGCGCAGGGCCTCCCGGACGGGGGTCTGACTGACCTCCAGTTCGGTGGCGATCCTTCGCTCCACGATGCGCTCGCCCGGTTGCCAGCGGCCGCTGACGATGCCCTCCACGATGTGCTCGCGGATCTGTTCGCGCAGCGAGTGGATTACGGGCGCGGTCATGGGGGCTCCTTTTCAAGGGGCGTGGCTCTATGACCATACGGGGGCCCCGCGGGTGCCGTGCGGCGCATCGGGGGGCTTTTGCCCAGGTGAGACGAGTTGCACAGGGTGTTTTCGAGTGGTCTCGCCGTGGGGGTGTCGGTTTGGGGGTGGGCGCGACGGCGTCGTGGCTGGTCGCGCAGTCCCCCGCGCCCCTTGGGGAGTGGCAGTTGCCCTGCGCTGGGAAGCGCGCGTCTCTCCAGGCCAGGAACGGCGAAGCCCCCCTGTCCTTCGACAGGGGGGCTTCCTCACAGGCCGGGACTACAGGCCGAGCTCTACCTCGAACTCGCCCGCTTCCAGGATCTGCTTGACCGTGGTCAGGTAACGGGCCGCGTCGGCGCCGTCCACCAGGCGGTGGTCGTAGGAGAGGGTCAGGTAGGTCATGTCGCGGACGGCGATGACCGTACCCTCCTCCGTCTCCAGGACGGCCGGGCGCTTGACCGTGGCACCGATGCCGAGGATGGCGACCTGGTTCGGCGGCACGATGATCGTGTCGAACAGGGCACCGCGCGAACCGGTGTTGGAGATGGTGAAGGTCGCACCGGACAGCTCGTCCGGGGTGATCTTGTTGGCGCGGACCTTGCCGGCCAGCTCCGCGGTCGCCTTGGCGATGCCCGCGAGGTTGAGGTCACCGGCGTGCTTGATGACCGGGGTCATCAGGCCCTTCTCGGAGTCCACCGCGATACCGACGTTCTCGGTGTCGAAGTAGGTGATGGTGCCCTCGGCCTCGTTGATGCGGGCGTTGATGACCGGGTGGGCCTTCAGCGCCTGCGCGGCGGCCTTGACGAAGAACGGCATCGGGGAGAGCTTGACGCCCTCACGGGCGGCGAAGGAGTCCTTCGCCTTGCCGCGCAGCTTCATCAGACGGGTGACGTCGACCTCGACGACCGAGGAGAGCTGGGCCTGCTCGGTCAGCGCCTTGACCATGTTGTCGCCGATGACCTTGCGGATGCGGGTCATCTTGACGGTCTGGCCACGCAGCGGGGAGACCTCCAGCGCCGGGGCCTTCTTCGCGGCGGCCGGAGCCTCAGCCGCGACGGGAGCCGGGGCGGCGGCCTTCGCGGCCTCGGCGGCGGCGATGACGTCCTGCTTGCGGATGCGGCCACCGACACCGGTGCCCTTGACCGAGGCCAGGTCGACGCCGTTCTCGGCGGCGAGCTTGCGCACCAGCGGGGTCACGTAGGCGCCCTCGTCGGTCGCCTGGGTGGCGGTCGGCGCGGTCGGCGCGGTGGCCGGAGCGGCCGGAGCCGGGGCGGGCGCGGGAGCCGGGGCCGGGGCGGACGGGACCGGGTCGGGAGCCGGCGCGGTCTGCTGCTGCGGCGCCGGAGCCGACGGCGCCTGCGGGGCGGGAGCCTGCGGGGCCGGTGCGGCGGGGGCGGCCGGAGCCGGGGCAGCCGGAGCCGGAGCAGCCGGGGCCTCGGCGGCGGGCGCCTTCGGGGCCTCGGGAGCGGCGGCCGGGGCGGCACCCGCGGCACCGATGACGGCGAGCTTGGCGCCGACCTCGGCGGTCTCGTCCTCGCCGACCACGATCTCCAGCAGGGTGCCCGCGACGGGCGCCGGGATCTCGGTGTCGACCTTGTCGGTGGAGACCTCGAGCAGCGGCTCGTCGGCCTCGACGGAGTCGCCGACCGACTTCAGCCAGCGGGTGACGGTGCCCTCGGTGACCGACTCGCCCAGCGCGGGCAGGACCACGTCGGTGCCCTCGGCGGAACCGCCGCCGGAGGCCGCCTCGGCGGTCGGCGCCGGGGCGGGCGCCTCCTGCTCGGTGGACGGGGCGGACTGCGGGGCCTCCTGGGCGGCCGGGGCCGGAGCCTCGGCGGCCGGAGCCTCGGCGGCGGGGGCCGCGGCCTCGGCGGGGGCGCCGGAGCCGTCGTCGATCAGGGCCAGCTCGGCGCCGACCTCGACGGTCTCGTCCTCGGCGACCTTGATGGATGCCAGCACGCCCGCGACGGGGGCCGGGATCTCGGTGTCGACCTTGTCGGTGGAGACCTCGAGCAGCGGCTCGTCGGCCTCGACGCGCTCGCCCTCGGCCTTCAGCCAGCGGGTGACAGTGCCCTCGGTGACGCTCTCACCGAGCGCAGGAAGGGTTACGGAAACCGCCATGGTTTCTGTTGCTCCTTAGGAATTGCGGAAGTCTGTGTCGTCGCGCCCGGGGGCCGAAGGCTCAGTCGTGGGCGTGCAGCGGCTTTCCGGCCAGCGCCAGGTGCGCCTCGCCGAGCGCCTCGTTCTGCGTCGGGTGGGCGTGGATGAGCTGGGCCACCTCGGCGGGCAGCGCCTCCCAGTTGTAGATGAGCTGGGCCTCGCCGACCTGCTCGCCCATGCGGTCGCCCACCATGTGGACGCCGACCACGGCACCGTCCTTGACCTGGACGAGCTTGATCTCGCCCGCGGTCTTGAGGATCTTGCTCTTGCCGTTGCCCGCGAGGCTGTACTTCAGGGCGACGACCTTGTCCGCGCCGTAGATCTCCTTGGCCTTGGCCTCGGTGATGCCGACGGAGGCGACCTCCGGGTGGCAGTACGTCACACGCGGGACGCCGTCGTAGTCGATCGGGACGGTCTTCAGACCGGCCAGCCGCTCGGCGACCAGGATGCCCTCGGCGAAGCCGACGTGGGCGAGCTGGAGGGTCGGGACGAGGTCACCGACGGCCGAGATGGTCGGCACGTTGGTGCGCATGTACTCGTCGACCAGGACGTAGCCGCGGTCGATGTTGACGCCCTGCTCCTCGTACCCGAGGTTCTGGGAGACCGGGCCGCGGCCGACGGCGACGAGGAGGACCTCGGCCTCGAACTCCTTGCCGTCGGCGAGGGTGACCTTCACGCCGTCCTGGGTGTACTCGGCCTTCTCGAAGAAGGTGCCGAGGCTGAACTTGATGCCGCGCTTGCGGAACGCGCGCTCCAGCAGCTTGGAGGAGTTCTCGTCCTCGACCGGCACCAGGTGCTTCAGGCCCTCGATGACGGTGACGTCGGCCCCGAAGGACTTCCACGCGGACGCGAACTCGACGCCGATGACACCGCCGCCGAGGATGATCGCGGACTTGGGCACGCGGTCCAGGACGAGGGCGTGGTCGGAGGAGATGATGCGGTCGCCGTCGATCTCCAGGCCCGGCAGCGACTTCGGCACGGAGCCGGTCGCGAGCAGGACGTGGCGGCCCTCGATCCGCTGCCCGTTGACATCCACCGACGTGGGGGAGGACAGCCGGCCCTCGCCCTCGATGTACGTCACCTTGCGGGAGGCGATCAGGCCCTGGAGGCCCTTGTAGAGGCCCGAGATCACGTCGTCCTTGTACTTCTGGACGGCGGGGACGTCGATGCCCTCGAAGGTCGCCTTGACGCCGAACTGCTCGCTCTCGCGGGCCTGGTCGGCGATCTCGCCCGCGTGCAGCAGGGCCTTGGTGGGGATGCACCCCTTGTGCAGGCAGGTGCCGCCGACCTTGTCCTTCTCGATCAGGGCGACGTCCAGGCCAAGCTGCGCTCCGCGCAGGGCCGCGGCGTAGCCACCGCTGCCACCGCCGAGGATCACTAGGTCGAAAACGGTGCTGGCGTCGTTCGCCACGTCACGTCCTCCATGCATGTGCGCCTGTGCCGGTCTCCGATGACCGGCAGGCGGCTGGTGTCCGGCCGCTCAATGCTTCGGCCCTGTGGTGGGGGCCCTGTCCTGCCGGGCTCCATCTTTGCACCTGTCGGGGGTGCGACGGACGCCGGGCCGGGGTGTGAGACGCCCCACGTCCGCGCCGGACGCCTCGCGCCGGGGGCGCGGACCGGCCCGGTCCGCGCCCCCAGGGCCTCCCGCGGGGTCAGCCGAGGTCGCCGTCGGCGGTCTGCTCGGCCAGCCGCACCAAGGTGCGCACGGCGGTGCCCGTACCGCCCTTGGGCGTGTAGCCGAAGGGGCCGCCCTCGTTGTAGGCCGGGCCCGCGATGTCCAGGTGGGCCCAGGTGATGCCCTCGCCCACGAACTCGCGCAGGAACAGGCCGGCGACCAGGCCGCCGCCCATCCGCTCGCCCATGTTGGCGATGTCGGCGACGGGGGAGTCCATGCCCTTGCGCAGGTGCTCGGGGAGCGGCATCTGCCAGGCCGGCTCGCCGGACTCCTCGGCCACCTCGTGCAGCGCGGTGCGGAAGGCGTCGTCGTTCGCCATGATCCCGAAGGTGCGGCTGCCCAGCGCCAGCACCATCGCGCCGGTCAGCGTGGCCACGTCCACGATCGCGTCCGGCTCCTCGGCCGAGGCCGCCCACAGCGCGTCGGCCAGCACCAGGCGGCCCTCGGCGTCGGTGTTGAGCACCTCGACGGTCTTGCCGCTGTACATGCGCAGCACGTCACCGGGGCGGGTGGCCGAGCCCGACGGCATGTTCTCGGCGAGCGCCAGCCAGCCGGTGACGTTCACCTTGAGGCCGAGGCGGGCGGCCGCGACGACGGCGGCGAACACGGCGGCGGCGCCGGCCATGTCGCACTTCATCGTCTCGTTGTGCCCGGCGGGCTTGAGCGAGATGCCGCCCGAGTCGTAGGTGATGCCCTTGCCGACGTAGGCGAGGTGCTTGTCCGCCTCCGGGTGCCGGTACGCCAGCTTCACCAGGCGCGGGGTGGACGCCGAGCCGGCGCCGACGCCGAGGATGCCGCCGTAGCCGCCCTCCTTCAGGGCCTGCTCGTCCAGCACCTCGATGGTGAGGCCGTGCTCGTCGGCCGCGGCCTGGGCGATCGCGGCGAACGCCTCGGGGTCCAGGTCGTTCGGCGGGGTGTTGACGAGGTCGCGGGCGCGGTTCAGCTCCTCGCCGACCGCCCTCGCGCGGTCGACGGCGGCCTGGTAGCCGGCCTCGCCCTCCGCGCCGCCCAGCAGTACGGCCTCGCCGAGCGGGCCGCCCTCGTTCTCCGCCTTGTCGTCCTTCGGGCTCTCCTTGTACGCGTCGAAGGCGTACGCGCCGAGCAGCGCGCCCTCGGCGATCGCGGCCAGCGCGCCCGGACCGTCCACGGGGAGCGCGAAGGAGGCCTTCTTGGTGCCGGAGAGACCGCGGGCGGCGACGCCGGCGGCCCGGCGCAGCGCCTCGGCGTCGTATCCGGCGTCCGCCTCGGGCTCGGCGCCCAGGCCCACCGCCACCACGAGCGGGGTGCCGAGACCGGCGGGGGCGGGCAGCTTGGTCAGCTCGCCCTCGGCGCCCGAGGCACCGAGGGTCTTCAGGACGCCGGCCAGCCCGCCGTCGAACGCCTGGTCCACGGCCTCGGCGCCGGGCGCCACGACGGGGCCCGTGCCGGCCTTGGCGACGCCGATCACGATCGCGTCGGCCCGCGGGCCCGGCGCCGCGGCCGGCTTGAGAGTCAGAGCAGTCACGGTGGTGAAATCTCGCTTCCGATGTGAAGTTTGCTGGAGCCGTTTGCGCAAGCCGGTCGTCCGCGAGGGGCGACCGCCGCAAGGGGTGGGTCGACTCCCTGTCGGCGAACACCCGCCACGAGGGTACGCGCGTCGTCGCGTCCGCTCTTGGCCGAGGACCACCCCGGCCGCCCGCACCGCGGGTACCCCTGCCGGACCGGTGGGACAACTCGCCGCAGGTACGGAACAGTTGCCGCTCTCAGCCGGCCAGTGGGCCGCTGCCTCCCAGGCACAGCACGAGCAGCGCGGCCGTCGCCGCGGTCTCCGCGAGGGCGCCGAACACGTCCCCGGTGACCCCGCCGAAGCGGGAGACGCAGCGGCGCAGCAGGAGTTCGGCCGGGACCAGACAGAGCGGCACGGCCACCGCCGCGCGCACCGCCTCGAACGGCCCGAGCAGCGCCCCGCCCGCACCGGCCGCCAGCGTCACCACCGCCCCCACCGCCAGCGCGCCCGGCACCGGCACCACCCCGGCCACCGCCGCCCCGAGCCCCTCCGGACGGGCGGCCGGCACCCCGGCGCGCGCGGCCAGGGTGAGCGCCAGCCGGGCCGCGACCGCCGAGACGACGGCGCCGAACGCCCCCCGCGCCCACGAGTCGCCGTACAGCCCGGCGAGCGCGGCGACCTGGGCCAGCAGCGTCAGCACCAGGGTGAGCACGCCGAACGGCCCGATGTCGGACCGCTTCATGACGGCGAGGGCCTGCTCGGCGGGCTTGCCGCTGCCCAGCCCGTCGGCGGTGTCGGCGAGCCCGTCCAGATGCAGCCCGCGGGTGAGCGCGGCCGGTACGGCGGCGGAGGCGACGGCGGCGAGCAGCGGGCCCGCGCCCAGCAGCAGGAGCAGGAGCCCGGATCCGGCCGCCGCGAGGCCGACGGCCAGTCCGGTCAGCGGTGCGCACAGCATGCCCGCACGCGCGGCCGTACGGTCCCAGCGGTGCACCCGGACCGGGATCACGGTGAGGGTGCCGAAGGCGAAGCGGGGCCCGTCGAGCGGGTCGGGCGGCGGGGTCTCGGGCATCGGCGCAGGCTACCGGGGCTGTCGCCGGGCCTCGTCGGCGGGCCGGGGATAAAGTGCGCACATGGGGCACTGGTGGGAGCGGAACATCCTGGAACCGGGCAAGCTTCCGCTGCTGCTGGCCCTCTTCTCGTTCGTCCTCACCTTCGTCGTGACCCGGATCATCGTCCGGCTGATCCGCGCCGGGAAGGGGCCGTTCGGCAACGTCCAGGCGGGCGGGGTGCACATCCACCACGTGGTGCCCGGTGTGGTGCTGACCATCGTCGGCGGTTTCGGCGCCGTCGCCAGCGACCGGCACGGGGCGGGCGGCGCGATCGCCGCCGTGGTCTTCGGGATCGGCGCCGGGCTGGTGCTGGACGAGTTCGCGCTGATCCTGCATCTGGACGACGTGTACTGGAGCGCGGAGGGCCGCAAGAGCGTCGAGGTCGTGGTCCTCACCGCCGCGCTGGTCGGGCTGCTGCTCGCCGGCTTCTCCCCCTTCGGCGTGAACGACCTCTCGCAGGACGAACTGCAGGACCGGGGTGAGGTCATCGCCTTCGTCACCGCCAACTTCCTCGTCTCGCTGGTCGCGTTGAGCAAGGGCAAGGCCCGTACCGCCGTGTTCGGCGCGATCGTGCCGCTGCTGGCCCTGGCGGGCGCCATCCGGCTGGCCCGGCCGGCCTCGTTCTGGGCGCGGCGCTTCTACGGCCGGCGCCCGCGCGCCCGCGCCCGGTCCCTGCTGCGGGCCTACCGGCACGACCGGCGCTGGGCGGGGCCCCGGCGGGTGGTTCAGGACTGGATCGGCGGCAAGCCCGACCCGTCCCCGGCCCGGCTGCCCAGGGGCGGCTGAAGCCCTGCCAGGCACAGGGTGCCCACGGCGAGCAGGGCCGCGAGGTGCTCCTTGCCGGCCAGGTTGTCCTTGAGCAGTACCTCGATCACCATCGCGGCCGGTACCGCCACCGCCGTCACGCGGGCGTGGTGCCGTACCGCGACGTACACCGCGAGCCCCACCACGGCCGCCGACGGGCCGGTGTCCACCACCAGCGCGTCCGAGGCGGGCAGGCCGAAGGGGGCGTGCGGCCCGAGGGCGACGCCGACACGGGCGTACAGGGTCCCGGCGAGCGTGGCGGTGTAGGCGATGAGCAGGGTGCGGCGGCGGCCCAGGCAGAGTTCCGCGACGCCGAACACGCAGAGCACCTGGGCCAGCGCGCCCCACACCGGCAGGTCCAGGGCGGGCACGAACAGGGAGAGCGGGGTGCGCAGCAGGGCCAGCCACAGCGGGTCGGCGGCCCGTACGGCGCCGGCCGCCTCCACCAGCGCGAAGCCCCAGGGCTGGTTCTGCACGAACTGCAGCAGCGCGGTCAGGCCCACCGCGCCCAGCGTCAGCGGCGCCCCGGACAGCGGGCCGCGCGCGAGCAGCGCCGTCCGCAGGGCCGTGTACAGCGGGCCCCACTCGGCGCGCGCCCACGCTCTCACCGGTGGGTCTCGAGCTGTCTGCGGTGCAGCCACTTCGGCAGGCCCGGCGCTTCCAGGAATCCCTCCGCGCGGGCCGCCGCCAGCGCGATGCGGGGCAGGTCGGCGCTCTTCTCGAAGAGCAGGAAGCGCGGCTCCCAGATGGGCCGGTACTTGGCGTTGGCCCGGTACAGCGACTCGATCTGCCACCAGCGGGAGAAGAAGCTGAGCAGCGAGCGCCACAGCCGCAGCACCGGCCCCGCGCCGATACGGGCGCCGCGCTCGAACACCGAGCGGAAGACGGCGAAGTTCAGCGAGACCTGGGTGACCCCGATCTCCCGCGACCGGCGCAGGAGGTCGATCACCATGAACTCCATCAGCCCGTTGTCGCTGTCCCGGTCACGGCGCATCAGGTCCAGCGAGAGCCCGCCGGGACCCCAGGGCACGAACGACAGCAGGGCGCGCAGCCGCCCGTCGGCGTCGGTGCACTCCAGCATCACGCACCGGCCGTCCTCGGGGTCCGCGAGCCGGCCCAGCGCCATGCTGAAGCCGCGCTCGGTGGCACCGTCGCGCCAGTCGTCGGCCCGCTCCACGAGACGGGCCATCTCGGCCGCCGGGATGTCCTCGTGCCGCCGCATCCGCACCTCGTACCCGGCCCGCCGCACCCGGTTGTAGGCCTGCCGCACGGTCCGCATGGCGCGGCCCTCCAGCGTGAACTCGGCGACCTCCACGATGGCTTCGTCGCCGAGTTCGAGGGCGTCCAGGCCGTGCCGGGCGTAGACGGTCCCGGCCTCCTCGCTCGCGCCCATCACCGCGGGGATCCAGCCGTGGGCCCGCGCCTCGGCGAGCCAGGGCGCGATGGCGCCGGGCCATGCCTCGGGGTCGCCCAGCGGGTCCCCGGAGGCCAGGCTGACCCCGCCCACCACCCGGTAGGCGACGGCCGCCTTGCCGGTCGGGGACCACAGCACGCTCTTCTCCCGGCGCAGCGCGAAGTAGCCGAGGGAGTCGCGTTCGCCGTGCCGTGCCAGCAGCTCCCGCAGCCGCTTCTCGTCGTCCTCGGTGAGCGGGTCGACGGCGCGGCGGGAGCGGAACGCGGCGTACAGGACGGCGAGGAGGAGGGCGGTGCTGAGCACGTTGACGGTCACATCGGCCCAGTTGGGCGTGTCGATGCCGGGGAAGCCGGCCTCCTCGGTGGCCACCGACACCAGTCGCAGCGCGCCGTACTGCCAGCGCTCCCAGAAAGTCGAACGGGCCGCGTCCGGCGCCTGGTTGGTGGCCGTCACCAGCAGCGCGGCGAGCAGGGAGGCCGCCGTACCGCCACCGAGGGCCACGACCGTGGCGAGGCGGGGGTTGGCGCGGTCGCCCTTGGCGTAGAACTCCCGGCGGCCGAGCAGCAGGACGGCGACGAAGGCGGCCGTCAGCGCCAGGGAGACCCAGTTCTGCGGGGAGCGGCGGATCTCCGGGAAGGCCATGGCGACCGCGAACAGCGCCAGGAACGCCCCGCTGAGCACCAGGTTGAGAATCCAGGCGGCCCGCTTGCGCCGCCGCATGGTGATGGCCAGGAACGCGGTGAACACACCCGAGGCGAAGCCGGCCGTCAGCAGGTACGGCGTGAACAGGTTCTCCTGGTTGTGGCGGCGCACGTCCTGGCCCAGCGAGACCCACACCGCGCTGAGGAAGTTGACGAACGCGACGGCCCGCAGGTACCAGACGGCACCGGAGGCGGCCCGGCGGGACGACACCCCGCCCGGCCGCTGTCCCGGCTGCCCGGTCCGCCGGTCCGGTTCCGTCCGTCGGTCCGGCTCGCACGACCGGTCGGCAACTCGGACATCTCCCATGAGCGGGGATCATATGTCCGCTTTTGCCGTGAATCGCGCTCATCGGCGCCGTGGGACGCGGCCGGGCTAGACGCTCTGCCCGGACTCCGCGGACTGCCCGGACTCCGCAGACTCCGAGGGCTGCTCGGGCTGCTCGGCCTTCTCCGCCTCCGGCCGCTCCGGGAGCTCGGCGGCCAGCGCCGCGGCCGAGCGCACCAGGGGAAGCGCCAGCAGCGCGCCCGCGCCCTCCCCGACCCGTACGCCCTGGGTCAGCAGCGGCTCCAGCGCCATCCGGTCCAGCGCCTTGGCCTGCCCGGGCTCGCCGCTGTCGTGGCCCGCGAGCCACCAGTCCGGCGCCCGGAACGCCACCCGCTGGCCCACCAGCGCGCAGGCCGCGGCCACCACGCCGTCCAGGATCACCGGCAGCTTGCGCACCGCGCACTGGAGCAGGAACCCGGTCATCGCGGTCAGATCGGCGCCGCCCACCGTCGCCAGCAGTGCGAGCTGGTCGCCGAGGACCGGGCGGGCCCGGCGCAGCGCGTCCCGTACCGCCGCGCACTTGCGCATCCAGGCCAGGTCGTCGATGGCCTCGCCGCCGCGTCCGGTCACCACCGAGGCGTCCGTCCCGCACAGCGCGGCCACCAGCACCGCCGCCGCCGTCGTGCCGCCCACGCTCACATCGCCGAGCACCACCAGGTCCGTGCCGGAGTCGGCCTCCTCGTCGGCGATCGCCATGCCCGCGCGGAACGCGGCCTCCGCCTCCTCGGCGGTCAGCGCGTCCTCCACGTCGATCCGGCCGCTGCCGCGCCGCACCCGGTGCCGGGTCACCTCGGCGGGGAAGGCGTCCGGGTCACAGTCCAGGGAAAGGTCGACCACCCGGACCGGCACGTCCAGCCGGCGGGCCAGCACCGCGGCCGGGCTCGCGCCCTCCAGCACCGCCCGGACGAGGCCGGCCGCGCCGCCCGCGGGGCGGCGGGAGACGTCGAGGGCGGCGATGCCGTGGTCGCCGGCGAAGAGGACCAGCTTCGGGTGCTGGACGGGCCGTACCGGCACCGCGCCCTGCGCGGCCGCCAGCCACTCGCCCAGCTCGTCCAGCCGGCCCAGCGCGCCGGACGGTACGGCCAGGCGCTCCCGCCGCGCCTCGGCGTCCCGGCGCACGCCGCCGTCCGGGCGCTCGATCAGATCGGTGAAGTCGTCGAGTTGAAGGCTGTCCATTCGCGGAACAGTACCGCCCGCGCGCGAGGCGCCCCGCGCCACACCGCCACCACGCCCGGCGCACGTCATTGCACCCAAGATCGGCATCCCATACGTTCCGGTTTACCGCGAAATGCCGCACAGGAGCCGCCATGCCGTCCTCGCCCTCCGCCCCGCAGGTCAGCGGCCGGTTCCCCGGCCCACGCCGCGAGGACTGTCCCTGGTGCGGCTCGGGCCGCCTGCGCACCCGGCTGCGCGGACCCCGCGCCCTCGCACTCGACGAGTGCGAGGCGTGCGCCCACGCCTTCCAGAACCCCCGCTCACCCGCCGACGCCCCCTCGTCCGCCGACCGCTCCCACCGCGCGACCGCCCGCGCCCTCGCCGAGCTGGCCGATCCCGAGAGCTGGCTCGACGTCGGCACCGGGCACGGCCACTTCCCCGAGGCGGCGCGGGAGTTCTTCCCGTACACCAGCTTCGACGGGCTCGACCCCACCGAGCGGGTCGAACGGGCGCTCGCCGAGGGCCGGGTGGAGGAGGCCCACCGGGGGCTGCTCACCACGCCCGGCGTCACCGACCGGCTGCGCGCCCGCTACGACGTGGTCAGCATGCTCCACCACCTGGCCCACGTCCCCGACCCCCGTGCCGAACTCCGGGCGGCGCTGACCGTCCTCCGCCCCGGCGGACACCTCGTCGTCGAGGCCCCGGCCCCGGACAGCGCCTACGCCACCCTTCTGGGCCCCCACTGGCTCCCGCACCGGCACGCCCACCTGCTCCCGCTGCCCAACCTGGAAGCCGAACTCCACGCCCTCGGCTGCACGGTCACCACCACGGCCCGCCTCCACCAGCCCCAGGACCTCGCCACGACCTTCCCCCGCCCCCTACGCGCCCCCCTGACGGCCGCCACCGCCCTGGACCACCTCCTGGCCCCCCTCACCCGCCGGACCCGCTTCGCCAACACCTACCGGGTCGTGGCCCGGAAGCCGGGACGGTGCTAGCCCCGCAGCACCAGCGCCTGGCCCGCCACCACCAGCACGACCTGCTCGCACTCCGAGGCGAACGCCGCGTTCAGGCGGCCCAGTTCGTCGCGGTAGCGGCGGCCGGAGGGTGTGGCCGGGACGATGCCGGAGCCGACCTCGTTGGAGACGGCGACGACCGTGCGCGGAGTCTCGCGTACCGCCCGGGTCAGTTCGCGGACCCGGTCGCGCAACGCCTTCTCGCCGCCGTCGGCCCACTGGGCGTCGTCCCAGGCGCCGACCGCGTCCATCACGTCGGTCAGCCAGAGGGAGAGGCAGTCGATGAGCAGGGGCGGGCCGTCCTCCGCGAGGAGCGGGACCAGGTCCGTCGTCTCCGCCGTACGCCAGGAGCCGGGCCGGCGTTCGCGGTGCGCGGCGACCCGGTCCGCCCATTCGCCGTCCCCGGCGCGGGTGCCGCCGGTCGCCGCGTAGACCACGTCCGGGAAGGACTCCAGGCGCCGCTCCGCCTCCACCGACTTGCCCGAGCGGGCACCGCCCAGCACCAGCGTCCGGCGCGGCACGTCCGGCACCTCGTCGTACGCGCCCACCGCCAGCGTCACCCCGTCCGGCACCGTCCGCGCCCCGGCCGCCGCCAGCCGCCGGGGCAACTCCACCGCCTGCGGCACGTCGTGGTCCAGGTGGACGGCGACGACGTCGGTCGCGGGGCCCACCCCGCCGGCCGCCCGCAGCCGGGCCAGCGCGTCCGGGCGCCCCACGATGTCGGCCAGCACCATGTGGTACGGCTCCGCCACCCGCTCCAGTCCCGCCGGGGCGCCGCCCGGCGGGAGGTACAGCAGCCTCAGCCCGTCCGGCCCGGTCACCTCGTAGCCCGTGCCGCCCGCGTCCATCGCCAGGGCCCGGACCCGATGCCCCGTCAGCAGGGTCAGCTCGCGGCCGTCCGGCACCCGGACCGGCTGGGGGAGTCCGGCGGGGACCTCCACGGCGGGCCCGTCGTGCGGGTGGGAGAGGAGCACCTGGCGGACCCGGCCCAGCGAGTGCCCGGCGCGGGCCGCGGCGAAGGCGGCGCCCGGTGTCAGGTCCAGCAGCAGGGCCCCGTCCACGAGCAGCGCGGTGGCCGCCCGCGCGTCCGGGCCGAGCGCGCTCGCGCACACGGCACAGGGGCAGTCGGGGCGGGGCAGTCCCGAGGGGGCACCGGTGCCGAGCAGAGTGACGTCCACGGAACCGATTTTCACCTGTCCCGGCGGGCGCCGCGCACCGGGCCACCTGAGCGGACGGTGATCCACGATGTCCTGTGGGCGGCCCCGTGGACCGCATACCCTCTCCCGCAGGAGTCGGATCGAAGGAGGCCCGCATGACAGCTTGGACGTGGCGGTTCGAGAAGGCCGACGGGAGTGAGGTCCCGCCCGCCGTGGAGCCCGAGGAGTTCACCACGCAGGGCGACGCCGAGTCCTGGGTCGGCGAGAACTGGAAGGCGTTGCTGGAGGGCGGCGCGGACCAGGTGCGCCTCTTCGAGGAGGGCACCGAGATCTACGGGCCGATGAGCCTCGACGCCGAAGGGGTGTAGACCCGCTCCAGCGGGGGCGGGGTTCCTCCCGCTCCCGTCCGGGGCGCCCCTCACTGCTCCCCGAGCGTCACCTCGGCCGTGTGCCGCTCGCCCGAGCGCTCGTAGGTGACGGCGACCTTCTCGCCGGGTTTCCTCTCCGCCAGCACCTCGGCGAGTTCCGTGGTGGTGCCGACCGGGCTGTCGCCCAGCCGGGTGATCACGTCGCCCGCCTCGAGCCCCGCCTTCGCCGCCGGGCCGTCCCGCCGCACCGTGACCACCGCCGCCCCGGCGGGCCGGTAGCTCTCGTCCACCACCGTGCGGACCGTGACGCCCAGCGCGGCCCGGCCCGAGTCGGTGACCCTGCCGCCCGCGACGATCTGGTCGGCGACCGTACGCACCATGGACGCCGGGATGGCGA
Source organism: Streptomyces sp. BK022 (assembly GCF_004217355.1). Lineage (NCBI taxonomy): Bacteria > Bacillati > Actinomycetota > Actinomycetes > Kitasatosporales > Streptomycetaceae > Streptomyces > Streptomyces sp. BK022. Next base: position 828,033 of record NZ_SHKU01000003.1, read on the forward strand.
AGCCGATGCCCGGCGCCGCCCCGCCCTGCATGCCGGGGTCGGCCGCGCCCAGCGTCGGGATGCCGATGACCTGGCCCTTCAGGTTCACCAGGGCGCCCCCACTGTTGCCCGGATTGATCGCGGCCGAGGTCTGCACCATGTTGGGGATCGTGGCGCCCGCGCCGCCGTCGTCGCCGGGCTCGCTGACGGTCCGTCCGGTGGCCGAGACGATGCCCTGGGTCACGCTGGAGGACAGCCCGAGGGGGGAGCCCATGGCCAGCACGATCTGGCCGACCTCCACCTTGTCCGAGCCGCCGAACACCGCAGGGCGCAGGCCCGCCGGGGCCTTGTCCAGCTTGATCACCGCGAGGTCCTGCTCGGGGTAGGAGTAGACCAGGCTCGCCGTCAGCGGTTCCTCGCTGCGGGCCGTGGTCACCCGGAAGGTCTTCTCCGAGCCGACCACGTGCGCGTTGGTGACGATGTGGCCCTTGTCGTCGTAGATCACGCCCGAACCTAGGGACTGCCCCGCCTGGATCTGCACGACCGAGGGCAGGACGTCCCTGATGACCTTCTGGTACTGGTCCTGGAGGTCGTCCGCCGCCCTCGGCAGCGCCGCCCGCGGCTCGTCCTTCCGGGCCGGGGCCGCCGGGTCGGAACAGCCCGCGAGGGCGGCGGCGCACACCAGCACGACGGCCACGGCACCCCTGCGCCCGGTCCGGATACGGGAAGCGTCCATGGACGAGTCTCCCCACGGCGGACAGGCCGTGGCCCGCCCAGTACCGCCGAACGGGAGCTACCCCCGCACCCCGCACAGATGCAGCAGTTCCGCGATCCCTCGGTACGGGTCCGTGCGGCAGGCGCGTTCCTCGACGGCGAGGACGGTCTCCAGGTCGCCGGGGCAGACGGGGGCGGAGGGGACACGGCCGGCGAAGACCTGGACGCCGTACCAGGCGTGCAGCGGGGCGGCGATGCCGTGCAGGGTGGCCGTCAGGGCGGAGAGGCGGTCGGCGCGGCCCTCGGGGGCGGGCGCCGGCGGGCCGTCACCGTCGGCCTCGGTGCGGGAGCGGGGGAGCAGGGCGGCGCTGTCCAGCGCGGCCAGCGCACCGGCCCAGTCGCCGGCGAGGCCGGGCCCCATGGCGAGGGCGTCGCCGTTGCGCACCAGCAGGGACAGGAGCCCGCCGGGCGCCAGCATCCGGGCCAGCCCGGCCACCAGCGCGTCGGGCTCCTCGACATGCATCAGCACCCCGTGGCACAGCACCACGTCGAAGCTGCCCGGCAGGAAGTGCACCCCGGTGTCCCGGCCCTCGCCCTGCACCAGCCGGACCCGCTCGCGGATGCCGTCCGGCTCACCGGTCAGCGCCGCGCGCGCGGCCGCGACCAGCTCGGGGTCGCGCTCGACCCCGGTGACCCGGTGGCCGAGCCGGGCCAGACGCAGCGCCTGCGCGCCCCGGCCCATGCCGACGTCGAGCACCCGCAGCCGCCGCCCCACGGCGAAGACGCGGGCGAGCTGCTCGTCGAGTTGCCGGGTGAGCAGGTGCTCCCGGACCAGCTCGCCCGGCGTGTGCGGCCCGGTGCGGGCCGCCGTGCCGGGAGCGGCTTCTGCGCTCAGGGCCGCTCTCCGCGCTTGACCTGCGGCTTGGGCAGCCGCAGCCGGCGCATCTGGAGGGAGCGCATCAGGCCGTACATGACCGCGCCCCGGCGGTTCACGTCCGGGAACTTCTCGCCGAGCCGCTTGTTCAGCCGGTAGCCGCTGAAGGCGGAGTCGACGACGATCAGCACGATCACGATCAGCCACAGCAGCAGCGCGATGCTCTGGATCGAGGGCACCCGCACCACGCTGAGGACCAGGATCACGATGGCCAGCGGCAGGAAGAACTCCGCCACGTTGATCCGCGAGTCGACCCAGTCACGGGCGAACTTGCGCACCGGCCCCTTGTCCCGGGCCGGCAGGTACCGCTCGTCGCCCCCGGCGAGCGCGCGGCGCTGCCGGTCCAGGGCCTGACGGCGGTCCTCGCGCTGCCGCTTCGCGGCGTCCTTGCGGGACACGGGCGTACTGGCGACACTGCGGCGCTGGGTCTGGGCCTCACTGCGCTTCGGCGTGGGCCGACCCTTGGGGGCCTGCGGGTCGCGGGGCTGCATGGAGCCGGTCACCTGCGCCTTGTCGGCGGGTGCCTTCTCTTCCTTCGCACGGCTACGGAACACAAAACCCAAGGGTACGGGCATCACCGGCGTGGACCCCAGTCCCTCGGGGAACGATCCGGCAACGCCGGACGTCTATCGGGGTACAGAGGGGACGTCCTGGACGTTTCCCGGGCGAGTCGTACGCCCCGCGGGGCGTCGTCCCCGGGGATCACCTACTCCTCACGCCGGAGTGGCCGGGCCGGGGCTCGTCCTTGGGGAGGAGCGCATCGCTCCCCGAACGGTGCGGTAATGGTGGCAGGGCCCGTACTGTGGGTTCTGTCGCAGGATCGGTGAGCTGGAGTCCGTCAGAAGGGGGCGCGCGAAGCCCATGAGCGGTGTCATGAAGCGTATGGGGATGATCTTCCGCGCGAAGGCGAACAAGGCCCTTGACCGGGCCGAGGACCCGCGCGAGACCCTCGACTACTCGTACCAGAAGCAGCTGGAGCTGCTCCAGAAGGTGCGGCGCGGGGTCGCCGACGTGGCGACCTCCCGCAAGCGCCTGGAGCTCCAGCTCAACCAGCTCCAGCAGCAGTCCGGGAAGCTGGAGGACCAGGGCCGCAAGGCCCTCGCGCTCGGCCGGGAGGACCTCGCCCGCGAGGCGCTGTCCCGCCGCTCCGCCCTCCAGCAGCAGGTCACGGACCTGGAGACGCAGCACGCCACCCTCCAGGGCGAGGAGGAGAAGCTGACCCTCGCGGCCCAGCGCCTCCAGGCCAAGGTGGACGCCTTCCGCACGAAGAAGGAGACCATCAAGGCCACCTACACCGCGGCCCAGGCGCAGACCCGCATCGGGGAGGCGTTCTCCGGCATCTCCGAGGAGATGGGCGACGTGGGCATGGCGATCCAGCGGGCCGAGGACAAGACGGCCCAGCTCCAGGCACGGGCCGGCGCGATCGACGAGCTGCTCGCCTCCGGCGCGCTGGACGACCAGTCCGGTATGGCCAAGGACGACATCCAGGCCGAGCTGGACCGCCTCTCCGGCGGTTCGGACGTGGAGCTGGAGCTCCAGCGGATGAAGGCCGAGCTGGCCGGGGGTCCCTCCGCACAGCAGCAGGCCATCGAGGGCGGCACGGGCGGTCAGCAGGCGCGGCAGCAGCCGCAGGACACCCCCCGCTTCGACAAGCAGTAGCCCGCCACCGGGACCCGCGCCGAGGAGGCCGTAGTGATCGTACGGATCATGGGTGAGGGCCAGGTGAGGCTGGACGACTCCCGCTTCCCTGAGCTGAACAAGCTGGACGACGAACTGCTCGCCGAGGTCGAGGGCGGTGACGAGGAGGGTTTCCGGCGCACCCTGCACGCCCTGCTGGAAGCCGTCCGGAAGCTGGGTACCCCGCTCCCGGACGACTCCCTGGAGCCCTCCGAGCTGATCCTGCCCGCCCCGGACGCCACCGTGGCGGAGGTCCGGGAGATGCTCAGCGACGACGGGCTGATCCCCGGCTGATCAGCCCAGCGTGAAGAAGGTCGAGCGGGACTTCTGCCACTCCGGGTGGGCGAGGTCCTTGGCCTGGGTGCCGTCGCCGTAGAGGTCGGCGCTGCCGTCGTCGGTGACGAGCTGGACCCGGCCGCCGGACACGTCCAGGTCGGGCACCGACACCACGGACTCCCAGCCGCCCGCGTCCGCCGTGGGCAGGTCCAGCGCCTTCACCGGCGGGTGCCCGGCCACCCCGTCCCAGCGGTACAGGGCGTAGGGCGCGCTGTTGTCCTCGGCCGCCCAGGACCCGGCGACGATCAGGTACTGCCCCTTGTCGTTGCGGCGCAGATCGCGCACCGAGAGACCGTCGAGGTCCAGCTCGACCGGGGTGCCGAAGACAGCCTTCGTGCCGCGGGCCACCTGGTCCATGTTGGTCACCGGTACGAGCAGCGCCTTCCCGCCCTCGCCCGGCGGCACCAGCGGGGCGCGGAAGCCGACGTAGGCGGTGGTGGTGGAGCCGGGCGCGAACTCCAGGCCCTCCACGTTGAAGCCGTCCACCTGCTTCGGGGTCTGGCCGTCGGCGGTGGCGGCCGCGAAGCCGTACCGGTCGCCGTTCGCCTGGTCCCAGGCCACCAGGTCGTCCCGCAGCCGGTGCCCGGCGGTGCCGAAGGCCACCGAGGTCGCGGCGCCGGAGCCGGAGAGGGTGGTGGTGAAGACGGTGTTCCGGTCGGCCTTGTACACGCCGTCCTTGTTGTTGCCGAGCGAGCCGGTCCAGTACACGGTGTTCCCGACGCGGGCCGCGCCCTCGATGTCGACCTCCTTGGAGGCGCCCAGCGCGGAGGACAGGTTCCAGCTCCTCACCGGCGCGCCCGAGGCCGAACCGTCGTACAGGCGCAGGGTGTTGTCCTCGTCGTTGGCCACCAGGACGTAGCCGCCCCCCGCGTCCACGGCGGCGGAGGCGTCCGAGGCGCCGGTGAGGTAGCGGGCGTCGGCCGCGTGCTGGACGGCGGGGGAGGCCGCGTAGTGCAGGGTCGTGGTGGCGGACTTGCCGTCGGCGCCGGTCACCTTGAGCGTGAGGTCGGCGTACCCCTGGGCGCGGGCGGTCACCGCGACCGTACGGCTGCCGCCGGTGCCGGTGACCCGGACGTCCCCGGTGCCCGCCACCGCGCTCCGGCTGCTGCCGGACGCCGTCACCGTCAGCCCCGAGGCGTCCGCGCCGCTCTGCGCGACGCTCACCGTGACCACGGGGTCGCCGCTCGCGCCGACGGCGCCGGACAGGTAGGCGGCCGAGAGTCTGATCGTCGGGGTACCGGTGGACGCCGCGTGCACCGTGGCGGCCGGGCCGAGCACCGCCAGCAGGGCCACGGCGGTGGCGGTGGGGAGGAGACGGGAGGCGAGAGGGCGCACGGTCACTGCCTTTCGACGACGACGCATCCGGTCCGGGCGGCCCGCATGCCGACGAGAAGGCTCGGGCCGCCCGGCCAACGGCGGGCGTCCACCACGGGTATCCCCGGCGAACACCGCCCGACACCTGACGTGCCGTTCCCCGGCCCGTCCCGGTCGTCCCACACCCGGACCTTCCCGGCGCCCCGTACTGTTCACCGGGTGAGCACTCTCCGACGCGCCCGGCACCAGTTCAGGGCGCACCCCCTCACACTCGACGCGTTCATCGCGGCGGCCGTGCTGCTGTGCATGATCAGCAGCGCCTTCGCCGCACCGGACGGCGACCACGGCGTGGACTGGGGCGCCCGGCCGCCGGGCGTGCTGAGCCTGCTGCTGATGGTCCTGGCCGCCGCCGCCCTCGTACTGCGCCGCCGCTCCGCGCTCGCCGTCCTGGCCGCCACCGGCACCCTCGCGCTGATCGAGTGCGTCACCGGCGACCCCCGCGCCCCCGTGGCGATGACCACCGTCATCGCGCTGTACACCGTGGCCTCCACCACCGACCGGGCCACCACCTGGCGGGTCGGCCTGCTCACCATGACCGTGCTGACGGCCGCCGCCATGCTCGCCGGACCACTGCCCTGGTACGCGCAGGAGAACGTCGCCCTCGTCGCCTGGACCGGCATCGGCGCCACCGCGGGCGACGCCGTCCGCAGCCACCGCGCCTTCGTCCAGGCCATCCGGGAGCGCGCCGAACGCGCCGAACGCACCCGTGAGGAGGAGGCCCGGCGCCGGGTCGCCGAGGAGCGGCTGCGCATCGCCCGCGAACTGCACGACGTGGTCGCCCACCACATCGCCCTGGTCAACGTGCAGGCAGGCGTCGTCGCCCACGTCATGGACCGGCGTCCCGACCAGGCCAAGGAGGCCCTGGCGCACGTCCGCGAGGCCAGCCGTTCCGCGCTGGACGAACTGCGCGCCACGGTCGGCCTGCTCCGCCAGTCCGACGACCCCGCCGCGCCCACCGAGCCCGCCTCCGGCCTCGGCCGCCTCGACGAGCTCGCCGGCACCTTCCGCAACGCCGGACTCCCGGTCCAGGTGGCCCGCGCCGACCAGGACACCGAACTCCCGGCCGCCGTCGACCTGGCCGCCTACCGGATCGTCCAGGAAGCCCTCACCAACGCCCAGAAGCACGCCGGGACCGGCGCCAAGGCCGAGGTCAGCGTCGTACGGGTCGGGCCGAACATCGAGGTCAGCGTGCTGGACGACGGCGCCGGGGCCGGCGGGAGCGCCGGGGCGGCCGGCACCGGCGGCGGACACGGGCTGCTCGGCATGCGCGAGCGGGTCACCGCGCTCGGCGGCACCCTCACCACCGGCCCCCGGTACGGCGGCGGCTTCCGCGTCCATGCCATCCTGCCGGTCCAGACCCGCGCCGGGGCCGAGAGGAAGCCCGTATGACCATCCGCGTCCTGCTCGCCGACGACCAGGCGCTGCTGCGCAGCGCGTTCCGGGTGCTGGTGGACTCCGAGCCCGGCATGGCCGTGGTGGGCGAGGCGTCCGACGGCGCCGAGGCGGTCCGGCTGGCCAAGGAGTGCGCCGCCGACGTCGTCCTGATGGACATCCGGATGCCCGGCACGGACGGCCTGGCCGCCACCCGCATGATCGGCGACGACCCGGCCCTGGCCCATGTCCGCGTGGTCATCCTGACCACCTTCGAGGTCGACGACTACGTGGTGCGGGCGCTGCGCGCGGGCGCCTCCGGATTCCTCGGCAAGGGCAGCGAGCCGGAGGAGCTGCTGAGCGCGATCCGGCTCGCCGCGAGCGGGGAGGCGCTGCTGTCCCCGGCCGCCACCAAGGGCCTGATCGCCCGCTTCCTCGCCCGGTCCGACGCCCCCGCCCCCGACCCGGCCCGGCTGGCGAGGCTCGACGCGCTCACCGTCCGGGAGCGCGAGGTGCTCGTGCTGGTGGCCGGCGGGCACTCCAACGACGAGATCGCCGAGCGGCTCGAGGTCAGCCCGCTCACCGTGAAGACGCACGTCAACCGGGCCATGGCCAAGCTGGGCGCCCGCGACCGGGCCCAGCTCGTCGTCACCGCCTACGAGTCCGGGCTGGTCCGCCCGAGGTCGGACTGAGCTCCGGCCGCCCTACTGCGCGGGGAGTACCGGCCCGCCCCGGAAATGGACCTGGGGGCTACGGGTCGGCCCCCGGGGATGGACCAGGGTGTGGGGTGGGCGCACAGACGCGTCCCGCCGCAGCTTCTGCCGCTCACAGAAGAGAGACCCTGTCCCATGTCCTGGCTGTCCCGGTTCAGCCTCGCGCAACGGGCCCTGATCGGCCTGATGTCGCTCATCGCGCTGGTCTTCGGGCTCATCGCGATACCCCAGATCAAGCAGCAACTGCTGCCCACCATCGACCTGCCCATGGTCTCGGTGATCGCCCCCTACCAGGGCGCCTCGCCCGACGTGGTGGAGAAGCAGGTCGTCGAGCCCGTCGAGGACAGCCTCCAGGGCGTCGACGGCGTCACCTCCGTCACCTCCACCGCCAGCGAGGGCAACGCCGTGATCATGGCGTCCTTCGCCTACGGCAACGACACCAAGCGGCTCGTCACCGACGTCCAGCAGGCCGTCAACCGGGCCCGCGCCCAGCTCCCGGACACCGTCGACCCCCAGGTCGTCTCCGGTTCCACCGACGACATGCCGACCGTGGTGCTCGCCGCGTCCTCCGGCTCCGACCAGCAGGCGCTCGCCGACAAGCTGGACCGTACGGTCGTCCCCGCGCTGAAGGACATCGACGGCGTCGGCCGGGTCCAGGTCACCGGGGTGCGCGACCTCCAGGTCGCCGTCACCCCGGACGACGCGAAGCTCGCCAAGGCGGGTCTCAGCCCGGCCGCGCTCGTCCCGGCGCTCCAGGCGGGCGGCGCGTCCGTCCCGGCGGGCTCCTTCGACGAGAACGGCGCCAACCGCACCGTCCAGGTCGGCGGCGGCTTCACCTCGCTGGACCAGATCAGGAACCTGCGCGTCGCGGGCCAGGGCGGGGCGGGGCCGGTACGCCTCGCCGACGTGGCGACCGTCGCCAAGCGGCCGGCCCCGGCCGACTCGCTGACCCGTACGGACGGCAAGCCCAGCCTCGCGGTCAACGTCACCATGGACCACGACGGCAGCGCGGTCGCCATCTCCGACGCGGTCCAGGACCAGCTTCCGAAGCTCCGGGCCGACCTCGGCAAGGACGCCAGGCTCACGGTCGTCAGCGACCAGGGGCCCGAGGTGTCCAAGGCCATCGACGGCCTGACCACCGAGGGCGCCCTCGGCCTGCTGTTCGCCGTGCTGATCATCCTGGTCTTCCTGGCCTCGGTCCGCTCCACGCTGGTCACCGCGGTCTCCATCCCGCTCTCCGTGGTGCTGGCGCTGCTGGTGCTGTGGACGCGCGGTCTCTCGCTGAACATGCTCACGCTGGGCGCGCTGACCATCGCCATCGGCCGGGTCGTGGACGACTCGATCGTGGTGCTGGAGAACATCAAGCGGCACCTCGGCTACGGCGAGGAGCGCAAGGAGGCCATCCTCGGCGCCGTCCGCGAGGTCGCCGGCGCTGTCACCTCCTCCACCCTCACCACGGTCGCCGTCTTCCTGCCGATCGGCCTGGTCGGCGGCATGGTGGGCGCCCTGTTCGGCTCGTTCAGCATCACCGTGACGGCCGCCCTGCTGGCCTCGCTGCTGGTGTCGCTGACCGTGGTGCCGGTGCTGTCGTACTGGTTCCTGCGCGCCCCCAAGGGCACCCCCGAGGACGCCGAGGAGGCCCGCCGCCGGGCCGAGGAGAAGGAGGCCGGCAGCCGCCTCCAGCGCCTCTACGTACCCGTGCTGCGGTTCGCCACCCGGCGCCGGCTGGTCAGTCTGCTGATCGCGGTCGTCGTCCTGTTCGGCACCTTCGGGATGGCCGGGCTGCTGAAGACCAACTTCTTCGACCAGGGCGAGCAGCAGGTGCTCACCGTCAAGCAGAAGCTGAAGCCCGGCACCAGCCTCGCCGCGACCGACGCGCAGGCCCGGCGGGTGGAGAAGCTGCTCGGCGGGATCGACGGCATCAAGGACTACCAGGTCACCGTCGGCTCCTCCGGCTTCATGGCCGCCTTCGGCGGCGGCACCGACACCAACCAGGCGTCGTACCAGATCATGCTGAAGGACTCCGGCTCCGCGGCCGACGTGCAGCGGAAGCTGGAGGACGGGCTGAAGAAGCTGGACGGCGCGGGCACCACCACCGTCTCGGCGGGCGCGGCCTTCGGCAACCAGGACCTCAGCGTCGTGGTCAAGGCGGCCGACCCCGCGACCCTGCGCACGGCGGCCGAGAAGGTGCGCTCCACCGTGGCCGGCCTGGACGACGTCACCGACGTCACCAGCGACCTCGCGCAGAGCGTGCCGCGCATCTCGGTGCGGGCGGGCGCCAAGGCGGCCGCGGCCGGGTTCGACGAGCAGAAGCTCGGCGCCGCGGTCGCGCAGTCGGTGCGCGGTGTCCCGGCGGGCAAGGCCGTCCTGGACGACACCGAGCGCGACATCGTCGTACGCTCCGCCCACCCGGCCGCCACGCTGGCCCAGTTGAGGGACCTGCGGCTCGGCGCGGTGAAGCTCGGTGACATCGCCACCGTGAAGCTGGTCGACGGGCCGGTGTCCATGACCCGGATCGACGGCCAGCGCGCGGCGACCGTCACGGCCAAGCCGACCGGTGACAACACCGGCGCGGTCAGCGCCCAGCTCCAGTCGAAGATCAAGGCCCTGAAGCTCCCGGCGGGCGCCACGGCCGAGATCGGCGGGGTCTCCTCCGACCAGGACGACGCCTTCAAGAACCTGGGTCTGGCCATGCTGGCGGCCATCGCCATCGTGTTCATGCTGCTGGTGGCGACGTTCCGCTCGCTGGTCCAGCCGCTGATCCTGCTGGTCTCCATCCCGTTCGCGGCGACCGGAGCGATCGGCCTGCTCATCCTCACCGGCACCCCGATGGGCGTCCCGGCGATGATCGGCATGCTGATGCTCATCGGCATCGTGGTGACCAACGCGATCGTGCTGATCGACCTGATCAACCAGTACCGCTCGCAGGGGTACGGGGTCGTCGAGGCCGTCGTGGAAGGCGGCCGCCACCGGCTCCGCCCGATCCTCATGACCGCCCTGGCGACGATCTTCGCCCTCCTCCCGATGGCGCTCGGCGTCACCGGCGAGGGCGGCTTCATCGCCCAGCCGCTGGCGGTCGTGGTGATCGGTGGCCTGATCACCTCCACCCTCCTGACCCTTCTCCTCGTCCCCACGCTCTACGCGATGGTGGAGCTGCGCAAGGAACGCCGAGCGGCGAAGAAGGCGGCGAAGAAGGCCCCGGCGGCCGAGCCCAGCAGCTCGGACGAGCCGGAGACGGCCGGAGTCTGACCGGCACCACGCACAAAGGCCCGCCGGACACCTGGCCAGGTGTCCGGCGGGCCTTTGCCGTACGGGGAACCTACGGCAGTGCCAGCATCCGCTCCAGCGCCAGCTTGGCGAAGGCCTCCGTCTCGCGGTCGACCTCGATGCGGTTGACCAGGGTGCCCTCGGCCAGGGACTCCAGGGTCCAGACGAGGTGGGGGAGGTCGATGCGGTTCATGGTGGAGCAGAAGCAGACCGTCTTGTCGAGGAAGACGATCTCCTTGCCCTCGGGGGCGAACCGGTTGGCCAGCCGCCGGACGAGGTTCAGCTCGGTGCCGATGGCCCACTTGGAGCCGGCCGGGGCGGCCTCCAGCGTCTTGATGATGTACTCCGTGGAGCCGACGTAGTCCGCCGCGGCCACGACCTCGTGCCGGCACTCGGGGTGCACCAGGACGTTCACACCGGGCACCCGCTCCCGCACGTCCTCGACCGACTCCAGGCTGAAGCGCCCGTGCACCGAGCAGTGCCCGCGCCACAGGATCATCTTCGCGTCCCGGAGCTGCTCGGCGGTGAGTCCGCCGTTCGGCTTGTGCGGGTTGTACAGGACGCAGTCCTCCAGGGACATCCCCATGTCCCGGACCGCGGTGTTGCGTCCGAGGTGCTGGTCGGGCAGGAACAGCACCTTCTCGCCCTGCTGGAAGGCCCACTCCAGCGCACGCTCGGCGTTGGAGGAGGTGCAGATGGTCCCGCCGTGCTTGCCGGTGAACGCCTTGATGTCCGCGGAGGAGTTCATGTACGACACCGGCACGACCTGCTCGGCGACGCCCGCCTCGGTCAGCACGTCCCAGCACTCCGCGACCTGCTCGGCCGTGGCCATGTCGGCCATCGAGCAGCCGGCCGCGAGGTCCGGCAGGACGACCTTCTGGTCGTCGGTGGTGAGGATGTCCGCCGACTCGGCCATGAAGTGCACACCGCAGAACACGATGTACTCGGCGTCCGGACGGGCGGCCGCGTCACGGGCCAGCTTGAAGGAGTCACCGGTGACGTCCGCGAACTGGATGACCTCGTCCCGCTGGTAGTGGTGGCCGAGGACGAAGACCTTGCTGCCGAGCTTCTCCTTGGCCGCGCGGGCGCGCGCCACGAGGTCCGGGTCGGACGGCTCGGGCAGGTCGCCGGGGCATTCGACGCCCCGCTCGCTCCTCGGGTCTGCCCCGCGGCCGAGCAGCAGCAGGGCGAGCGGAGACGGCTGTACGTCGAGCTGCGGGGTCTGGGCGGTGGTCACGGCACCTACCCTTTCTACTTTTCGTCTAACTGACGTTATCTATCATAACCGCTTCACGTCACTTTGACGATGGCGATAGCGTCCATGTGACGTGAATCCCGGCCTCTGCGATGCCGGCCCGCTGCCCCCTCATCCGCCCGTGTGCGAGCATGAAGGGAGAGCGAAAACGCGGCCAGACGGTCCGCCCGGCCCGGAATGAATCGGTCGGCGCGCCGGTTGCACTGGTCGGAAAGCAGTCTCCGTACAACTTGGGAGAGATGTAGATGTCCGTATCGGACGAGACCAGCACCGTCACCGACGGCATCATCGTGACCGACGCCGCCGCGTCCAAGGTCAAGGCGCTGCTCGACCAGGAAGGCCGGGATGACCTCGCCCTGCGCGTCGCGGTCCAGCCCGGCGGCTGCTCCGGTCTGCGCTACCAGCTCTTCTTCGACGAGCGCTCGCTCGACGGCGACGTCGTGAAGGACTTCGACGGCGTCAAGGTCGTCACCGACCGCATGAGCGCCCCGTACCTGGGCGGCGCCACGATCGACTTCGTGGACACGATCGAGAAGCAGGGCTTCACGATCGACAACCCGAACGCGACGGGCTCCTGCGCCTGCGGCGACTCCTTCAGCTAAATCCGGCCCCACAGCCGCGACACGACGGCGGCGGTCCCTCCAGGCGAGGGACCGCCGCCGTCGTCGTGCGCGGGCGTCAGCGGGACAGCGGGCTCTCCTTCGCCGCCGGCACCCGGTCGCCGTCGGCGCCGACCACGGCGCGGTCCCCGAGGGGCGCGTCCAGGGAGACGGTCCGGACGTACTCCTTGCCGATCGCGACGCAGTTGCCCGGCCGGCGCCGCTCGGTGACCGTGACCGTCACCCGGTCCGCGCTCTCCCGCGCCGCCGCCCGGTACTCGGCGCACACCCCGCCCGTGAAGCGCACGGTCAGCTTTTGGCCCTCGGCGCGGTAGCCCGCCACCGTCACCCCGCGCTCCTTCGGCGCCTCGGCCGAAGGGGCGGGGGAGGCGAGGTACTTCGGGTCGAGGGCCGGATGCGCCACCATGAAGCCGCCGCGGGCCGCCGAGCCGCGCACCTCGAACAGCCAGGACGGTACGAGGGCCTGGCGGCCGTCCACCGGCTGCGCGGCCAGCCCGAACACGGCCTTCTCGACCGTCACCGCAGCGCCCTCCGGTGCGGCGGGAGAACCGGTGGACGCTCCGCACGGCTGCTCCAGGCGGTCCTTCAGCGGCACCGGGCTCGCACACCCGCCGATGCCCATCCGGTGACCTCCGGCCGGCTGCCCGTTCATCAGCCGCACCGTGTCGGCCGCGCCCAGCACGGGGTACGTGTCGCCCTTCGTGAGCCGCGCCAGCATGCCGTGGCCGCCGACGACGGTGCCCTTCTCGTCCACGGTCAGGCCGGTCGTCCAGCCGTAGGTGGGCAGACCGTCGACCACCGGATCGGCGTTCACCACCCGGTGGCCGCCCATCACCTGGCTCGCGTCGAGCTTCGCGTCGTCCTGCCCGAGCGCCTTCAGCACCGGCCGCGCCACCCGCTCCGCCTCCGCCGTGCCGACCGGCTCGTCCGCCGGGGCGGCGGGGTCCTGCGCACAGACGGTGATCTTGCGGCAGTCGTCGGTGCCGGGCGCGTAACGGGTGTACGACCAGTCGGCGCCGGTGACCCGGAGGACCGGCCCGCCCTCCCGCTCTCCGGCCCGCCAGCCCCCGCCGTCGGCCACGGGGGTGCCGTCGATCCCCAACGCCTTGGCCAGGCGGGCGACTTCGTCCTTGCCGGCCTTGTCGTCGGCGAGGTGGACGGGGGCGGAGCGGGGACCCTCGGGGAGGTCGCCCTCGATGACGTAGTGCACGGTGCCGTTCGGGTCGGGCTCGCCGACGGCGATGCCGGGGGAGCCGGTACCGGGCTTGGCGTCCAGGGCGAGGGGCGGGGGAGCGCCCTTGCCCGCGGCCCCGGCCTGCTTGCCGTCGGACCCCGCTCCGGAGGCCAGCCAGGCGCCCCCGCCGCCGACGAGCAGGACGGCGGCGGCGACGGAGGCGACGATCGCGGCGGTACGGGGGCGGCCGGCGGGAGCGGGAGGGGCTTCCTCACCCGTCCGGGCCTCGGCGGTCTCGGTGATCTCGGCGGGCTCTTTGGCCCCGGCGGTCTCGGCGGGCTCAGCGGCCTCGGTGGCCCCGGTGGTCTCCGAGGACGCGGCAGGCTCTTCCGCCGACAACTGCTCCGGCACCGGCACGGACGCCGACGCCTGCTCCGGCGAAGGCTCCGGCCCGGACTCCGACCGGTCCGGGTTCTCGGGTCGCTCCTTGGTCACCGCATCGCTCCTCGCTGCTCGTGCCCCGCGTCTCCCGGGCGGGGGACGGCGGTGGGACGCGCGAGGGGGGCGCGCGGTTCCCTTCCGCGCGCCCCGGCGAAGAACCTCGTCGAACCGCCGGAGGCAGCCTCAGTCGCCGTAGTCCGACATCGCGTCCACCAGCCGTGCCGAGCGGGCCGGCACCCGGACGCCGTGGATCAGCGAGGGCGGGACCGGGCGGGAGGCCGGGTGCGCGGGCGGCGCCCAGTGGGGGGCCATACGGGCGCAGTCGCCGCGCAGCGCGGGGAGGTCCACTTCGAGGTCGTCGGGCCTGAGGTTCGTCATGAGCGCACCGTAGGCACGGCAGGGCCGGGGAAGAAAGATCTACTATCGGGTAGTTTTCCCCGCTTCAGTGGCTGCCCGATTACGGGTAGCGTGAACTGTCAGCTCCCCCTCCCGCCAGGAGAACGCCTGCCGTGCGCATCGCAGTCACCGGCTCCATCGCCACCGACCACCTCATGACCTTCCCCGGCCGCTTCGCCGACCAGTTCGTAGCGGACCAACTGCACACGGTCTCGCTCTCCTTCCTCGTCGACAACCTGGACGTGCGCCGGGGCGGCGTGGGCGCCAACATCGCCTTCGGCATGGGCCAGCTCGGCACCCGGCCGGTCCTCGTCGGCGCCGCGGGCTTCGACTTCGACGAGTACCGCTCCTGGCTCGACCGCCACGGCGTGGACACCGAGTCGGTCCGTATCTCGGAGACCCTGCACACCGCCCGCTTCGTGTGCACCACCGACTCCGACCACAACCAGATCGGCTCCTTCTACACCGGCGCCATGAGCGAGGCCCGGCTGATCGAGCTGAAGACGGTCGCCGACCGGGTCGGCGGGCTGGACCTCGTGTTGATCGGCGCGGACGACCCCGAGGGGATGCTCCGGCACACCGAGGAGTGCCGGTCCCGCGCGATCCCGTTCGCCGCGGACTTCTCCCAGCAGATCGCCCGTATGGAGGGCGAGGAGATCCGGATACTGCTGGACGGCGCGACCTACCTGTTCTCCAACGAGTACGAGAAGGGGCTCATCGAGTCCAAGACCGGCTGGAGCGACGAGCAGATCCTGGCGAAGGTCGGGCACCGGGTGACCACGCTCGGCTCCCGGGGTGTGCGGATCGAGCGGGTCGGTGAGGACCCCATCGAGGTGGGCTGCCCGGACGAGGAGCGCAAGGCCGACCCCACGGGTGTCGGCGACGCCTTCCGGGCCGGGTTCCTTTCCGGGCTTGCCTGGGGTGTCTCGCTGGAGCGCGCGGCCCAGGTCGGATGCATGCTGGCGACGCTCGTCATCGAGACCGTGGGCACGCAGGAGTACCAGCTCCGGCGGGCGCACTTCATGGACCGCTTCACAAAGGCGTACGGCGAGGACGCCGCTGCCGAGGTTCGTGAGTACCTGAGCTGAAATCCGCCTCGACGGGTCCGTGGTTCGCCGCGGGCCCGTTCGGGCCGGTCGCGCCCACGCGGCGGAGCCGCAGATCCAGTACAGCCCCGCGCCCCTGATCTCCGCGAGCCCCTCCCGGTCAGCTCACCCGGCGGACGATGTAGGCACTGCCTCGCTCCGCCGCCTCCTCGCCCACGTACTCCTGGCCCCGCATCTCGCACCAGGCCGGGATGTCCAGGCGGGCCGCCTCGTCGTCGGACAGGACGCGGACCGTGCCGCCCACGGGGACCTCGCCGAACACCTTGGCCAGCTCGATCACCGGGATCGGGCAGCGCTTGCCGAGGGAGTCGACCACCAGCTCCGCCGCGCGTTCCTCCACCCGGGGCTCCGGAGCGCCGAGCTGGGAGCGGACGCCCGCCACCACACCCGGCAGCACCTCCAGGAAACGGTCGACCTCCTCCGACGCCACGCCCGGCGGCAGCGACACCCGGACATTGCCCTCGCTCAGTACGCCCATCGCCTTGAGCACATGGCTCGGGGTCAGGGTGCCGCTGGTGCAGGAGGAGCCGGAGGAGACGGAAAAGCCGGCCCGGTCCAGCTCGGTCAGCAGCACCTCGCCGTCGACATAGAGGCAGGAGAACGTGACGATCCCCGGCAGCCGCCGCTCCGGATCGCCCACCACCTCCACGTCCGGCACCGACCGCGGCACCCGCGCCCGGATCCGCTCGGTCAGCTCCCGCAGCCGCACCGCCTCGGCGTCGGCCTCGGCCCGTACCGCCCGCAGCGCGGCCACCGAGGCCACGATCGCCGGGATGTTGCCGAAGCCGGAGACGCGCCCCGACTCCCTTTCCTCGCCCGGCCCCTGGGCCGCGAAGCGGACGCCCTTGCGCACCACCAGCAGGCCCACGCCCGTGGGACCGCCCCACTTGTGCGCGCTGGCCGTCAGCAGCGACCAGCCCTCGGGCACCGGGCCCCAGCCCAGCGACTGGGCCGCGTCCACCAGCAGCGGCACCCCGGCCGCCCGGCACGCCCCGGCCACCTCGGCCACCGGCTGCACGGTGCCCACCTCGTGGTTGGCCGACTGCAGACACGCCAGCGCGGTGTCCGCCCGCAGCGCCTCCGCGTACGCCGACGGGTCCACCGCTCCCGCCCGGCTGACGCCCACTCGGGTGACAGCACCGCCCCCGGCCTCGAACGCGTCCGCCGAATGGAGGACCGAGGAATGTTCGACCGCTGACACGATCAGGTGACGTCCGACGCGCCGCCGCCCGGCCAACGCCCCCGCCACACCGTCGTGCACGGCCCGTGTCCCGGACGACGTGAACACCACCTCGTCCGCGCGGCACCCCACCGCCTCGGCCGCCGCCTCCCGGGCCGCGTCCAGCAGCAGCCGCGCCCGCCGCCCCTCCCGGTACAACCGGCCGGGATCGGCCCACCCCTCGTCCAAGGACGCCAACAACGCCTGCCGCGCCACAGGATGGAGCGCACCGCCAGAAGCCACATCGAAGAAAGCCACAGCTCAACGTTAGAACGAGACCCCGCTGTCCCGGCCCGAGGGGCGCGGGGCTGTGTCCATGTGCGGCTCCGCCGCGGGGCGCGGCAAGCCCGAGCGGCGCCGCACAAACCCCCAAACCGGAACATCAACGGCGATTGGCCCCCCGGTAACACCCCTCGGAACGACCCGACGACGCGTATGCCCCCCTCCCCGCGAACCGCCGGAGACCGTCGGCTAGGGTTTGGTCCGCATAAACATCCAAACCCCTGCCCGACGCAGGGCGGCGACCGACCAGCGAGAAGGCCGCAGCCGACCGCGCGGGCGAGACTCTCGGGAAGGCGCTACGTGAGTCCCAACGGCTCCGACCTCCCCCTTCGCCCGAAAGGCGTGGGCGGTACCCCCAAGCCGCGGCGCGCGACGCGGCGGAAGCTGCTCCAGGCACTGACCGCGGGCCTGGTCCTTGCGACCGCGACCGGTTGCACATACAAGGACTTCCCCCGCCTTGGCATGCCCACCCCGACCACGGAAGAGGCTCCCCGCATCCTCTCCCTGTGGCAGGGCTCGTGGGCGGCCGCGCTCGCTACCGGCGTGCTGGTGTGGGGCCTGATCCTGTGGAGCGCCATGTTCCACCGGCGCAGCCGCACCAAGGTCGAGGTTCCGCCGCAGACGCGGTACAACATGCCCATCGAGGCGCTGTACACGGTGGTTCCGATCATCATCGTCTCGGTGCTCTTCTACTTCACCGCGCGGGACGAATCGAAGCTCCTCAGCCTGGAGAAGAAGCCGGACGTCACGGTCAACGTGGTCGGCTTCCAGTGGAGCTGGGGCTTCAACTACATCGAGAACGTGCCGGGTTCCACCGGTGACGCCAAGAAGGACCCGAACCTCGCGGCCATCCCCACGCGGTTCGTGGACCAGTTCCCGGCCAACGCCGGTGGCGTCTACGACGTCGGTACGCCGGGTACGCGGAACCCGCAGACCGGCAACCCCGGCCCGACGCTGTGGCTGCCCAAGGGCAAGACGGTCCGCTTCGTGCTGACCTCGCGTGACGTCATCCACGACTTCTGGGTCGTGCCCTTCCTGATGAAGCAGGACGTCATCCCGGGCCACACCAACGCCTTCCAGGTGACTCCCAACAAGGAGGGCACCTTCATGGGCAAGTGCGCGGAGCTCTGCGGCGTCGACCACTCCCGGATGCTGTTCAACGTGAAGGTCGTCTCCCCCGAGCGGTACGAGCAGCACCTCAAGGACCTCGCCAAGAAGGGGCAGACCGGTTACATTCCCGCCGGCATCGCGCAGACGAGCCACGAGAAGAACCGGGAGACGAACAACCTGTGAGCATCCTCAATGAACCCCAGGGTGCCGGCGCGACCGAGGACTCGAACGACAACGAGTTGTTGATCCGGCGCAAGCAGCCCGGCAACGTCGTGATCAAGTGGCTGACGACCACTGACCACAAGACGATCGGCACGCTGTATCTGGCGACGTCGTTCGCGTTCTTCCTCATCGGTGGCGTGATGGCGCTGCTCATGCGTGCCGAGCTGGCGCGCCCGGGCATGCAGATCATCTCCAACGAGCAGTTCAACCAGGCGTTCACGATGCACGGCACCGTGATGCTGCTGATGTTCGCGACGCCGCTGTTCGCCGGTTTCGCCAACTGGATCATGCCGCTGCAGATCGGCGCGCCCGACGTGGCGTTCCCGCGGCTGAACATGTTCGCCTACTGGCTCTACCTGTTCGGCTCGACCATCGCCGTGGGTGGCTTCCTCACCCCGCAGGGCGCGGCCGACTTCGGCTGGTTCGCCTACTCCCCGCTGTCGGACGCGGTCCGCTCGCCGGGTGTCGGCGCCGACATGTGGATCATGGGTCTGGCCTTCTCCGGCTTCGGCACGATCCTCGGCTCGGTCAACTTCATCACCACGATCATCTGCATGCGCGCTCCGGGCATGACGATGTTCCGCATGCCGATCTTCGTGTGGAACGTGCTGCTGACCGGTGTGCTGGTCCTGCTGGCCTTCCCGGTGCTGGCCGCCGCGCTGTTCGCCCTGGAGGCGGACCGCAAGTTCGGTGCCCATATCTTCGACGCCGCCAATGGCGGGGCCCTGCTATGGCAACACCTCTTCTGGTTCTTCGGCCATCCAGAGGTGTACATCATCGCGCTGCCGTTCTTCGGCATCATCTCCGAGATCATTCCGGTGTTCTCGCGCAAGCCGATGTTCGGCTACATGGGCCTCATCGCGGCCACGATCGGCATCGCCGGTCTGTCCGTGACGGTGTGGGCGCACCACATGTACGTCACCGGCGGTGTGCTGCTGCCGTTCTTCTCCTTCATGACGTTCCTCATCGCGGTCCCGACCGGTGTGAAGTTCTTCAACTGGATCGGCACGATGTGGAAGGGCTCACTGTCCTTCGAGACGCCGATGCTGTGGACGACCGGCTTCCTGATCACCTTCGTCTTCGGTGGTCTGACCGGTGTCATCCTGGCCTCGCCGCCGATGGACTTCCACGTCTCGGACTCGTACTTCGTGGTGGCGCACTTCCACTACGTGGTGTTCGGCACCGTGGTGTTCGCGATGTTCGCCGGCTTCCACTTCTGGTGGCCGAAGTTCACCGGCAAGATGCTGGACGAGCGGCTCGGCAAGATCACCTTCTGGACGCTGTTCATCGGCTTCCACGGCACGTTCCTGGTCCAGCACTGGCTGGGCGCCGAGGGCATGCCGCGCCGGTACGCCGACTACCTGGCGGCCGACGGCTTCACCGCGCTGAACACGGTCTCGACGATCGCCTCGTTCCTGCTCGGCCTGTCGATCCTGCCGTTCCTCTACAACGTGTGGAAGACCGCCAAGTACGGCAAGCCCGTCGAGGTGGACGACCCGTGGGGCTACGGCCGTTCGCTGGAGTGGGCGACCTCCTGCCCGCCGCCGCGGCACAACTTCCTCACCCTGCCGCGGATTCGCAGCGAGTCCCCGGCGTTCGACCTGCACCACCCCGAGATCGCCGCGCTGGAGCAGCTTGAGCACGCCGGTCACGGCGCCGCCATCGCGGGCAGCAAGGAGGCCGGCAAGTGAAGATCCAAGGTCGGATGTTCTTCTGGCTGAGCGTCTTCGTCCTGGTCATGGCCGTCGTGTACGGCGTGTGGTCGAAGGAGCCGGCCGGCACCACGGCGCTCTTCCTGGCCTTCGGCCTGTGCATCATGATCGGCTTCTACCTGGGCTTCACCGCCCGGCGGGTCGACGCGGGCGCGCAGGACGACAAGGAGGCCGACGTCGCGGACGGCGCGGGCGAGCTGGGCTTCTTCAGCCCGCACAGCTGGCAGCCGCTGTCCCTGGCGGTCGGCGGTGCGCTGGCCTTCCTGGGCATCGCGGTCGGCTGGTGGCTGCTGTACTTCTCGGCACCCCTGATCGCCATCGGCCTCTTCGGCTGGGTGTTCGAGTACTACCGCGGTGAGAACCGCACCCAGTAGGCGGCACGGCGACACAGCGCAGGACGCGGCGGGAGCCCGGACACTCCATCAGGAGGGTCCGGGCTCCTCCCTTTGCCGCGGTGTCCGTTTGCCGCAGTGTCTGTCCCTCGTACGGGTTACGTGCCGAGCCGGTGAGGTCTTCGTCTCATAGCGTGATCATATGAATCACACTGCGCGGACCCGCACCGTGGTCAGCTCCGCCATGCTGGTGGCCGCCCTCGGCGCGGGCGTCACCGGCTGCGGCTCGGACGGCAATGCCCTGTCGTCCAAGCCGTACGACGCGGCCGACCAGATCGTCTTCAACGCGCCCACCGACAAGGCGAAGCAGGTCGATCCGGACAAGCCCCTCGAGGTCACGCTCAAGAGCGGCGAGGGCCGGATCACCGACGTCACCGCCATGGACGCCACAGGCCGCTACGTGGCGGGCGAACTCGCCGCCGACGGCGGACGCTGGCACAGCACCTCCCCGCTGGCCGCCGACGCCCATTACACGGTCCGCGTGAGCACCGAGGACGAGGACGGCGCGCCCGGCCGCAAGGTCCTCGACTTCGACACCACCAAGACGGCGAGCAAGAAGAGCCTGGGTATCACCTTCGGGCCCGAGGCGGGGGAGTACGGCGTCGGACAGCCCGTCGTCGCCAACCTCGACCAGCCCATCAAGGACAAGGCCCAGCGGGCCGTGGTGGAGAGCGGGCTGCGGGTGGACTCCGTACCGGCCGTGCAGGGGTCCTGGTACTGGGTCAGCGACAAGGAACTCCACTACCGGCCCAAGGAGTACTGGCCCGCCCACGCCACCGTCCAGGTGCGCAGCAACCTCGACGGGATCAAGATCACCGACCGGCTGCGCGGTGGCAAGAGCAAAGACCTGAAGATCACCATCGGGGACAAGGTGGAGGCCATCACCGACGCCGCCACCCACCAGCTCACGTTCTACAAGAACGGCCAGGTGCTCAACACCATCCCCGTCACCACCGGCAAGCCCGGCTTCGAGACCCGCAACGGCGTCAAGGTGGTCCTGGAGAAGCAGTACTTCGTACGGATGCGCGGCACCACCGTCGGCATCGCCGAGGGCAGCTCCGACTCGTACGACCTGCCGGTGTACTACGCCACTCGCGTCACCTGGTCGGGTGAGTACGTGCACGCGGCGCCCTGGTCGGTCGGCTCTCAGGGCTACGCCAACGTCAGCCACGGCTGCACCGGCATGAGCACCGGGAACGCCGAGTGGTTCTTCGACCACGTCCGCGCCGGCGACGTCGTGAAGGTCGTCAACTCGGGCGGCCACGCCATGGAGGACTTCGGCAACGGCTTCGGCGACTGGAACCTGGACTGGAAGAAGTGGGGCACCGGCAGCGCCCTCTCCGGGGCCGCCCAGAACGGTTCCGCGCCCAGGGACTCCGTACGCCTGCGCCCCGCCGCCGCATGACGCTCCGGGGTGCGGGAGCCGGGCGGGTCCCCGCACCCCTTCAGCGGGCCGTTCTAGGCGTTCTGGAGGTGCTTGCGGCGCAGCAGGGAGGCCAGCGCCTCCGCGAACTCCATCGGGTCGACCGGCAGCGTCACCGCCGCGTCGGCCCGGCTCCAGGTCGCCAGCCAGGCGTCCTGGGGACGGCCCATGAGCAGCAACACCGGGGGAGCGCCGAAGACTTCGTCCTTGATCTGGCGGCAGACCCCCATGCCGCCCATGGGCACCGCCTCGCCGTCGAGCACGCAGACGTCGATGCCGCCCCGGTCCACCTCGCGCACCACGGCCTCGGGCGTGGCGCACTCGACGAACTCCACCAGCGGCACGTCCGGGGCCGGCCGGCGTCCGGCGGCGAGCCGTACCTGTTCGCGGGTGTTGGAGTCGTCGCTGTACACCAGCACGGTGGCGGTCGGCTGCATGCTTCCTCCGAGACGTCGGCGTCTTGCGGACAGGCCATTGTGGGCCGGATGCTACTCCTCCGGACAGCACGTCAACACCGGTACGACAGGCGAAGACACTCCGAACGGCACCCCCGGAGTGAGGGCGAGATAAGCGACCGACATAATGTCGGTCGTGGCGACAGCAACGACAGTAGATACCGGGCACGCGCACCCGTCGGTCAACCGGCCGAACCTCACCAGCGTCGGAACCATCATTTGGCTGAGTTCCGAGCTGATGTTCTTCGCGGCCCTCTTCGCGATGTACTTCACCGCTCGATCGGTGACCGGACTGGATCACTGGAAGGAGATGGCGCACGCGCTGAATGTGCCCTTCTCCGCGACGAACACCACGATCCTGGTGCTCTCCTCCCTGACCTGCCAGCTCGGCGTGTTCGCCGCCGAGCGCGGGGACGTGAAGAAGCTCCGCGGATGGTTCATCGTCACCTTCGTGATGGGTGCGATCTTCATCGGCGGACAGATCTTCGAGTACACGGAACTGGTGAAGAAGGACGGCATCTCGCTGTCCTCCGACGTCTACGGCTCCGTGTTCTACCTGACCACCGGCTTCCACGGCCTGCACGTGACGGGCGGACTCATCGCCTTCCTGCTGGTCCTCGGCCGCACCTACGCGGCCAAGAGGTTCACTCACGAGCAGGCGACCGCCGCCATCGTCGTGTCCTACTACTGGCACTTCGTCGATGTGGTCTGGATCGGCCTCTTCGCCACGATCTACTTGATCAAGTAGCGGGCAAGACCCGCACATCCAGAAGCACCGACGCAGAAGATCCTGACACCGGGGTAATCCGTGAAAAAGCTCTCCGCACGACGACGCCATCCGCTGGCGGCGGTCGTCGTCCTACTCCTCGCGCTGGCGGCCACTGGGGGGCTGTACGCCGCGTTCGCGCCCGCGGGCAAGGCGCAGGCCGATGAAACCTCCCAGTCCCTGACCATCAAGGAGGGCCAGAAGCTCTACGAGGTCGGCTGCGCAAGCTGCCACGGCACCGGTGGCCAGGGCTCCTCCGACGGCCCGAGCCTGGTCGGCGTCGGCGCCGCCGCGGTCGACTTCCAGGTCGGCACCGGCCGGATGCCCGCCTCCAGCTCGCAGATGGCCCAGATCCCGGCCAAGAAGCCGATCTACACCCAGGCCCAGATCGACCAGCTCGCCGCGTACGTCGCGTCGCTGGGCGCCGGCCCGAACGTGCCGACCAAGGAGCAGTACTCCAAGGACGGCGCGGACATCGCCAAGGGTGGCGAGCTGTTCCGCACCAACTGCGCGCAGTGCCACAACTTCACCGGCAAGGGTGGTGCCCTGACCAAGGGCAAGTACGCGCCGAGCCTTGAGGACGTCGCGCCCAAGCACATCTACGAGGCCATGCAGACCGGCCCGCAGAACATGCCGTCCTTCCCCGACACCACCATGACGGAGAAGAACAAGAAGGACATCATCGCGTACCTGAACGCGGTCAACAGCAGCGAGACCGAGAACCCCGGCGGCCTTGAGCTGGGCGGACTCGGCCCGGTCAGTGAGGGCCTGTTCGCCTGGATCTTCGGCCTCGGCGCGCTGATCGCGGTCGCCGTCTGGGTCGCCGCTCGGACCGCAAAGGCCAAGAAGTCATGAGTAGCCAAGACATTCCAGAAGAGAACCTGCCCGCCGCGCAGGACCACCCGCACGGCTCGGTGAGCGTCGCGGACGAAGAGACCCCGTTCGCCGATCCGGGCATGCCGCCGCACGAGCACCGTGCGCAGGACATCGACGAGCGGGCCGCCAAGCGGTCCGAGCGCGCGGTCGCCCTGCTGTTCACGATCTCGATGCTGGCCACCCTCGGCTTCATCGCGTCGTACGTGACGATCCCGCACGACAAGTCGATCTTCGTCTTCCCGATCGGTCACATCAGCGCGCTCAACTTCGCGCTCGGCCTGACCCTCGGTGTGGCGCTGTTCTGCATCGGCGCGGGCGCCGTCCACTGGGCGCGCACCCTGATGTCCGACGTCGAGATGGTGGCCGAGCGCCACCCGATCGCGGCGGAGCCCACGGTCCGCGCCCAGGTCTTCGACGACTTCCGCCAGGGAGCCGCCGAGTCCGGCATCGGCCGTCGCAAGCTGATCCGCAACACGATGTTCGGCGCGCTGGCCCTGGTGCCGCTCTCCGGCGTCATGCTGCTGCGCGACCTCGGTCCGCTGCCGCACAACTCGCTCCGCCACACGCTGTGGGCGAAGGGCAAGCTCCTCGTCAACGTCAACACCAACGAGCCGCTGCGTCCCGAGGACGTGGCCGTCGGCTCGCTGACCTTCGCCAAGCCCGAGGGCCTGGAGGAGACGGACGAGGACTTCCAGAACGAGATCGCCAAGGCCGCCCTGATGATCGTCCGGCTCCTGCCGAACGACATCAAGGACAAGCAGGAACTGGCCTGGTCCCACGAGGGCATCGTCGCGTTCTCGAAGATCTGCACCCACGTGGGCTGCCCGATCTCCCTGTACGAGCAGCAGACGCACCACGTGCTCTGCCCGTGCCACCAGTCCACCTTCGACCTCTCCGACGGTGCCCGAGTGATCTTCGGCCCCGCCGGTCACGCCCTGCCGCAGCTCCGCATCGGTGTGAACGACGAGGGCTACCTCGAGGCGCTCGGCGACTTCGCGGAGCCCGTCGGTCCTGCATTCTGGGAGCGCGGATGAGTACTGAAGCGAACGAAGCCCCCCGCTCGCGCGGGAAGGCGCCGGCCGGCGAGCGCGTCGCCGACTGGGCGGACGGCCGGCTGGGGATCTACTCCCTGGCCAAGGCCAACATGCGCAAGGTCTTCCCGGACCACTGGTCGTTCATGCTGGGCGAAGTCTGCATGTACAGCTTCCTCATCATCATCCTGACCGGTGTGTACCTGACGCTGTTCTTCCACCCGTCGATGAACGAGGTGGAGTACCACGGCAGCTACGTCCCGCTCCAGGGACAGCTGATGTCGGAGGCGTTCAACTCGACCCTGCACATCTCCTTCGACGTGCGCGGGGGTCTGCTCATCCGGCAGATCCACCACTGGGCCGCGCTGATCTTCCTCGCGGGCATGTTCGTGCACATGATGCGCGTGTTCTTCACCGGCGCGTTCCGCAAGCCGCGTGAGGTCAACTGGCTGTTCGGCTTCCTGCTGTTCGTCCTCGGCATGTTCACCGGCTTCACCGGTTACTCGCTCCCGGACGACCTGCTCTCCGGCACCGGTGTGCGCTTCACCGAGGGCGCGATCCTGTCCATGCCGATCGTCGGCACGTACATCTCGTTCTTCCTCTTCGGCGGGCAGTTCCCCGGTCACGACTTCGTGGCCCGGTTCTACTCGATCCACATCCTGCTGCTGCCGGGCATCATGCTCGGCCTGATGGTGGCGCACCTGATCCTGGTCTTCTACCACAAGCACACGCAGTTCGCGGGTCCGGGGAAGAAGGAGACCAACGTCGTCGGCATGCCGCTGCTGCCGGTGTACATGGCCAAGGCCGGAGGCTTCTTCTTCCTGGTCTTCGGTGTCATCGCGGTCATCGCGGCCATCACGCAGATCAACCCGATCTGGGCGATGGGCCCGTACCGGCCCGACCAGGTCTCCACCGGCGCCCAGCCCGACTGGTACATGGGCTTCGCCGAGGGTCTGGTCCGGTACATGCCGGGCTGGGAGATCAACTTCTGGGGCCACACGCTGGTCCTGGGCGTGTTCATCCCGCTGGTCCTGTTCGGTGTCGTGCTGATGGCCATCGCCGTCTACCCGTTCATCGAGTCCTGGGTCACCGGCGACAAGAGCGAGCACCACATCCTGGACCGCCCGCGCAACGCCCCGACGCGTACCGCGTTCGGCGTCGCCTGGGTCACGGTGTACATGATCGGTCTGGTCGGCGGTGGCAACGACCTGTGGGCCACCCACTTCCACCTGTCGATCAACCAGGTCACCTGGTTCGTCCGGATCTTCTTCTTCGCCGGACCGGTGATCGCGTTCATCGTCACCAAGCGGATCTGCCTCGGCCTCCAGCGCCGGGACAAGGACAAGGTGCTGCACGGCCGCGAGACCGGCATCATCAAGCGCCTGCCGCACGGTGAGTTCATCGAGGTGCACGAGCCGCTCAGCCAGGATCAGCTCCACACCCTGACGGCCCACCACCAGTACGAGCCCGCCGAGATCGGCCCCACGGTCGACGAGAACGGGGTCGAGCGCAAGGTGAAGCCCACCGAGCGGCTCCGGGTCAAGCTGTCCAACGCCTACTACGGCAAGGACAACCAGATCCCCAAGCCGACCGTCGACGAGTACAAGGAGATCACGAGCGGCCACGGCCACCACTGATCCCCGCGCGCGTCGCCACGCCACGGCCGAAGGGCCCCGTCCGGAACACCGGCGGGGCCCTTCGCCCTGTTCTGGCTGGATAGGGTGGGAGCGGGCACCCCGCGTGCCCCGGAACACCTGTTTTCCTCTCTCACACCCAGGAGCGGCTGATGAGCGCTGTGACCCCCGCTGGAGGCGACACCGCGGCGGGCCGTTCCTGGCCCGAGGTACTGAACGCCCTGCTGGAGGGGCGGGACCAGAGTGCCGACGCCACCGCCTGGGCGATGGACCGGATCATGCGCGGCGAGGCCACGGACGCCCAGATCGCGGGCTTCCTGGTGGCGCTGCGGGCCAAGGGCGAGACGGTCGAGGAGATCACCGGGATCGTCCGGGCGATGTACGACCACGCCAATGTGATCGAGGTGCCCGGCCGGACCGTCGACATCGTCGGCACCGGCGGGGACGGCGCCAAGACGGTGAACATCTCCACGATGTCCTCCATCGTGGTCGCCGGCACCGGCGCGAAGGTCATCAAGCACGGCAACCGGGCCGCGTCCTCCGCGTCCGGCTCCTCGGACGTGCTGGAGCGGCTCGGGGTGAACCTGGAGCTGACGCCCCGGCGGGTGGCCGAGGTCGCGGAGGAGGCGGGGATCACCTTCTGCTTCGCGGTCAAGTTCCACCCGGCGCTGCGTCATGTCGGCGCCGCCCGCGGCCAGCTCGGCATCCGCACGGTCTTCAACGTGATCGGTCCGCTGACCAACCCGGCGCGGGTGCGCTCCCAGGCGGTGGGCGTCGCCAACCTGGCCATGGCGCCGATCGTCGCGGGCGTCTTCGCCGAGCGCGGGAACTCCTCGCTGGTCTTCCGGGGCGAGGACGGGCTGGACGAGCTGACCACCACCTCGCCCTCGCGGGTGTGGATCGTGCGCGGCGGCAAGGTCACCGAGGAGGTCTTCGACCCGAGGGACGTCGGCATCGAGCTGGTGCCGGTGGACGCGCTGCGCGGCGGCGACCCGGCGTACAACGCCATGGTGGCCCGCAAGGTGCTGGAGGGCGAGCGGGGGCCGGTGCGGGACGCGGTGCTGCTGAACTCGGCGGCGGCGCTGGTCGCGCTGGACCCGACCGAGGAGCCGCTGGCGGACCAGCTCCGGGCGGGCATGGCGAGAGCGGCCGAGTCCATCGACTCCGGGGCGGCGGCGCGCACGCTGGAGCGGTGGGTGGCCGCCAGCAACCGGTAGGAGTCCCTTCTTCCGGCGGGGCGGGGAGCGGTCGCTCTCCGCCCCGCCGGTGTTCCGGCATCCGGACGGCGGTTGCGCCACGCCCGCCGTCCGGCTAGCTTCCTGATCAGGTCATGAGCGACAGCCATGCGGCCCCGGCCGGCTGTCCGGCAACCCTCCGTCCGTGGCGGGGTGCTCCGGGTGAGGACCAGGCCGTAGCCCAGAAGGTCTACGGCAAGCGCGGACCCCTCGATAACCAGGGGTCCTGGTCGTACGAGGGAGCTTTTTCCGTGAGCAAGCGAATGCGATAGGGCCGCCGAGCCCCGCCTCCGCGCACCCCCTTTCACCCTTCCTCCGGTGCCGCGTCCGCATGCCCTGCGCGCGGTGACTCCGGCCTGCCTCACGGGAGTTCAGCCATGTCCGTCTCCACCGCCTTCGCCCCCGCCCCCGCCCCCGCCGACGTCGTCCCCGCCCCGCTGCCGGTGCTCGGGCGGGACGTCCGCGTGCCGCTCGTCACCGGGGGAGAGGTCGGCTACGCCGCGCTCGACTACGCCGCCAGCGCCCCCGCGCTCCAGCGGGTCTGGGACGACGTCGCCGCCTACGCCCCCTACTACGGCAGCGTGCACCGGGGCGCCGGGCACCTCTCGCAGCTCTCCACCGAGCTGTTCGAGAACGCCCGCCGCACCGTCGCGGAGTTCCTCCACTGCCGGGACGACGACCAGGTGGTCTTCACCCGGTCCACCACGGACTCCCTGAACCTGCTGGCCCGCGTGCTGCCCGCCGGGTGCGAGGTGTTCGTCTTCGAGACCGAGCACCACGCCGCGCTGCTGCCCTGGCGCGAGGCCGACGTGACCTTCCTGGACGCCCCGCGCAGTCCCGAGGCGGCCGTGCAGACGCTGGAGCGGGCCCTCGCCGCCCGGGACACCGCGCGCCCCGCGCTGGTCTGCGTCACCGGTGCCTCCAATGTCACCGGCGAGGTGTGGCCGGTGCGGGAACTGACGGCCGCCGCGCACGCCTCGGGGGCGCGGATCGTGCTGGACGCGGCCCAGCTGGTGCCGCACCAGGCGGTGAGCGTGCGCGAGCTGGACGTCGACTGGATCGCGTTCTCCGGGCACAAGCTGTACGCGCCCTTCGGCTCCGGGGTGCTGGCCGGGCGGGCGGACTGGCTCTCCGCGGCCGAGCCGTACCTCGCGGGCGGCGGCGCCAGCCGCACGGTGGCCCGGCGGGCCGACGGCTCGGTGGCGGTGGAGTGGCACGAGGGCGCGGCCCGGCACGAGGCCGGTTCCCCCAATGTGATCGGCGCCTACTCGATCGCCTCGGCCTGCCGGGCGCTCGCCGAGGCCCGCCCCGAGGTGCTGGCCGCCCGTGAGCGGCACCTGCTCGGACTGCTCCGCTCGGGCCTCGCCGAGGTGCCCGGGGTGCGGGTGCTTTCGCTGTTCGGCGACGACGCCCCGCGCGTGGGCGTGCTGTCCTTCGTGGTGGAGGGCTGGAACAGCTCCCACCTCGCCGCCGCGCTCTCCGCCGAGTACGGCATCGGCGTCCGCGACGGCCTCTTCTGCGCCCACCCCCTGGTGCACGCCCTGCTCGGCACCGGCGCCGCCGAACAGGCCGGCTGCGGCACCGGCACCCTGAACGCCGTCCGCGTCAGCTTCGGCGCGGGCACCCCGGACGAGCACGTCACCCGCTTCGTGACGGCGCTCCGTGAACTGGTCACCCGGGGCGCCCGCTGGACCTACCGCACGGAGAACGGCCGCTGCGTGCCGGAGAGCTGAGCCCGGGCCGGGCGGCCGGCGCCGGTGCGGCGGGGGAGAGAAGTGAGAGGAGCGGCGCCGGCCCGGCCGGTACCCGGAGACCGCCGTCGGCCTGGCGGCGGCCCGACGGGGCACACGGCCCGCCGCGGGCAGGAGCCCGGCGGCGCCGAGCGGGATCGCGCGGCCGCCCCCGGAGGGGCTAGCTGTCGAGGCCGATGGCGAAGGCCGCTTCCAGGTCGTGCTGGGAGTAGGTGCGGAAGGCGACGTGGGTGTCGGTGCCCTCCACGCCCTGGATCTTGCTGATGCGGCCGGGGATGACCTCCGCGAGGTCCTCGTGGCGGGCCACGCGGACCATGGCGATCAGGTCGTAGGTGCCGGTGACGGAGAAGACCTCGCTCACGCTCTCCAGCGCGGCGATCTGCTCGGCGATCTCCGGAATCCGGTCCACGCTGGTCTTGATCAGGACGATCGCGGTGATCACGGCTGGTTCTCTCCCTTGGACGCCGTAGCCGGGGCGGCCCCAACTCTAGCCCCGCCCGGCCCGTCCTTCTCGCCCTGCTTCCGCCCGTACCTGAGCCAGGCGTAGCCGAAGCCCAGGCAGAAGCCGATCACATGGGCGAGGTAGGCGACGCCGGGGCCCTCGGGCGCGCGGCCCGCCGCGTACCACTGCAGCCCCGCCCAGAAGGGCAGCACCACCCATGCCGGGAAGCGCAGCGGGAGGAAGAAGAGGAACGGGAGGAGACTGGTGACACGGGCCCGCGGAAAGAGGTGGAGGAAGGCGCCGAGGACCGCGGAGATGGCCCCCGAGGCGCCGACCAGGGACTGCTCGGAGTCCGCGTTGGCCAGCGCGTACCCGAGCAGGGCGAGGTAGCCGCAGCCGACGTAGAAGAGGGCGAACTCGACGCGGCCCATCCGTTCCTCGGTGAGCACGCCGAAGACGAAGAGGAACAGCATGTTGCCGAGCAGATGTACCCAGCTCCCGTGCACGAACAGCGCGGTCACCGGGGTGAGCGCCTCGCGCACCGGCTCCGCGAGGAGCCCGGCCGGGATCACCCCCCAGTGCCGGAAGTACGCCCGCTGCGCCGCGAGCAGCGCGTCCCCGGTGCCGTACGTGTGGGTGAAGCCGGAGGCCGGGCCCAGCAGGAAGATCAGGCAGCACAGGGCGATGAGGCCGTACGTCAGCGGCGCCGGGGTGCCCCGGACCGCCCTGACGGTCCGGGCGGCGGTCGTGCTCCACTCTCTGATCATGAATACAGAGCATGACGTAACCGGACGCACCGGTACAGACCGCCTCGCCGCTTCGGACAGGCGGGCGGCGAACACCCGGCAGGCCGTAGGGTTACGGCCACACGCGCCGGGACCCCGGCGCGCCGTAAGTCCGCCGGACGCGACGAGAAGGAAGCGAGCTGCGCCATGACGGTTCCTCCGCCGACCGCCACGACACGCTGGCGCTGCACCCTGTGCGGCAACCTCACCCGGTTCGACGTGACCCGTTCCTCCAGGGCCGTCGAGTACGTCCACCTCGACCTGGCCGGGGAGCCGACCGTCGAGGAGCGCGAGGTGGTCAGTGAGACCATCGAGTCGGTCCGCTGCCGCTGGTGCAACGCGGTGGACCAGGTGGAACTCGTGGACAGGCCGGGCGCCGCCTCCTGAGGGCGGGGCGGTCCGCGCGGGATCGGGCAGGTAACGGGCATGTCGGGCATTGGGGTGCGACGGATGGTGGAGACCGCGGGCGGGGGGCCGGAGGACGGCACCGCCGAGGTGCTTGACCGTCCGCTGCCCGACGGCGTGCGGCGCCGGGTCGTGGGAATCGTCTCGGACGCCTTCGGCGCCCTGACCCTGGCCGAACTGCCCGCCCCCCTGCGGCAGTACGCCCGGTTCACACCGAACCGGCGGGCCAAGTTCGCCGGGAACGCGATGGCCGCCGCGCTGGAGACCGAACGTCTCTTCCGGCAGCGGATCGCCGAGCGCTACAAGGAGACCCAGCCCGAGCTGTGCGGCGCGCTGGAGGCGGGCTCACCGCCCCCGGCCGCCGACCCCCTCGACGTCGCGGCCGCCGCCTACGTGCTGCGCCCGCCCGGCTGGGCCAAGCTGGTCGCCGCGGCCGGCGAGGAGGCCCAGCGCGCGGACGCCGAGCGGGTGGACGAGGAGAGCCGCGCCGAGCTGGAGAAGCTCCGCGAGGAACTGGAGCGGGCCCGCGAGCACGCCCGTGCCGAGACCGCCCGGCTGCGCGCCGAGCTGGACGCGGCCAAGAGGGAGGCCGACGCGCTGCACCGCAAGCTGCGCTCGGCCCTGAGCGACGTCAAGCGCGGGGAGGCCGCGCTGCGCAAGGAGCGTGCCGAGACCGAGTCCGCGCGGGCCGAGGGTCAGGCGGCCGTCTCCGCCGCCGAGAGCGAGTCCCGCCGGCTCAAGACCCGCCTGGGCGAGTCGGAGGCCGCGCTGGAGGCGACCCGTCGCGCGGTCCGCGAGGGCCGCAGCGTGGAGGACATGCGGGTACGGCTGCTGCTCGACACCGTCCTGGAGGCGGCCCAGGGGCTGCGCCGTGAACTCGCCCTGCCGCCGGTGTCGGTGCGTCCGGCCGAGACCGTGGACGCGGTCGAGCCGGGCCGGATGACGCCGAAGGACATCGCCGCCCGCGCCCTGTCCGAGCACGACCCGGCCATCGTCGACCAGTTGCTCGCGCTGCCGCAGGCCCACCTGGTGGTCGACGGCTACAACGTCACCAAGACCGGCTATCCGCAGATGCCGCTGGAGAAGCAGCGCCTCAGACTGCTCGGCCAGCTCTCCGCGCTCGCCGCGCAGACCGGCGCCGAGGTCACCTGTGTCTTCGACGGCGCCGAACTGGCCGCCCCGGTACTGCTCGCGCCGCCGCGCGGGGTGCGGGTGCTGTTCTCCAAGCCGGGCGTGACGGCGGACGAGCTGATCCGCCAGCTCGTGCGCGCCGAACCGCCGGGCCGGCCGGTCATCGTCGCCTCCACCGACCGCGAGGTGGCGGACGGCGTCGCGCGCGCCGGAGCACGCCCCGTGGCCTCTGCGGTACTTCTCAAGCGACTGTCCTGAACGCCCGACCGACGTGTGACCTGCCCCAATTGAGGGCTTCTGTGGGCGACGGAAAGTCAACCTCCTGTCACGCCCGGTGCGTTGAGTGCAAAATATGCAGGGAGGGACTGGATTTTTTGCTGTGAGGATTTGAACTGATCACAACTGGGTCACTAGGGTCGGTTCGAACCTCCGAGCGGGTGATCACTCACAAGAAGGAGTTCCTCCTCCGTGGCGTCCCATCGTCGACCCAAGCAGCCGAGCCGGACGCGTGTCACCGTGCTCACCACCGCGGCGGCAGCCGCCGTCGCGCTGAGCGCGAACGCGGCCAACGCGGCCCCGAGCGAGAAGCCGGGCAAGACCGAGGTGAAGGCGCAGGTCGACAAGCTCTACGAGCAGGCCGAGCAGGCCACCGAGAAGTACAACGGCGCCAAGGAGAAGCAGGAGAAGCTCCAGAAGGAGATCTCCACGATCCAGGACGACGTCGCCCGCGGCCAGCAGGACCTCAACAAGCTGCGCGACGGCCTCGGTTCGCTCGCCACCGCCCAGTACCGCAGCGGCGGCATCGACCCCTCGGTCCAGCTCTTCCTCTCCGCGGACCCGGACGACTACCTCGACAAGGCGTCCACGCTCGACCAGTTGAGCGGTCAGCAGGTCGAGGCGCTGAAGAAGATCCAGGACAAGCAGCGCGAACTCGCCCAGGAGCGGGCCGAGGCCACCGAGAAGCTCAAGGACCTCGCCTCCACCCGCACCGAGCTGGGCAAGAAGAAGAAGGAGGTCCAGGGCAAGCTGGGCGAGGCGCAGCGCCTGCTCAACACCCTGACCGCCAAGGAGAAGCAGGCGCTCGCCGCCGAGCAGCAGCGTGCCGACCGCTCCTCCAGCGAGCGCGTCCAGCTCGGCCACGCCGTCCCCGCCTCGGGCCGCGCCGGAGCCGCGTTCTCCGCCGCCCAGAGCAAGATCGGCACCCCGTACGTCTACGGCGCCACCGGCCCCTCCTCGTACGACTGCTCGGGTCTGACCTCCTGGGCCTACGCCCAGGCCGGTGTCTCCATCCCGCGCACCTCGGAGGCGCAGGCCAACATCGGCACCCGGATCTACTCCACGAGCGACCTCCAGGTCGGCGACCTCGTCTTCTTCTTCAACGACATCCACCACGTCGGTCTCTACGCGGGCAACGGCCAGATCCTGCACGCCCCGCGCACCGGCACGGTCGTCCGCTACGAGTCGATGAGCACCATCGGCGGCCCGTTCATGTTCGGCGTCCGCGTCTGACACCCTCGCCACACCCGCCCGAACGGGCGAATCACGGCACCGCGCGACCCCTGGCGCCCCGCCGCTGACCTGCGTCGGCGCCGGGGCGTCACCGTGTGTGCGCACGGCGGTCGTTGGCCGGTGGGTGCCGCTGCGGCTACTGTCTGGCGCGTTTCCCCGGCACCGAGGGCCCCCGCCCGTCCGCGCGCGGGGGAACGGTTCCCGTCGTCCAGGGGAAGGACCGCCGTGGCGTCCCATCGCCGTCCCGCAACATCCGGATGCGACCGGGGCGCGGCCGCCCTGTGCGTGCTGTCGGCCGCGGCCGCCGCCCTCGGCGCCGTACCCGCCGCCCACGCGGCGCCCCGCGACGGCGCCCGCGCCGAACTGGACCGGCTCTACGCCCAGGCCGAGCGTGCCACCGAGGACTACGACCGGGCCGACGAACGCGCGGACAGGCTGCGCCACGAGGTCCGTGACGCCCAGGACCACATCGCCCGCACCCAGCAGCGGGTCAACTCCCTGCGGGAGCAGCTCGGTTCGCTGGCCGGAGCCGAGTACCGCTCCGGCGGCATCGACCCGGCCGTCGCCCTGCTGTTCTCCTCCGACCCCGACGACTACCTCGACAAGGCGTCCGTCGTCGACCGCGTCGGCACCCGTCAGGCCGGGCAACTGCGCGAACTGAGCGGCGCCTTGCGCGACCTCGCCCAGGAGCGGGCGGAGGCGGAGGCCAAGCTCGGCGACCTGGAGCGCAGCCGCAGGGCGGTCGCCGCGCACAAGCGGAAGGTAGGGGAACGCCTCATCCGTGCCCGGCGTCTCTTCGACTCGCTGTCCGCCGCCGACCGCGCCGACTACAACCGGTCCTCCCGCTCCGGCCGCCCCGACCTCACCGGCCTCGGCGACCTCGACCCCCGTGCCGCCGCCGCCCTCGCCGCGGCCCGCTCCGCCCTCGGCCGGCCCTATGTGTGGGGCGCCAACGGGCCCTCGGGCTTCGACTGTTCGGGCCTGATGCAGTGGTCGTACGCCAGAGCGGGGGTCCAGCTCCCGCGCACCTCGCAGGCCCAGCGCGACGCCGGACACCGGGTCCCGCTCTCCCAGGCCCGCCCCGGCGACCTGGTGATCTACCGTTCCGACGCCAGCCATGTGGCCATGTACGTGGGCGACGGCCAGGTGATCCACGCGCCCCACCCCGGCGCGGCGGTGCGCTACGACCGGGTCGGCATGCTGCCGGTCTCCGCGGTGACCCGGCCCTGAGCCCTGCCCGCACCCCGTACGATCGGACGGTGGCCGGCCGGGACGGAGCGTGGCGAGCAGCGGCGGCGGGACTCTGCCTGCTGCTCCTGCCGGCGTTCTCCGGATGCGCCCGCCCCGCCCCCGGCACCGGCGCCCGCGCCGAGGTGCAGCGGGTGCTCGACCGCCGGGCCACCGCCCTGCTCGGCCGTGACGAGGCCGCCTACGCCACCACCGGCACCCGCACCCCCTACACCCGGCTCCGGGCCCTCCCGCTGGCCTCCTGGGCCTACCGGATCACCTCGCTGCGCCCGGACGGCACCAGCGCCGAGGCGGAGCTGAGCTACCGGGTCGCCGGGCAGGACACCGCGCCCGTCACCGCCCGGCGCACCCTCACCCTGAGCCACACCGCCGACGGCGGCTGGTACGTCGCCGCCGAGGGGCCGGCGCGGGGCGCGGGGCAGCAGCTCTGGGACCAGGGGCCGGTCAGCGCCGTCAGCGGCGCGCACAGCCTGGTGCTGGGCACCGGGCAGAGCGACGGCGAGCTGCGCGGCTACGCCCGGCTCGCCGACCGCGCCGTACCGGCCGTCTCCCGCGCCTGGGGCGCCCGGTGGGCCCGGCGGGTGGTCGTGCTGGTGCCGCGCTCGCTGGACGGCATGGCCGCGCTGCTCGGCTCGCCCGCCGCCCGGTACCGGGGCATCGCCGCCGTCACCACCGCCGAGACACCGGGCGCCGGGCGGGCTCCCGCCGACCGGGTGGTGGTCAACCCGGAGGCGTACGCGGCCCTCGGCGACCTGGGCAAACAGGTCGTGCTCACCCACGAGACCACCCACGTCGCCACCCGCTCGGCCACCACCGCCGCCACCCCGCTCTGGCTCTCCGAGGGGTACGCCGACTGGACCGGCTACCTGGGAACCGGCCGCACCCCCGCCGAGGCCGCCCCCGAGCTGACCCGCGCGGTCGCGGACGGGCGCCTCCCGGACGCGCTCCCCGCCGACAAGGACTTCGGCTTCACCGGCGACCCCGCCGGGCTGGCCCGCGCCTACGAGTCCGGCTGGCTGGCCTGCCGGATGGTCGCCGAGCGCTGGGGCGAGGAGGAACTGCGGGCCTTCTACCGGGCCGTCGGGGCCCACCGCGGCCGGGCCGGCGCGGTCGAGGGGGCGCTGAAGAAGGTGCTGGACACCACCCCCGAGGAGTTCACCGCCCAGTGGCAGGACTACGTCCGGGACCAACTGGGCTGAGCCTCACGGCGAGACGGTCGACCCGTCCGCGCGCTCCGCCGCGGCGGGGGCGGACGCGAGAGGCGCCGGGGACACGGTGGAGCGCCACAGGCGGCGGGCCGCGGAGAGGGAGGCGGCGACCAGCAGGCCGTTGCGCACGGCCATCAGCGTCACGCCGTACCAGTCGCTCGTCACCACGTGGATGAAACCGAGCGGGAACTCCAGCACCGTCACCAGGGACGCCACGGCCACCATCAGCGCGGGCGCGGTCATCCGGGACGCGCGGTGGGTCAGGCAGACCGCGGCCAGGCCGGTCAGCCACACCAGGTACTGCGGGCTGATCACCCGGCTGGTCACCGTGAACAGCAGTACCGCCGTGAACGCGGCCTCGGGGACCGTCAGTACGTCGGTCCGCACCACCCGCAGCCGCCACAGCACCAGCCAGCCGAACGCGGCCCCCGTCAGCACCAGCGCGGCCGTGCTCACCACCCCGACCCACGGGCCCAGGAACTCGATCGAGCCGTAGTTCAGCAGCACCTGGCCCTCCCAGCCGAAGTGCCGGGCCACGTGGAAGACCAGCGCGCCCAGCGACTCCACCTCGGTGCCCCGGTCCCGCTGGAAGGTCAGGAAGGCGAAGGCACCCGGCATCGAGACCGCGAACAGCGCCGCGAGCCCCGACGCCGTCACCGCCGCCGACGCCCACGGACGGCGCCGGAAGGACCCCGTCAGCAGCAGCGCCGGCCACACCTTCACCATCGCGCCGAGCGCGGTCAGCACCCCGAAGGCGCGCGGATGCCGGGCGGCCACCAGCAGCGCGGCCACGGCCAGGGCGGTCACCATCACGTCGTAGCGGGCGTACACCGTCGGCCCGAGCAGCGGGACGGCGGCCGTCCACAGCCAGGCCCCGCGCGGTGAGCGGCCCGGACTCCGGCCGTAGCGCACCAGGAGGGCGAGCACCGCGAGGTCGGTGAGGCAGCACAGGACGAAGAAGGCGTCCGTGTAGTCCAGGAACGGCAGCAGGCCGGGGGAGAGGACCGCCAGCGCCGCCGCCGGCGGGTACTGCCAGGTCACGTCGTCCAGCGGAAACGTTCCTTGACGCAGCACCTCGTACCAGCCGCGGTAGATCACCGACACGTCCGAGGTGACGTCCGGGCCCGCCACGGTGATCACCTTGAACACGGTCAGCAGCAGGACGGCACGGCTCGTCCCCCACACCGCCGCGAGCCACGCCAGGGACCGCCCGGCGCCCTTCGTGTCCACGTGATCCCCTGCCGTTCGGTCGTCGGTCGTGCGCGTCGGAAGACTCATGATGTCCTTTACGGCCGTGTCCCTGCCACAGACTCCGCCCGGCCCGGCCCCGGGCGGACCACCCGGTAGGGTCGGCGGCGATGCACAAGACCCTGATCGTGACCAACGACTTTCCGCCCCGCCCCGGCGGCATCCAGGCGTTCCTGCACAACATGGCGCTGCGCCTGGACCCGGACCGGATCGTCGTCTACGCCTCCACCTGGAAGCGCGGCCGGGAGGGCACGGAGGCGACCGCCGCCTTCGACGCCGAGCAGCCCTTCCCCGTCGTGCGCGACCGTACGACCATGCTGCTGCCCACGCCGGGCGCGACCCGGCGGGCGGTGGGGCTGCTGCGGGAGCACGGCTGCACCTCGGTGTGGTTCGGGGCGGCGGCGCCGCTCGGGCTGATGGCACCGGCGCTGCGCCAGGCCGGCGCCGAGCGGCTGGTGGCCACCACCCACGGTCACGAGGCGGGCTGGGCCCAGTTGCCCGGCGCCCGCGGGTTGCTGCGCCGGATCGGCGAGTCCACGGACACCCTCACCTACCTCGGCGAGTACACCCGGTCCCGGATCGCCGCCGCGCTCACCCCCGAGGCGGCCGGGCGCATGGTCCAGCTGCCGCCCGGCGTGGACGAGAAGACCTTCCACCCCGGCTCCGGCGGGGACGAGGTGCGCGCCCGGCTCGGGCTCACCGACCGGCCGGTGGTGGTGTGTGTCTCCCGGCTGGTGCCGAGGAAGGGCCAGGACACCCTGATCCGGGCCATGCCCCAGGTCCTCGCCGCCGAGCCCGACGCCGTACTGCTGATCGTGGGCGGCGGCCCCTACGAGGCCGACCTGCGCCGCCTGGCCGCCGAGACCGGCGTCGCGGACTCCGTGCGGTTCACCGGCGCGGTGCCCTGGGCCGAACTGCCCGCGCACTTCGGCGCCGGGGACGTCTTCGCCATGCCGTGCCGCACCCGGCGCGGCGGGCTGGACGTGGAGGGGCTCGGCATCGTCTACCTGGAGGCGTCCGCGACCGGGCTCCCCGTGGTCGCCGGTGACTCCGGCGGGGCTCCGGACGCCGTGCTCGACGGCGAGACCGGCTGGGTGGTCCGGGGCGGCGAACCCGCCGAGACCGCCGAGCGGATCACCGCCCTCCTCGCCGACGAGGGCCTGCGCCGCCGGATGGGCGAGCGTGGGAGGCGGTGGGTCGAGGAGAAGTGGCGCTGGGACCTGCTGGCCGAACGGCTGAAGGTACTGCTCTGACGCGGCGGCGCCGGGGACTCCCCGGCGCCGCTCGGTTCTGTGACGGTTCGTCAGGAGGCGGTCTGCTTGGCGTAGATGGCCTCGATGTCGGCCGCGTAGTCCTTGGCCACCACGTTCCGCTTCAGCTTCAGCGAGGGCGTCAGGTGCCCCGACTCCTCGGTGAACTGGATCGGCAGGATGCGGAACTTGCGCACCGACTCCGCCTTGGACACCGCCGCGTTGCCGTCGTCCACGGCCGTCTGGATCGCCGCGTTGAGCTCCGGGTCGTCGCGCAGCGAGTCGGCCGTGGAGCCCGCGGGCTTGCCGTTCTCGGCGGCCCAGCGGCCCAGGAACTCCTCGTCGATGGTCACCAGCGCGCCGACGAAGGGCCGTCCGTCGCCCACCACCATGCACTCCGCGACCAGCGCGTGCGCCCGGATGCGGTCCTCGATCACGGCCGGGGCGACGTTCTTGCCGCCCGCCGTGACGATGATCTCCTTCTTGCGGCCGGTGATCCGGAGGTAGCCGTCCTCGTCCAGGGTGCCGATGTCCCCGGTGTGGAACCAGCCGTCGGCCAGCGCCTCGGCGGTCGCGTCCGGGTTGTTCCAGTACTCCTTGAACAGGTGCTCGCCGTGCAGCAGCACCTCGCCGTCGTCCGCTATCCGCACGACCGAGCCGGGCAGCGGCTGGCCGACCGTGCCGATCTTCTGCCGGTCCCACGGGTTGAACGCCGTCGCCGCGCAGGACTCGGTCAGGCCGTAGCCCTCCAGCACCGAGAAGCCGATGCCCCGGAAGAAGTGGCCGAGCCGCTCGCCCAGGGGCGCGCCGCCCGAGATCGCGTACTCGCCCCGGCCGCCGAGCACCGCCCGCAGATTGCCGTAGACCAGCTTGTCGAAGACCTTGTGCTTGAGCCTCAGCTTCAGCGACGGGCCCGCCGGGGTGTCCAGCGCGCGGCTGTACGCGATGGCCACGTCGGCGGCCTTGTCGAAGATCGCGCCCTTGCCGTCGGCCTGCGCCTTGGCCCGCGCGGTGTTGTAGACCTTCTCGAAGACGCGCGGGACGCCCAGGATCAGGGTCGGCCGGAACGCGGACAGCTCGTCGGTGAGGTTCTTGATGTCCGGGACGCAGCCCAGCTTGATCGGCGCCATCATCGGCGCCACCTGCACCAGCCGCCCGAAGACGTGCGCCAGCGGCAGGAACAGCAGCACCGAGCACTCGCCGGTACGGAACAGCGGGCGCAGCCGCTCCACGATGTTGCCGCACTCGGCGAAGAAGCTGCGGTGGGTCAGCACACAGCCCTTGGGGCGGCCGGTGGTGCCGCTGGTGTAGACGATGGTCGCCGGGTCGTCCGCCTTGGCGAGCGAGCCGCGCTCGGCGACCGTCGCGTCGGAGACGTCCTGCCCGAGCCGCGTCAGCTCCTCCAGGCCACCGGCCTCGATCTGCCACAGGTGCTTCAGCGCCGGCAGCGACTCGCGCACCGAGTCCACGGCGGCCGCGTGACCGTCCAGCTCCACGAAGGCGGCGGTCGCGCCCGAGTCGGAGAGGATCCAGCGCACCTGCTCCGGCGAACTGGTCTCGTACACCGGCACGGTGACCGCGCCCGCGCTCCAGATGGCGAAGTCCAGCAGGGTCCACTCGTAGCGGGTGCGGGACATCAGGCCGACCCGGTCGCCCGGCTGCACACCGGCGGCGATCAGGCCCTTGGCGGCGGCGTGCACCTCGGTGAGGAACTGCCGGGCCGTCACGTCCTGCCAGGCGCCGCCCACCTTGCGCGCGATGACGGCGACGTCCGGGTGCTGAGCGGCGTTTCTGCGGACGATGTCCGTCAGGTTGCCGTCGGCGGGGACCTCGTACAGAGCCGGAAGGCTGAACTCGCGCAAAACTGCTGCTCCTCGGGGCGGGTGCTCGGGGGGTCCCGCCTGCCGGGGGTGTTCTCCGGAGCACGACCGGACTGCCCGGACGTTACCCGCCGGTATGACCTCTGGGACAGGGGGTCCGTGCCAGATGTTCGCTGCGTCACACGGGATAACCCGCTTGGGCGCACAGTAGTCCACCTCTTGACCGACGGGCGAGTAACCGCAGGCCAGACGGGCCACTGTTCACGTAGACCGCACACCTCTACCCTTGATCGCCATGGCTTCCACACCCGCCCGCGGCCCCCGCACCCGCGTACACGTGATCAGCGACGTGCACGGGAACGCCCGTGATCTCGCGCGGGCCGGGGAGGGCGCCGACGCGCTGATCTGCCTCGGCGACCTCGTCCTCTTCCTCGACTACGCCGACCACTCGCGCGGCATCTTCCCCGACCTGTTCGGCGCGGAGAACGCCGACCGGATCGTCGAGCTGCGCACCGCCCGCCGCTTCGAGGAGGCGCGCGCCCTCGGCCGCGAGCTGTGGTCGGGTATCGGGACCGACCGGGACGCGGCGATCGAGCAGGCGGTACGCCGCCAGTACGCCGAGATGTTCGCCGCCTTCCCCACCCCGACCTACGCCACCTACGGCAACGTCGACATGCCGCCCCTGTGGCGCGAGTACGCCGGACCCGGCACCACCGTGCTCGACGGTGAGCGGGTGGAGATCGGCGGCCGCGTCTTCGGCTTCGTCGGCGGCGGCCTGCGCACCCCGATGCGCACCCCGTACGAGATCGACGACGAGGAGTACGCGGCGAAGATCGAGGCCGTCGGCGAGGTCGACGTGCTCTGCACCCACATCCCGCCCGAGGTGCCCGAACTCGTCTACGACACCGTCGCCCGCCGCTTCGAGCGCGGCAGCCGCGCGCTGCTGGCCGCCATCGAGCGCACCAAGCCCCGCTACTCCCTGTTCGGCCACGTCCACCAGCCGCTCGCCCGCCGGATGCGGATCGGCGCGACCGAGTGCGTGAACGTGGGGCACTTCGCCGGGACCGGCAAGCCGTGGGCGCTGGAGTGGTGACGGCGGGCCGGGGGCGGCGCGGTAGCCTTCACGCT
Source organism: Streptomyces sp. BK022 (assembly GCF_004217355.1). Lineage (NCBI taxonomy): Bacteria > Bacillati > Actinomycetota > Actinomycetes > Kitasatosporales > Streptomycetaceae > Streptomyces > Streptomyces sp. BK022. Next base: position 869,672 of record NZ_SHKU01000003.1, read on the forward strand.
GCACACACGTGCGCACCCCGCGCGTGAGAGAACGTCCGGCCGCATCTGGAGGAGCCACGGCGATGGCGGAACACACCAGTTCGAGCATCACGATCGAGGCGGCCCCGGCCGACGTCATGGCGGTGATCGCCGACTTCTCCCGCTACCCGGACTGGACCGGCGAGGTGAAGGAGGCCGAGGTCCTGGAGACCGACGGCCGCGGCCGCGCCGAGGAGGTCCGCCTCGTCATGGACGCGGGCGCCATCAAGGACGACCAGACCCTCGCCTACACCTGGACCGGCGAGCACGAGGTCTCCTGGACCCTGGTGAAGTCCCAGATGCTCCGCTCCCTGGACGGCAGCTACCTGCTCAAGCCCGCGGGCGCCGGGTCCACCGAGGTCACCTACCGCCTCACGGTCGACGTCAAGATCCCCATGCTCGGCATGATCAAGCGCAAGGCCGAGAAGGTCATCATCGACCGCGCGCTGGCCGGCCTGAAGAAGCGCGTCGAGACGGGTTCCTGACACCGGGCCCTGCCCGCCGGGGGCCTTCACGCCGCTGAGGCTCCGTTACCGTTCAGCCTCATGCGAACCCTCCTGATCACCGGGCCGGGCGGCAGCGGCCGCACCAGCGTCGCCGCCGCCACCGGGCTCGCCGCGGCCCGCACCGGCGCCCGCGTGCTCGTGCTCGGCGCCGACCGGGCCGACACGCTCGGCGCGGCCCTCGGCACGGTGACGGGACCCACGCCCACCGAGGCGGCCGAGAACCTCACCGTCTGGCGCCCCGACGCCGGCGCGCGCTTCCGCGAGGACCTCACGGCCTTCCAGAGCCGGGCCCGGACCGTCCTCGACCTGCTCGGCGCCTCCCGGCTGGACGCCGAGGAGGTCACCCCGCTGCCCGGCGCCGAGGAACTGTCCGTGCTGCGCGCCCTGCGCGACGCGGCCCTCTCCGAGCGCTACGACCTGCTCGTGGTGGACCTCCCCCCGCTGCCCCAGGCCCTCGCCCTGCTCGCGCTGCCCGAGGAACTCCGCCGCTACCTGCGCCGCCTCCTGCCACCCGAGCGCCAGGCCGCCCGCGCCCTGCGCCCCGTCCTCGGCCGCCTCGCCGGGGTCCCCATGCCCGCCGACTGGCTGTACGAGACGGCCGCCCGCTGGGACCTGGAACTCGCCGCCGTCGAGGCCGTCGTCGCCGACCGGGGCACCACCGTCCGCCTGGTCGCCGAACCCGGCCCGGCCGGGGACGACGCCGTCCGCTCCGCGGCCCTCGGCCTCGCCCTGCGCGGACTGCGCCCCGAGACCCTGATCGCCAACCGCGTACTGCCCGAGTCCGCCGACGGCACCTGGCTCGCCGGCCCCTTCGCCCAGCAGCGCAAGACCCTGGCCGACTGGGCCGAGGAGTACGACGTGCACACCGTGCCGCACCTCGGCCGCGACCCGCGCGGCACCGACGACCTCGCCGCGCTCGCCCCGCCCGGCGTCAACCCCGCGCCCCGCCCCGTCGAGTGGCCGGTCACCGACCGCCTCGCCGAGGACGGCACCCTCGTCTGGCGCCTCCCGCTGCCCGGCGCCGTGCGCGACGACCTCGACCTGGTCCGGCGCGGCGACGAACTCGTGGTCACCGCCGGTCCCTTCCACCGGATCGTCGCCCTGCCCTCCGCGCTGCGCCGCTGCACCGTCGCCGGGGCCGCCCTGACCGACGGCGAGCTGTGTGTCCGGTTCGCGCCCGACCCCGCGCTGTGGCCCGGCACGGGACGGTGAACGCACTGCGCCGTTCGGGTAACGTCGAAGACGCGAACCGTAGTCAGGAGCCCGCCATGAGCGAAGAGCGCCCCGCACCCCAGCCTCCCGAGGAGCCCGAAGCTCCGAAAGCGCCGCGCATGGGCGACGCCGACGCCTGGGCCACCGCCACCGCCGAGGACCTGGCCGCCGAGAAGGCCCGCCGCCGCGGCACCAACCCCCCGCCGCCCGGCACCGCCGCCGAGGAGCTCCGTCGGCTCATGGACTCCGTGGCCGACAAGATCTCCGGGCTGCAGTCCCCGCTGCTCGGCGCGGTCGCCGGGCCCGCCGCCCAGCAGGCGGTGCGCCAGATGGTCCAGCAGGCCAAGGCCGCCGTCGAGCCGGTCGTCGAGCGCAACCCCCAGGTCTTCGACCACCTCGCCGCCGCCGGGAGCGAGCTGCTCGCCGCCTACCGCTCGGCCGTCCAGGCGCAGGAGCGGCGGTGGACCACCGGTCCCACCCCGCCCCCGGCCGACGAGCCGCCGGCCGGCCGCCGCGACCCAGGTGAGGGCACCGGACCGGGCGAGCGCATCGACCTGGACTGACGGTCTGACCCGGTGGGGCCTCGGGTACCGTTGGCCCTAGCGGGGCTCGACCGGAACTGAGGGATTCATGGGACTCACCATCGGCGTCGACATCGGCGGCACCAAGATCGCGGCCGGCGTGGTCGACGAGGAAGGCAACATCCTCTCGACCTTCAAGGTGCCGACCCCCAGCACGCCCGAGGCCATCGTGGACGCCATCGCCTCGGCCGTGGCGGGCGCGCGTGCCGGACACGACATCGTCGGCGTGGGCATCGGTGCGGCCGGCTACGTGAACCGGCAGCGCTCGACCGTGTACTTCGCGCCCAACATCGACTGGCGCCAGGAGCCGCTCAAGGAGAAGGTCGAGGCCCGCGTGGGTCTCCCGGTCGTCGTGGAGAACGACGCCAACGCGGCCGCCTGGGGCGAGTACAAGTTCGGCGCGGGCAAGGGCCACCGCAACGTCATCTGCATCACGCTCGGCACGGGCCTGGGCGGCGGCATCATCATCGGCAACAAGCTGCGCCGGGGTCACTTCGGCGTGGCCGCCGAGTTCGGCCACATCCGGATGGTCCCGGACGGCCTGGCGTGCGGCTGCGGCTCGCAGGGCTGCTGGGAGCAGTACGCCTCCGGCCGCGCCCTGGTCCGCTACGCCAAGCAGCGCGCCAACGCCACCCCGGAGAACGCGGAGATCCTGCTGGGCCTCGGCGACGGCACCCCGGACGGCATCGAGGGCAAGCACATCTCGGTGGCCGCCCGCCAGGGCGACCCGGTGGCCGTGGACTCCTACCGCGAGCTGGCCCGCTGGGCGGGAGCCGGTCTCGCGGACCTGGCCTCGCTGTTCGACCCCTCCGCCTTCATCGTGGGCGGCGGCCTCTCGGACGAGGGCGAACTGGTCCTCGACCCGATCCGCAAGTCCTACAAGCGCTGGCTGGTCGGCGGCAACTGGCGCCCGGTCGCCGACGTCATCGCCGCCCAGCTCGGCAACAAGGCGGGCCTGGTCGGCGCGGCGGACCTGGCGAGGGAGCCGGACCCGGTGATGTAGGGGGTTCACCGCTCAACTGACCTCAGCTGTGCCGACTCAGGGGCGCGGGGAACTGCGCGACAAGCCACGACGAACCGGCAAGTCGCCCACCACCCCGCGCCCCGAGTCATTGGGCGCCCCCGCCCGCCCCGCGTAGGTTGATCACATGCCAACCCCGTTCCCCAACTCCCAGACGGAGTCCGACGGTTCCGCGGTCATCAGGGTCCTCAGCTACAACGTCCGCTCGCTGCGGGACGACACCGAGGCCCTCGCACGAGTCATCAACGCGTGCGCCCCCGACGTACTCCTCCTCCAGGAAGCCCCCCGCTTCTTCCGCTGGCGCAAGAAGCTGGCCCGCCTCGCCAAGGCCACCGGCCTCGTCTACCTCACCGGCGGCGCCCCCGCCGCCGGCCCGGCGATCCTCTGCTCCCTGCGGGCCACGGTCGAGAGCACCGGGGACATCCTGCTGCCGCTCACCCCCGGCCAGCACCGCAGGGGTCTCGCCACCGCGGTCGTCCGCTTCGGCAAGGCCCGCGTGGGACTCGTCTGCTGCCACCTCGGTCTCCAGCAGGCCGAACGCCGGACGCAGAGCGGCCTGCTCCTGGACCGCCTCGGCGCACTGGGCGTGGACCACGCGGTGGTGGGCGGCGACATCAACGAGGGCCCCGCCGGCCCGGCCTTCACCCTGCTCGCCGAAGCCCTCCAGGACGCCGCGACCGTAGCCCCCCGGGGCGGGACGGACACCTTCCCCGCCGCGGCCCCCGCCCGCCGCATCGACGCCGTCCTCGCCACCCGCGGCATCGAGGTCCTCGCCTGCACCGTCCCCGCCGGCCTCCCCGGCGTCACCGGAAGCGACCTGAGGGCGGCCACGGACCACCTCCCGGTCCTGGCCGCCCTCAGAATCCCGGCGGGCGTCTAGCGAGGCTCAGACGACGGCCCCCCGGCCGGGGTCGTCGCCGTCGTCGTCGTCCGTACGCATCCGCGTCACCAGGGTGACGAACCCGCCGAGGAAGCCGCCGATGGCGAGCGTCGTCAGCCACCAGGTCATCTCCCAGCCCAACAGCACGGCGAGCAGCAGCAGAACCGGACCCCCGACCACCCCGAGCCAGGCGAACTTGGCGGTGGTGTCCGCGTCGGGCAGCGGGGGCGGCTCGGGCGGTACGAAGTGACCCTCGTCATCGTCGTCACCGACGCCCCCGGCGGCGTCGTCCGAGGGCTCGGCCGGGGTGTGGTCGCGCGGACCGACACCGGGCGCGAAGACGACCGAGCTGCCCAGCGGCCGTACCGGCGCGGGCTTGTCGTCGGCGGAGTCCGGTCCTGGTCCCGGCCCGGACTCCGACCCGGGTTCCGGGTCCTTCTCCAGCAGCGCCAGGTCCTCGATGGAGCGGAAGGGCTTCGAGCCGGGCGGGTCCGGCGGCTCGTCGCCGTACCCCGCGACGATGGCACGCCAGGCGGCGTCCTCGTCCAGGGGCCTGCCGTGCTCGTCCGGCTCGCGGCCCTCGCGGTCGGAGTCGTGCTCAGCCAACGGGGGCCGTCCCTTCTTCGCCGACACGGGGAGCGAGCCGGTCGACGAAGGCGAGGCTCTCCTCGGCGATCCGGTCCGCGTCATGGTCCAACGTCGCCACGTGGTAGCTCTGTTCCAGCACGCTCTCCGTCACGTCCGTGGAGGACACCCGGCTCAGCACCCGCGCCGAGTCGGCCGCCGGGACCACGTGGTCCACCGCGCTGCGCAGCAGCAGCAACGGCTGCATGACCTGCGGCAGCTCACCGTCCAGCATGCGCAGGAAGCGGCGCAGGGAGTGGGCCGCGTGCAGCGGGACCCGGTCGTAGCCCAGCTCGGTGGTGGCGCCCTTGGCGATGTCGCTGGCGATGCCCTTGGTGGAGGGCACCAGGTGGCGGACCACGGGCAGGGCGTGGGCGGCGAGTCCGTGCACCCGGTTCGCCGGGTTGACGACGACCACTCCGGCGACGCGCTCACCGTGCTTGGCGGCCAGCCGCAGCGCCAGCGCGCCGCCCATGGACAGCCCCGCGACGAACACCCGCTCGCAGCGCTCGGAGAGCTGGAACAGCTCACGGTCGACGTGCGCGTACCAGTCCTCCCAGCCGGTGGCCCGCAGGTCCTCCCAGCGGGTGCCGTGACCGGGCAGCAGGGGCAGCGACACCGACAGGCCGTGCGCGGCGAGGTGCTCCGCCCAGGGGCGCAGCGACTGGGGCGAGCCGGTGAAACCGTGGCAGAGGAGAACCCCCACCTCCCCGCCGTCGTGGCGGTACGGCTCGGCTCCGGGAAGGACCGGCACCTTTGGGGCTCCTGTTCCGGTATGTGGATCTCTGGGGAGTGCGGTACGGGTGGATGTGCTTCACCGTACGCGACCGCGTCGCCACCGACCAGGGTCGTCGGCGTCATCGGCGGCGGTCCGGGTTAAGGTCTGTGCGACGGAATCGGGAGGCACGTGGGTGTTGTACGGCACGATGAAGGTTGCCATCGGAGGGCCGCTGAAGGTCGCCTTCAGACCCTGGGTCGAGGGGCTGGAGAACATCCCGGCCACGGGGGCCGCCATTCTGGCGAGCAATCACCTGTCCTTCTCCGACTCGTTCTTCCTGCCCACGATGCTGGACCGCAAGGTCACCTTCATCGCCAAGGCCGAGTACTTCACCACCCCCGGACTCAAGGGGCGGCTGACGGCCGCCTTCTTCAAGGGTGTCGGGCAGCTCCCCGTCGACCGCTCCGGCGCGCGCGGTGCGGGCGAGGCCGCGATCAAGAGCGGCATAGAGGTGCTGGAGCGCGGTGAGCTGTTCGGTATCTACCCCGAGGGCACCCGCTCGCCCGACGGCCGCCTCTACCGGGGCAAGCCCGGCGGGCTCGCCCGCGTGGCGCTGGCCACCGGCGCGCCGGTGATCCCGGTGGCGATGATCGACACCGAGAAGATCCAGCCGCCCGGCAAGGTGATGCCGAAGCTGATGCGGCCCGGCATCCGGATCGGCAAGCCGCTGGACTTCAGCCGCTACCACGGCATGGACCACGACCGGTTCGTGCTGCGGGCGGTGACGGACGAGGTCATGTACGAGATCATGAAGCTCTCCGGCCAGGAGTACGTCGACATCTACGCGACCGCCGCCAAGCGGCAGATCGCGGAGGCGGCGAAGGCGGCGAAGGAAGCCGGCAAGGCGGAGAAGGCGGAGAAGACCGGGGCCTAGCGTCCCGGCTCGGGGGAGGCGGGGGCGCCATGGCCAGGGGCGAACGGGTCATGCGGATGTCGGTCGAGCTGCCGCTGTGGCGCGCGCTCACCGGCTACCGCGTCCTGACCATGCTGTACGCGATCGGTCTGGGCGCCACCGCCTACACCCACTTCGTCCGCCCCTGGCTGGCCCTCGCCTACTACGCGCTGCTCGTCGTCTGGACGCTCGCCACCGTGACCCGGGTGACCGGCGCGGCCCGCTGCACCCGGCGGTTCCTCGCGGCCGACCTCGCCGTGGCGGTCCTCGGCATCCTGCTCACCCCGCTCGCCGACGACCCGCACCGCATCGCGGACGGCGGTTCCACCCTGCCGTCGATATGGACGGCGGGCGCGGTGCTGGCCTTCGCCCTCAAGGGCGGCTGGCGCTGGGCGGCCGGCGCCTCCACGGCGGTCGCCGTGGCCAACCTGGTCGAGCGGGGCGCCCCGGCGCGGGACACCGTGCACAACGTGATCCTGGTCTGGGTCGCCGCCATCGCCATCGGCTACGTGGTCGAGGTGGCCCGCGCCTCCGAGCGCACCCTCGCCCGCGCCCTGGAGATCGAGGCCGCCACCCGCGAGCGGGAGCGCCTGGCCCGCGACATCCACGACAGCGTGCTCCAGGTGCTGGCCATGGTGCAGCGGCGCGGCGCGGTCATCGGCGGCGAGGCGGCCGAGCTGGGCCGGCTCGCCGGGGAGCAGGAGATCGCCCTGCGCACCCTGGTCTCCGGCGGCCTGCTCCCCGCCGGCCGCACCCCTGACGGCCCGGCGCCCGCGGCCACCGGCCCCCTCGACCTGCGCTCCCTGCTCGCCCCGTACGCCGGGTCCCGCGTGAGCCTCGCCGAACCGGGAGCGCCGGTCATGCTGGAGGCGGCGGCGGCGCGAGAGCTGGCGGCCGCCGTCGGGGCCGCGCTGGACAACGTGCGGCGGCACGCGGGCGAGGAGGCCCGCGCCTGGATTCTGGTCGAGGACGAGCCCGGCGAGATCGTCGTCACCGTCCGCGACGACGGCCCCGGCATCCCCGAGGGCCGGCTGTCGCTCGCCGAGGGCGAGGGACGGCTCGGGGTGGCCCAGTCGATCCGGGGACGGCTGCGCGACCTCGGCGGCAGCGCCGAGGTGATCTCCGTGCCCGGCCAGGGCACCGAGGTCGAGTTGACGGTACCGAAGAGCGCCGAGGCGGCGCGGGGGAAGGCGGAACGGCGATGACCGAGCAGGACCCGATCAAGGTGATGGTGGTCGACGACCACCCCATGTGGCGCGACGCGGTCGCCCGCGACCTGACCGAGTCGGGGCTGCGTGTCGTCGCCACCGCGGGCGACGGCGAGCAGGCGGTGCGCCGCGCCAAGGCCGCCGCCCCCGACGTGCTGGTGCTCGACCTCAACCTGCCCGCCAAGCCCGGTGTGCAGGTCTGCAAGGAACTCATCGCCCACAACCCGGCCCTGCGCGTCCTGGTGCTCTCCGCCAGCGGCGAGCACGCCGACGTGCTGGAGGCCGTGAAGTCGGGCGCCACCGGCTATCTGCTGAAGTCGGCGTCCACCGGCGAACTGCTGGACGCGGTGCGCCGTACCGCCGTCGGCGACCCGGTGTTCACCCCCGGCCTCGCCGGACTGGTCCTCGGCGAGTACCGGCGGCTGGCCGCCGAGCCCGCGCCGGCGCCGGAGGCGGGAGCGCCGGGCGCGCCCCGGCTCACCGAGCGGGAGACCGAGGTGCTGCGCCTGGTCGCCAAGGGCCTGAGCTACAAGCAGATCGCGGAACGCCTGGTCATCTCGCACCGCACGGTCCAGAACCACGTCCAGAACACCCTGGGCAAGCTCCAGCTGCACAACCGGGTGGAACTGGTGCGCTACGCGATCGAGCGGGGCCTGGACGACGACTGATTCACCGGTTTCGCCCTTCCCACCTCGTTGTGTGACCTGTATCACCATTACCGTGGCTGAGTCGGTCATCGCGGCGAAGGGACGGACCATGCGCGTGGGAGTGCTGACCGGGGGCGGCGACTGCCCTGGCCTGAACGCCGTCATCCGGGCCATGGTCCGCAAGGGCGTCCAGGAGTACGGCTACGACTTCACCGGCTTCCGGGACGGCTGGCGCGGCCCCCTCGAAGGCCGGACCTCCCCCCTCGACATCCCCGCCGTGCGGGGCATCCTCCCGCGCGGCGGCACCATCCTCGGCTCCTCGCGCACCAACCCCCTCCAGGCCGAGGACGGGGTGCGCCGGGTCCGGGAGAACCTCGCCGAGCAGGGCATCGACGCGCTGATCGCCATCGGCGGCGAGGACACCCTCGGCGTCGCCGCCACCCTGTACGAGGAGCACGGCGTGCCCTGTGTGGGCGTGCCCAAGACCATCGACAACGACCTCTCCGGCACCGACTACACCTTCGGCTTCGACACCGCCGTCAACATCGCCACCGAGGCCATCGACCGGCTGCACACCACCGCCGAGTCCCACATGCGGGTGCTGGTCTGCGAGGTGATGGGCCGGCACGCGGGCTGGATCGCGCTGCACTCCGGGCTCGCCGGCGGCGCCAACGTCATCCTCATCCCCGAGCACCGCTTCGACCTGGACGAGGTGTGCGGCTGGATCACCTCCCGCTTCGAGGCGGCGTACGCCCCGATCGTGGTCGTCGCCGAGGGGGCGATGCCGAGGGAGGGCGAGATGGTGCTCAAGGACGAGTCGCACGACTCCTTCGGGCACGTCCGGCTGTCCGGGGTGGGGGAGTGGCTGGCCAAGCAGATCGAGCGGCGCACCGGCAAGGAGGCCCGCACCACCGTGCTCGGGCACGTCCAGCGCGGCGGCACCCCGAGCGCCTTCGACCGCTGGCTCGCCACCCGCTTCGGGCTGCACGCCATCGACTGCGTCCGCGACGGCGACTTCGGCAAGATGGTCGCCCTCCAGGGCACCCGCATCGTGCGCATCCCGATCTCCGAGGCGACCGCCCGGCTGAAGACGGTCGACCCGGAGCTGTACGCGGAGGCCGGGGTGTTCTTCGGCTGACCCGCTACGAGCCGGTGCGCGCCGTCAGCAGTCCGGAGACCAACTCCCGCACCAGATCGGCACCGTTGACGGTCAGCACCGACTCCGGGTGGAACTGCACCGAGGCGAAGCGGCCGGAGCGCAGCGCGTGCACCTCGCCGTCCGGGGCGCGGCTCACCTCCACGCCGTGCGCGGCGAGTTCCCGCGCGGCCTCGTCGTCGCAGCGGGCCGTGAAGCTGTTGTAGAAACCGACCGTCTCCGGCCGCCCGAACAGGTCGATCACCGTCTGCGCCCCCTGGTACGGCACCCGCTTGCGGACGATGTCGAGCCCCAGCTCCGCCGCGATCAGCTCGTGCCCCAGGCACACCCCGAGCACCCCGTGCCGGTGCTCGCGCAGCACGGTGGCCGTCAGCTCGCGCAGCCGCCGCATCTTCGGGTCGGCCGCGTCCGAGGGGTCACCGGGGCCGGGCCCCAGCACCACCGGGCCCTCGTGCGCCCGCACCGCCTCGGCCAGCCCCGGTTCGTCGAAGCGCCGTACGGTCACCGCCAGGCCGCCCGAGCGCAGGACGTGGGCCAGCATCGCGGTGAAGGTGTCCTCGCCGTCGACCACCAGCGCGTGCGCGCCCAGCGGGGCGGCCGGCTCGCGCATCCGCAGCCAGAACGGAGCCAGCGCCGAGCGGCGACCGTCCAGCGCGGCCCGCACCCGCGGGTCGTCCGCCAGCCCGGGCCGCTCCCGCCCGGTGCGCGGCCGGGCGGGCCGTACCCCGAGCGCGGCCAGCACCCCCGCCGCCTTCGCGTGGGTCTCGGCCACCTCGCCCGCCGGGTCCGAGCCCCGCACCAGGGTCGCGCCGACCGGCACGCTCAGCCGGCCGTCGGCGGCGATGTCGGCGGTACGGATCAGGATGGGGGAGTCCAGGGTGCGGGCGCCCCCGGCGTCCCGGCCGAGCAGGGCCAGCGCACCCGCGTAGTAGCCGCGCCCGGTGGGCTCGTACCGCTCGATCACCCGGCAGGCGTTCTGCACCGGCGAGCCGGTGACGGTCGCGGCGAACATGGTCTCGCGCAGCACGTCCCGGACGTCCAGCGAGGTCTGGCCGCGCAGCTCGTACTCGGTGTGCGCGAGGTGGGCCATCTCCTTCAGGCGGGGCCCGATCACCACCCCGCCCCGGTCGCCGACGGTGCACATCATCTTCAGCTCCTCGTCGACCACCATGGACAGCTCCTCGGTCTCCTTGGCGTCGGCGAGGAACTCCAGCAGGTGCTCCGGGGTCGGGCCCTCGGCGGGGTAGCGGTACGTCCCGCTGATCGGGTTCATCACCACCGTGCCGCCGGACATCCGCACATGGACCTCGGGACTCGCCCCGACCAGCGCGCGGTCTCCGGTGTGCACCACGAACGTCCAGTACGCGCCCCGCTCGCCCGCCAGCAGCCGCCGGAACAGCGCCAGCGCGTCGGCCCGCGAGAAGCCGGGAATCTCGCCCCGATAGGTCCGCCGGATCACGAAGTTGGCGCCCTCGCCCCGCCCGATCTCCTCGCGCAGCACCCGGCCGACGATCTCCCCGTACTCCTCATCCGGCACGTCGAACCCGCCGTCCTCCACCCGCACCGGGTGGGCGGGCAGGGTCTCCAGCGCGGTGGCGAGCGGGACCTCGTAGGACTCCTCGGGGTGGAGCACCAGCAGCGGGGTGCCGTCGTCGCGTACGTCGAAGCCGCGCTCACGGATCTGCCGGAACGGGATCAGCGCCAGACCCTCGTCGGGCAGCTCGGCCAGCTCCTCGTGGGCGGTGACCGGGCCGATCAGCACCTCCACCGAGGAGGTGCCGCGGCCGGGTGTGCGGCGGTGCAGCAGGGCGAAGGGGCGGTCGCCGTCGGCGAGACGGGCCAGGTCGGGCTGGTTCACGGGGGTTCCTCTTGCGTGCGTCGGGCGGTCCGGGAAGCGGGACGACGGACGCCGTTCGTGGAACGGACCCCGGGAAACACCGAAGGCCGCCCCTCGGGCGGCCTTCGCGTAAGTCTCGGTAGTGCGCGCGAATCAGTGGGCCGCCGGAAGAGCGGTCCACCACCAGTTCTGGATCTGCTGCGCGAACATGGCGCCGACCCTACCGCATCGGCCCCGCCCGGCGCGGGGCAGGGCGTCCACGGACCAGTCACCGCGTCTCACCTTTCGGGCGGGGCCGGGAGCACCGGTCGTGACCCCGTAATGTGGGGAGGGTGACCGTGAACGCTGATTCCCGAGCCGTGGCCGCCGAGGCGACCTGGCGAGACCTGCCCGCGGCGCAGCAGCCCGAATACCCCGATACCGAGGCTCTGCGCGAAGTGATCGCGGAGCTGTCGACCTATCCGCCCCTCGTCTTCGCGGGCGAGTGCGACCAGCTGCGCGCCCGCCTGGCGTCCGTCGCCAAGGGCGAGGCGTTCCTGCTCCAGGGCGGCGACTGCGCCGAGTCCTTCGACGCGGTGGGCGCCGAGCACATCCGGGCCAAGGTCAAGACGATCCTCCAGATGGGCGCCGTGCTGACGTACGCCGCGTCCGTCCCCGTGGTCAAGGTCGGCCGGATCGCGGGCCAGTACTCCAAGCCGCGCTCCAAGCCCACCGAGACCCGTGACGGCGTGACCCTGCCGGTGTACCGGGGCGACTCCGTCAACGGCTTCGACTTCACCGAGAAGAGCCGCTACCCGGACCCCGAGCGGCTGAAGCGGATGTACCACGCCTCCGCCTCCACGCTGAACCTGGTCCGGGCCTTCACCACGGGCGGCTACGCCGACCTGCGCCAGGTGCACGCCTGGAACCAGGACTTCGTGAAGTCCTCGCCGTCGGGCCAGCGTTACGAGCAGCTCGCCCGTGAGATCGACCAGGCGCTGAACTTCATGCGGGCCTGCGGCGCGGAGCCGGAGGAGTTCAAGACCGTCGAGTTCTACTCCTCGCACGAGGCGCTGCTGCTGGACTACGAGTCGGCGCTGACCCGCGTCGACTCCCGCACCGGCAAGCTGTACGACGTCTCCGGGCACATGGTGTGGATCGGTGAGCGCACCCGGCAGATGGACGGCGCGCACATCGAGTTCGCGTCCAAGATCCGCAACCCGATCGGCATCAAGCTGGGCCCGACCACCACGGCCGAGGACGCGCTGCGCTACATCGACCGTCTCGACCCCGACCGGGAGCCGGGCCGGCTGACGTTCATCGTCCGCATGGGCGCCGACAAGATCCGGGACCGGCTGCCCGAGCTGGTGGAGAAGGTCACGGCGTCCGGCGCCACGGTGGCCTGGGTGACCGACCCCATGCACGGCAACACCTTCGAGGCGGCCTCGGGGCACAAGACCCGCCGCTTCGACGACGTGCTGGACGAGGTCAAGGGCTTCTTCGAGGTCCACAAGGGCCTGGGCACCCACCCCGGCGGCATCCACGTGGAGCTGACCGGTGACGACGTCACCGAGTGCGTGGGCGGCGGCGACGAGATCTTCGTCGACGACCTGCACCAGCGCTACGAGACGGCCTGCGACCCCCGGCTCAACCGCAGTCAGTCGCTGGACCTCGCCTTCCTGGTCGCGGAGATGTACCGGGACCAGTGACCGGCGGACGGCGCGAAGCGTGAAGTGGGGCGCGGATCACACGAGATCCGCGCCCTCGCGCTTCCCCGGTCCCCGGCCCCTGGGTTAGGTTAGGTTTGCCTCACCGAAATCCGGCGACGGCAGCGATCGGCGGTCCCGTCGGGAGGTGAACCTGATGTTCGTCTGCAGTTGCTTCGGCGTCACCGAGCAGCAGGTCAAGCAGCACGCCGCGGACGGCGCCTGCACCCCGCGCCAGATCGCCTCCGCCTGCAAGGCCGGCACCGACTGCGGTGGCTGTGTCCGCCGCATCCAGGCCCTTCTGGGCCGGGGCGCCTGCCCGCGCCGCGAGCAGATCACCCAGCGCCCGCCGGTGCTCGTCACCGCCGCCGAGGCACCCGTACGCCGCCTCGGTGACGCGGCCTGAGGGGTCGGCTCAGCCCTCGGTGTCCGGCTGGACCTGCTCGATCACCGTGGACAGGTAGAGAGACTCGCCCAGCTTCTCGATCAGGTCGAGCTGGGTCTCCAGGTAGTCGATGTGCAGCTCCTCGTCGGCGAGGATCGCCTCGAAGACGTTGGCCGAGGTGATGTCACCCTTGGCGCGCATGATCTCCACGCCCCGGCGCAGCCGGTCGATGGCCTCGACCTCGATCTGCCGGTCCGCCCGGAACATCTCGGTCACCGTCTGGCCGACCGAGACGTGGAAGAGCCGCTGGTAGTTGGGCAGGCCGTCCAGCATCAGGATGCGGTCGGTCAGGGACTCCGCGTGCCGCATCTCGTCGAAGGACTCGGCCCTGGTGTACCGGGCGAGCTTCGTCCACCCCTTGTGGTCCTGGAGCTTGGCGTGCAGGAAGTACTGGTTGATCGCGGTCAGCTCGGCGGTGAGCTGTTCGTTGAGCAGCTCGATGACCTCGGGGTCGCCTGACATCGGGATGGGCTCCTTCCGGACATTCCTGGCAGATCCTGCCGCATGATTCCATCGGGGCCCGGAGCCGTCCAGTAAGCGCACACTTAGTGGGTAATGCCGGAAATGTACCTGTGCTGGTCCGATGCACCCCGCCGGGTCTGTCAGGATGGAGACATGGGTCATCCGGTGGAACGCGCGTCTGGGACGGGGGCAGCGGCAGATCTTCCGCCGGGGCAGCGGCTCCAGCGCGGCTGGCCGGTCACGCACTACGGTCCCGTGCCCAAGTTCCGCCCCGAGCGCTGGGACTTCCGGGTCTTCGGCGCCACCGCCGACGGCGAGAAGCGGTCCTGGACCCACGAGGAGTTCACCGCCCTGCCGTACGCCACCGTCGTGGCCGACCTGCACTGCGTGACGAAGTTCAGCATGCTCGGCGCCGAATGGGGCGGCGTGCCCGCCCGCGCGATCCTCGACCTGGCCCCGCCCGCGCCCGACGTCACCCATGTGATGGTGTGGGCCGAGTACGGCTTCAGCGCCAACCTCCGGCTGGCCGACTTCGCCGACGAGCGCGCCATCTTCGCCATCCACAAGGACGGCGAACTCCTCACCGCCGAACACGGCTTCCCGGCCCGCCTGGTCGTCCCGCACCTGTACGCCTGGAAGGGCCCCAAGTGGGTCCGGGGCGTGGAGTACATGACCGCCGACCGCCGGGGCTTCTGGGAGCAGCGCGGGTACCACAACGTGGGCGACCCCTGGAAGGAACAGCGCTACTCCTACCAGGAGGAGCCGGGCGACGGCCCGGAGCTGTAGCTCTAGTCGTCCCGGAGGCGCTTCAGCCGGGCCACGTCCGCCGCGTGGCCCTCCTTGCCGCCGGGGGTCTCGATGACCAGCGGGACGCCCGCCGTGGCCGGGTGAGCCATCAGGGCGCGGAACGGCTCCTCCCCGATGTGTCCGGAGCCAATGTTCTCGTGGCGGTCCTTGTGTGCGCCGGCCACATCCTTGGAGTCGTTGGCGTGGATCAGCTTCAGCCGCCCCTCGCCCACGGTCTCCACCAGCAGATCCAGGGTCTGCCGCATCCCGTCCGGGCCGGTCAGGTCGTGCCCGGCCGCGTAGATGTGACAGGTGTCGAGGCAGACCCCGAGCTTCGGGTGGGCGTCCAGCGCCGCGAAGTACGGGCCGAAGTCCCAGGTCCGCGAGCACAGCGAGGAACCCTGCCCCGCCGTCGACTCCAGCAGCAGGAACGGGTCGTCGTCGTGGGTCAGCTCGTCCAGCAGCGGCAGCAGATGCTCGCGCACCTGCTTCAGCGCCACCTCGCGCGGACGGCCGCCGGTCGCGCTGCCGGTGTGCACCACCACGCCGAGCGCGCCGATGTCCCGCCCGCGCCGCAGGGAGTGCCGCAGCGACTCCACCGACCGCTCCACCGTGGCCTCGGTGTGCGAGCCGAAGTTGATCAGATAGGGCGCGTGCACGTACGCCGGCACCGACTCCGCCGCGCAGGCCGCCCGGAACGCCTCGTCCTGCGCCGGGTTGCCGGCCGGGGTGGCCCAGCCGCGCGGGTTGGCCACGAAGACCTGCACGGTCTCCGCCTTCAGCTCACGGGCGTAGGCAAGTCCCGTCGCGTGCAGCCCGCCGGCCACCGGCACATGGGCGCCGACGGGGTTGCGGAGGGCACCGGGGACGGTCAGGGGCGCTGCGGGGGACGGCTGGAGTGTCACCCGTTCAGGGTGTCACGCCGTCCCGCGCGCCCGGACCGGCGGCCGCGGTGAGACCGGTCACCGGATGGTGATCGTGACCTCCGAGCCCTTGGGCGCCTCGTCGCCGCCCGCCACCGACTGCTTCTTCACGGTGTCGCCGAACAGCCCCAGCAGCCCGCGGTCCTCGTGCACCTCGAACCCGGCCGCCTCCAGCTTCCGGTGGGCGTCGTCCACGTTCGACCCGACCACGTCCGGCACCTTCACCATCTCCGGGCCCTTGGACAGCGTCAGCGTCACCGTGTCGCCCTCGGCGCCCCGGGCGCCCGGCTCCGGCGACTGGGAGGCGACCTGGCCCTTGTCGTAGTCGGAGTGGACCCGCTCGGGGGCGATCCTCACCTTGAGACCGACGTCGGTCAGGTCCTGGCGCGCGCTCTCCGCGTCCTCGCCTTTGACGTCCGGGATGTCGACGGGGGCGCCCTTGCTGACGACCAGCGCGATCGCCGAACCGGCGTGCCGCTCGACGCCCGCCTCCGGTGTCGTACGGATCACCGAGCCCCGCCCGACCTCGTCGCTGAACTCCCGGGTGACCATGCCCGGCTCCAGACCGGCCGCCTTCAGCCGCTCCCGCGCCCGCTCCAGCGGCTGCCCCGCCACCCGGGGCACCGAGACGGTGCGCGGGCCCAGCGAGACCGTGAGGCCCACCGAGGCGTGGCCCCGGACGCGGGAGCCGGCCGAGGGGTCGGTGCTGATGACCGTGCCCCGGTCCACCGTGTCGCTGTAGGCGCGCTTCACGCCGCCCACCTCCAGCCCGGCCGCCTTCAGCCGCTGCTCGGCCTGGTCCTGGGTGCGCGACAGCACCGGCGGCACCTTGGTGAACTGGCCCGAGTTGATGTACCAGACGCCGCCGCCGACGCCGAGGACCGCCAGCACCGCGACCAGCAGTGTCACCAGCCCGCGCCGGGGCCGCCGGGACCGTCCGGCTCCGTGCCGGGTGGTGGGCGGGGGCTCGATGTCGGTCGTGTGCAGCACGCTCGTGACGTCGTGGACGTCGTCGCCGTCCCCGTTCACCGGGAGCGGCCGGATCGCCGTCATGGCGCGCGGCAGCACACTCGTCCGGTCGCCCGCGTTGTCGTGGGCGCCCAAGAGGGCTCGCGGGGGCAGCGCGTCGAGCTGCTCCTCGGTGAGCGTGCCGCGCACCCGCAGCACCTCGCCGAGCAGCGCGGCCGCGTCCGCGGGGCGCAGGGCCGGGGTGCGGGCGGTGGCGGCGGCCACCAGCCCGTCCAGCTCCGGAGCCAGGCCCGGCGCGAGCGCCGAGGGCGGGGGCACGTCGTCGTTCAGGTGCTGGTAGATGACCTGGGCGGGGGAGTCCCCGGAGTGCGGCTTGGCGCCGGTCAGCATCTCGTAGAGCACGACACCGCAGGCGTACACGTCCACGCGCGGGTCGGCGGTGCCCTGCTCGATCTGCTCCGGGGCCAGGTAGGAGACGGTGCCGAGGACCGAGCCGGTGGTGCTGGTGACCGTGTCGACCGCGCGCACCAGACCGAAGTCGGCGACCTTGACCCGGCCGTCGTCCCCGATCAGCACGTTCTCCGGCTTCATGTCCCGGTGCACGAACCCGGCCCGGTGCGCGGCGCCCAGCGCGGCGAGCACCGGCTCCACGATGTCCAGGGCCGCCCTCGGCCGCAGCGCGCCCCGCTCGCGCAGCACGTCGCGCAGGGTGCACCCGGCGACGTACTCCATCGCGAGGTAGACGTAACCCCCGTCGGTGCCCTGGTCGAAGACCTGCACCACGTTGGGGTGGGACAGCCGGGCGACCGACTTGGCCTCGCGGATGAACCGGTCCACGAAGGTGCCGTCGGCGGCCAGCGCCGGATGCATCACCTTGAGCGCCAGGACCCGGTCCAGCCGGATGTCCAGGGCCCGGTACACGGTCGCCATCCCGCCGACGGCGATCCGCGCCTCGACGCGATAGCGGCCGTCGAGCACCTGGCCGAGGAGGGGGTCCGAGAGGGTCGTATCCACGCGGGCGAGTCTACGAGGGGTGCGCGGGCCCGGCTCCCGCTGCGCCGTCCGGGTGAGCTGCTGCAGCAGAGCTGTGACCGTTTCGCGAGGTGAAGGCCGGGCGCTCGGGGTCGAGGTCCGCGCGCCCCCGGGCAGGGGAGGACGCCCGCGCGAAATGGCGGCGCGGGATACGCCCCGCCCGCCGGGCCAGGTGCCCGGCGTGCACGGCGTACCGCATGGCGGAGGCCATCGTCTCGGGGTCCTGCGCGCGGGTGACGGCCGAGGCGAGCATCACACCGGCGCACCCCAGCTCCATCGCCAGCGCCACGTCGGAGGCCGTGCCGGCCCCGGCGTCCAGGATCACCGGGACGTGCGACTGCTCCACGATCAGCTCGAAGTTGTGCGGGTTGCGGATGCCGAGCCCGGAGCCGATCGGGGAGCCCAGCGGCATCACGGCCGCGCACCCCACGTCCTGCAGCCTGCGAGCCAGCACCGGGTCGTCGTTGGTGTACGGCAGCACGGTGAAGCCGTCGTCGACCAGCGTCTCGGCCGCGTCCAGCGTCTCCACCGGGTCCGGCAGCAGGGTCCGCTCGTCGGCCACCACCTCCAGCTTCACCAGACCGGTGCCGAGCGCCTCGCGGGCCAGCCGGGCGGTCAGCACCGCCTCCCCGGCGGTGAAGCAGCCCGCGGTGTTGGGCAGGACGCGGATGCCGAGCTTCTCCAGCACCGAGAGCACCGAGCCGTGGGCGCCGGGGTCGACCCGGCGCATGGCCACCGTGGTCAGCTCGGTGCCGGACGCGATCAGCGAGCGCTCCAGCACGTCCAGGCTGGGCGCGCCGCCGGTGCCCATGATCAGCCGGGAGTCCAGGGCCAGATCACCGAGGAGCAGGGGGTCGGTGGTCATGGTCAGCCTCCCTGGACGGCGGTGAGAACCTCGACCCGGTCGCCCTCGGCGAGGCCGGTCTCGGCCCACCGGGTGCGCGGGACCACGGTCTCGTTGACGGCGGCGGCCACCCCGGAGGGCGCCGGGGTGAGGACGCGGACGACGGCGTCCAGGGCGGTGCCGGGCGCCACCTCGCGGCGCTCGCCGTTGACCAGGATGTTCATGCGGAGCGCTCCAGGGTGGGGGAGGGGGCGGCGAAGCGGCGCGGCGAGAACGGGCGCGCCACCTCGGGCAGGCCCGCGCCGCACAGCACGTCGGCCATGACGTCCCCGGTGACGGGGGTGAGCAGCACGCCGTTGCGGTGGTGCCCGGTGGCCAGCAGCAGGCCGGCCAGGCCCGAGGGGCCGAGCAGCGGGGCGTTGTCGGGGGAACCGGGGCGCAGGCCGGCCAGGGTCTCGGTGAGCGGCAGCTCGGTGATGCCGGGCACCAGCTCATGGGCGTCGCGCAGCAGCTCGTACACCCCGCCCGCGGTGACCGTGGTGTCGTACCCCAGCTCCTCGGTGGTCGCGCCGATCACCAGCTCGCCGTTCTCGCGCGGCACCAGGTACACCGGCCCGCCGCGCACCACGGCCCGCACCGTACGGCTGAGGAACGGCCGGTACCGGGGCGGCACGGTCAGCCGCAGCACCTGTCCCTTCACCGGGCGCACCGGCGGTACGAGCGCCTCGGGCACGCCCGGTAGCCGCCCGCTGAGGCTGCCGCCCGCCAGCACCACCTGACCTGCGGCCAGCGAGGTCCCGTCCGCCGTGGTGATCCCGGTGGCCCGGTCCGCGGCGGTGTCGAGCCGCGCGGCCCACGTGCGGTGGAAGGCCACCCCGGCCCGCTCGCAGGCGGCGAGCAGCGCGGCGGCCAGCCGCCTGGGGTCGATCTGGTGGTCGCCGTCGGCCCGCAGTCCGCCCCGCACACCGGGCGCCAGCATCGGTTCCAGCCGGCGGCACTCCCGCCCGGACAGCCACTGGGAGTCCAGTCCGCACCGGAGCTGCAGCTCGTGCACCTCGCGGAGCTGGGCGCGGTCGTCGGTGTCGAAGGCGACGGCCAGCGTGCCCGAGCGGCGGTAGCCGAGGTCGTGGCCGGTGGCCTCGGCCAGCTCGGCGGCGAAACCGGGATAGCGGCGCACGGAGGCCAGGTTCAGGGCGAGCAGCCCCTCCTCGCCGTGGTGCAACTCGGTGACGGCGGCGAGCATCCCGGCCGCGACCCGCGCGGCCCCGCCGCCGGGAACGGGGTCCACCACGGCGGCGGTGAGCCCCCGCCCGGCCGCGCGCCAGGCGGTGACCAGGCCGATGATCCCGCCCCCGACGACGAGGACGTCCGGAGCACCGGGTCGTTCGGACGTATGTGACGGCATGGGCGTCCCGCCCCTCCCTTCGCCGGCATGACCCGGATCAGGTTCGTACGGTCGGAGGCCGCCAGCCTCCCTCTCAGCCCGGTGCGTCCGGGCTCCCGCGAGTGCAGTTACGGTGGCCAGCCTAGCCGCCCGCCCAGTTCACCCGTAAGGGAGCCCTCGCCCATGCCCCGCTCGCTCGACGGACTCACCCTCGCCCCCGTGACCGACCAGGCACCTGGCCAGGTGGGCACCGGGACCCGGTTCGCCTACCACGAGAGCGAGGGGCGGATCTGGGCCGAGTACGCGGGCGGCGACATCGCGCGCGGCCACCTCGTCGGCACCCGCGCCGGGGACCGGCTCGACTTCCGCTACGTGCAGCTCCGGCACGACGGCACCACCGCCTCCGGGCACTGCGTCTCCACCGTGGTCGAACTGCCCGACGGCCGCCTGAGGCTGGAGGAGGAGTGGCAATGGGAATCCGGGCCGGGCGCGGGCACCAGCGTGGTGGAAGAGGTCGGTGCCGCAGCGCACTGACTGACGGAGAGTCAGTGACCTAAGGTGACCGTGTGAGCGAGCAGAGATCTTCGGCGGGCCAGGCACAGGAACGGCGCGTGGTCGTCGTCGGGGCGGGGATGGCCGGGGTGCAGACCGCCGTCGCCCTGCGCGAAGGGGGCTTCGCCGGGCCCGTCACCCTGATCGGCGCCGAGGCGCACCAGCCGTACGACCGGCCCCCGCTGTCCAAGGCCGTCCTGCTGGGCACCGCCGACGGCTCCGCCTTCGACGTGGACTTCGCCTCGCTCGGCATCGATCTCCGGCTGGGCCGCGAGGCGCTCGGCGTCCGCCCCGCCGACCGCGAGGTGGACACCACCGCCGGGCCCGTCCCGTACGACGTGCTGGTCCTCGCCACCGGTGCCGAACCGGTCCGGCTGCCCGGCACGGACCAGGCGCCCGGCGTGCACCTGCTGCGCACCCTGGACGACGCCGAGCGGCTGCGCCCGGTGCTGGCCGCGCAGCACGACGTGGTGGTCGTCGGCGCGGGCTGGATCGGCGCCGAGTTCGCCACCGCCGCCCGGGAGGCGGGCTGCGCGGTGACCGTCGTCGAGGCCGCGGACCGCCCGCTGGCCGGCGCCCTGCCCGCCGAGGTCGCCGCCCCGATGACCGCCTGGTACGCCGACGCCGGAGTCACCCTGCGCACCGGCACCCGGGTGGCGGCCGTCGAGCCCGGCGCGGTCGTGCTGGACGACGGCGCCCGGCTGCCCTCCGGCGCCGTCGTGGTCGGCATCGGAGCCCGCCCCGCCACCGGCTGGCTGGCCGGTTCCGGCATCGCCCTCGGCCCGCACGGCGAGGTGCTGGCCGACGACCGGCTGCGCACCTCCGCCGAGGACGTGTACGCGGTCGGCGACTGCACCTCCTTCCCCTCGGCCCGCTACGCCGAGCGGCTGCTCGTCCACCACTGGGACAACGCCCTGCAGGGCCCCCGTACGGTCGCCGCCGACATCCTGGGCGAGGAGGCGGCGCCCTACGACCCGGTGCCGTACTTCTGGTCCGAGCAGTTCGGGCGGTTCGTGCAGTACGCGGGCCACCACGCGGCCGCCGACCGCACGGTGTGGCGCGGCGACCCGGCCGACCCCGCCTGGACCGTGTGCTGGCTGCGCGAGGGGCGTCTGGTGGCCCTGCTGGCGGTGGGCCGCCCGCGCGACCTGGCCCAGGGCAGACGGCTGATCGAGGCGGGCCGGCTGATGGACGCCGACGCCCTGACGGACCCCGCGCTCCCGCTGAAGCAGGCCGTCACCGGGTAGGCGGGGTGCCCGCGCGCGGAGTGGCCCGACTACCGGCTGCCGGTGGAGGATGGCAGGCTAGGTGTCGTGACCGAGATTGACACCAATACCGACGCTCTTGTCCCCGCCTGGCTCACCCTCCCCGACATCGCCGAACAGCTCGACGTCGAGGTGACGCGTGTACGGCAGCTGGTCAAGGAGGGCCAGCTCATCGCCGTACGCCGCGGTGAGAACCGCGCGCTGCACGTCCCCGCCGCCTTCATCGACGAGGACAAGGTCGTCAAGGGCCTCACCGGCACCCTGACGCTCCTGCGGGACAACGGTTTCACGGACGAAGAGATGATCGAATGGCTCTTCACCCCGGACCCCTCCCTGCCCGGCACCCCCGCCCAGGCCCTCAGTGAGAACCGCGGCACGGAGGTGAAGCGCCGGGCCCAGGCGCTGGCCGTCTGACCCACCGCGCTCCATCGCGCCCCAGGGCGGCGCCCGGCCCGGCGCCGCCCCCACGCAAGCCGACCCGTACACCGAACACCGGGGGACCCACCGCATGCCCGACACCGCCCGCGCCCGCCTCGCCGACGCCCGGCTCTACCTCTGCACGGACGCCCGCCGGGAGCAGGGCGACCTCGCCGAGTTCCTGGACGCGGTCCTGGTCGGCGGTGTCGACATCGTCCAGCTGCGGGACAAGGGCATGGAGGCCGCCGAGGAGCTGGCCCACCTGGAGGTGTTCGCCGACGCCTGCGCACGGCACGGCAAGCTGCTCGCGGTCAACGACCGGGCCGACGTGGCCCACGCGGCCGGAGCCGACGTGCTCCACCTCGGCCAGGGCGACCTCCCGGTGCCCGCGGCCCGCGCGATCCTCGGCGACCGGGTCCTCGTGGGCCGCTCCACCCACTCGGAGGCGGAGGCCGCCGCGGCCGCCGTCCAGGACGGCGTGGACTACTTCTGCACCGGCCCCTGCTGGCCCACCCCCACCAAGCCCGGCCGCCACGCCCCCGGCCTCGGCCTGGTCCGGTACACGGCGGGCCTGAAGACCGAGCGCCCCTGGTTCGCCATCGGCGGCATCGACCGGACCAACCTGGACGAGGTGCTCGACGCGGGCGCCCGCCGGGTGGTCGTGGTCCGCGCGCTCACGGCGGCGGACGATCCGGGTGCGGCGGCGGCCGAGTTCGCCAAGCGGCTGCGGGAGATCTGACCGGGAGCCGTCCCAAGGGGTGGACAAGGGCCCGGCAATTCGGCCAAATCACCGGTGCCCGGTTGGGTCACCGGCCACCCGTGGCTAACCTGCGGGTATGGCCCTCGGAACCGCATCCACCAGGACTGATCGAGCCCGGACCGTCCGGGACATCCTCGCCACCGGCAAGACGGCGTACTCCTTCGAGTTCTACGCGCCGAAGACCCCGCAGGGCGAGCGCAACCTGTGGAACGCGCTGCGCAGGGTCGAGGCCGTCGCGCCCGACTTCGTCTCCGTCACCTACGGCGCGGGTGGCACCACCCGTGCCACCACGGTCAAGGAGACCCAGCAGATCGTCGTCGACACGACGCTCACCCCGGTCGCCCACCTCACCGCCGTCGACCACTCGGTGGCCGAACTCCGCAACATCATCGGCCAGTACGCGGACGCCGGCATCCGCAACATGCTCGCCGTGCGCGGCGACCCGCCGGGCGACCCGATGGGCGACTGGGTCGCGCACCCCGAGGGGCTGACCTACGCGGCCGAACTGGTGCGCCTCATCAAGGAGTCGGGGGACTTCTGCGTGGGCGTCGCCGCCTTCCCGGAGATGCACCCGCGCTCCGCCGACTGGGACACCGACGTCGCCCACTTCGTGGACAAGTGCCGCGCGGGTGCCGACTACGCCATCACGCAGATGTTCTTCCAGCCCGACTCCTACCTCCGGCTGCGCGACCGCGTCGCCGCCGCGGGTTGCGAAACCCCCGTCATTCCGGAGATCCTGCCGGTCACCAGCGTGAAGATGCTGGAACGGCTGCCGAAGCTGAGCAACGCGCTGTTCCCGCCCGAGCTGAAAGAGCGCATCCTCGCGGCGAAGGACGACCCGGCGGCGGTACGCTCCCTGGGGATCGAATTCGCCACGGAGTTCTGCGCCCGGCTGCTCGCCGAGGGGGTGCCCGGACTGCACTTCATCACGTTGAACAACTCCACGGCGACGCTGGAAATCTACGAGAACCTGGGCCTGCACCAACCTCCGCGGGCCTAGACCGGCCGCACCGCGATGCGACACACTGCGTAACGGTCACTGGGAGAGGGGCGTACATGGGCTGGACGGTCCTCTACATCGCGTTCGGCGTCGTCGCGCTGTGGTTGCTCGGCGAAGTGCTGCTGCAGTACAAGGCGCGGCTGCGCTGGCGGCTGCTCGCCTTCAGCGGGTTCCTCGGTGTGGTGGTCGGCGTGCTGATGCCGTCGGTCGTCGTCATCGGGCTGGGCGCCATCGCGTTCGCCGTCGGACAGACCTACGTCACGCTGTCCTTCCGCAAGGGCTTCGCGGCCGGCTGGGCCGTCAAGCGCCCCGACGACGAGGAGGCGGGCCCGGTCACCCGGCGCCGCCGCAATCGCGCCGAGCACCAGGACCCGGTCCTCGGCGACCCCGGCCCGGACGAGTCCGCCGACTCCGGCCGTGACCACCCCGGCCCGGAGACCGCGGCGTACGCCACCGACGGTTACGACCACGACGACGCCTACGACCGCGACGACGTGTTCACCCCGGCCCGCCCCGACCCCACCGCCGCCGAGACCACCTCGGTCTACGAGCCCCAGCCCATGCCCGACGACACCGGCAGCTACGGCGTCTACGGCGACGGCACCCCGGCCCAGCCCCAGCAGACCGACCAGGCGTACGCCTACGGCTACTCCGGCTACGACCAGCAGGGCTACGCCCCGAGCGGCTATGACACCGGCGCCCAGCAGGCGTACCCCGGCTACCCCGACCCCTACGGCCAGGGTTACGAGGGCGGCTACGACAACTCCGGTTACGCGCAGCAGGGTTACCCCCAGCAGAGCTACGGCCAGGACGCATACGGCGGCCAGGGCGAGACCCCGGCGGGCGGGGTGTGGGTACCGCAGCAGCGGACCGACGAGACCTACGGCGGCGAACTCCCGCCGGAGCAGCAGCAGTACCCCTACCAGGGCCAGACCCAGCAGCAGAACACCGGCTACGACGAGCAGTACCGCTACTGACAGCCGCTCACGTCGAGCCCCGGAACTCCGGCCCCTCCACGACGAGTCCGGCCACCATCGCCCCCGACATCCCCGCGTGCGGCAGGCCGCCGCCGGGGTGGGACCAGCCGCCGACCCGGTACAGACCGGGTAGCCGCGTGGAGTTGGCGGGGTGCAGGAGACCGCCCGCGCCCGCGGCCAGTGAGGGGGCGGGTACCGCGCCGTCACGGGCGCCGGTCTCGGCCGAGTTGTGGTCCGGGGTGCGGACCTCGTGCCAGAGCAGGCGGTCGCGCAGATCCGGGACCGCCTCGGCGGCCGCGTCGAGCAGGACCTCCGCGTGGCCCGCGTCCGTGTCCAGGCCGACGGGCAGGGTCGCCCACACCACCGCCGACTCGTGTGCGTCGTCCGGGCGCAGCGCCGGGTCGTCGGGACGCAGCACGGTGACCGTGGGGACGGGGAAGGGATCGCCGCCCGGGTTCGCCAGGAAGTCCAGCTCGGCCTCCGCGTCCGGGGCGTGCACGACCGTGCGGTGCGCTGCCCCCGCCTCACGGGCGCCCCTCAGCGCCAGCAGCAGGGTGAGCCGGGCGGCGCCGCGCGCGCCGGGGCGCACATCGCCGGTGCCGTCCAGGGGGTGGTCCGTCAGGCGGCCCAGCAGGGCCGGGTCCACGTCGGCCACCACATGATCGGCGTCCGCCACCGTGCCGTCGGCCAGCTCGACGCCCGCCGCGCGGCCGTCCTTCACGGTGATCCGGGTGACCTCGGCGCCGAACACGAACTCCACCCGGCGCCGCACACAGCGCTCGTACACGGCGCGGGCCAGCTCGCGGATGCCGCCGCGCACGTACCAGGTGCCGAAGGCGTGCTCCAGGTACGGCAGGACGGCGGCGCTCGCCGGGGCGGTGCGCGGGTCGAGGCCGTGGGCCAGGGCGTGGCCGGTCAGCAGGGCCGTGAGCCGGTCGTCGCGCGTCTCCCAGGCGGCGACCTCGGCGAGGGTGGTGGCCCGGCGGGTGCGCAGCAGGCGCTTGTGCGGGACGGCCGGGTAGGGCTCACGCTCCGCCAGCACCTGCCAGTTGGGCCACAGCGGCTCCTCCAGCAGGGGGCGCCGGGTGCGGTCCCAGGCTTCGCGGGCCCGGACCAGGAAGTCACCCCAGCGCTCACCGACCCCGGCGCCCAGCGCCGCGTCCAGCGCGGAGACGACACCGGCGCGCGAGGCGTTGGGCACGGCGACCCGCGTGCCGTCCGCGAAGAGGTGCCGGGAGGAGGGGTCGACCTGGACCAGCTCGACCAGGTCCTCCAGCGGCTCCTTGCCGGTCTTCAGGAACAGGTCCCGCCAGACCGCGGGCAGCGGCAGCAGACCGGGGCCGGTGTCGAAGGCGAACCCGTCCCGCTCGAAGCGGCGCACCGCCCCGCCGTACGTGTCCGTCCGCTCGTACACCGTCACCCGGTGGCCCGCGACGGCCAGCCGGGCGGCCGCCGCCAGCGCGCCCATCCCGGCGCCGATCACCGCAATCCGTGCCATGACCGCGACTTTACCGACCACCACGGACAGTGCCGGGTCCGGGCCCGAACGCGGGGGCTTGAGTACCCGTACCTAGACGCACAGATGAGTAGCCGAGCGGATGGGCCGGGGACCTGCCGGAGGGGAGAGTGGAGACACGGCCAGGGGGCGCGGCCCGGCACCGCCGACACGGGGCGGCGGAACGGGCCCGCCCGCCGGCCGCTCCTTCCGCCGATCCGTCGGCGGAAGCGAGACACGGGGCCCGTGGCCGTCACGGTCGCGGGGGACCGCGGTGGGAACCGTACGGGGGAGAGCGAGGGCGCCGGACCGGCAGGCACCGCGGTCCGGCGCCCTTCGCGCGCCCCGGGTCCTCCCCGCCCCCGGGTCAGCCCCCGCTGACCCGTCCCTGGAGCAGCCGGGACAGCGCGGAGTGCACGTCGTCCAGCGACCGTTCCGGCTGGAAGGCCTTCCAGTCCAGCGCGGCCACCAGCACCATCCCGACCAGCGCGGCCGCGGTCAGCGGCACGTCGATCTCGTCGCTGAACTCCCCGGCCGCCACGCCCTCGCGCAGCACCCCCTCGACCACCGCCACGGCCTGCTGGCGCACCACCATCAGCGTCGACTGCCAGGCCCGGTTGGTACGCCACAGCTCGGCCACGTAGAGCTGGGTGAAGGCCGGGTAGCGGTCGATGAAGACCAGGCCCGCGCGGACCATCGCGTCCAGCGCGTCCACCCCGCCGCCGCCCTCGCCCGCGGTCCGCTCGGCGGCCTCCCGCAGCGAGGCGGTGAGCAGGCCCACGCCGTGCCGCAGCAACTCCTCGAAGAGGACCGACTTGCTGGCGAAGTTGTAGTAGACGGTGCCCTTCGCCACCCCGGCGCGCTCGGCGATCTCGTCCACCGTGGTCGCGGAGAACCCCTGCTCGGCGATGAGGGTGACGGCCGCCTCGTAGAGCTTCTGCCGGGTGGCCTCGCGGCGCGTGCCGCCGGCGGGCCGGGCGCTGGTGCTTTCCATGGACCCGATTCTCACAGGTGCGCCGGGCGGACGGGCCGCCTGTGCCGGCCCGGCGCTCACAGGCTCAGCTCCGGGTGCAGCCGCTGCAGCGTCCACACCTGGCGGCGCCGGGCGGTGAGCGCGGTCAGCGCCAGGGCGCCCGCGGTGAACGCCGTCAGCACCACGCACGCCTGCCACACCGGGCCGAGCCCCCCGCCGGTGATCAGCCGGCGCAGCGCCGAGACCACGTAACTCATCGGCAGGAAGGGGTGGATGGCGTTGAAGAAGCCCGGACTGGTCTGCACCGGGTACGTGCCGCCCGCCGAGGTGAGCTGGAGCATCAGCAGCGCCAGCACGAGGATGCGGCCGGCGGCGCCGAAGCGGGCGTTGAGCCACTGCACGATCGCCGTGAAACACGCCGTGACCAGGAACAGGAACAGGGTCGTCCCGGCCGCCCGGGCCATCTCCAGACCGATACCGAAGTGCAGGACGGACATCAGCGCGGCCGTCTGGAGCACCCCCACCGCCAGCACCGGCAGCCAGCCCGCCAGCGCGATCCGCCAGGACGGGGCGCCGGCCGCCAGGGCACGCCTGTTGAGCGGTGGGATCAGCATGTAGGCGACCATCGCGCCGACCCACAGGGAGAGCGGGATGAAGTACGGGGCGAAGCCGGTGCCGTAGTTGGGCGCGTGGTGCAGGTCGGCGGAGGAGAGCCGGACCGGGTCGGCCATCACGCCGGTGCGCTGGTCGCGGGTGCGCTCGTCGTAGTCGGGGATCTTCCCGGCGCCCTCGTGCAGACCGTCCGCCAGCCGCTCGGAGCCGTCCACCAGCTTGTACAGGCCGCTGTCCAGCGCCTTGGCGCCCGACTCGGCGGTGCCGATGCCCCGGTGCAGGGTGGCCGCGCCGGACCGGGCGGTGCCGAGGCCGGTGTGCAGCTTCTTCGCCCCGGCGGCGACGGCGTTCGCGCCCGCGTTCAGCTTGTCGATCCGGGCGACCGCGTCCGCGACGTCCTGGTGCAGGTGCGGGGCGCGCTCGGCGAGGGCGTCGGCCTGGGCGCGCAGGGTGGTCAGGTTCTTGCGCATGACCGTCAGATCACCGCCCTGCGCGGCGACGACCTTGTTCAGGTCGTCGGCCACGTCGGCCACGTCGTCCGCCGCCCGCTGGGCCTTCGCCAGGTCCGGGCAGGCGGGATCGGGCACGGGCGGCGTCTCGCAGCGGGCCCTGTGCACCTGGTCCAGCGCGGTGGCGGAGGCGTGGGCCGTCCTCGCGGCGCCGGGAGCGAGCCGGACCAGGGTGTCGAGGTTGTCCTGCACCGTGCGGGCCGAGTCGGAGACCAGGCGGGCGGTGGCGCCGATCGTCTTCCCGTTCTTCCGCAGGAAGGGGCCGGCCTTCGCGTACGCCCCGTCGACCTTGTCCGCCAGGGTCTGGGTGCCGGCCGCGACCTGCCGGGAACCGTCCTCCAGGTCGCCCGCGCCCTTGTCGAGCCGGGTCAGGCCCTTGGCGAGCCTGCCGCTGCCGCTGTCGGCCTCCTTCAGGCCGTCCGCGAGCTTCCGGGCGCCCTTCTCCGCCTTGCCCAGGCCGGTCCTCAGTCTGTCGGCGCCCTCGGCGGCGGTCTCGGTCTTGTCGTGCAGGGTGGAGAAGTTGATGAAGATCCGGTCCAGGAAGGTCCGGGAGGTCTTGGTGGACGCGGCCGAGCGGACCTCGGCGAACACGGTCCGCGAGATCTGGCCGACGATGTAGTTGTTCGCGTCGTTGGTGCGCACCTGGAGCGCGCCGGTCTCCGGGGAGTCACCCGAACTGGAGGCGACGCGGCGGCTGAAGTCGGCCGGGAGGGTCAGCGAGAGGTAGTAGGTGCCGTCCTCCGTGCCCCGGCGGGCCTCGGCCGCGTCGACCTCGTGCCACTCGAAGGTCCGCCGCTCGCGCAGACCCTTGACGATGTCCGCACCGGCGTGGATCTTCTTGCCGCCCGCCGTCGCGCCCCGGTCCTCGTTGACGAGGGCCACGGGTACGCGGTCCAGGCGGCCGTACGGGTCCCAGAACGACCACAGGTACAGGGCGCCGTAGAGGAGGGGCAGCACCAGCAGCGCGACCAGCGCGGCGCGGGGCAGCCGGCCCCGGCCGAACCGGCGCAGCTCAAGCGCGGCCAGCTTCGGTGAGCGCATCGGCGTCCTCCTCTCGGGGAGCGTCCTCGGTGTCTTCGGCCGGCCGGTCTTCGGCGGGTCCGGCCCCGGCGGGCTCCGTGGAGACCGTGACGCAGCCCTCCGGGGCGGTGCGGCACACGGCCAGGACCGTCGTCCCCGCGTCGGCCAGGGAGCGCAACAGGTCCCACACCTCGGCGCGTTCGTCCGCCGAGAGCTTCAGCTCCACGTCGTCCACCGCGAGCAGCCGGGGTCCGCCGATCAGCGCCAGCGCCACGGACAGCCGCAGCACCTCCAGCCGTTCCAGATCCCGTACGGCCGTCCGCGAGCCCTTCGGCAGTGCGTCCAGGTCGAGCCCGGCGGCGGCCAGCGCCGCGTCCGCGCGGAGCCGGGCCTCGTGGGCGCGCTGCGGACGCGGATGCAGCGCCTCGCGCAGCGAGTCGCCGAACCGGCGTTGCAGCAGGGCCCGTTCACGCAGGTGCTCGCCCACGGTCAGCGCGGGCTCCAGGTCGGTCACCCCGGCGACATTGGCCACCGCGCTGAACCGGCGTACCGCCCCCATGCGCCGGGGGAGGGGCAGGCCGCCGACGGCCGCCTGCCCCTTGCTCGGCTTCATCCGCCCGGTGAGCGCCAGCAGCAGACACGTACGGCCGGAGCCGGACGGTCCCTCCACGGCGATCAGCGAACCCGGCCCGGCCTCGAAGCCGATGTCCTCGAAGGCCCACCCCCGTGGCCCCTTGAGCCCGAACCCCGCGGCCGTGACGTCCACGCCGTGCACAAGCCCCCGCCTCTCCCCGGTACCGCTTTTGAACTGACTGGTCAGTTCAAAAGTATGCCCGAACAGGCGTGCGTGACAAAGCCCGGATGCCCCACAGGTGTTCCCCGATACCCCCGATTTCAGCCCCAGTTGGGGTGAAACCGCAGGTCGGAACGGATTGTCAGTGGCATACCGCACGATGTGGGCATACGGCATCCATGCCGTCACCGGACGACAGGAGGTTCGTCATGACCAGCTCGTCATCGGCCACCGCCCCGAGCGACGTCCACCCCGTGCTCCGCCGGTCCACGGCACCGCCCGCCGCCGTCGCCCTGCTCGGCCAGGCGCACACCGCGCTGGACGAGGCCGCCGCCATGGAGACCCCGAACGAGCGGTACGCCCTGGCCCACCTCGCCGCCCTCCGCGCGGCCGCCGCCGTCCTCGCCGTCCGGGGGCGCCCCGAGACCACCGCGCGCCGCCGGAGCCGTATCCGCGCCGCCTGGGAGGTGCTGCCCGAGCTGGCACCGGAGCTGGCCGAGTGGAGCGCCCTGTTCGCCTCCGGCGCCGACCGCCGCGCCCGCGCCGAGGCCGGCATCCGGGGCGCGGCCGGCCCCCGCGACGCGGACGACCTGATACGCGACGCGGGCATGTTCCTGCGCCTGATCGAGCGGATGCTCGCCCTCCAGCCGGTGCTGCCCCGGACCGGCCCGGAGGCCCTCTGACCCGGCGTTCTCGTCCAGTGGGCGAGACGCGGACCACCGCACCCGGCCGGGGTGACCGGGTGCGGCGGGCGAGGCCATAGGGTGGAGGCGCCTTATGTCTCCACCTGCCGCGCACCTCCCCGTGACCGGCCGGGGAGGCCCCCATCGCGCCGCCGGGCAACGGGCGGTGCCGTGCCGAGGAGCAACAGCCGTGCCGGACCCGACGCGCCCCCGCGCCTCTCTCCGTACCGCCGTGGTGTGGGACGTCCTCCAGGACGCCCTCGACCGCCGGGTCAAGGCCACGGGGCGGGACTCGCTGGACGTGCTCGACACCGGCGGCGGCAGCGGCAACTTCGCCGTGCCCGTCGCCCGGCTCGGCCACCGCGTCACCGTCGTCGACCCCAGCCCCAACGCCCTCTTCGCCCTGGAGCGCCGGGCCGCCGAGGCGGGGGTGGCCGACCGGGTCCGGGGCGTCCAGGGCGACGCCCACGGCCTCTTCGAGGTGGTCGAGCGCGGCGGCTACGACGCGGTGCTCTGCCACGGCGTCCTGGAGTACGTGGACGACCCCGCCGAGGGCATCGGCAACGCGGTGGCCGCGCTGCGCCCCGAGGGCGTGCTCAGCCTGCTCGCGGCCGGCCTCGGCGGCGCCGTGCTGGCCCGCGCCCTCGCCGGGCACTTCACCGAGGCCCGCCAGGCCCTCACCGACCCGGACGGCCGCTGGGGCGAGGGCGACCCGGTGCCGCACCGCTTCACCCCCGGGCAGCTCACCGCCCTGGTCGAGGGCGCGGGCCTGCGGGTCGGCGCCGTGCACGGCGTGCGCGTCTTCGCCGACCTGGTGCCCGGCGTCCTGGTGGACACCGAGCCGGGCGCGCTGGACGCCCTGCTGCGGCTGGAGGCCGCCGTGGCGGAGCTGCCCGCCTTCCACTCCGTGGCCACCCAGGTCCATGTGCTCGGTGAGACGGGCCGGACCGGAGCGCCGGCCGAAGGCGCCGGGGACTGAACCCGCCCCGTGGGACACGGCGCTGATCAGGGGCGCGACGGCGGATGGAGTACGCCACAAGCCCCCCGATCGAGGGGTTTGCGCCGTATGATCGAGGTACACCGGCCGGCATGACGGGTCGGCCGCCGGGGAATGACAGCCTCAGCGGGCCTGGACGCTCTGACGTCCCGGTTGGCCAGATGGCGCAGAGGGGCGGGTTTCACGGGGGCGATTCCCTGCCTATCCTGAAAGGACCCCCCAGAGTCGCCCCGGCGACTGCACGATGAGGAGGACTCCGTGCCGCTCTCGGAGCACGAGCAGCGCATGCTCGAGCAGATGGAGCGAGCGCTGTACGCCGAAGATCCCAAGTTCGCGTCGGCGCTTGAGGGAAACGGGCTGCGGACCTACACCCGGCGCCGGGTCTATCAGGCGGTCGCGGGCTTCCTCGTCGGTATCGCGCTCCTCATGGCCGGTATGGTCGCCCAGTTGATCTGGATCAGTGTCGTCGGCTTCCTCGTGATGCTCGGCTGTGCCGTGCTCGCCGTCACCGGATGGCGCAAGGCACCCAAGCCGGGTGAAACGCCCAGGGGCCACACCGGGCGCCGCCCGGTCCGGCGGAAACGTACCGTCATGGAACGCATCGAGGACCGCTGGCAGCGCCGCCGGGACGAACAGGGCCACTGAGCCGCCCGCGGACTCCCGAGGTCTCAGACGAGGGGGTGACCACCGATCCCGGTGGTCACCCCCTCGTACGTGTCCGGGACCGGGTCCGCTATGCCTCCCCGCGCACCGGCCGCAGCGCCGCCGCCCTGGCCCGGAGGGCCGCCCAGCGGTCCTGGGCCGACCACAGCACCCGCCGGGCCGAGCGCGGCGCGAACAGGGCCCGCAGCCGGGTGCCCCGGCCCACCGGGACCGCCAGCCCGGCGATCGCCCGGCGCACGTCCTTGGCCAGGTCCGGCGCCGGTCGCGGCTCCGGGGCGTACAGCACCTGCTCCAGGGCGGCCGCCACCCGGTGCACCGCGGCCGCGGCCTCCGTGTCCAGCCGCCCCAGCCGCACGATCCGGGCCGCCGAGCCGCGGGGGGTCAGCGAGTCCTCCGGTATCACTCCGTGGTCCCAGGCACTGTCGGTGAGCTCCCGCCAGGCCGCCAGCGTCCGTCCGGCCGGACCGGGGGAGTGCCCGTCCAGCCGGCGTGCCCGCACCCGCGTCCGCCACAGCATCGGGGACAGCGGGAGCACCACCAGCGCCAGCGCGCCCAGCACGATCAGCGCGGCCCACAGACCGTCCGACGGACCCCCGCCCCCGCCCGGTGCCGCCACCGCCGCCGACGGGCCGGCACAGGCGCCCGACCTGTCCCCGGCGGCACAGCTCTCACTCCGCGTCGCCGCCTCCGACGGCTCCCTGGACGCCCCGCGCGAGGGCAGCTCCCGGTCCGGGCGGGCGCTGCTCGGGCTGTCCTGCTGGGTGTACGCCGGGGTCGTGCCCCGCGTCGGCGTGGGCTCGAACCGGGTCCAGCCCACGCCCTGGAAGTACAGCTCGGGCCAGGCGTGCGCGTCCTTCAGGCTCACCGACACCGAGCCGTCCCCCTGCGGGGTGCCCGGCGCGAACCCCACCGCGACCCTGGCCGGAATGCCCAGCGTGCGGGCCATCGCCGCCATGGCGAAGGAGAAGTGGACGCAGAACCCCTCCTTCTTCTTGAGGAAGTTGGCGATCGCGTCGGCGCCCCGGCCCACCTGCACCTGGGTGTCGTACCGGAAACCGCCGTCCACCGAGAACCAGTCCTGGAGCCGTACCGCCTCCTCGTAGTGGTTGCGGGCACCGGAGGTGACCTTCTCGGCGGTCCGCGCCACCACGTCCGGCAGCCGGGACGGCACCCGTGTGTACTCCCGCTCCAGCGCGGCCGGCGGCTTCGGGGCGCCGGCGAGCTGCTTCGCGGTCGGCTGCAGATCCAGGCTGGTGACCTGGTAGGTCTCGCCGCGCGTGGTCTGGCCGTGGTCACCGACCAGGGTCATGCCGACCGGCTCGTACCGCCAGTTGCCGTCGACCCGGACCCCGCTCGGCGGATACGGCATCGGCAGCCAGTCCTGGGCGTACCAGTCCGCCGCCGTGATCACCGTGCGCAGCGTGGTCCGCCTGACGTCGTCGCTCAGGCCCTCGGGGGCCGGGAAGACGCCGGGCACCGCGGCGATGCGGCGCTGGGACGGTTTCCAGTCGGTGCCGTCGAAGTCGTCCAGCGACACTATCCGCACGTACATGTCCGGCACTTCGCCGGCGCTGGGCCGCAGGGAGAGCACCTGGCGGTCGTCGTCCACGTTCAGGCTGTCGCGCAGCGACACCAGCGGATTCACCGCCGAGATGGTGCCGCCGCGGCCGTTGCCCGCGCCGACGCCCGACCCCGCCTGGCCCAGCAGGCCGCCGTGCAGCGTCGGCAGGGCCAGCGGCACCACCAGCGCCACACCGAGCGCCACCGCGCCGATCCGGCGGCCGGTGCGGGCCGGTGCCGTCACCCCGCCCGCCGGGGCACCCGCGCGCGGGGTGCCGCCGAAGACCCGGCCCCACTGGGCCAGCCGCTCCCGGCCCTCCGCGAGCAGCAGCATCAGATAACCGGCCGCCGCCACCAGGAACCACAGCCAGTCCGCGGCCCCGTCCCACAGCCCGGCCGCCACCGAGTACAGCGCCAGCAGCGGCAGTCCCGCCGGGGCCGCCCGCCGGAAGGACACCGCGAGGGTGTCCACCAGCAGATGCACCAGCAGCACCCCGCCGACCAGCAGCAGCTGGATGCCGTCGGTCAGCGGCGCCGGGATCGCGTAGTGGCTCACGTCGTCCGCGCCCTGCCCGAACAGCGCCCCGAACCGCCGGAACGCGTCAGGACCCGGCAGCAGCCCGCCCAGCGCCTCGGCCCGCGCGAAGACCAGCGTCAGCAGCACCAGCGTCACCAGCAGTTGCGCCACCAGCGTCAGCGACCGGGACAGCGGAACCCGGCGGGCCGCGATGCCCACGCCCGCCTGCACGGCCACCAGCAGCGCCGACAGCAGCAGCCAGACGGGGCCGTCGACCAGCGGCAGCAAGGCCGAGGACGCCATCAGCGTCGCCGCCGCCGCGCACAGCGCCAGTCGCGCCCGCCCGCTCATCCCCGTGCCTTCCCGCTCAGCGCGGCCGGACCCGGCCGCTCCCGGTCCGCCTGCCGCCACAGCTCCTCCAGCGAGGCACCGGG
Organism: Streptomyces sp. BK022; assembly: GCF_004217355.1. Taxonomy (NCBI): domain Bacteria; kingdom Bacillati; phylum Actinomycetota; class Actinomycetes; order Kitasatosporales; family Streptomycetaceae; genus Streptomyces; species Streptomyces sp. BK022. The sequence goes on from NZ_SHKU01000003.1 coordinate 904,789, forward strand.
CGGCACGCCCAGCGCCGTCCAGCCGCCCTCGCGCAGCACCCGCAGCCGCTGGGGAAGCGGGGCGTTCGGCACGGGCACCGCCGTCGGCTCGCGCGTCCAGTCGTCCGGGTCGAGCACGAAGGCGACCGCGCCGCCGCGCCTGCGCATCCGGGCCACCGAGGCCGCCTGGCCGCCGTCCAGGTCGCCGAGGAAGGCGACCAGCAGCCCGTCGTGGCCGTCCCGCAGCACGTCGTACGCGCCCGCCAGGTCCGCGCCGTCGGAGTGGTCGATCACCGCGAGGGTGTCCATCATCAGCGCGGCCGCCGCCGCCCGCTCGTGCCCCGAGCCGCCCTCGCCGGACACCGTCACCCCGAAGTCCGTCAGCAGCCGCACCGAGAACCCCCGCTCCAGCAGATGCGCCACCACCGAGGCCGCACCCGACACCGCCCACTCGAAGGCCGAACCGGGGCCCGCGCCCTCGTAGGCCGCCGCGCGGGTGTCCAGCAGCACCGTGCAGCGCGAGCGGCGGGGCTGCTCCTCGCGGCGCACCATCAGCTCGCCGTGCTTGGCGGTGGAGCGCCAGTGGACCCGGCGCAGGTCGTCACCGTGCCGGTAGCCGCGCGGGATCACGTCGTCCTCGCCGGCCAGCGCCAGCGAGCGCTGCCGTCCGTCGCCGTGCCCGAGCGCCTCCCCGCCGAACCGCACCGGCGGCAGCGGCTCCACCCGCGGCAGCACCGTGAGGGTGTCGTACGCCGAGAAGGACCGGGTCAGCTCGCACATCCCGAACGGGTCGCTCAGCCGCACCTGGAGCGGGCCGAGCCGGTATCTGCCGCGCAGGTCCGAGCGGACCCGGTAGGACACCTCGCGGTGGCCGCCCGGCTCGACCCGGTCCAGCACGAAACGCGGCCGGGGCCCCAGCACGTACGGCACCCGGTCCTGGAGCATCAGCAGGCCGGTGGGCAGCCGGGAGACGTTGTCCACCCTGAGCCGGACCCGCGCCTCCCCGGTCGCGGGCACCCGGGTGGGCGCCAGGCCGCGCTCGGCGGTCACCCGGTGCCGGGTGCGGTGCAGGACGGCCGCGCAGAGCAGCGGGAGCACCGCCAGCAGCAGGCCCACCCGCAGCAGGTCGTCCTGGCCCAGCACATACGCGCAGATCGCGGCCGCGATCCCGGCGGCCAGGAAGGAGCGCCCGCGGGTGGTGAGCCCCGACAGCGTCGCGCGCACCCCGCCCCGCCCCCCGGCTGACATCACAGGCCCCGGGGAGACCGCAGCGGCCGCGGGGGAAGGGCCGGCGAGGCGTCCAGGCCGTCGTAGCCGCTCTGCCGGCCGGTGGTGGGCACGGCCGTCCGCTGGATGATCTCCCGCACCACGTCCTCGGCCGTCCGCCCGTTGAGCTGGGCCTCCGAGGTGGGCAGCAGCCGGTGGGCCAGCACGGGCGGGGCGAGCGCCTGGAGGTCGTCCGGCAGCGCGTACTCCCTGCCCTCCAGGGCGGCGGACGCCTTGGCCGCGCGCAGCAGGTGCAGCGTCGCGCGCGGCGAGGCGCCGAGTCTGAGGTCGGGGTGGACGCGGGTGGCGGCGACCAGCTCCACCGCGTACCGCCGCACGGCCTCCGAGACGTGCACCGTGCGCACCGTCTCGATCAGCTTCACGATCTCGTGCGCGTGCGCCACCGGCTCCAGGTCCGTGAGCGGGGAGGCGCCGCCGTGCACGTCCAGCATCCGCAGCTCGGCCTCGACGCTGGGGTAGCCCACCGAGACGCGGGCCATGAAGCGGTCGCGCTGGGCCTCGGGCAGCGGGTACGTGCCCTCCATCTCGACCGGGTTCTGCGTCGCCACCACCATGAAGGGGTTCGGCAGTTCGTAGCTGTGGCCGTCGATGGTGACCTGGCGCTCCTCCATGGACTCCAGCAGCGCCGACTGGGTCTTGGGGGAGGCGCGGTTGATCTCGTCGCCGATCACGAGCTGCGCGAAGATCGCCCCCGGCTTGAACTCGAAGTCACCGCCCCGCTGGTCCCAGATGGAGACCCCGGTGATGTCCGAGGGCAACAGGTCGGGGGTGAACTGGATGCGCCGCACCGAGCAGTCGATGGACCGCGCCAGCGCCTTGGCCAGCATGGTCTTGCCCACGCCGGGGACATCCTCGATCAGCAGGTGCCCCTCGGCGAGCAGCACGGTCAGCGCGAGCCGTACGACCTCGGGCTTGCCCTCGATCACTTCCTCCACCGAAGCGCGGACACGCTCCGCGGTGGCGGTCAGATCCCGCCCCGCGCCCGACTCCGTCCGAGCGGGGACGCCCCCCTGGCTCGCCCGATCGTCATAGGTCGTCACCCGGCCCTCCTCGGCCCGTCATCACCCGGGGCCTGTGCACGCGAGCGCGACCGGCCCACCCCGGAACTGCGACGCCGCGCGGACCAGGCCGCGCGCCGTCACACCCCGCATTCTTGCCGCCGTTACGGATTCGTGTCACCGCCTGTGGACAACTGCCCCCGCGATGCCGGGCTTGCGGCCCTTTCACCCCCCGCCACGAGGGCGGGAGGAGGGCCGCCGGGGCGTCAGGCCGACTTCGCGGCGCCGCCCTCGGCCGGGTCGATCTCACGGAGCAGACCGGTGCGCACGTCGAAGACGAAGCCGCGCACGTCGTCGGTGTGCAGCAGGAACGGGGAGGTCCGCACCCGCTGCATCGACTGCCGTACGTCCTGGTCCACGTCGCGGAACGCCTCCACCGCCCACGCCGGGCGCTGGCCGACCTCCATCTCCAGGTCGTGCCGGAACTCCTCGGTGAGGGACTCCAGGCCGCATCCGGTGTGGTGGATCAGGACCACGCTGCGGGTGCCCAGCGCGCGCTGACTGATGGTCAGCGAGCGGATCACGTCGTCGGTGACCACGCCGCCCGCGTTGCGGATCGTGTGACAGTCGCCCAGCTCGAGGCCGAGCGCGGCGTGCAGGTCGAGGCGGGCGTCCATGCAGGCGACGACGGCGACCTGGAGCACCGGACGCGCGTCCATGCCGGGGTCGGTGAACTCGCTCGCATACGTCTGGTTGGCGTCGACCAGGCGGTCCGTCACGCTGCCGTCACCCGTTATGGCGCCGTCGGACCCGGTCGGAACTGCTGCGGAAGTCGTCATGCACCCGACGTTACTGGTCACCGGTGCGCCCGGCCCGCTGTGGACGGCCACAAAGAACCACTTCGTGGCTTGTTGTGAGCTAACCCACACGGAGCGCGAACCTCCGCCGGACGGGTGAATCCCGGCGAATCGCGGGGCCCGCCCGGAAGCCGTACGCGACGCGCAGGCCGGTTGATTGACCGCGACACAGGGTGGACTAAAGTGACGCGAAGCGGGAGGCGCGGCTCTTCCCGCTGGTGAAACCCCCGGAGATCCCGGCATCCGCCCGGACCGTCTCCCCGCGTGCGCGGCGCGTACGTGCGGCTCGGCCTCCTCCCGCTCCCGGCCGGCCGACGCTTCCGGCGCCGGCGGGCCTCCCCTTCACGGAGCGGGCGGGGACCCGGCGGTGCGTACCGCCCGCCGGAATGAGAGGCCCCCTTGACCGAGAGTCGACACGTCCCGGTGATGCTCCAGCGGTGCCTGGACCTGCTGGCGCCCGCCCTGGAGCGGCCTGGAGCGGTGGTCGTCGACTGCACCCTCGGCCTCGGCGGCCACAGCGAGGCACTGCTGGCCCGCTTCCCCGAGGCCCGGCTGATCGGCCTCGACCGGGACAAGGAAGCCCTGCGCCTGTCCGGCGAACGCCTCGCCCCCTACGGCGACCGCGCCACCCTCGTGCACGCCGTCTACGACGAGCTCCCCGAGGTCCTCGACCGCCTGGACATCCCGTCCGTCCAGGGCGTCCTCTTCGACCTCGGCGTCTCCTCCATGCAGCTGGACGAGGCCGACCGAGGCTTCGCCTACGCCCAGGACGCCCCGCTCGACATGCGCATGGACCAGACGACCGGCATCAGCGCCGCCGAGGTCCTCAACACCTACCCGGCCGGGGAACTGGTGCGCATCCTGCGCGCGTACGGCGAGGAGAAGCAGGCCAAGCGGATCGTCTCGGCGGTCGTCCGCGAGCGCGAGAAGGAGCCGTTCACCAACAGCGCCCGCCTGGTCGAGCTGATCCGGGACGCCCTGCCGCAGGCCGCCAAGCGCACCGGCGGGAACCCGGCCAAGCGCACCTTCCAGGCCCTGCGCATCGAGGTCAACGGCGAACTCTCCGTGCTGGAACGGGCCGTACCGGCCGCGGTGAAGGCGCTCGCGGTCGGCGGGCGGATCGCCGTGCTGTCGTACCAGTCGCTGGAGGACCGGCTGGTCAAGCAGGTCTTCGCGGCCGGCGCCGCCACCACGGCGCCGCCCGGACTGCCCGTGGTGCCCGAGCGCTACCAGCCGCGCCTCAAGCTCCTCACCCGCGGTGCCGAACTTCCCACCGAGGAGGAGATCGCCGAGAACCGCCGGGCCGCCCCGGCCAGGCTGCGCGGCGTCGAGCGCATCAGGGAGGACGCCGAGTGAACGAACCGGGCCGGCCGGGTGCCACGACCCGCCGGGAGGGACAGTGAGCAGCAAGCCCGCACCTCGGGGGAGGGCGGCCCGGCTCGCCCGGCTCATTCCCGCGGGCCGCGCCCGCGCGGCCCGCACCCCCTTCGTCCTCCTCGTCGTCCTGCTCCTCGGCGGCGGGCTCCTCGGCCTGCTGGTGCTCAACTCCGCGCTCAGCGAAGGGTCGTTCGAGCTGGACGACATACAGCGCCGGACCAAGAGCCTCACCGACGAGGAACAGGCCCTCCAGCGGGACATCGACGCCTACTCCGCGCCCGACGCCCTCCAGCGCCGCGCCCGCGAACTCGGCATGGTCCCCGGCGGCGACCCCGCCTTCCTCGATCCCGACGGCAGCGTCAAGGGCGTCCCCAGCGCGGCCCCCCGCTCCGCCGCCCTCACCGGCCCGCGCGCCCCCGAGGCGCTGACCGCTGCCCCGAGCACCGCCCCGGGCACCTTCCCGGCGACCACGCCGAGCGGCACGCCCGGCAGCACCCCGGCGAGCCCCGCCGCCACGACTCCCGCGCCGGGCGGCACCCTCCGGTCCGCCCCCACCACCCCGACCCCCGGCAGGTGACGGAAGTGTCCGACAGGGAAACGCCGCGCCGCCGCGTGCCCGGACCCGCGAGGCCGCCCCGCCCCCGGGGCGCGGCCCCCCGCCGCCCCGCCCCCCAGGGCCGTCCCGTCCGCCGGCCGTCCGGCGGACGCCGGCCCCCGGCCAAGCCCGCCCTCCGGCTCGGCAGCCCCCGGCCCCGGCTGCGCCTGGTCGGTCTCGCCCTCGCCCTGGTGCTGACCGCCTTCACCGTGCGCCTCCTCCAGGTGCAGGCGGTGGACGCGAGCACCTACAGCGCCAAGGCCGAGCAGAACCGGTACGTGGCACACATCCTCACCGCCGAGCGGGGCGGCATCACCGACCGCAACGGCGTCGCCCTCGCCGTCAGCGAGGACGCCTACGACATCACCGCCGACCCGATGATGTTCAACAGCGAACAGCTCAAGATCGCCGACGGGCCCGAGCAGGCCGCCGCGCTGCTCGCCCCGATCCTCGGCCAGGACCAGGAAGCGCTCGTCAGGAAGCTCCGCCCGGCCAACAGGCAGTCCCGCTACGCCCGGCTGGCCTCCCGGCAGACCCCTCAGGTCTGGAAGCAGATCAAGGACCTCAAGGCCGCCTTCGTCAAGAAGGGCACCCCCAATGTGCTCGCCGGGGTCTTCGCCGACCCCAGCAGCCAGCGCGTGTACCCCAACAAGGAGCTGGCCGCCGGGATACTGGGCTGGGTCAACAGCGAGGGCCGGGGCGGCGGCGGCATCGAGCAGCAGCTCGACAAGCAGCTCTCCGGCAAGGACGGCAAGATCCGCTACGCCCAGTCCGGCGGCCGCGAGGTGCCCACCGCCGGCTCCACCGAGACGCCCGCCGTGCCCGGCAACGACGTCGAGCTGACCATCGACCGCGACATCCAGTGGGCCGCGCAGAACGCTATCTCCGAGCAGGTGAGGAAGTCCAAGGCCGACCGCGGCTACGTCGTCGTCCAGGACACCGCCACCGGCCAGATCCTCGCCATGGCCAACTCGCCCGGCTTCGACCCCAACGACCTCTCCAAGGCCGACTCCGCCGCCATGGGCAACCCCGCCCTCCAGGACGCGTACGAGCCCGGCTCCACCGCCAAGGTGATGTCCATGGCGGCCGTGCTGGAGGAGAACGCGGCCACCCCGCTCACCCACGTCGTCGTGCCCAACCGGCTGCACCGGGGCGACCGGCTCTTCCAGGACGACGTCGACCACGCCACCTGGTACCTCACCCTCAACGGGGTGCTCGCCAAGTCCAGCAACATCGGCACCATCCTCGCCACCGGCCAGCTCGGCAAGACCCAGCGGGCCGCCAACGACACGCTCTACTCCTACCTGCGCCAGTTCGGCATCGGCCGCTACACGGGGCTCGGCTTCCCCGGCGAGACACCGGGCATCCTCGCGCCCGCCGCCAAGTGGTCCACCTCGCAGCAGTACACGATCCCTTTCGGCCAGGGCTTCTCCATCAACGCCATGCAGGCCGCCTCCGTCTACTCCACCATCGCCAACGGCGGAGTCCGCGTCGCGCCCACCCTGGTGCGCGGCACCAAGGGCGCCGACGGCCGCTTCGCCCCGGCGCCCCAGCCCAAGAAGACCCGTGTGGTCAGCGAGAAGACCGCGAAGACCGTGGCCCAGATGCTGGAGTCGGTCGTCGACGACGAGCAGGGCACCGGCATCAAGGCCCGCATCCCCGGCTACCGGGTCGCGGGCAAGACCGGCACCGCCAACCGCGTCGATCCGGCCACCGGCAGGTACCACGGCTACACCTCGTCCTTCGCTGGCTTCGCCCCCGCCGACAAGCCCCGCGTCACCGTCTACTGCGCCATCCAGAACGCGACCTCCGGCAGCTACTTCGGCGGCCAGATCTGCGGTCCGGTCTACAAGCAGGTGATGGAGTTCGCGCTGAAGACCATGCAGGTGCCGCCGACCGGAGCCAAGGCCGCCGCCCTGCCCGTCTCCTACCAGCCCTGACCCGCCCCCACCGGAACCAGGCACCGACCACCAGGAACGAGCCCGTGACAACGATCACCCCCGACGACGGGAACCGAGGGACCCACCGCACCGAGCGCGAGCCCCGTTTTAGCTCCGGAGCGGGTACTCCCGGTACGCTCACCGCCGTGCCACACGCCGATCAGTCCCAAACCACTCAGAAAGGCGCTTCCGTGACAAATCCGGGACCGCCGCGACCGGTTCAGGTCTCCGCCACCTCCCTCGCGGAACTGGCCGGTCAACTGGGTACCGCCGCGCCCGCCGAGACCGCCGCGTCCGTCGGGGTCACCGGCATCACCCACGACTCGCGGGCCGTCCGCCCCGGTGACATGTACGCCGCCCTGTCCGGCGCCAGACTGCACGGCGCCGACTTCGCCGTCCAGGCGGCGGGCCTGGGTGCCGTCGCCGTCCTCACCGACCCGGCCGGCGCCGACCGCGCCGCCGCGACCGGTCTGCCGGTCCTGGTCGTCGAGGACCCGCGTACGGAGATGGGCGAGCTGGCCGCCACCATCTACGGGCACCCCGGCCGGGACATGCTCCAGATCGGCATCACCGGCACCTCCGGCAAGACCACCACCGCCTACCTGGTCGAGGGCGGCCTGCGGGCGGCCGGCCGGACCACCGGGCTGGTCGGCACCGTCGAGACCCGCATCGGCGACGAGCGCATCAAGTCCGAGCGCACCACCCCCGAAGCCACCGACCTCCAGGCCCTGTTCGCCGTCATGCGCGAACGCGGCACCGACGCCGTCGCCATGGAGGTCTCCAGCCACGCCCTGGTCCTCGGCCGGGTCGACGGCTGTGTCTTCGACATCGCGGTCTTCAACAACCTCAGCCCGGAGCACATGGAGTTCCACTCCGGCATGGAGGACTACTTCCAGGCCAAGGCGAGCCTGTTCACGCCCGAGCGCAGCAGGCTCGGCGTGGTCAACGCCGACGACGAGTACGGCCGCAGGCTCGTCACCGAGGCCGGCGTGCCCGTCGTCACCTTCTCCGCCGAGGGCCACCCGGACGCCGACTGGCGCGCCGAGGACGTCCAGATCGGCCCCATGGACTCCACGTTCACCGCGCTCGGCCCCAAGGGCGAGCGGGTGCACGCCCGTTCGCCGCTGCCCGGCCCGTTCAACGTGGCCAACACCCTGGCCGCGCTGGCCGCCCTCGCGGCCGCCGGGATCGACCCGCAGACCGCCGCCGACGGCATCGCCGCCGTGCCCGGCGTCCCCGGCCGCCTGGAGCGCGTCGACGCCGGACAGCCCTACCTCGCCGTCGTCGACTACGCCCACAAGACCGACGCGGTCGAGTCGGTGCTCAAGGCGCTGCGCAAGGTCACCAAGGGCCGGGTGCACCTCGTGCTCGGCTGCGGCGGCGATCGCGACCGCACCAAGCGCGGTCCGATGGGCGCGGCCGCGGCCCGGTACGCCGACACGGCCGTACTGACCTCCGACAACCCCCGCTCCGAGGACCCGCTGGCGATCCTGGCGGCCATGCTCGAAGGCGCCGCCTCCGTCCCCGCGCACGAGCGGGGCGAGGTGCTGCTGTTCGAGGAGCGGGCCGCCGCCATCGCCGCCGCCGTGGGCCGTGCCGCCGCCGGTGACGCGGTGCTGGTCGCGGGCAAGGGCCACGAGCAGGGCCAGGACATCGCCGGCGTGATCCGTCCCTTCGACGACCGCCAGGTGCTCCGCGAAGCCATCGAGAACACCCAGGGATGAACTTGTGATCGCCCTCTCCCTCGCCGAGATCGCAGCAGTCGTCGGCGGGCAGACGCACGACATACCGGACACGTCCGTCCAGGTCACCGGCCCGGTCGTCCGGGACTCCCGCGAGGTGGTGCCCGGCACCCTGTTCGTCGCCTTCGTCGGCGAGCGGGTGGACGGCCACGACTTCGCCGCCCAGGTCGTCGAGGCGGGCGCGGTCGCCGTACTGGCGTCGCGTCCCGTCGGCGTGCCCGCGATCGTCGTGGACGACGTCCAGGACGCCCTCGGCGCCCTCGCCCGCCATGTCGTCGAACGGCTCGGCGCGACCCTCGTCGCGCTGACCGGCTCGGCCGGCAAGACCAGCACCAAGGACCTCATCGCCCAGGTGCTCGGCGGCAAGGCGCCGACCGTGTTCACACCCGGCTCGCTGAACAACGAGATCGGGCTGCCGCTGACCGCCCTGTCCGCCACCGAGGAGACGAAGTTCCTCGTGCTGGAGATGGGCGCCCGCGGCATCGGGCACATCCGCTACCTGGCCGAACTCACCCCGCCGAAGGTCGGGTTGGTGCTCAACGTGGGCAGCGCCCACATCGGCGAGTTCGGTGGCCGCGAGCAGATCGCCCAGGCCAAGGGCGAGTTGGTGGAGAGCCTGCCCCCGGCGGCGGACGGCGGCGCGGCGATCCTCAACGCCGACGACCCGCTGGTGCGCGCGATGGCCTCCCGTACCAAGGCGAAGGTGGTCCTTTTCGGAGAGTCGGCCGAAGCGGACGTACGCGCCGAGAACGTACGACTCACGGACAGCGGGCAGCCCTCCTTCAGGCTTCACACACCCTCCGGTGCAAGCGATGTGACCATGCGCCTGTACGGTGAGCATCACGTGTCGAACGCGCTCGCCGCGGCCGCCGTCGCCCATGAGCTGGGCATGTCCGCAACCGAGATCGCCACCGCGCTCTCCGGGGCGGGCACCATCTCCCGCTGGCGCATGGAGGTCACCGAGCGCCCGGACGGCGTGACCATCGTCAATGACGCCTACAACGCCAACCCCGAGTCCATGCGGGCCGCCCTCAGGGCGCTCGTGGCCATGGGCAAGGGGCGCCGCACGTGGGCGGTGCTCGGCAAGATGGCCGAGCTGGGGGACGAGGCTCTCGCCGAGCACGACGCGGTCGGACGGCTCGCCGTCCGGCTCAACGTCAGCAAGCTCGTCGCGGTCGGTGGCATCGAAGCCTCCTGGCTGCAACTGGGCGCATACAACGAGGGTTCGTGGGGTGAGGAGTCGGTGCACGTGTCCGACGCACAGGCGGCGATCGACCTTTTGCGCAAGCAGTTGCGTCCGGGGGACGTCGTGCTGGTGAAGGCGTCCCGGTCGGTGGGGCTGGAGAGCGTCGCGCAGACGCTCGCCGAGGCCGGTACCGAGGGTGAGGTCGCCGCCCGATGATGAACCAGGTCCTGTTCTCGGGCGTCATCGGTCTCTTCCTGACGCTGATCGGCACCCCGCTGCTGATCAAGCTCCTCGCCCGCAAGGGTTACGGCCAGTACATCCGCGACGACGGCCCGCGCGAGCACGCCAGCAAGCGCGGTACGCCGACCATGGGCGGTATCGCCTTCATCCTGGCCACGATCGCCGCGTACTTCCTCAGCAAGGTGATCACCGGCAAGCCGCCGACCTACTCCGGCCTGCTGGTGCTCGGCCTGATGTTCGGCATGGGCCTGGTCGGCTTCCTCGACGACTACATCAAGATCGTCAAGCGGCGCTCGCTCGGTCTGCGGGCCAAGGCGAAGATGGCCGGCCAGCTCATAGTCGGCATCGGGTTCGCCGTCCTCGCCCTGCAGTTCCCCGACAACCGGGGCAACACGCCGGCCTCCACCAAGCTGTCGTTCATCACCGACTTCGGCTGGACCATCGGCCCGGTGCTGTTCGTGGTCTGGGCGCTCTTCATGATCCTCGCCATGTCCAACGGCGTGAACCTCACCGACGGTCTGGACGGCCTGGCCACCGGCGCCTCCGTCCTCGTCTTCGGCGCCTACACGTTCATCGGCGTCTGGCAGTTCCAGGAGTCCTGCGCCAACGCCATGACCCTGACCAACCCGGCCGCCTGCTACGAGGTGCGCGACCCGCTGGACCTCGCGGTGGTCGCCTCCGCCCTGATGGGCGCCTGCCTGGGCTTCCTGTGGTGGAACACCTCCCCGGCGAAGATCTTCATGGGCGACACCGGCTCGCTCGCCCTCGGCGGTGTCCTCACCGGCCTGGCCATCCTCTCCCGCACGGAGCTGCTGGTGGCCATCATGGGCGGCCTTTTCGTCCTCATCACCATGTCGGTCGTCATCCAGGTCGGCTCCTTCCGGCTCACCGGCAAGCGCGTCTTCCGGATGGCACCGCTCCAGCACCACTTCGAACTCAAGGGCTGGTCCGAGGTCCTTGTCGTGGTCCGCTTCTGGATCATCCAGGGCATCTGCGTCATCGTCGGACTGGGCCTCTTCTACGCGGGATGGGCAGCGGACAAGTGACCTCCTCGGTGCCTTCGGGAACCAGCGAATTCCAGGGCAAGCACGTCACCGTCGCCGGGCTCGGCGTCTCCGGCCTGCCGGCCGCGAAGGCGCTGCACGCCCGCGGGGCGATCGTCACGGCCGTCAACGACGGCGACGACGCCCGCGCCCGCGAGCAGGCGGCGGAGCTGGAGGCGCTCGGCATCACCGTCCGCCTCGGCGACGGCGCGACGCTGCCCGAGGGCACCGAGCTGATCGTCACCGCCCCCGGCTGGCAGCCCGGCAAGCCGCTGTTCCGCGCCGCCGAGCAGGCGGGCGTCCCCGTCTGGGGCGACGTCGAGCTGGCCTGGCGCCTGCGCGGGCCCGACGCGGCCCCCTGGCTCGCCGTCACCGGCACCAATGGCAAGACCACCACCGTGCAGATGCTCGCCGCCATCCTCAAGGCGGCGGGCCTGCGCACCGCCGCGGTCGGCAACATCGGCGTCTCCCTGCTGGACGCCGTCCTCGGCGACGAGCAGTACGACGTGCTCGCCGTCGAGCTGTCCAGCTACCAGCTCCACTGGGCGCCCTCCCTGCGCGCCTACTCCGGCGCGGTCCTCAACCTCGCCCCGGACCACCTCGACTGGCACGGCTCCATGGACGCCTACGCCGCCGACAAGGGCCGCATCTACGAGGGCAACAAGGTCGCCTGCGTCTACAACGTGGCCGACCCGCGCACCGAGGACCTGGTGCGCGAGGCCGACGTCGAAGAGGGCTGCCGGGCCGTCGGGTTCACGCTCCAGGCGCCGGCCGTCTCCCAACTCGGCGTGGTGGACGGCATCCTGGTCGACCGCGCCTTCGTGGAGAACCGGCAGAAGAACGCGCAGGAGCTGGCCGAGGTCTCCGACGTCGACCCGCCCGCCCCGCACAACATCGCCAACGCCCTTGCCGCGGCGGCCCTCGCGCGCTCCTTCGGGGTGCCCGCGCAGGCGGTGCGCGACGGACTGCGCGCCTTCAAGCCCGACGCCCACCGCATCGCCCACGTCGCCGACGTCGACGGCGTGGCCTACGTGGACGACTCCAAGGCCACCAACACCCACGCCGCCGAAGCCTCGTTGGCCGCCTACGAGCCGATCGTCTGGATCGCCGGGGGACTGGCCAAGGGCGCCGAGTTCGACGAACTGGTGGCCAACTCCGCGAAGCGGCTGCGGGGGGTCGTCCTGATCGGCGCCGACCGCGCGCTGATCCGCGAGGCCCTGGCGCGACACGCGCCGGAAGTACCCGTCGTGGACCTCGACCGGACCGACACTGGGGCGATGCTCCAGGCGGTGACGGAGGCGAAGCGGCTGGCCCGGCCCGGCGACACGGTCCTGCTGGCCCCGGCCTGCGCCTCCATGGACATGTTCACCAACTACAACCAGCGCGGCGACGCGTTCGCGGCCGCGGTCCGCGAACTCGGCGCCTGACCCCGGCCGCCCGTGCCGGGCGGACCTTGGGAGGGACGCGTGGGACGGTCGACGTTCAGCGGAGGCCAGGATGCCCGTTAGCCGTACCGGACGGCCGCCCGTACAGCGGGTGGCCCGTCCCGCGTCCCCCGGGATCGCCGGCGACAACCCGCTGCGCCGGCTGCGCGACCGCGCCCGCAAGGCGTGGGACCGGCCGCTGACCGCCTACTACCTGATCCTGGGCGGCAGCATGCTGATCACCGTCCTGGGCCTGGTGATGGTCTACTCGGCCTCCCAGATCACCGCGCTGCAGCTCTCGCTGCCCGGCTCGTTCTTCTTCCGCAAGCAGTTCCTCGCCGCGCTCATCGGCGGCGCGCTGCTGTTCGCCGCCTCCCGGATGCCGGTCAAGCTGCACCGGGCGCTGGCCTACCCGATCCTGGCCGCCGCCGTGTTCTCCATGGCCCTGGTGCAGGTGCCGGGGGTGGGCATGTCGGTCAACGGCAACCAGAACTGGATCTCGCTCGGCGGCTCCTTCCAGATCCAGCCCAGCGAGTTCGGCAAGCTCGCCCTGGTGCTGTGGGGCGCCGACCTGATCGCCCGCAAGCAGGAGAAGCGGCTGCTGACCCAGTGGAAGCACATGCTGGTCCCGCTGGTCCCGGTCGCCTTCCTGCTGCTGGGGCTGATCATGCTCGGCGGCGACATGGGCACCGCGATCATCCTCACCGCGATCCTGTTCGGCCTGCTCTGGCTGGCCGGCGCCCCGACCCGCCTCTTCGCCGGGGTGCTGTCGGTGGCGGGGCTGATCGGTGTGATCCTCATCAAGACCAGCCCCAACCGGATGGCCCGGCTCGCCTGCATCGGCGCCACCGAGCCCAAGGCGGGCGCCGCCGACTGCTGGCAGGCCGTGCACGGCATCTACGCCCTGGCCTCGGGCGGGATCTTCGGTTCCGGACTGGGTGCCAGCGTGGAGAAATGGGGCCAACTCCCCGAAGCCCACACGGACTTCATCTTCGCCGTCACAGGTGAGGAACTGGGCCTGGCGGGCACGTTGTCGGTACTGGCCCTGTTCGCGGCTCTAGGCTATGCGGGTATCCGCGTGGCCGGACGCACGGAGGACCCCTTCGTGAGGTACGCCGCGGGAGGCGTGACGACGTGGCTCATCGCCCAGGCGGTGATCAACATCGGTGCGGTGCTCGGCCTGCTGCCGATCGCCGGCGTCCCGCTCCCGCTGTTCTCCTACGGAGGGTCCGCCCTGCTGCCGACCATGTTCGCCGTCGGGCTGCTGATCGCGTTCGCGCGTGACGAGCCCGGTGCGCGGGCGGCACTTGCGATGCGGCAACCCCGCTTTGGTAGAAAGCGGTCGGGGGGCTCCCGTGCCGAGCGGGTGCCACGGAGATGGAACACGATGCGACGGCGTGCCTCAGCGGCGCGTTCGTCCGGAGAGCGGTGAATTTCGGTGCATGTCGTACTCGCCGGCGGGGGTACCGCGGGCCACATCGAGCCCGCGCTCGCCCTCGCGGACGCCCTGCGCAGGCAGGACCCCACCGTGGGGATCACGGCCCTGGGCACGGAGCGCGGTCTGGAGACCCGGCTCGTCCCGGAGCGCGGCTACGAGCTGGCGCTGATCCCGGCGGTCCCGCTGCCGCGCAAGCCCACCCCCGAGCTGATCACCGTGCCGGGCCGGCTGCGCGGCACGATCAAGGCCGCCGAGCAGATCCTGGAGCGCACCAAGGCGGACGCGGTGGTCGGCTTCGGCGGCTACGTCGCGCTGCCCGGCTACCTGGCCGCCAAGCGCCTGGGCGTGCCGATCGTGATCCACGAGGCCAACGCCCGCCCCGGTCTGGCCAACAAGATCGGCTCCCGCTACGCGGCCCGGGTCGCGGTCTCCACGCCCGACAGCAAGCTGCGTGACGCCCGCTACATCGGCATCCCGCTGCGCCGCTCCATCGCCACCCTGGACCGTGCCGCCGCGCGCCCCGAGGCCCGCGCCCGCTTCGGCCTGGACCCGAACCTGCCCACGCTGCTCGTCTCCGGCGGCTCCCAGGGCGCCCGGCACCTCAACGAGGTCGTCCAGCGGGTCGCGCCCTGGCTCCAGCAGGCCGGCATCCAGATCCTGCACGCGGTCGGCCCGAAGAACGAACTGCCGCAGGTGCAGCAGATGCCGGGGATGCCCCCGTACGTCCCGGTAAGTTATCTGGACCGGATGGACCTCGCGTACGCCGCGGCCGACATGATGCTCTGCCGCGCGGGCGCGATGACCGTCGCCGAACTGACCGCCGTCGGACTTCCGGCCGCCTACGTCCCGCTGCCCATCGGCAACGGCGAACAGCGGCTGAACGCCCAGCCGGTGGTCAAGGCGGGCGGCGGACTCCTCGTGGACGACGCGGAACTGACGCCGGAGTGGGTGCAGCGACACGTGCTCCCGGTCCTCGCCGACCCGCACCGTCTCTACGAGATGTCCCGCGCCGCCGGTGAGTTCGGCCGCCGGGACGCCGACGACCTGCTCGTCGGCATGGTGTACGAGGCCATCGCCTCCAGCCGTTAGGCATCGCACGACGAAGGGACAGCGAGCGTGGCCGGTTCGACCACCGCCGAGCGCGGTGAACGCCAGCAGGAGTCGGCCGGCCCGCCGCTCGTCCGCAGGTTCAGGCGCCCCCGCCTTCGTGTGATCATCGCATCGGCCGTCGCGCTGGTCCTGACGGGCGCCGGTGCCGTCTGGCTGCTCTACGGCTCCGAGTGGCTGCGCGTACGGCACGTCTCGGTCTCCGGCACCCAGGTGCTCAGCCCGGCCGAGGTCCGCACCGCCGCCGCCGTTCCCGTCGGCGCCCCGCTGGCCTCCGTCGGCACGGACGCCGTCGAGGCCCGGCTCAAGGGGAAGTTGCGCCGTGTCGACACCGTCGAGGTGTCCCGGTCCTGGCCGGACGGCATCACCCTGAAGGTCACCGAGCGCACCCCGGTGCTGCTGGCCCGCGAGAAGGGCGGGTTCACCGAGATCGATCACGAGGGCGTACGTTTCGCGGTCGTGGGGAAGGCGCCGAAGGGTGTACCGATGCTCGAACTCGCCGCTTCCCGCAAGGGATCGGGTGCCGCCAGCCTGCGCCGCTTCGGCACCGGACGTCTCGTGCGCGAGGCGGTCCGGGTGGCCGGCAGCCTCCCGCCCGCCGTCGCCCGCGACACCGGGACGGTCAAGGTGAGCTCGTTCGACGCCATCACGCTGGAGTTGGGCCGCGGACGCACCGTGGAGTGGGGGAGCGGGGAGCAGGGCCGCGCCAAGGCACGGGCCCTCACAGCTCTCATGAAAGCAGCTCCGAGCGCCCGGCACTTCGACGTGAGTGTGCCCACCGCCCCCGCGTCAGCGGGGAGTT
Source organism: Streptomyces sp. BK022 (assembly GCF_004217355.1). Classification (NCBI taxonomy): domain Bacteria; kingdom Bacillati; phylum Actinomycetota; class Actinomycetes; order Kitasatosporales; family Streptomycetaceae; genus Streptomyces; species Streptomyces sp. BK022. The sequence goes on from NZ_SHKU01000003.1 coordinate 920,804, forward strand.
GACGCACATCAGCGCAGGCCAGCACCCTGGTTGGGCACTGCTACGGCTGATCACATAGGGTGAAAAGAAAAACGGGAGGTTCGGCGTGTTCGTTGAACGGGCGCCGCTTGTCGACTTAGTGTCCTGTTCAGAAGACTCCAGGGAACAGACACACTGGTAACCCTAAACTTCAGCGTTAGGGTTCGGGTCGGCGTTCGGACCGTCCCAATTCGGCATCCGTCGTCCCGGTCGGGAACCGCCCGGCGCGACAACGTAATTCGAGGCGAGAGGCCTTCGACGTGGCAGCACCGCAGAACTACCTCGCAGTCATCAAGGTCATCGGTGTCGGCGGCGGTGGTGTCAATGCCATCAACCGGATGATCGAGGTCGGCCTCAAGGGCGTCGAGTTCATCGCCATCAACACCGACGCGCAGGCATTGTTGATGAGCGACGCCGACGTCAAGCTGGACGTCGGCCGTGAACTCACCCGCGGACTCGGGGCCGGCGCCAACCCGGCCGTCGGCCGCAAGGCCGCCGAGGACCACCGCGAGGAGATCGAGGAGGTCCTCAAGGGGGCCGACATGGTCTTCGTGACCGCCGGCGAGGGCGGCGGCACCGGCACCGGCGGCGCGCCCGTCGTGGCCAACATCGCCCGCTCACTGGGCGCCCTCACCATCGGCGTGGTCACCCGCCCGTTCACCTTCGAGGGCCGGCGCCGCGCCAACCAGGCCGAGGACGGCATCGCGGAGCTGCGCGAAGAGGTCGACACCCTCATCGTGATCCCCAACGACCGGCTGCTGTCCATCTCGGACCGCCAGGTCTCGGTCCTGGACGCGTTCAAGTCCGCCGACCAGGTCCTGCTCTCCGGTGTCCAGGGCATCACCGACCTGATCACCACCCCCGGCCTGATCAACCTGGACTTCGCCGACGTCAAGTCGGTCATGTCCGAGGCCGGTTCGGCCCTCATGGGCATCGGCTCGGCCCGCGGCGACGACCGCGCGGTGGCCGCCGCCGAGATGGCGATCTCCTCGCCGCTGCTGGAGGCGTCCATCGACGGCGCCCGGGGCGTCCTGCTCTCCATCTCCGGCGGCTCCGACCTCGGCCTCTTCGAGATCAACGAGGCGGCCCAGCTCGTCAGCGAGGCCGCCCACCCCGAGGCCAACATCATCTTCGGCGCGGTCATCGACGACGCCCTCGGCGACGAGGTGCGGGTCACCGTGATCGCGGCCGGCTTCGACGGCGGCCAGCCCCCGGCCCGGCGGGACAACGTCCTCGGCTCGTCCTCGGCCTCCTCCTCCGCCAACTCCTCGGCCCAGCGCCGCGAGGAGCCCGCTCCGCCGCGCCAGCAGCAGGCGGAGAGCCGCCCGTCCTTCGGCTCGCTCGGCAGCGTGACCCCGAAGGAGGAGCCGGAGCCGGCTCCCGAGCCGGTGGTCGAGATCCCGGTGGCCCCGCCGGTGCCGCAGTCCCGCACCTACGCGGACAGCGCGGCCGAGGAGCTGGACGTGCCGGACTTCCTGAAGTGATAGGACAGCGCGGACACGTGAGCGGCGCGCACTTCGCCTTCACCGACAGGTGGGGCGGGGTGAGCGCCGCTCCGTATGCGGAGCTCAATCTCGGCGGCGCGGTCGGCGACGACCCCGGCGCGGTGCGGACCAACCGCGAACTGACCGCCGGGGCGCTGGGCCTGGACCCGGCGCGGGTGGTCTGGATGAACCAGGTGCACGGCACCGAGGTCGCGGTCGTGGACGAGCCCTGGGGCGAGCGCCCGGTGCCGGAGGTCGACGCGATCGTCACCGCCCGCCGCGGCCTCGCCCTCGCCGTGCTCACCGCCGACTGCGTGCCGGTGCTGCTCGCCGACCCCGTCGCGGGTGTGGTCGCGGCGGCACACGCGGGGCGGCCCGGCATGCTCGCCGGGGTCGTCCCGGCCGCCGTGCGCGCGATGACCGGTCTCGGAGCCGAGCCCGGCCGGATCGTCGCCCGCACCGGACCCGCCGTGTGCGGCCGGTGCTACGAGGTGCCGGAGGCGATGCGCGCCGAGGTCGCCGCCGCCGAGCCGGCGGCGCACGCCGAGACGAGCTGGGGCACTCCCGCCGTCGACGTGGGCGTCGGAGTGCACGCGCAGCTCGACCGGCTCGGGGTGCGCGACCGGGAGCAATCCCCGGTGTGCACAAAGGAGTCGGACGATCACTTCTCGTACCGCCGCGACCGCTCCACCGGGCGGCTCGCCGGCTATGTGTGGCTGGACTGACGGAGCATGACGGACCGTAGGACCGAACTCGCCGGAAACCTGGCGAAGGTTGAGGAACGCATCGCCGCCGCATGCGCGGCCGCGGGGCGGGCACGTGAAGAGGTGACCCTGATCGTGGTCACCAAGACCTACCCGGCCGACGACGTGCGCATCCTGTCGGAACTGGGGGTGCGTCAGGTCGCGGAGAACCGGGACCAGGACGCGGCGCCCAAGCACGCCGAGTGCGCGGATCTGCCCCTGGAATGGCACTTCGTGGGTCAGTTGCAGACCAACAAGGTGCGTTCCGTGGTCGGTTACGCCGATGTCGTGCAGTCCGTCGACCGGGACCGGCTCGTCACCGCACTCTCCAAGGAGGCCGTGCGGACCGGGCGCGAGATCGGCTGCCTCATCCAGGTCGCCCTGGACGCGGGGGCGAGCGGCCGGGGCGAGCGGGGCGGAATCGCACCGGCCGGGATCGGGGAGTTGGCGGACCTGATCGCCGGCTCGCCCGGACTGCGGCTGGACGGCCTGATGACCGTCGCGCCGCTCACCGGCGAGTACGCGGGACGCGAACGCGCGGCGTTCGAACGGCTCATGGATTTGTCGACCGACCTGCGCCGGGCCCATCCTGCTGCAACCATGGTGTCCGCAGGGATGAGCGCGGACCTCGAGGAGGCCGTGGCGGCCGGGGCGACACATGTGCGCGTCGGCAGCGCGGTACTCGGAGTCCGTGCCAGGCTCGGGTAACGTCGCCAAGAAGTCGGACCACAGCAGAAAATATGGTCAATGTCCGCCGAAAGCGGGCGCAACGACCGAGTGGATCGCGGGAATCTGGCAGTCGTCACCCGATCCACCACAGAGCGGAGGACTCAGAGCATGGCCGGCGCGATGCGCAAGATGGCGGTCTACCTCGGCCTCGTGGAGGACGATGGGTACGACGGCCGGGGTTTCGACCCCGACGACGACTTCGAGCCCGAACTGGACCCGGAGCCCGAGCGGGACCACCGACGACACGAGCCGACACACCAGCCGCACAGTGCACATGTGTCCCAAAGGGATGAATCGGTGCGAGTGGTGCAGCCTCCGGCGCAACGCGAACCGGTGTCCCATTCCCCGGCGCTGACCGCGGAATCGGGCCGCCCGGCGCGTATCGCGCCCGTGGCGTCCATCACACAAGAACGTCAGTCCCTGGAGAAGAACGCGCCGGTGATCATGCCCAAGGTCGTGTCGGAACGAGAGCCGTACCGCATCACCACGCTGCACCCGCGGACCTACAACGAGGCCCGTACCATCGGGGAACACTTCCGCGAGGGCACCCCGGTGATCATGAATCTGACCGAGATGGACGACACCGACGCGAAGCGACTTGTCGACTTTGCGGCGGGTTTGGTGTTTGGACTCCACGGCAGTATCGAACGGGTGACGCAGAAGGTCTTCCTGTTGTCTCCTGCTAACGTCGATGTCACGGCGGAGGACAAGGCCCGCATCGCAGAGGGCGGGTTCTTCAACCAGAGCTGAAGACGCACCACCGGAAGACGCACGGAACAGGGGAGAGGGAACCAGCAGCCATGAGCGTGTTCGCGCAGGTGATCTACATCGCGCTGATGGTGTTTCTCGTCGTCCTGATCTTCCGGCTGGTCATGGACTACGTCTTCCAGTTCGCCCGCTCGTGGCAACCCGGCAAGGCGATGGTGGTCGTACTGGAGGCCACCTACACTGTCACCGATCCACCGTTGAAGCTTCTGCGGCGGTTCATCCCGCCGTTGCGGCTCGGGGGCGTGGCACTCGACCTGTCCTTCTTCGTCCTGATGATCATCGTCTACATCCTCATCACCGTGGCGGGGAGCTTCGTGCGATGAGGGTGGACGATACGGTCTTGCCGACTGCCGATGACTACGTTGAGGTGAAGAGATGCCGTTGACCCCCGAGGACGTGCGGAACAAGCAGTTCACGACCGTCCGCCTCCGAGAAGGCTATGACGAGGACGAGGTCGATGCCTTCCTCGACGAGGTCGAAGCCGAACTGACCCGTCTGCTCCGCGAGAACGAGGATCTGCGCGCCAAGCTGGCCGCCGCCACCCGGGCCGCCGCGCAGAACCAGCAGAACATGCGCAAGCCCCCGGAGCAGGGGCAGGACCAGCAGCAGGGCATGCGCGGTCCCGGCGCCCCGGTCCCCGCCGGGATATCGGGTCCGCCGCAGCAGCAGATGGGTGGCCCCATGGGTGGCCCGCCCCAGCTGCCGAGCGGTGCCCCGCAGCTCCCCGCCGGTCCCGGCGGACAGGGCGGCCCGCAGGGCCCCGGCCCGATGGGCCAGGGTCAGATGGGCCAGGGTCCGATGGGCCAGGGCCAGGGACAGATGGGCCAGGGCCCCATGGGTCAGGGTCAGATGGGCCAGGGTCCGATGGGCCAGGGTCAGGGACAGATGGGCCACGGCCCCATGGGTCAGGGTCCCGGTCCGATGGGCCAGGGTCCGATGGGTGGTCAGCCGCCCATGCAGCAGCAGATGGGCGGCCCGATGGGCGGCCCCGGCCTGCCCGGTCAGGGTGGCCCCGGCGGCGACAGCGCCGCGCGTGTCCTCTCGCTCGCCCAGCAGACCGCCGACCAGGCGATCGCCGAGGCCCGCTCCGAGGCCAACAAGATCGTCGGCGAGGCCCGCAGCCGCGCCGAGGGTCTGGAGCGCGACGCCCGTGCCAAGGCCGACGCCCTGGAGCGGGACGCGCAGGAGAAGCACCGCGTGGCCATGGGCTCCCTGGAGTCCGCGCGCGCCACGCTGGAGCGCAAGGTCGAGGACCTGCGCGGCTTCGAGCGCGAGTACCGGACGCGTCTGAAGTCGTACCTGGAGTCTCAGCTCCGTCAGCTCGAGACGCAGGCCGACGACTCGCTCGCTCCGCCGCGCACTCCGGCCGCCGCGTCCCTCCCGCCGTCCCCGGCGCCCTCGATGGCTCCGGCCGGCGCGAGCGCACCGTCCTACGGTGGCGGCAACCAGGGCATGGGCGGCCCCCAGTCGCCCGCCGGCCCGTCCTACGGCGGCCAGCAGCAGATGACGCCGGCCATGACCCAGCCGATGGCTCCGGTCCGGCCGCAGGGCCCGTCCCCGATGGGCCAGGCTCCCTCGCCGATGCGTGGGTTCCTGATCGACGAGGACGACAACTGACGGCCCCGCACGGCCTTTAGTACGCCACAGGCGTCGGCAGCGTTCAGGGCGGCCCCCGGACTTCAGGTCCGGGGGCCGCCCTGTTTTACGCGTGTTGAGCAGGGTTGCCGACACGGCCGACGGGGCGCGTGCCCACCCCAGGTGCGCGGGGAACCGCGCGACCGGCCACCGCGCGGCCGCAGCCGGAAACACGACGGCGGCCACCCCGTACAGGGCGGCCGCCGTCGATCCGGCAGAGCCTTACGCCTTGCGCAGACGGAACGTCAGGGACAGCCCCTCGTCCACGAAAGCCTCGCCGAAGCCCTCGTCCCCCTCGCCCTGGGCGAAGTCCGTGGAGAGGACCTCCTCCGCGATGAGCCCCGAGTGCTCGGACAGCGCGGCGGCCACCGCGGGGTCGGTGGCCGACCACCGCAGAGCGATCCGGTCCGCCACATCGAGCCCGCTGTTCTTCCGCGCCTCCTGGATCAGCCGGATGGCATCCCGCGCGAGCCCCGCCTGCCGCAGCTCCTCCGTGATCTCCAGATCCAGCGCCACCGTCGCACCGGAGTCGGAAGCCACCGACCAGCCCTCACGCGGCGTCTCGGTGATGATCACCTCGTCCGGTGCGAGGGCGACCTGCTCCCCGTCGACCTCCACCGAAGCCGTGCCCTCGCGCAGCGCGAGCGACAGGGCGGCGGCGTCGGCCGCGGCGACCGCCTTGGCCACGTCCTGCACCCGCTTGCCGAACCGCTTGCCCAGCGCGCGGAAGTTGGCCTTGGCGGTGGTGTCCACCAGCGAGCCGCCGACCTCGGACAGCGAGGCCAGGGACTCGACGTTCAGCTCCTCGGTGATCTGCGCGCGCAGCTCCGCGCCGAGGGTGTCGAAGCCGGCCGCGCCGACCAGCGCGCGGGACAGCGGCTGTCGCGTCTTCACGCCCGACTCGGCACGCGTGGCGCGGCCCAGCTCCACCAGCCGCCGCACCAGCACCATCCGCTTCGACAGCTCCGGGTCGATCGCCGACAGGTCGGCCTCCGGCCAGGTGGAGAGGTGGACCGACTCCGGTGCGTCCGGGGTGACCGGGACGATCAGGTCCTGCCAGACCCGCTCGGCGATGAACGGGGTGATGGGCGCCATGAGCTGGGTGACCGTCTCGACCACCTCGTGCAGCGTGCGCAGCGCGGCCTTGTCGCCCTGCCAGAACCGGCGGCGCGAGCGGCGCACGTACCAGTTGGACAGGTCGTCCACGAACGCGGAGAGCAGCTTGCCGGCGCGCTGGGTGTCGTACGCCTCCAGCGCCTTGGTCACCTGGTCGGTGAGGGCGTGGAGTTCGGAGAGCAGCCAGCGGTCCAGCAGCGGACGGTCGGCCGGGGCCGGGTCCGCCTCGCTGGGGGCCCAGCCGGAGGTGCGGGCGTAGAGGGCCTGGAAGGCGACCGTGTTCCAGTACGTGAGAAGCGTCTTGCGGACGACCTCCTGGATGGTGCCGTGGCCGACCCGGCGGGCCGCCCAGGGGGAGCCGCCGGCCGCCATGAACCAGCGCACCGCGTCCGCGCCGTGCTGGTCCATCAGCGGGATGGGCTCCAGGGTGTTGCCCAGGTGCTTGGACATCTTGCGGCCGTCCTCGGCGAGGATGTGGCCGAGGCACACGACGTTCTCGTAGGAGGACTCGTCGAACACCAGGGTGCCGATCGCCATCAGGGTGTAGAACCAGCCGCGGGTCTGGTCGATGGCCTCGGAGATGAACTGCGCCGGGTACCGGCTCTCGAACAGTTCCTTGTTCTTGTGCGGGTAGCCCCACTGAGCGAACGGCATCGAGCCCGAGTCGTACCAGGCGTCGATGACCTCGGGCACGCGCGTGGCGGTGTCGCCGCACTGCGGGCAGGGGAAGGTCACCGCGTCGATGTACGGGCGGTGCGGGTCCAGGCCCGACTGGTCGGTGCCGGTCAGCTCGCTCAGCTCGGCGCGCGAACCGACGACCGTGAGGTGGTCGTTGTCGCAGGACCACACGGGCAGCGGGGTGCCCCAGTAGCGGTTGCGGGAGAGCGCCCAGTCGATGTTGTTGCTCAGCCAGTCGCCGAAGCGGCCGTGCTTGACGGTCTCCGGGAACCAGTTGGTGCCCTCGTTCTCCGCGAGCATCCGGTCCTTGACGGCGGTGGTGCGGATGTACCAGGACGGCTGGGCGTAGTACAGCAGCGCGGTGTGGCAGCGCCAGCAGTGCGGGTAGCTGTGCTCGTAGGGCAGGTGGCGGAAGAGCAGGCCGCGCTCGCGCAGGTCCTCGGTGAGCTGCTCGTCGGCCTTCTTGAAGAAGACGCCGCCGACCAGCGGGACGTCCTCCTCGAAGGTGCCGTCGGGGCGGACCGGGTTGATCACCGGCAGACCGTAGGCGCGGCAGACCTTGAGGTCGTCCTCACCGAAGGCGGGGGACTGGTGGACCAGACCGGTGCCGTCCTCGGTGGTGACGTAGTCGGCGTTGACCACGTAGTGCGCGGGCTCCGGGAACTCCACCAGCTCGAACGGGCGCTGGTAGGTCCAGCGCTCCATCTCGGCGCCGGTGAAGGACCGGCCGGTGGGCTCCCAGCCCTCGCCGAGGGCCTTGGCGAGCAGCGGCTCGGCGACGACGACCTTCTCGGTGCCGTCGGTGGCGACGACGTACGTGACGTCGGGGTGGGCGGCGACCGCCGTGTTGGACACCAGGGTCCACGGGGTCGTCGTCCACACCAGCAGGGACGCCTCGCCGGCGAGCGGGCCGGAGGTCAGGGGGAAGCGGACGTAGACGGAGGGGTCGACGACCGTCTCGTAGCCCTGGGCCAGCTCGTGGTCGGAGAGGCCGGTGCCGCAGCGGGGGCACCAGGGGGCGACGCGGTGGTCCTGGACGAGCAGGCCCTTGTCGAAGATCTGCTTCAGCGACCACCAGACCGAGTCGATGTACTCGGGGTCCATCGTGCGGTACGGGTCCTCGAGGTCCGTCCAGTACCCCATGCGGGTCGTCAGCTCGGCGAAGGCGTCCGTGTGCCGGGTCACCGACTCGCGGCACTTGGCGTTGAACTCGGCGATGCCGTACGCCTCGATGTCCTTCTTGCCGGAGAAGCCCAGCTCCTTCTCCACGGCCAGCTCGACCGGCAGGCCGTGGCAGTCCCAGCCGGCCTTGCGGCCGACGTGGTAACCGCGCATGGTGCGGAAGCGGGGGAAGACGTCCTTGAAGACGCGGGCCTCGATGTGGTGGGCGCCCGGCATGCCGTTCGCGGTCGGCGGGCCCTCGTAGAACACCCACTCGGGGCGGCCCTCGGACTGCTCCAGGGTCTTGGCGAAGATCTTCTGGTCGCGCCAGAAGTCGAGCACGGCGTGCTCAAGCGCGGGCAGGTCGACCTGGGCGGGCACCTGGCGGTACGTCGGCGCTGTCATCTGCGAGCATCCTCCAACGGAACTTGCTGCCTTCCGTCGGAGGGACGAGAGCGTTCTTCCTGTTGACGCCGTGTGCGGCGCGCTCCCGCGGTACCACCCTCCTTGGCCCGCCACCGGGGTCCGTCCGGCGGTGAGCCCCCTCATTGGGGTCGCGAAGCCGGTTCTACTCGCCCCGAGGGGCTTTCCTCCGGCGGCTCCGGGGTGATCTTCACATCGCGCTCGCCACCGGGCTTCCACCGACCCCGGCTCGCTCTGGGCTGCGTTACGACGCTACTCGTCCCCATCCACGCTTCTCGCTCCGCCCAGTGTACGGCGCCGGGCGGAGGGCGGCCGACCGCTTTTACGGTCCGGGGGCCGTGACCCGAACGGCGGCGGGGGCGGAGTGACGGGTTACGGGCCGGGGAGCTGGGCACAACGGATGCAGGTCCGCTGCGCGGGGGGCGCGGGGCGGGCGAAGCGGGCGGCGTGCCCCGTTGCCGTGGGACCCAAGTCGATTTATCGTCCCAGCACGATTCGCCTGCAATCTCACATATGTGAAGGGGTCCCGGCCATGGTGGCGAAGAAGACCTCCGGCGGTTCGGCGGAAAGGGGGAGCGGGCGGCCCGGGAAGGCGGACAAGGCCGTCGACAGGGGCGCCGCCGAGAAGAGGGCAGCAGGTGAGAAGCGTGTGTCCGCCGCGAAGAAGACGACCAGGGCCAAGAGGGCGTCCGCCGAGCGGACGGCCGGTGAGAAGACGGGCGGCGAGACGGTGACTCCAGGGAAGACGGCAGCCAAGGCCACCGCCGCCGAGGCGGCCACCCCGCAGGGCACGACGGCCGACAGCACGGCGCCAGGGAAGACGGCGGCGAAGAAAACTGCCGCCGGCAAGACCGCCGCCCGGAAGACGGCCTCCGGGACCACTGCCGCGAAGACGCCCGCCAAGAAGCTCGCCGCCAAGAAGACGGCAGGCAAGAAGGCGGTCGCCAAGAAGACCGCCACCAAGAAGACCGCGGCCCGCAAGGCACCCGCGAAGAAGACGGTCGCCGAGAAGGCGGCCGGGACTAGCACGGCCGAGGAGACGGGAGCCACGAGGGTGGTTGCGAAGAAGACTTCTGGCACGGCCACGGCGGAGGACGGGGCCCTGCCGGGCACGCGCCTGGCCGCCGCGGAACCCGGCGACCTGGCCGTACGTCCCGGCGAGGACCCCTGGACCCCCGAGGAGGTCGCCGAGGCGCGCGCCGAACTGGCCGCCGAGGCGGACCGGCTCCGCACCGAGATCTCCACCTCGGAGGCGTCGCTGGTCGGCATGATGCGCGACTCGGCGGACGGCGCCGGTGACGACGAGGCCGACACCGGCAGCAAGAACATCACCCGCGAGCACGAGCTGGCGCTGGCCGCCAACGCGCGCGAGATGCTCAGCCAGACGGAGCGCGCCCTGGAACGGATGGACGCGGGCACCTACGGCCTGTGCGAGAACTGCGGCAACCCCATCGGCAAGGCCCGCATGCAGGCGTTCCCGCGGGCCACCCTGTGCGTGGAGTGCAAGCAGAAGCAGGAGCGCCGCTCCTGACCTCCGGGTCCGCTCTCCGCCGCCGCCGGGGGCGTGCCGTACTCTCTCCTCAGTCAGGCACCTAGGTTGAGGGACTCACGTGGCAGAGGCGGAGCGCATCATCGGTACGCCGGACACTCCGGAGGACAGTGGAGAGCGGGCGAGCGCCACCGCCCCCCGGACCGGGCGAGGACGCCGGATCGCCGTGCTCTTCGCGGTGGCCGCGTTCGCCTACGCCCTCGACCTCGGCAGCAAGCTGCTGGTGGTGGCGAAGCTGGAGCACCACGCCCCGATCCAGTTGGCCGGTGACCTCCTGGAGCTGCACGCCATCCGCAACCCCGGCGCCGCCTTCGGCTTCGGCGCTGCCTTCACGATCATCTTCACGGTGATCGCCGTCGCCGTGATCGTGGTGATCGTCCGGCTCTCCCGCAAGCTCTACAGCTTCCCCTGGGCCGTCGCGCTCGGCCTGCTGCTCGGCGGCGCCCTCGGCAACCTCACCGACCGGATCTTCCGCGCCCCCGGCGTCTTCCAGGGCGAGGTCGTCGACTTCATCGCGCCCCGCGGCTTCGCCGTGTTCAACCTGGCGGACTCCGCGATCGTGTGCGGCGGCATCCTGATCGTGCTGCTCTCCTTCCGCGGCCTGGACCCGGACGGCACCGTCCACAAGGACTGACGGCCCCCGGCACCGCTTTTCCACAGGCTCGGTCGGTGCCTTCCGGACCGTCCGTCATACTCGACGGGTGAGCACGTTTCCCGAGATCCGAACCCTGCCCGTGCCCGACGGCCTGGAGGGCGAGCGCGTCGACGCCGCCATCTCCCGAATGTTCGGCTTCTCCCGCACGAAGGCGGCCGAGCTGGCCGCGGCCGGCAAGGTCCAGGTCGACGGCGCCGTGGTCGGCAAGTCCGAGCGCGTGCACGGCGGCGCCTGGCTGGAGGTGGAGATGCCCCAGGCACCCGCCCCCGTGCAGATCGTCGCCGAGCCGGTCGAGGGCATGGAGATCGTGTACGACGACGACGACGTGGTCGTGATCGTCAAGCCCGTCGGCGTGGCCGCGCACCCCTCGCCCGGCTGGACCGGCACCACCGTCATCGGCGGTCTCGCCGCCGCCGGGTACCGGATCTCCACCTCCGGCGCCGCCGAGCGCCAGGGCATCGTGCACCGGCTGGACGTGGGCACCTCCGGCCTGATGGTGGTCGCCAAGTCCGAGCGGGCCTACACCTCGCTCAAGCGCCAGTTCAAGGAGCGCACGGTCGACAAGCGCTACCACACCCTGGTCCAGGGCCACCCGGACCCCACGAGCGGCACGATCGACGCCCCCATCGGCCGCCACCCCCAGCACGACTACAAGTGGGCCGTCACCGCCGAGGGCAAGCCCTCGGTGACGCACTACGACCTCATCGAGGCGTTCCGCTCCGCCTCCCTGCTGGACGTGAAGCTGGAGACCGGCCGCACCCACCAGATCCGCGTCCACATGGCCGCCCACCGCCACCCCTGCGTCGGCGACCTGACCTACGGCGCCGACCCCACGCTGGCCAAGCGCCTCAAGCTGGAGCGCCAGTGGCTGCACGCGGTCCGGCTCGGCTTCGAGCACCCGGCGGACGGCCAGTGGGTCGAGTTCGCGAGCGACTACCCCGAGGACCTCAGCCGCGCCCTCGACCGGGTGCGCGAGGAGACGTACGCGTGAGCACGCCGTACACCGTCCGGGTCGCCGAGGACCCCGCCGACCGCGAGGCGTGCTTCGCGGTCCGCAAGGAGGTCTTCGTCGGCGAGCAGGGCGTACCGCAGGACATCGAGTACGACAGCCACGACGCCACGGCCCTGCACGTGCTGGCCGTCGGCGAGGATGGCACACCGCTGGGCACCGGTCGGCTGCTGCACGGCGAGGCGGCCGCGGGCAAGACCGGCCAGGACGCTTCGGTGGGCTCGCTGGGCCGGCTCGCGGTGACCCGGCGGGCGCGCGGCCTCGGCGTCGGCGCGGCCCTGGTGGGGGCCATTGAGGGCGCGGCCCGGGACCTCGGCCTCAGCGCCGTCGACCTGCACGCCCAGACCCGGGCCCTCGGTTTCTACGAGCGGCTCGGCTACACCGCGTACGGCCCGGAGTTCCAGGACGCCGGGATCGCGCACCGGGCGATGCGCCGCCCCCTCGGACCCGCGTAGGACTGCCGTACGAGGGCGGGCCGCTGACCGGCCTTTTCCGGCCGGCGTGGCAGGCTGGGGGTTCGCGGTGATCGTTTACCTCCGGAGCGCGCTACGTGGATCAGCTGGCCCTGTTGTTCGTGATCCTGCTGGCCGCCCTGGTGAGCGTGCCGGTGGGCGAGTACCTGAACCTCCCCGCGCCGGTGCTGATGACGGTGTTCGGCGGGGTGCTGGCCGTGCTGCCCTTCGTGCCCAACGTCGACATCCCGCCCGACCTGATCCTGCCCGCCCTGCTCCCCCCGCTGCTCTACGCGGCCGTACGGCGCACCTCCTGGCGGCAGTTCACGGCGAACATCCGGCCGATCTTCCTGCTGGCCGTCGCCCTGGTCTTCGTGACCACGATCTGCGTGGCCGCGGTCGCGCACGCCATAGTGCCGGGCCTGCCGGTCGCCGCCGCCGTCGCGCTGGGCGCGCTGATCGCCCCGCCGGACCCGGTCGCCGCGACCGCGGTCGCCGGTCAACTGGGCCTGCCGCGCCGCCTGGTGTCCATCCTGGAGGGCGAGGGGCTGTTCAACGACGTCACCGCGATCGTGCTCTACCACGTGGCCATCGCCGCCGCGATCAGCGGCGAGTTCTCGCCCTGGGAGGCCGGCCTCGACCTGGTGCTCTCCGCGGTCGTCGCCGTCGTCATCGGCCTCGTGCTCGGCTGGGGCGCCAACAAGCTGATGTCCCTGCTGGGTGACGCCACCCTCCAGATCGGCCTCTCCCTGCTGGTGCCGTACGCCTCCTACGTGCTCGCCGAGGAGCTGCACGGCTCGGGCGTGCTCGCGGTGCTCACCACCGCCCTGTTCCTCTCCGAGTACGCCACCGACGCCGACGACGTGATGACCCGGCTGGCCGGGCACACCTTCTGGGACATCATCGACACCCTCGTCACCGGCGTCGCCTTCGGGCTGATCGGCCTCGAACTGCACAACGCGGTGCGCACCGCCGCCGGCCGCTGGGGCGAGCTGCTCGGCTGGGCGGCGGCGGTCGCGGCCGTGGTGATCCTGGTCCGCCTCCTCTGGCTGCTGCCGGCGACCTGGCTGACCAAACGGCTGCACGCCCGGCGGGACATCGACGAGGAGATCCCGGTCGGCTGGCGTGAGACCGTGGTGATGTGGTGGTCCGGGATGCGCGGGGTGGCCTCGGTCGCGCTGGCCCTCGCCATCCCGCTCACCACCGAGGACGGCAGGCCCTTCCCGGACCGGGACATCATCGTCTTCATCGCCTTCGGGGTGATCATCGCCACCCTCGTGCTCCAGGGGCTCACCCTGCCCTCGCTGGTGCGCAGGCTCGGCGTGCGGGCCGACTCCGAGCGCGAGAAGGACTTCGAGAAGGAGCTGGCGGTCCGCGCGACCAAAGCGGCGCGTCGCAAGCTGCGGGAGATCGAGCAGGTCGAGGACCTCCCCGAGGAACTCTCCGAGCAGATGCTCCGGCGCGCCTTCGACATCGGCATCCGCATCAGCCCCGACATGGGCGAGGAGGAGCGCCGGGAGGCCCACCAGAAGCGGGCCCGGCGCCTGAAGCGGGTGCGGCAGATCCAGTCGGAGATGATGAGCGCCGCCCGCCACGAGGTGCTCGCGGCGCGCAGCGAGCCGGGGGCGGACCCGGAGATCGTGGACCGGGTGCTGCGCCATCTCGACGTACGCAGCCTCCGCTGAGCCGCCCCGGCTCCTCCGGGGCCGCTAGAACCGGCCGGTGCGCGGGAAGTCGTACGCCTTGCGCAGGGTGGACCGGTCCGGGGAGGGGATCTGGTACGGGGCCTTGACCGCGTCGGAGGTGTTGACGCGGGGGAGCGCGTACGGGTGCTCGGCGGAGAGCCAGGCGATGAGCTGCTCGCGGACCGTGACCCGGACCGTCCAGATGTCGTCCGCGTCCTTCGCGGTCACCAGGGCGCGCACCTCAATGGTGTTCGGGGTCGTGTCGGTCACCACCAGGCCGTAGGCGCGTCCGTCCCAGGCGGGGCAGTGGCGCAGGATGTCGCGGAGCTTCTCCCGCATCGCCTCCACCGGCGCGCTGTGGTCGAGGTACCAGAAGACGGTGCCGGTCATCTGCGGGGTGCCGCGCGACCAGTTCTCGAACGGGCGCGAGGTGAAGTAGGAGACCGGCATGGTGATCCGGCGCTCGTCCCAGGTGCGTACCGTCAGGAAGGTCAGGGTGATCTCCTCGACGGTGCCCCACTCGCCGTCCACCACCACGGTGTCGCCGATGCGCACCATGTCGCCGAAGGCGATCTGCAGCCCGGCGAACAGGTTGGCCAGCGTCGACTGGGCCGCGACACCGGCCACGATGCCGAGGATGCCGGCCGAGGCCAGCAGCGAGGCGCCGGCCGCGCGCATCTCCGGGAACGTCAGCAGCATCGCCGCCACCGCGACCACCCCGACGGTGGCCGACACCACCCGCATGATCAGTGTGACCTGGGTGCGCACCCGGCGTACCCGCGCGGGGTCCCGGTGCATCCGGGCGTACCGGCTGTAGGAGGTCTCCACGACGGCGCCCGCGATGCCGATGACGAGCCAGGCGGTCGAGCCGATGAGCACCAGGGTCAGGGCCTGGCCGATGCCGACCCGGTGGTCGCGCAGCCACGGCACCTGGGCGTAGGTCCCTCTGAGCAGGGCGGCGAGCAGGACGAGCTGGTAAGGGATGCGGCAACGGCGCAGCAGGTCCCACAGCGGGGTCTCGCCGTGCCGTTCGTCGGCCTTGCGCAGCAGCAGATCGGTGGCCCAGCCGAGCAGCACGGTGAGCGCGACGGCACCGCCGACCACGGCCAGGGGCCGGATGACGTTCTCCATGAGGGGGAACGTAACCGCGTGGCGGCGGCATGAACCTGTGTGTTCGGTCTCCCACTGGGTAGACGGGCCGCGCCGGTAACGCCCTGACCTGGTGCGGCTGGCACCATGGGGGCATGAACATCATGCTCTTTCACTCGGCCTACGGGCTCACCCCCGCGGTGCGCGACGCGGCGGACCGGCTGCGCGCGGCCGGGCACGAGGTGTGGACGCCGGACCTCTTCGAGGGCCGCACCTTCGACTCGGTCGAGGAAGGCATGGAGTACCAGCAGTCCCTGGGCAAGGAGGAGCTGCTCAAGCGGGCCGTGCTGGCCGTCGCCCCCTACTCCGACCGCGGGCTCGTCTACTCGGGGTTCTCGCTCGGCGCCTCGATCGCGCAGACCCTGGCGCTCGGCGACGACAAGGCACGTGGGCTGCTGCTTCTCCAGGGCACCTCGGACATCGCGCCGAACGCCTTCACGGACGAGCTGCCGGTGCAGTTGCACGTGGCCGAGCCGGACCCGTTCGAGACGGACGACTGGCTGAGTGCCTGGTACCTCCAGATGGGCCGTACCGGCGCGGACGTGGAGGTCTACCGCTACCCCGGCGCCGGTCACCTCTACATGGACCGCGACCTGCCCGACTACGACGCCGAGGCCGCCGAGGCCACCTGGCGGGTGGCGCTCGGCTTCCTGGAGAGCCTGTGAGCCGCTAGACCGGCGTGTAGCTCCGCTCCACCTTCTGCGTCCCGCTGCGGGTGCGGTACGAACGCGCCCACGCCGACGTGGCGTCCGGGCTCGTACGGTCGGAGATCACGTAGTAGTCCATCTGCGCGCGCTCGGCGGTGATGTCGAGCACGCCGTAGCCGTGGCGGTCGGTGTCGACCCAGTGGACGTGCCGGTTGGCGGCCTGGATGACCGGCGCGGCGACGGCGGAGACGGTGCCCTGGGGAACCTTCACGATGTCGTCGAGGTTGTCCGAGGTGAGCGAGGTGACCACGAACTCGGTGGCCGCCGACGCCGACAGCGGGTAGGTGCCCGCGTCGTAGGGCACGTCGTTGGCCCACGCCATGTGGATGTCTCCGGTGAGGAAGACGGTGTTGCCGATGGCGTTGGCCTTGAGGTGGGCCAGGAGTTCGCGCCGGTCGTCGGTGTAGCCGTCCCACTGGTCGGTGTTGACGGCGATGCCCTCCTGCGGCAGCCCGAGCAGCTTGGCCAGCGGCCGCAGCAGATCGGCGGAGAGCGCGCCCACCGCGAACGGCGAGATCATCACCGAGTTGCCGACCAGCCGCCACTTGGTGTCCGACGCCGCCAACCCGGCCTTCAGCCAGTCCAGTTGGGCCCGCCCGGTGACCGTGCGGTCCGGGTCGTCCACCGACCCGGAGGCGGTCGCCGCCTGCTGGGAGCGGAACGAGCGCAGGTCCAGCAGGGACAGATCGGCCAGCTTGCCGAAGCGCAGCCTGCGGTAGGTGGTGCCCGCGACGGCCGGGCGGACCGGCATCCACTCGAAGTACGCCTGCTTCGCGGCCGCCTGACGGGCCGCCCACGCGCCCTCGGCGCCCTCGGTGTGGTTGGCCGCGCCGCCCGACCAGGCGTTGTCCGCGAACTCGTGGTCGTCCCAGATCGCGACGACCGGCGCGGCCAGGTGCAGCGCCTGGAGGTCGGGGTCGGTCTTGTACGTGGCGTGCCGTATCCGGTAGTCGGCCAGGGTGAGGATCTCGTGCGCGGGGGAGTGCGGGCGCACCACGGTGCCCCGCGTGCCGTACTCGCCGGTGCCGTACTCGTAGATGTAGTCGCCCAGGTGCAGCCAGGCGTCCAGGTCGCCGCGGGCCGCGAGGTGGCGGTAGGGGCTGAAGTAGCCCGCCTCCCAGTTGGCGCAGGAGACCACGCCGAAGCGCAGCCCCGGTACGGCCGCGTCGGCCGCGGGCGCGGTGCGGGTGCGGGCCACCGGGGACTCGGCGCCGCCGCTGGTGAAGCGGAACCAGTAGTCGGTGCCCGGCTGAAGACCCCGGATGTCGGCCTTCACGGTGTGGTCGGTGGCCGCCGAGGCAGTGGTGGAGCCGGTCGCGACGACGTCGGTGAACGCCTTGTCGCGGGCGACGGCCCAGCCGACCTCGGTGTCCGGGCCGATCCCGGAGCCGGGCAGCGCCTCGGGCACGGGGGTCACCCGGGTCCAGAGCAGGACGCCGTCGGGCAGCGGGTCGCCGGAGGCGACGCCGTGCCGGAAGACGGGGGCCGCGGTGGCGGCGCGCGCCGGGAGCGCCGCGGCGAGCGGCCCGGCCAGGACGGCGCCGGCCGCCGCGGCCTTGACGACCGTACGGCGGCTGGGCGCAAGGGTGTTGCGGGCCGGTACGGCCTCGAGCGATCTGTGGGGTCTGGTCACGGCCGATCAGGTTACTGATCGGTATGGCGAAAGAGCGGGCGAACGCCGAAAGTTCGCCCGCTCTTCACGCCGTGCCCCTCGGTGCCGGGGGCTCAGCCCTTGAGGGCCTTGGTGATCGCGGTGACGTACTCGCCCTGCGTCATCGGCGCGTTCTGGCCGTCGGAGCCGGTGACCTTCTTGCCGTCCATCAGCAGTGTCGGCGTCCCCTGGAAGTCGTACTTCTTGCCGTCGGTGTTGAACTTGTCGCTCATCACCAGCGCCCACTTGTCGTAGGTGCCGTCCTTCACGGCCTTCTGGAAGGAGGCGTTGCCCTTGAGCGCGGGCACCGTGTCCGCCACCTTGATCAGGTAGTCGTCGCTCTTGAACTTGTCGTCCTGCTCGTCGGGGTGGTACTTCGCCGAGTACAGCGCCGCCTTGTACTTCAGGAACGCCTCCGGGTCGATGTTCAGCGCCGCGCCGAGCGCGCTGAGCGCGTTCTTGGAGCCCTCGCCCGGGCTGTTGGTGTCGATGAAGGTCGCGCCGACGTACTGGATCTTGTACTTGCCGTCCGCGACGTCCTTGTCCACCGTGGCGCCGGACGCCTGCTCGAACTGGGCGCAGACCGGGCAGCGCGGGTCCTCGTACATCGTGAGGGTCTTCTTCGCGGTGTCCTTGCCGATGACGACCGTCGTGCCGTCCTTGCCCGTGGTGTGGGCGGGCTTGACCAGGGGGGCCTTCTCCGCCGCCTCCCAGCCGCTCGGCTTGTTGTTCTGGACGACCGCGTAACCTATGCCGCCCGCGGCGGCGAGGACCGCCACCACCGACAGGCCGACGATCGCCTGGCGCTTCACCTTGTCCCGCTTGGCCTGGCGCTCGCGCTCCTCGCGCAGCCGCTCACGCGCCGCCGTCTTCGCCGCCTGGGTGTTCCGCTTGCTCATGTTGGTGATCTCCATAGGGGACGCGCACATGCCGTACCCGAGGTACGTGTGTGCGGGATATGTGTGGGGAACGGGGTCGTGCCCGGTGTCGCTCAGGGGTGGGCGAGCGCGGGGGAGCACGGCGGTCCGCGCCGTCCCAGGGAGTGCGCGAGGAGCAGGGCGGTCCGCGCGGCGGCCGGACGTGGCGCCGGGCCAGGCGTCCGGCGGGCCGGGGCCGGCCGGACCGCACCGGCGGCCACCGCCAGCAGCAGCGGCCGGAACGTGGTCGCGGCGACGGCCCGGACCAGCGCGGCCAGGGCCCGCTCGCCCCGGCGCAGCCAGGCGGCGGCCAGCAGCCCCACCCCGATGTGCGCGGCGAGCAGCAGCCAGGAGGCGGCCGGGTCGGGGTGCGCGAGCAGCGCGCCCGCGCGGTCCGGGGAGCCGGGCACACGGGCCAGCGGGCCGCCCATGGCGCCGCCCCGGCACAGCAGGTCCAGGCCCACCGCGTGCAGCGGACCGGTGACCGGGCCGCCGGCCCGGCCGTAGCAGGCGTGCTGGCCGGTGGTGAACATGGTGTCGGCGGCCAGCTCCAGCGGGACCAGCAGGGCCGCGATCGAGCCGAAGCCGCGCTCCCGGCCCGCCAGCGCGTACGCGGCGGTGAACACCCCGGCGGCGACCGTGAGGACGGCCGCCACCGGCAGTGGGGACCGGGACAGCAGCACGTGCGACGCGGTGCTGAGCGTCACGGTGAAGGCCGTGAACAGCGCCGCGCGCACGGCTCTGAGCTGGGTCCCGGATATGTCCATAGCGAGAGGAGAGTGTGTCACGGACCGCTGTGAGACACCCGTAAAGGGTGTGCGCCGGTCACAGCCCCGGAATCCGGCCGTTGCGGAACAGGTCCAGGAACGTCTGGTGGTCGGCGCGGGCCCGGGCGCCGTAGCTGTGCGCGAAGTCCACCAGCAGGGGCGCGAACCCCTCCTCGTCGCCCGCGATGGCGGCGTCGATGGCCCGCTCGGTGGAGAACGGCACCAGGGACTCGCCCGAGGTGGTCTCGTCCGCCGCCGCGTGCATGGTGGCCGTGGCCCGGCCGAGGTCGGCGACGACGGCCGCGATCTCCTCCGGGTCGTCGATGTCGCTCCAGTCCAGATCGACCGCGTACGGCGAGATCTCGGCGACCAGCTGGCCCGCGCCGTCCAGCTCGGTCCAGCCCAGCCACGGGTCGGCGTGCGCCTGCAGGGCGCGCTGGGAGATCACCGTGCGGTGGCCCTCGTGCTGGAAGTAACCGGCGATGGCCGGGTCCGTGATGTGCCGGGAGACGGCCGGGGTCTGCGCCTGCTTGATGTAGATCACCACATCGTTCTCCAGCGCGTCCGTCGCCCCCTCCAGCAGGATGTTGTACGAGGGCAGCCCGGCCGAGCCGATCCCGATGCCCCGCCGGCCCACGACGTCCTTGACCCGGTAGGACTCCGGGCGGGCCAGCGAGGTGTCCGGGAGCGTCTCCAGATAGCCGTCGAAGGCGGCCAGCACCTTGTACCGGGTGGCCGCGTCCAGCTCGACCGAGCCGCCGCCCGGCGCGAACCGGCGCTCGAAGTCGCGGATCTCCGTCATCGACTCCAGCAGCCCGAACCGGGTCAGCGAGCGGGCGTCCCGCAGCGCGTCCAGCAGCGGGCCCTGGGCGGTGTCCAGCGTGAAGGGCGGCACCTCGTCGTCCTTGGCGCCGGTGGCCAGGGCGCGGACGCGCTCGCGGTAGGCGACCGCGTAGACGGTCACCAGCTCGGTGATCTGCTCGTCGCTGAGCGCCTTCGCGTACCCGATCAGCGCGATGGAGGCGGCGAAGCGCTTGAGGTCCCAGGTGAAGGGGCCGACGTACGCCTCGTCGAAGTCGTTGACGTTGAAGACCAGGCGGCCGTTGGAGTCCATGTAGGTGCCGAAGTTCTCGGCGTGCAGGTCGCCGTGCACCCACACCCGCGAGGTGCGCTCGTCCAGGTACGGGCCGCCCCGCTTCTCGGCGTCCAGGTCGTGGTAGAAGAGGCCGGCCGTGCCCCGGTAGAAGGCGAAGGCGCTCGCGGCCATCTTGCGGAACTTCACCCGGAACGCGGCCGGGTCCGCGGCCAGCAGCCGGCCGAAGGCGGTGTCGAAGACGGCGAGGATCTCCTCGCCGCGCTGCTCGTCACTGAGCTGGGAAACCGGCATCGCGGGGTGCCTCCTGGTGCGGGATCGTGCGTGAGGTGAGCGGGAACACGGGAGGAGCCGTACCGCCGCGCCCCCCGTCCACAACGGGCGACGCCGCGCCGGAGTGCCCGGTTCCCACCTGAAGGTACGCGGACCGGGCCCGGCGGTGTCAGTGCCGGGGCATAGACTTCCTCGCTGTCCCCTTCTTGTTCATCCGGAGGCCGAAACCGTGTCGAAGCCGCCCTTCACGCACCTGCACGTCCACACCCAGTACTCGCTGCTGGACGGTGCCGCGCGGCTCAAGGACATGTTCAACGCCTGCAACGAGATGGGCATGACGCACATCGCCATGTCCGACCACGGCAACCTGCACGGGGCGTACGACTTCTTCCACTCCGCGAAGAAGGCCGGGATCACCCCGATCATCGGGATCGAGGCGTATGTCGCCCCCGAGTCCCGGCGCAACAAGCGCAAGATCCAGTGGGGCCAGCCGCACCAGAAGCGGGACGACGTCTCCGGCTCCGGCGGTTACACCCACAAGACGATGTGGGCGGTGAACAAGACCGGCCTGCACAACATCTTCCGGCTGTCCTCCGACGCGTACGCCGAGGGCTGGCTGCAGAAGTGGCCCCGGATGGACAAGGAGACCATCTCCAAGTGGTCCGAGGGGATCGTGGCCTCCACCGGCTGCCCCTCCGGCGAGGTGCAGACCCGCCTCCGGCTCGGTCAGTTCGACGAGGCCCTCAAGGCCGCCTCCGACTACCAGGACATCTTCGGCAAGGACCGGTACTTCCTGGAGCTGATGGACCACGGCATCGACATCGAGCACCGGGTCCGCGACGGCCTGCTGGAGATCGGCAAGAAGCTCGGCATCCCCCCGCTGGTCACCAACGACTCGCACTACACCTACGCGCACGAGGCGGCCGCCCACGACGCCCTGCTGTGCATCCAGACCGGCAAGAACCTCTCCGAGCCCGGCCGCTTCAAGTTCGACGGCACCGGCTACTACCTGAAGTCCACGGACGAGATGTACGCCATCGACTCCTCCGACGCCTGGCAGGAGGGCTGCGCCAACACCCTCCTGGTCGCGGAGATGGTCGACACCACGGGCATGTTCGAGGCCAAGAACCTCATGCCCAAGTTCGACATCCCGGACGGCTACACCGAGGTCACCTGGTTCAAGGAGGAGGTGCGCCGCGGCATGGAGCGCCGCTTCCCCGGCGGCATCCCCGAGGACCGGCAGAAGCAGGCCGAGTACGAGATGGACGTCATCATCTCGATGGGCTTCCCCGGCTACTTCCTCGTGGTCGCCGACTTCATCATGTGGGCCAAGAACAACGGCATCGCGGTCGGCCCCGGCCGAGGCTCCGCGGCCGGTTCGATCGTCGCCTACGCCATGGGCATCACCGACCTCGACCCGATCCCGCACGGCCTGATCTTCGAGCGGTTCCTCAACCCCGAGCGCATCTCGATGCCCGATGTCGACATCGACTTCGACGAGCGCAGGCGCGTCGAGGTGATCCGGTACGTGACCGAGAAGTACGGCGCCGACAAGGTCGCCATGATCGGCACCTACGGCACCATCAAGGCCAAGAACGCGATCAAGGACTCCGCGCGCGTGCTGGGCTACCCGTACGCGATGGGCGACCGGATCACCAAGGCCATGCCCGCCGACGTCCTCGGCAAGGGCATCAACATCGACGGCATCACCAACCCCGAGCACCCCCGTTACTCGGAGGCGGGCGAGGTCCGGTCGATGTACGAGAACGAACCGGACGTGAAGAAGGTCATCGACACCGCGCGCGGTGTGGAGGGCCTGGTCCGGCAGATGGGTGTGCACGCCGCCGGCGTGATCATGTCCAGCGAGACCATCACCGAGCACGTCCCGGTGTGGGTGAGGCACACCGACGGCGTGACCATCACCCAGTGGGACTACCCGAGCTGTGAGTCGCTCGGCCTGCTGAAGATGGACTTCCTGGGCCTGCGCAACCTCACGATCATGGACGACGCCGTCAAGATGGTGAAGGCCAACAAGGGGATCGACATCGATCTCCTGAGCCTTCCGCTCGACGACCCCAAGACCTTCGAGCTGCTCCAGCGCGGCGACACCCTCGGCGTCTTCCAGTTCGACGGCGGCCCCATGCGCTCCCTGCTGCGCCTGATGAAGCCGGACAACTTCGAGGACATCTCCGCCGTCTCGGCCCTGTACCGGCCGGGCCCGATGGGCATGAACTCCCACACCAACTACGCCCTGCGCAAGAACGGGCAGCAGGACATCACGCCGATCCACCCGGAGCTGGAGGAGCCGCTCCGGGAGGTCCTGGACGTCACCCACGGCCTGATCGTGTACCAGGAGCAGGTGCAGAAGGCCGCCCAGATCATCGCGGGCTACTCGCTCGGCGAGGCCGACATCCTCCGCCGCGTGATGGGCAAGAAGAAGCCCGAGGAACTGGCGAAGAACTTCGTCCTGTTCCAGAAGGGCGCCCGCGACAAGGGCTTCAGCGACGAGGCCATCCAGGCGCTGTGGGACGTGCTGGTCCCGTTCGCCGGATACGCCTTCAACAAGGCGCACTCCGCCGCGTACGGCCTGGTGTCCTACTGGACCGCCTATCTGAAGGCCAACTACCCGGCCGAGTACATGGCCGGCCTGCTGACCTCGGTCAAGGACGACAAGGACAAGTCGGCGGTCTACCTCAACGAGTGCCGCCGCATGGGCATCAAGGTGCTCCCGCCGAACGTCAACGAGTCGGAGTCCAACTTCGCCGCCCAGGGCGACGACGTGATCCTCTTCGGCCTCTCCGCGGTGCGCAACGTGGGCACCAACGTGGTCGAGGCGATCATCCGGGGCCGCAAGACCAAGGGGAAGTACCTCTCCTTCCCGGACTACCTCGACAAGGTCGAGGCGGTCGCCTGCAACAAGCGCACCACCGAGTCGCTGATCAAGGCCGGCGCCTTCGACTCGATGAACCACACCCGCAAGGGCCTCACCGCGCAGTACGAGCCGATGATCGACAACGTGGTCGCGGTCAAGCGCAAGGAGGCCGAGGGGCAGTTCGACCTCTTCGGCGGCATGGGCGACGACGCCGGCGACGAGCCCGGCTTCGGACTGGACGTCCAGTTCACCGACGAGGAGTGGGAGAAGACCTACCTCCTCGCCCAGGAGCGGGAGATGCTCGGCCTCTACGTCTCCGACCACCCGCTCTTCGGCCTGGAGCACGTGCTCTCCGACAAGGCCGACGCGGGCATCTCCCAGCTGACCGGCGGCGAGCACTCCGACGGCGCGGTGGTGACCATCGGCGGCATCATCTCCGGCCTCCAGCGCAAGATGACCAAGCAGGGCAACGCCTGGGCCATCGCCACCGTGGAGGACCTCGCGGGCTCCATCGAGTGCATGTTCTTCCCGGCGACCTACCAGCTCGTCTCGACCCAACTCGTCGAGGACGCCGTGGTGTTCGTCAAGGGCCGGCTCGACAAGCGGGAGGACGTGCCCCGGCTGGTCGCCATGGAGCTCCAGGTGCCCGACCTGTCCAACGCGGGCACCAACGCGCCCGTGGTGCTGACCATCCCGGCGGTCCGGGTCACCCCGCCGATGATCAGCCGCCTCGGCGAGATCCTCACCCACCACAAGGGCGACAGCGAGGTCCGCATCAAGCTCCAGGGCCCGCGCAAGACCACCGTGCTGCGCCTGGACCGGCACCGGGTCAAGCCCGACCCCGCCCTCTACGGCGACCTGAAGGTCCTGCTCGGCCCGTCCTGTCTGACCGGCTGACCCCGGCGGCAGGCGGAGCGAGGCGATACGCAGAGCAAAAGGGGCGCACCCCGCTGGGGCGCGCCCCTTTTTGTATGCCCGCTGCGGGCTCAAAGGCCCACGGGCGAGATTCAGTTGTGGCCGAAGCGCTTGTTCTGCTTGCGGGTGTAGTCCTGCTGGCCGCCCGCGATCTGGGCGGTGGCCTCCTGCGCCTCGGGGGCCTGCTCGCCCGAGCGCTGGGACTGCTCGGTCTGGGAAGCGCGGTTCTTCGGGCCGGTCTGCTTGCGGTTCTTGTTCTTGGCCATGGGGATCTGCCTCCTGAAGGGGGTCTAGGGGCCAGGGCCAAAATTAGATTCACATACGCTGACATCAAGCGCATGTCGGATAATTACCGTGTGTGACAGGGCTGATGGGGACACGGGCTCCCGAAACGCCACGCCGAAGATCGAGTTCCGGCCGTTAACCCCCGCGCGGTCGGGCAGACTCGAAGGAACGCCGAAGCAATACCTCCCGGAAAGAGGGTGAGTCGCGTGGACCGCTGCATCGTCCTGGTGGACGCCGGGTATCTGCTGGGAGCCGCCGCGAGCCTCCTCGCCGGTGAGCCCTCGCGGTCCCGGATCATCGTCGACCACACCGCGCTCATCCAGGCGCTGCGCGAACGCGCAGAGTCCGAGACCGGGCGCCCGCTGCTGCGCATCTACTGGTTCGACGGCGCCCCCGACCGGGTCCCCCAGCCGGAGCACCGCAGGCTCAGGGTGATGCCCCGCGTGACCGTCCGGCTCGGCGCCCTGACCAGAAGCGACGGCCGCTGGGCGCAGAAGGGCGTCGACGCGGCCATGCACGCCGAGCTGACGGAGCTGGCCCGCAACCGCGCCTGCTCCGACATCGTCCTCGTCACCGGCGACGGCGATCTGCTGCCCGGCATGATGGCGGCCAAGGAACACGGCGTCGCCGTCCACCTCTGGGCCGTGCAGGCCGCCGACGGGGACTACAACCAGTCCGAGGACCTCGTCGCCGAGGCCGACGAACGGCGCGTGCTGGACCGCGCCTGGATCATCAAGGCGGTCCGCGCCAAGGAACTCACCGGCGTCTGCGCCCCGCCCCCGGCACCGCGCCCCGAGATCGCCGCGATCCTCTCCGCCCCGCTCCCCGAGTCGGCACCCTCCGGCCGCGAACGCACCACCGGGGACGACGCGCACCGCTCCGCCGCCCCTGCCGCGGAGAACGGCGCCCAGGACCGGGCCGCCGCCCACAAGGGCGTCCCCACCCCCAAGGACCTGGCCGCGCTGCGCGCTTCCGGTGCCCCGACGGCGCAGGCTCCCACGAGCGCCACCCTGCGCTGGTCCTCCGACAAGGGCTGGGTGGACCGGCCGGGCACCCCCGCCGAGCCGCCGGAGGTGGCCGCCATGCCGACCCTGGCCCAGCTCACCACCGCCGAGCAGCGCTGGGCGGACCGCGAGGAGGACATCACCACGGTCGGCGGCGACCCGTACGAGGTCGGCCAGGTGTTCGCCCGCCGCTGGATGGCCCGGCTCGGCGACCAGGGCCACCTCCAGCGGCTGTCCTCGATGTACCCCCGCATCCCGCACCGCATCGACGGCGAGCTGCTGCGCTACGCGGCCCGCTTCGGCCTGCTCGCCCACAAGGACGACCAGATCGACGAGCACGACCGCTACGCCATCCGGGCGGGGTTCTGGCGGGAGTTCGACGTCCCGGCCGCGGCGGAGAACGCCACCGCCGGGGAGTGAACGCGCCCTGACCGGCGGATGCCGAGATGAGGTGCCCCAAAGGCGAGTAAAGGGGCCGCACCGCGTAGTCTCGTCCCTCGTGACCACGCGCGCGGGAGAGCCACTCAGGTACGACGACGTCGTACGCGTGCGCGCGCTCAGCAAGACCTATCCGCCCGTCAAGGGGCGGCGCGGCGCGGCCGGGGCGCCCGAGATCCGGGCCACCGACCAGGTGACCCTGGACGTGCGGCACGGCGAGATCTTCGGGCTGCTCGGCCCGAACGGCGCGGGCAAGTCCACCCTGGTCCGCCAGCTCACCGGGCTGCTGCGCCCCGACTCCGGCAGCGTCGAGATCCTGGGCCACGACATCGTGCGCCATCCCGAGCGGGCCGCCCGCATCCTCGCCTACCTGGGCCAGGAGTCCTCCGCGCTGGACGAGCTGACCGTCGCCCTCGCCGCCGAGACCACCGGCCGGCTGCGCGGCCTGGAGGCACGCGCCGCCCGCGCCGAACGCGACGCCGTACTGGACGAGCTGGGCCTCGCCCCGATCGCCGGACGTCCGCTGAAGAAGCTCTCCGGCGGCCAGCGGCGGCTCGCCTGCCTGGCCGCCGCCCTGGTGGGCGCCCGCCCCCTGCTGGTGCTGGACGAGCCGACCACCGGCATGGACCCGGTGGCCCGGCGCGCGGTCTGGGCCGCCGTCGA
Organism: Streptomyces sp. BK022; assembly: GCF_004217355.1. NCBI lineage: Bacteria > Bacillati > Actinomycetota > Actinomycetes > Kitasatosporales > Streptomycetaceae > Streptomyces > Streptomyces sp. BK022. The sequence continues at coordinate 947,643 of NZ_SHKU01000003.1, forward strand.
CCGGCGCCGGGCCGAGCAGGGCGCCACCGTGCTGCTGGTCACCCACAACGTCATCGAGGCCGAGACCGTCCTCGACCGGGTCGCCGTGCTCGACGAGGGCCGGGTGATCGCCTGCGACACCCCGGCCGGCCTCAAGGAGCGGGTCTCCGGCGAGGTCCGGGTCGAGCTGGTCTGGCGGGAGCGCGCGCCGCTGGAGGTGCCCGAGGTCGCCGTGCTGCGCGAGCGGGCCGTGGAGGCCGGGCGCCGCTGGACGCTGCGGCTCGCCCCCGAGGAGGCGCGGGCCGCCGTCGCCACCGTCACCGGCGGGGCCGCCTTCGCCGCGCTGGACGACTTCACCCTCGCCACGCCGAGCCTGGAGGACGTCTACCTCGCTCTCGGCGGGGCGGCCCGGCAGGGGCTGGTGAAGGCGTGAGCGCGGTCGGAATCGCATCCGTATGGTCCCTCGGGGACGTCCGTCCGGCCGCCGTCGGGAAGAGGAGCAGCGCGTCGTGAGTGTCGTACCCGCCGAGGTCCTGCCGGGCGCCGCGAGGAGCGTGCCGGGGCAGACGCGGCGCGCGGCCGAACTGGGGCCGCCCGTGCGGCTGTGGCCGTCGCTGGCCGCCGTCTACCGGGCCCAGCTGTCGCGGGCCCGGGTGGCGCGCATCCCGCTGCTGTTCGTGGCGACCTTCCAGTCGGTCGGCATCGCCGTGATGATGCGGGGCGTCGTGGACAGCGGGCCCGAGGCGCAGGCCGTGGTCGCCGGGTCCTCGGTGCTGGTCGTCGCCTACGTGGCGCTGAACCTGCTGTCGCAGTACTTCGGCCAGTTGCGCGCCAGCGGCGGCCTCGACCACTACGCCACGCTGCCGGTGCCGCCGGCCGCCGTGGTGCTGGGCGCGGCGGCCGCGTACGCCTCCTTCACCGTGCCGGGGACGCTGGTCACCGCGGTCGTGGGCTGCGCGCTGTTCGGGCTGCCGCTGTCCAATCTGTGGGTGCTGCTGGCGGTGATCCCGCTGGCCGGTGCCGCGCTGTCCGGGCTCGGCGCCGCCTGCGGGCTGCTCGCCCCGCGCCCCGAACTCGCCACGCTCCTCGGCCAGCTGGGCATGTCGGCCGCGCTGCTGCTCGGCGTGCTGCCCGCCGACCGGATGCCCGGCGTCGTGCGCTTCGCCCGCGACCTGCTGCCCTCGACCTACGGGGTGGAGGCGTACGCGCACACCTTCGGCCCGGACCCCGACTGGGCGGTGGTCCTCGCTGACCTGGGCGTGTGCGCGGGCGTCGGAGTGATCTCGCTGGCCGTGGCGACCCGCGCCTACCGCAGGGCCGCCGTCCGGTGACGCGGCGCGCTACGCGACCTGGCACGATGTCAGGGTGACCGCACCGCTGACTCCGCCCCCGCCGCCGCACGACGACTTCGCGCATCAGCACCGAGGGGGCCCCTCGGGCGGGACACCGGTCGCGGACCCGTACGGACAGGACGGCCCCGGTATGAAGACCGAAGTACGCGAAGCCGTCGTCGTGGCCGTGGCGGTGGCCCTCTCCGGGGTGCTGCTGGGGCTGCTGTGGTGGTGGCTGGCCCCGCACGTGCCGCTCGTCGGCGAGGAGACCGACCGGAGCTGGGTGGTCTATCTCAAGGACACCGAGGGCGAGCAGGCGGCCGGGGTGGACGGCACCTTCGCCCTGCTGGGCCTGGCGTTCGGCCTGGTCAGCGCGGTCCTCGTGTTCCTGCTGCGGCGGCGCGGGGGCGTGCCGCTGGTGGTGGGCCTCGGTGCCGGCGGGCTGCTCGCCTCGCTGCTGGCCTGGCGGCTCGGGGTCTGGCTGGGCCCGACCTCGGACGTCATCGCGCACGCCAAGGCGGTCGGCGCCGGTGTCACCTTCCCGGCCCCGCTCCGGCTCGGCGCCAAGGGCGCCCTGCTGGCCTGGCCGCTGGGCGCGCTCCTGGTCCACCTGGGCCTGACGGCCCTCTTCGGCCCCCGCGACCCCGACCCGTACGAGCAGGGCCCCTACGGCCACGGGCCGCAGGGCCCGTACGGGACGCCGCCCGCGTAAGGGGTCAGCCGCGGCCGATGGGCGCCAGGACGGCCTTCGTCAGGGTGGCCAGGTCGGCCGGGTCGAGTTCGACCTCCAGGCCGCGCCGGCCCGCCGAGACGCAGATCGTGGGGTGGGCCCCGGCCGACTCGTCCAGCACGGTGGGGAGCTTCTTGCGCTGGCCCAGCGGGGAGATGCCGCCGCGTACGTAGCCGGTGGTGCGCTCGGCGAGCGCCGGGTCGGCCATCGCCGCCCGCTTGCCGCCGACGGCCGCCGCCAGTGCCTTCAGGTCCAGCGTGCCGGAGACCGGGACCACGGCGACGGTCAGGGCGCCGTCCACGTCGGCCACCAGCGTCTTGAAGACCCGGTCCGGGGAGACGCCCATCGCCTCGGCGGCCTCCTCGCCGTAGGAGGGGTGGGCGGGGTCGTGCTCGTAGGCGTGGACCGTGTGGTCCACGCCCGCGGTGGTCAGGGCCACGGTGGCGGGCGTGCCGCCCGCCTGCTGCTTCTTGGACTTCTTCGCCATCGCGGGTGCCGGCCTTCTGTTCCCTCAGTTCAGACTGGTGCGCGCCCGCGTCAGCTCGAAAGCGGGCAGCGACGGCAGACTACGGATGATCGCCGTCTCCGCGCGAAGCAGTTTCAGCTCGTCCCGCAGCCGGGACGCGGTGTCCGGCGCCTGGAGGAGCCGCTGCTTGGTCGGGGTGTCCAGCACCATCGCGGCCGCCACCAGGTAGGAGATCACACTGGGGTCGTCCGGCAGGTCGGAGTCGGCGGAGATGGAGCGCTCATGGGCGCCCGCCAGCCGCTTCTGGTACTGCTGGAAGGAGTGCAGCACCCCCTCGGCGAGCGCGCCCGCCTCGTCGCCGGGCTCCTCCGGCAGCTCCTCCACCTCGGCGGTGAGGAACGCCCCCGAGTCGTCCACCGAGAGCATCCGGACGCGGGTGGTGCCGGTGCACAGCACCTCGAAGGTGCCGTCGGGACGCTCCCGGATGGTCGCGGCGTCCGCCACACAGGCCACCCGGTGCAGCGCCTTGAGGGGGTCGGGGCCGAAGCCGCCGGCCGGGGCCTCCTCGGTGTCGGCGTCGGGGTCCGGCAGCCCCGTGGCGCTCCGCGCCAGCTGGTGGCCGTCGCGGATCGCCACCACGACGAACCGGCGCGGCTCGTCCTCCGGGGTCTTCAGCAGCTCGCGCATGATGGCGCGATACCGCTCCTCGAAGACGGACAGCGGCAGCACGAGTCCCGGGAACAGCGCCGTGTTCAGCGGGAAGAGGGGCAGGCGGGCGGTGGTCACGACGCCCCAGCCTAATGGTCCGGCCCGCGGGAGCGTCCGCGGCGCCAGCGGCAGTCTCACCGATCTCGGTCCGGCCGGCCTCCGCGGGGCCCCCGGCCGGGCTCAGACGCGGGAGCGCGGCGGGACGGGGAGCAGGGCGGTCAGGGCGTCGGGGGGAGCGTCGGTCAGCAGGGCGTCGCGCAGCCGCAGGAAGTGCCCGAGCGGGTCGTCGGACACCCGGCTCCAGGGGAACGAGGTGGCGTACGGGCCGATCAGCGCGAGCTGGGTGCGGGCCTCCTCCCAGCGCTCCAGGCGCAGCAGGACGTAGAGCAGCTTGTTGCGGACCTGGGCGAGGCGGGGGTCGGCGGCCGGGAAACGGGCGGAGAGCGCCGCCGCCCGGTCGGCGGCCGCGAGCAGCCTCTCGCGGGGCACCTCGGGGCCGCAGGCGTCGGTGAGGTAGCCGAAGGCGGCCCGCAGCGGGAGCGCCTGCACCAGCGAGCCGGGCGGGGCGTCCTGGGCGGCCGGCTCGGCGAAGTCGAAGCACTCGCGGTGCGAGCCGTGCCAGAAGGTTGCCAGGTAGCGCAGCGCCGCCACATGGCAGCCGTAGTGGTGCGGGGCGCGGCGTACGGCCGCCTCCCACAGCTCCTCGAAGTAGCGGTGGCCCGCGCGGGAACCGCGGGCGTGGTCCAGCGCGATCCGCCAGGGCACCGGGTCGCGGTCGTCGGCGCGGGCGGCGGCCGTGATCAGCGGGCTGGCCTCGCGCAGCAGCTCGGCGCGGCCCGGCGAGGGCCAGGCGCGGTCCACGGCCAGCTGGGCGCCGACCAGCAGCACGCCGGGGTCGCCGGGGTCGGCCGCCCGCCACGCCTCGAACCACTCGGGGCGGGAGCGGGCGAAGGCGGCGAGCCGGGTGGCGTAGGCGTCGCGCTCCTCCCACTGGGCCGCCGCGCGGGTGGCCGCGAGCAGGGTGGCGGCGACCGCGAACCCGCCCTGCCCGGCCGAGACCAGGGCGGGGGAGAGGCGGTCGTCAGGCGCGTCGAGGACGACGTCGTCGGCCGGTGCGGGGGAGTCCGGGCGCGAGGCGCGTCGTGTCTTCCGGGTGGGGCGGAGGAACGCCGGCAGCAGAACCATGGTGCCGACCATTGAAAGTCCGCAGGTCGGGCCCGCGCCAGAGGGTTGGGGCAAGTTGTGGAAGGTTGTGCCGCCGAGGGTCAAGGAACCGCAAAAAGGTGGCTTTTCAACTATTGTCAGGCCCCTGCCACCCAAAAGCCCCCACGCGCCCCGTGCGGCTCCCTCGCCTCAGCTCCGCCGCAGCAGCCGGGTCGCCCCCGCCGCCACCGCCGTCGCCAGCACCCAGCCCAGCATGATCAGCACCGCCGCCAGCCACGGCCACGCACCGCGCAACCGCCACTGGTCGAGCTGGCCCAGGTCGATCACCGGCAGCAGCAGGTCCAGCGTGAGCAGCGCCGGGCTCCACGCCGGATGGTCCTCGGAGTGCGCCGGGGGCGGGTCGGCGTGCGCGAAGGCCAGCGTGCCCGCCGCCCACAGCACCGCGAGCCACAGCGCCGCCCGCCCCGGCCGGTACCCGTAGGCGACCGTCCAGTCCTGGGCGTACCCCCACAGCTTGGCCGCGAGCGGCAGGGTCTCCCGGCGTCTGCGGTGCTTGGCGAGCAGCACGTCGCGGGCGTCCTCGTCCTCCCCGGCCGCCCGCAGCACGGCCGCCAGCCGCTCGTACGGCTCCGGGTGGTACTCGGCGGTCGCCGCCGCCACCCAGTCCAGCCGGTGGGCCAGCGGGAAGGGGCCGCGCGGGACCAGGTTCTCGTAGGTGAAGCCGCCCATCTGGAGGTTCCCCGGCTCCGGCCAACTGCCCACGTGATCCACCAGGTTGACGATCCGGGCGCCCGACAGCACCACCCGGCCCGACGGCGGCCGGTCCCCGAGGAAGCGCAGCTCGGGCGTCTGCACCCGGCGCAGCGACAGCTCCTGGTCGTCGGTGAGCACGAACCGCGCCCCCTCCAGGTCCACCGCGTCCCCGAACCGCCCGTCGTCCAGCCGTATCCCGCCCCGGCACTCGAACCGCTGCACCCGCGTCCCGCGCGCCGGTGTCGTCCCGCTCAGCAGCGGGCTGCCCACCGCGGCCGGGGTCAGGTACAGGGTCCGCTCCACCGTGAGCTGCGGGGCGTTCAGCGCGAGCCGGGCGTACGGGTTGGACAGCCGGGCCCCGCGCAGGCTCAGCGACACGCCCACCTGAGCGCCGCGCAGCCGCAGTTCGCCGTACGACTCCAGCATCTCCGCCTGGAGGTCCTGGCCGACCGTCATGCCGTCCGCCGTGATGGACCGCCCGCTCCGGTCCCGGTGCGCCACCGCCTGGTTGAGCATCAGGTCGGTGCCTATCCGGGCGTCGGTCAGCCGGATGCCGGTACGGAAGCGGCAGCGCGCCAGATGCAGATCGCCCTCGGTGCGCACCCGCGCCGCCTCCAGCCGGGGCACCGCGCAGTCCACCAGGCGCACGGTCGTGAAGTGCGCCTCCGGCACCCGGACCTCGTCGTCGAACCGGCAGCACCGCAGCTCCATGTACGGCGTGACGGTGCCGCCCGCCAGGTCCACCGTGCCGGTGATCCGCACCCCGGTCAGCTTCAGCGAGGAGACCCGGCCGGCGAGCGCGGGCGGGCCGTCCAGCAGCAGCCAGCACACCACCCGCGCCCGCACGCTGCGCTCCGGGCCCCAGGGCACGCCGCCGTGCGGATCGTCCACGCCGGGCTCGCCGCTGCTCAGGTCGTACACGCTGCCGTTGCGGAACGCCTGCCACATGCCCGCCTCGGCCGGGGTCAGATCGTCCGGCAGCTCCTGGGCGCCCGGACCCGCCGTCAGTGCCTCGGTCACCGCGGCTCCTCTCCCGCGAGCCGGCCACGGGCGTCACCGCCCGGCCCGCCGCCCACGTCCGTCCCACACGTCGTTCCCCGGCTCATGCCCGTTGAGTGACGGGTTCGACACACAAAGTGAGGGTGAAATCGCTGGTTCCGGCCACGCTCTGTGCCGCCGGTTGTCCCACGTTCTGTATCAGCCATTGATACGCGCGGACGGGGCCCGGCGCCGGTCTGAGAGAATTGGGACTGTGATCTCCCGAATCGATCTGCGCGGCGACGCCCTCCCCGAGGGCCCCGCCCTGCGCGACCTGCTGCCCCGAGCCGACTTCGACGTCTCGGCCGCCCTGGAGAAGGTGCGTCCGATCTGCGAGGCCGTGCATCATCGTGGCGACGCGGCACTGATCGACTTCGCGGAGAAGTTCGACGGAGTACGGCTGGAATCCGTCCGTGTCCCGGCGGAGGCGCTCACCGACGCGCTCCAGGCCCTCGACCCGGCCGTGCGCGCCGCCCTGGAGGAGTCCATCCGCCGGGCCCGCCTGGTCCACCGCGCCCAGCGCCGCACCCCCCACACCACCCAGGTCGTCCCCGGCGGCACCGTCACCGAGAAGTGGGTCCCCGTCGACCGCGTCGGGCTGTACGCGCCCGGCGGCCGCTCGGTCTACCCCTCCTCCGTGATCATGAACGCGGTGCCCGCGCAGGAGGCAGGCGTCGGCTCCGTCGCGCTCGCCTCCCCGCCGCAGGCCGAGTTCGGCGGCCTGCCGCACCCGACCATCCTCGCCGCCTGCGCCCTGCTCGGAGTGGACGAGGTGTACGCGGCCGGCGGCGCCACCGCCGTGGCGATGTTCGCCTACGGCACCGAGTCCTGCCCGCCCGTCAACATGGTCACCGGCCCCGGCAACATCTGGGTCGCCGCCGCCAAGCGCTTCTTCACCGGCAGGATCGGCATCGACGCGGAGGCCGGCCCCACCGAGATCGCGGTCCTCGCCGACGACACCGCCGACCCGGTGCACGTCGCCTCCGACCTGATCAGCCAGGCCGAGCACGACCCGCTGGCCGCCGCCGTCCTCGTCACCGACTCGCCCGCCCTGGCCGAGGCGGTGGAGGCGGAACTGAAGACGCAGGTCGCCGCGACCAAGCACATCGACGACCGGATCGTGCCGGCGCTGAACGGCCGGCAGTCCGCGATCGTCCTCGTGGACGGCGTCGAGGAGGGCCTGCGGGTGGTCGACGCGTACGGCGCCGAGCACCTGGAGATCCAGACCCGCGACGCGGCCGCCGTCGCCGACCGGGTGCGCAACGCGGGCGCGATCTTCATCGGCCCCTGGGCGCCGGTCTCCCTCGGGGACTACGCGGCCGGGTCCAACCACGTGCTGCCCACCGGCGGCTGCGCCTGCCACTCCTCGGGCCTGTCCGTGCAGTCCTTCCTGCGCGGCATCCACATCGTCGACTACACCGAGGACGCCCTCGCCGAGGTCGCCCACCACGTGGTGACCCTCGCGGAGGCCGAGGACCTGCCCGCGCACGGCGCGGCGGTCAAGGCGCGCTTCGGCTGGAAGGTACCGGGGGCCAAGTGACCGGCATCGACGAACTCCCCGTTCGGGACGAGCTGCGCGGCAAGTCCCCCTACGGCGCGCCCCAGCTGGACGTCCCCGTCCGGCTGAACACCAACGAGAACCCCTACCCCCTGCCCGAACCGCTGGTCGAGCGGATCGTGGAGCGGGTGCGCGAGGCCGCCCGGAACCTGAACCGCTACCCCGACCGGGACGCGGTCCAGCTCCGCACCGAACTCGCCAGGTACCTCACCACGACCGGCCACCACCCCCTCGGCGCCCGGAACGTCTGGGCGGCCAACGGCTCCAACGAGGTCATCCAGCAGCTCCTGCAGACCTTCGGCGGGCCCGGCCGCACCGCGCTCGGTTTCGAGCCCTCGTACTCGATGCACGCGCTGATCGCGCGCGGCACCGGCACCGGCTGGATCTCCGGACCGCGCGGCGCGGACTTCGCCATCGACCAGGCCGCCGCCGAGCGCGCGATCGCCGAGCACAGGCCCGACGTCGTCTTCATCACCACCCCCAACAACCCCACCGGCAACGCCGTCCCGCCCAAGACCGTTCTCGCCCTGTACGAGGCCGCGCAGGCGGCGAAGCCGTCCATGGTGATCGTCGACGAGGCGTACGTCGAGTTCAGCCACGGCGACTCGCTGCTGCCGCTCCTCGAGGGGCGCCCGCACCTGGTGGTCTCCCGGACCATGTCCAAGGCGTTCGGCGCCGCCGGACTGCGCCTCGGCTACCTGGCCGCCGACCCCGCCGTGGTGGACGCCGTCCAGCTGGTCCGGCTGCCCTACCACCTGAGCGCCGTCACCCAGGCGACCGCGCTGGCCGCCCTGGAACACACCGACACGCTGCTCGGCTACGTCGAGCAGCTCAAGGCCGAGCGGGACCGGCTCGTCGCCGAACTGCGGGCCATCGGCTACGAGGTGACCGAGTCCGACGCCAACTTCGTGCAGTTCGGCCGCTTCGAGGACACCCACGGCGCCTGGCGGAGCATCCTCGACAAGGGGGTGCTGGTCCGGGACAACGGCGTGCCCGGATGGCTGCGGGTGACCGCCGGAACCCCCGAAGAGAACGACGCGTTCCTCGACGCGGTACGGGACCTGAAGAAGGAGCTTGACGCATGAGCCGCACAGGACGCGTGCAGCGCACCACCAAGGAGACCTCGGTCCTCGTCGAGATCGACCTCGACGGCACCGGGAAGACCGACATCGCCACCGGCGTCGGTTTCTACGACCACATGCTCGACCAGCTCGGCCGGCACGGCCTGTTCGACCTCACCGTGAAGACCGACGGCGACCTGCACATCGACACCCACCACACCATCGAGGACACCGCCCTCGCGCTCGGCGCCGCCTTCAAGCAGGCGCTCGGCGACAAGGTGGGCATCTACCGCTTCGGCAACTGCACGGTCCCGCTGGACGAGTCCCTCGCCCAGGTGACCGTCGACCTCTCCGGCCGCCCCTACCTCGTGCACACCGAGCCCGAGAAGATGGCGCCGATGATCGGCGAGTACGACACCACGATGACCCGGCACATCCTGGAGTCCTTCGTCGCCCAGGCCCAGATCGCGCTGCACGTCCACGTGCCCTACGGGCGCAACGCGCACCACATCGTGGAGTGCCAGTTCAAGGCCCTCGCCCGCGCCCTGCGCTACGCCAGCGAGCGCGACCCGCGCGCGGCCGGCATCCTCCCCTCCACGAAGGGCGCGCTGTAAATCCCATGACCGGACTGTCCACCATCCTGATCGTCGTCGGCCTCTTCCTGGTCGGCGGCATCATCTCCTTCGTCAAGCAGAAGATGCCCACCAGCCTGATCGTGCTGGTCTCCATCGGCGCGGCCATGTGCCTGGTCGCGGGCGTCATGCGGCTGGGGGTGTGGAGTTGAGCGACGTGAAGAAGGTCGTGGTCTTCGACTACGGCTTCGGCAACGTCCGTTCCGCCGAGCGCGCCCTCGCCCGCGTGGGCGCCGAGGTGGAGATCACCCGCGACTTCGACAAGGCGATGAACGCCGACGGCCTGCTGGTGCCCGGCGTCGGCGCGTTCGCCGCCTGCATGACCGGCCTGCGCGAGGCCCGCGGCGACTGGGTCGTCGACCGGCGCCTGGCCGGCGGACGCCCGGTGCTCGGCATCTGTGTCGGCATGCAGATCCTGTTCGCGCGCGGCATCGAGCACGGTGTGGAGACCGACGGCCTGGACGAGTGGCCCGGCACGGTCGGCCCGCTCAAGGCCGACGTGGTGCCCCACATGGGCTGGAACACCGTCGACGCCCCGGCCGGCTCCCGCCTCTTCGCGGGTCTCGACCCGGAGAGCCGCTTCTACTTCGTGCACTCCTACGCCGTGCAGGACTGGGACTTCGAGCAGCTCAACGCGGCCATGACCCCGCCCGCGGTGACGTGGTCGACCTACGGCGGGCCGTTCGTGGCCGCCGTGGAGAACGGCGCGCTGTCCGCCACCCAGTTCCACCCCGAGAAGTCCGGCGACGCCGGCGCCCAGCTCCTCACCAACTGGATCGGAACCCTCTGAGACCATGGCCAAGCTCGAACTGCTCCCCGCCGTCGACGTCCGCGACGGCCAGGCCGTGCGCCTCGTGCACGGCGAGTCCGGCTCCGAGACCTCCTACGGTTCCCCGCTGGAGGCGGCCCTCGCCTGGCAGCGCGCGGGTGCCGAGTGGCTGCACCTGGTCGACCTGGACGCCGCGTTCGGCACCGGGGACAACCGGTCCCTGATCGCCGAGGTCGCGGGGGCCATGGACATCAAGGTGGAGCTGTCCGGCGGCATCCGCGACGACGACACCCTCGCCGCCGCCCTCGCCACCGGCTGCACCCGCGTCAACCTCGGTACCGCCGCCCTGGAGACCCCCGAGTGGGTCGCCAAGGTCATCGCCGAGTACGGCGACAAGATCGCCGTCGGCCTCGACGTACGCGGCACCACCCTGCGCGGCCGCGGCTGGACCCGCGACGGCGGCGACCTCTACGAGACGCTCGCCCGCCTGGACCGCGAGGGCTGCGCCCGCTACGTGGTCACCGACATCGCCAAGGACGGCACCCTCCAGGGCCCCAACCTGGAGCTGCTGAAAAACGTCTGCGCGGCCACCGACCGCCCGGTCGTCGCCTCCGGCGGCGTCTCCTCGCTGGACGACCTGCGCGCCATCGCCGACCTCGTGCCGCTCGGCGTCGAGGGCGCCATCGTCGGCAAGGCGCTGTACGCCGAGGCGTTCACCCTGGAAGAGGCCCTCGCGGCGGTGTCCCGGTGAGCGACGTACGCCGGATCGGCACCGGCGCGCCCTGGGAGGACCAGTTCGGCTACTCCCGCGCCGTCGAACTGCCCAACGGTCTGGTGCTGGTCTCCGGCTGCACCTCCATCGTGGACGGTCAGATCGCCGGGGGCGGCCCCTACGAGCAGGCCGTCAACGCCTTCCGCGTCGCGCTCGACGCGCTGGCGCAGGTGGGCCTCGGCCGTGACGATGTGGTGCGCACCCGTATGTACATCACCCATGCCCGCGATGTGGAGGACGTGGGGCGCGCACACAAGGAGCTGTTCGACACCGTCCGGCCCGCCGCATCCATGATCATCGTCTCCGGTTTCGTGGACCCCAGCCTGGTCGTCGAGATCGAGGTGGAGGCGTTCCGAGGAGTGTCCGCATGACCCTGGCCGTACGCGTGATCCCCTGCCTGGACGTGGACAACGGCCGGGTCGTCAAGGGCGTCAACTTCGAGAACCTGCGCGACGCGGGCGACCCGGTGGAGATGGCCAAGGTCTACGACGCCGAGGGCGCCGACGAGCTGACCTTCCTGGACATCACCGCCTCCTCCGGCGACCGGGAGACCACCTACGACGTGGTGCGCCGCACCGCCGAGCAGGTCTTCATCCCGCTCACCGTCGGCGGCGGCGTCCGCACCGCCGAGGACGTCGACAAGCTGCTGCGGGCCGGCGCCGACAAGGTGGGCGTCAACACGGCCGCCATCGCGCGGCCCGACCTCATCCGCGAGATCGCCGAGCGGTTCGGCCGCCAGGTGCTGGTCCTCTCGGTGGACGCCCGCCGCACCCCGTCCGGCTCCTTCGAGGTCACCACCCACGGCGGCCGCACGGGCACCGGCATCGACGCGGTCGAGTGGGCGCACCGGGCCGCCGAGCTGGGCGCGGGCGAGATCCTGCTCAACTCGATGGACGCCGACGGCACCAAGGACGGCTACGACCTCGAGATGCTCGCGGCCGTCCGCAAGCACGTCTCCGTCCCGGTCATCGCCTCCGGCGGCGCGGGCGCCCTCTCGCACTTCGCACCGGCCGTCGACGCGGGCGCGGACGCGGTCCTGGCCGCCTCCGTCTTCCACTTCGGCGACCTGCGGATCGGCCAGGTCAAGCAGACCCTGCGGGACGCGGGCCACCCGGTCCGCTGACCACCCCACCCCACTGGCGCGCGATACGAAAGGAAAGTTGCGCAAGAAGTGTTGCGCAACTTTTCTTTCGTATCTACGGTGTGGGCATGCCGGACAAGGAACGGGACCTCCCGATCACCGACGTTGGCACGCTCAAGGCGCTCGCCCACCCGCTGCGCATGAGGCTGTACCGCGCGCTGTGCGTCGCCGACCGGGCGACCGCCTCCCAGCTCGCCGAGCAGGTCGACGAAGCGGTCTCGCTCGTCAGCTACCACCTGCGCAAACTCGCGGAGCACGGGCTCATCGAGGAACCGGCGGCCCAGGGCGCCGACGGCCGCGAACGCTGGTGGCAGCCCGCCTCGACAGGGATCAGCGTCCGCGACCGGGACTTCCGGGACGCCCCTGAGAAGGCCGCCGCCCACCTGGCCGCCACCCGGCTCTTCCACGAGCAGCGCGCCGAGATGTACCGCCGCTACCTGGACGAGCGGCCCACCTGGAGCGCCGAGTGGAACGCGGCCGCCCCCGACAGCGAGTCCCTGCTCCGGCTCACCGCCGGGGAACTGGACGACCTGCGCGCGGAACTGACCGCGCTGGCGAAGAAGTACGACGAGAAGGGACGGGCCGCCGTGGCCGCCGGAGACACCGAGGGACGCGAACACGTCGCCCTCCACATCCACGGATTCCCGTTCCGTGTCTGAGGGGACCGGGCCGGTGACCGCCACCGTCATATCGCCGGACGTCACCGGCGCCGACCGCGCGGCGCACCGTGACCCCAACGTGCTGCGCTGGCTGGGCGCGTACACCGCGTCCATGCTCGGGGACAACGTCTACTACATCGCCCTGTCCTGGGCCGCCGTGCGGGCCGGGAGCCCCTCGGAGGCGGGGGCGGTGATGGCGGCCAGCGCGGTGCCCAGGGCGCTGCTGCTGCTGGGCGGCGGGGTGATCGCGGACCGGTTCGGACCGCGCCGGGTGGTCGTCGGGAGCGACGCCGTGCGGTGCGCGGCCGTGCTCGCGGTGGCCGCGCTGCTCCTCGTCACCACACCCGGACTGTGGCCGCTCGCCGCGCTGGCGCTGGTCTTCGGCACCGTCGACGCCGTCTTCATGCCGGCCGTCGGCGCGCTCCCGGCCAGGATCACCGCACCCGGCCAGCTCGCCCGCGTGCAGGGCCTGCGGGGGCTGGCCATCCGGATCGCCGGGGTCGTCGGCGCCCCGCTCGGCGGACTCGGCGTCGCCATGGGCGGGGCGGCCACCGCGTTCGGCCTGGCCGGACTGCTCATCGCGCTCTCGCTGCCCCTGCTGATCACCGTCCGGATCAGGCCGCTGCCCGCCGACGCGACCGCCCGTGAGGCGGGCACCGCCTGGGCCGGCCTGGTGGACGGCCTGCGGTACGTCCGCCGCCACCGCGTCCTCGGCCCGCTGATGCTGGCCATCGCGCTCGGCGACTTCGGCTTCGTCGGCCCCCTCAACGTCGGCCTCACCCTGCTCGCCGACCGGCGTGGCTGGGGCGCGGCCGGCATGGGCTGGGTGCTCGCCGGGTTCGGCGTCGGCGCGGGCGCCGTCTCAGCTCTGCTCGCGGTGCGCGGCCGGGTTCCGCGAGCCGGGCTGACGGCCGCCTGCTCGATCCTCGCCGGGTCGGTCGCCATCGGCGCCCTCGCCTATGTCCCGGCGCTCCCCGCGGCGGTCGGCACGGCCCTGCTGGTCGGGCTGCTCGCCGGGCTCAGCGGAGCGATGTGCGGGGCGCTGCTCCAGACCCAGGCCGACCCCGCCTACCTGGGCCGGATCACCGCCGTCGCCAGCCTGGTCAGCCTGGGGCTCGCCCCGCTGAGCATGCCCTTCGCGGCCGCCGCGATCGGCGTCTTCGGGCTCGGGCCGGTGTTCGTGGCCAGCGCGGCGGTGTGCGGACTGGGCGGGGTCGTGGTGCTGTGCTTCCCGCACCTCAGACGGGCCGAGCTGCCCGCCTGAGGGGTCAGCGCAGCCGCTGGGTGAGCTGGACCAGATTGCCCACCGTGTCGTCGAACACCGCCGCCAGCACCGGGCCCTGCTCCTGCGGGGGATGGGTGAACCGGACACCGGCGGCGCGCAGCCGCTCGTACTCCACGCGCATGTCGTCCACCTCGAACACGATGGTCGGCAGACCCGCCTCGTACAGCGCGGTGCGGTACGGCTCGGCGATGGGGCCCCCGCCGGGCTCCAGCAGCAACTGGAGGTCCGGCTGGGCGCCCTGGGGCGCGCCCACCGTCACGAACAGCACGCCGTCGCCGAGGTCCAGGTGGAGCCGGGTCTCGAACCCCAGCACCTCCGTGTAGAAGGCGTGCGCCCGCGCCACGTCGTCCACGTACACCCCGGTCATGGCGACCCTCATCATGGCGGTGCCCCGCTCTCGTCGGACGTCAGAGGCCCAGCTGACGGGACTCGTGCAGGGCGCTGATCGCGTCCGCGTCGCCCTCCAGCGCCACCTTGGCCGCGTCCTGCCGCCCGTAGGCGAACATCAGCAGCTCCGAGGGCTCACCGGTCGCCGTGACCACCGGCGTGCCCCGGTGCGCCACCACCGTACGGCCGTCCGGGCGGCGCAGCACCAGGCCGGTCGGGGCCTGCCGTCCGGTCAGCCGGGCCGTGCGCTCCAGCCGCGACCAGAGCACGTCCTGGAACACCGGGTCCAGCTCGCGCGGGCTCCACTCCGGCTGGGCGCGGCGCACGTCCTCGGCGTGGATGTAGAACTCGACGGTGTTGGCCGCCTCGTCCACCTGCTTCAGCCGGAACGGGGAGAACTTCGGCGGGCCGGTGCGGATCAGCCGGATCAACTCGTCGTAGGGCCGGGCCGCGTACTCGTCCATCACCCGGTCCAGCCGGGAGGCCAGGGGCTTGGCGAGCATCCCCGCCGCCGCGTCGGGGCGCCGTTCGCGCACCACCACGTGCGCGGCCAGATCACGGGTCGTCCAGCCCTCGCACAGGGTCGGTGCGTCCGGGCCGGCGGTTTCCAAGAGGTCTGCGAGCAGGAGCCGTTCACGCTTGGCGAAGGTCGACATGACTTCAGCGTACGGCCACCCCCGAGGACCACGCAGCGGACACGGAACGTGACCCCGGGCACCGCACGGCACAATGGCACCCATGACCCGTACGACCGGCAGCCCCCGTCCCAGCGGCCTCGACCCCGAGATCGCCGCCCGCCTCAAGCGCGACCCGGACGGCCTCGTCCCCGCCGTGGCCCAGCAGTACGACACCGGCGAGGTGCTGATGCTCGGCTGGATGGACGACGAGGCGCTGCACCGCACGCTGACCACCGGCCGCTGCACGTACTGGTCCCGCAGCCGCCAGGAGTACTGGGTCAAGGGCGACACCTCCGGCCATGTCCAGGTCGTCAAGTCCGTCGCGCTGGACTGCGACGCCGACACCGTGCTCGTCAAGGTCGACCAGACGGGCGCCGCCTGCCACACCGGCGACCGGACCTGCTTCGACGCCGACGTGCTGCTCAAGGGGGAGGACCGGTGAACGCCATGGACCTCGACACCTTCCGCAAGCTCGCCGCCGACCGCCGGGTCGTCCCCGTCACCCGCAAGCTCCTCGCCGACGGAGACACCCCCGTCGCCCTCTACCGCAAGCTCGCCGCCGAACGCCCCGGCACCTTCCTGCTGGAGTCCGCCGAGAACGGCCGCTCCTGGTCCCGGTACTCCTTCGTCGGCGTCCGCTCGGCGGGCACCCTCACCACGCGCGACGGCGAGGCCCACTGGCTCGGCACCCCGCCGGTCGGCGTCCCCACCGACGGCGACCCGCTCGCCGCGCTGCGCGCCACCCTCCAGGCCCTGCACACCCCGCACCAGGAGGGCTTGCCGCCCTTCACCGGCGGCATGGTCGGCTACCTCGGCTACGACATCGTCCGCCGCCTGGAGAAGATCGGCCCCGGCGAGCGCGACGACCTGCGCCTGCCCGAGCTGACCATGCTCCTGACCAGCGATCTCGCGGTGATGGACCACTGGGAGGGCTCGGTCCTGCTGATCGCCAACGCGATCAACCACAACGACCTCGACACCGGCGTGGACGAGGCGTACGCCGACGCGGTCGCCCGGCTCGACGCCATGGAGGCCGACCTGGCCCGCCCGGTCGCCCAGCCCCCGGCCGTGCTGCCGCCCTCCGAGCTGCCCGAGTACACCGCGCTGTGGGGCGGCCCCGACTTCCGGGCGGCCGTGGAGGACGTCAAGGAGCGCATCCGAGCGGGCGAGGCCTTCCAGGTCGTCCCCTCCCAGCGCTTCGAGACGCCGTGCACCGCGAGCGCGCTGGACGTGTACCGGGTGCTGCGGGCCACCAACCCCTCCCCGTACATGTACCTGTTCCGGTTCGACGGGTTCGACGTGGTCGGTTCCTCGCCCGAGGCGCTGGTCAAGGTCGAGGACGGCCGCGCCATGGTGCACCCCATCGCGGGCACCCGGCACCGGGGCGCCACCCCGCAGGAGGACCAGGCGCTCGCCGACGAGCTGATGGCCGACCCCAAGGAGCGCGCCGAGCACCTGATGCTGGTCGACCTCGGCCGCAACGACCTCGGCCGGGTCTGCGAACCCGGCTCGGTGGAGGTCGTCGACTTCATGTCGATCGAGCGCTACTCGCACGTGATGCACATCGTGTCCACCGTCACCGGCGAGGTCGCCGGGGACCGGACCGCCTTCGACGTGCTCACCGCCTGCTTCCCGGCCGGCACCCTCTCCGGCGCGCCCAAGCCCCGTGCGATGCAGATCATCGACGAACTCGAGCCCTCCCGGCGCGGCCTGTACGGCGGCTGTGTCGGTTACCTCGACTTCGCGGGCGACTCCGACACCGCCATCGCCATCCGCACCGCCCTGCTGCGCGACGGCACGGCATATGTGCAGGCCGGAGCCGGGATCGTCGCGGACTCCGACCCGGTCGCCGAGGACCAGGAGTGCCGCAACAAGGCGGCGGCCGTACTGCGCGCCGTGCACACCGCCAACCGGCTGGGCACGGTGTGACCGGTTCGCGGGAACCCCGGGTGACGCTTCGCCCGGGGTTCAGGCGATAGTGGAGTACGTGACCGCCGTACCGCACCCCCGTTCCGAAGCCGCCGCGCCCGCCCGCTCCGGCCGGCGCAGCCTCGCCGCCGCCCTGCTCTTCGGCGCGCTCGGCGCGGCCGTGGCGCTGCTCGCGACCCGGCAGCGCTGGGCCGGGGGGACCGCGACCGTCGCCGGCGGCCACGTCCCGCTGACCGCCACGGGCAGCGACGTCACCGGCGTTCCCGCCGCCCTCGCCGTCGTGGGCCTCGCCGCGCTGGTCGCCGTGTTCGCGGTGCGGCGGGCGGGCCGGTTCGCCGTCGCCGCGCTGCTGACGCTCTCCGGCGCGGGCATCGTCGCCGCCGCGCTCGCCGGGGTCGCGGACGGCTCCGCGCTGGACGAGAAGGCGGCCGCCACCACCGGCGACACCTCCGCCACCGTCCAGGCCCTCAGCCACACCGCCTGGCCCTACGCCGCCGCCGTCGGCGGCGCGCTGATCCTGCTCGCCGGGCTCCTCGCGCTGCGCTACGGCTCGCGCTGGCCCGCCATGTCCGGCCGCTACGAGCGCGGCACGGACCGCCCCCGGCGCAGCCCCCGCCCGGTCGACCCGGAGCGTCCCGAGGAGATCTGGAAGGCCCTGGACCGGGGCGAGGACCCCACCGGCGCCTGAAGCTCCGCCCCGGTGTGGGCAAACAGACTCCCACCCCCGCGTCGATCGGGGGTCGGCGTACGGGAGAATGGACCCCGAGCGACCCGGCTCGGACAGTGACGGGCGGGCTCGGACCGTACGACCCGTACGGCATGAAACTCGACACGTACACAGCAACGAGGAGCAAGTCATGGCGGGCAGCAGCCACGGTCACACCCCGGCCGCCTGGACCGGTGTCATCATCGCCTTCATCGGTTTCTGCGTCTCGGGCGCCTTCATCGTGATGGCCCAGCCCGTCGGCTTCTGGGCCGGCATGGTCGTCGTGGCCCTCGGTGGCGTCGTGGGCTGGATCATGCGCTCCATGGGCCTCGGCATGCCGAAGGAGAACGCCGCCCCGGTCCGCCCGACCGCCGCGGCCACCCGTGAGCCGGTCGCCGCGGAGAGCTGAGCGAAGCACCCGTGAAGGGGCGCCCCGGCAGCCGTACGGACGGCTCGGGGGCGCCCCTTCGCGCGTCCTTACCCGGACCACGGCAGAATGCCGGGGTGAACGCCGACAGCGGTGCCCCGCCCCTCGCCCCGCCCGCTCAGGAGCCGCTGTGGCGGCGCCTGGCAGCCCCGGCCGGAGTGCTCGCCGCGGTGGCCGGAGCCTTCGCCTACGTCGGCGCGGTCGACCCCAACCAGCCCGGCCACTACCCCGTCTGCCCGCTGTACGCGCTGACCGGGCTGTACTGCCCCGGCTGCGGCGGCCTGCGCAGCGCGCACGCCTTCGTCCACGGCGACCTCCTCGGCGCCCTGCACGACAACGCGGCCGGAGTCGCCGCCTACCTCGCCTTCGCCGTGCTGTGGACCCTCTGGGCGGTCCGGGCCGCGCGGGGCCTGCCGGTGCGCCTGGTCCTCGACCGCACCCCGCTGTGGGTCGTCGGTTCCGCGCTGCTGCTCTTCACCCTCGTCCGGAACCTGCCGTTCGGTGGCCTGATCCGTCCTTGATCGACAAGGAACGTCCAGGTAATGGGACCGCCGCCCGCCGGATGCGAGTCCTGGCAGTTCCTCCGGATACCATCGAAGTGACCATGGGTTTTCGGACCCGCCCCAGACCAACCGCTGAAAGGGGGCCGCTCGCGTGAGCGTGCTCGACGAGATCATCGACGGAGTCCGGGCCGACCTCGCGGAGCGGCAGGCCCGCGTCAGCCTCGACGAGCTCAAGGAGCGCGCGGCCGAGGCCCCGGCAGCCAAGGACGGCGTGGCCGCCCTCAAGGGCGACGGCGTCAAGGTCATCTGCGAGGTCAAGCGCTCCAGCCCGTCCAAGGGCGCGCTGGCCGCCATCGCCGACCCCGCCGCCCTGGCGGCCGACTACGAGGCAGGCGGCGCCGCCGTCATCTCCGTCCTCACCGAGCAGCGCCGCTTCGGCGGCTCGCTGGCCGACCTGGAGGCCGTCCGCGCCCGCGTCGACATCCCGGTGCTGCGCAAGGACTTCATCGTCACCTCCTACCAGCTCTGGGAGGCCCGCGCGTACGGCGCCGACCTGGCGCTGCTCATCGTGGCCGCGCTGGAGCAGCCCGCGCTGGAGTCGCTGATCGAGCGCGCCGTCTCCATCGGGCTGACCCCGCTGGTCGAGGTCCACGACGAGGACGAGATCGAGCGTGCCGTGGACGCGGGCGCCAGGATCATCGGGGTGAACGCCCGCAACCTGAGGACCCTGGAGGTCGACCGGGGCACCTTCGAGCGGATCGCCCCGGAGATCCCGGACGAGCTGGTCAAGATCGCGGAGTCCGGCGTACGCGGCCCGCACGACCTGATCGCCTACGCCAACGCGGGCGCCGACGCCGTCCTGGTCGGCGAGTCCCTGGTCACCGGCCGCGACCCCAAGACCGCGGTGGCCGACCTGGTGGCGGCCGGCGAGCACCCCGCGCTGCGGCACGGCCGCGGCTGATCCCCCGGTAGGCTTGACCCCGATGAACACCCTCACCCTGACCGCCACCGTGGACCGCCACGCCCGCCTCGCGCGCGGCTGCCGTCCCCGTGGCTGCCGCGCCCCGGCCCGCCGGGTCCACGGCCGCAGGGTGAGGTACCACATCGGCGCGGAGCCCGGCCAGATCAACGGGATGCGATGGCGACAGCCGACCTGTAGGGGTGCGGGGCACCGTTCGATTCCGCGGCTTTGCCGCGTGGGCGCGACCAGCCACTGACGGCGCGCGTCCGACAACGCCTCCCCGCCCCCACGGCGATTAGTGTCGATTTCACACGCACTCACCGTGAGGTACTGGCATGCCCAGCAGCAATTACTTCTTCCCTGACCCGGAGGGGCAAGTCCCCACCACCGGGGGCTACTTCGGCGCCTTCGGCGGCAAGTTCATCCCGGAGGCCCTGGTCGCCGCCGTGGACGAGGTCGCCGTCGAGTACGACAAGGCCAAGGCGGACCCGGAGTTCGCCCGCGAACTGAACGACCTCATGGTCAACTACACGGGCCGGCCGAGTTCGCTCACCGAAGTCCCCCGGTTCGCCGCCGAGGCCGGCGGAGCCCGCGTGTTCCTCAAGCGCGAGGATCTCAACCACACCGGTTCACACAAGATCAACAACGTCCTCGGCCAGGCCCTGCTGACCAAGCGCATGGGCAAGACCCGCGTCATCGCGGAGACCGGCGCCGGCCAGCACGGCGTCGCCACCGCCACCGCCTGCGCCCTGTTCGGCCTCGACTGCACCATCTACATGGGCGAGATCGACACCGAGCGCCAGGCCCTCAACGTGGCCCGGATGCGCATGCTCGGCGCCGAGGTCGTGGCCGTGAAGTCCGGCAGCCGCACCCTGAAGGACGCCATCAACGAGGCGTTCCGGGACTGGGTCGCCAACGTCGACCGCACCCACTACCTCTTCGGCACGGTCGCCGGCCCGCACCCCTTCCCGGCGATGGTCCGCGACTTCCACCGCGTCATCGGCGTCGAGGCCCGCCGCCAGATCCTCGAGCGCGCCGGGCGCCTGCCGGACGCCGCCATCGCCTGCGTCGGCGGCGGCTCCAACGCGATCGGCCTCTTCCACGCCTTCATCCCCGACGCGGACGTGCGCCTGATCGGCTGCGAGCCCGCCGGCCACGGCATCGACACCGGCGAGCACGCGGCCACCCTGACCGCGGGCGAGCCCGGCATCCTGCACGGCTCCCGCTCCTACGTCCTCCAGGACGACGAGGGCCAGATCACCGAGCCGTACTCGATCTCGGCCGGTCTGGACTACCCCGGCATCGGCCCCGAGCACTCCTACCTCAAGGACTCCGGCCGGGGCGAGTACCGCGCGGTCACCGACGACGCCGCCATGCAGGCGTTGCGCCTGCTGTCGCGCACCGAGGGCATCATCCCGGCCATCGAGAGCGCCCACGCGCTGGCCGGCGCCCTGGAGGTCGGCAGGGAACTGGGGCCGGACGGGCTGATCGTCGTCAACCTCTCCGGACGCGGCGACAAGGACATGGACACCGCCGCCCGGTACTTCGGGCTCTACGACACCGACGCCGAGGTCGCGGCCGACGAGGCCCACACCGCCGAGATCGAGGGGGACGCCAAGTGAGCGGCAACATCAACCTGCTGTCGGACACCCTCGCCGCCGCCAAGGCCGAGGACCGCGCCGCGCTCATCGCCTACCTCCCGGCCGGGTTCCCGACCGTGGACGGCGGCATCGAGGCGATCAAGGCCGCCTTCGACGGCGGCGCCGACGTCGTCGAGGTCGGCCTGCCGCACAGCGACCCGGTGCTCGACGGCCCGGTCATCCAGACCGCCGACGACATCGCCCTGCGCGGCGGGGTGCGGATCGCGGACGTCATGCGCACGGTCCGCGAGGCCCACGCGGCCACCGGCAAGCCGGTGCTCGTGATGACCTACTGGAACCCCATCGACCGCTACGGCGTCGAGCGGTTCACCGCCGAGCTGGCCGAGGCGGGCGGCGCGGGCTGCATCCTGCCCGACCTGCCCGTGCAGGAGGCCGCGCTGTGGCGCGAGCACGCCGAGAAGCACGGTCTCGCCACCGTCTTCGTCGTCGCCCCCAGCAGCCGGGACGCCCGGCTCGCCGAGATCACCGCGGCGGGCAGCGGCTTCGTCTACGCGGCCTCGCTGATGGGGGTCACCGGCACCCGTGAATCCGTCGGCGCGCAGGCCGAGGACCTGGTGAACCGTACCCGCGCCACCCGCGCCGACCTGCCCGTCTGTGTCGGCCTCGGCGTCTCCGACGCGGCCCAGGCCGCCGAGGTGGCCGCCTTCGCCGACGGCGTCATCGTCGGCTCGGCCTTCGTCAAGCGCATGCTGGACGCCCCCGACGCCGCCGCCGGTGTCGACGCCGTCCGCGCGCTCGCCGCCGACCTGGCGAAGGGCGTCCGCCGGGGCGCCTGAGCCCCCTCGCTCCTCGTCACTCGAACGGGTGGACCTCCGGCCGGGGAGGCGCAATGCGTCTCCCCGGTTCGTTCAGGGGGTGTGAGCGAGAAGAACCGTGACGGAAAGCGCAACGCCCGCCAGCGCCTGGCCGCCGAGCGCGAGAAGCAGAAGTCCGCGGAGAAGCGCCGGCGCGCGCTGATCGTCGGTGTCAGTGTCGTCGGCGTGCTGGGCCTCGCCGCGGTGATCGGGGTCATCGCGGCCAACGCGGGCAAGGACAAGGGCAGCAAGAACGCGGGCCCGGTCGTGGCCCCCTCCGGCGCCCAGGGCAAGGACAGCCTGGCGATCCCGGTCGGCAAGGAGGACGCCAGGTCCACGCTCACGATCTGGGAGGACTTCCGCTGCCCCGCCTGCCAGTCCTTCGAGACGCGGTACCGCTCCACGCTGCACGAGCTGACCGACGCGGGCAAGCTCCGGGTCGAGTACCACCTGGTCCGGCTCATCGACGGCAACATGGGCGGCACCGGCTCGCTGCACTCGGCCAACGCCGCGGCCTGCGCCCAGGACGCCGGGAAGTTCCGCGACTTCCACGACGTGCTGTACGAGAACCAGCCCCCGGAGACCGACGACGCCTTCGCGGACAACGGCAAGCTGATCGACCTCGCGGGCAAGGTCAAGGGCCTCGACACGCCCACGTTCCGCGCGTGTGTGAAGGACGGCACCCACAACACCTGGGTCGACCGCTCCCAGCAGGCGTTCGCCGCCGGAAACTTCGGCGGCACGCCGACCGTGCTGTTCGGCGGCAAGAACATCTACCAGGACCAGTCCATGACCCCGGAGAAGCTCAAGGAGATGGTGGAGAGCGCCGACCGCGGATGAGGGGCTTTCTCACCTCCCCGTTATGCACCCGTAGCCCGGCCGCGCGGCGACCGTGCGGCCCGGCACGGTAGCGTCGGTCCTGCCATGGAACTTGCCTACATTCCCAGTCCGTCGCGCGGGGTGCTGTACCTCGGCCCCATCCCGCTGCGCGGTTACGCCTTCTGCATCATCATCGGCGTCTTCGTCGCCGTCTGGCTCGGCAACAAGCGCTGGGTCGCGCGGGGCGGCCGTCCCGGCACGGTCGCCGACATCGCGGTGTGGGCCGTGCCCTTCGGCCTCGTCGGCGGCCGGCTCTACCACGTGATCACGGACTACGAGCTGTACTTCAGCCCGGGCCGCGACTGGGTGGACGCCTTCAAGGTGTGGGAGGGCGGCCTGGGCATCTGGGGCGCCATCGCCCTCGGCGCGCTCGGTGCCTGGATCGGCGCCCGCCGCCGGGGCGTGCCCATGCCCGCCTACGCCGACGCCGTCGCCCCCGGCATCGCCTTCGCGCAGGCCATCGGCCGCTGGGGCAACTGGTTCAACCAGGAGTTGTACGGCCACGAGACCCACCTGCCCTGGGCGCTGCACATCACCTCCTCCGAGGGCGGCCGGGTACCGGGCTACTACCACCCGACCTTCCTCTACGAGTCGCTGTGGTGCGTGGGCGTCGGCTTCCTGGTCATCTGGGCCGACCGCCGCTTCAAGCTGGGCCACGGCCGCGCCTTCGCCTTGTACGTCGCCGCGTACTGCACGGGCCGGGCGTGGATCGAGTACATGCGGGTGGACGACGCCCACCACATCCTGGGTGTCCGGCTGAACGTCTGGACCGCCGTCGTGGTGTTCCTGCTCGCGGTGACCTACCTGGTGCTCTCCGCCCGGCGCCGTCCGGGCCGGGAAGCGGTCGTCGAGCCGGGTGCCCCCGACGATCCGGACACCGGCGACGCCCAGGCGGACGCGGCTGACGGTGAGACCGAGGCCGAGGCGAAGGACACGAAGGCCGACGCGGCAAAGGCCGAGAAGGCCGACGAAGCCGAGAAGGCTGAACCCGAGCCCAAGCCCGTGTCGGAGCCGGAGACCGAGTCCGGGCCCGAGGCGAAGGCCGGGATCAAGGACACCGCCGACTCCGGCAAGAAGGGCTGACGCCGGCCCCGTACGCACGCCGAAGGGCGCCCGGATCTCCGCCGGGCGCCCTTCGGCGTGTTCAGGTCCCGCCCGCCATCGAGAGGATGCGCTGCGCCTGCGCCACCGCCGCCGCGTCGATGAAGCGGCCGTCCGGGAGGGCGAGAGCGCCCTGCTCGGCGGCCGCCGCCTTCAGCACCGTCTCCGCCTCCGCCACCTCCTCCGGGGTAGGCAGGTAGGCCCGTGCGATCACCGGGAGCTGGCGGGGATGGATCGCCGCACGCCCCACGAAGCCCAGCGCGCGGCCGTGGGCGCAGGACGCGGCGAGCCCGTCCAGGTCACGCACGTCGGGATGCACCGACTGGGGCGGCGGGGCGAGGCTGGCCGCGCGGGCGGCCACCACCACGCGGGAGCGGCACCAGTCCAGCCCCGCGTCGGCCCGTACCCCGAGGTCGGAGCGGAGGTCGGCCTCGCCGAGGGAGAGGCCCCGCAGCGAGGGGTGGGCGGTGGCGATGGCGTAGGCGTGCTCGATGGCGAGGGCGGACTCCAGCAGGGCGTACAGCGGGAGCGCGGTCGCCTCCGCGGTACGGCGGATCTGCTCGGGCGCACCCACCTTGGGCAGCCGGAGCCCGGAGGCGCCCGGCAGGGCGGCCAGGGCGGCGAGGTCGGCGGCCGCCCAGGGTCCTCCGGGGCCGTTGAGCCGGACGTGGACCGGGACCGGCTGCGGGTCGGCGAGCCGCTCGGCGGTGGCCGTGCGGGCGTACTCCTTGCGGTCCGGGGCGACCGCGTCCTCCAGGTCGATCACCACCACGTCGGCCCCCGCCGCGAGCGCCTTGTCCACCACACGCGGCCGGTCGCCCGGGACGTAGAGCCAGGTCAGCGGGGTCACAGCGCACCCTCCTCGCGCAGTGCGCCGATCTCGGCGGGGCCGAGGCCCAGCTCGGTGAGGACCGCGTCGGTGTCGGCACCGTGCCCGCGCCCGGCCCAGCGGATCGCGCCGGGGGTCGCGGAGAGCCGGAAGAGCACGTTCTGCATGCGCAGCGGGCCGAGGTCGGGGTCGGCCACGGTGGTGACCGTGTCCAGCGCCAGGTACTGCGGGTCCTCGAACACGTCCCGGACGTCCTGCACCGGGGCGATCGCCGCCTCCGCCTTCTCGAAGGCGGCCAGCACCTCGTCGCGGGGGCGGGCGGCGATCCAGTCGCCGACCGCCTCGTCCAGTTCGTCGGCGTGCGCGGCCCGCCGCACACCGGTGGCGAACCAGGGCTCGTCGATCAGCTCGGGCCGGCCCACCAGCCGCATCACCCGTTCCGCCACCGACTGCGCGGAGGTGGAGACCGCGACCCAGCTGCCGTCCAAGGTGCGGTAGGTGTTGCGCGGGGCGTTGTTCGCGGACCGGTTGCCGGTGCGCTCCTGGACGTAGCCGAGCTGGTCGTACCAGGTCGGCTGGGGGCCCAGCACCGCGAGCATCGGCTCGATGATCGCCATGTCCACCACCTGTCCGGCGCCGGTGCGCTGCCGGGCGGCCAGCGCCGTGAGCACGGCGTACGCGGTGGCCAGGGCGGTGACGGAGTCCGCGAGCCCGAAGGGCGGCAGGGTCGGGGGTGCCTCCGGCTCGCCGGTGAGGGCCGCGAAGCCGCTCATCGCCTCGGCCAGCGTGCCGAAGCCCGGCCGGTGCGCGTACGGGCCGAACTGGCCGAAGGCGGTGACCCGCGCCAGGACCAGCCGGGGGTTAGCCGCCGACAGCTCCGGCCAGCCGAGGTCCCACTTCTCCAGGGTGCCGGGGCGGAAGTTCTCGATGACCACGTCGGCGGTGGCGGCGAGCCTCAGCAGGGTGTCCCGGCCGCCGGGGCGGGACAGGTCCAGGGTGATGGTCCGCTTGTTGCGGCCGAGCGTCTTCCACCACAGGCCGATGCCGTCCTTGGCCGGGCCGTGCCCCCGGGACGGGTCGGGCCGCAGCGGATGCTCGACCTTGATCACCTCGGCGCCGAAGTCACCGAGCATGGTGGCGGCCAGCGGACCGGCGAACAGGGTGGCCAGGTCCAGCACCCGCAGGCCGTCCAGCGGCGGGCGGGTGGCGTCGTCGGGGCGGTCGGCGCTCATGCGGTGTACTGCGCCTCGATCTCGGGGCGGTACGGCATCGACGCCGAAGCGCCCTCCCGCTGCACCGACAGCGCGGCCGCGGCCGCCGCCCAGGACAGCGCCTCCCGCAGCGGCTTCTCCTCGGCCACGGCGACCGCGTACGCCCCGGCGAAGGTGTCGCCCGCGCCGGTGGAGTCGATCGCGGCGACCTGGTGGGCGGGCACCGCGAGCGGCTCGGTGTCGCGGGACACGTACAGCACGCCCGCCTCGCCCAGGGTGAGGACCACCTCCGGCACCAGGTCGAGCAGGCCGACCGCCGCGTCGAGGGGGTCGGTGCGGCCGGTGAGGGTGACGGCCTCGTACTCGTTGGGGACCAGCACGTCGGTCACGCTCAGCAGCTCCTCCGGCAGCGGCTGGGCGGGGGAGGGGGTGAGGACCGTACGGACGCCGTGGCGCCGCGCGGCCTCCGCGCCCGCGATCACGGCCGGGAGCGGTACTTCTAGCTGGAGCAGCAGGGCGTCGGCGGAGGCGATCAGGCCCTCGTCGCCGGGGGAGAGGTGGTCGACGGTGGCGTTGGCGCCGGGGACGACGACGATGGCGTTGGCGCCCTCGTCGTCCACCACGATGTGCGCGGTGCCGGACGGGCCCTCCACCGTGCGGAGGAAGTCGGTGTCCACACCGGAGTGTTCGAGGTTGTCGCGGAGCCGGACGCCGTACGCGTCGTTGCCGACCGCGCCGATCAGCGACACCGTGGCGCCCGCGCGGGCGGCGGCCATCGCCTGGTTGGCGCCCTTGCCACCGGGGATGGTGCGGAACTCCCGGCCGGTGACGGTCTCGCCGCGCTGCGGGGCCCGGGCGACATAGGTGACGAGATCCATGTTCGTGCTGCCGAGCACGACGATGTGGGTCATGGGCGGGTCGCCTCCAGGTGGGTGAGTCGGGCGAGGGTGTCGAAGCCGGTGCCGTCGAAGTCGGCGACCGTGCTGGCGAGCCGGTTCTTCAGCGGGGCCCGCCAGCGCTCGGGCAGCGCGTCGGGGGCGCCCGCGAGGAGGCCCGCCACGCAGCCGGCCGTGGCGCCGTTGGAGTCGGTGTCCCACCCGCCCGACACCGCCCGGCAGACCGAGCCGGTGAAGTCGCCGTCGGCGTGGGTGAGCGCGGCGGCGATCAGGGCGGTGTTGGGCAGGGCGTGCACCCAGTGGTGGGTGGGGCCGTACACCATGTGGAGCGCATCCACCACGTCATCGAAATCTGTGTGCCGCTCGGCCAGTTGGACGGCGTGGACGATGGCGACGGCCAGCCGGGAGGCGGGCGGGACCACCGTGAGGCCGGTACGCAGACAGGCGTGCACGTCCTGGGTGCCGGTGGCGGCGGCGGCGATGACGGCGGCCGCGAACATCGCCGCGTGCACCCCGGTGCAGGTGTGGGTGAGGACCGCGTCCCGGTGGGCCTGCGCGGCGGCCGCCCCCGGATCTCCCGCGTTGGTCCAGCCGTGCACATCGGCCCGGATCAGGGCGCCGATCCACTCCCGGAACGGGTTGCGGAACCGGGCCGTGTGCGGGGGCTCGACCCCGGCGAGGAGGTTGCGCAGGGCGATGCGCTCGGCGGTGAAGGCGCGGCCGGGCGGGAGTTCGTCCAGCCAGAGGCGGGCCACGTCGTCGGTGGTGAAGGCGCGGCCGTGGCGGCGGAGCAGGAGCAGGCCCAGGAGGGGGTAATTGAGATCGTCGTCCTCGGGCATGCCGTCGATGTTCTCGGCGAGCGAGGTCGGGGCGGAGCGGCGGTTCCACGGGTACCGGGCGAGCAGCTCCTCCGGTACGCCCTTCGCGGTGAACCACGTGGTCAGCGGCCAGTTGCCGGTGGCGCGGGCCAACTCCCGGACACCGTCCAGCGGAAGCTTCTCCACCGGCTTGCCGAGCAGGCAGCCGGCGGCCCGGCCCAGCCACGCGGCCTCCAGCGCCTCCGGATCGGGGGCGGTGCGCCGGGCGGGGGAGGCGGGCCAGTCGGGGCACAGGGCCGCGATCCGGTCCAGCGCGGTCGGCTCCAGCTCGGCCAGGTCGCTGGGCAGCTCGGCCAGTTCGTCCAGCAGGTCCTCGGCCAGCAGCCGCAGACAGCGGGAGACGGGCTCCGAGGAGGCTCCGGCGCGCTCGGGGGCGTCCGCGCCGCCCGCCGCGCGCCAGCGCGCCTCGATCCCGGTGGCGTTGCGACCGTCCAGGCGGGCCTGGCGCAGCTCGTGGCCGACCAGGTCCTCGGGCTGCACCCAGGTCAGTCGCAGCATGCCGGGCCTCCCAGCGCGGCGAACGCCCGCTCGTGCGCCCGGCGCCGTCCGGTGTCCCGGACGAAGACCTCGCGGGCGACCTCGGTCAGCTCGCGGGCCGGGGCCCACAGGTCCAGGCGGCTCGCCTCCGCGACCGTCTTCGCCCAGTCCTCGGGCACCGGCGAGCCGAGCGCGCCCGCGAGAGCGCCGGCCATGGTGGCGATCGAGTCGCAGTCCCGGCCGTAGTTGACCGCGCCGAGTACCGCGTGCCGCAGGTCGCCGCCCGCCACCACCAGCATGCCGAGCGCCACGGGGAGTTCCTCGATCGAGTGCAGCCGGGAGGGGCGCCGGGCGCCGAGCGAGGGGGCGCGGTAGTCGGGGCCGACGGTGTCGTACGGGGCGACCGCCCGGCGCAGCGGGAGCAGCGCCGACTCGAAGTCCGCGTGTCCGGCCGCGACTTCGCAGACCTTCTCGATGGCCTCGCGGGTGCCGTCCTTGGCCAGCTCCAGGCAGGCGGCCACCACCGAGTCGGGGGTCGCGCCCGGCGCGCAGGCCGCGGCCACGGCGGCCGCGAACA
The DNA here is from genome assembly GCF_004217355.1 of Streptomyces sp. BK022. Lineage (NCBI taxonomy): Bacteria > Bacillati > Actinomycetota > Actinomycetes > Kitasatosporales > Streptomycetaceae > Streptomyces > Streptomyces sp. BK022. Next base: position 976,582 of record NZ_SHKU01000003.1, read on the forward strand.
CCCCGGCCGCCTCCCGGCCGTACGAGGACTGGTGGGCGCCGGCGACGTCCAGCGCCTCGGCGTAGGCGCCCGCCGGGTTGGCCGCGTTGACCAGGCCGACCGGGGCCATGTACATCGCCGCACCGCAGTTGACGATGTTGCCGGTGCCCGCCTCACGCGGGTCCACGTGGCCGTACGCGATCCGGGCCACCAGCCACTTCTCCGCGAGGAAGATCCGCTGCAGCGGCAGCGCCTCCGCCTCCAGCTCGGGAATCCAGCGCGGCTCGGTCATCAGGTCCGGCACCAGGTGGTCCGCGACGGCGTACGCGTCGAGGTGGTCCCGGACGCGGGCGTACACCCGGATCAGCGCGTGCGTCATCAGGGTGTCGTCGGTGACGTGCCCGTCACCCTTGTGGTACGGCGCGATCGGGCGGGCGGTGCGCCAGTCGTCGCCGTTCCAGGGGCCGACGATCCCGTGCACCCGGCCGCCGTGCCGCTCCACGATCCGGTCCGGGCTGTAGCCCTCCACCGGCCCGCCGAGGGCGTCGCCCACCGCGGCTCCGACCAGTGCGCCGGTGATCCGTTCGTCCAGACCGATTCCACCGGAATTTGAGATTTCATCACTTTTCGGCGTCATGCCCGCATCATCCCCCTGGCCGGGTCCGTTGGGCGGCTTCCAGCAGCCCGGCGAGTTCCACCAGATCGGTCCCGGTCAGCCGGGGCAGCGCACAGCCGGAGAGGGTCCTGCAGGACTGCCGCCACGCCTCCGGTACGCACTCCCCGCCGCCCAGCGCCCCGCAGAGCGCCCCGGCGAGCGCGGGCGCGGAGTCCGCCACGCGGGAGAGGCAGGCGGCGGCCGGTACCGCCTCCGCGATCCGCCCGGCCGCCGCGAGGGTCAGCGCCAGCGCCACCGGGACGGTCTCGGCGGCGGCGATGCCGTAGCTGTAGACGTGGTCCACGATCTGGTGCTCCAGCAGGGGGACCAGGGCGAACGCGGTGTCCGTGGCGGTCACCAGGGCCAGCGCGTGCCGGGCGTTGCGGCCGATCTCGGTGCCCTCGGGCAGCTCGTCCAGCGCCGCCGCCACACACGCGTCCGCACCCGCGCCGGAGAGGGCGGTGGCCAGCGCCGCCGCCATCGCCCGCGCCCCGTGCACCCCGTCGCCGTCCTGGGTGTAACGGGCGTCGAACTCCGCGAGGCCGGCGGCGCGGGCCGGGTCCCCCGGGTGGGCCACGGCCAGTACGCAGGCGCGCACACAGGCCGCGTCGTCGAAGTAGTGCGGGTTGTCGTGGCCGGTCGCGGGCGGGCGCAGCCCGGCGGCGAGGTTGCCGAGCCCGGCGCGCACCGAGATGCGGGCGCGCAGCGGGAGTACGGCCGACTCGATCTCCGGCGCGCGTTCGGCGGCCGCCGCGACCTCCGAGGCCACGGCGGTCCAGGTCAGGTCGATCGCGGCGCGTATCCGGCGGTCCCGGCTGAGGTCGCCGAGCACGTCGTCCCCGGCCCGCAGGACGGCCTCCGCCGCGAACGCCGCCCACTCCGCGTCGTCGGAGGGGCCGAGGCGGAGCGGCTCCGGGGGCTGGTTCAGCGCGATGGGCACCGGCAGTGTGGTGGTGGCGTTCTGCTCGGCGAAGGTGTCCAGCTCACGGGTGAGCCGCCGCGTCCACTCCGGCATCCGGGCCGCCCGGTGCCGGGCGGCGGGCCAGCCCGCCGCGTCCCCGGCGGCGAGCCCCAGCAGCAGTCCCTCGATCCGCCGGGTCACGACCGGTCCTCCGCGTCCGTGTTCCGCACGGCCGCCGCGTGCGGGAACGATGTCTCCACCACGGTGCCCACCAGGGTGAGCGGCGGCTCCACGGCCGGCCGCAGCCCCTCCGGCACCAGGTCCGGCGGCACCACCCCCTCGCCCCACTTGCCGCCCTCCTCCGGGGTCAGCAACTCGGCCACGTCCAGGATGTGGTGGCCCGACATGGCGGGCAGACACCTGCCACGGGCCGGACCAATGGCGGCGGCCCACACCCCGGGGATGGCGGCGACCCCGTTGGTCGCACCGGCCAGGGCACCCGCGACGGCCGCCGTGGTGTCGGCGTCCCGGCCCATGTTGACGGCCGTCAGCACCGCTTCCGGGAAGTCCCCGTCGGCCGCCGCGTACGCGCCGAAGGCGAGGGCGACCGCCTCCGGGGCCAGGTCGGTCCAGGGATAACCACCGATGACCACCGCCGTACGGACCGCGCGCTCGCCCCGGTGCGCGACGGCGACCGCCCGGCGCAGTGAGCGGGCGGTCCAGGAGTCGTCCGGTACGACGGCGAGGGCGGCGGCGATCACCACGGCCGGTTCCGCGCCCGCCATCGCGGCGGCCACCCCGGCCGCCACCGCCTGGCCGCCGTAGATGCCCTCGCCCTCGTGGCTGACCGAGCCGTCGACGGCCACCAGCCGGGCCGCCTCCGAGGGCCGCCCCGCCGCGAACACCCCGAACGGCGCCGCCCGCATCGCCAGCCCGTCGCTCCAGGCGTGCCGGTGCTGGGCGGAGATGGGCGCCGCCAGCCCCCGGCGCAGGTTCTCCAGCGTGCCCCGTTCGCTGAACCCCGCGCCCCGGAAGGGGCCCTCGGCCCGGTCGGCGATCCACTGGTGCCAGGCCGCCTCGACGTGGGCCGGGGTGAGCGCGGAGCCGTGCCGGGCGAGCAGCAGCCCGGAGAAGATCGCGTACTCGGTGTCGTCCGTGCCGCACGGCCGGTCGGTGACGTACCCGGTGATGCGGCCCCAGCGCGCGCGGATCTCGGAGGGCTTCAGGTTCTCGGCGGGGGCGCCCAGGGCGTCGCCCACGGCCAGACCGAGCAGCGCGCCGCGCGCCCGCTCGCGGAGTCCGGGCCCGGCGGGGGCGGGCAGCGGGGAAGCGGGTGCGTTCGGTGCCATGGGCGGGACCCTCCTTCGCCAGGACCGCGTGGCCCTTTGCGGATGTGTCCCACCCGAGGGGCGCCGCCCTAGCCTCCGGGGCGCCGCCATCACCCGCTCGGTACCGGTAAATCCCTGCTCCGGGTGGCTGAGCTGGGAGGACGCCGGTGGTTAGCCCAGCCTGGCCTTGCTGGCGGCGGAGCGGGTATCCGCGTAGATTGAAGGTCGCTCAAAAAATAGAATCAGTCCAAAGTTAGCTTTGGCTCAGCTTACCGGGGGTCCTCATGGCCGTCATCGAGACCGGGGCCGCGCTGCACGAGGCGCACCGCGACAACCACACGCACCGCGACGTCAACGGCGGGTGGCTGCGTCCCGCCGTGTTCGGCGCGATGGACGGCCTGGTCTCCAACCTCGCCCTGATGACGGGCGTCGCGGGCGGCTCGGTGGGTCACCAGACGATCGTCATCACCGGCCTCGCCGGGCTCGCGGCCGGTGCCTTCTCGATGGCGGCCGGCGAGTACACCTCCGTCGCCTCGCAGGCCGAGCTCGTCCAGGCCGAGCTGGACGTCGAGCGCCGCGAGCTGCGCAGGCACCCGCAGGCCGAGCAGGATGAGCTGGCCGCGCTGTACGTCTCCCGCGGCGTCGAGCCCGGCCTCGCCCGCGAGGTGGCCCGGCAGCTCTCGAAGGACCCCGAGCAGGCGCTGGAGATCCACGCCCGCGAAGAGCTGGGCGTCGACCCGGACGACCTGCCCTCCCCGCTGACCGCCGCCGTCTCCTCCTTCGGCTCCTTCGCGCTGGGCGCCCTGCTGCCCGTCCTGCCCTACCTGCTGGGCGCGACCGCCCTGTGGCCCGCCGTGCTGCTGGCGCTCGCCGGGCTCTTCGGCTGCGGCGCGGTGGTCGCGCGGGTGACCGCCCGCAGCTGGTGGTTCAGCGGTCTGCGCCAGCTCGCGCTCGGTGGTGCGGCGGCCGGGGTCACCTTCGCGCTCGGCACCCTGTTCGACACCGCTGTGAGCTGAGAGACCCTGGACATATGCCGGGGCGCGCATAAATAATTGTTACTCGCGGGTTTCGCACGCTTGGCCGTCGGGAATGAGCCGTAAGCACTGCGGGCAACGGCGCCCGCGGTGCACTCGCGGGACGGGCGACGACGCCTCTTCCGCCCGCTGGGTCCGACCGGTCACCACCCGTCCGGCCCAGTCGCAGGACCCCGGTCGACCCGCAGCGAAACCCCGCTCTTCCCGCCGCCCCGAGCGGCGCTCGCCGTACCCCACGGCACCCCGCCGCGCCTCCTGTGGCGTCCGCATGGTGGAACGGAGTATCCGGTTCCCGACAAGCGTTCCATCATGTAACCTGCACGAAATTTTGCACCAGCAGAGGGCCAGCGTCGTCCCTCGGCACCTGCCACACGCCACTGACGACGACGGGAGAGCCGATGCGTACGACGCGCCAGCCGTCCCCGCACTCCGTGACCGACCGCCCCTGGTCCTTCATGGATGCCCGCCCTGCCGCGCAGGGCATGTACGACCCCCGCGACGAGCACGACGCCTGCGGCGTCGGCTTCGTGGCCACCCTCACCGGTGAGGCGAGCCACGCGCTGGTCGAGCAGGCGCTGACCGTACTGCGCAATCTCGAGCACCGCGGCGCGACCGGCTCCGAGCCCGACTCCGGCGACGGCGCCGGCATCCTCTCCCAGGTGCCCGACGCGTTCTTCCGCGAGGTGGCCGGATTCGACCTGCCGGCCGCCGGTTCCTACGCCGTCGGCATCGCCTTCCTGCCCGAGGCCGGCACCGACGAGGTCGTCTCACGGATCGAGACGATCGCCGCCGAGGAGGGCCTCGACGTCCTGGGCTGGCGCGAGGTCCCCGTCGCCCCCGAACTGCTCGGCGCGACCGCCCGCTCGACCATGCCGGTCTTCCGCCAGCTCTTCGTCGCCGGCGGCGGCAGCGAGGGCATCGCTCTCGACCGCGAGGCGTTCGTGGTGCGCAAGCGCGCCGAGCGGGAGGCCGGGGTCTACTTCCCGTCCCTGTCCGCCCGGACGATCGTCTACAAGGGCATGCTGACCACCGGCCAGCTCGAACCCTTCTTCCCGGACCTGTCCGACCGCCGCTTCGCCTCCGCGATCGCGCTGGTGCACTCCCGCTTCTCCACGAACACCTTCCCGTCGTGGCCGCTGGCGCACCCGTACCGCTTCGTCGCCCACAACGGCGAGATCAACACCGTCAAGGGCAACCGCAACTGGATGCGCGCCCGCGAGTCCCAGCTCGCCTCGGACCTGTTCGGCACCGAGGACAACCTCGCGCGCACCTTCCCGGTCTGTACGCCGGACGCCTCCGACTCGGCGTCCTTCGACGAAGTGCTGGAACTGCTCCACCTCGGCGGGCGCTCGCTGCCCCACGCGGTGCTGATGATGATCCCGGAGGCGTGGGAGAACCACGCCACCATGAACGTGAAGGACGCCGACCGCCGGGCCTTCTACCAGTTCCACTCCACGATGATGGAGCCCTGGGACGGTCCCGCCTGCGTCACCTTCACCGACGGCACCCAGGTCGGCGCCGTGCTCGACCGCAACGGCCTGCGCCCCGGCCGCTACTGGGTCACCGACGACGGTCTGGTCGTCCTCGGCTCCGAGGTCGGCGTCCTCGACATCGACCCCGCCAGGGTCGTCCGCAAGGGCCGCCTGCAGCCCGGCCGCATGTTCCTCGTGGACACCGCCGAGCACCGCATCATCGAGGACGACGAGATCAAGGCGTCCCTCGCCACCGACCAGCCCTACGCCGAGTGGCTGGAGGCCGGCGAGATCGAGCTGGGCGACCTGCCCGAGCGCGAGCACATCGTGCACACCCACGCCTCCGTCACCCGCCGCCAGCAGACCTTCGGCTACACCGAGGAGGAGCTGCGGGTCATCCTCGCCCCGATGGCCAAGGCGGGCGCCGAGCCCATCGGCTCCATGGGCACCGACAGCCCCATCGCGGCCCTCTCCGAGCGCCCCCGGCTGCTGTTCGACTACTTCACCCAGCTCTTCGCCCAGGTCACCAACCCGCCGCTGGACGCCATCCGCGAGGAACTGGTCACCTCCCTGCGCTCCTCGCTGGGCCCCCAGGGCAACCTGCTCGACCCCACCGCGGCCTCCTGCCGTTCCGTCGTGCTGCCCTTCCCGGTGATCGACAACGACGAGCTGGCCAAGCTCATCCACATCAACGCCGACGGCGACATGCCCGGCTTCAAGGCCGCCACCCTCTCCGGCCTGTACCGGGTCTCCGGCGGCGGCGACTCGCTCGCCGCGCGCATCGAGGAGATCTGCGCCGAGGCGGACGCCGCCATCGACAACGGCGCCCGGCTGATCGTGCTCTCCGACCGGCACTCCGACGCCGAGCACGCCCCGATCCCGTCGCTGCTGCTCACCGCGGCCGTCCACCACCACCTCATCCGCACCAAGCAGCGCACCCACGTGGGCCTGCTGGTCGAGGCCGGTGACGTCCGCGAGGTCCACCACGTCGCCCTGCTGATCGGCTACGGCGCCGCCGCGGTCAACCCCTACCTGGCGATGGAGTCCGTCGAGGACCTGGTCCGCGCGGGCACCTTCCTGCCCGGCATGGAGCCGGAAGCGGCCATCCGCAACCTGATCCACGCCCTCGGCAAGGGCGTGCTGAAGGTGATGTCCAAGATGGGCATCTCCACCGTCGCCTCCTACCGGGGCGCGCAGGTCTTCGAGGCCGTCGGCCTGGACGACGCCTTCGTGGAGAAGTACTTCGACGGCACCACCACCAAGATCGGCGGCGTCGGCATCGACGTCATCGCGCGTGAGGTCGCCGCACGGCACGCCAAGGCGTACCCGGCCAGCGGCATCGCGCCCGCGCACCGCACGCTCGACATCGGCGGCGAGTACCAGTGGCGCCGCGAGGGCGAGCCGCACCTCTTCGACCCGGAGACGGTCTTCCGCCTCCAGCACTCCACCCGCTCCGGCCGCTTCGACATCTTCAAGAAGTACACCGACCGGGTGAACGAGCAGTCCGAGCGGCTGATGACGCTGCGCGGCCTGTTCGGCTTCGACTCCGGCCGCGCCCCCGTCCCGGTGGACGAGGTCGAGCCGGTCTCCGAGATCGTCAAGCGCTTCTCCACCGGCGCCATGTCGTACGGCTCCATCTCCCAGGAGGCGCACGAGACGCTCGCCATCGCCATGAACCAGCTGGGCGGCAAGTCCAACACCGGTGAGGGCGGCGAGGACCCGGAGCGGCTGTACGACCCGGCCCGGCGCAGCGCCATCAAGCAGGTCGCCTCCGGCCGTTTCGGCGTCACCTCCGAGTACCTGGTCAACGCCGACGACATCCAGATCAAGATGGCCCAGGGCGCCAAGCCCGGCGAGGGCGGCCAGCTCCCCGGCCACAAGGTGTACCCGTGGGTGGCGAAGACCCGGCACTCCACGCCCGGCGTCGGCCTGATCTCGCCGCCGCCGCACCACGACATCTACTCCATCGAGGACCTCGCCCAGCTCATCCACGACCTGAAGAACGCCAACCCCTCGGCCCGCATCCACGTGAAGCTGGTCTCCGAGGTCGGCGTCGGCACGGTCGCGGCCGGTGTGTCCAAGGCGCACGCCGACGTGGTGCTGGTCTCCGGTCACGACGGCGGCACCGGCGCCTCCCCGCTCACCTCGCTCAAGCACGCGGGCGGCCCCTGGGAGCTGGGCCTCGCCGAGACCCAGCAGACCCTGCTGCTCAACGGGCTGCGGGACCGGATCGTCGTCCAGACCGACGGCCAGCTGAAGACCGGCCGGGACGTGGTCATCGCCGCGCTGCTCGGCGCCGAGGAGTTCGGCTTCGCCACCGCGCCCCTGGTGGTCTCCGGCTGCGTGATGATGCGCGTCTGCCACCTGGACACCTGCCCGGTCGGCATCGCCACCCAGAACCCGGTGCTCCGCGAGCGCTTCGAGGGCAAGGCCGAGTACATCGTCAACTTCTTCCGGTTCATCGCCGAAGAGGTGCGCGAGCTCCTGGCCGAGCTGGGCTTCCGCTCCATCGAGGAGGCCGTCGGCCACGCCGAGGTGCTCGACGTGGAGCGTGCGGTCGACCACTGGAAGGCCCAGGGCCTGGACCTGGCGCCGCTGTTCCACGTGCCCGAGCTGGCCGAGGGCGCGGTCCGCCACCAGGTGGTCGCCCAGGAGCACGGACTGGAGAAGGCGCTCGACAACGAGCTGATCAGGCTCGCCGCCGACGCGCTGGCCGCCACCGACGCCACCGAGGCGCACCCGGTGCGCGCCCAGGTCGCCATCCGCAACATCAACCGCACGGTCGGCACCATGCTCGGCCACGAGGTGACGCGGAAGTTCGGCGGCGCGGGCCTGCCCGACGACACCATCGACATCACCTTCACCGGCTCGGCCGGCCAGTCCTTCGGCGCCTTCCTGCCGCGCGGAGTCACCCTCCGCCTGGAGGGCGACGCCAACGACTACGTCGGCAAGGGCCTCTCCGGCGGCCGGATCGTGGTCCGCCCCGACCGGGCGGCCGACCACCTCGCCGAGTACTCCACCATCGCGGGCAACACCATCGGCTACGGCGCCACCGGCGGCGAGCTGTTCCTGCGCGGCCGGAGCGGCGAGCGGTTCTGCGTCCGCAACTCCGGGGCCCTGGTGGTCTCCGAGGGCGTCGGCGACCACGGCTGCGAGTACATGACCGGCGGTCACGCGGTCGTCCTCGGCCCGACCGGCCGCAACTTCGCGGCGGGCATGTCCGGCGGCATCGCGTACGTCGTCGACCTCGACCCGGACAACGTCAACGCGGGCAACGCGGATGCCGTCGAGCCGCTGGACGACGCCGACCGGACCTGGCTGCACGACGTGGTGCGCCGCCATGCCGAGGAGACCGGGTCCACGGTCGCGGCGAAGCTCCTCGCGGACTGGGACCGGTCCGTGGAGCGCTTCAGCAGGATCATCCCCCGCACGTACAAGGCAGTGCTCGCCGCCAAGGACGCCGCCGAGCGAGCCGGTCTCTCCGAGACCGAGATCACCGAGAAGATGATGGAGGCGGCGACCAATGGCTGATCCCAAGGGCTTTCTGAACCACGGCCGCGAGGTCGCCCGGACCCGTCCTGTCGACGAGCGCGTCAAGGACTGGAACGAGGTCTACGTCCCCGGCGCCCTGCTGCCGATCATCGGCAAGCAGGCCAGCCGGTGCATGGACTGCGGCATCCCGTTCTGCCACAACGGCTGTCCGCTCGGGAACCTGATCCCGGAGTGGAACGACTACGCCTATCGGCAGGACTGGGCGGCCGCCTCCGAGCGGCTGCACGCGACCAACAACTTCCCCGAGTTCACCGGGCGGCTCTGCCCCGCGCCCTGCGAGTCGGCCTGTGTGCTGGGCATCAACCAGCAGCCGGTCACCATCAAGAACGTCGAGGTCTCGATCATCGACCAGGCGTGGGAGACCGGGGACGTGGCCCCGCGCATCCCCGAGCGGCTGTCCGGCAAGACGGTCGCGGTCATCGGCTCGGGACCGGCCGGCCTCGCCGCCGCCCAGCAGCTCACCCGCGCCGGCCACACGGTGGCCGTGTACGAGCGCGCCGACCGCGTCGGCGGCCTGCTGCGGTACGGCATCCCCGAGTTCAAGATGGAGAAGCGGCACATCAACCGCCGTATCGAGCAGATGCGCGCGGAGGGCACCCGGTTCCGCACCGGCGTGGAGATCGGCCGCGACCTCAAGGCCGGCGACCTGAAGAAGCGGTACGACGCGGTCGTCATCGCCGCCGGTTCGACCACGGCCCGCGATCTCCCCGTCCCCGGGCGGGAGCTGACCGGCATCTACCAGGCCATGGAGTACCTGCCGCTGTCCAACAAGGTCCAGGAGGGCGACTTCGTGGCCCCGCCGATCACGGCCGAGGGCAAGCACGTCGTGGTCATCGGCGGCGGCGACACCGGCGCCGACTGCGTGGGCACCGCCCACCGCCAGGGCGCGGCCTCCGTCACCCAGCTGGAGATCATGCCCCGCCCGAACGACGCGCGGCACCCGCTGAACCAGCCCTGGCCGACCTTCCCCATGCTGTACAAGGTCACCAGCGCCCACGAGGAGGGCGGCGAGCGGGTCTACGCCGTCTCCACCACCCACTTCGAGGGCGACGAGGACGGCAACGTCCAGGCGCTGCACCTGGCCGAGGTGGAGTTCGTCGACGGCAAGCTGACCCCCAAGCCGGGCAGCGAGCGGAAGATCCCGGCCCAGCTGGTCACCCTGGCCATGGGGTTCACCGGCACCGACCGGGAGAACGGCCTGGTCGACCAGTTCGGGCTGGAGCTGGACGAGCGGGGCAACATCGCCCGCGACGCCGACTTCCAGACCAACGTGCCCGGTGTCTTCGTCGCCGGTGACGCGGGCCGGGGCCAGTCCCTCATCGTGTGGGCCATCGCCGAGGGCCGCTCCGCCGCCCGCGGGGTGGACCGCCACCTCACCGGGGCCAGCGAGCTGCCCGCCCCGATCCGCCCCACCGACCGCGCCCTGGCGGTCTGACACCCTCACACCCGGTGTGCCGTACAACGGCGTACGGAACATCAGACGGCGCCTGCCCGACAGTCCCCGACCGGACGCCCGGGCAGGCGCCGCCGCCTTGTCAGTAGGTGCCGCTGGTCAGCGTCGCCACCTTCACCGCCGCCAGCGCCAGCAGCAGGACCAGCAGGCCCGCGCACACGGCCCACTGGATCAGCGTGCGGCGCTCGCCGCGCGGGGCGTAGGCGAAGGCGAGGGTGACCACGGCGCCCGCGAGCAGACCGCCGAGGTGGCCCTGCCAGGAGGTCGCGAAGGCCGAGACCACCAGCCAGATCAGCAGGCCCGTCATGTACTGGTTGACCGACCGCATGTCGTAGCCGAGCCGCCGTCCCATCACCCAGTACGCCGCGCCCAGGCCGAACACCGCGCCCGAGGCGCCCACCGTCGGCACGTCCGGCGCGATCAGCAGCACCAGGACCGAGCCGCCGAGCGCCGAGAGCAGGTACAGCGCGAGATAGCGGGCCCGGCCGAGCTGGGTCTCCACCACCCGGCCGACGTTCACCAGCGCCACCATGTTCAGCACGATGTGCACCACGCCGATCCCGTCGTCCGGCGGCATGTGCAGGAACGCGCCGGTCAGCAGCCGCTCCCACTGGCCGCCCACCACCCCCTCCGGGGTCAGCACGGAGTCGTACGGGTACTGCCACAGGTAGTGGCCGCCGTCCGGGCCCACCAGGCCCGCGCCCAGCATCCCGAACCGGTCCACGACCGAGGGCCGGGCGAGCTCCGCGAGGTAGGCGAGCACGTTCAGCGCCACCAGTACCCAGGTGACCAGCGGAAACGTACTGATCCGGCCGCCGAACGCGGTCCGCGCCTGCCGCACCGAGCGGGCGCCCTCCCGCACGCACTCCACGCACTGGTGGCCGACCGACGCCTCGCGCATGCAGTCCGGGCAGATGTAGCGGTCACAGCGGGTGCAGCGGACGTGCGACTCCACCAGGGGATGACGGAAGCACGTGGTCACGGCGGACTCGGCGGTCACGGCCGGCTCCTTAGAGAAAAAGGGGGGTGTCGAAGGTGAGCCGGTGGGGACGGCGGCGAACAAAATATCGGATCATCGCAGGATGGCCGCGCCCCCGGCTGTGATCAACCGATTTCCCGACGCCGCGTCAGCGCCTCGCTCGCCGCGCACTCTTAGGCATGAACGCACCGGCGAGGCATTTCGGGCAGCTCCGAGGGGCGTGCTGATGATGTCCCGACCCACGCGCCCGCGTGGTCGGGAGGAGACGGCCATGTCCGAGCAGAACGAGCAGGCGGAGCACGGCGTCGGGGAGTTCACCCTCACCGGCCCGCTGGCCGCCGTGCCCCCGGCCGGGTACACCGCCCCCGAGCCCGACGAGAAGTGGACACTCCGGGGCGGCTTCGCCCACGTCCACCACGGTGAGCGCAACCGGGGCATCGTCCGCCCGGTGGTCGTGGCCGACGGCTTCGGCCTCGGCAAGAGCGACCTCACCCGGCTCCACGCGGGCCTCGACACCGACTTCCCCCTCCTGACCGAGCTGCGCCGCCGGGGCCGCGACGTCATCCTGGTCGGCTTCGACGAGCGCAGCGCCTCCATCCCCGACAACGCCCGGACCGTCACCGAGGCCGTGCTGCGGACCATCGCCGAACGGCTCGGCTCCGCCCGCCTCACGGTGGGCGGCTTCAGCACGGGCGGCCTGGTCACCCGCTACGCGCTCGCCAGGATGGAGCACGAGGGCATGGACCACCAGACCGCCGTGTACTTCTCCTACGACACCCCGCACCGCGGCGCCTACATCCCCCTCGGCCTCCAGGCGTTCGCGCACTTCATCCCGGTGCCCAACGACTTCGCCCGGCAGATGAGCAGCCCCGCCGCCCGCCAGACGCTCTGGCGCCACTACGACGCGATGACCGGCCAGAACGGCATCGCCCCCGAGCGCCGCGAGTTCCTCCGGCGCCTGGCCGACGTCGGCGGCTGGCCGCGCCTCCCGCGCCTCCTGGCCCTCGCCAACGGCCGCGGCGACGGCATCGGCACCGCCGTCCCGCCCGGCGGGACGGTGCTGAGGTCGGAGCGGGTCTACCCCGGCACCGCCTTCTCCGCCCAGGCGCAGGGCCGCGAGGTCACCGTCGCCGAGCTGAAGCGCCGCTTCCCCGCCTCCGAGAAGACGATCACCACCGGCGACCTCCCCGAGACGGACGGTGCCCCCGGCGGCACCCTGCGCTCCTACGGCACCCTCGCCGACGCCCTGAGGAAGGCCGGCGCGCAGGTCGATCTGCGGCACGCGGAGACCTGCTTCGTGCCCACGGTCAGCGCGGTCGCCCTGCGCGATCTGGACCAGCAGAAGGACCTCTACCTGAGCGTGGAGGACGTCGACCCGGACGAGAGCGAGGCCGACGACTTCGTCTGTTCCTCCACGACCACCGCGCACACGGCCGTCACCGAGGAACTCGGCACCTGGCTGCTGGACCGCCTCCCGGACTGAACCGGACCAGGGCCTAGGTCTCGCACTCCAGCACCGTCCGGCACAGCCCGCAGCGGGCCTTGACCCGGCCCCGCACCGGCACCCGGATGCGCTGGTGGCACACCGGGCACGGGAAGGCCACCTTCAGTCCCGCGCCGTCCGGGGTGAACTCGTAGGGGGAATCCGGACGGGGCCGGCCGCTGTCCTGCCGGGCGGTGTCACGCCGGTCGTGGGCGTAGCGCCGCCGGGCCGCCCAGCCCGCCCCGGCGAGCGGCGCCCGCCGCTCGTCCGCCCGCGCCCGGTCCCGGCCCGCGACGTAGGCCGTGTACGCCTGCGGACTGGTGAACCACACCGCCGGGTCCTCCCCGAAGACCGCCGCCCGCTTCGCCAGGACGTAGCCGAACTCCTCCGGGGTGAGGTAGCCGAGCTTCTGCGACGCCTCGCCGTGCTCCCGGTAGGCGTCCAGCAGCAGCCAGCCGGCGCCGAGGTACGTGGTCACCGTGTCGGTGAGGATCTCGTTCTCCGCGGTCGTGGGGAACGCGAGACCCAGCCGGTGCAGGTACACATGGGCCACCTCGTGGGCGAGGGCCGCGCCGATGTCCCGCCGGTGCGCGCGGAATCGGTCGTTCAGCTCCACGAAGTACTCCGGGCCCGCCGCGAGTTCCACATCGGCGGCGTGCGTCATCTCCCGGAAGCAGACGATCAGCCGCGCGTCCGGCAGCCGGAAGTGCCGTACCAGCTCCCGCGCCACCCGCTGCGCGCCCAGATGCAGGTCCTCCTCGTCGCCGAACGCCACGTCGGCCGGGGCCACGCTCGCCCCGAAGGTCCGCAGGCCGTCCTCCGACAGCCGCCGGTACAGCGCCGTGACCGACGACCGCACCGTCCCGAGGTGCGGGAAGCCGTGTTCCACCGGTCCGCCTGCCACCACGCCCGCACCCCCGAAGGTCGCCCGGAACACCCCCTCCCACTGTAGGACCGCCCACCGCCACCGCATCCCGCCCGCGCCCCGTAGGGTTGACGCCCATGACCATCAGCAACACCGGCACCGGTGACGTCGACCCCGAGGCCCGCGAGGAACTGGAGCGGCTGCGGGCCAGCATCGACAACATCGACGCGGCCGTCGTCCACATGCTGGCCGAACGCTTCAAGGCCACCCAGCAGGTCGGCCGCCTCAAGGCCCGCCACCACCTGCCGCCCGCCGACCCCGGCCGGGAGGCCCGCCAGATCGAGCGGCTGCGCAGCCTCGCCGAGGACGCCCGCCTCGACCCCGCCTTCGCCGAGAAGTTCCTCAACTTCATCGTCGCCGAGGTGATCCGGCACCACGAGCGCATCGCCGAGGACTCCGCCCACATCCGCCCCTGACCCGCGTACGCCCGGCGTGGGGCCGGACATAAGCCGCGTACCGAACCGCCCCTGTCGGCCGCCGGGGGCGATCGGGCAGCATGGCCCCCATGTCCGTACTGACGCGCGACGAAGCGCAAGCCCGAGCAGAGTTCCTCGACGTCCACCGCTACACCGTCGATCTCGACCTCACCACCGGTGACGAGACCTTCGGCTCCCGTACCGCGATCCGGTTCACCGCGCGCACGGACGGTGACACCTTCGTCGAGCTGAAGCCCGCCGAGCTGCGCGCCGTCACCCTCGACGGACAGCCCCTGGACGCGGCCACCCTCGACGGCAGCCGGCTGCCGCTGAAGAACCTCACCGCGGGCGAGCACGAACTCACCGTCGACGCCGTCATGCGCTACTCCCGCACCGGCGAGGGCATGCACCGCTTCACCGACCCCGTCGACGGCGAGACCTACGTCTACACCCAGCTCTTCCTCGACGACGTCCAGCGCGTCTTCGCCGCCTTCGACCAGCCCGACCTCAAGTCCGTCTTCGACGTGACCGTGACCGCCCCCGAGGGCTGGCAGGTGCTCGCCAACGGCGTCACCGAGGACCTCGGCGCGGGCCGCTGGCGCGCCGCCACCACCCCGCTCGTCTCCACCTACCTCGTCGCCGTCGCGGCGGGCCCCTGGCACTCCGTACGCACCGAGCACCGCGGCCTGCCCTTCGGCATCCACTGCCGCCGCTCGCTCGCCCCCCACCTCGACGCCGACGCCGACGAGATCCTGGACATCACCCGCGCCCTCTACGACCGGTACCACGAGAAGTTCGAGGAGCCCTACCCCTTCGACTCCTACGACCAGGCGTTCGTCCCCGAGTTCAACGCCGGCGCCATGGAGAACCCCGGACTCGTCACCTTCCGCGACGAGTTCGTCTTCCGCTCCGCCGTCACCGACACCGAGCGGCAGACCCGCGCCATGGTCATCGCGCACGAGATGGCCCACATGTGGTTCGGCGACCTCGTCACCCTCAAGTGGTGGGACGACATCTGGCTGAACGAGTCCTTCGCCGAGTACATGGGCTACCAGACCACCCTGGAGGCCACCCGCTTCACCCAGCCCTGGGTGGAGTTCGGCGTCACCCGCAAGTCCTGGGGCTACGACGCCGACCAGCGCCCCTCCACCCACCCCGTCGCCCCCGAGTCCGTCGACGACACCGCCGCCGCGCTGCTCAACTTCGACGGCATCTCCTACGCCAAGGGCGCCTCCGCCCTGCGCCAGCTGGTCGCCTGGCTCGGCGAGAAGGACTTCCTGGCCGGCATCAACACCCACTTCGAGCGGCACCGGTTCGGCAACGCCACCCTCGCCGACTTCATCGACTCCCTCGCCTCCGCCACCGAGCGCGACGTACCCGCCTGGGCCGACGCCTGGCTGCGCACCACCGGCGTCGACAAGCTCACCCCCCGCCTCACCACCACCGACGGCGAACGCGTCCTGACCGTCGAGCACGAGGGCAGCCGCCCGCACCGCGTCACCGCCGGCCTCTACGACCACGACCTCACCGAGGAGGGCCGCCTGACCCTGCGCGAGCACGTCGGCCTCGACGTTCCGCAGACCACGCCCCAGCCGCTCGGCAAGCGGCCCGCGCTGCTCCTCCTCAACGACGGCGACCTCACCTACGCCAAGGTCCGCTTCGACCCCGAGTCCTTCGAGACCCTGCGCACCAGCCTCTCCGGCCTGCCCGACCCGCTCACCCGCGCCGTCGCCTGGAACGCCCTGCGCGACGCGGTCCGCGACGGCGGACTCCCGCCCACCGCCTACCTTCAGACCGCCCGCGCCCACCTGCCGCTGGAGAGCGACCTCGCCCTCGTCCAGGGCGTCCTGGCCTTCGCCGGCACCCACATCGCCGACCGCTACCTCACCCCCGAGGAGCGGCCCGCGGCCCTCGCCACCCTCGGCTCGCTCTGCCGCGACCTGCTGCGCCGCACCGAGGACGGCGACAACCCCGGCCTGCGCCTGGTCGCCGTACGGCACTTCATCGACGTCGCCGCGCACCCCGACACCATCGCCGCCTGGCTCGCCGACGGCACCGTGCCCGGCGGGCCCGAACTCGACCCCGAGCTGCGCTGGCGCATCCTCGGCCGGCTCGCCGTGCTCGGCGCCACCGACGAGACCGCCATCGCCGCCGAACTGGAGCGCGACCCCTCCGCCAACGGCCAGGAGGGCGCCGCCCGCTGCCGCGCCGCGCTGCCCGACCCGGAGGCCAAGCGGCGGGCCTGGGAGTCGATGTTCGCCACCGACGACCTCTCCAACTACCTGTTCAAGGCCACCGCCCAGGGCTTCTGGCAGCCCGAACAGGCCGACCTGGTCAGGGAATACGTACCCCGCTACTACGACGAGGCGGTCGCGGTGTCCGCCCGGCGCGGGCCCGCCATCGCCACCGCCGCCGGCGCCTGGGCCTTCCCGCACCACGCCGTCGACCCCGAGAACCTGGCGCTCGGGCAGGCGTGCCTGCGCGACGCCGACCCGGTACCCGCGCTGCGGCGCAAGCTCGCCGACGAACTCGACGACCTGGCCCGCGCGCTGAGGGTGCGCGGGGAGTAAGCCCGGCACGCCGGGCGGTGCGGCTCAGGACCTCCGCAGCCACTCCGCCCGGCGCAGCACACCCCCGGGCGCCTCCAGAGCGAAGCCGAGCCGCTCCAGGAAGCGCTCACCCGCCTTCCACCCGGCCGGCACCGTCGCCGTGACACGGGACGCGCCCCGCCCCAGCAGCGTTTCCGCCACCGCCCGCCCCAGACCCCGGCCCCGCGCCCACGGCGCCAGCAGGAACAGCCCCACCGCGACCGCGCCCGGTCCGGGCCAGTCCCGTACCGCGTCCACCAGGCCCGCGACCTCGCCGCCCCGCTCCACCAGGAGCAGCACCTTGTCGCCGGGGTCCGCGCCCTCGGGCAGCGCGTAGTACAGGCTCTGCACATCGCCCGGCGCCGACGGCAGACCCGTCGCCGCCGTGAACCAGTCCTCGCACTCCTCGAATAGCCGCAGCAGCGCCGCCTCGTCGGCCGGGCCCGGCTCGCGCAGCAGCACCCGCTCACCGGGCAGCCCCACCGTCCACGTCCCACTCATCCCGGCGACGGTAGTGCCGCCCGGACACCGCTCCAACGCGTTTTCCCCGTACGGCAGTACCCATTTCCCGCTCCCGCTCGTTGTGCAGCGCGGACACCCGGCTCCCGAGCCTGAGGGCCGGTGCGTGTCCCCGCCCCGCAGGAGAGCCCATGAGCACCCCGCCCCTCGCCTCAGGACCCCACGGCCCGGACGCCCTGCGCCCGCTCCTGGACACCGTCCTCGGCGCCCTCACCACCGGCGCGGCAGCCCGCGGCGGCCCCCTGCCCGCGGGCGGCCCCGACGCCGTCGCCGCCCACGTCACCGACGCCCTCGGTGACGTACTCCCCGAACACGGCGACCCCGACGCCCTGCGCGCCCTCACGCACGCCCTCGCCGCGGGCGCCGCCGACCCCGCCGACCCGCTCTGCGCCGCCCACCTGCACTGCCCGCCACTCGCCGTCGCCACCGCGGCCGACCTGGCCGTCAGCGCGCTCAACCCCTCACTGGACTCCTGGGACCAGGCGCCCGCCGCCTCCGCCCTCGAAGCCCGCGTCACCGGCGCCCTCGCCGCCCGGCTCGGCCTCGCCGACGCCGTGGTCACCACCGGCGGCACCGAGGCCAACCAGCTCGCCCTGCTGCTCGCCCGCGAAGCCCACGGCGCCCACGTCCGGCTGGTCTGCTCAGCCGCCGCCCACCACTCCCTGCCCCGCGCCGCCTGGCTGCTCGGCCTGCCCGACCCGGTCGTCCTCCCCGCCCCGGCCGGCACCCTGGACCCCGCCGCGCTGGACGCCGCCCTCACCGAGCTGACCGGCCCCCTCCTCGTCGCCGCCACCGCCGGCACCACCGACGCCGGGCTCATCGACCCGCTCCCCGAGATCGCCGCCCGCTGCGCCGCCCACCACGTCCGGCTGCACATCGACGCGGCCTACGGCGGCTGCCTCGCCCTCAGCGACCGCCACCGGGACCTGCTCACCGGACTCGACGCCGCCCAGACCGTCGCCCTCGACCTGCACAAACTCGGCTGGCAGCCCGTCGCCACCGGCTTCCTCGCCGTCGCCGACGCAGACGAACTCGACGCCCTCCACCAGCGCGCCGACTACCTCAACGCGGGCGACGACACCGAGGCCGGCCTCCCCGACCTCCTCGGCCGCTCCACCCGCACCACCCGCCGCCCCGACGTGCTCAAGGCCGCGGTCACCCTGCGCACCCTCGGCCGCACCGGCCTCGCCGACCTCATCGACCGGGTCCTCACCCTCGCCCGGGACCTCGCCGACCGCGTCGAGGCACACCCCCGCCTCGAACTGTACGACCGGCCCACCCTCGCCACCGTGCTGTTCCGGCCCGCCCACGCCGGCGACGACGCCGTCGCCGCCGTCCGCCGCACCCTGCTGCACGAGGGCCGCGCCGTCCTCGGCCGCGCCCACGCCGACGGCCGCCTCTGGCTCAAGGCCACCCTCCTCAACCCCCACACCGGGCCCGACGACCTGGCCCACCTGCTGAAACTCGCCGAAGGACACACCCCCGCATGAGCCACCCGCCCCACCCCGAAGGCCAGGAGCCCGAGTCCCCCCGCGACCTCGTCGGCATCGGCATCGGCCCCTGCAACCTCTCCCTGGCCGCCCTCGCGGCACCCCTCGCCGAACTCGACGCCGTCTTCTACGAACAACGCCCCGGCTTCGACTGGCACCCCGGCCTCCTCATCGACGGCGCCACCCTCCAAGTCCCCTTCCTCGCCGACCTGGTGACCCTCGCCGACCCCACCAGCCCGTGGAGCTTCCTCAACTGGCTCCGCACCCGCGACCGCCTCTTCCCCTTCTACTTCGCCGAGCACTTCCACATCCAGCGCGCCGAGTACGACGCCTACTGCCGCTGGGTCGCCGGACAGCTTCCCGGACTCCGCTTCCGCCACCAGGCCGACGCCGTCCGCTGGAACCCCGAACGCGACGTCTTCGAGGTCGACTTCACCCGGCTCGACGCCGACGGACACGCCGAGGCCCTCGGCCGCACCCGCACCCGCAACATCGTCGTCGGCATCGGCAGCGCGCCCCACGTCCCCGAACCGCTGCGCCCCCTCGCCGCCGCCCCCGGCGTCCCCGTCCTGCACGCCGCCGACTACCTCGCCCACCGCGAGACACTGCTCGCCGCCGGACACGTCACCGTCGTCGGCTCCGGGCAGTCCGGCGCCGAGGTCTTCCTCGACCTGCTCCGCCACCGCCCGGCCGGACGCGAACACCTGCACTGGATCGGCCGCACCGCCGCCTTCGCGCCCATGGAGTACTCCAAGCTCGGCCTGGAGCACTTCACCCCCGACCACACCCGCTACTTCCACGCCCTCGCCGAGCCCGTCCGCGACCGGCTCGTCGCGGCCCAGTGGCAGCTCCACAAGGCCGTCGACGCCGGCACCCTCGCCGCCATCCACGACGAGCTGTACCGGCGCACCCTCGACGGCGGCTGGCCCGACGCCGTCCTCACCCCCGGCGTCCAGGTCCGCACCGCCGGACGCCTCGGCACCGGACAGGTCGAACTCCACCTGGAACACCTCGACCAGGGCAGCCGCACCCGCCTCGCCACCGACGCCGTCGTCCTCGCCACCGGCTACCGGATGCGCCCGCTCGACAGCCTCCTCGCCGGCCTCGACCCTCACCTGCGCCGCGACAGCGCCGGACGCCCCCTGATCGACGACGAGTTCCGGCTCGTCCTCGACCCCGCCGTCAGCGGCCGCGTCCACGTCCAGAACGCCGAACTCCACACCCACGGCGTCGGCGCCCCCGACCTCGGACTCGCCGCCTGGCGCAGCGCCACCATCCTCAACTCCCTGACCGGCAAGGAGCAGTACCCGCTCCCCGCCCGGACCGCCTTCACGACCTTCGGGCTCCACCCGCAACGCCGAAGCCCCGGCGACGGTGCGACCGGACCGGCCCGCACCGTCACCGGGGCTTCACCCGGCCCGGCCCGCTAGAAGACCGGCGTCCCGTTCCGCGTCAGCCTCCAGTCCACGGAAGCGAAGTCCTTCGGGTCCAGCACACCCTTCGCGGTCACCCACTCCGCGATCCGGGTCCGGATCTCCGTCGACTCCGACCACAGCTCCTTCGCCGACGCCACGTGCGGGAACGCGCCACCGCCGTTGGCCCGGTAGTTGTTCACCGCCAACACGAACCGGGCCGCGTCGTCCAGCGGAGCCCCGCCGAAGGTGAGGTTCCTGATCCGCGACCCGGCGGGCTGCGCGATGTCGATGTCGTACGACAGCCCCGACACGTAGTCGTAGTTGTAGTCGGGGCGGTCGGCGGCGTTCGTCAGCTTGTCCACGTCCACCGGCGCGCCCGGCGCGGTCTGCACGTAGTACTGCGCCGAGAACTCCAGGTACGCCCGCACCTGCGCGCCCGTCAGCAGCTTCGCCACCAGCGTGTTGTCGTACACGTACAGACCCGACAGGTCCCGGATGGTGACGTCGCCCGCCGGGATCTCGCTCGTCCGGGAGAACGGCGACGCCTGCGCCAGCACCGGCAGCGAGGCGTACTCGGTGCCCGCCAGCGCGGTCCTGACCACGTCCTCCTGCACCTTGGTGATCAGATCGATGATCGGGGCGTCCTTGTACCGCGCCTCCACCGTGGTGAGCGTCTCCGTCGCCCGGCCCACCACCTGGTTCACATACGTCACCACCTTCGCGTGCTCCGCGGAGAGCAGCTTGGTGATCTTCGGGTCGTCCGCCACCGTCCGCGAGTCCCTGAGGGACGCCTTCACCGACTCCACCTGCCAGCGGCCCCGCGTGAAGACCAGCTCGAAGTCGAACAGGGTCAGCCGCTCCGCGAAGCACAGCGGCTCCGACAGCACGACCGTCTTCCCCGACTTCTCGTTGACGACCCGGAGCTCCGGGATCTCCAGGTGCGCGTGCCCGACCAGGATCGCGTCGATCCCCGGCACCTGCCGCGCCACGTTCGCCGCCGCGTTCTCCACGTACGGCACCTGGTCACCGTAGGACGACGTCCCCGAGGTGCCCGAGTGCGCCGAGACCACCACGATGTCCGCGCCCATCGACCTCAGCCTCGGCACCCACTTCGCGGCCTGCTCCTCAAGACCCTCGAAAGCCAGCTTGCCCTGCACGAGCGCCTTGTCCCAGATGGCGATGCCGGGGTTGGTCAGACCCAGCACCGCGACCTTCACCGGCGGCGCGCCCGGCACGTGGAACCGCTTCATGTAGTACGGCGCGAACGCCGGCTTCAGCGTTTTGGCGTCCACCGCGTTGGCACCCAGCAGCGGGAAGTCGAGCTGGTGCTCGAAGCGGCGCAGCGTCTCGATGCCGTAGTTGAACTCGTGGTTGCCCAGCGCCGCCGCGTCGTACCCGATCGCGTTCATCGCCTTCGCCATCGGGTGCACCGGGCCGCCCTCGGCGGTGATCGGGTCCACCTTGGCGTAGTAGTACGTCAGCGGGGTGCCCTGGATGGTGTCGCCCGCGTCCAGCAGCAGGGTGTTGCGGCGCCCCTTCTCCTCGCGGACCTGGTTCACCAGCGTCGAGATCCGGGCCAGACCCTGGGCGTTGCCCGCCGCGTCCTTGTAGTCCGCGTTCTTGAAGTAGTCCCAGTTGAAGACGTGGCCGTGCAGGTCGGTGGTGCCCATCACCGTCAGCGCGTACCGCTTCTCGTGGTGCCCGTGGGGCGCCGCCGCGGCTTCGGCCGCCTGGGCCGCCGGGGCTCCCGCCCCGCCCGCGATCGCCACGCCCGCCCCGGTGACGGCGGACTGCTTCAGGAACTTCCGGCGGTCGAACGGCATCTCTCGGTCTCCTCGGCAAGGGGTCGACAACGCGCGTAGATTGTGGCCCGACCATGACAGGTCGCAACAGACCCCCCAGGTTGCGATCCGATGACCGATTTCCGTCAACTCCCCCCGCCGGTACGCCGGACACATGACACAGTGGGACGTATGACCCCTGAGGCGAACCCCGCGTACGGCACCGCCGACGCCCCGCTCCTCGCCGTCCGGGGCGAGGCCGAGTTCCGGACCGAGGCCGAGATCGCCCGCATCGGCGTCACCGTCACCGCGCGCGGCCGCGACCGCCACGCCACCCTCGACGACCTGGGCCGCCGCAACACCGCCGCCCTCGACGTCCTCAAGTCCTACGGCGACGCGGTGCCCGAGCTCACCACCGGCTCCCTCGGCGTCACCCCCGAACTCAGCGAACGCGGCCGGGGCGAGCGGGTGCGCAGCCACCAAGGGGTCGTCCGCATCGACGCCGAGATCACCGACTTCACCGTCCTCGGCGAACTCACCGCCCGCCTGGCCGAGTTGGAACTGACCGAGCTGGACGGCCCCACGTGGTCGCTGCGCCCCGACTCCCCGGCCCACGCCGAGGCCCGCCGCCGCGCCGTCGCCGACGCCCTCCAGCGGGCCCGCGAGTACGCCGACGCGCTCGGCACCTCCCTCGCCGCGCTGACCGAAC
This sequence comes from Streptomyces sp. BK022, assembly GCF_004217355.1. Lineage (NCBI taxonomy): Bacteria > Bacillati > Actinomycetota > Actinomycetes > Kitasatosporales > Streptomycetaceae > Streptomyces > Streptomyces sp. BK022. Next base: position 999,261 of record NZ_SHKU01000003.1, read on the forward strand.
TCGCCGACACCGGGGCCGACCGGCCGCGCGACGTCTCCGCCTTCGGGCGGTCCGCCCGCCGGGCCGACCCGGCGGAATCCGCCGCGCCGTTCGATCTCCAGCCCGCGCAATTGTGGGTCTCCGCGCAGGTCACCGCCCGCTTCACGCTGGTACCGCCCCGGCTTTAGCGGAAACCTCGGGAATAAGAACTGTCGCGCGAAAAACATCGCTCATAGGAGCGGGTCATCGCACAATTCAACACTTGTCAATAACCCTTTTCCCAAAGGTCGTTGAGTGGTCATGGAGCCCGAATTCTCTACCCGTCGGTAAGCCATAGGCTCGACCCATGCGCCGAGCAAAGATCGTCTGCACCCTGGGGCCCGCCACCGACTCGTACGACCAGATCAAGGCACTGGTCGAGGCCGGAATGGACGTCGCCCGGTTCAACCTCAGCCACGGCACCCAGGCCGAACACGAGGCGCGTTACGAGCGCGTTCGCAGGGCTGCCGACGAGACCGGCCGCAGTGTCGGAACCCTCGCCGATCTTCAAGGCCCGAAGATCCGGCTCGGCACCTTCGCCGAAGGACCCGTACTCCTCGAACGCGACGACACCTTCACCATCACCGTCGAAGAGGGCGTCCAGGGCGACCGCCACCGCTGCGGTACCACCTACGCCGGTCTCGCGGAGGACGTCCGGCCCGGTGAGCGCGTGCTCGTCGACGACGGCCGGGTCTGCCTGGAGGTCACCGGCGTCGACGGCCCCCGCGTGCGCACCCGTGTGCTGGAGGGCGGCGTGATCTCCGACCACAAGGGGATCAACCTTCCCGGTGTCGCCGTCTCCGTCCCCGCCCTCTCCAAGAAGGACCAGGACGACCTGCGCTGGGCGCTGCGCACCGGCTTCGACGTCGTCGCCCTCTCCTTCGTCCGCAGCGGACGCGACGCCGCCGAGGTGCACCGGATCATGGCGGAGGAGGGGCGCCGGCTGCCCGTCATCGCCAAGGTGGAGAAGCCGCAGGCCGTGGAGAACATCGAGGACGTCGTCGCCGCCTTCGACGGACTCATGGTCGCCCGGGGCGACCTCGGGGTGGAGCTGCCGCTGGAACAGGTGCCGATCGTGCAGAAACGCGCCGTCAAGCTCGCCAAGCGCAACGCCAAGCCGGTCATCGTCGCCACCCAGATGCTCGACTCGATGATCGACAGCGCCCGGCCGACCCGCGCGGAAGCCTCCGACGTGGCCAACGCGGTCCTCGACGGCGCGGACGCGGTGATGCTGTCCGCCGAGACCAGCGTGGGGCGCTACCCCGTCGAGACCGTGTGCACCATGGCGAAGATCGTCGCCGCCGCGGAGGAGGAGATGCTGGCGAAGGGGCTGCCGCCGCTGACCGAGCGGAACAAGCCGCGCACCCAGGGCGGCGCCGTCGCGCGGGCCGCCGCCGAGATGGGGGACTTCCTCGGGGCCCGCTTCCTCGTCGCCTTCACCCAGTCCGGCGACACCGCCCGGCGCCTCTCCCGCTACCGCTCACCCATCCCCGTCCTCGCCTTCACCCCCGAACCCCCCACCCGCTCCCAGCTCAGCCTCACCTGGGGCGTGGAGACCTTCCTCGGCCCCCACGTCGACTCCACCGACGCGATGGTCGACCAGGTCGACGAGCTGCTCCTTCGCCACGGCCGTTGCGAGAAGGGCGACGTCGTCGTCATCACCGCCGGCTCCCCGCCCGGCCTGTCCGGCACCACCAACCTGGTCCGCGTCCACCACATCGCGGAGGACGACAGCCCGAAGTAGGGGGGTCAGTGCTTGGGGCCCACGTGGGTGTCCATCAGGGCTACGGAGGCTTTGCGGGCGACGGAGATGTTGAATGGTCTTCCGTTGCGCGTGCACTGGGTCCACTCGACACCGAGTTTGTCCAGGGTGTCGGTGAAGAGGCGCCGGATGTCGGCGGAGACGTTGGTGAAGAAGTACCTCGGGTACTCGTAGCGCCTCCGTTCCCCGCCGACCAGGCGCGTCGTCCAGTTGGTGATGCGGCAGCCGTCGGAGTGGATGAGGCCGCGCACGAACTCCCAGGGGTGGGCGTCGACGAGCGCTTGCTGCCAGGGTGCGAGAGTGATCGCCCGCTCGTGCTTCTTGCCCGGACCGTGCTGAGGGAAGAGGCAACGCCAATGGCGGCTGTAGCCGACCACAGAGGTGTACCCGACAGCTTTGACCCGGTATGCCTTCTTGCTGGGATTGATGGCTTCGACCGCGGTGACACAGGCTTCAATGAGTCCCGGCCACGCATCGCAGCATGCGATGCGGAGGTAGTAGCCCGCCTTCATCCCCGGACTGATGCAGCCGTCACCGAGGTAGAGGCCCAGAAGGTAGCTGTACGACGCCTTGTCCGCGGGCGGCTCGCCCGTCGGGCCGCACAGCGAACACGGAGTGCTCTGTATGCGCGGAAGCGGTGTGATGCGGGTTTGCCAGGATCGAATCGCACTGCGGGAGATCCCGGTTTCTCTGCTGACGGAGTTGAGGCTGCGGCCTTGGGCCACAAGTGCGAGCGCCCGCTCGCGTGTGCCGATGTCGTACATACGGCCACCTTGTGTGGGCCGTCGCGACGACACGCAGCAAAAAGCGGATGTTCACGAGAACGTGGACATCCGCCTACTAAGTCAATCCTTCGATTCGAAAGAAAAGTGCCCCGAGTCGGATTCGAACCGACACTGTATGGGTTTTGAATCCATTGCCTGCTGCCAGTTGGGCTACCGGGGCTCGCAGAATCCAAGGCGTCCCTTGACCCTCCGCGCGTCCACCATACCGTAGCTAGGTAGGCTCTTGTCAGCAGCACCCCTGCCCTGAACGGAGAGCCCCAGTGACGACCCCCGAGTCGCCCCAGCCCGCAGACGTGTCCGATGACGACAAGTCGCATGTGCCCCCGCTGACGACCCGGGTCGTCATCGCCGAGGACGAGGCGCTGATCCGGCTCGACCTCAAGGAGATGCTGGAGGAGGAGGGGTACACGGTGGTCGGTGAGGCCGGGGACGGCGAGCAGGCCGTGGAACTGGCCCGCGAGCACAAGCCGGACCTGGTCATCCTGGACGTGAAGATGCCGAAGATGGACGGCATCTCCGCGGCCGAGAAGATCGCCGAGGAGTCCATCGCCCCGGTCCTGATGCTCACCGCCTTCTCGCAGCGCGACCTCGTGGAGCGGGCCCGCGACGCCGGCGCGATGGCGTACCTGGTGAAGCCGTTCAGCAAGACCGACGTGGTCCCGGCGATCGAGATGGCCGTCTCCCGCTTCACCGAGCTGAAGCAGCTGGAGCAGGAGGTCGCCGACCTCAGCCAGCGCCTGGAGACCCGCAAGCTGGTGGACCGCGCGAAGTCGATCCTCCAGACCGAGTACGGCCTGAGCGAGCCCGCCGCGTTCCGCTGGATCCAGAAGACCTCGATGGACCGCCGTCTGTCGATGCAGCAGGTCGCGGAGGCGGTCATCTCCGACGACCAGGAGAAGAAGTCGGCCAAGAAGGGCTGACCGACGGCAGGAAGAAGGCCCGCGTCCCCCGAAGGGACGCGGGCCTTCTCGTACCGTGCTCAGTCCTCGCCGAGGTACGCCTTGCGCACCGACTCGTCGGTGAGCAGGTCCCGCCCGGTGCCGGAGAGCACGATGCTGCCGACCTCCATGACGTGCCCCTGGTCAGCGAGTGAGAGCGCGGCCTGGGCGTTCTGCTCGACCAGCAGGATCGTGGTGCCGCTCGCCTTGAGCTCGGCGATCGTCGCCATGATCTTCTGCATCATGATCGGCGAGAGCCCCATGGACGGCTCGTCCAGCATGAGCAGCTGCGGCTGGGACATCAGCGCCCGCCCCATGGCGAGCATCTGCTGCTCACCGCCGGAGAGGGTGCCCGCGGCCTGCTTGCGCCGCTCCCCGAGGATGGGGAAGAGGTCGTAGGCGCGCTGGATGTCCTTCTCGATGCCCGGCTTGTCGTTGCGCAGGAAGGCCCCGAGGCGCAGGTTGTCCTCGATGGTCATGCGCGGGAAGATGTGCCGCCCCTCGGGGGAGTGGGCGAGCCCGAGGGAGACGATCTGGTGGGCCGGGACCTTCTTCAGCGATTTGCCGTTGAAGCGGATCTGTCCGCCGACCGGCTTGAGCAGCCCGGACAGGGTGCGCAGCGTGGTGGTCTTGCCCGCGCCGTTGGTGCCGATGAGGGTGACGACCTGGCCGGCCTCGACCTTGAACGAGATGCCCTTGACGGCCTCGATCTTGCCGTAGGCGACCCGCAGGTCCTCGACTTCGAGCAGTGCGGTCATCGCTCGTTCTCCTTGCCGGGCGCGGTGTCCTTCGTGGTCCCGGCCTGGGCCTCGGCCGCCTCGACCTCGGCGGCCTCCTCGTCGCCGGGGGCGTCCTCGAAGGGCTCACCGAGGTAGGCGGCGACGACGCGTTCGTCGCCCTGGACGGTGGCGCTGTCGCCCTCGATCAGCTTCTGGCCCTGGACGAGGACGGCGACGCGGTCGCAGAGGTTGAAGATGAAGCGCATGTCGTGCTCGATGACGAGGACGGCGATGCCCTGGTCGCGGATGGCGAAGACCAGTTCCTCGGTGGCGCGGGTCTCCTGCGGGTTCATGCCCGCGGTGGGCTCGTCGAGCAGGAGCAGGCCGGGCTCGCTGGCGAGCGCGCGGGCGATCTCCAGCTTGCGCTGCTCGCCGTAGGGGAGGTTGCGGGCGAGGTGCTCGGCCTTGGCGTCCAGGCCGACGAAGGCGAGGAGTTCCATGGCGCGGGCGCGGGAGGCGGCTTCGGCCTTGTGGAAGCCGGGGCCGCGCAGCAGGGCGGACCAGAGTCCTTCCTTGGTGCGGGTGTGCCGGCCGACGAGCACGTTCTCCAGGACGGTCATGTTGGCGAAGAGCCGGATGTTCTGGAAGGTGCGGGCGATGCCGGCGGCGGTGACCTTGAAGGACTTGGGCGGCAGGACGGTGCCCTTGTAGCGGACCTCGCCCTCGGTGGGGACGTAGAGGCCGGTGAGGCAGTTGAAGAAGGTGGTCTTGCCGGCGCCGTTGGGGCCGATGAGGCCGACGATCTCGCCGCTGTTGACGGTGAGGTCGACGTCGCGGACGGCGGTGAGGCCGCCGAAGCGCATGGTGACGCCGCGGGCGTCGAGGACCGTCTCGCCGGGGGTGGTGCCGGGTGCGGTGTCCTTGGTGGTGGTGTCGGTGGTCATGGTGGTCAGGCCCCTGCCTTGCTGAGGACGGCGGGCGCCGGGGTGTCCTCGTGGAACTCGAGTTGGCGGCGCCGGTTGGGGATGAGGCCCTCGGGGCGGAAGCGCATCAGCAGGACGAGCGCGACGCCGAAGGCGAAGAGCTGGTATTCGCCCAGGAACTGGAGCTTGGCCGGGATCAGGTACAGCAGTGAGGCGCCGACGAGGGGTCCGGAGATGGTGCCCATGCCGCCGAGGACGACGGCGGCCAGCAGGAAGGCCGAGTTGGGCGGGACGACGTGGGCGAACTGGTACTGCTCCGGCGTCACGGTGTAGGTGACGTGGGCCTGGACGGAGCCGGCGAGTCCGGCGAGGCCGGCGCCGAGCGCGAAGGCGATGAGCTTGACCCGGAAGCCGTTGATGCCCATGGCGAGCGCGGCGGTCTCGTCCTCGCGGATGGCGATCCAGGCGCGGCCGATGCGGGAGTCGCTGCTGCGCCGGAAGACGACGACCACGACGAGGGTGATGAGGAGCATCAGCAGGAAGTAGTTGGCGAACCGCCCGATGGTGGCGCCGAAGAGCTGGTGTTCCTGGCCGAAGTCGAAGCCGAGGATGTCGAGGTTCGGGACGGAGGAGATGCCGTTGGAACCGTTGGTGACGTCGGGTCCGGAGGTGCCGTCCATGTTGAGGACGGTGATGCGGAAGATCTCGCCGAAGCCGAGGGTGACGATGGCGAGGTAGTCGCCGCGCAGGCGGAGGGTGGGGGCGCCGATGATGACGCCGAAGATCATGGCGACGACGGCGCCGAGCAGGGCGGAGGCCCAGAAGGGCCAGTGCACGTGCAGCGGCGAGGAGGGCGAGCCGGAGACGAGGGCGGCGGTGTAGGCGCCGACGCCGAGGAACGCGACGTAGCCGAGGTCGAGCAGGCCGGCGAGGCCGACGACGATGTTCAGGCCGAGGGCGACGGTGGCGAAGATGAGGATGTAGACGCCGATGGTGGCGTACTGGTCGTCGGACTGGGTGAAGGGGAAGGCGGCCGCGGCGACGAAGGCGCCGGTCATGGTGACGGTGCGGTGCCGCGTGGTGATCGCCGAGATCCGGGCCACGAGTCCGGCCTTGGCGAGTGCGGCGAAGCCGAAGCCGGCGGTGATGAGGAAGCCGATGAAGAGTTCGTCGTACTCGGTGCCGATGCCGTAGGTGAAGACGAGCAGGCCGAAGGCCATGACGCCGGTGATGACGAGGATCTCCGCCCAGGCGGGCAGGGTGCGGCCGGGGGCGGGGGGTTCGGCGGCGAAGGCTGCCTTGAAGGTGTTCCAGTTCTGCCGGGCGCGGTGCCGGAAGGCTTCCCAGCCGGTGTCGTCGGGGTCGGCCGGGTCGGGTTCGGGCCGCTGGAAGGGCAGCGCGAGAGCGCCGAGCAGGGCGGCCAGGGTGGCCAGCGCGACGAGGTAGCCGCCGGGTTCGAGGTTGACGACGCCGCCGAGCTTGGCGCTGATGGCGATGACGGTGTACCAGGCGGTGGCGAAGGTGCCGAGCGCGGCGAGCTTGAGGGCGCTGTCGGCGTTGCCGGGGGTGAGGACCTTCAGGCCCTTGACGCCGTAGGAGGCGAGGCCGAACAGAGTGGTGAACAGGCCGCCGATGAGGACGAGGACCTGGAGGCCGCCGGGGTAGCCGTAGACGGTGAGGTCGCCGGGGAAGTCGGCGGTCCAGGTCCAGGCGAGGAAGGCGGAGACGACGGCGAGGGCGCCGCCGCCGGTGGCCAGGGCCCGGCCGAGGGTGGCCGGCAGGCCGATGAGGCCGGTGGCGGCGGGGGCGTGGGAGTCCGGGGTGTCCGGGGTCTCGGGGGTGCCGGGTGCGGTGGTCTGTGTGGTCATCGGTGTCACGCCCTGTCCGCGACGCGCTCGCCGAGCAGGCCCTGTGGCCTCAGCAGGAGCACGAGGATGAGGAGTACGAACGCCCAGACGTCTGCCCAGGACTGGCTGCCGAACTTGTCCATGCCGGGGATGTCCGCGATGTAGGCGGTGGACAGGGCTTCGGCGACGCCGAGGACGAGGCCGCCGAGCATGGCGCCGTAGATGTTGCCGATGCCGCCGAGGACGGCCGCGGTGAACGCCTTGAGGCCGAGGATGAAGCCCATGCGGAAGTCGATCTGGCCGTACTTGAAGCCGTAGGCGACGGAGCCGACCGCGGCGAAGGCGGCGCCGAGGGCGAACGCGATCACGATGATGCGGTCGGTGTTGACGCCCATCAGCTTGGCGGTGTCCGGGTCCTGGGCGGTGGCCTGCATGCCGCGTCCGGTGCGGGTGCGCATCACGAAGTAGGCGAGGACGGCCATGCTGAGCGGGGCGGCGGCGACGAGGAAGACGTCTCCGGTCTGGATGGTGACGTTGCCGATCTCGAAGGGTCCGCCGGGGATGCTCGGGAAGGTGCGTGCGGACTTGGCCTCGGGGTACCAGGCCCACACGGCCTGCTGGAGGGCGAGGGAGAGGCCGATGGCGGTGATCAGCGGGGCGAGCCGGGGCGCGCTGCGCAGCGGCCGGTAGGCGAATCGTTCCGCTCCGACGGCGACGGTCACGGCGACCACGATGGCGCCCACCAGCATCAGCGGCAGGGCGATCCACATGGAGGTGCCGTCGGGAAGGATGTACACGTAGACCGTGAGGGCGCCGAAGGCGCCGGTCATGAATATCTCGCCGTGGGCGAAGTTGATGAGCTGGACGATGCCATAGACCATGGTGTAGCCGATGGCGACCAGCCCGTACATGGAACCAAGTAGCAGGCCGTTGACGAGCTGCTGCGGCAGTTCGTTCACCGCATGTCCTCCGAGCGTGGGATAAGCGACGGATGTGGCCGGAAGTGGCCGGATGCGAGTCCGCGCGGGGCGCCTCTTGAGCGCCCCGCGCGGCTCGGCTGGTGCGGGCGTGGGTCAGGAGCCGTTGTAGGTGCCGGACTCCACGGCCTTCCAGGCACCGTCCTTGACGGAGTACACCGTGAGCTGCTTGTTGGTGGCGTCGCCGTACTCGTCGAAGGAGACCTTGCCGGTCACGCCGTCGAAGGAGACGTTCTGGAGGGCGGCGGTGACCTTCGCGCGGGCGTCGGAGGGCACCTTGCCGTCGTTGTCGTCGACGACCTTCTTGACGGCCTCGATGATCGACCAGGCGGAGTCGTAGGAGTAGCCGCCGTAGGCCGCGTACGCCTCCTTGTAGCCTCCGGCCTTGTAGTCCGCGACGAACTGCTTGGCGGAGGGGAGGGTCTCCACGGGGGCGCCGACGGAGGTGGCGAGGTCGCCGGTGGCGGAGGCGCCGCCGAGCTTGATGAAGTCGTCCGCGTAGATGCCGTCGCCGCCGACCAGCGGGACCTTGGCGCCGGCGGCCTTGATCTGCTTGCTCAGCGGGCCGGCCTGCGGGTACTCGCCGCCGTAGTAGACCACCTGGGCACCGGAGTTCTTCACCTTGGTGGCGACCGCGGAGAAGTCCTTGGTGTCGGGGTTGATGTGCTCGGTGCCGACGACCTTGCCGCCCAGCTTCTTGAACTCGGCGGAGAAGGTGGCGGCGAGGCCGGCGCCGTAGGTCTTCTTGTCGTCGATGACGAAGACCTTGGTCTTCTTGGCCTTGTTGAAGACGTACTGGGCGGCGAACGGGCCCTGGATGGCGTCCGTGGTCGCGGTGCGGAAGTAGGCCTTGTACGGGCGGGCCTTGGACTTCTGCCAGTTGACGCCCTGGGTCAGCGCCGGGTTGGTGTTGGCGGGGGAGACCTGGGCCAGCTTGGCGTCGTCGAGGACCTTCTGCATCGACTCGGCGACGGAGGAGTTCAGCGGGCCGACGACACCGAGGACGCTCTTGTCGGTGACGAAGGCGGTGGAGTTCTGCTGGCCGGAGGAGGGCTGGCCCTGGTCGTCCTTGGCCTCGATCTTGAAGGTGACGCCCTTGACGTACTCCTTCTTGTTCGCGGTCTTGACCGCGAGGTCCACCGAGTTCTTGATGCCGAGGCCCAGCGCGGACAGGTCGCCGGTCAGCGGGGCGTCGACGCCGATGGTGACGGTGGTGCCGCCCTTGGCGTCGGAGCCGTTGTCGCCGCTGTCGCGCGAGCCGCAGGCGGTGAGGGTGAGCGCTCCCGCGGACAGCGCGGCGGTGATGGCGATGAGCGAACGTTGACGCACGATCAGTCCTTTCCCTGGACGACCGCATCCCCATGGAAACGGTCGAGCCGCGCGCCTGGCCGAAAAGCGAATCCGGGGCGCGGTGACTGGCCGTGACTCTAAGCGTGTGATGGGAACGTGGAGGAGGGCTTGACCAAGGCTGTGACGCTCTTGTTATGACACGAGGTAATGCAGAGCGGTACGCCGTGGGGGGAACGCCGGAATTCCGGCCGATTCGCCCTGTCCACATGGTGAGAACGTGCAGCACGCGCCCTCAACTGTTCAGGCGTCTCGAGGGTTTTGGTGATGACGGCGTACTTTCGTCGCAGGCTTCACCGAGGGCGCGGGAGAGGTATCGGGCGTAGCGCGGACCGAGGATGAAACTCTGGGTTTGTATTGCGCGCGCATTACGCAGTGTTACTTCCAGGAAAGGCAGTGCGGCGTTTTTGGGCACCCTTCCGCATTTCGTGACACGCATGGTCACGGTGATCACCCGGGACGAGCCGGGTGCGGTCCGGAAGGGCGCGCGGGGTTCGGATTCGGCCGACATCCCGGCGTAGGGCTGGCTCACCCGGGTCACGGTGACCGGGGGGCCGGACTCCACGGCGAGCCGCACGTCGAAGGCGAGGCGGTGGGGTGCGGTGGTCCGGCCGGCCAGGAAGGCCACGGTCACCGTCTGTGCGGGAAAGGGGAGTTCGGGCGGGGGTGCCGGGCGTGGGCGGGTGGCCCAGAGGGCGGCGCCGGCGGCCAGCACCGCGCAGGCGGTGGCCGGAATCAGTAGGGTGCGGCGCCGCCGTGGGCGGGGCGCCGGCCGTGCCTCGGCGGGCTCGCGCGCCCAGGTGCCCTCGCCGGGTTCCGGCGGGCCGATGCCGGTCATCGCCGAAATCCGCGCCGTACGAGAAATGCCCCGCCCCGTCCCATGCGCCGAAAGCTACGGCGTGGGACGGGGCGGGGCAACGGAGAGCGTCAGTCCTTCGCCGTGGCCTCGCCCGCCGGGAGGTCGCGCAGGAGGCAGGTCAGACGGGCCGTGCAGACGCGGCGGTCCTGCTCGTCGCTGATGACGATCTCGTACGTCGCCGTGGAGCGGCCCCGGTGGACCGGGGTGGCGACGCCGGTGACCAGGCCGGAGCGGACGCCCCGGTGGTGGGTGCAGTTCAGGTCGACACCGACGGCGACCTTGGAACTGCCGCCGTGCAGCATCGAGCCGACCGAGCCGAGGGTCTCGGCGAGCACCGCCGAGGCGCCGCCGTGCAGCAGGCCGTACGGCTGGGTGTTGCCCTCCACCGGCATGGTGCCGACCACCCGCTCCGGCGCCGCCTCGATGATCTGCACGCCCATCCGCGTCCCCAGGTGACCGGCGGAGAACATCGCGGGCAGGTCCACACCGAGCGCCGCGTACTCGTCGATGATCTCCTGCGGGAATCTCACCTGCTGCTGCTCACCCATGCCCGGCTCCGATCTCGTGCGCCTGTCCGGCGGCGACCCATGTCACTGAGCGAACGCTCAGTCGGTCGCCGATTGTTCCAGACGGCCCTCCGGGCGCGCCTCCAGCCGGATCACCACCGACTTGCTGGCCGGGGTGTTGCTGGTGTCGGCGGTGGCGTCCAGCGGCACCAGCACATTGGTCTCCGGGTAGTACGAGGCCGCGCAGCCCCGCGCGGTCGGGTAGTGCACCACCCGGAAACCGGGCGCCCGCCGCTCCACCCCGTCGCTCCACTCGCCCACCAGGTCCACGTAGCTTCCGTCGTCCACCCCGAGCGCGCGGGCGTCCTCGGGGTGGACCAGCACCACCCGGCGGCCGTCGGTGATGCCCCGGTAGCGGTCGTCCAGGCCGTAGATCGTGGTGTTGTACTGGTCGTGCGAGCGCAGTGTCTGGAGCAGCAGCCGGCCCTCGGGCAGCTCCGGGTGTTCCACCGGCGCGGCGGTGAAGTTGGCCTTGCCGGTGGCGGTGGGGAAGCGGCGCTCGTCGCGCGGGGCGTGCGGCAGGGTGAAGCCGCCGGGGCGGGCGACGCGGGCGTTGAAGTCCTCGAAGCCGGGGACCACCCGCGCGATACGGTCGCGGATCGCCGCGTAGTCCCGCTCGAACTCCGCCCACGGCACCGTGCTGTCCGGCAGCACCCGCCGCGCCAGCCGGGCCACGATGGCGGGCTCGGACAGCAGGTGGGGGCTCGCGGGCGCCAGCCGGCCGCGCGAGGCGTGCACCATGCCCATGGAGTCCTCGACGGTGACGAACTGCTCGCCCCCGCCCTGGACGTCGCGCTCGGTGCGGCCCAGCGTCGGCAGGATCAGGGCGCGGGCGCCGGTGACCACGTGGGAGCGGTTGAGCTTGGTCGAGACGTGCACGGTCAGCCGGGCCCGCCGCATGGCCGCCTCGGTGACCTCGGTGTCGGGCGAGGCGGAGACGAAGTTGCCGCCCATGGCGAAGAACACCTTCGCCTCGCCGTCCCGCAGTGCGCGGATGGCCCGTACGACGTCGAAGCCGTGCCCGCGCGGCGGGGCGAAGCCGAACTCCCGCTCCAGCGCGTCCAGGAAGGCGGGCGCGGGGCGCTCGAAGATACCCATCGTGCGGTCGCCCTGCACGTTGGAATGGCCGCGCACCGGGCACACCCCGGCGCCGGGACGGCCGATGTCGCCGCGCAGCAGAAGGAAGTTGACCACCTCGCGGATGGTGGGCACCGCGTGCTTGTGCTGGGTGAGGCCCATGGCCCAGCAGACGATGGTCCGCTTCGAGGCCAGGACCATCTCCAGGGCCCGCTCGATCTCCGCACGGGTGAGGCCGGTCGCGGCCAGCGTCTCGTCCCAGTCGGCCTTGGCCGCCGCGTCCGCGAACTCCTCGAAGCCGTGGGTGTGCTCGCGGACGAACTCCTCGTCGACCGCGCCCTCCGTCTCCAGGATCAGCTTGTTCAGCAGGCGGAAGAGGGCCTGGTCGCCGCCGATGCGGATCTGCAGGAACAGGTCGGTGAGCGCGGCGCCCTTGAGCATGCCCTGCGGGGTCTGCGGGTTCTTGAACCGCTCCAGGCCCGCCTCGGGCAGCGGATTGACGCTGATGATCTTCGCGCCGGCCGCCTTGGCCTTCTCCAGCGCGGAGAGCATGCGCGGATGGTTGGTGCCGGGGTTCTGACCGGCCACGACGATCAGGTCGGCCCGGTACAGGTCCTCCAGCAGGACGCTGCCCTTGCCGACGCCGATCGTCTCCGACAGCGCGGAACCGGACGACTCGTGGCACATGTTGGAGCAGTCGGGCAGGTTGTTGGTGCCCAGCTCGCGGGCGAAGAGCTGGTACAGGAACGCCGCCTCGTTGCTGGTGCGTCCCGACGTGTAGAAGACGGCCTCGTCCGGCGAGCCGAGGGCCGCGATCTCCTCCGCGACGATGTCGAAGGCGCGCTCCCAGCTGACCGGCTCGTAGCGGTCGGCGCCCTCGGGCAGGTACATGGGGTGGGTGAGGCGGCCCTGCTGGCCCAGCCAGTAGCCGCTGCGGCCCGCGAGGTCGGCCACCGGGTGCGCGGCGAAGAACTCCGGGGTGACCCGGCGCAGCGTGGCCTCCTCGGCCACCGCCTTGGCGCCGTTCTCGCAGAACTCCGCCATGTGCCGGTGCTCCGGCTCGGGCCACGCGCAGCCGGGGCAGTCGAAGCCGTCCTTCTGGTTCACCCGCAGCAGGGTCAGCGCGGTGCGCCGCACTCCCATCTGCTGCTGCGCGATCTTCAGGGAGTGCCCCACCGCGGGCAGGCCCGCCGCCGCGTGCTTCGGCTCCCCTGTCTGCGGCGCGTCCTGCACCGGATCACCCTTGGGCGGCTTCGTCGCCATCGCCCGCTCCCCTTCGATCGTCCTTCTCGCGTCCGGGATCCCCCGGTCCCGCCGACAAGCATGCCCCGTGGGCGCCCGTGACGGGAGCCCTGTGGACAGCGGGTGGGGGGAAGCCCTGTGGACGGTGCGTGATCTTCCCGCGAAACGGTTCGCGGACTCGGCTGTCAGTGCGGCGTGGCAGGATCGGGGGCGTGGCAGAGACAGCATCGAAGAAGACCGACACCCCTCCCGGCGGCCGACCCCGCCTGATGCTCATGGACGGGCACTCACTGGCGTACCGCGCGTTCTTCGCGCTGCCCGCGGAGAACTTCACCACCGCGACGGGCCAGCCGACGAACGCGATCTACGGCTTCGCCTCGATGCTGGCCAACACCCTGCGTGACGAGGCGCCCACGCACTTCGCGGTCGCCTTCGACGTGTCCCGCAAGACCTGGCGCTCCGAGACGTTCACCGAGTACAAGGCGAACCGCTCCAAGACGCCGGACGAGTTCAAGGGCCAGGTCGAGCTGATCGGCGAGCTGCTGGACGCGATGCGCGCGCCCCGCTTCGCCGTGGACGGCTTCGAGGCGGACGACGTGATCGCCACCCTCGCCACCCAGGCCGAGGCCGCGGGCTTCGACGTGCTGATCGTCACCGGCGACCGGGACTCCTTCCAGCTGGTCAGCGAGCACACCACGGTGCTCTACCCCACCAAGGGCGTCTCGGAGCTGACCCGCTTCACCCCGGAGAAGGTCTTCGAGAAGTACGGGTTGACGCCCGCGCAGTACCCCGACTTCGCCGCCCTGCGCGGCGACCCGTCCGACAACCTGCCCGGCATCCCCGGCGTCGGCGAGAAGACCGCCGCGAAGTGGATCAACCAGTTCGGCTCGTTCGCGGAGCTGGTCGAGCGCGTCGAGGAGGTCAAGGGCAAGGCCGGGCAGAACCTCCGCGACCACCTGGAGTCGGTCAAGCTCAACCGCGTCCTGACCGAGCTGGAGCGCGAGGTCGAGCTGCCGAGGACGGTCGCGGACCTCGGCCGTGAGCCGTACGACCGCAAGGGCGTGGCGGCGTTCCTGGACACCCTGGAGATCCGCAACCCCTCCCTGCGCGAGCGGCTCTTCGCCGTCGACCCCGGCGCCGAGGAGGCCGAGACCACCCCGGTCACGGCGGAGGGCGTCGAGGTGGACGGCACCGTTCTGGGCACCGGCGAGCTGGCCGGCTGGCTGGCCGAGCACGCCGCCGGGCCGCTGGGCATGGCCACGGTCGACACCTGGGCGCTGGGCACCGGCTCGGTCGCCGAGGTCGCCCTCGCGGCCGCCGGGGGAGCGGCCGCCTTCTTCGACCCCACCGAGCTGGACGAGGCCGACGAGCGGGCGTTCGCCGGCTGGCTGGCCGACCCGGCGCGCCCCAAGGTGCTGCACAACGTCAAGGCCGCCATGCGGGTGCTGGCCGAGCACGGCTGGCGGGTCGAGGGCGTGACCATGGACACCGCGCTCGCCGCCTACCTGGTCAAGCCCGGCCGCCGCTCCTTCGACCTGGACGCGCTCTCGCTGGAGTACCTGCACCGCGAGCTGGCCCCGGCCGCCGCGGCCGACGGCCAGCTCGCCTTCGGCGGGGACGACGGCGCCGAGGCCGAGGCCCTCATGATCAAGGCGCGCGCCATCCTCGACCTGGGTGAGGCGCTGGAGACCCGGCTCGCCGAGGTCGGCGCCGCGGACCTGCTGCGGGACATGGAGCTGCCCACCTCCGCGCTGCTCGCCCGCATGGAGCGGCACGGCATCGCGGCCGACCGCCCGCACCTGGAGGCCATGGAGCAGACCTTCGCGGGCGCCGTGCAGCAGGCGGTGAAGGAGGCGCACGCGGCGGCGGGGCACGAGTTCAACCTCGGCTCGCCCAAGCAGCTCCAGGAGGTCCTCTTCGGCGAGCTGGCGCTGCCCAGGACCAAGAAGACCAAGACCGGCTACACCACCGACGCCGACGCCCTGGCCTGGCTCGCCGCGCAGACGGACAACGAACTGCCGGTGATCATGCTCCGCCACCGGGAGCAGGCCAAGCTGCGCGTCACCGTCGAGGGCCTGATCAAGACCATCGCCGCCGACGGCCGCATCCACACCACCTTCAACCAGACGGTGGCGGCGACCGGCCGGCTGTCCTCCACCGACCCCAACCTGCAGAACATCCCGGTCCGCACCGACGAGGGCCGCGCGATCCGCCGGGGCTTCGTGGTCGGCGAGGGCTTCGAGTCCCTGATGACGGCCGACTACAGCCAGATCGAGCTGCGCGTCATGGCCCACCTCTCCGAGGACGCCGGCCTGATCGAGGCGTTCACCTCCGGCGAGGACCTGCACACCACGGTCGCCTCCCAGGTCTTCTCGGTCGGCCGGGACTCGGTCGACGCCGAGATGCGCCGCAAGATCAAGGCCATGTCGTACGGCCTCGCCTACGGCCTGTCCGCCTTCGGCCTCTCCCAGCAGCTCAACATCGACGCCGGCGAGGCCCGCGCGCTGATGGACACCTACTTCGAGCGGTTCGGCGGAGTACGGGACTACCTGCGCCGCGCGGTCGACGAGGCACGGGCGACCGGCTACACGGCGACCCTCTTCGGCCGCCGCCGCTACCTGCCCGACCTCAACAGCGACAACCGCCAGCGCCGCGAGGCCGCCGAGCGGATGGCGCTGAACGCCCCGATCCAGGGCACCGCCGCCGACATCGTCAAGATCGCGATGCTCAACGTGGACCGGGCGCTGCGCGAGGCGGAGCTGAAGTCCCGGATGCTGCTCCAGGTCCACGACGAAATCGTGCTGGAGATCGCCCCCGGTGAGCGCGCGGCCGCCGAGGAGATCGTCCGCCGCGAGATGGCCGGCGCCGTCAGCCTGCGGGCCCCGCTGGACGTCTCGGTGGGCGTCGGCCCGGACTGGGAGTCGGCGGCGCACTGAAGCCGCCCGGAACCCCGCGGGGAGCCGCCCTCCCCGCGGGGTTTCACTCACGTGGCCCCCGCCAGAACGCAGGCCCCGCCCGCCACCCGCGAGACTGCGGGCATGGGTATACGCATGCTTCACCGCCTGAGGCCCGCCCCGCGGCACGGCAGTACGGAGCGTACGGACACCGGACCGGCGCCGGAGGCGTCCGGGACGGCCGTGCCCGTCGTCGCGGCCGGCGCCAGCGCCGCCCGCCACCCCTCGCACCCGCTGACCCGCGTCCGCCGGGCGGGCGCGGCCACCCGCCGGACCCTGGCCGCCGGGGCCCGCCACCTCCCCGACCGGCACGCCTGCGCAGACCTCGCGCGCGGCTACCTCGCGCTGCTGCTGGCCCACCTGCCGAAGGCACGCCCCCGGCACACGCTCACCGTGTTCGTGGCCTCCCTCACCGACCGCCCCGCCCCCGCCGCCCCGCGCCGACCACCGCATCCCGCGACACCGGCTCCCCGCTCGGGGCAGAGGCGGGACTAGGGGGATCGGGGAGACACCCCCTGGGGGACCGCCCCACCCTCACCGCGCCCGCGTACAGCACCACCCCGAGCAGCAGGCCCGCGCCCGCCCCGAAGCAGACCGTGGGCACCAGTTCCCAGGGCCGGGCGACCGCGCCCCAGTAGGCCCACCAGCGCACCGCCCGCACCACCGCCGCGCCCAGCGCGCAACCGCCCAGCAGGGCCAGGGCCCAGCACCGGTCCCGTACGGAGAGCACGGCAACGCCCACCGGGCCGGCGTCCGGGGCCGCCCGGAGCGCCCGCACGGAGAAGACGGCGATCCCGGCGGCGGCCAGGGCCGAGGTGCCGTACTGGAGCCACTGGAAGAGGGGAATTCCGGCCACGACGCTGGCGAGCACCGGGACCAGGCCGGTACCCCAGCGGTCGTGGTGGGTGAAGGCGTCCCACACCACGTGCGTGAGCGCGCCGAGCACCGCCGAGACGTACCACCACAGGGCCGGCCGGACCCGGACCCGCGCGCGGGGTGCCCCGCAGCGCAGCAGGGCGGCGGGCCTGGGCTGCCAGGGCCCGGGGAGCAGCGCCACCAGCGGCTCGCGCACCAGCAGCCAGAGCGCCACCAGCGCCCAGGAGATCAGCACGTCCACGGTGAACACACCGGTGACGGAGTGCGTGAACGTCCCGAACTCCATGGCCTCCGGGCGGACACTGGCCGCGTAATAGGTCAGGTCCGGCGCGAAGGAGCCCGCGACGAGCACCGCGGGGACCAGCGGCCCGCGCCCGGTCCCGTCCCGGCGGACGGCGGGCAGTACGGCCGCGGCGTGGCTGAGGGTGAAGGGCAACAGGTCCTCCCGGAACGGCCGGCACGGGCCGCGCCGGTGATCGCGCGCCCCAGTATGCGTGATCCGCCCTCACCGGCCGTGCGGGCGACGGGAGTCGGCCAAGTCCGGAAAACACGGGCGTCACGGGTGCCTCGCGACAGGGGAGTTGACGTAGGGTCGGCCGGGGCGCATCTGTCGTGCACACGGTCAGGTGACCCACCCCACAGACCACAGTGCGGCACACCGGGCAACCGTGGCACCGGCTCGGCCGTCACACCTTCAGTCGGGACAGGCGCAGACGGACGCCGAGGGCGTCCACGGGAGGGGTTCACTCTATGGCGGCGCACAAGGGCAGGCGGCTGCGCAAGGGAGCGGCGACGACCGCGGCGGCCGCCTTGGCGGTGGCGGCACTCTCCGCGTCCCAGGCACCGGGCGCGACCGGCGCCCCCGAACCCCTCCAGACCAGCGCGGGCCACAGCACCCCCGCACCGGAGGTCTCGGCGGACGGCAACGCCACCGGCAACTCCCCGTACTACACGGACCTTCCGCCGCTCAAGAGCCCCCTGCCGAGCCCGTCGTCGACGATCGGCACACCCGTCTCGCGGGGCGAGGGCGAGGCGGGCATCCCCGCGACCGTCCTGGACGCCTACCAGAAGGCCGAGGCCGAACTCCGCGCCACCAAGCCCGGCTGCAACCTGCCCTGGCAACTCCTCGCCGCCATCGGCAAGGTGGAGTCCGGCCAGGCCAGGGGTGGCCGCGTACGGGCCGACGGCACCACGATCAGCCCGATCATCGGCCCCCAGCTCGACGGCAACGGCTTCGCCCTCATCAAGGACACCGACCACGGTGCCTACGACGGCAACAGCTCCTACGACCAGGCCATCGGCCCGATGCAGTTCATCCCGTCCACCTGGGCGTGGGCGGGCCGCGACGGCAACGGCGACGGCAAGGCCGACCCGAACAACGTCTACGACGCCGCCCTCGCCGCGGGCCACTACCTGTGCCGCAACGGCTGGGACCTCTCCACGGAACGCGACCTGCACCGCGCGATCCTCAGCTACAACAACTCCACCGACTACCTCAACCTCGTGCTGAGCTGGGTGGATTACTACCGCAAGGGCACCCACTCGGTCCCGGACGGCTCCGGCGGCGTCCCCAGCCACCGCAGCGACGACGACCTGCCGCGCACGAGCATGCCCGCCACCCCGGGCTCCCCCTCGCCGAAGCCCTCGAAGCCCTCGAAGCCGGGCAAGCCTTCCAAGCCGGCCGAGCCGAGCCCCGACCCCAGTACGCCCGGCAGCCCCTCGCCCGAGCCGACCCCGCCGACCGGGACGCCCACCCCGTCCGACACGGTGGACCACCTCGTCTCCGCCGACCTGGACGGCACCGAGCTGACCGCCACGGCCGGAGACGCTTTCGAACGGCGGCTCGGCGCCCGCGCGGTGACCAAGGACGGCAAGTCCGTGGCCAAGGTCCGGGTGCGGTTCACCATCAGCGGCGACACCGACGCCACCTTCACCGGCGGCGAGCGGGTGGCCACCATCGCCACCGACGCCAAGGGCGTAGCGCTCGCCCCGCAGCTCCTCGCGGGCGAGAAGGCCGGCACCTTCAAGGTCACCAGTGTGGTCGTCGGGCACACGGCCAAGGGCGTCGGCTACACGGCCACCGTCACCCCGCGCCCCGCCGACAAGCTGGTCCGCACCTCCGACACCGCGCTGACCTGCGCCCCGGGCGGCGAGTTCACCGGGCAGGTCCAGGTGAAGGCCACCTACAAGGGCGCTCCGGCGGCCAAGGTCGGCGCCACCGCCACCCTGATCAAATCCGCTGCCGACCCCAGCGCGAACATCGCCGGCCCCTACTTCAAGGACGCGAACGGCCGGCCCGTGCGCACCCTCACCGGGCTCACCACCGACGCGAACGGTGTCGTCACGCTGCCCAAGCTGTACGCGGACCTCTTCAGCGGCACCTACCTGCTCCGCGTCACCACGCCGGGAGGCGGAAGCGTCACCGTCGAGCTGAAGGTCTCCGTCGCGGCGAGCGCCTCGGCCAGTGCTTCGGCGAGCCCCTCGCCGAGCCCGTCGGCCGGCTCCTGAGGTTCCCTCACCGCCTGAGCCGGGCCGTCGTGTGACGGGTCGGCTCGGCGGTGGCCGGGTCCTCGGGCCAGGGATGCTTCGGGTAGCGCCCGCGCAGCTCGGCCCGGACCGCCCGGTAGCCGTCCCGCCAGAACGAGGCGAGGTCCGCCGTCACGGCGGCGGGCCGCCCGGCGGGCGACAGCAGATGCACCAGCAGCGGCACCCCGGCCACCTCCGGGGTCTCCCGCAGCCCGAACATCTCCTGCAACTTCACGGCCAGCACCGGCCGTTCGGGGTCCGCGTAGTCCACCCGCACCCGTGACCCGCTCGGTACGGCGATCCGCTCCGGCGCCAGCTCCTCCAGCCGTGCCGCCTCCCCGCCCGCCCACGGCAGCAGCCGCGTCAACGCCTGCCCCGCGTCGATCCGCCCCAGGTCCGCCCGGCGCCGGGCCCGCCCCAGCTCCGGCTCCAGCCAGTCGTCCACACGGGCCAGCAGCGCCTCCTGCGACACGTCGGGCCACGGCTCCCCGAGCCGCGCGCGCAGGAACGCCAGCCGCTCGCGCAGGAGCCGAGCGTGCTCTGTCCACCGCAGCAGCTCCAGCCCTTCCCGCTCCAGCCCGTCGACCAGGGCGGCCCGCACCCGCTCGGGGTCCGGCCGGGTGAGGGGCCGCACGGCCAGCTCGACGGCCCCCAGCCGCTCGACCCGCCGCGCCACGACCTCCCCCTCGGCCCAGCGCACCTCCTCCCGCTCCTGAAGCAGCGGAGCGGCGGCGGCCCGGGCCACGTCCTCCCGCACAGCGGCCCCGAGCCGCACCCGCCCGTGCCCCTTCCCCACGGCACGGTCCGCCACGGCCACCACGATCCACGGCGCCCCCCGCAACGCCGAGCCCTCGTCCAGCTCGACCCGGCTCCCGGACACCGTCAGATACGACCCGCCGTCCAGCCGGGCGATCCGCTCGGGAAAGGCGAGAGCGGCCACCTGACCGACGGCGGCCTCGTCGCCGAGGGGCTCACTCGCGGGAGCGGGCGCGCCCGTGCCCTCCTGCCCCGCCGCCCCGCGCAGTCGCCGTACCTCCGCCGCCCACCGCGCGGCATACGCGTCGCCACCCCGGCGGGCCCGGCGCAGGGCACCCGCCAGGTCGTCGCCGTACTCGCGGGGCAGCTCCTCCGAAAGGAGGGCGACTGCCTCTGCGGCGGCAGGGGTGGGGGAGTCGAGGAGGGCCCGGCCGAGGCGGGGGTGCAGGCCGAGGCGGGAGAGGCGGGTGCCCCGGGGGGTGGCCCGGCCGAGCGGATCGACGGCGCCGACCGCGGTCAGGACGTCCCGGGCCGCCGCCATCGCGCCGGCGGGCGGCGGGTCCAGAAGGGCGAGGCC
Source organism: Streptomyces sp. BK022 (assembly GCF_004217355.1). NCBI lineage: Bacteria > Bacillati > Actinomycetota > Actinomycetes > Kitasatosporales > Streptomycetaceae > Streptomyces > Streptomyces sp. BK022. The sequence goes on from NZ_SHKU01000003.1 coordinate 1,020,010, forward strand.
CGTGGCGTCGGGGTCGCCCCAGCAGGACGCCTGGAGGGCGAAGGCGGTCAGGTCGGCGACCTTGATCTCCGGGGCCGGGAAGGCGGGGAGACGGGTGTCCTCGGCACGGTCCCAGCAGCGGTAGACCACGCCGGGTGCCTCGCGCCCGGCCCGCCCCGCCCGCTGGGCGCCCGCCGCGCGGGAGGCCCGTACCGTCGCCAGGCCGCTCAGGCCGCGCGCGTGGTCCACGCGGGGCTCCCGGGCGAGCCCGGAGTCGACGACGACCCGGACGCCCGGCACGGTGAGGGAGGACTCGGCCACGGAGGTCGCCAGGACCACCCGGCGCCGCTCACCGGGGGAGAGCACCGCGTCCTGCACGGCGGCGGGGGCGCGGCCGTGCACCTGGAGCACGTCGACGCCGGGAAGCCGGCCCAGCTGCCCGGCCACGCGGGCGATCTCGCCGACTCCCGGCAGGAAGCACAGCACGTCACCGGTCTGCTCGGCGAGAGCCCGCCGTACGACCGAGACCACGTGCGCGAGGAGGGCGGGGTCCACCCGCATCCCGTGCGGCGGGCGTACCGGACGCGCGGGCGGCGCCCAGATCACGTCCACGGGGTACGAGACCCCGGCCGCCTCCACCACCGGCGCGCCGCCGAGCAGCCGGGCCCAGCCCTGGGCGTCGGTGGTCGCGGAGGCGGCCACCAGCCACAGGTCGGGCCGGAGGGTTCCCCGTACGTCCCAGAGGAAGGCGGCGGCCGTGTCGGCGTCGAGATGCCGCTCGTGGCACTCGTCGAGCACCACCACGTCGACACCGCTCAGCTCCTGGTCCCGCTGGAGCCGCTGGAGGAGGACACCGGTGGTCACGACCTCGACGCGGGTACGGCGCCCCACCACACGTTCGCCGCGCACGGTGTGGCCGACGCTCACACCCGGCTGCTCGCCCAGCAGCCACGCCATCCGCCGCGCGGCGGCCCGCGCGGCGATCCGGCGGGGCTCGGCCACCACGACCCGCCGCGCCGGCCCCCCGCCGACCAGCCCGGCCAGCACCAGCGGCACGAGCGTCGTCTTGCCGGTACCGGGCGGCGCCACCAATACGGCGGTGCCCCGCTCGTCCAGCGCGGTGGTCAGGTCGGGCAGGGCGGAGCGCACGGGCAGCGCGGCGAGGGCGTCGTCACGGATCACGCCCCCAGTGTCGTACGCCGGACGCTCAGTCCCGTTCGCAGACGAAGATCGCCGTACCGGGGATCAGGCTGCCGCGCAGCGGGGACCAGCCGCCCCACTCCGAGGTGTTCCAGGCCGGCCACTCCGGCTCCACCAGGTCCACCAGCCGGAAACCGGAGGACACGACGTCCCGCACCCGGTCACCGATCGTGCGGTGGTGCTCCACATAGACGGCGTGTCCGTCGTCGTCCTGCTCCACATAGGGAGTGCGGTCGAAGTAGGACGACGCCACCGACAGCCCCTCCGGACCCGGCTCGTCCGGGAACGCCCAGCGGATCGGGTGCGTCACCGAGAACACCAGCCGGCCGCCCGGCCGCAGCACCCGCCGCACCTCGCGCAGCACCAGCCGGGGATCGGCCACGAACGGCAGCGCCCCGTACGCCGAGCACACCAGGTCGAAGGAGGCGTCCGCGAAGGGCAGCGCGCCCGCGTCCGCGCACACCAGCGGGAACTCCGAGCCGATGCGCAGCGCGTGCTGGAGCTGCCGGTGGGAGAGGTCGAGCGCGACCGGCCGGGCCCCCTGGGCGGCCAGCCAGCGCGCGCACTGCGCCGCGCCCGCGCCGATCTCCAGCACGTCCCGGCCCTTCAGCTCCTCCGCGGGGCCGAGCAGCTCGGCCTCCACCTCGTCCAGCCCCTCCGGGCACCAGACGAAGCGGTCGTCTCCGAGGAAGGTGCCGTGCTCGACCTGGTACTCGTCGGCGTTCCGGTCCCACCAGCCCCGGTTGGCCCTGCTGCTCTCCGCGACCCCCGCGTCACGGCGGGTGGCTTCCGGCTCGGACCCCTCCGGGTCGTGCCCCACAGGCTCTTGGATGATCGGCTCCCTCGTCGTACTCTTCCGTCCAACCGGCCCGCCGGACGCGTGTCACGGAAGGGATCGCGCGGTCACACGCGCCCAGTTGGGCGATTGTTCCGCCGGGTATGCGGCGGTCCGTCCGCGGTGTGCGCCTTCGCGCATTGACCCTGCCCGGCTGCCCCCGTATGCTACAAGTTGCGCTGCGGGCCTGCGCACCTCAGACGTAGCAGGTCGCGCTCGCATCTGTATGTATCCCTCGGTTTTCGAGGCGCCACCGGGCACCCGGTGTTCATGTGGCGCTTCCTTGGCTGTCCGGCTTCTGCAGAGCGAAACGGGCTCCCGGCGTAAGCAGTACCTACGACTTCAATGTCCGCACCGGAGCCCTTTCCCACATGACGAGCAGCACCGAGACCACCGCCACCACCCCGCAGGTTGCGGTCAACGACATCGGTAACGAGGAAGCCTTCCTCGCCGCGATCGACGAGACGATCAAGTACTTCAACGACGGCGACATCGTCGACGGCGTCATCGTGAAGGTCGACCGGGACGAGGTCCTGCTCGACATCGGTTACAAGACCGAAGGTGTCATCCCGAGCCGCGAGCTCTCGATCAAGCACGACGTCGACCCGAACGAGGTCGTCAAGGTCGGCGACGAGATCGAGGCCCTGGTTCTCCAGAAGGAGGACAAGGAAGGCCGCCTGATCCTCTCGAAGAAGCGCGCCCAGTACGAGCGCGCCTGGGGCACCATCGAGAAGATCAAGGAAGAGGACGGCATCGTCACCGGTACCGTCATCGAGGTCGTCAAGGGTGGTCTCATCCTCGACATCGGCCTCCGCGGCTTCCTCCCGGCCTCCCTGGTCGAGATGCGCCGCGTCCGCGACCTCCAGCCCTACGTGGGCAAGGAGCTCGAGGCGAAGATCATCGAGCTGGACAAGAACCGCAACAACGTGGTCCTGTCCCGCCGTGCCTGGCTCGAGCAGACCCAGTCCGAGGTCCGCCAGACGTTCCTCACGACCCTCCAGAAGGGTCAGGTCCGCTCCGGCGTCGTGTCCTCCATCGTCAACTTCGGTGCCTTCGTGGACCTGGGTGGCGTCGACGGCCTGGTGCACGTCTCCGAGCTGTCCTGGAAGCACATCGACCACCCGTCCGAGGTTGTCGAGGTCGGCCAGGAAGTCACCGTCGAGGTCCTCGACGTGGACATGGACCGCGAGCGCGTCTCCCTGTCGCTGAAGGCGACCCAGGAAGACCCGTGGCAGCAGTTCGCCCGCACCCACCAGATCGGCCAGGTCGTGCCCGGCAAGGTCACGAAGCTGGTTCCGTTCGGTGCGTTCGTCCGCGTGGACGAGGGCATCGAGGGTCTGGTCCACATCTCCGAGCTGGCCGAGCGCCACGTGGAGATCCCGGAGCAGGTCGTCCAGGTCAACGACGAGATCTTCGTCAAGGTCATCGACATCGACCTCGAGCGTCGCCGCATCAGCCTCTCGCTGAAGCAGGCCAACGAGGCCTTCGGTGCCGACCCGGCGTCGGTCGAGTTCGACCCGACCCTGTACGGCATGGCCGCGTCCTACGACGACCAGGGCAACTACATCTACCCCGAGGGCTTCGACCCCGAGACCAACGACTGGCTCGAGGGCTACGAGACCCAGCGCGAGGCGTGGGAGGGCCAGTACGCCGAGGCGCAGCAGCGCTTCGAGCAGCACCAGGCCCAGGTCATCAAGTCCCGCGAGGCGGACGAGAAGGCCGCTGCCGAGGGTGGCGACGCCGCGGGTGCCGCTCCGGCCGCGTCCGGTGGCGGTTCCTACTCCTCCGAGGGTGCGGACACCTCCGGTGCCCTTGCTTCGGACGAGGCGCTTGCCGCGCTGCGTGAGAAGCTGGCCGGCGGCCAGAGCTGAGCGCTCACCGCTGAGGTTTAGCCACTCAGGCTGACTTGAGGGACCCGTACCTTTCGAGGTGCGGGTCCCTCAGGCGTTCTTGGTGCGTTGTCAGGTGCGGCTGGTGGGGGTTGAGCGCGCGGTTCCCCGCGCCCCTTGGGGGGTTGGAGTGGGCGCCTCTTTCAGGTGATCTTGGGAATGGGGTTCGGTCCTCCGGTGTTGGGATGTAACGACACAAGGAGGGGCGGTCATCGTGGTTGATCCGCAGGGTTTGTTCGCTTGGGAGCCGAAGGGGCTCGCCGTGGTGGACATGGCGTTGGCTCAGGAGTCGGCCGGGCTGGTCATGCTCTACCACTTCGACGGATACATCGACGCGGGAGAGACGGGCGACCAGATCGTCGAGCGCGTCCTCGACACGCTGCCGCACCAGGTCGTGGCCCGTTTCGACCACGACCGGCTGGTGGACTACCGTGCCCGCCGCCCGCTGCTGACCTTCCAGCGGGACGGCTGGACCGACTACGAGGTGCCGGCCATCGAGGTCCGCCTCGTGCAGGACGCCACCGGTGCGCCGTTCCTGGTGCTGTCCGGGCCCGAACCCGACGTGGAGTGGGAGCGGTTCGCGCTCGCCGTGCAGCAGATCGTGGAGCGGCTCGGGGTCCGGCTGTCCGTCAACTTCCACGGCATCCCGATGGGCGTCCCGCACACCCGTCCCGTGGGCCTCACTCCGCACGGCAACCGCACCGACCTGGTCCCCGGACACCGCAGCCCCTTCGAGGAGGCCCAGGTGCCGGGCAGTGCCGCCGCGCTGCTGGAGTACCGGCTCGGCCAGGCCGGGCACGACGTCCTCGGCGTCGCCGCGCACGTCCCGCACTACCTCGCCCGCTCCGCCTACCCGGACGCCGCGCTGACCGTGCTGGAGGCGATCACCGCCGCCACCGGTCTCGTCCTGCCCGGGGTCGCGCACGGTCTGCGCACCGAGGCCCACCGCACCCAGACCGAGATCGACCGCCAGATCCGCGAGGGCGACGAGGAACTGACCTCGCTGATCCAGGGCCTGGAGCACCAGTACGACGCGGCCGCCGGCGCCGAGACCCGCGGCAACATGCTCGCCGAGCCCGTCGACATCCCCTCCGCCGACGAGATCGGCCTGGAGTTCGAGCGGTTCCTCGCCGAGCGGGAGGGTGAGGCGTAAGCCTCCCGGCGGCAGGGTCTAGGCTGCGCGGCATGTTGAAAGTAGGGCTGACCGGCGGCATCGGGGCCGGCAAGAGCGCGGTGTCGCGGCTGCTCGTGGAGCACGGGGCCGTGCTGATCGACGCGGACCGGATCGCGCGGGAGGTCGTGGCGCCGGGTACACCGGGGCTGGCGGCCGTGGTGGAGGCGTTCGGGCCGGAGATCCTCGCCGAGGACGGCTCGCTGGACCGGCCCCGGCTCGGCTCCATCGTCTTCGCCGACCCGGAGAAACTGGCCGTCCTCAACTCGATCGTGCACCCCCTGGTGGGCGAGCGGTCCCGCGAGCTGGAGAGCGCCGCGAGCGCGGACGCCGTCGTCCTGCACGACGTACCGCTCCTCACCGAGAACGGGCTGGCGCCGCTGTACGACCTCGTCGTCGTCGTGGACGCGAGCCCCGAGACCCAGCTCGACCGGCTGGTCAGGCTGCGCGGGACGACCGAGGAGGACGCCCGGGCCCGCATGGCCGCCCAGGCGAGCCGCGAGCAGCGCCGGGAGATCGCCGACATCGTGATCGACAACGACGTGCCGCTGGACGCGCTGGAGAAGCGGGTCGCGGAGGTCTGGGCCGAGCTGAACCGGCGCGCGGCAGGGCGCGGTGGCGCGGAATAGCCGTTCCCCTCCGATGCGTTGGAACGGCGGAGTGAGGGAAGGACTTCGCCGTGCCCGAGAGCAATGGTTCCGCCGGACGTACGCCGGAGACGGATGTCATCGACTTCCGCGCCGCCGAGCATCTGCTCGACGCGCGGGACCCCAGGGGCGCGGTGAAACTGCTCGACGAAGTGATCGCCGCCCACCCCGAGAACACCGCCGCCCGGCTGCTGCGAGCGCGCGCCTTCTTCGCCGCCGCCCAACTGCGGCCCGCCGAACTCGAGTTCACGGTGGTGCTGGAGCGCGAGCCGGACAACGCCTTCGCCCACTTCGCGCTGGGCCGCACCTACGAGCGGCAGGGGCGTTCCGGTCAGGCCCGGCGTCACTTCCGGCTCGCCGCCGCGCTGGACCCCAACCCGGACTATCTGCGAGCGGCCCGCTTCGACTCGTGAGCCCCGTCGCTCAGGGGTGGTGGTGCCGGGGCGCGGGCAGGCGCGGGAATCCCCGCCGCCGCCCGGGCCGTACCGCCGGCTCCCCGTGCGCGGGCTCGTACGGGGGCACGTCGCGGCCGGGCTGGTAGTGGGGGCCCTGGCGCAGATGACGGAGGACCAGGGCCAGGTCGACCGTGACCACCAGCCACAGCACGGCACACGCGACCGCCCAGCCGGTCCGTCCGGTGAGGGCGAAGGCCACGGTGCCGAAGACGGTCCAGGCGAACCCCCACACGCTCAGCCACAGCCGCGCCCGCAGCGCACTGCGCGCAGTCGTCGGCTCACTGCCGGTACGCATCCGATCACCACCTCTCCGGCAATCCCTCTCGCAACGTACTCCGGTTCCCGGGGCGGTGTGAATTGACTCGAACGAGTGGTCCGAGGCGGGACGGGAACGGCTGACCGAAGATCGTCCGTTCTTCCGGCATGACAGTCGAGATGCGTGAAGGACATCAGGGGACCGGCCCCGGAGCGATCACCCCGGACGGCTGCGCGGTCGAGCTGTACGCCCGCCTTCCCCCGGGCGACGAACCGGACGTCATCGCCGCCGCCGTGCCCGCCGGGGCGCACATCCTGGAGCTGGGCAGCGGCGCGGGCCGGGTCACCCACGCCCTCAAGGAGCGCGGCTTCCGGGTGACGGCGGTGGACGAGTCCGCGGAGATGCTGGAGCGGGTGCGCGGGGCGGAGCGCACCATATGCACGCCGATCGAGGACCTCGACCTGGGCGAGCGGTTCGACGTGGTCCTGCTCGGCTCGTTCCTGGTCCACACCGCCGACCCGGCGCTGCGCCACGCCCTGCTGGACGCCTGCGCCCGCCATGTGGCGCCGGGCGGCCGCGTGCTCATCCAGCGGGAGGGCGCGGACTACCACGAGAACGTGCCGAGGGAGCGCGTCGACCCCCGGGGCTTCACGGTCCGGATCGCCTCGGTGGAGCCGGTCGGGGACGGGGTCGACTCGGTGCGGGCCGAGTACCTCTTCCCGGACGCCACCTGGACCCAGACCTTCCGCAGCAGGCACCTGACGAAGGAGCAGTTCGAGGCCGCGCTGGCGGAGGCGGGGCTCAGAGCGGACGCCGAGCTGACCGACGACGGGACATGGGTGCGGGCGGTGCCGGTGGGCTGAGGAGCCTGGAGGGCGCGGGCCGGAGGTGCCGTGGCTCAGCGGGCCGGCCGGCGCCTGCCGTGGGGGTCCGGGGCGACGGGAGGAGCGCCGGGGGCGTCCGGTGCTCCCAGGCCGCGCAGGCGTTCCAGTTCGCGGCGGTCCCGCTTGGTGGGGCGGCCGGTGCCCCGGTCGCGGACGCCGACGGGGGCGACCGCCTCGCGGGGCGGGGGAGGAGGCGAGTTGTCGATGTAGCACTGCGCGGCCACCGGAGCGCCGACCCGCTTGCGGATCAGCCGCTTCACGATCACCACGCGCTCCCGGCCCTCGTGCCGCAGCCGCACCTCGTCACCCACCCGCACGGAGTACGCGGGCTTCACCCGCTCCCCGTTCACATGGACGTGGCCGCCCCGGCAGGCGGTGGCGCCCAGCGAGCGCGTCTTGACCAGGCGCACCGCCCAGACCCAGCTGTCGATGCGGACCGTCTCACCGGCGCCCAGACCCGCGGCCTCGGCGGCGGCCACCGCGGCGGCGGTACCGGGGTCGGGCGCCGGTACCGCGGGGGCGGCGGCCTCCCGGGTGCCGTCGGCGGCCGGGTCCTGCGAAGCGAGTGCCATGCTGCCGACCCTAACGCTCCGCCGCGCCGGGCCGGTACGGCGTTTCACCACCACTCCCACGCTCCACCCCGGATGCGCCCCGCCCGCGCACCCCGGAGGCTGTTGCCGAGGTCGCGCCGGGAGCGAGGAGGGGACATGGAGACGGAGGCCGAGGCCGAGGAGCCGCCCCGGCACCGGCGGACGTTCACCTTTCCCAGCGCGCTCACCGTGCTCGCCGTCGTCACGATCGCCGTCTGGCTGCTCGCCTTCCTCATCCCGCCGGGCCAGTACGACCGGGACGCGGCCGGCGTCCCCGTCCAGGGGACCTACCACCGCGTCCTGGCCGGGGAGTCCTTCGTCGACCGGCTCGAGGACCTGTTCCTGTCGCCGGTGAACGGCCTCTACGGCCTCCGGGACGCGAGGACCGGGCTGGTGGGGCCGGACCTGGCCGGAGAGCTGTACGGCGCGGCGGGGGTGTTCCTGTTCGTGCTGGCCATCGGCGCGTTCATCACCGTCGTGTTCGCCACCGGCGCGCTCGACCGGGGCATCGCCCGGCTCGCGCACCGGCTGCGGGAGCGGGGCGCGCTGCTGATCGCCGGGATCATGGTGGTCTTCTCGGTGCTCGGCACCGTGGAGGGGTTCGCCGAGGAGACCCTCGGCTTCTACGGCCTGATCGTGCCGCTGATGCTCGCCCTCGGCTACGACCGGATGGTGGCCGTCGGCACGATCATCCTGGGCGCGGGCATCGGCGTGCTGTGCTCGACGGTCAACCCCTTCGCCACGGGGGTGGCCTCCTCGGCGGCCGACATCTCCCTCGGCGACGGCATCGTGCTGCGATTCGTGATGTGGGTGGTGCTGACGGCCGTGACGGTCGCCTACGTCATCCGGTACGCCCGGCGGGTGCGGCGGGACCCGGCCCGCTCCCTCACCGGCTTCCTGCCCGGCGACCGCGAGCACGCCACCGAGGCGCCGGACGCGGAACCGGAACTGACCGGGCTGCACCGGGCGGTGCTGACCACGATGGTCCTGGTCTTCGCATTCATGATCTTCTCCGTGGTGCCCTGGTCCAGCGCGCTCACCGGCGACGCGGACGCCACCCCGTACGGGTTCGAGCTGGACTGGTCCTTCCCGCAGCTCGCCGCGCTGTTCATCTGCGCCGCCGTACTGGTCGGGCTGGTGGCGCGGATGGGGGAGCAGCGGCTCAGCTCCACCGTCGTGCAGGGCGCGGCCGACTTCATCTCGCCCGCGCTGGTCATCGTGCTGGCCCGCGGCGTCACCGTGATCATGAACAACTCCAAGATCACCGACACCGTGCTGCACTCCATCGAGGGCGTGGTGCGGGGGACCTCGTCCGGCGTCTTCGCGGTCATCGTGTTCGTGGTGAACCTGCCGCTGGCCTTCCTGATCCCCTCCACCTCCGGCCACGCCACGCTCGCCATGCCGATCCTCGCCCCGCTGGCGGACTTCGCCGGGGTGTCCCGCGCGGTCGTCGTCACCGCCTGGCAGGCGTCCAGCGGCTGGATGAACCTGTGGGTGCCCACCACCGCCGTCGTCATGGGCGGTGTCGCGCTCGCCAAGGTGGGCTACGACAAGTACCTGCGGTTCGCGTGGCCGCTGCTGGCCGTGCTGTTCGCGCTGATCTGCGGGTTCGTCGCGCTGGGAGCGGCGTTCACCTGACCGGGCGGGCCTACCGTGAAGGGCATGGACGACAGCGAGGGTCTCGCCCGGCTGGACCGGCGCGTGAGCGAGTGCCGGGCCTGCCCGCGGCTGGTGGAGTGGCGCGAGGAGGTGGCCCGTACCAAGCGGGCCGCCTTCGCGGACTGGACGTACTGGGGGCGCCCGGTACCCGGCTTCGGCCCCGCCGACGCCCGGCTGGCGATCATCGGGCTGGCCCCCGCCGCGCACGGCGGCAACCGCACCGGCCGCATGTTCACCGGCGACCGCTCCGGCGACGTGCTCTACCAGGCCCTCTACGACCTGGGCCTCGCCTCCCAGCCGACCTCGGTCGCCGTCGACGACGGGCTGGAACTGTACGGCGTCCGCGTCACCGCCCCCGTGCACTGCGCACCGCCCGCCAACAAGCCGACGCCCGGTGAGCGCGACACCTGCCGGCCCTGGCTGGTGCAGGAGCTGAAGCTGCTCCGGCCGACGCTCCGGGCCGTCGTCGTGCTGGGCGCCTTCGGCTGGCAGGCGGCGCTGCCCGCGCTCACCGAGGCGGGCTGGACCGTACCCCGCCCCCGCCCCGCCTTCGGCCACGGCACCCACGTCCCGCTCGAAGGCGGCCTCGACCTCTACGGCTGCTTCCACGTCAGTCAGCGCAACACCTTCACCGGCCGCCTCACCCCCGAGATGCTCCGCGAGACCCTGGGCACGGCGGCCCGTGCGGCGGGGCTGGTCTAGGGTCTTTCGTTTGGATCAGGCCGGATCAGGGCGCGGTGCCAGACCCCGCGAGCCCGGCAAGATCCAAACGAGAGGCCCTAGCGGGTCAGGGCTGCCAGACGTACCGCACGTCCGGCTCCCGCTCCTCATTGCCGCGGCCGTCGGTGCGCTCGGCGGCGACGAAGCCGTGGCGCTCGTAGAAGCGGTGCGCGGGCGCGTTCACCTGGAAGGTCCACAGCGTCAGCCCGTCCGGCACGCGCTGCTTGGCCAGCGCCACGAACCGGTCGCCGAGGCCGCGCCCACGATGGGCGGGGTCCAGGTAGAGCTGGGACAGCAGGCCCCCGTCGAGCACCATCATGCCGACGATCGCGCCGTCCTCCGCCTCGGCCACCCAGGTCTCGCGCAGCGGGATCACCACGTCCCGGACGTGCGCGCGGACCTCGTCGTCCGAGCGGGGCCGGACGACGTCGGGCAGCGCGGCGGCGAAGGAGCGCAGCCAGACGTCTGCCGTGGCACGGGCGTCCGCCGGGACGGCCCGCCGCAGCAGGACCGTCACTGGCCGGCCTCCGGGATCGCGGCCGTGGCGGTGATCTCCACCAGCTGGCCGGTGTAGCCGAGGCAGGCGACGCCGAGCAGGGTGGAGGAGTGCGGGCCCTTGCTCAGACCGGACGCCTCCACCACCTCCCACACCGAGGAGAGCACCGAGGGCTGGTCGCTCACCACGTACACCTCGGTCACCAGGACGTGCGCCAGATCGCTGCCCACGGCCCGCAGCTGCTCCCGCAGGTTGGCGATCACCTGCCCGGCCTGGGCCACCGGATCGCCGGGCCCGACCAGTTCGCCCCGTTCGTCCAGCGGGACCGCGCCGGCGAGGAAGGCGAGCCGGGTGCCCGCCTCCACCACGGAGGCGTGGGAGTAGGTCGGCGGCGGAAAGAGACCGGGGACGGTGACACGGCGGATCATGGCGGCTCCCTCGACGGGCGGGCGGACGACCGCCCATCATCGGCGGCCTGGAACCGCCCGCGCATCCGAATAACCACGACAGCGAGGAGCCGCCGTGCCCACCCTTTCCGACGCCGACTTCCTCTCGGCCACCGCCGAGCGCCTCGCCGGGCTGCCCACGGTGCGGGCCGTCGCGCTCGGCGGCTCGCGAGCCGAGGGCACCCATACCGAGGACAGCGACTGGGACCTCGCCGTGTACTACCGGGGCGGCTTCGACCCGGACGACCTGCGCGCCCTCGGCTGGGAGGGCGAGGTCTCCGAGGTCGGCGGCTGGGGCGGCGGGGTGTTCAACGGCGGGGCGTGGCTCACCGTCGACGGCCGCCGGGTCGACGTCCACTACCGGGATCTCGGCACCGTCGAGCACGAGCTGGCCGAGGCCGAGCAGGGACGCTTCCGCGTCGAGCCCCTGCTGTTCCACCTCGCGGGGATTCCCACGTACCTGATCGTCGCCGAGCTGGCCGTCAACCAGGTGCTGCGCGGCACCCTGCCCCGCCCCGCCGCCTACCCGGACGCGCTGCGCCGCACCGCCCCCGAGCGCTGGCGGGGCACCGCCCGCGCCACCCTCGGCTACGCCCGCGCCCACCACGCCCCGCGCGGCCGGCTCACCGAGGTCGCCGGTGCGCTGGCCACCGCCGCCGCCCAGGCCGCGCACGCGGTGCTGGCCGAGCGCGGGGAGTGGGTCACCAACGAGAAGCGGCTGCTGGAGCGCGCCGGACTGCGGCGGATCGACGAGGTGACCGCCGCCCTCACGCCCAGGACGCTCGTCGGCGCGGTGACCGAGGCGGAGGAGATCCTGCTCACGCCGCCGGGGCATCTTTCACCTCCCCGAAACCCGGGCGTCGCGTCCACCGCCGCGCCACGCTCTACCCTGGAGTGACCCCACTCGGCCGCCGTCGTCCGAAGGCCCCCCGCCCTCGCACGAACAGGAGCCCCGTGTCGCGCCCCGCCGTCCGGTCACTTCCGCCCTGGCTCGCCCATGCCTTCCGCGCCCAGCGCGGCCCCCTGCCCTGGAGCGCGGTGGTCCGGGGCGCCCTCGCCGCCGGACCGCTGCTGGTCGCCGGGATGCTCGCCGGACTGACCGCCGAGGGCGTCCTCGCCGCGACCGGCGCGATGCTCGCCGGGATCAACGACCGCCCCGGCAGCAGGCGCGCCTCCGTCGACCGCCTCGGCACGCCCGCCCTGGCCGGCGCCCTCGGCCTGCTCGCCGGCACCTACGGCGGACAGCACCTCGCCGCCGTACCGCTCACCGTCGCCCTGACGGTGCTCGGCCTGCTGGCGGGCTCGATCAGTGCCGTCGGCCCGGTCGCCTCGGCGGCGGGCACCCAGCTCCTCGTCACCGCCGCCGTCGGGGCGGGCACCCCCGCCGGGCCGCCCGCCTGGCAGGGCGCCCTCGCCTTCCTCGCCGGAGCGCTCTGGCTGATCCTGCTCCGCCTCGCCCTGCCCACCCCCGGCTCCCTGGCGGGCGACTTCCGCTTCGACGGCGAGCGCCGGGCGGTGGCCGACGTGTACGACGCCGTCGCCGCCCTGCTCGACGCGGCCGGCACCGCCACGGCCCCCGCCCGCCGGGCCGCGCTCACCGCCGCCCTCGACCACGCGCAGGACGCCCTCGCCGGGCCCCGGCTGCGGCGCCGCGCGACCTCCGCCGCCGAACGGCGCCTGCACGCCCAATTCCGGGCCGCGCTGCCCCTGGCCGAGGCCGCCACCGCCCTCGCCTGGGCGGGCGACCCGCTCTCCGCGCGGGCCTCGGCGGGCCCCCGCCGGCTCGCCGCCGCCGTCCGCGACAACACCGCAGCGGGCCCGCTGCCCGCCCCCACCCGCGCCGCACCCGCCCTGCGCGCCCTCGACGACGCCCTGCTGCGCGCCGCCGAGGAGTTCGACCGCGCCGGAGGCGCCCGCCATCTCACCCGCGGCCGGCGCGGCGGGCTGCGCGGTGCGCTGCGGGCCATGGCCGGCACGGCGGGCCGCGAGTACGGGCTGCGTGTCGCCCTCTGCTTCGGCGCCGGAGCCGGCATCGCCCAGGCGCTGCACCACACCGGCTGGTACGGCAGCCACCCGCACTGGTACTGGCTGCCGCTCACCGCCGTCTTCCTCGTCAAGCCCGACCTCGGTCCGCTGGTCTCCCGCGTGCTGTGCCGGGCCGCGGGGACCGTGCTCGGCGCGCTGGTGTTCGCCGCTCTGGCCGCGTTGCTGCCCCATCCGGCCGGCCTGGTCGTGCTGGTCACCGTGTGCGGCGCCCTGCTGCCCGTCTCCACCCGGAACTTCGCCGCGCTGACCGCCGTCGTCACCGTGCTCGTCCTCGCCCTGATCATGGCCGGCGGGGAACCGCAGGCGTGCCTCGGCCGGATCGCCGAGACCATGGTGGCCTGCGCGCTCGTCCTGGTCGTCGGCCATCTGCCGATGCCGGGCCGCCACGGCGCCGGGGTCCGGGCCCGGCTGGCCACCGCGGGGAGCGCCGCGCACGCCTACCTCGTGCACGTCCTCGCCGAGACCGGCGACCATGCCGAACGCTGGGCGCTGCGCCGCGAGGCGTACCGCGCCCTCGCCGAGGCCCGTACCGCCATCGCCGTCTCCGCCGCCGAACATCCCACCCTGGCCCGGCACACGAAGGGCACCGACCAGCTGGCCGCCGTACTGGAACGGCTCGTCGACACCACCACCGCCTGTGCGGTCCACCTGGACGACACCGGCCGCCTCACCCCCCGGCACACCGGCCAGCTCCGGTCCGCGCTGCGGGAACTGGAGGCCGGGGGCCGGGACTGGACCGGACTCGGCACCGCCGCGTGACCGCCCGCCGCTCCCCGGAAAAATAATCCGCCGCGCGCCGATGAGTTGTGCCCCCGTCCACGGTCAGCACCCCGAACGGACCGTCGGACAGGAGGGCTCATGTCGTTTCCGGAGATCGTCAGCCGCGAACGGTGGCGGGCGGCGCGCGAGGAGTTACGGCGCAAGGAACAGGCCGTCGAGCGGGCACGCGCCGCGCTCGGCGAGGAACGGCGACGGCTGCCCGTGGTCGAGGTCCGCGACGAGTACGTCCTCGAAGGCGGCGACGGCAAGGCCACACTGCTCGACCTGTTCGGGGACCGCGCCCAGCTCGTCGTCCACCACTTCATGTTCGCCCCGGAGCAGGAGACCGGCTGCCCCTGCTGTGCGGCCTTCCTCGACCAGCTCGGCCCCCTCGCCCACCTCCGGGCCCGGGACACCGCCTTCGCGGCCGTCTCGCTCGCGCCCTTCACCCGGCTGCTGCCCTTCAAGGCGCGGATGGGCTGGACCGTGCCCTGGTACTCCTCCTGCCACAGCGACTTCAACCGTGACTTCGAGGCGACCGTGCACCGCGACGGCGCCCCCGTCGAACGCCCCGGCCTGAGCTGCTTCCTGCGCGACGGTGACCGGGTCTTCCACACCTACTCGGTGTACGACGACGCCCTGGACGGCATCGGCGCCCTCTCCGGCCTGCTCGACCTCACCGCCCTCGGCCGCCACCCGCACGGCGGCGACCGGCTCCGGCTGCACGACAGCTACGACCACTGACCGGGCGGTACCGTTCCGTGTCCGTCCGGGCACCGGACGCGTCCGATGCCGTCCCGCGGTGAGCGGACGTGCACGTTCGGCTGTGAACCGGTGTCGACTGCGTCTCAGTCCCGTCACCGGGCGAGGCGATCACCCCCTCCAGCGCGTTGACTTCGGTAGGTACGACGCATGACTGGAGGTGCGAGATGGTGATGGGGCGGACCGTGCTCGAACGCTTTCCCGCAGGCGGCCCGCGCGGCTCATGGCCCGCGGAGGAGTTCGCGCACGCGCGACGGCAGGAAGGGATGCCGGCCGAAGTCGTGATGGACCTGGCGACCGACACCTTCCTGGTGATCCTGCGCGGCGCCGAGGGCGTGGACTGAGACTTCCGAGCGTGTCCGGCTCAGCCGGGCCCCGGCGCGGGGACGGGGGCGGTGAACTGCCCGGCCTGGAGGGCGTACAGCTCGGCGTACACCCCGCCCCGCGCGAGCAGTTCCTCCGGGCTGCCGGACTCCACCAGCCGGCCCCGCTCCAGTACGTGCACCAGATCCGCGTGCCGGACCGAGGCGAGCCGGTGCGTGATCAGTACGACGGTCTGCCCGCTGCCCGCCAGCGCCCGGATCTTCTCGAACACCGCCAGCTCGGCCCGCGCGTCCAGCGCCGCCGTCGGCTCGTCCACGATCAGGATGCCGCCGCGCCGGTAGGCGGCCCGCGCGATCCCGAGCCGCTGCCACTGGCCCCCGGACAGCTCGTGGCCGCCGGTGAAGTTCCGGGCCAGCAGGGTGTCCAGACCGCGCGGCAGGCCCGCCACCACCTCCTCGGCACCGGCCTCCGCGACCGCCGCCGCCAGCCGCTCCTCGGTCATCGGTACGGAGGAGCGGCCCACCGCCACGTTGACCCGCGCGGTGAACGGCCACCGCTTGAAGTCCTGCGCCACCATCGCCACCCGCTCGGCCAGCAGCCGCCGGTCCGCCCGCGCCGCGTCCACCCCGTCCCAGAGCACCCGGCCCCGGTCCGGCGCGTACAGGCCGGCGAGCAGCTTGACCAGGGTCGTCTTGCCCGAACCGTTCTCGCCGACCAGCGCGATGATCCGGCCCATGGGCAGACTGAGGCTCACCCCGTCCAGCGCGGGCCGCGCCGACTCGCCCGGGTAGCTGAAGGTGACGTCCTCGAACCTGATCTCCTTCGGCTCCTCGGGCAGGTCCTCCCCGCCCACCGGGATCGCCCGCTCGGCCGCCTCCACGTACAGCCGTTCCAGGTCCCCGACGAACAGCGCCTCCTCGTGCAGCTGGTTGATCTCCAGCACCAGCGTGTCCAGGCTCGCCGACCCGGTGCGGATGGCGATGACCGCCGTACCCGCCACCGACAGCGCCATCGCCCCGGCCAGCAGCAGCGCACCCAGGGTGGCGTACGTGGCGAGCGTCGCCAGCCCGGTCCAGGCGGCCGCCGCCAGCCCGGTACGGGCCGCGAGCCGGGAGAGGCGGGCCTGCTCGGCCTCCGCCGTCTCCGACATCGCGCGGTAGTGCCGCAGCAGGAACGGGCCGACCCCGTGCACCCGGATCTCCGGCGCCGCCCCCGGCTCGGTGAGCAGACTGCCGATGAGATGCCCGGCCCGCACGTGCTGCACCCAGGTGTGGAACGACTCGTAGCGCCGCCGCGCGTTGGTCAGCGCGCTCCAGGCGCTCGGCAGCGTCATGGTGACCAGCAGCGGGAGCAGCGCGGGGTGCAGCACGGTCAGCACACCGGCCGCCGCCATGAGGGAGATCAGCGCGTTGATCACCCGCGCGCCGTAGGAGATCATGTGACGCGCCGAGCGGGCGCCGTACTGGGCGGTGTCGAGCAGCTTGTGGAAGGCGTGGTCCTCGATGGCGGCCAGCTCCACATTGGCCGCCCGCTCCAGATACAGCTCGGTCGCCACCCGCTCCACCTTGGGCTCCAGCCGCCCGGTGGCGTAGGTGGAGGCGGCCCGCAGCAGCGCCGCGACCAGCATCGTCGCCGCCATCACCGCGAGGGCGGGTACGGCGGCGCGCAGCCGGTGCCCGATGTCCGGCCCGGTGAGCAGGCTGCCGAGCGCGCTGTTGACGGCCAGCAGGCCCACCGCCTGGGCGACACCCCGGCCCACCTCGGCGGCCAGCACGGTACGGGCGGCCCGGGGGTCCGCCTGCCGGGCCAGCTCCAGACTGGACGCCAGCATGCCGGGGAGCCGTCGGACCATCGAGCGCAGGCTCAGCTCCAGGAAGGCGTCGGCGTGCTCGTTCCACCCCATGTCGTACCGCAGGGGGCCGCCGAAGAGCAGCCGCTCCGACTCGGAGACCTCGGGACCGTCCGGGTCCTTCGAGTCGTCTGGCCTGTTCCGCCCCCGTCGCTGCCGCACCGCGGACCTCCCGCTCGCCGTGACCGAACGGCCACTATCCCCGCGGGCGCCCGGCACGGGCAGAGCGCGAGCGGGGGCAACGGGGGCGTACGGGGGTGCGCGGGGAGGGGCGGCCGGAGCGGTGCCGTACCGGGGGCGCGTGCCGTCAGGCCGATATGGGGCGGGACCAGTCCGGGGTGGTGCCGGTGACCCGGCACAGGGCCAGGTAGAGCGGGATCGGCGGGGTGTAGGGGATCGTGCCGGCCGGGCGGCGCAGCAGATGGGCGGTGCGGGGGACGGGGGCGCCGGGGGCGTACTGGGCGGGGGCGGGCCAGGGCAGCGCGTAGTCGGAGTCGGCCGGTACCAGCCACCACCAGCGGCCGCCCTCGGCGTACACACAGCCCACCCGGGGGAGTCGGGGGACGAGCAGGGCGGCCAGGCGGTCGGGCATGGCGACGGCGTCGCAGCCGAGCGGGGCGGTCATCCCCTCGGGCACCGGCGGTCCGGGTGACCGGTCCGGGGCGGGGCGGCCGCGCCCGAGCCGGACCAGGGTGTTCAGACCGAGCGGATGCCCGGCGGCGCCGGTCACGACCGGCTCCAGGCTTCGGCGGGCCCGGCGGCAGGGGCGTACTGCTCGGGCACCCGGATGTGGCGGCCGGGGGCGGAGCGTACGTCCTCGCCGGGGGCGCGGGAGGGGTCGGGCTTGCCGCGGGTGCCCCAGCCGAGGTCGTGTCGGGGCTCGGTGGCGCGGGTGCCGGCGCGGGTCTCCGGGTGCGCCGGGGCGTCGGAGTGGCCGTCCGTGGCGGGGCCGCGGTCCAGCTCGGCCCAGACCAGCAGGCCCGGTCCGTACTCCTGGGCACCCCAGGCCCGGCACAGCGCGGCGACCAGAAGCAACCCCCTCCCGTGCTCCTCGTCGGGCCGCTGCTGTGCCGGGTGGGGCTCGCCGGGCGCGCATCCCTCGTCCCGCACGGCGATGCGCACCAGGCCGTCGTGGTCGGCCAGTTCGCACACCACGCGGCTGCTCGCGGTGTGCACGACGGCGTTGGTGACCAGCTCGGAGACGACCAGGACCGCGCTCTCACAGGTGTCCGCGCACACCGACCAGCCGGCGAGCCGGGCCCGCGCCAGGCTTCTGGCCCGGGCCGGGGAGCCCGGGTGCGCGGCCAGCTCGAAGCGGAACCGGCGGCCGGCCCCGGCCGTTGCCGGTGCTGCGCCGGGACGGGAACGGTCTGCGGCGGAGTCTGTTCCTAAGGGCGCGGACGGAATCACGCTTGCCACTATCTCCCCGCCGCGAACACTTGGCAAGTGTCACTCTGAAAAATGCAGAGTGCGGTATGACGCGGTGAACGGCCGTGGCACACTGCTCGCAACAGCACCTCGCGCGGCGCCAATTGAGACCCTCGCCGATCCGCCCGGATCGTCGGACGCGTCTTCGAACGGCGCCGCAGGGCTGTCGGGGTTCCTTCACCGGACATCCCCGCCCAGGCAACCGGTATCCCTTCCGTCGGAGGTGGCAACGTGAGCGAACCGCGGTCCGCGCCGACCGTGGGTCAGGTGGTCCTCGGCCGCCGCCTGCTGGACCTGCGGGAACGCGCCGGGCTCAAGCGCGAGGAGGCCGCCCGTGTCCTCCGCGTCGCCCCCGCCACCGTGCGCCGCATGGAGATGGCCGAGGTCTCCCTCAAGATCCCCTACCTCCAACTCCTGCTGAGGTCCTACGGCGTTCCGGACGACGAGGCCGAACTCTTCGTCCAGCTCGCCGAGGAGGCCAACCGGCCCGGCTGGTGGCAGCGGTTCCACGACATCCTGCCCGGCTGGTTCTCCATGTACGTCAGCCTGGAGGGCGCCGCCGCGCTCATCCGCTCCTACGAGCCGCACTTCGTCCCCGGCCTGCTCCAGACCGAGGACTACGCGCGCGGGGTGCTCAGATCCGGCGCCATCGGGCAGACCAGCCCCGACGACATCGAGCGCCACGTCGATCTCCGGATGCGCCGTCAGGAACTCCTCACCCGCCCGGACGCGCCCCGCTTCTGGGCCGTGATGGACGAGACCGCCCTGCGCCGCCCTGTCGGGGGCCCCGAGGTGATGCGCGCCCAGCTCGACAAACTCCTGGAGGCCACGACGCTGCCCGGCGTCACCCTCCAGGTGGCCCCGTTCGCCAACGGGCCGCATCCGGGCACGTACGGCCCCTTCGTACTGTTCCGGTTCGCCATGCCCGAACTCCCGGACATGGTCTACAGCGAGTACCTGACCGGCGCGGTCTACCTCGACGCGCGCTCCGAGGTGGCCACTCACCTGGAGGTCATGGACCGCATGGCGGCGCAGGCCGCCACGGCACAACGCACGAAGGAGATCCTGCGGGATCTCCGCAAGGAGCTGTGAATGGATCGCATCAATCCGCGCCGCCGCGTCTACAACGGCATGCCCGCGCGGGAACTGGGCGCCGTGGGCTGGCACAAGCCCTGGAGCGGCGGCAACGGCGGCAACTGCCTGGAGGCCATGAAGCTGGCCGACGGCCGCATCGCCCTACGCCAGTCCACCGACCCGGACGGCCCCGCGCTGATATACACCACGGCCGAGATGACCGCTTTCATCGAGGGCGCGAAGGCGGGAGAGGCGGACTTCCTGCTCTCCTGAACCGCTGTCACTGTTTTTGACTCTGCGTCCCTGACTCCGCGCACCACCCTTGGTCCCCCCGTCCCCGCCCCCTCCCATCCCCTCCGGTCCGGCCGATGGCTACACCGCCATCGGCCGGTCGTACGGCGAGATCGGCGCCTCCAGCCACGACTCACCCATCAGATACCGGTCCACGGCCGCCGCCACCGCCCGGCCCTCCGCGATCGCCCACACCACGAGCGACTGACCGCGCGCCGCGTCCCCGGCGGCGAACACGCCCGGCACGTTGGTGCCGAACTCCCCGTCCCGCGCGAGCGTGCCGCGCGGCTCCGTCTCCAGCCCCAACTGGTCGATGAGCCCGTCCGCGCGGTCCGGCCCCGAGAAGCCGAGCGCCAATAGCACCAGGTCGGCCGCCAGCACCCGCTCGGTACCCGCCACCGGCTGCCGCCGGGCGTCCACCTCCACCAGGTGCAGCTCCTTCACCCGTCCCCGCCCGTCCCCGGCGAACCGGAGTGTGGACGCCGCGAACAGCCGCGCGTCCGCATCCGCCGCCGGAGCCGTCCGCAGCTCACCCGCCTCCTCGTGCGCGCCGGAGAGACGGTAGAGCTTCGGGTACGTCGGCCAGGGCTCCGCCTCCGCGTCCCGCTCCCCGCCCGGCCGGGCGTAGATGTCCAGCTGGGTCACGGACGCGGCGCCCTCGCGTACCGCCGTCCCCAGGCAGTCGGCCCCGGTGTCCCCGCCGCCCACGATCACCACATGCCGCCCGGCCGCCGACAGGGGATTGGCCTCCAGGTCGCCCGCGCACACCCGGTTGGCCGGCGGGAGGTACTCCATGGCCTGCTGGACGCCGGCCAACTCCCGTCCCGGCACCGCCAGTTCCCGCCACGCCGTGGCCCCGGTGGCGATCACCACCGCGTCGTACCGGGACCGCAGCTCCTGCGCGGGCACGTCCCGCCCGACCGCCGTCGACGTGCGGAACCGCGTCCCCTCCGCCAGCATCTGCGTAAGGCGCCGGTCCAGGAAGCGCTTCTCCATCTTGAACTCGGGGATGCCGTACCGCATCAGCCCCCCGATCCGGTCGTCCTTCTCGTACACCACCACGGTGTGCCCCGCCCGCGTGAGCTGCTGCGCGGCGGCCAGCCCGGTCGGCCCGGACCCGATCACCGCGACCGTCTTCCCCGACAGCCGGTCCGGCGGCCGGGGCGGCACGAACCCCTCCTGCCAGGCCCGCTCGGCGATCGCCCACTCGACGTTCTTGATCGTGACGGCGGGCTGGTTGATCGCCAGCACACACCCCGCCTCGCAGGGCGCCGGGCACAGCCTGCCGGTGAACTCGGGGAAGTTGTTCGTCGCGTGCAGCCGCTCGCTCGCCGCCCGCCAGTCCGACCGGGCCACCAGGTCGTTCCACTCGGGGATCAGGTTCCCCAGCGGGCACGCTTCGTGGCAGAACGGGACCCCGCAGTCCATGCACCGGTTCGCCTGCGCACTCACGATCGGCAGCAGCGCCCCCGGTACGTAGATCTCGTCCCAGTCCCGGACCCGCTCCACCACCGGCCGCCGCGGCCACTCCTGGCGCGGTGTGCTCATGAATCCCTTGGGATCGGCCATGGGCGTCTTCCTCGAGGACGTGTACCGGGATACGGAGGGCACTGGGGGTACCACGGGCCGGGCGACATCGAACGGGGGACCCTCGGCGGTCACCCGTCCCGGGGGCGGCCCCGTCCCGGTGTCCTTCCGGCCACGATACGTCGCCACCGACCCCCGCGCAGGGCGGCGGACGCCACCTTTCCGCACGCCACGGCCCGCCGGCCCACGCCCGCGCCCCACGGCCCGCTCGCTCCACTTCCGTCACTCCTCTCCCTGCTCCCGTCCCGGTTCCACCCCCGCCCGCGCGGCCGGCTCCCGCCACTCCCGCAGTACCTCCTCCACCGCCCCGGCGATCCGCTCGCGGGCCTCACGCCGGGGCACCCCGCGCATCAGCAGTCCGTCGTACGGCGTGTCCAGGTGCCGTACCGACGCCACCACCGCCGAGGTCACCGCCGCCTCCGACAGCGCCCGGCCGGCCGCGCTCCGCCCGACCCGCCCACTGCCCCGCAGGGCCGCGTGCCCGGCGACCGCCCGTGCCCGGCCGTCCGGACAACCGGGGAACAGCCGCCCGATCTCCGCCGCGAACTCCGCGACGAAGCGCTCGTCCTCCGCCACCCGGCGTCGGGCGTCCCGGACCCGGCGCCGCTCCCTGACCTCCGCGTCGGCCAGGCAGCGCTCCTCCGCCCGCGCCAGCGCGGCCTCCTCCACCAGCAGCCCCTGGCGCTCGTACCGGCCACGCCGCCGCGCGAACCGCACCACCACCGCCGAGAGCGCGCTCTCCTCCCGCGCCCTGCGGGTCAGGGCGGCATCCCCGCGCGGGAGGAACACCAGGTGCCCCAGATCAGCGCAGTCGAGGCAACGCGGCACCCCGTCCTCCAGCACCAGCAGAGCCAGCGGCCCCCGCCGGCAGGCCGCGCAGTGCTTGCGCCGCCGCGGCTGCACCACGACCGGGCCGCCCCCGGCATCGGGCAGGGCGGCAGAGCGTGGCTCCACGGGACGGCGTGCACCTGCGGGACGTGCCATACGCGCTTCCTTCCCCACCACCGGCCCGTCCTCCCGCACGAGGCCGGGGCACTCCTCCTTCCCTCCTGTAGTTCAGTCCTTGTCCGGCTTCCCGGCATCATGGGCGTGTGCGACTCGAAGCGATCACCTGGGAGCGGCTGGCCGAACGGCTCGCCGACCGGATTCTGGCGCTGGAGCCCGCCGACGGCAGCCCCTGGCCGCGTGTGGGCCTCGACGGAGCGCCCGCCGCCGGGCCGGGTGACCTGGCCACCCGGATCTCCGAGGCGCTCCGGGTGCGCGGCCGGCCCGCACTGGTCGTCGGTGCCGAGGGCTTCCTGCGCCCCGCCTCCCTCCGCCTGGAGCACGGGCGGCGCGACGAGGAGTCGTACTACAGCGGCTGGTTCGACACCGGCGCGCTGTGGCGCGAGGTCCTCGGCCCCCTGGACGCCGGGGGCGACGGGCGGGTACTGCCCGATCTGTGGGACCCGGTCACCGACCGCGCCACCCGCAGCTCCCCTGTCCGGCTACCGCCCGGCGGGGTACTGCTCCTGCACGGCCCCCTTCTTCTCCAGCACTGGTTCCCCTTCGACCTGACCGTCCACGTCCTGCTGTCGCCCGGCGCGCTGCGCCGCCGCACCCCCGACCCCGACCACTGGACGCTCCCCGCCTTCGCCCGCTACGAGAAGGAGACCGACCCCGCCGCGACGGCCGACGTCGTCGTACGCGCCGACGACCCCCGGCATCCCGCCTGGAACGGCTGACCTCGCCTGCCGGACCCGGAGGGCCGGCGTGTCAGAACCAGCCGTTGCGCCGGAAGCCCCGCCAGAGCGCGACACAGGCCAGCGCGGTGACGCCCATGATCACCGGGTAGCCGTAGTGCCACCGCGCCTCCGGCATGTACTCGAAGTTCATGCCGTAGACACCGCAGACCATCGTCGGCACCGCGACGATCGCGGCCCAGGCCGTGATCTTCCGCATGTCCTCGTTCTGCGCGACCGTCACCTGGGCCAGATGGGCCTGGAGGATGGAGTTGAGCAGTTCGTCGAACGCGGCGATCTGGTCCTTGGCCCGTATCAGATGGTCCATCACATCGCGGAAGTACGCCTGTATCTCCGGGTCGACCACCCTCATCGGCCGGGTGGCCAGGTCCTCCACCGGACGCACCAGCGGCACCGCCGCCCGTTTCAGTTCGAGCAGTTCGCGCTTGAGCTGGTAGATCCGCCCCGGATCGGCCCGCCCGCCTTCTTCGGAGAAGACGTCCGTCTCGACCTGCTCGACATCGCCCTGCACCGCGTCCGTGACGTTCAGGTACTCGTCCACCACATGGTCCGCGACGGCGTGCAGCACCGCCGAGGGGCCCTTGGCGAGCTGACGCGGGCGCGACTCCAACTCCTCGCGCAGCGGGCCCAGCGAACCATGGTGGCCGTGCCGCACGGTGATGACGAAGTCCTCGCCGACGAACACCATGATCTCGCCGGTGTTCACCACCTCGCTCGTCGCCGTCAGCTTCTCGTGTTCCACGTAGCAGACGGTCTTCAGCACCGCGAAGAGCGTGTCGCCGTACCGCTCCAGCTTCGGGCGCTGGTGGGCCTCCACCGCGTCCTCCACCGCGAGCGGGTGCAGGTCGAACAGCTCGGCCACATCGGCGAACTCCTCGGTGGTCGGCTCGTGCAGACCCAGCCAGACGAAACCGTGGCCGGTGTTGCGGACCGTCTTCACGGCGTCCACCACATCCGCGGAGCCCGGCACGCGTATGCCGTCCTGATACGTCACGCAGTTCACGACCGAGGAACCCAGCGGCGACCTGGCCGGGTGGCTCAGGTCCACACGCGGCCGGCGCCGGGCCAGACCGGCCACCTTGCGCAGGCCGCCGACCCTGCTCAGCTTCGTGACTCTCCGCAGATTCCCCGCCATCGACATCTGGATCTCCTTGCCTGGATCTCCGCACCTGACACCGTTCGTGCCCTGCCCGGTCAGTCTGCCAGTCCGTCGAGAGGGCCGGGAAAGCCTGTGGGAACAGCGGATTCCGCTTGGTTCCCGCCTGTGGACGGAGGGTCGGCCGCCCCGGACGCGGCGACCGGCTGGGACGATACGGGACATGACGCCATCGGACGGATACCTCCTGGACAACCGGCAGGCCGAGGCGGGTGAACGCTTCGACGCGTTCGCCTCCCTCTTCGACCCCACCACGTTCCGCCACCTCGAACGCCTCGGCATCGGCGCCGGCTGGCGCTGCTGGGAGGTCGGTGCCGGGGGCACCTCCGTCGTCTCCTGGCTCGCCCGGAAGGTCGGCCCGACCGGTACCGTCCTCGCCACCGACATCGACACCTCGCGCCTGGACACCGTGGCCCGGCCGCCGGTGGAGGTCCGTACCCATGACGTGGGCGGTGAAGAGCCGCCGGGCCGGGGCTTCGACCTGGTGCACGCCCGGCTCGTGCTGGTCCATGTCCCGGACCGGGAGCGGGCGTTGCGCTCCATGACCGAAGCGCTGCGGCCCGGTGGCCGGCTGCTGATCGAGGACGCCGACCCGGCCCTGCAACCCCTGACCTGCCCCGACGAGCACGGCCCCGAGGAGCGGCTCGCCAACCGGCTGCGCCAGGGCTTCCGCCGGCTCCTCGCCGAGCGTGGCGCCGACCTCTCCTACGGGCGCCGCCTGCCGCGGCTCCTCCGTGAGGCCGGGCTGCGGCAGGTCGAGGCCGACGCGTACTTCCCGCTCACCTCACCCGCGTGCACCGCGCTCGAACTGGCCACGGTCCGTCAGATCCGGGGCCGTCTGGTCGAAGCGGGGCTCGCGACCGACGAGGACATCGACCGCCACCTCGCCAACGTCGCGGCGGGCGGCATGGATCTGGCGACGGCGCCGATGATCTCGGCCTGGGGACGCAAGGTCTGACGCACCGGCGTCAGCGGGTGCGCGGCGCCCGCCCGTCGTCGTCCGGGCGCGGGGGCCTGCCGCCCACCTGCCGCACCGCCCGCGCCCCGGCCCGGCATCCCCACTCCGCCGCGGCCTCCGGAGGGGCGCCCGCCACCAGAGCCGCCAGGAACGCGCCGGTGAACGCGTCCCCGGCCCCCGTACTGTCCGTCGCCCGGACCGGTGCCGCCGGAACCCGGGCACTCACCACCCCCGCCCGCGCCACCAGTGCCCCCTCCGCTCCCGACTTGGCCACCACCACCGGCCCCAGCCCGCTCAACTCCGCCGCCGCCTCCGCCCAGTCGGACACCCCCGTGAGCAGGCACGCCTCGTCCCGGCTGGGCAGCAGCACATCGAGCCGCCCGGCGAACTCCAGGAACCGGTCCGTGCCGAACCGCGCGAGGAACCCCGCCGAAGCCGGGTCGAGACTCACCGGCACCCCGCGCGCACGCGCCGCCGCCAGCGCGGTCTCGGCCAACGCCCGGCTGGACTCGGCGAACAGCAGGTACCCCGAAAGATGCAGCCGGGCCACGCCGTCGAGCAGCCGCTCGGAGAAGTCGGCCGGTTCGAGCCGCAGCGAAGCCCCGCTGGAGGTGAGGAACGTGCGCTCGGCCGCCGCCTCCCCGTCGACCAGGCAGATCACCGTGCCGGTCGGCTCCACCGGGTCCACCACCAGGCGCGGCCGCACCCCGGCCGCCAGCAGCTCCCGCTCGTGCCACCGCGCCGCGTCCGCGCCCACCCGCGCCAGCAGCGTGACGTCCGCGCAGCCCGCGTCGGCGGCCCAGCACGCCACGTTGGCGCCCGCGCCGCCCGGCAGCGTCCGGATCACGGCGGCCGTGTCGGTGCGCGCGGCGAGCGGGCCCCGGTGCCGGGCCACCACGTCGGTGATCACGTCCCCGACGACCAGCAGCCCTCCCCTCGGGCCGCCGGTCACCTCATCGCCCACGCCGTGGCGATCCGTGCCGCCAGCTCCACATTGCCGCGCACCGCCGCCAGATTGGCGCGCAGCGACTCCCCGTCGGTGTGCCGGACGAGATGAGCGAGCAGGAACGGGGTGACGGCCTGGCCGGTGATCCCCTCCTCCTCGCAGGCCCGCAGCGCCTCGGCGAGCACACGCGTGTGCAGCCCGGGATCGAGCTGCCGCTCAGGTGGGACGGGGTTGGCCACGATCAGCGCCGACTCCGGTCCGCCGAGGGTGTCCTGTGCCCGCATGACCTCCGCGACCTGCTCCGGGTCCCGCAGCGTCCACTCCACCGGGTGGCCCGAGTCGGACAGATAGAAGCCGGGGAACCGCTCGGTGCGGTACCCGGCGACGGCCACACCCAGGGTCTCCAGCCGCTGCAGGGTGGCCGGCACGTCCAGGATCGACTTCACGCCCGCGCACACCACGGTCATCCGGGTCCGGGCCAGGAGCCCGAGGTCGGCCGACTCGTCCTGGGTGGCCGTCCACTGCCGGTGCACCCCGCCCAGCCCGCCGGTCGCGAACACACGGATGCCGGCCAGCGCCGCCAACCGCGCCGTCGCCGACACCGTGGTCGCCCCGCTCGCCCCGGAGGCCATGGCGAGCGGCAGGTCCCGGTGGCCCAGCTTGCGGATGCCGTCCTCGTTGGCGATCCGCTCCAACTGGCCTTTGTCCAGTCCGACATGGGGCTCTCCGTCGAGCACGGCGATCGTGGCGGGGACAGCCCCCTCGTGCCGGACCACGTCCTCCAGCTCCAGCGCCACCTGGAGATTGCGCGGGCGTGGCAGCCCGTGCGCGATGATCGTCGACTCAAGGGCCACCACCGGCCGTCCGGTGGCCGTCGCCTCCCGGACCTCCTCCGACAACACCAGCACCACGCGCCCGCCTCCCGTCAGTCGCCTCCCCTCATTCCTGGCGGGCGCGGCTCCCGGCCAAACGCCGTGGCCCGGAATCGACGGGAGGCACCGTCAGAACAGCGGCTCCGGCAGCACGCCCTCCAGCGCGAGCAGCCGGCGCTTCGTCTCCAGCCCGCCCCCGAAGCCCCCGATCCCGCCGTCGCGCTCCACCACCCGGTGACACGGCACGACCACCGGCAGCGGGTTGGCGCCCATCGCCGTGCCCACCGCCTGCGCCCCGCCCGGCTGCCCGACCCGCCGGGCCAGTTCGCCGTATCCGACCACCGTGCCGTAGGGGACGCCGGCGGCCAGTTCGCGCAGCACCGCCCGGTGGAAACCGGAGATCAGCGACCAGTCCAGCGGCAGGTCGAAGTCCCGGCGCTCGCCCGCCAGATACGCCTCGACCTGCCGTATCGCCTCCGCCAGCAGGGGTGCGCCCGGCTCCTCGACCGGTTCGGCGCCGTACCGCGCGGCCAGCCGCCGGCGCGCGCGCTCGCACACCGGGCCGGTGGCGTGGAAGACCACGTTGACCAGCCCCTGGCCGCTGGCGGCCAGCATCAGCGGTCCGATCGGGCTGTCCACGACCGCCCACCCGACCCGCTGTCCGTCCTGCCCCTGGCTTTCCATGCCGACCACGGTACGACCCGCCACCGACAACCGGCCCTGACGTGGGAATCAGCCGGCGCTGAGGGCCGTGCGCACCACGTCCGGCTTGTTGGTGATGATGCCGTCGACGCCGTAGCCCCGGACCTTACGGGCCGTGGCCGCGTCGTTCACCGTCCAGGTGAAGACCCGGAGGGGCTTGCCGTGCGGCCCCTTCAGCGCGTGCGCGGTGGAGACGTAGCTCGCGGAGATGTCCGCGTACGCCGGGTTGACCAGGTCGGAGAACCGGGCGTAGTCCTTCAGCTCGGCGACCTCCGGACGGCCCAGGTAGCCGGTGGTCAGCGCGGGCTTGAGCCGGTGCACGGTACGGATGCTGTCCGGGCTGAAGCTCTGCACGATCAGCCGCTTCTGGTGCGCGCGGTCCAGCCAGCCCTCGTTGCCCAGGGTCTTGAGGATCTGCGCCTCCATGCCCGGGTACAGCTCGGGGTTCTTGATCTCCAGCAGCAGCTTCTCGTGGTTGTGCTCGACCCGGCGCATGTAGCCCTCCAGCGTCGGCACGCGCGCGCCCGCGTAGGCGGGGGAGAACCAGCTCCCCGCGTCCAGCCGGGCGATCTCCGCCGCCGTGAAGTCCTTCACCTTCCAGGGAGCCCGGCCGGGGAAGACGTCCTCGACGTTCGTCGTGCGCGCCAGGCTGTCGTCGTGGATCACGACCAGCCTGCCGTCCTTGGTGCGCTGCACGTCGTTCTCCACCCAGGAGAAGCCCAGCCTCGCCGCCTTGTCGATGGAGGCCAGCGTGTTCTCGGGCGCGTACGCGGAGGCCCCGCGGTGGGCGACCACCGTGGGCTGGGTCGCCCGGACGAACCGGGCGTCGGAGTCGGAGTCGGGGCTCAGCAGGACCGCCGCCCCCAAGGCAGCGACGGCTGCGGCGGTGACTGCGTGCGCGTGCATGCATACTCCTCTTGTCCGGCGGACACCCACAGCACCAGAGTGACGGCAGAGCGTCAACAGCACACCGGCGCGGAACGGCCACACGATGAACGGCCGAGCCCAAGTCCGCACACCGGTGCCGCACATGTGGGTAAAGGCCGTGTTTCTTTGCCGGAAAATCATTCGACCATTCCGGTGGCAGCCATACTCTCAGCGTCAGCCCCGACCGCCGCAGCGGCCCCGGGCAGGGGGAACATCGCGTGTGTTCCACCACGCGAGAAGGCGAGGGACAGCCGCGCATGCGAGGCACGATCGACGGATTCAGCTACGGGGTGGTCACCCCCCTGGTGGGCTATGTGATGGCCTGCATGGGCGGCGCCCTCGGCCTGCGCTGCACCACCCGCTCCCTGCTGGTCACGCACTCGTGGCGGCCCGCGTGGCTGGCCCTGGGCTCGACCGCGATCGGCTCCGGCATCTGGACCATGCACTTCATCGCCATGATGGGCTTCTCCATCGACGAGACGCCGATCCGCTTCGACAAACCGATGACCTACGCCAGCCTCGGCCTGGCCATCGTCATGGTGGGCGTCGGGATCTTCATGATCGGCTACCGGGGCGCCAGCGGCACCTCGCTCGTCACCGGCGGCACCATCACCGGCCTGGGCGTCGCCTCGATGCACTACCTCGGCATGGCCGGCATGCGCTTCGACGGAGAGTTCACCTACGACCTCACCGGCGTCGTCGCCTCCGTCGTCATCGCCGTGGTGGCCGCCACCGTCGCCCTCTGGGCCGCCGGTCACGTCCGGGGGTGGCGGGGCAGCATCGGCGCCAGCCTCGTCATGGGCCTCGCCGTCAGCGGCATGCACTACACCGGTATGGCCGGACTCACCGTCCACCTCCACGGCACACCCGGCACCGCGACCAGCGGCTCGCCGGCCGCCGTGCTCGCGCCGATCCTCGTCGGACCGCTCGCCCTCCTGCTCCTCGCGGCCGTCGTCGTGATGTTCGACCCGCTGATGGTCAAGGGCGCGCCGCAGCACGTCCCCGAGGAGTCCAAGCCGGGCGTCCCGGCCACGGCGGTCTCCTCCCACCAGCGCGTTCGCCCGCCGCGGCGGGCGTACCGGGAGCCGGTCCACGCCGACGCCCACGGCTCCCGCACCCCGCAGAGCCACTGACTCCGGACCCGTTGTCAGTGGGGGGTCGTACGGTTGATGGCATGCGGCCCGTTTCAAAGATCGAACGCACGGTGGCGCCCTTCGAGGTCGTCAGCTCCTACCAGCCCAGCGGCGACCAGCCTGCTGCCATCGCCGACCTGGCCAAGCGTGTGCAGGGCGGCGAGAAGGACGTCGTGCTGCTCGGCGCGACCGGCACCGGCAAGTCCGCCACCACCGCGTGGATGATCGAGAAGCTCCAGCGCCCGACCCTGGTCATGGCGCCGAACAAGACACTGGCCGCCCAGTTGGCCAACGAGTTCCGCGAGCTGCTCCCGAACAACGCGGTCGAGTACTTCGTCTCCTACTACGACTACTACCAGCCAGAGGCGTACGTCCCGCAGTCGGACACCTACATCGAGAAGGACTCCTCGATCAACGAGGAGGTCGAGCGCCTGCGCCACTCGGCGACGAACTCCCTGCTCACCCGCCGTGACGTGGTCGTGGTCGCCTCCGTCTCGTGCATCTACGGCCTGGGCACGCCGCAGGAGTACGTGGACCGCATGGTCCCGCTCAAGGTCGGTGAGGAGATCGACCGGGACGACCTGCTGCGCCGCTTCGTCGACATCCAGTACACGCGCAACGACACCGCCTTCACGCGCGGCACCTTCCGCGTGCGCGGCGACACCATCGAGATCTTCCCGGTCTACGAGGAGCTGGCCGTCCGCATCGAGATGTTCGGCGACGAGATCGAGGCGCTGTCCACGCTGCACCCGATCACCGGCGAGATCATCAGCGAGGACCAGCAGCTCTACGTCTTCCCCGCCTCCCACTACGTCGCCGGACCGGAGCGCATGGAGCGCGCCGTCAACGGCATCGAGAAGGAGCTGGGGGAGCGCCTGGCCGAGCTGGAGAACCAGGGCAAGCTCCTGGAGGCCCAGCGCCTGCGGATGCGCACCACCTACGACATCGAGATGCTCCGCCAGATCGGCACCTGTTCCGGCGTGGAGAACTACTCGATGCACTTCGACGGCCGTCTCCCCGGATCCCCGCCGAACACCCTGCTCGACTACTTCCCGGACGACTTCCTGCTGGTCATCGACGAGTCGCACGTCACCGTCCCGCAGATCGGCGCCATGTACGAAGGCGACGCGTCCAGGAAGCGCACGCTGGTCGACCACGGCTTCCGGCTGCCCTCCGCGCTGGACAACCGACCCCTGAAGTGGGAGGAGTTCCAGGAGCGCATCGGGCAGACCGTGTACCTGTCGGCGACGCCGGGCGCCTACGAGCTGTCCCGGGGCGACGGCGTGGTGGAGCAGATCATCCGCCCGACCGGCCTGGTCGACCCCGAGGTCGTGGTCAAGCCGACCGAGGGCCAGATCGACGACCTGGTGCACGAGATCCGCGAGCGCACCGACAAGGACGAGCGCGTCCTGGTCACCACCCTCACCAAGAAGATGGCCGAGGACCTCACCGACTACTTCGTGGAACTCGGCATCCAGGTGCGCTATCTGCACAGCGACGTGGACACCCTGCGCCGCGTGGAGCTGCTGCGCGAGCTGCGCGCCGGTGAGTACGACGTCCTGGTCGGCATCAACCTGCTGCGCGAGGGCCTCGACCTGCCCGAGGTGTCCCTGGTGGCCATCCTCGACGCCGACAAGGAGGGCTTCCTGCGCTCCGGCACCTCGCTGATCCAGACCATCGGCCGCGCGGCGCGCAACGTCTCCGGCCAGGTCCACATGTACGCCGACAAGATCACCCCGGCGATGGAGAAGGCCATCGACGAGACCAACCGGCGCCGCGAGAAGCAGGTCGCGTACAACAAGGCCAACGGCATCGACCCGCAGCCGCTGCGCAAGAAGATCAACGACATCGTGGCGCAGATCGCCCGCGAGGACGTCGACACCGAGCAGCTCCTCGGCACCGGTTACCGGCAGCAGAAGGACGGCAAGGCGGCCAAGGCGCCCGTGCCCAGCCTGGGCGGCAAGGCGACCCAGGACGCCAAGGCGAAGGCGGCCAGGACGAAGGCCAGGGGCAAGACACAGCCCACGGACCAGCCGGCCGCCGAACTCGCCGGGCAGATCGAGGAGATGACGGACCGGATGCGCGCCGCCGCCGCGGAGCTCCAGTTCGAGATCGCCGCCCGGCTGCGCGACGAGGTGTCCGAGATGAAGAAGGAACTGCGCCAGATGCGGGAGGCCGGTCTCGCCTGACCCTCCCGACCCGTCCGGACCTCGGCATACGCGCCCTGTGTTGCAACACCGACACAAAGCGCGGGCCGGGGTTCGGCACGGTCGGCGACGCTGCGTAGGGTTCTGGGCAACCGCGTGATGCGCGGCAACAGGGGAACACCGAGAGGGGATTCAGCCGTGACCGTCAACATGACCAAGGGCCAGGCCATCAGCCTGGAGAAGAAGGACGGGGCCACCCTGACCGCGGTCCGTATGGGTCTCGGCTGGCAGGCGGCGAAGCGACGGGGGCTGTTCGGCTCGCGCACCCGCGAGATCGACCTGGACGCCTCGGCGGTCCTCTTCGCCGAGAAGCAGCCGGTCGACGTGGTCTTCTTCCGCCATCTGGTGAGCGACGACGGTTCCGTGCGGCACACCGGTGACAACCTCGTCGGCGGTGTCGGGCAGGGCGGCGACGACGAGGCCGTCCTGGTGGACCTCCAGCGGGTCCCGCCCCACGTCGACCAGATCGTCTTCACGGTGAACTCCTTCACCGGGCAGACCTTCCAGGAGGTGCAGAACGCGTTCTGCCGCCTGGTGGACGAGACCAACGGCCAGGAACTCGCGCGCTACACGCTGGCGGGCGGCGGCGAGTACACCGCGCAGATCATGGCCAAGGTGCACCGCCAGGGCGTCGGCTGGACGATGACCGCGCTGGGCGAGCCGGCCAACGGGCGCACCTTCCAGGACCTGATGCCGGCGATCCTGCCGCACCTCTAGGGGGTGACCGGCCCGCACCACGACACGACACAGGGGGACGGCGATGGGGGTCGAACTGGTGCGGGGGCAGAACCACCCGCTGCCCCGGACCCGGCTGGAGATCCTGATCTCGGCCGAGGTCCCCGTGCTCGTGGCGGCCGCTCTCGGTGACGAGGGCGGCCGCGTCCGTGACGGCCAAGGGATCGCCCATCCCGGCGCCCCGGTCCTCGCCGGTGTCGAGGTGCCCAACGCGACGGCCGCCGGGCACCGTCTCTCTGCCGACCTGGGGGCGCTGTCCGAGGCGGTGCACCGCGTCACCGTGCTGCTGGCGCTGCCGGGGCCGGCGGCGCGGTTCGGCGCGACGGCCGCCCCGCGGGTGACCGTCACCGATGCCGACGGCACGGAGATCGTCGGCTTCACCCTCGCCGGGCTGGACGCCGAGTCGGCCGTCGTCGCGCTGGAGCTGTACCGCAGACAGGGCGGCTGGAAGGTGCGCGCGGTCGGCCAGGGGTACGCGGAGGGCCTCACCGCACTCCTGGCGGACCTCGGGCTGCCCGGGGCCCGCGAAGCGGCCGAGGCGATCCATGAAGCAGCACGCCCCGGAGCGGCCCAGGCCGCCGCTCCGGCGAAGACCCGTCCGTCCGACGGCGGACCCGTCGACTACACCCACCCCGGGCGACAGGCTTCCCCGCGGCTGCAGCCGCAGCCGCAGCCGCAGCCGCAGCCCATCGCGGGCGACGCGGCGGGCTGGTCCATGGAGGAGCGGCTCTACAACCAGGTCTGGGGCATGTTCGAGGACCTGGCCCGCTCCACCGCGGCCCTGCGCAGCGCGGCGGACTTCGCCGCCGCCCGCCTCGACCGGGAGCTCGACGCGGCCCTGGCCGACCCGCGCGCCAGGATCGGGGGCGCCGGGGAGGCGGCACGGAAGGCGGCCCAGGCCAAGCACGACGAGCTGATGGGCCGGGCGCAGGCGGCCCACGACCGGGACCTCGCCCAGCTCACCGCCGAGGCAAAGGTCGTCGAGCCCGCACTGCCGGCCGCGTACGCCCGCTGGGACAGCCCCGTCTGGCAGGGCCACCGGATGCCGACGGAAGTGCCCCATGCCGTGCGGCTGGGCGACCTCCACCTTCCCGAGGCCGCGTCCCTGCGCATTCCGATGCTGGTCAGGCTGCCGCTGGAGCGGGGCCTGTGGGTCGACAGCGGCGCCACACCGGCCGACCTCACGGACACGGCCGAGCGGCGCCGCCTGGCCCTGGACGTCGCCGTGGCCCTCGCCGCGCGGCTGCTCGCCGTCCACCCGGTGGGGGAGTTCTCCGTGGAGGTCGTCGACCCGGCCGGGTCCGGAGCCGGACCGATCGGGGCTCTCACCCGGACGGGCGCGCTGACGGGACCGCCCGCGAGGGGCACGGCGGGCGTCGCCCAGGCGCTGGAGGCGCTCACCCGGCGGGTCGACCTCGTACGCATGGCGATCGGCGGCGGCGCCACCGAGGCGTTGCCGGACGGCTTCGACACCGCCCGGCGCCTGGTGATGGTCAACGACTTCCCGCAGGGCTTCGACGACCGCGCCCTGACCCGGCTCCGCTTCCTCGCCGACGAGGGCCCGGCGGCCGGGGTCCATCTGCTGCTGGTCGCGGACCGTGCGGACGCCGGGGAGTACGGGCCTTCGCTCGACCCGCTGTGGCGTTCGCTGACGCGACTCACGCCCTCACCCGACGACCATTTCGCCGACCCCTGGGTCGGGCACGCCTGGATCTTCGAACCGTCACTGCCGCCGCGGGGCGGGGCGGTGCTCCAGCAGGTGCTCAGCGAGGTCTTCGCGGCCAGGATCAAGGGAGAGTAAAGACTCTCTGAGCTGCTCACTTGGTCTTTACTTTACTTTTCTCTTTACTCTCCCTTGGTGATTGCGCTACCGTGTTCGTGCGGAGGGGAGTACTCCTTGATGCGGCGACCCCGTCAATACGGATCCCCATGGATTCCGGGGCGCCGGCCCGTCCCTCGGGTGGAAGAGACCTCCGGCAGCGACAACGCTGATGTTTGCCGTGACGTGATGCCGGAGGTGCAGTGGACGTCTCGATGACCCTGTGGGTCTTGACCATCGTGGGGCTGGCAGCCCTGATCGCGGTGGACTTCCTCATCGGCCGCAAGCCGCATGAGGTGTCCATCAAGGAAGCGGGCATCTGGACAGCCGTCTGGATCGCCCTGGCCGGGCTCTTCGGCCTCGGACTGTTCTACTTCGGCGGCGCGCAGCCCGCCGGGGAGTTCTTCGCCGGCTTCATCACCGAGAAGTCGCTGAGTGTCGACAACCTCTTCGTCTTCGTCCTGATCATGTCGAAGTTCGCGGTCCCCGCGCAGTACCAGCAGCGGGTCCTGCTCTTCGGCGTGCTCATAGCCCTGGTCCTGCGGGCCGTCTTCATCGCGGCCGGCGCGGCGATCATCGCCAGCTTCTCCTGGGTGTTCTTCATCTTCGGCGCCTTCCTGATCTGGACCGCCTGGAAGCTCATCCAGGAGGCCCGCGCCGATCACGACGACGAGGAGTACGAGGAGAACAAGCTGCTGAAGGCCGCGGAGCGCAGGTTCGGCGTCGCCGACCGGTACCACGGCACCAGGCTGTGGATCGAGGAGAACGGCAAGCGGGTCATGACCCCGATGCTGGTCGTGATGCTCGCCATCGGCACCACCGACGTGCTGTTCGCGCTGGACTCCATCCCCGCGATCTTCGGCCTGACGCAGGACCCGTACATCGTCTTCACCGCCAACGCCTTCGCCCTGATGGGTCTGCGCCAGCTCTACTTCCTCATCGGGGGCCTGCTGAAGAAGCTGGTCCACCTGTCCTACGGCCTGTCGGTCATCCTGGGCTTCATCGGCGTCAAGCTGGTGCTGCACGCCCTGCACGAGCTGGGCGTACACGTCCCGGAGATCAGCATCCCGGTCTCCCTGGCCGTGATCTGCGGCGTGCTCGTCATCACCACGATCACCAGCCTCATCGCCTCCAGGAAGCAGGCAGCCGCCGAGGCGGCCGGGGGCACCGGCGCCTCCAAGGACAGCATCGACGCCTGACCCGTCACCCCGAGACCCGTGCGGAAGGTGCCGCGGCCCGGCACCTTCCGCACGGGACGGCTCCGCCCCGCCCGCCCCACCGCGCCCGCCCGACCGGTGCGCCGGACGAAACGAACGGAATGCGAACCCTGTACGCCTCTGCCACCATCACTGCATGATCACTCGGCTCAGGTCGCTCGCCGCGCGGTGGACGCTCCTCGTGCCGGTGCTCGCGGTCGTCCTCCTCGTCTTCACCTGGGGCCGCGGCCTGCCCGGCGCGGTCGTCGCCCTTGTCGCCCTCGTGCTCGCCGGGTCCGTGCTGGCCGCCGTGCACCACGCCGAGGTCGTCGCCCACCGGGTGGGCGAACCCTTCGGCTCCCTGGTGCTCGCCGTCGCCGTCACCATCATCGAGGTGGCGCTGATCGTCACCCTCATGGTCGACGGCGGGGACAAGAGCGCCACCCTGGCCCGCGACACGGTGTTCGCCGCCGTGATGATCACCTGCAACGGCATCGTCGGCATCTGCCTCCTGGTCGGCTCCCTGCGCCACGGCACCGCGGTGTTCAACCCCGAGGGCACCGGAGCCGCCCTGGCGACGGTCGCCACCCTGGCCACCCTCAGCCTGGTACTGCCGACCTTCACGACCAGCAAGCCCGGACCCGAGTTCTCCTCCGTGCAACTGACGTTCGCGGCCTTCTCCTCGCTGATCCTCTACGGCCTCTTCGTCGCCACCCAGACCGTCCGGCACCGCGACTACTTCCTGCCGGTCACCAAGGAGGGCGACGTCATCACCGGGGCCGACCACGCGGCACCCCCGACCGCCCGCCGGGCCTGGTTCAGCCTCGGCCTGCTCGGCCTCGCCCTCGTCGGCGTGGTCGGTCTCGCCAAGGGCGTGTCGCCCACCATCGAGTCCGGGGTGGAGGGCGCGGGCCTGCCCCCGTCGGTCGTGGGTGTGATCATCGCCCTGCTCGTGCTGCTCCCGGAGACCATCGCCGCGCTGCGCGCCGCCCGCCGCGACCGCGTGCAGACCAGCCTCAACCTCGCGCTGGGCTCCGCCATGGCCAGCATCGGCCTGACCATCCCGGCCGTCGCCCTGGCGTCGGTCTGGCTGGCCGGACCGCTCGTGCTGGGCCTCGGCCCCACGCACATGCTGCTGCTCGCGCTCACAGTGGTCGTCGCTTCGCTCACGGTCGTACCCGGCCGCGCCACCCCGCTCCAGGGCGGCGTCCATCTGGTCATCTTCGCCGCCTACCTGGAGCTGGCCCTCAACCCGTAGCCGGGGGCGCCCCACCGGGCCCGCCGGCCGCCCGGCGGGCCGTGATAGACCGGGTGCGAGCGGTGGCCGTCCTGCCGGCCGCCCCCGACGCACCGGAGGAGACCACCGTGCCCCGCAGCCTGGCCAGCGCCCCGATCATGATTCTCAACGGGCCCAACCTGAACCTCCTCGGCCAGCGGCAGCCCGAGATCTACGGCAAGGACACGCTGGCCGACGTGGAGGCCATGTGTGACGAGGCGGCGCACGCGTACGGCGGCACGGTGGACTGCCGGCAGTCCAACCACGAGGGGCAGCTGGTGGACTGGATCCACGAGGCGCGGCTCGACCACGCCGGGATCGTCATCAACCCCGGCGCCTACTCCCACACGTCGGTGGCGATCCTGGACGCGCTCAACACCTGCGACGGCCTGCCCGTGGTGGAGGTCCACATCTCCAACATCCACCAGCGCGAGTCCTTCCGGCACCACTCCTACGTCTCGCTGCGCGCCGACGGTGTGATCGCGGGCTGCGGGGTGCAGGGGTACGTCTTCGCGGTGGAGCGGATCGCCACGCTGGCGGGGTCGGCGCGGGCCGACGCCTGAGCGCCGCCCCGGCTCACCAGCCGCGCGCGTGCCACTCCGGCAGATGCGGGCGCTCGGCACCGAGGCTCGTGTCGTCTCCGTGGCCGGGGTAGACCCAGGTCTCGTCCGGCAGCGCGTCGAAGATCTTCGTCTCCACGTCGTGGATCAGGCTGGCGAACGCCTCGGGGTCCTGGTGGGTGTTGCCGACACCGCCGGGGAAGAGGCAGTCGCCGGTGAAGACGTGCGGGTGGCCGTGCGGGTCGTCGTAGACCAGCGCGATGGAGCCCGGCGTGTGCCCGACCAGGTGGCGCGCGGTCAGTTCGACCTGGCCGACGCGGATCACGTCCCCGTCGTCGACCGGCACGTCGGTGGGGACCGGGATGCCCGGGGCGTCCTCCCGGCCGGCGTACGTACGCGCGCCGGTGGCACCGACGACCTCGCCGAGCGCCTGCCAGTGGTCGCCGTGCCGATGGGTGGTGACGACGGACGCGATGCCGTCCCCGCCGATCATGGTGAGGAGCGTGTGCGGCTCGGCGGCCGCGTCGATCAGGAGCTGTTCGTCGGTGGCCCGGCAACGCAGCAGATAGGCGTTGTTGTTCATCGGGCCGACCGCGACCTTCGTGATCATCAGGTCCTTCAGCTCGTGCACGTCCGCCGGACCGCCGACCCTGACCTCGCCGCTGTACGTCATGAAGATCAGCCTATAGCGGGGCGGGGGCCGGTGACCCGGCGCCGGTCACAGCGGGGGCAGTGCGGGCAGCTCGCCGCCCTTCACCTCCAGCGCGGCTCCGTCCCGGCGTCCGGCGAGCCAGCCCAGCAGGTCGGCCGGAGTGCCGGTGACGGTGACCTCGGGCTGGGGCGCCTCCTGCCCGGTGCGCCAGGTCCGCGTGCCGTCGCTCAGCGATGTCGGGGGCACGTCGGGTCGGCCCAGGAAGCGCTGGGCCAGGAACTCGGTCTCGCGCTCGGTGAACTCGGCCGGGAGGTCCTCCAGCTCGTAGCCGGCGCCGAGGTCCACGTGGTGCAGCCCGACCTCGGCCCAGCGCCGGAACGGCAGGCGGGCCGCGACGTCGGTGACGCCGTTGCGCAGCTCCACCGCGCGGTTCCAGTCGCCCGGCGCCGAGCCCGCCGCGTCGAACCGGGCCGCGCTGTCGCGCAGGTCGGTGAGGTGGGTCTCGAGCGGGCGCGGGGCGTCCCGCTCGATGTCGGCGTCGCGGGCCTCGGGGCTCACGTACATCGGGCGGCCCTCGAGGACGTTCACGAGGGCGTCGGCGTTGCGGGCGATGTGAGCAAGGACATGTCCGCGCGTCCAGCCCGGAAGCCGTGACGGCTCGGCCAGCGCCGCGTTGTCCAGTGCGGCGGCCGCGCTGAGCAGCCGTTCCGTCGCTTCCTGTACACGGGCCAGGTCATGAGCGTGATCGGTCATGGGGCCCGACCCTAGCCCGACCACTCCTTCGGGTGAAGGTGGCGAACATCCTCCGTAATTCGAAAGCACGTGCTATATCGTCGAAGGCGGCGTCGGGCATGCAGGACGGCTGGGGATTGTTATGCCTCCAGGAATCCGACCGGCGTTGTCAGTGGCTCCCCCTAGGCTCGAAGAAGCAGGGGGCCTCGGCCCCTGTCACTTCTCTGAAGAAAGGTGCGGACCGGCGTGGCCGACCGTCTCATCGTCCGTGGCGCGCGCGAGCACAACCTGAAGAATGTCTCGCTCGACCTGCCGCGTGACGCGCTCATCGTCTTCACGGGCCTGTCCGGGTCGGGAAAGTCCTCCCTGGCCTTCGACACCATCTTCGCCGAGGGCCAGCGCCGCTACGTGGAGTCGCTCTCCTCGTACGCCCGCCAGTTCCTCGGGCAGATGGACAAGCCCGACGTCGACTTCATCGAGGGCCTCTCGCCCGCGGTCTCCATCGACCAGAAGTCGACCTCGCGCAACCCGCGCTCCACGGTCGGCACCATCACCGAGGTCTACGACTACCTGCGCCTGCTCTTCGCGCGCATCGGCAAGCCGCACTGCCCCGAGTGCGGCCGGCCCATCTCGCGCCAGTCGCCGCAGGCCATCGTGGACAGGGTGCTGGAGCTGCCCGAGGGCAGCCGCTTCCAGGTCCTCTCCCCGCTCGTGCGCGAGCGCAAGGGCGAGTTCGTCGACCTCTTCTCCGACCTCCAGACCAAGGGCTACTCCCGCGCGCGGGTCGACGGCCAGACCATCCAGCTGTCCGAGCCGCCGACCCTGAAGAAGCAGGAGAAGCACACCATCGAGGTGGTCGTCGACCGCCTCACGGTGAAGGACTCCGCCAAGCGCCGCCTGACCGACTCCGTGGAGACCGCCCTCGGCCTCTCCGGCGGCATGGTCGTGCTCGACTTCGTCGACCTCCCCGAGGACGACCCCGAGCGCGAGCGCATGTTCTCGGAGCACCTGTACTGCACGTACGACGACCTGTCGTTCGAGGAGCTGGAGCCGCGCTCCTTCTCCTTCAACTCGCCCTTCGGCGCCTGCCCCGAGTGCACCGGCATCGGCACGCGGATGGAGGTCGACCCGGAGCTGATCGTCCCGGACGAGGACAAGTCGCTCGACGAGGGAGCCATCCACCCCTGGTCGCACGGCCACACCAAGGACTACTTCGGCCGGCTGATCAACGCCCTCGCGGACGCCCTCGGTTTCCGTACCGACATCCCCTTCGCCGGGCTGCCCCAGCGCGCGAAGAAGGCCCTGCTGTACGGCCACAAGACCCAGATCGAGGTCCGCTACCGCAACCGGTACGGACGCGAGCGGGTGTACACCACCCCGTTCGAGGGCGCGGTGCCCTTCGTCAAGCGGCGGCACAGCGAGGCCGAGAGCGACGCCAGCCGGGAGCGCTTCGAGGGCTACATGCGCGAGGTGCCCTGCCCGTCCTGCCAGGGCACCCGGCTGAAGCCGGTCGTCCTCGCCGTCACCGTCATGGGGAAGTCGATCGCCGAGGTCTCCGCGATGTCGATCAGCGACTGCGCGGACTTCCTGGGCGAGCTGAAGCTGAACGCCCGCGACAAGAAGATCGCCGAGCGCGTGCTGAAGGAGGTCAACGAGCGGCTGCGCTTCCTGGTCGACGTCGGCCTGGACTACCTCTCCCTCAACCGCGCGGCCGGCACGCTGTCCGGCGGTGAGGCCCAGCGCATCCGCCTGGCCACCCAGATCGGCTCCGGCCTGGTCGGCGTGCTCTACGTGCTGGACGAGCCCTCCATCGGTCTGCACCAGCGGGACAACCACCGGCTGATCGAGACCCTGGTCCGGCTGCGCGACATGGGCAACACCCTCATCGTGGTCGAGCACGACGAGGACACCATCAAGGTCGCCGACTGGATCGTGGACATCGGTCCGGGTGCCGGTGAGCACGGCGGCAAGGTCGTCCACAGCGGTCACCTCAAGGAGCTGCTCGCCAACCCCGAGTCGCAGACCGGCCAGTACCTCTCCGGTCGCAAGGCGATCCCGCTGCCGGACGTGCGCCGGCCGCTCGACCCGTCCCGGCAGCTCGTGGTGCGCGGCGCGCGGGAGAACAACCTCCAGGACATCGACGTGTCCTTCCCGCTGGGCGTCTTCACGGCCGTCACCGGAGTGTCCGGCTCGGGCAAGTCGACCCTGGTCAACGACATCCTGTACACCCACCTGGCCCGCGAGCTCAACGGCGCGCGGAACGTCCCCGGCCGCCACACGCGCGTGGACGGCGACGACCAGGTGGACAAGGTCGTGCACGTCGACCAGTCGCCCATCGGCCGCACCCCGCGCTCCAACCCGGCGACGTACACCGGTGTCTTCGACCACGTCCGCAGGCTGTTCGCCGAGACCACCGAGGCGAAGGTGCGGGGCTACCAGCCCGGCCGCTTCTCCTTCAACGTCAAGGGCGGCCGCTGCGAGAACTGCTCGGGCGACGGCACGATCAAGATCGAGATGAACTTCCTCCCGGACGTGTACGTCCCGTGCGAGGTCTGCCACGGCGCCCGGTACAACCGGGAGACCCTGGAGGTCCACTACAAGGGCAAGTCCATCGCCGACGTGCTGAACATGCCGATCGAGGAGGCGACCGACTTCTTCGAGGCGGTGCCCGCCATCTCCCGGCACCTGCGCACCCTGAAGGACGTCGGCCTCGGCTACGTCCGCCTGGGCCAGTCCGCGACCACCCTGTCCGGCGGTGAGGCGCAGCGCGTCAAGCTCGCCAGCGAGCTGCAGAAGCGCTCCACCGGCCGCACGGTCTACGTCCTGGACGAGCCGACCACCGGTCTGCACTTCGAGGACATCAGCAAGCTGCTGAAGGTCCTGACCGGTCTGGTGGACAAGGGCAACACGGTCGTCGTCATCGAGCACAACCTCGATGTGATCAAGACCGCTGACTGGGTCATCGACATGGGCCCGGAGGGCGGCGCGGGCGGCGGTCTCGTGGTCGCCGAGGGCACGCCCGAGGAGGTCGCGGCGGTTCCGGCCAGCCACACCGGGAAGTTCCTGCGCGAGATCCTCGGCGCCGACCGGGTCAGCGACGCGGGTCCCGTGAAGGCCCCGCGGGCACGGAAGACCGCGAAGAAGACGGTGGCGAAGGCGGTTCCGGCCAAGGCCGACGGCACCGCCACCGCCAAGGCCGGCACGGTCAAGAAGGCGGCCGCCAAGAAGGCGACGCGGGCCCGCAAGGCCTGACGGAAACCCGTCGTACGAGTGGCGCCTCGCGGGACTCTCCCCGTGAGGCGCCACTCGCCGTTTCAGCCCGTCACAGCGGGCCCAGCTCGGCCGCGTACGGTGGCTCCGCGCCCGCCCGCGAGCAGGTGACCGCCGCCGCGCGGGCGGCGAAGCCGAGCAGCCGCCGCCAGGTGTCCGGGCCCAGCCCGGCGAGCGCCCGCGCGGACAGCGCGTCCAGGGTGGACAGGCCGTGCAGCAGGGCCGCGTTCACGGTGTCCCCGGCCCCGATGGTGTCCACGACGTCGACCTTCTCGCCGGGCACCCGGTGCTCCGCGCCGTCGGCGGTGTGGACGGTGAGGCCGTCGCCGCCCCGTGTGACGACCACGGCCGACGGTCCCGCGGCAAGCCACTCGCGCGGGGTGCCGCCCAGCCACCGGGCGTCCTCCTCGGACAGCTTCAGCAGCGTCACCGAGGGCAGCCAGCCGCGGAAACGCGCGCGGTAGGCGTCCGCGTCCGGGATCAGGCCCGCCCGGATGTTGGGGTCGAGCGCGGTGAACAGGCCCTGGCCGGCGGCCGACCGCATCAGCTCCTCGTAGGCGCTCGCCCCCGGTTCCAGGGCGAGCGAGCAGGTGCCGAAGGACACCGCGCGGGTGCCCTCGGGCAGGGCGGCCGGGGTGGTGAAGAGGCGGTCGGCGGTGCCCTCGACGTAGAAGGAGTAGGCCGCCGAACCGCCGGAGTCGATCATGGCCACCGCGAGCGTGGTCGGCTCCGGGCCGCGCTGCACCGCCGAGACGTCCACCCCGGCGCGGCGCAGCCCGTCGAGCAGGGCCTCGCCGAAGGCGTCGTGCGAGGCGCGGGAGACGAACGCGGTCGGCGAGCCCAGCCGGCCGAGGGCCACGGCGGTGTTGAACGGGCCGCCGCCGAGCGCCGGTTGGAGGCCGGCCAGGGCGCCACGGCCCTGCGGTACCAGGTCGATCAGTGCCTCACCGGCGACGACGATCACGGGGTGATTCCCTTCTCGGAATGCGAGGTCGATTCCATGCCGGCGGTGTCCGCCGGCCGGGGCTCCGGGCAGCCGCAGGAGGCGCGGTGGACGAAGGCGCAGGGCAGCCGCACCGTTCTCGCCTCCCGGTCCGGCGCCGCCAGGCGGTCCAGCAGCACCGCGACGGCCCGGGCGCCCATCTCCCGGCTGGGCTGGGCGATCGCGGTGATCCGGGGTGCGAACAGGTCGGCCCAGGCGAAGTCGTCGAAGCAGGCGAGGGCGATGTCGCCGGGCACGCTCAGGCCCCGCTCCCGCAGAGCGCGCAGGGCGCCGATCGTCATCGCGTTGTTGGCGGTGACCAGCGCCGTGGGCGCATCGGACAGGGCGAGCAGCGCGGCCGTGGCCCGCTCGGCACCCGTGGCTTCGGAGCTGCCGGACACCACGAGTTCGTCGTCGGCGTCGAGTCCCGCCGCCGCGAGTCCCTGCCGGTACCCCGCGATCCGCTCGCTGGTGGTGCTGAGCCCCGGCAGCCCGGCGACCAGGCCGATCCGCCGGTGTCCCAGGGAGGCGAGGTGGGTGACCAGCTCGGCCATGGGTCCGCAGTTCTCGGCGCACACCTGGTCGAACGGCCCCTGCCCGGGGCCGACCGGCTCCAGCACCCGGTCCAGCAGCACCGTCGGCACTGCCTGGCGCCGGAGGTACGCCACGAGGCCCCCCGGCTCGGCGG
The DNA here is from genome assembly GCF_004217355.1 of Streptomyces sp. BK022. Taxonomy (NCBI): domain Bacteria; kingdom Bacillati; phylum Actinomycetota; class Actinomycetes; order Kitasatosporales; family Streptomycetaceae; genus Streptomyces; species Streptomyces sp. BK022. The sequence goes on from NZ_SHKU01000003.1 coordinate 1,063,910, forward strand.
AGGGCGCGACGATCATGCCGTCGACCCGGCGCTCGTGCAGCAGCTGGACCACCTTCAGCTCGTGCCCGGGGTCGTCGTGCGGGTCCGCGATGAGCAGGCTGTAGCCCGCCTCCAGCGCGGCCGCCTCCACCCCCTGGAGGATCTCCGTGAAGTAGGGATTGCTGATCGCCGACACCGCGAGTCCGATGGAGCGGGTCCGGGAGGTCACCAGGGAGCGGGCGAGGGAGTTGGGCGTGTAGCCGAGGGCCTCCACGGCGTCCAGCACGGCCTGCCGGGTGTGGGGGAGCACCGGGCGCGTGCCGTTCAGGACGTGGGAGACGGTCGCCACCGAGACACCGGCGCTCCGGGCCACGTCGGCCATGGTGGACATCGCGCTTCCCCTCCCACGAGATCCCGGAACGCGGTCCCGGCCGCCGGCCGGGGCGCGGCGGGCGGGTGCGGGCCACGGCGACCGCCGTCGGTCCCACGGGCGGGAAGGTATCCCATCGGCCACCCGTGCGTAAACGCTTGCGCAAGCGCTTGCGGACGCGCCCTCGCCCGGTGACGCCCTACGCCGGGTGCGCTCCGGGCGCCCGCCCCCGCTCCGAATCCGTCCCGCATGCCCGGATAAGGTCGCTCTGCACATCCCCTGACCTGTGGAGCAACCGATGTCCGCCCGATCGTCCGCGAGCCGCCGTACCGTCCTCAGAGGAGCCGCCGTGGCGCCGGTCGCCGGGCTGGGGCTCGCCGCCTGCGCCGCTCCCGAGGACGGCAAGGGCGCGTCGGCGGTCACCTCCTCCGTGGACCTCGGGGCCGAGGGCGAGGTCGCCAAGGGTGCCGCGAAGCTGTACCGGGACCACAACGTGGTGGTCAGCCGGGACGCCGAAGGCGGCCTGAAGGCGTACAGCGTCGTCTGCACGCACGCCGGATGCGTGATCAACAAGCTGCGCGGCACCACCCTGGTCTGCCCCTGCCACGGCAGCGAGTTCGACGCCGTCACGGGCAAGGTGGTCCAGGCGCCGGCGACCGAGCCGCTGAGCGAGCTGCCGGTGAAGGTGGCGGACGGCCGGATCGTCGCGGGGCCGGCCGCCTGACGCCGCCGGTCATCCCCGCTCAGGGCGCCTGAGAAGCGATCACTCCCACTCCCAGGCGATCCCCACCGTCCCCGGCCGCACCCGCGGCTCGACGATGTGAACACTGCGGTGCGGCTCGCTGACCGCCAGCTCCTGCCGACCCGCGCGCGGCGCGGCGGGGGAGAACTGCGTGAAACGGTGACAGCGGGCCGGGAGCGCGGACGCGTCGAAGCGCACCTGGAGCGCGTACTGCCCGCCCGGTGAGCCGAAGCGGTGGACGTACTCCTGCGAGGCCCCGGCGGTGCCGTCCGTGATGCCGTACCGGAAGAGGAAGGTGTCGCCGGAGCGCAGCCGGGTGCCGAAGAGCAGCTCGGCCACCAGGACGCCGGTCTCCCGGTCCAGCCGGACGCGGCCGGCGCGGCAGTTCTCCAGCGCGTGCACGGCCATGTCGTCCGGGCGGCAGCCGGGATCGCCGTGGTGGACGGCGACGAAGCGGTCCACGCCGTCGCGGTGGGCGCGCACGATGTGCTCGGACTCCCGGCCCGCGAGTTCGCGCCGCCCCCCGATGCGGACCCGCTCGTGGTGGCCGAGGGTCTGCATGCCGCCGTCCGGGGTCCAGTCCAGCTCCGCCCGGAGCCGGTCCAGCGTGTCGGACGCCTCGACCAGCGAGCGGTAGGAGCGGGGCGCGGGACGGTCGCCGCCGGCCGTCTCCGGCACTTCGGCGAGCAGCCTGATCAGGGATTCCTCGGGCAGTCGGAGGATCTCCTCCAGCGCGCGTACGGCGCGCAGCGACTCCGGGCGCTGGGGGCGGCGGGCGCCCTGCTGCCAGTAGCTGAGGCTGGTCACGCCGACCTTCACCCCGTGCCGCGTCAGATGGTGCTGCACCCGCTGGAGCGGCAGCCCGCGGGCGGCTATCGCCGCGCGCAGCGCCACATGGAAGGGGCCGCCCCGCAGGGCCGTCTCCAGCTCGGCGGAGGCGAGATCCGGGTGCTCTGTGACATGTGGCATGCACAGAAGCCTTTCTGTGAGGTGTCACCACGGCTGGTCAGACCGCGGTGCGGGGTCGTGGGCCACCCCGTGGGCACCCCGGGGCGCGCTCGCCGGCGGGCACGCGGTTCGCGCGCGCCGCGTGCGCGGCCCCGAGTTCCCCCGCATTGAAGCGTGTTGACCAGACCCGGACAACACCCTGGGTCACGTCATGGCCTGGATCGTGACGCCCCGGCGCCCCCTCCGGCCCGGGTCGTCCACGGGCCGGTCCGGTGCGCCCGCGACCGTTGTCCACAGGCCCGGCGCGGTGTCCGTGCGCGCCAGTAGGGTGTGAGTCATGGCCGACCCCTCCAGCTACCGCCCCAGGCCGGGCGAGATCCCCGACTCTCCGGGGGTGTACAGGTTCCGTGACGAGCACCGCCGGGTGATCTACGTCGGAAAGGCGAAGAGCCTGCGCCAGCGCCTGGCGAACTACTTCCAGGACCTGGCGAACCTGCACCCCCGCACCCGCTCCATGGTCACCACCGCCGCGTCCGTGGAGTGGACCGTGGTGTCCACGGAGGTCGAGGCGCTGCAGCTGGAGTACTCCTGGATCAAGGAGTACGACCCCCGGTTCAACGTCAAGTACCGCGACGACAAGAGCTACCCGTACCTCGCCGTCACGATGAACGAGGAGTTCCCGCGCGTCCAGGTGATGCGCGGTCACAAGAAGAAGGGCGTCAGGTACTTCGGCCCGTATGCCCACGCGTGGGCGATCCGGGACACCGTCGACCTGCTGCTGCGCGTCTTCCCGGTGCGCACCTGCTCGGCCGGTGTCTTCAAGAACGCCGAGCGCACCGGCCGCCCCTGCCTGCTCGGGTACATCGGCAAGTGCTCCGCGCCCTGCGTCGGCCGGATCTCGCCGGAGGACCACTACGAGCTGGCCGAGGAGTTCTGCGACTTCATGGCGGGCCGCACCGGCACCTACCTCCGCCGCCTGGAGAAGCAGATGGCCGAGGCGTCCGACGAGATGGAGTACGAGCGGGCCGCCCGCCTGCGCGACGACGTCGGCGCGCTGAAGAAGGCCATGGAGAAGAACGCGGTCGTGCTCGCCGACGCCACCGACGCGGACCTCATCGCCGTCGCCGAGGACGAGCTGGAGGCCGCCGTCCAGATCTTCCACGTGCGCGGCGGCCGGGTGCGCGGCCAGCGCGGCTGGGTCACCGACAAGGTCGAGGAGATCACCACCGGCGCCCTCGTCGAGCACGCCCTCCAGCAGCTCTACGGCGAGGAGACCGGGGACTCCGTACCCAAGGAGGTGCTGGTCCCGGCACTGCCCGACCCGGTGGAGCCGGTCCAGGAGTGGCTGACCGTCCGGCGCGGGGCCAACGTCTCGCTGCGCATCCCGCAGCGCGGCGACAAGAAGGCGCTGATGGAGACCGTCCAGCGCAACGCCCAGCAGGCCCTGGTGCTGCACAAGACCAAGCGCGCCTCCGACCTCACCACCCGCTCGCGCGCGCTGGAGGAGATCGCCGACGCCCTCGACCTCGACAGCGCCCCGCTGCGGATCGAGTGCTACGACATCTCCCACCTCCAGGGGGACGACGTGGTGGCCTCGATGATCGTCTTCGAGGACGGCCTCCAGCGCAAGAACGAGTACCGCCGCTTCCAGATCAAGGGCTTCGCCGGCCAGGACGACGTCCGTTCCATGCACGAGGTGATCACCCGCCGTTTCCGCCGCTATCTGGCGGAGAAGGAGAAGTCCGGCGAGTGGGCGGGCGCCGAGGACACCCCGGTGGACGGCACGCCCGCCGGCGCCTCCCTGACGGGCGAGGACGACGGCGTCATCGGCGGCCCCAAGGACGACGACGGCCGCCCCAGGAAGTTCGCCTACCCGCCCCAGCTCGTCGTGGTCGACGGCGGCCGCCCGCAGGTCGCCGCCGCCCGGCGCGCGCTGGACGAGCTGGGCATCGACGACATCGCCGTGTGCGGCCTGGCCAAGCGCCTGGAGGAGGTCTGGGTGCCCGGCGAGGAGGACCCCGTGGTGCTGCCGCGCAGCAGCGAGGGCCTCTACCTCCTCCAGCGGGTGCGCGACGAGGCCCACCGCTTCGCCATCACCTACCAGCGCGCCAAACGCGCCAAGCGGCTGCGCAGCGGCCCGCTGGACGAGGTGCCCGGCCTCGGCGAGACCCGCAAACAGGCCCTGATCAAGCACTTCGGCTCGGTCAGACGGCTGCGCGCCGCCACCATCGAGCAGATTCAGGAAGTACCCGGCATAGGCCGGAAGACGGCCGAGACGATCGCGGTGGCACTCGCCCGTTCGGCCCCGGCCGCACCCGCCGTGAACACGGCGACCGGAGAGATCATTGAGGAAGAGGAACCCGACACGACGGGCGGTTCCTCCGGAGAGTCCGTGAGCGCGGGCCTCCCGGACGACCGACGGGGGCAGGAGACATGACCGAGCACGAGGCACGGCCCACGGCCGAGCGGGACCGCGCACAGGCGGCGACGGACGACAGCCCGCCAGGGGCGGCGCAACAGAACAACGGAGCACAGGTGAGTCAGGACGTCACGTCGGCAGCGGCCAGCGATGCGCCCATCCCCGAGCTGGTGATCATCTCCGGCATGTCCGGAGCCGGCCGCTCGACGGCCGCGAAGTGCCTGGAGGACCTCGGCTGGTTCGTCGTCGACAACCTGCCGCCCGCCCTGATCCCCACCATGGTGGAGCTGGGCGCCCGCTCGCAGGGGAACGTGGCGCGGATCGCGGTCGTGGTGGACGTGCGCGGCCGCCGCTTCTTCGACAACCTCCGTGAGTCGCTCGCCGATCTCGACAGCCGGGGCGTCACCCGGCGCATCGTCTTCCTGGAGTCCTCCGAGGACGCCCTGGTGCGCCGCTTCGAGTCGGTGCGGCGCCCGCACCCCCTCCAGGGCGACGGCCGCATCGTGGACGGCATCGCCGCCGAGCGGGAGCTGCTGCGCGAGCTGCGCGGCGACGCCGACCTGGTCATCGACACCTCCAGCCTCAACGTGCACGAACTGCGCGCCAAGATGGACGCCCAGTTCGCGGGCGAGGAGGAGCCCGAGCTGCGGGCCACCGTCATGTCCTTCGGCTTCAAGTACGGCCTCCCGGTCGACGCCGACCTGGTCGCCGACATGCGGTTCCTGCCCAACCCGCACTGGGTCCCGGAGCTGCGCCCCTTCACCGGGGTCAACGAGGAGGTCGCCTCCTACGTCTTCAACCAGCCCGGCGCCAAGGAGTTCCTCGACCGGTACGCCGAGCTGCTCCGGCTGATCGCGGCCGGCTACCGCCGCGAGGGCAAGCGGTACGTGACCATCGCCATCGGCTGTACCGGCGGCAAGCACCGCTCGGTCGCCATGTCGGAGAAGCTCGCGGCGCGCCTCGCGGCGGAGGGCGTGGAGACGGTGGTCGTGCACCGGGACATGGGACGCGAATGACCGACCGTGCAGGGCGGCTGCGCGGTCTGCGCCGCGTGGTCCCCGAGGGGCGTCTCGGCCGCGCGGAGGCCCGAGCGGCCCGCCCCGTCGAGGTGCGGGGCGCGCGGCCCCGCAGGCGCGGCGCGCAGCCCAAGGTCGTCGCGCTCGGCGGCGGCATGGGCCTGTCCGCGTCGCTCACCGCGCTCCGCCGGATCACCGGAGACCTCACCGCCGTGGTCACCGTCGCCGACGACGGCGGCTCCAGCGGACGCCTCCGTGACGAGCTGGGCGTGCTGCCGCCCGGCGACCTCCGCAAGGCGCTGGCCGCGCTGTGCGGGGACGACGACTGGGGCCAGACCTGGGCCCGGGTCATCCAGCACCGCTTCCAGTCCCAGGGCGACCTGCACGACCACGCGGTCGGCAATGTGCTCATCGTCGCCCTGTGGGAGCAGCTCGGCGACCACGTGCGGGCGCTCGACCTGGTCGGCAGGCTGCTCGGGGCGCACGGCCGGGTGCTGCCCATGTCGGCGGTGCCGCTGGAGCTGCAGGCCCTGGTCAAGGGACACGACCCGGACCGGCCGGACGACGTGGACACCGTGCGGGGACAGGCGACGGTCGCGCTGACGCCGGGCGAGGTGCAGTCGGTGCACCTGGTGCCCTCCGACCCGCCCGCCGTCCCCGAGGCGGTGGAAGCGGTGCTCGACGCGGACTGGGTGGTGCTCGGGCCGGGCTCCTGGTTCTCCTCCGTCATCCCGCATCTCCTCGTGCCCGAACTGCTCGACGCGCTCACCCAGACCAAGGCGCGCCGGGTCCTTCCGCTGAACCTCGCTCCGCAACCCGGCGAAACCGAGGGCTTCTCACCGCAGCGTCATTTGGAGGTTTTGGGGCGACACGCCCCTAAACTCGCCCTGGACGTGGTGCTGGCCGACGAGGCGGCCGTGCCCGACCGCGATTCGCTCACCGAGGCCGCCAAGCGGCTGGGAGCCGCGGTCGAGCTGGCGCCGGTGGCCCGGACCGACGGAACTCCCCGGCACGATCCGGAGCTGCTGGCCGCCGCGTACGACCGTATTTTTCGGATGCATGGAAGGATCGGCCCATGGCGATGACGGCAGCGGTGAAGGATGAGATCTCCCGGCTCCCCGTCACCCGGACCTGCTGCAGAAAGGCGGAGGTCTCCGCCATTCTGCGGTTCGCCGGCGGCCTCCACCTGGTGAGCGGGCGCATTGTGATCGAGGCGGAGCTGGACACCGCGATGGCGGCCCGGCGCCTCAAGCGGGACATCCTGGAGATCTTCGGCCACAGCTCCGAGCTGATCGTGATGGCGCCCGGCGGCCTGCGCCGCGGCTCGCGCTACGTGGTGCGGGTCGTGGCGGGCGGCGACCAGCTGGCCCGGCAGACCGGGCTCGTGGACGGCCGGGGCCGCCCGATCCGGGGCCTGCCCCCGCAGGTCGTCTCCGGCGCCACCTGTGACGCCGAGGCGGCCTGGCGCGGTGCCTTCCTGGCGCACGGTTCGCTCACCGAGCCCGGCCGGTCCTCCTCGCTGGAGGTCACCTGCCCCGGTCCCGAGGCCGCGCTCGCGCTGGTCGGCGCGGCCCGCAGGCTGTCGATCGCCGCCAAGGCCCGCGAGGTGCGGGGAGTGGACCGGGTCGTGGTCCGCGACGGCGACGCCATCGGCGCCCTGCTCACCCGGCTCGGCGCGCACGAGTCGGTGCTGGCCTGGGAGGAGCGCCGGATGCGGCGCGAGGTCCGCGCGACCGCCAACCGGCTGGCCAACTTCGACGACGCCAACCTGCGCCGTTCGGCGCGGGCCGCCGTCGCCGCCGGAGCGCGGGTGCAGCGGGCGCTGGAGATCCTGGGCGAGGAGGTGCCCGAGCATCTCGCCGCCGCGGGCCGGCTGCGCATGGAGCACAAGCAGGCGTCCCTGGAGGAGCTGGGCGCGCTGGCCGACCCCCCGCTGACCAAGGACGCGGTGGCCGGCCGTATCCGCCGGCTGCTGGCGATGGCCGACAAGCGCGCCTCCGACCTCGGTATCCCCAGCACCGAGGCCAACCTCTCCGAGGAACTGGCGGACAACCTCGCGGGCTGATCCTTGAGGCGCCAAGGCGGGAATCGCCGCACAGACGCCGGTGCCGCCACCCGTTCGGGTGGTCGGCACCGGCGTTTCGCGTGTCCTTGGGGCGCTCTTGACTCGATCATGCAGTGACATGAGCCTGGCAACCTGTTCGCCACTGTGGCGGACCACCGCGAGGGGGGTTCATGAGACACCGAGTGAGACCCGCAGCCCGGCCCACAGCCAGAACCTCGGCCAGAACCGCGGCCCGGCCCGCGCTCGGAGCGGTCCTCGCCGTCGGGGCGCTGCTGGCCGGCGCGGCCTGCCTCACGCCCGTCGCCCAGGCGCGGGAGAGCGCGCCCGCCGACAGCGGCAACGAGGTCAAGGTCTTCCGGGCCGAGGTCACCCGCGCCCAGGTGCCCCTGCTGCTCAGGGCGGGCCAGGACGCCCATGAGCTGGGGGAGCGGGTGGGGGCGGGCGGCCGGACCGCCGTCGAGGTCCACCTCACCGACCGGCAGGCCCGCGGCCTGAAGGAGCAGGGCGTCCGCCTCACCGAGCACACCCTGCCGAGCGGCGCGAACAAGCGCCTGTCGGCCGCCGCCCAGGGCGTGTTCCGCCCGTACAGCGGCAGCGGCGGGCTCAAGGAGGAGATCCTGCGGACCGCGCGGGAGAACCCCGGCCTCGCCAAGGTCGAGTCCATCGGCCGCACCGTGCGCGGCCAGGACATCCTCGCGCTCAAGGTCACCAGGAACGCCCGGACCGCGAAGGACGGCTCGCGGCCCGCCGTGCTGTACATGTCCAACCAGCACGCCCGGGAGTGGATCACGCCGGAGATGACCCGGCGCCTGATGCACCACTATCTGGACAACTACCGGTCGGACAGGCGGATCAGAAAGCTCGTGGACACCACCGAGCTGTGGTTCGTGCTGTCCGCCAACCCCGACGGCTACGACTACACCTTCAAGGACTCCGGCACCCGGCTGTGGCGGAAGAACCTGCGCGACAACAACGGCGACGGGGTGATCGGCACCGGTGACGGCGTCGACCTCAACCGCAACTTCGGCTACAAGTGGGGCTACGACGACGAGGGTTCGTCGCCCAGCCCCGCCAGCGAGACCTACCGCGGCCCGAGCGCGGAGTCCGAGCCGGAGACCAGGGCGCTGGACGCGCTGGAGAAGCGCGTCCGGTTCGCGTACGGCATCAACTACCACTCCGCCGCCGAGCTGCTCCTCTACGGCGTCGGCTGGCAGGTCGCCACCGACACGCCCGACGACGTCCTCTACCGGGCGCTGGCCGGCACCCCCGAGAACCCGGCGATCCCCGGCTATCGTTCCCAGGTCTCCTCGGAGTTGTACACCACCAACGGCGAGGCGGACGGGCAGGCCGCCAACGTCAACGGGATGGCGATGTTCACCCCCGAGATGTCCACCTGCGCCACCGCCTCCGAGTCCGACCCGGACGACGCCTGGAACCCGGACGACTGCCGCTCCGTCTTCACCTTCCCCGACGACGAGACGCTGATCCAGCGGGAGTTCGAGAAGAACGTACCGTTCGCGCTCTCCGTCGCGGAGACCGCGGCCCACCCCGACCGGCCCGTCTCCACGGTCGGCCTGAGCGCCCCCGACTTCACCCCGGCCGCCTTCACCACCTCCTACGCGCGAGGCGCCGGCCAGCAGGTCTCCGTCGTCGCCCGCAAGGCGGTCCGGAACAAGCGGCTGGTGTACCGCGTCAACGGCGGCCGGACGCATGAGCGCGCCCTGCGCCCGTGGAAGGGCGGCGAGACCTACGGCGGCGACGACAACATCCACTTCGACCAGTACCGCGCCGAGGTGCCCGGCGGCAGAGCCGGCGACCGGGTCGAGGTCTGGTTCACGGGAGCGGGCCGTGCGACGACGAGTGGCCACTTCACCTACACCGTCGCCGACCGGGGGGACGCCGACACCCTCGTCGTGGCCGAGGAGGGCGCGGCCGCGTCCCGGACCCGCGCGTACACCGACGCCCTGAAGGCGGCGGGCCGCAGGCCCCTGGTGTGGGACTCCGCCCGCCAAGGCGCCCCCGACGCCCTCGGCGTCCTCGCCCACTTCCGCACCGTCGTCCACTACTCCGGCCCCGACGGCCCCGGCAACGCCACCCAGCTCCAGCTGCGCTCCTACCTCAACGAGGGCGGCAAGCTGATCGAGGCCGGCGAGCAGGCCGGCGGCGAGGTGGACCTCGGCGGCGGCAACCTCTCCGACGACTTCAGCCAGTACTACCTGGGCGCCTACAGCCGGACCTCCACCCAGGGCGCCACCGGCATCACCGGCACCGGCGCGCTGAACGGCGTCTCCGCCGCGCTCGGCGACGCACCGGGCGATCCGCTGGACGCGGCCGGTGCCTACGGCGTCACCTCGGACGAGCTGCCCGCCGCCACGTACCCCCGGTTCCGCAGCGCGGGGGCGGGCCGGTTCACGGGCGCCGTCAGCCCGTACGGGCCGTTCGCGGGTTCGTACATGGCCGCCGCCGTACACACCGACGACGCCTACAAGCGCCTCACTCGCACCATCGACCTCACTGGTGTCGGTGCCGCCGAGAAGCCCGCGTTCGCCACCCGGCTGCTGTGGGACACCGAGCGCGGATACGACCACGCGGTGGTGGAGGTCCACACCGTCGGCGCCGACGACTGGACGACGCTGCCCGAGGCGGGCGGTGCCACCACCGCGGCCGTGCCCGACGAGTGCGGGGCCGGGTTCCTGGTCGGGGAGCACCCCTGGCTGAAGCACTACCTGACCCTCGCGGGCAACACCTGCACCGCCACCGGGACCACCGGCCGGTGGCACAGCCTCACCGGCCGGTCCTCGGGCTGGCAGCGGGTGGACTTCGACCTGAGCGCCTACGCGGGCAAGCAGATCGAGCTGTCCCTCTCCTACATCACCGACCCCGGCACCGGCGGCCATGGCGTGCTCGCCGACGACGCCTCGCTCGTCCTCGGCGGCAACGCGAAGGAGACAGAAGGGTTCGAGTCCTCCCTCGGTCCCTGGCGCGCCTCCGGGCCCCCGGCCGGAAGCCCGGCGGTGCTGAAGGACTGGACCCGCACCGGCGCCCTCTTCCAGACCTATGGAGCGGTCACCACCGACGACACCGCACTGTTCGGATTCGGCCTCGACCAGGTCCCGTCGGCGGCCGAACGGACCGCTCTCGTCCGCAAGGCGCTCACCGCGCTCGACAGGTGAGCGAACCCCCCTCTCAGGGGTGCGCGCAAGGCCCCCGCATCAGGTGAGCCAACCCGCTCACGAACGAGTGAAAAGCGCGTCCGCGGTGCCCGTCATTCCCTGACAAAGAGGAGTGAATCCACCGCCGTTCCGAGGCGTTCCGTACCCTACTGACGGGTACGGAACGCCTGCCCTTTTATGCGCCATCTCGATGTCACCCCAGGGGCCGCGGAGGGGTAGGGTCGTGGGTGGTCGGGGACATCCCAAATACAGCTCGCCGGCACCGCATAGCCGGCGTACCAACGAGGAGATCGGTTCGTGACGATCCGCGTAGGCATCAACGGCTTCGGCCGCATCGGGCGTAACTACTTCCGCGCTCTGCTGGAGCAGGGTGCGGACATCGAGGTTGTGGCTGTCAACGACCTGGGTGACACCGCGACCACGGCGCACCTGCTCAAGTACGACACCATCCTGGGCCGCCTCAAGGCCGAGGTGACGCACACCGAAGACACGATCACGGTCGACGGTCACACCATCAAGGTGCTCTCCGAGCGCAACCCCGCCGACATCCCGTGGGGCGAGCTCGGCGTCGACATCGTCATCGAGTCGACCGGCATCTTCACCAAGCGCGACGACGCCGCCAAGCACCTGGCCGGCGGCGCCAAGAAGGTCCTCATCTCGGCTCCGGCCAAGGACGAGGACATCACCATCGTCATGGGCGTCAACCAGGACAAGTACGACCCGGCGAAGGACCACGTCATCTCCAACGCCTCGTGCACCACCAACTGCGTGGCGCCGATGGCGAAGGTGCTGGACGAGAACTTCGGCATCGTCAGCGGCCTGATGACCACGGTGCACGCGTACACCAACGACCAGCGCATCCTGGACTTCCCGCACAAGGACCTGCGCCGCGCCCGCGCCGCCGCCGAGAACATCATCCCGACCACCACGGGTGCCGCCAAGGCCACCGCGCTGGTCCTGCCGCAGCTCAAGGGCAAGCTCGACGGCATCGCGATGCGCGTCCCGGTCCCGACCGGCTCGGCCACCGACCTGGTCGTGGAGCTTCAGCGCGAGGTCACCAAGGACGAGGTCAACGCCGCGTTCAAGAAGGCCTCCGAGGACGGTTCGCTCAAGGGCTTCCTGTCCTACACCGAGGACGAGATCGTGTCCTCCGACATCGTCGGTGACCCGTCCTCCTGCACCTTCGACTCGTCCCTGACGATGGTCCAGGACGGCAACACGGTGAAGATCCTCGGCTGGTACGACAACGAGTGGGGCTACTCCAACCGCCTCGTGGACCTGACGGTCTTCGTCGGCGAGCAGCTCTGATCCGACACCGCAGGACCTTGAAGTGAGAGCAGGGCCCGGGCAGCGCACGGCCGCGCTGTCCGGGCCCTGTCTCACGCACGGACCACGCCCTCTTACGATCAGGGGCATCAAGAGCCCTCTCCAGGAGTCCACTCAATGAAGACGATCGACGAACTTCTCGCCGACGGCGTGAGCGGCAAGCGGGTCTTCGTCCGCGCCGACCTCAACGTGCCGCTGGCCGACGGGACCATCACCGACGACGGCCGCATCCGTGCCGTCGTGCCCACCATCAAGGCCCTCGCCGACGCGGGCGCCGAGGTGGTCGTCGCCTCCCACCTGGGCCGTCCCAAGGGGGCGCCGGACCCGGCCTTCTCGCTGCTGCCCGTCGCCGAGCGTCTCGCCGAACTCCTCGGCACCCCGGTCGCCTTCGCCGAGGACACCGTCGGCCCCGCGGCCCACGCGGCCGTCGACGGCCTGGAGCCCGGCCAGGTCGCGGTCGTCGAGAACCTGCGCTTCAACCCCGGCGAGACCTCCAAGGACGACACCGAGCGCGGCGAGTTCGCCGACCAGCTGGCGGCCCTCGCCGACGTCTACGTGGGCGACGGCTTCGGCGCCGTGCACCGCAAGCACGCCTCCGTGTACGACCTCCCGGCCCGGCTGCCGCACTACGCCGGCTACCTGATCGCGCGCGAGGTCGGCGTCCTGAAGAAGCTCACCGACGACGTCGAGCGTCCCTACGTCGTCGTCCTCGGCGGCGCCAAGGTCTCCGACAAGCTCGCCGTCATCGACCAGCTGCTCGGCAAGGCCGACCGGCTGCTCATCGGCGGCGGCATGGCCTACACCTTCCTCAAGGCGCAGGGCCACGAGGTCGGCATCTCCCTCCTCCAGGAGGACCAGATCCCGGCCGTCAAGGAGTACCTGGAGCGCGCCGAGAAGAACGGCGTCGAGCTGGTCCTGCCCGTCGACGTCCTGGTCTCCCCGGAGTTCCCGGACCTGAAGACCAAGGCACCCACCCAGCACACCGTGGTCGACGCGGACAAGATCCCCGCCGACCAGGAGGGCCTGGACATCGGCCCGAGGACCCGCGAGCTGTACGCCTCGAAGCTCGGCGACGCCGAGACCGTCTTCTGGAACGGTCCGATGGGCGTCTTCGAGCACCCCGACTACGCCGAGGGCACCAAGGCGGTCGCCCAGGCCCTCGTCGACTCCGACGGCTTCACCGTCGTCGGCGGCGGCGACTCCGCCGCCGCGGTGCGTACGCTCGGTTTCGACGAGAACGCATTCGGCCACATCTCGACCGGTGGCGGCGCCTCCCTCGAGTACCTCGAGGGCAAGACGCTCCCCGGCCTCGCCGCACTGGAGGACTGACCCCGCATGACCACTCGCACGCCGATCATGGCGGGCAACTGGAAGATGAACCTCAACCACCTCGAGGCCATCGCGCACGTCCAGAAGCTCGCCTTCGCCCTGGCCGACAAGGACTACGAGGCCGTCGAGGTCGCCGTCCTGCCGCCCTTCACCGACCTGCGCTCCGTGCAGACCCTGGTCGACGGCGACAAGCTCAAGATCAAGTATGGCGCCCAGGACGTCTCCCAGCACGAGTCCGGCGCCTACACCGGCGAGATCTCCGGTTCGATGCTGGCCAAGCTGAAGTGCTCCTACGTGCTCGCCGGCCACTCCGAGCGCCGTCAGTACCACCACGAGACCGACGACGTGGTCAACGCCAAGGTCAAGGCGGCCTTCCAGAACGGCCTCACCCCGATCCTGTGCGTCGGCGAGGAGCTGGACGTCCGCGAGGCCGGGAACCACGTGGACCACACCCTCGCCCAGGTCGAGGGCGGCCTGAAGGACGTCCCGGCCGAGCAGGCCGAGAACGTGGTGATCGCCTACGAGCCCGTGTGGGCCATCGGCACCGGCAAGGTCTGCGGCTCCGACGACGCGCAGGAGGTCTGCGGCGCGATCCGGGGCAAGCTCGCCGAGCTGTACTCGGGGGACGTCGCCGACAAGATCCGCATCCAGTACGGCGGCTCCGTGAAGTCCGGCAACGTCGCCGAGATCATGGCCAAGCCGGACATCGACGGCGCCCTGGTGGGCGGCGCGTCGCTGGACACCGACGAGTTCGTCAAGATCGTGCGGTTCCGCGATCAGTGATCCCGTCCGCGAGTAGGCGGTAGCGGCGATACGTCGTACTCTTGCGGGGGCATGGCCATCGTGCCGTGCCCCCGTCGTCCAGCTCAATCCGTCCGTCCGAATCCGAGGAAGTTGGTCCAGCCGTGGTTTTGGGGTTCTCGATCGCCCTGATCGTCTTCAGCCTGCTGCTGATGCTGCTGGTGCTGATGCACAAGGGGAAGGGCGGCGGCCTCTCCGACATGTTCGGTGGTGGCATGCAGTCCTCCGTGGGCGGCTCCTCGGTCGCCGAGCGCAACCTCGACCGCATCACGGTCGTGATCGCCGTGCTCTGGTTCGCCTCGATCATCGTGCTCGGCCTGCTCATGAAGTCGAGCGGCTGACCGCACCGCCGAGGCGGGGGCCGCGCGTACAGCCGCGATGCCCCGCACGTCCCACAAGTACATAGATTCCACACGTAAGGCCCCATGTTCGGTACGCGCTCACGAGCGCGGCCTATCATGGGGCTTGCGTCTGGGCGGAGGCGGTACCTCCCGTCACTGGACGCGCGTTGGGCCTTACGTAGACTGAGGCGCTCGCGGCGAAGCGATAGGCCGACCTGCTTCGCGGCACCATCACGCAGGGAGTTACGACCGTGGCAAGTGGCAACGCGATCCGGGGAAGCCGGGTCGGTGCGGGGCCGATGGGCGAGGCCGAGCGCGGCGAGTCCGCCCCGCGTCTGCGCATCTCCTTCTGGTGCTCCAACGGGCACGAGACCCAGCCGAGCTTCGCCAGCGACGCGCAGGTCCCCGACACCTGGGACTGCCCGCGCTGCGGCTTCCCGGCCGGACAGGACCGGGACAACCCCCCGGACCCGCCGCGCACCGAGCCCTACAAGACGCACCTCGCCTACGTGCGCGAGCGGCGCAGCGACGCGGACGGCGAGGCGATCCTCGCCGAGGCGCTCGCCAAACTGCGGGGCGAGATCTAGGAGTCGACACCGGCCGGGACCCGAGAGGGTGCCCGGCCGGAGCTGTCCCGCCCCACGGCCGGACCCCGTTGTCAGTGGTGCCCCCTACTGTGAGTGAGGCAACTGCGACTCAGGGGGACGGCCATGACGACGGCTCAGGTGGTGCGCGAGGCAACGCCCGCGTGGCGCGGGGGATTCGGGCGCCTGTGGAGCGCTGCCGTGCTCTCCCGCTTCGGTGACGCGCTGCGTACGGCCGCGCTGCCGCTGCTCGCCGTGCGGCTGACCGACGACCCGCTCGCCGTCGCCGCCGTGACCGCCTGCGGCTATGTGCCCTGGCTGCTGTTCGGCCTGGTGGGCGGCGCGGTGGCCGACCGGGTGGACCAACGCCGCGCCATGTGGGCGGTGGACGTGGCACGCGGGCTGCTCGTCGCCGCGTTCGCCCTGGCGGTGGCCCTCGGCCACGCCTCGATCCCGCTGCTGTTCGCGCTCGCCTTCTCCCTCACCGCGCTCCAGACCCTGTTCGACAACGCGGCGACCGCCCTGCTGCCCTCCGTGGTCCCCCCGGACGACCTGGGCAGCGCCAACGCCCGCCTGATGACCGGTCAGCAGCTCGCCGGCGGCCTGCTCGGCGGACCCCTGGTGCCACTGCTGCTGACGGCCGGGGCGTTCCTGCCCTACGCCGCCGACGCCGTCACCTACCTGCTGGGGGCCGCCCTCGTGGCCTCCCTCCGCATCGGGACGCCGTCACGTGAACCGCGCCCGCCCGGCGCGACCCTGCGCGCCGACATAGGGGAGGGGCTGCGGCAACTGTGGCGGGACCGCGCCCTCCGCGCGACCTGCGGAGCCACCCTGCTGTGCAACATCGGCATGGGCGCCCTGATCGCCACCCTCGTCCTGCACGTCACCGGCTGGCTGCACGCGGGGAACGCCGGATACGCGGCCGCCATGACCGCCTACTCGGCCGGCAGCGTCGCCGGCGGCTTCCTGGCCCAGCGTCTGGCGGGCCGTCTCGGCCGGGTACGGGCCCTGCTGCTGGGCGGCACCGTGCAGACCGGTGCGCTCCTCCTGCTGGGCTGTGTGCGGGAGTTGCCCGCGCTGATCGCAGGGATGCTGCTCCTCGGCGCGATGGGCATGGTGTGGAACGTCAACCAGGTGACGCTGATGCAGCAGCGCGCCCCCGCCGCGATGACCGGCCGCATCTCGGCCGCCTTCCGCACCGCCTCCACCGCCGGTGCTCCCCTCGGCGCCCTGCTCGGTGGTGCCGCCGCCGGCTCCCTCGGTCTCAACGCTCCCGCGCTCCTCACGGCCGCCCTCTTCGCGGCGGCGGTGCTCGCGCTGATACCGGCGCGCTCGGCGGACGTACCGATGGAGGAGAAGCGGGGTGGTGTCACCACCGGCCCGGCCCCCGGGTGATCAATTAGGTTGGTCCCGCAGTGGGCACACGGGGCAGGACAGGCGACAGGCGCAGAAAGGAAGGCGGAAGCCGGAGATGAACGCAGAAGGCCGTACAGCACTGAACCGGACGCCCGAGTGGGCCGCTCTGAAGGAGCACCGCGAGGAATTCGGCGGGACGGGCCTGCGGGAGCTGTTCGACGCCGACCCGGAGCGCGGGCGGACGTACACGGTCCGGGTCGGGGACCTCTACATCGACTACAGCAAGCAGCTCGTGGACGCCGAGGCGCTGCGGCTGTTGCGCGAACTGGCCGTCGCCACGGATGTGTTCGGGCTCCGGGACGCGATGTTCCGCGGTGAGCGGATCAACACGACCGAGAACCGGGCGGTGCTGCACACGGCGTTGCGCGCGCCTCGGGACGCGGTGGTCGA